>BTUI01000006.1:0-176601 GCA_045863195.1 Chloroflexota bacterium
CTCTCGCGCCCGATCCACCGGCTGAAGTTGATCGTTACTTCCTTACGCACGTTTCGGTGCCCCAGACTCCTGCGGCGTTGTCCTGTCGGCCAGAACACTTCACGAAATCGTGCGTCCGCGGGTCGCGGCACGCCGCACCTCTTCGCTTCGCGTGGAGATCTGTTTGATCACGCGGCGTTCGCCAGTTCCTCCGGCGGGACCGGAATCCGGTGCCCCCGCAGGGCACGCCCCAGCGCCGCCTGCAGCGCGTCGAGGTCGGGAGCGCAGCGCCAGACGTGGATGCCCAGCGCGTCGAGCCGGCGGATCTCGCCGCTGTCCAGCCCGCGTGTCCAGAGCCATTCGCTCCACAGTGGGTGTAGCGGGAGGTCGATCCGGCGGCTGAGGAACCGGTAGTGCAGCGCCGGCGCCTCTGCCTCGGTCCGGGCGAGCAACAGGAAGTCCCTGCCTTCACTCGCGTAGAGCGCGACCGACGGCACGAGCATCGCGTGCGTCGCCCCGCTGACGGGCAGCCGTGTCGCGTGAAAGCGGCAGTCGGCGCGTGCCTGCGGCGCAAGGGTGCAGTAGCGACCGCCCATGAGCGCGTCGTCACTGATGACGGCGGGCTCGCCCTTGAGCAGCCGCGCCCAGAGCGCGCGGATCGACTGCTGGTTCGAGATCATCGAGATGAACCACAGGTCGGCGCCGTCGCGCGCATAGGCATCGACGGCCCCGGCGAACCCGGCGCAGCGGATGTGCATGGTCTCCATGTCGTCTCCTTTCATGTGGCGGGCGAGAAGCGCCCGTGTGCGTCGATGTGTCCGACCTCGGAGCGGGCGATCGAAACGGAGTCCGCCCAGCGTCCGTCCTCGAACGCGGCTGCGAGCGCCGCCTCGAACCAGGCGTCCCAGCCCGGGTCGTCCTCGTCGAGGAGGGCCGGGATCATGAGGTCGAGGACGCCGCTGAGGTGGAGCCGTAGGACGCGAGTGCCCGGCGGAAGTGCGGCCGTCGTCACCACGACGCTTCCGCATCGGCGCGTGCCCGGCAGCGGGCGCAGTACCGCGCGTCGGTTCGGGGCACGTTCGTCATCCGTCCGAAGGCGACGGTGCGGCCGCAGAGCGTGCGGGCGAGGTGTCCGGGCAGGTCATACCCGGGCACCTCGATCAGATGACGCAGGCGAGACATGTCGGTCAGGCGGCCGTGCGCTCGTTTGGCGCATGGAACACTCCGCGCACGACGTTGTCGGGCGGGACGTCGACTGGCTCGATGTCAGCGAGCCACCCCTCCGTCGCGAGGTAGCGCTCCACTGCCTCGGTGACGAGGTGCGTCATCGGCCGGCCCTGAGCCTGGCCGAGCCGGTAGAGCGGTGGGATCAGCCGCTCGGGGATCTTCGGGCTATACATCTGCGTGCTCCTCTTCATGGACAGAGGCCTTGGCCGCCTGTGGGCTGAGGCCGAGGATGTGGTCGACGGCACGCTGGGCCTGTCCGGCCGCCGCGACCGCGAGCCGGCGGTCGTCCTTCAAAGCCCGCAGCCACGAGGCGATGTAGGCGGCGGACTGGTCGAGGCGTGAGGCATCGATGCCGGCCTCCTGGCAGAGGAAGGCGGCCGCGAACTCCGCGACCAGCTCCTCGCGTGAATAGACCGGCGAGCCGAACGGGGCCGACTCCTGGTAGCCCTCGCGCTCCAGCCGGGAGGGATGGCCGGTCGAGTGGGCGAGCTCGTGGAAGAGCGTCGCGTAGTACCCGTCCGCGTCCCGGAACGCCCCGCGCGGCGGGAGGTGCACCTCGTCCTGGGCCGGGACGTAGTAGGCGGCCTCCGCGTCGTGGAGCACGGGCGGCCTGTCCGCGTAACCGGTGACGATCGCCTCGGCGTGCTCCAGTGGGTCGAACTCGCCGCCGGACTCCGGGTCCGGCAGCGAGAGTCCGTCACACTGCCTGACGTTGAAGACGGTGTAGAGCCGCATCAGCGGGAAGTCGCCTCCGCGTCGCTCGTGGTCGAGGCCGGCCTCACGCTCCTCGTCGCGTGCGGGCCACCTCCAGAAGATGACCCGTGTGCCGTGTTCACCGCGACGGACGTGGCCGCCGAGCTGTTCTGCCTGCCGGTACGTCAGCCAGAGGGCGTCCTCGTAGCCTGCCTCCATTGAGGTCAGGCCGAGCACGAGCAGGTTGATGCCGCGGTAGGGGCGGTGCGAGACCGCGTTGCGCAGGCCGCGTGCGCGCCAGGGCTGGCGCCACGAGACGGTGCCGCGTTCGAGTGCGGCGATGATGCGGGCGGTGACCTCCCCGTAGGGGTCGCGCCGGGCCGCGCCCGGCCTACGCCGCATGCGGACTGTCATGGTCTCCCGCATGGGCGTCGCCGCCGGGCGTCTCGCGCTCGTAGACCGTGAGCCGCACGGTGTGCGTGGAGCCGTCGGTGCGCACCGCCTGGACGGCGGTGGCGTGGAAGCCGGGGATCGGCGAATGCCAGAGCGGGATGACTGCCACGGCGTACTGGCCCGAACGCGTGATCACTACGCGCCGAGCGGCGGGCTGCAGGAGCATCCTCAGGCGGCCTGCGCGTGTCCATTGCGGCGGTCGAGGCCGCGCGCGAGTCGCCTGACGGCGTCCTGGAGCCGAGGCGCGTCGAGTTCGTCGAGCGGACAGCCGTACTTCTCGGCCACCCACTCGCGCGTGCGCGCCTCGTCGGAGCCGGCGCGCTCGGCGATCGTGAGCACCTCGCGGCGGAGCGGTTCGGCATCGACCGCCGGGCAAATGTCGTCTGTCCCATCGACTCGTGCTGACAGCTCGTTACCGAGCCCGGCGCCGAGGTGGCGCAGCGCCCGCTTGAGGCCGTCCGTCACCGCCGCCTTGTACGCCGTGGCGTGATGCTCCGGCGTCTGCTCCTCGACGGCGGCCACGCCCACGTCGCTGTGTGAGGGGCAGCCGGCGACGGTGACGCGGACGGTCGCCGTGTAGATGCCGAGCACAGGGGTGGCGTTCCGTCGACCTGTCTGAGGGATCGGGCGGTAGGTGACCTCTCCGACCACTTCAGCGCCCCAGCGGTCCTCGCCGAAGATCGCGTTGGCGAGCTGGATCGCCCGCCACCCTTCCAGGTAGCGGACCGTCCCGTCGTCGCCCTCGCGTTCTGAGATGTGCTCGGCCGCGAGCGGCCGCCGGAGCTTCCGCTTCGCCGCGGTGCTCAGGCGGCGCGATTGCGGCGCGTTCGTTCGCTCTGCTCCCATGACTCCTCCTGTCGTCTGCGCGCCTCGGCCAGTGCTGCGAGGAAGGCATCGCGCCCGCCTCTGCGCTGTCCGAGTTCGTTGAGGTCGTGCGCTCCCCCGGGGAGCACGACGGTTTGAGCACTCGCCCCGAGGGCGGACGCGAGCTGCGCCGAGGCGCGACGGCCGGGGCCATCAGCGTCGAGCGTGAGGTAGACGGTGCGGAAGCCGCGCAGGGCGGCGAGGGCAAGCCGCGAGGCGTGCGTGCCGACCAGCGCGACCGCCGGGATCTCCCATTCGCAGGCGGTCAGGAAGTCGAAGGGGCCTTCGACGACCACCACCGCCTCCGCGTTGACCTGCGACGCCTGCGCCACCCCAAGCAGGGGCGACGGCGCCCGGAGGTTCAGGTAGCGGGGACCGTGCCCCACGAGCGTGCGTCCCGTGACCCAGGTCGCGCGGCCATGGACGTCGAGGTCCGGGATCACGATCCGGCCAGTGAACGTGTCCCGCTCGCCGGCGATCAGCCCGAGCCGCTCCGCTGCTTCGAGATTCACACGCGACGAGCGCAGTCGGTCGACAAGCCCGCCGGCCGCGTATCCGAGTCGGAGCCGCCGTGCCGTATCGAGGGAGATCCCGCGCCCTGCGAGGTAGGAGCGCACGTCCCGGTACTTCAGGAGTTGGTGCTCGTAGTGCGTAGCGGCTGCATCGACGACCGCCAGTGACGCGGAATCGAGTCGAGCCACGGGCGGACGTGCCAGGAGTCGGATGACGTTCGCCGGGAGTGCGGGCAGCCCCTGCGAGAGCAGCGCGGCGGTCTCCCGGAACGTCGTGCCGCGGAGCCGGGCGACGAAGTCGATCACGTCGCCGCCCGCGTGGCAGCCGTAGCAGAACCACGACGCGGTCTCCGGGTAGACCGCGAAGCTCGGGTCGCGGTCGCGGTGGAATGGGCAGAGGCCGGTCAGCCGTCTCCCCGACGGCCTGAGGTCGACGCCGGCGGAGGCGACCGTCGCCGCGATCGGGTGCGCGGCACGGATCGCCGCGACGTCATGCATCCGGTGCCGCCGCTTCGAGCTCGGCGATGCGGCGCCAGAAGCACTCCTCCTGCACGGTGAGCGCCGCCTCGGCGCCGATCCCCGCGGGGAGGTGCGCCCTCAGGACATCGCCGGGTGGATCGCCGACCTCCCAGTAGCGGGCGATCAACTCGCCCTCGCTCTCGGCATCGGCGAGCCAGGCGAGCAGGGCCTCGACGGCGGGCTCTACGGCGGCCCGCTGCTCATCGCTCCACTTCGTGTAGGCGGCATGACTGCGCTCCCACACGCCGCGCACGGCGCGCTGGAAGCGGTTGTTCTTGGACACGTTCGGTTTCCTTTCGGCAGACATGGATGGAAGGCAGTACGGCAGACCGCATTGCGGGAGGACGAAATTGGGGCCGCCCGAAGGCGGCCCCGAAGGAGAAGATGGCTGCTGTGTCAGCGGGTCAGGCGAGCGGGCGTGCGCCTCGCAGCGCCTGCGGCGCAAACCGCCGCCCGCGCTGCCAGCGGCGCAGGCCGATCGCCGAGACGACCTCGTACTGACCGTCAGCGGTCGGCATCAGCACCGCGCCTCGCCCGAAGCCCGTCCGGTAGTGGACGGCGGCGAGTAGCCCGATCCGCCGGCAGGCGGTGAGCCAGAGTCCGTAGAGGTGCCGGGCGAGTTCCTCGGGCAGCCCCTCCAGGTCGATCCGTTCCAGCAGGTCGAGCGCCGCGACCGGCTCGCGCCGGTGCAGCCGCCGCCCCTCGCGCAGGGCATCCTCTGCCACCTGCACCTTGACGGCCTCGGCGCGGTTTCGTAGCGTTTCGAACGTTCCTTGAAGGTCCGGCTGGCTGCTGATCGACTTTCCTAGGGAAGTCAGCAGTCGCCGGGCCTCTTCGTGTCTGTCGTGGTCGAGGTGCTCCCTCGCCAGCGTCAGCGTCTCGCGCATCTCCATCTCCTGTTCCTGGTTGCGCTCCTCGGCGAGGAGCCGACTGATGTCGTCCCGCTCAGCGAGGGCATCCGCCTCGCGTCGTAGGACAGCCGCATGCGCCTCCGCCCGCGTCGCGAGCCGGCCCATGTGTTCGGCCACGGAGCGTGCCTGGTGGCGATCGCCCGCGGCAAACCCGTGCCGCGCGAGCTCATCGGCCCGCGCGGCTGCCTCGTGCGTCTGGGCGGCGATCCGGCCGACGCGGTGTAGCTCGTCGCGAAGGTGGCGCCACCGTGACAACCCCGCTTCGGCTTCGCCACGGCGGGCGCGGTCCGCCTCGATCACGCCCGCGAACTCAGCGAGCGCCGCCTGCGCGTCCGCAACCAGCGACCCGATCGCGTCGGGATCGCGTCCGTCGATCACGGGTACGAGGGCCAACTCTTTCGGCACGCGCCCGTCGACAACGAAGCGGTCACGGACGGCCGCGAGGTCAGCCAGGCTGTTCAACACCATTCCTTCGGTCGTCATCTCCATCTCCTATCGCTGCGCGAGGACGGCGTAGGCGCCGTCGTTCGCGGGTTCTATGGGTGCGTCGGCGTCGTCCGGGAACGGCGCCTCGTGGTCGAAGGGCGGCGGCTCGGAGGCGAGTGGGCGCAGCGGTACGACCGCTGCCGGCCGCTGTGTGCTCGTCCGGACGCCGGGGACGGCGCAGACGAGCGCGCCCAGCGCCTCGCCGACCACCTCATGCAACTGCTGTCGCAACGCCGCCACGATCGCGCCGTCGCTCATCGGCTCACCCTCGACCGTGAGGGCGAGAAAGAGCACATGACGGCGGACCTGGTGCTCGGTCTCGAACACCTGCAAGAGCGACGCCAGGTGGCGCTCCTCCTGCTCGACCGTGCGTTGCACCACGATCAGCAGGTGGTCCGGGTGCGAGACGCCCAGCGCCCGGAACTGCGCCCGCGTCGCCCGGCTCAACATCCGGCGCAACCGCCGTGCCCGACCGCGTTTCGCATCCACGAGCACAACAGGCTGCCACGGGCGCAGCCGTGTCGCAGCCGCCTGCCACCCGGCGCGGATCTGCACGCAGCACCAGATGACTGCATGCGCTACCCGCCCGGTCCACCGCCGCAGCAAGCGCGGCTTCCGCTTCCTCGTTCTCCGCTCCATTCGATCCTTCCTTTCCGTCCCCCTCCAGGGGGGCTGCTACGCGGGGATTGCTTTCGCGGCGGCCGCGAGCACGAAGGTGATCGCCATCACCGTCGCGACACAGCGCGCCAGGGCCGGGCTACGGCGACCGCGGATGCGCCGCCGGCCACCGGACTCTTTGAGCCCTCCGATATCGAACCGATCCATTGCTTCCTCCTGTGCGGGCACGCGGAATCGCCCCGTATGGGATCCATCGGGGGTTTGTTCACGGCGTGCGGTTGTATGTCAGGTGTCCTGGCCTCGAGAACGTCATGCCAGCCCCAGGTGCCGATCACGGGGATCGGGCGCTCAGCGAGGGGCATGGTGGTCACCTCGACCAGAGGTGTGTGGGCCGTTCCCGAACGGGCGCGGCTAGTCGAATATCGCTTTGGTCATGAGTCCTCTCTTGTCGATGAACTGATTCTGCCCGTGACGATCGCACCTCGGCGGTCGCATCGTGATCGTCGTGGCATTGCTCCAGAGTGTGCTTCGTGCTTCCTGAGTGTCCCTCCTGTCAGTCCTTGTTCTGGGTTGGCTGTTGGCTCGTTCGACGAGTCGGGTGGAGAGCACTGCTCGTTTCCTTGAAGGGGGTGATCCGTCCTCTACGTCCTGGGTGAGCCCATCCGTGTTGCCGGTTTTCTTGCTCTCTCGGAACTGGCGAGACCGGCGAAACGCACTTCATGCGGGGAGCAGGCTAGCAGCGGTGACTCCAGGGGCAGTCCACCGGCCCGCTTACCTCGCACGACGCACGCTTATTTCCCGCTACGCCTGCTGGTCGAGGTGTCGGTAGCCGTGCCCGCGTGAGCAGCAGCTCGCGGCGCGGTGTGGCGAAGATGCCCGCGAGGTCGTTGGCACTGCGGTACCCGCCGAGAGCATTGCGGGATCCAGCCGCCGTAAGCGTGAAATAAGCGCGGATTGCCCTCGGATATCTGTGTACTGGCTGCATGCGGAACATCTACGCCATCAGCGCCGATGTGCTCGTCGTGGGCGGACATCGTGCGGCGGTGGTGGCGAGCGGCTCGCAATGTGCCGATCACGACCGACTGGTCCCCGTCCCCGAATCGCCCGCGGGTTATCTTCCTCCGGGGACGTCGGATGTCCGTGTGCAACCGGGGAGGTAGGCGCAATGTGGCGCTCGCGGAAGCACCGAGTCGTTGCGGTCGTTGCTGCGTGGCTGATGGTCCTCGCCGTGGACCTGTTCGTGAACGCCGGCCTACTCGTGAAGACGTTTACCGGTGACGACCCGGTCCTGCTCCCGAACACGGAAGCGGCGAAGCGCATTCCAGTCGCCTATGCGGCATGGGCCGTCCAGATCGCCGCGCTGCAATGGCTGCTCACACGGCTCGGCATTATCCGGATCGCGAGCGCAGCATCGTACGGGGCAGCGGCAGGATTCGTGGGTGGCGCGCTCCCGCTCGTCGCCTTGTGGACGATCGTGCGACTGGAAGGCGCCCTCACCGCTACCTGGCTCGCTGCCGTGATCGTGGAAGGAGCCGTGGCCGGTGCGGTACTCGCCTACATCTCCAGAGCGGGCAGCCGCGGCCTCGTTGCCCTGGTCCTGCCCTTCGTGGTGCTGGTGATCGCCGCCTTCGTTCTCCAGAACGTGCTCTAGGACCTGGCCGCGCCTGGCCCCGTGGGAAGGGAGTGGCGGACGTTCGAGGTGTTTCGCCGGAGGACGGTTCCGAGATCTGGCGGCCCATTCGCTGGCGGGCGCGTCTCCCTCACATTCCCACGTAGGCGGTGATCTTGAGGCCAAAGAGCCGGCTCAGTTCCGTCACCGCCTGCCGGTCAATACGTGGTCGCGGTGGTGACCAGTACTGACGATGGGCGTCGTCGAAGCCGACCACCCGCGAGGGAACGTACGAGATCTAGTCGATGCCGGCCGCCCGTTGCTGCTCGCGCACGTAGTCGACGATCGCGAGCACCTGATCCTGAGTGATGCCCTCGATCGGTGGCATGTTCCCGAAGTCCCAGTGATGCGCGCGGGCCCCCGCCATCGCTGCGAGGACGAAGGCCTGGTCGGCGTGGTGGCCCGGTTCGTAGATCGGATCAAGGAAGGGCGGGCCCTGGTCAGTCCCGCGGAGGTCCTCGCCATGGCAAGTCGCGCACGCCTGCGCGTAGAGCTCGGCTCCTGAGGCGCCGTCGAATGGACCCTCGGGCACCCCCGTGCGCCCGCCTGCACCCCCGCACGCGACGAGCAGGACGCACGCAACGGCGAGCCCAGGCAGCGATGGTCTGTGCACATTGACCTCCGAGATCGACTGAGGAAGACGCATCGTAATAGATGGTGCTCGGGCGCTCGATGACCGCGTCCTTGTTTAGTAACGGCTGACAGCGACGCACACTCGATGGGATCGACTCCCTCGTCCGCCGATGCCACTGCTCTGGGGAGTCGCGGACGAAAGCGGAGACCAGAGCCACGCTGATCTCACATTGTCCCGTCAGCCGGGTTGAACTCGGCAGTCACCCGGAGCCGGTCCAGGGCCTGCACATCGTCAGTGGCCTCTGCCCACACAGTTGCGAGCGGTGCCGCATCTAGACACGAAGTGCGACCTCACTTCATCGTCCCGCCCGGCGGGGGTGTCTCCACTGTCACACTGAGTCCCGCTCGTCTTCACCGTGCCCACAGACGCGCCCACCGTCCATCAGGCGCCCACACCAGCACTGCGTCCGTTGCGTCGCGGCTGCGTCGGCCTCCAGTCGGCCGAGGAAGAAGCGCCGTGGTGGGCGAGGGCGGGTGACGAGAAGCACGACGCCCACGAGGAGCATCACCAGGCCGTAGAGGTTCCAGGCCTCCTGCGTCGCCAACCAGGCGCCAGCAAGGAGTGTCCCGAAGGTCGAGTAGAAGACGCCGAGGAAGAAGAGCATGTCGAGTTTCATGGAGCCTCCTCAGGCAAAGACCGTGACGAGGACGGCGGTGACGGCGAGGAGGACGAGCGCCAGCGGCACCGGCCGCGTCCAGCGTCCGGCCTGCTCCTCGTCCTCGGACTCAGGCAGCGTCCCCCACAACACGCCCGTCAGCGTCTCACGGGCGGCCGGGCGCGTGGCGAGGCTCACCGCGACCGTCACGACGACCGAGACCGCGAGCGTCGCGCTCGCACGCCAGAGGAGGTAGTCGCCGGCCCCGACCACCACGAAGGCGGCCACCGCCGAGACACTGCCGGCGAGCAGGCCCGTCGAGGCGCCGATCGCCGTCGTCCGTGCCCAGAACAGCCCGAGCAGCAACACCGCGAGCAGCGGCACGATCACGAAGATGTTGTACTCCTGCATCCATACGTAGAAGACGCTGAACTGCGCGGCGATGAAGGCGGTGAGGACGCCCAGGAGGAGCGCGCCGACGGTGGCTGCGCGCGAGGCGCGCACGTAGTGCTCGTCGCTCGCACCGGGCCGGATGTGGTGACGGTAGACGTTGCGGGTGAAGATGTTGGCGAGCCCCATCGTCATGCCGGTGTTCATCGCGGTGAACCCGGCCATGACGCTGATGAACGCGACGCCCGCGAGCCCGGTCGGGTAGTAGCGCAGGATCAGTTCGAACACCGCGGTGTCGGGCGTTTCGAGGTCCGGCAGCAGGACAGACGCCGTCATGCCGGGGATGACAGTGATGAGCGGCACCGCGAGCTTGGCGATGCCGCCGACAAGCGGCGCCATCTGCGCATCGCGGCGGCTCCGCGCCGCCAGGATGTTCTGCATGATCGCCTGGTCAGTCGCCCAGGAGGCGAAGGCGAGGGCGAAGCCGAGGCCGATCAGGGTGGCGGGCCAGGACATGAACTCGTCGTCGACCGGCCGCCACACGGTCATCATCTCGGGTTCGAGCGCCCGCTCCAGCCCGGACCACCAGCCGACCTCGTTCAGTGCGAGGAACGGCAGGGGCAGCAGCGCGAACCAGATGAAGGAGAAGGCCATCAGTTGCACGAGCACGGTCGCGGAGAGGCCGCCGGCAGCAGTGACCACCCCCAGCACGAGCGCCGACGCGCCGATACTCATCCACAGCGGGAGCCCGAACATGACGTCGAGGGCGAGCGAGAAGGCGTACAGCCCGGTGCCGAGCGCGAGCAGCATGTACGAGAGCATCAGCAGCGAGTGGAAGAGGCGGGTGCTGGCGCCGTAGCGGCGGCCGGTGAACTCGAGCAGGTTGAAGATGCGCGCGCGGTAGTAGTAGGGCACGAGCACCAGCGACAGGAACACGATCGCGGGGATCGCACCGACCCAGGCGTACTGCGCGAAGACGAGGCCGTAGACGAAGCCGCCCCCGGCGAGTCCGAGGATCTCCATCGCCGAGACGTTGCCGCTGATGAAGGTGATCCCCGCGAGCCAGCCCGGCAGTGCGCGATCGGCGAGGAAGAACTTGCGGGTGGTCCCGGAGACCTGTCGGAAGAGGTATCCGAAGTACACGATCAGCCCGAAGAAGATGATGATTGTGGCGTAGTCGAACCAGGTCACCTCAGGCCCCCTGGGCACACCCCTCGTCGTCCGGGGCAGCGATGGATCGTCGTACCCCGGGTGGCACGGCCGTTAGCCACTCGGACAGTCGCGGTCGGCGGCAACGTCGAACTCGGGGACCGGTCGTGCTTCCGCTTCCTCGGGCGTCCCGGCGGCTCCGTTAGCTTCGATGTCCTCGATCAGCCAGTCCATCTCGAGGATCTCCCGCCGCTGAGCCTCACTGATCTCGACGGCAAGCTCGCACACACGGACATCGTCGAGCTCCGATCGTTCTGCCCTGGTGATTGCCAGGGAGTGGTGCGGGATCATGCCGCTCATGAAGCCGGTGTCCTGGACCGTCGTCTGGCTGCGGTCCAGGAACACGCCGACCGCAATCAGCAGCAAACTGGCCGCGACGATGCCGGCGTTGAACCTCATGTCCCGATACATGTTCAGCATCCAGCCGAGCATGACCAGGCCCATCGTCCCGCCCATGACGATCGCCATGAACACCCGGCTCTCGCTGAAGCGGAGGTGACTCCACTCCCACGAGCTCGCGTACATCACCCCGTACATCACGACCATCGCCGTGAGAATCATGGCGCCGAAGCGCAGATACATCTTCCGCTGCATGTCGCGATGGCTCTGGTCGTCGTGCTGTTCCTGCTTGTGGTTCGCCATTCTGAACACCTCCGTTCCGTGCATGCCTGGTTAGTGGGTGGCCTCCAGCGTGGCTCCGGCTGGGCAGGTAGACGTAGCTCCGGGGCGTGCAGGAGGGGCCGCCCCGACTAGGCGGAAACCCGGCGCAACGCGAGGTGAGTGATCGGGGCGCGTCCGACCACGATCGGCCCAGGCTGGAATGCCGGTCTGGCGCATGGGTGGTGCCTTCGCCGCGACGAGGGCTGGGACTCGTGCTCCTCGCGAGACGCCAGCCGTGCGACACGGGATTCCTCCCCGAGGTCCAGGCAAGTGCACCAGCACGGTGGTTCGCTCGCCTCGAGGCAGCGGTGACGACACGCCACGGCTCGACCGGAGCCGCCATCCGCGTCCAACGCGCGCAAGCCCGAGCTGGAAGTGGCCGCGAGGCCGCGGAGCGATCGGCGAGGACGTCTCGATAGCGGCATACCTTGCTACTACAAACCGTAGGAGCACGACGGTACGTCTCAGTCAGTGACGGTCTTCTAACCTTCGAGGCAGGTTTCTCTCAGACTACTCGCGGCCCCAGGGATCCAAATGTGGGTAGCAGTGACCGGGCAACGCGCCCACCTCGTCGTGAAGCACAGGCGCGTAACCGACGACAGAGCGGTGCACGCTCACGTGGAAGACATCGGAACTCCATGGACACAGTCCTGGCTGACCGGTTCTCACGGGACGAGACATACAAGCGCTGGCGGCTCAGTAAGGGCGGCCAGCGGGGCCTCGTCAGGCCGTGAGGCCACCGTGGCGTCCGACGATCACAATCTCGTCATCCTGCTCCGTGACCGTGAACCCGAACGACGCGCAACACGAGGCCTCTTCCTCGACAAAGGCACTCGCGAGGTCCCACCAGCTGTCGGTTCGGGGCAACCGGATCTCGTACCCCTCGTCAATCGCGCGGTAGTGGCCGACCGCCAGTAGGCGGTCGATCGGCGCTCGCCGTCGCCGAGCCGTACCCGCGGTCAGCGAACAGACCGGTTCCCCGACCGGGTCAACTGGATGGAGATGTCGCATCCGCATGGAGCACCTCCTCGTCTCGTCGCTCCGGGTGGTCCGAGTCTACAGCGACGGCTGCTGGCTGCCGTACGGCTACGGCCGCCTCACGGGGGCGGGCTCCGCAGCGGTGCCCCCGCTGGCTTGGGGGACGAGGTCAGGTGATCGGGGCGTCGGGAACTGCGGATCGCTCGGATGTCGCGGGTGAACACGACCAGGTCGCCAAACTGGACTTCGCGGTCCGGCGCAGTGAGCGGGCTCAGCCGGGCCTGCGTCAGTTCGATGAAATCGCCCCCGGCAGCATCGGGGAGCCTCGAATCTTCCTCGTGGCGCTCCTCCGCAATCTCCTCACGAACTCGATGCCACAGGTCGTTGACATAGTTGGACCCATCGGCTCGGACCCGCACGATCGCGGTATCAAGCACGATCTCGAGCTCCGCATCCGCGCGCAACGCGGCGCTGCGGAGGACGCGCGCGACGAACGTCTGCACTGCCAGCGGCTCGCCTCGTCGCGTGGTGGGCGCGTCCCCCTCGCTTCCGGTCACGGTAGCCTCCGCCCCCCTGCGTTGCCGCCTCCGCGTCTTCCCATCGAGCGTAGGGATGCTCCTCTAGCAGAACGATGTCACACCGAGCCCGCTGGCTCAGGAAGGTCTTACGAGGTCGTTCCGCGGTGCCGGCGGCGGTGTGAGAGCGGACAGCAACGGTTGCTGTAGTTACGACTGCTGGTAGTACGCTGGGCCGTATTCCTCGGTGAGAGCCGCGGGTGATGCTGCAGTCGTCGCCCGACCACCGAGGGCAAACGGGGTGCCTTTCCGAGCACTGGAGAGCAATGTGACCTACGTCATTACATCGCCCTGCATCGACGTCCGCGACCAGTCCTGTGTAGACGTGTGTCCCGTCGACTGCATCCATTTCGAAGAAGATCTCGACCGCATGCTCTATATCGATCCGGACGAATGCATCGACTGTGGTGCCTGTGAGCCGGCGTGCCCCGTTTCAGCCATCTTCGCGGAGGACGACGTGCCGGCGTCGGAGCAGGCCTTCATACCGATCAACCGCGTCTGGTACCAGGATCGAGATCAGGCCCGTCGCGAGGTAGAGACTGCGCACGGCTGAGGCACCTGGCAGGAGACCCGGGGCGGCG
Source organism: Chloroflexota bacterium (assembly GCA_045863195.1). Taxonomy (GTDB): domain Bacteria; phylum Chloroflexota; class Dehalococcoidia; order UBA2979; family UBA2979; genus W-Chloroflexi-9. The sequence goes on from BTUI01000006.1 coordinate 13,554, forward strand.
GCGAGCGACGCTCGTACGCCCCCGCGGCCCTGCTCGATCGCCGCGGTCGACTACCTGGCAGTCGGGCTCTCACCGAGACGGGAGGCAGGCGGACGCGATGGGTGGTGCACGCAGCGGTCGGGTGCCAGCAGGTTGAGTGTGCTGACCGAGTAGCGGGGAGGTTCCGATGCATCCGCGCTCACCCCTGTTCGGGCAGCTCACGCTTCGCCAGCTGGAACTGCTGGCGCTCATCGCGCCGATGGGGTTCCTCGGGGCGGTCTACCTCCTCATCCTCGGCCCGGTCCATCCGGTCTTCCATAGTTGGCCGGGCTTCCTGCTGCTCGCCGCGGTCCTCGTCGCGGCGATGTGGGCCTTTACGCGGGCCGTGTTTGGCGCCGTGCGCGCCCTGCAGCGCGAGGTGGAGTCGCTCTCGGCCCAGACCGAGCGTCACAACCGACAACTGATGTTGCTGCACGGCACCGACCTGGCACTGATGCGCGAGACGCGAGCAGATGAGGCGCTCCGCCGCATTCCTGCCCTGGCCGTGCGGCTGCTCGGTGCCTGCCATGCGTTGGTCGAGATGGAGTCCGGGCGTGCGGATGAGGTGGCGCTGGCACCGATGGTGGCACCGGAGTTCGACGACGCCGTCGTCAGACACTCCTGCCGCGTCGAGGCGGTGCGCGAAGGTCACTCCCAGCCAGTCCGCCTCGAACCGGACCCGCGGCTGCTGGTGGTGGCGATTGCCCACCTCGGGGATCCGATCGCCACGCTCTACGTGGCACGCGCGCAGGTCGATGCGCCCTTTACTGATGTCGACCAGGAAGTCGCCCGCATGTTCGCTACGCATGCGGCACTCGTCCTCGAGAATGACCGCCTCTATGACGAGGTACGCGCGTTGGCCATGGAGGCGGAGCGTCAGGCGCTCGCCCGCGAGATGCACGATGGGCTGGCGCAGGTGCTCGCATACGTCAACGCGAAGGCGCAGGCCGTGGAACTCTACCTGGGGAAGGGCGAGGTGGTAGCGGCACGCGCGGAGATGGGCGAACTCTCCGCGGCCGCCCGTGAGGTCTACGCGGACATCCGCCAGGGCATCGCTGCCCTGCGGGTCCAGGTCAGTGGGAAGGGCCTCCACGCCCTGCTCGATGAGTACGCCGAGGATGTTCGTGAGGCTTCCGGACTGCAGGTGCAGGTGCACTGGACGGACGGGGAGCCCGGTGAGCGGCTCTCACCCGAAGCCGAGGTCCACGTCTTCCGCATCGTCCAGGAGGCGCTCGCGAACGTGCGGCGGCATGCGGCGGCGCAGGCGGTCTCCGTGCATGTGACGATGCGTGCGGGGGAGCTCGACCTCTCGGTGGACGACGACGGCCGTGGCTTTGACCCGGGGCTGCCCGGGCGAGACGGCCGGTCGCGGTTCGGGCTCCGGACGATGGCCGAGCGGGCGGAGGCGCTCGGCGGGCGCCTCGACGTGGAGAGCGTTCCCGACCAGGGCACGCATGTCCGGCTCCGGATCCCGCTTGCCTCACGGGGACGACGGGCGGGCTGAGCGTGCGTATTGTGCTGGTCGACGACCAGCCGCTCGTCCGCAACGGGATCGCGAGCCTGCTGCGCGCCCGGGGCTTCGACGTCGTCGGTGAGGCCGGTGATGGGCGGGAAGCCCTGGGGGTCATCCGCCGCGCGCGCCCGGACCTGGTGCTCATGGATCTCCAGATGCCCGTCCTGGACGGCCTGGGCGCGACGCGACTGCTCCGGACAGAGATGCCGGAGGTGCGGGTCGTCATCCTGACGGTGTCGGACGACGAGCAGGATCTGTTTGAGGCCGTGAAGAGCGGGGCGCTGGGCTACCTCCTGAAGGACCTCGAGGCCGAGGCGTTCTTCGAGGCGATCGAGGCGGTCGGGCGGGGCGAGTCCGTGGTCCCGCCTCGCCTCGCGCGTGGTCTCTGGGCTGAGTTCACCCGCGTGGCGACCTCCGACGTTCCTCCTGAAGCCGAGCGTGAGCGGCTCACAGAGCGTGAGCAGGAAGTCCTCACGCTCGTTGCAGCCGGTCGTACCAATCGCGAGATTGCCGAGGAACTGACGATCAGTGAGAACACCGTGAAGTTCCACATGCGAGGCATCCTCGACAAGCTCCACCTTCGTAACCGGACCGAGGTGGCGCGCTGGGTCAGTCAGCAGCGGCCCGGCCGCCCCGACACTCATCCGACCTCCGACTCAGGACTGGGCCCATAGTCCTTTCCCCTGCGGGACCTTCAGGTCGGCGGACTATCCCTTTGGGTAGTCGTGCGCCTCGCCGCCCCCCTCCACACTGGGAGCATGAAGTATTCGTCGGGTGCGAGGGGGCAGGGCATGCGGAAGCAGTGGTGGGCGGTTGTGGTCGTGGCGGCGGGGGTGCTCGCGCTCGCCGTCGCCTGCGGGAGCGAGTCGGGCAGCGATCCCGTGTCGACCGCCGGTGGCGCAGCGGAGGAAGGCGACCTGGCGACGGCGCCCGTTCAACGTGAGCTCAGCGTGGAGATGCGCGACATCGCGTTCGAGCCGCTCGCCTTGACCGCCGGAGCGGGCGAGGTGATCGAGATGCGCTTCCACAACGCGGGAGCCGTCCTCCACGACTTCACGATCGACGAGATGGATGCCGACGTCATGGAGATGATGGCCGGATCGGGCGCTGGCGTGGAGATGCACATGGGCGATGACCACGAGGCCGCCGCCCGCGCGATGCACCTCGCGCTGGACGCCGGACAGGAAGGCCGCATGCGACTGCGCGTCCACGAGCCGGGGACCTACTCCTACTACTGCACGGTGCCCGGGCACCGGGAGGGCGGCATGGTGGGCACCCTCACCATCGAATAGTCCCGGCAAGGAGCCCGGAGGCGAGGAGACGACATGTGGGGCTGGCATGAAGGCATGGATGGGGCGGACTGGGTCTGGATGACGCTGATGATGGGCCTCGTGTGGGCGCCGATCGTGCTAATTGTGCTCTGGTTCCTGCGCGACGCCGTGGGTGGAACGCCGCGGGGCCGCGACCGGCGCGACGGCGACGGCGAGATCAGCGCGATCGAGCTCGCCCGCCGCGCCTACGCGCGCGGCGAGCTCAGCCGTGAGCAGTACCTCCAGGTGGTCGCTGACCTGGAGCAGACAACGGCGGATCGCGATGGAACGTGACCCGGTCTGTGGCATGAGCGTGGATCCGAAGACGGCGGCCGGATCGGCGGAGTACGAGGGTACGACCTACTACTTCTGCAGCCCCGGCTGCCAGCGGCAGTTCGAGTCCGACCCGGCCAGGTACGCTCGGTCATGAGCACGGCAGGCGTTCCCCTGTCCGCCACGCTCTGGCGATTCGAGCCGGCCGCCTGGCTGTTCGTGCGACTGGTGCTCGCCGTCGCCTGGGTGCGCGGCGGCTGGGAGAAGGTCGGGGATGCCGGCTGGACCGCAAGTCCGGTGGGCGCCGCCGTGACCGGCTTCCTGAACGGCGCGATCGAGAAGTCCACGGCCGGCCCGCATCCCGAAGTGCCGCACTGGTACCACCGGCTGGCCCAGGAGTTCTTCCTGCCGAACGCCGACGTCTTCGCATACCTGGTTGCCTACGGCGAACTGCTGGTGGGGATCGCGCTGGCGATCGGCCTGCTCACCAGGTTCGCAGCACTCGGCGGCGTGGCCCTCAATCTGGCGTTCCTCTGGGCCGGGACGACCTCCACCAATCCGCCCATGCTGTTGCTGGGCCTCGGCCTGGTGTTCTTTGGTCACCGTCCGGGTCGCCTGGGGGTAGACGGGTGGCTGCTCCCCTGGCTGCGTGAGCGGGTGCCGGTTCGTGCGCGGCAGCTGAGTCGCGAGGCGCTCTTCCTGGCGGCTGTGATCGCGGGCGCCTGGCTGGCGCTGGTCGTCGCCGACTGGGCCACCTGGTTCGTGCTCGCACTGCTGGCCGCGACGATCGCCATCGTTGCTGCGCGGATGGGGTGGCTGGCGCCGACCAGGAATCGAGGTGTCACGTGAACGAGGAACCCCGCCCCGAGCCGGATGAGCCTGAGGAGGACGGCGAGCAGGACCGGTCGCGGCTCCTTGCCGTCGGTCCGCCGTTCGGTCCTGGGTTCTTCGCCACGGTGCTGGGCGACCGGATCCGGGCCGCCTGTGATTCCCAACCCGAGCACGTCCCGGTCGTGGAGCTCCACCTCGCCGATGGACTCACGCTTGACCTCTGTCACATCCCCGGTATCGAGCCGCAGTGGCTGGCGGTGCAGGCGTACCGCGATCGTGAGACCTGTGACGAGATGGACCTGGTGTTCGTGCCGTACACGCTCATCACCCGGGTCACCGTATCGATGTGGCACCCCAACCAGCGCCCCATCGGCTTCCAGCTGGCAGCGCCGGCAGACCCGACGACCGGAGCGGAGTGAACGATGGGTCCCGAGATTGCCGTGACCGTGGGAGGTCTCCTGCTCGCGGCCGCGCTCGCCTGGTTCTTCTTCGGCCCCAAGGAGGCCCGCCGAGCCGCCCTGCGCGGAAACGTGCAGGAGGTCGAGGTCACCGTAAAGGGTGGCTACTCACCCGACCTGATCCGCGTGCGCCAGGGTGTTCCCGTGCGGCTGATTTTTGACCGGCAGGAGAGCGGCGACTGCACCGCACGGGTGGTCTTCCCCGACTTCCGCGTCAGCAAGTCCCTCCCGGCGTTCACGAAGACGAGCGTCGAGTTCACCCCCGACCGGAGCGGCGAGTTCGGCTTCGTCTGCGGCATGAACATGGTGCACGGCACACTGATCGTCGAAGGCGACGGCGGCGTGTCCGAGCCCGCCCCCGTCGCCTCCCTGCGCGAGGTCGCCGGCGCGACGAACGGCCACGACGGCAGCGCCGGAGCCCGGGATGTGGACCACGTGCTCCACGCGCACGATGCGCACGACGCGGAGGGCGCGACGCGCGCGGTCGCGACGGCGGTCGGCGTGGGGCCGACGCGCATGGTCGACGGCACACGGCGCATCGAGTTCGCGCTGCTGGGCGGAGGTGTCAACTGCCCCACCTGCGCGCGCATCATTGAGCAGCGTCTCGACACCGTGCCCGGCGTGGACCACGTGCAGGTGAACTTTGGCATCGAGCGGGTCACGGTCGACTTCGACGACGGGCAGGTGGGCGAGGACGAGCTGGCGGCGGCGATCGAGTCGACCGGCTACCGCGTCGCGCGGCGGGAGCAGCCCGGCACGGAGGCCACCGAAGATGCGGAAGCGGCGGCGCGCCGGGCGGAGATCGCCGACCTCACGCGGCGCGTGCTCGTTGGCGCCGTCCTCACGTTGCCGGTGTTGTACGCGGTCATGGTGGGTGATTTCGTCAGTGACGCGGCCGTGCCCGCGTTCCTGATCGAGCGCTGGGTGCAGTTCGCGCTGATCACGCCGGTCATGCTCTACACCGGCTGGCCGATCCACCGCACGGGCTGGCTCACGGTGGCGCATCGCACCGCGGACATGAACACCCTGATCACGATCGGCACGATCGCTGCCTTCTCATACAGCGTGTTCGCGACCGTGTTCCCCGGCCTGCTGCCAGAGCGCGCAGACGCCGTCTACTACGAAGCGGTCGGCGTGATCCTCACGCTGATCCTGCTCGGGCGCCTGCTGGAGGCGCGCGCGAAGGCGGGGACGGGCGAGGCGATCCGGCGGCTGATCGGGCTGCAGGCACGCACCGCGCGCGTCCTGCGCGATGGTGTTGAGCAGGACATCCCGATCGAGGAAGTCCGGATCGGCGACCTGGTCGTGGTGCGTCCCGGCGAGAAGGTCCCGGTGGACGGTGAGATCGTGGACGGTCGGTCGTCCCTCGACGAGTCGATGGTCACGGGTGAGCCGATCCCGGTGACGAAGACGGTGGGCGACACGGTGATCGGCGCCACGATCAACCAGACCGGCGCCTTCCAGTTCCGCGCGACGCGCGTGGGGCGCGACACGATGCTCGCGCAGATCATCCAGCTCGTGGAGCAGGCGCAGGGCTCGAAGGCACCGATCCAGCGCCTCGCGGACCTGGTCTCGAGCTACTTCGTGCCGGCTGTGCTCTTCATCGCGATCGCCACGTTCGTGGTCTGGTTCGACGTCGGCCCGGAGCCGGCGGCGACGTTCGCGCTGGTGGCCGCGGTCTCGGTCCTGATCATCGCCTGCCCGTGCGCGCTCGGCCTGGCCACCCCGATCTCGATCATGGTCGGCACCGGCAAGGGGGCCGAGCAGGGCATCCTCATCCGTGACGCCGAGGCGCTGGAGACGGCGCACCGGCTCGACGTCGTGATCCTCGACAAGACGGGCACGATCACGCGGGGGGAGCCCGCCCTCACAGACGTCGTCGCCCGCGGCGGCTTCGACGAGAACGAGCTCCTGCGCCTGGTCGCCTCGGCCGAGCGGCGCTCCGAGCATCCGCTGGCGGTTGCGATCGTGCAGGGGGCGGCGGCGCGGGGCATTGCGCTCGTGGACGCCGCCGACTTCGACACGCCGACCGGCCAGGGCGTGCGAGCGACGGTCGAGGGGCATGCCGTCCTGATCGGGAACGAGCACCTCTTCGAGGACGCCGGCATCGACTCGGGCCGGCTCCTGCCCGAACGAGATGGCCTGGCCGGTGAGGGGAAGACGGCGATCCTGGTGGCCGTCGACGGGGCGCCGGCCGGGCTGATCGCCGTGGCGGACACCATCAAGGAGGAGTCGGTCGCCGCGATCCGCGCGCTCCACGCGATGGGGCTGGAGGTCGCGATGCTCACCGGTGACAACCGTCGCACGGCCGATGCCGTGGCGCGTGAGGTGGGGATCGACCGGGTGCTGGCGGACGTGCTGCCGGAGGACAAGTCGCTCGAGGTGCGGCGACTGCAAGACGAGAACAAGCTCGTCGCGATGGTCGGTGACGGCATTAATGATGCACCGGCGCTCGCCCAGGCGGACGTGGGGATCGCGATCGGGACCGGCACCGACGTGGCGATCGAGTCCTCTGACATCACGCTCATCTCCGGGGAGTTGGACGGGGTCGTCACTGGCATCCGTCTGAGCCGGGCCACGATGCGCAACATCCGCGAGAACCTCTTCTTCGCCTTCATCTACAACGCCCTGGGCATCCCGATCGCGGCCGGCGTGTTCTACCCATTCGTCGGCCTCCAGCTCAGCCCCATGATCGCGGCGGCGGCGATGGCGCTGTCCTCGCTCTCGGTCGTCACGAACGCGAACCGGCTCCGCCGCTTCCGAGCCGAGCGATCCCACAGGGCCGGCGGTGCGGAGTGACCGGCTCGCCCTGGAAGCAACGGCCCGACTACGAGCGGATCCTCTTCCCGACGGACGGCTCGCGCGACGCTCGGGTCGCGCTCCTCGAACTCGTGCCGCTGGCGCTCTCGACCGGCGCCACCGTGGTCGTCTTCGAGGCCGTGCCCGACGACGACGCTGACGCTCGGTCCGCGGCGACGGAGCGGCAGCGTGGGGCGCGGCGGCAGTTGGAGCAGGCGGGGATCGCCGGCGTCGAGTGCGTCGTTCAGCACGGGCAGCCCGGACCGGCGATCGTGTCCGCCGTGGAACATCTCGGGTGCGACGTGATCGTGATGGCCACGCACGGCCGCACCGGGCTGCCCCGGCTGCTACTCGGATCGGTGGCTGAGTACGTGCTCCGCCACGCCCCCTGTCCCATCCTGCTCGTCCCGTCGACAACGCGGCGCCGAAGCGGTACCAGCGTTTCGGGTACGCGACCGTGAGCCCGCGATCGGACGGGACGCCAGTCACCGGGACGAGCGGAACAGGCACCGCCCGGCTGACGGCGGCGCACGTCGCCAAGACCTATCGGACGTACGGGCTGTGGCCCCTCGTGCGCTCGGTCCCCGTCTTGCAGGACGCGTCGCTGGAGGTAGGCGCGGGTGAGACCGTCGCTCTCGTCGGTGGCAACGGCTCGGGCAAGTCGACGCTGATGATGATCATCGCCGGGACGCTCGGGCGGGACGCAGGGGATGTGCGGGTCGATGGGCGGATCGGGTACTGCCCGCAGACGCCCGTGCTCTACGAGAAACTCACCGTGGCCGAGACGTTCCGGCTGTTCGGGGTGGCCTACGGGCTCGATGCGGATGCCGTGGCGGCGCGCAAGGCGGAGCTGCAGGGGACGCTCGCCTTCGGGCAGTACGACGACTTCCGCGTGGAGCACCTGAGCGGCGGCACGCGCCAGAAGCTCAACCTGGCGCTCGCGCTACTGCCTGACCCCGAGGTGCTGCTCCTGGACGAGCCGTACGCCGGCTTCGACTACGAGACGTATCTGCGCTTCTGGGAGATGTCGCGCGAGCTCGCGGACCGCGGACGCTCGATCCTGATCGTGTCCCACTTCGTCGAAGATCCGGAGCGCTTCGACCGCATCTACCGGGTGGCAGACGGACGGTGCGAACGTGAGCGCTAGCGGGGCCGCGCGCTGGACCACGCCGCTCGCAATGTTCGTGAGGGAGTACTACCGCACGACGCTCAACGTCGTCCTGCTCGTGGCGATCCCCGCGCTGGTGATCTTCGCGGTGGGAGACGCGATCGGGCGCATCTCCCGCATCTTCGCGACTGGCCTGACCACGGCGATGGCCGAGTCGATGGGCGCCCTCTGGGCCGCGGCCTTCCTCACGGGGATGATGGGCTTCTTCATGATCACGGGCGCTCGCGCGGCGGACCGTCGGCTGCTGGGTGCGGGCTACCGGCCAGTCCAGCTCGTCGCGCTGCGCTTCATCGTGATCGCGCTCTTCGGTGGCCTGGCAACGCTGGCCAGCTACCTGCTACTGCTCACCCGGCTCAGCCCCACGGATCCCGTGCAGATGCTGGCGGTGATGTACCTGGCCGCGCTCCTCTACGGGGCGTTGGGGGTGCTCATCGGCTCGCTCGTGCCCGGTGAGCTCGAGGGTTCGTTCGCGCTGCTCTTCTTCTTCGTCATGGACGCGTTTATCGCGAGCCCGCTGTTTGGAGAGGCCGGCGGGTTCCCGCTGAACCTCCTCCCGACCTTCTACCCGACCAAGGTGCTGCTCTCGGTGACCGCTGCCCAGCCGCACGATCCGGTGCACTGGTGGTACATCGCTGCCTACGCCCTCAGCGTCAGTGCGCTGGCCGGCGCCGCCTTCTATCGAGCGGCGCGCGCGAGATGAGCGTCGGGGTGGCACCGCTCGTGACCGTGACGACGATGGGGCTGCGGCAGCACCTGCGCAACACCCTCTTCGCGGCGCTCCTGGTCGTGCTGCCGATCGCCTTCATCCTCCTGTCGTTCGCGCGCACCCCCGATGTCCCCTACGCAGTGACGGCGACCGTCGGTGGCGTCGAGGCGCCGATCCCCGTGGGGATGCGCAACCTCCACGGCGCGATCATGGTGCCGATGACCGTCTCGTTCCTGGCCGGCATCCTCGGCCTGTTCGTGATGATCGTCAGCCGTGAGGGCGACCGCCGGCTGCTGCGGGCGGGCCTGCCAGCATGGACGCTGCTGACCTCACGACTCGCCGTGATCGCCGCGTTCAGCACCGCGATCACCGCCATCAGCGTCGCCGCCACGCTGCCTGGGTTCGTGCCGGAGCAGTTGCTGCTCTTCTCTGTCGTGAACCTCATCGCGGCGCTGCAGTATGCGTTCCTCGGCGCCGCCGTCGGGCTGTTCCTGTCACCGATGAGTGGCACCTACCTGATGTTCTTCGCCCCGATGATCGACATCGGCCTCCTCCAGAACCCGATGTTTCCGCGTGACGAGGTCGCCTGGTGGGTACAGGCGCTCCCCGGCTACTGGCCGACGGAGGTGCTGGTGGACGCCTCGTTCACGCCGGACTTCGACCGTCCGGATGCGCTGCTCGCGGCGCTCAGCTACCTCGCCGTGGTCGCGCTGGTGGGGCTCCTCGCGTTCCGTCGGGCGATCGTGGGCCAACGATGAGTCTCCCGCCGGCGACGCTGACCTTCCTCAGCGCCGTCGGGACCGTCACCGGGTCTGATACCGGCTCCGGCCCCCGGGCTCCGAGCCTTGCGGCACCGGAGGGTGTCGGTCGACATGCTGATCGGTGGCTTCCAGCATCACCTCCGTGAGCACTGGGACGTGCTCGCCGCCGCACAGTCCAAAGGATCCAGGGGCTTCCTCGTGACACTTGAGCAGGCACGGCGGCAGCGTGGACGCGCGAGTGGAGGCGGAAAGGGACCGGACCGATGATCGGGCAGGGGCAGGAACCGGATCCATTGAGCCATGCGGCTCACCACGCCCCGCCCGCGAGGGGCACGGTCGCCGGCGGACGGGGATGGGTGGACCGCCTGATGGCATCGCTGGCGGCGGTCCTCGGGACCGTCGCCGGGATCGCGCCTCACGTCCTCCATCACGCGCTACCGCTAGCCGGTGCGGCGTTCCTCACCGGGGCGACGGGCAGCATCCTCTTCGGTGCGGTCGGCTTCGTCTTCACCGTGCCCCTGCTCCTCCGGCTCCGACGTCGCTTCCAGACGTGGTGGGCGCCCGCGATCGCGCTCGCCGTGTTCGTGGTGGCTTTCTCGGTCTCCACGTTCGTGATCGGCCCCGCGATCAGTGGCGATGGCGCCGCGGACGCGCCCGACGCGAGCGAGGGAATCGACCCCCATGGGCACTGACGGCCGACTCCTATCCCGCCTCCGGCGCCAGCACGCCAGTCCCATGCGCCGATTCCGGCCTGAGGTGCTGGTGGCCACAGTCCTCGTCGCCGTGGTCTCCGGTTGCACCACAGCGGCAGGCGGCTGCGCACCGCTGATCCTCGACGACGCGCAGAGCGAACGACTGGATCAATGGCGGAACGGACTCGGGTTCGCACCCGTCGTCCCGTGCGGCGGCCGCTCGCTCCACGTCGCCGGGATCACACTCGACCGGCCCGCGGGCGAGCCCCGCCTGACGTTCGTCGTCTCGGCCGACCAGACCGTCTTCCTCATGAGTCAGTCGCGGGCGGTGCGGGCGTTCACGCAGGTGCCGGACGGCGCGCGCCGGTTGTCGTGGTCCGTGGACGGGATCCGGGTGACGGGCTTCGAGACCGCCGGTCATGCTGGGCCAGCGCTGCTCTATCTGCGATGGGAGGTCGACTCCGTCACGTACGAGTTCCAGGCCAGCGTCACCCAGCGCTATTCCGCGGCGGTGCTGCGTGCGATCGCCCGAGACAACGTGGGGCGAACGCTCGTGTCTGTTACCAGCGCATCGTGATGTCCGGGCCCGTCCACCCGCCTCGGCCACCATGTCTGCTCCGGTGGATCCTCGCATTCGTCGCCGTGACGGGAGCGGTCGGGCTCGCCGCGTGTGGGGCGGCGGCGCCGGACCGCGAGCCGGGCGCCGAGGTGATCGCCCTCGGCGCAGAGGTGTACCAGGCGAACTGCGCGACCTGCCACGGCGTGAGTGGCGCGGGCCAGCCGAACTGGCAATCTCGGCAGGCCGACGGGGCGCTGCCGCCGCCGCCGCACGACGCGTCAGGGCACACGTGGCACCACCCGGACGCCGTGCTGCTGGACATCATTCGTCGCGGTGGCGAGGCCGTCTACGGTGGCCCAGGGTTGCGATCGGGCATGCCGGCCTTCGGCGGTCAACTGACGGCCGAAGAGATCGACGCCGTTCTCGCCTACATCAAGACGCTCTGGGGTGACGCCGAACGCGAGTACCAGGAGCGACTGCCGGAGCAATGAGTTCCGACGACGCCTACTCGGCCGTCCGCGGGATCGCGAGGGCGACGTCCAGCGGCTGTCCCCAGGGCATCGTGACGGTCTGCACGTCGACCCGATAGCTCGCCGGGTCTTCGAGTTTGCTCATGATGCGGTCTCCCGCGCCCGAGCCCACGAGCATGTGGTTGCCGCAGCAGCACGACTCGGTGGACTGATCGGCCTGTGACCGGTCGAGCGCAAAGCCTGCGTCGCAGCCGCAGTAGCAGTCGTAGTTCACGTTGGCGCCGACGCCCGTCTTCTCGATGCGATACCCGACCGGAGCCCAGCCCTCCGTCAGCGCGGGCCGGGGTGCTCCGTCACTCGTGGAGACATCACCGAGCGGGTATCCCGCGGCCGCGAGTGCCGTGGTGAGCGCGTCGAGCACGCCCCCACTTGCCACCTCCACTACGAACGTGCGGGTGTCGGGGTCACCGGACACGAACCGCACCTCCGCCGTGGCCTCGGCGACACCGCGGATCGTCGCGATGCAGTGATCACAGGTGATCTCGGGGGATGACAGTGCCACTTGCATGCTGGGTGTGCTCCTTTGCTTCCTGGCCCCGGATCCCGGGTACCAACCGACTCGTACTCTCGATCACGCCACGTGATGTGAGGTGACGCCCGAGATCAGGCCCACCCACAGGAATCCGTGTGCGGCCAGTGGGACCGCCCAGAGGGCGGCGGTGGACAGGGCTGCACGGGCGAGGGGAAGTCGTGGCCGCCCCGGTTCGTCCAGTGCGATCCATCGCAGGCGCTGCTCCACACCGACCGCACCGAGGGCACCCGCTGGCTGATGGCGGTCGCGCGCCGGGCCTTCTGTGGCGGCCAACGCAATTGCATCGAAGAGGTCGGTCCGCCGTGCGCCGGCCGCTAGTGCCCAGCGATCGGCCTGTCGTTCGGCCTGGAGCCGCACGGCGTCGAAGTATCGGGGGACGCCCGGGAGCCACGCGTAGGCGTAGCGAAGGATGGCCAGGATCGTGAACCAGCGTGGGTGATCACCGCGCAGGTGGGCGAGTTCGTGGAGGAGACCAGCGTGGAGCAGGGCTGGGGACATCGCGTCGACAGCGCCCTGCGTCGCATAGATGCGCGGCCTGACGAACCCCGCGGCGAACAGACTCACGCGTGGATCCGGGACACGACGGAAGGTGAGTCCGTCGTGGTGGTTCTCTTCAGCCGTGGTCGCGACGAGGGATAGTCGGCGCGATGCTCGCAACATTCGCACGCAGGCAATGCCAAGTCGCACGAGGGGCATCGTGGTGACGCCCGTAAGTCCCAGAAGCAGCACTGACTCACGGTGCAACAGGGCGCTGGCCTGGATGCCGCCGGGGAGGCCAGCAAGATGCTGCCAGGCGCTGTGTGCGGTGACCAGCGGAAGACCAGGCGCCGCCGCCAGAAAGAGGATCAGGCTGCCGCGGACGAGGTAGCTCACTCAGTGCCTCCGAGCTTCCTCCGCAACCCACGGAGCACCTCCGGGTCGAGGCGGTCCGCCTCCGCGAGAAACGCCGCGACGCCGACCTCGCCCAGCTCGATGAGCGTCCCAGCGATGACACGAGCTCGCTCCCGCTCGTAGTCGTCGCGGCTCATGGCCGGGGTGTAGACATGGCTCCGCCGGCCGTCGCCACGGGTGACCAGGCCCTTTTTCGTGAGGCGCTGGAGCACCGTCAGGATGGTCGTATAGGCCAGCTCCCGTGGAACGCCCACCCGCGCATGCACATCAGGAGTCGACAGGGAACCGGCGTCCCACAGGGCGTTCAGGACCTCCAGTTCGAGATCCCCGGCGGCGGCGCGCTGTTTACGTCGTTCGGTCACTGGGATACCGTACCTTACTACACGCTGTAGTAATAGGAGTATTCGATGAGTCGCGTCGTCGCCACCGTCCGGATCGGAGCCGTGGCCTCGATGCTGTTGATTGCCGCCGCCTGTAGCGGTGTGGACGAGTCCCCGGACAGCATATCTGGAGGAGCGGTCGCCACAGAAGCGAGCACTGCGACCGCCCCCCCGGTTCACGCGACGTCGGAGCTGGACGCAGAGGTGCCCTTCGATGCCATGTTCATCGACAGCATGGTCGAGCACCACCGGGGTGCGATCGCCATGGCTGAGCGGGTCCGGTTTGAGTCCGAGCGTCCGGAGCTCCGCGCGATGGCGGAGGAGATCATCGACGCGCAGGTTGCGGAGATCGGACAGTTGGAGTCCTGGCGGGTGGAGTGGTATCCGGGGCTCATGCAGACCGATGGCATGGGGATGGCGATGGGCGACATGGAGGTGAGCGGGGACGAAGCGGTCCCGTTCGACCAGCGCTTCATCGGCGCGATGATCGCCCACCACGAGGGTGCAGTTGGCATGGCAGAAGAGGCGCTCACCCAGTCCGAACACGAGGAATTACGCGCTCTGGCCCAGGCGATTATCGACGCTCAGACAGCGGAGATCGCTCAGTTGGAGGCGTGGGAAGCCGAGTGGTTTGGTTCGTAGGCGGGACGCAGAGCGCGCTGCGGCGAGCGGGGGCGCTCGTGAAGAATGCGCCCGAGTCGGCCCCCCCGTTCGTCGCCCAGGTCGGCGCGGGCCGGGACGCTGGCGCCCCGTTCTGAACGCGCTGGTAGGCGTCCTCGTTGTGGCGACGCTGGCTGCCTGTGGCGGCGGTGGAGACGCGGGCATTGTGATCCGCCCGGGAGTGCCAGCCACGGACGAGACGACCACTCCCGCCGTTCAGGAAACCGCCACGGCTCCTGAGTTAGACCTATCCGACTTCATCGACGAGTTCGGCTATCCGTCCGACGCGACCTTCGGACGCCTTCGCATCCCCATGCTCGGCGTAGATGCAGCCGTCGCTTCTCGGTTCGTCGATGAGACTGGCGTGATGCCGCTACCTGCCGGGCCGGCGGATGTCGTCTGGTACGACCTCTCCACCTGGACAGGCATGGGTGGTGTCCCCGGCGAGGGCCGCAACGCGATCTTCGCCGGACACGTGGACTACGCCGCCTACGTGCCCTACGCCGAAGCAAACTATCGCGGAGGCGGCGTGTTCGAGGCCCTCGCCGGGCTGACTCCTGGCGACATCATTGAAGTCGACTACCAGGGCGAAACCCTCCGCTACGCGGTCGTCTGGAACCAGCAACTGTCCGCGTCGCCCGAGGCGACCGACTGGGGCGCCGTGTGGAGCGATCGCGTGTCGAGCGACTCGGTCACGCTCTATACCTGCGGCGGAGACTTCGATCCGCTCACGCAGACCTACAATGACCGGACGGTCGTCCGTGCAGAGCGGCTTCCGTGAGCTCGGTGCTTGCCGCCGCCAATGTCCTGCTCGTGCTTGGACTGGCACAACTCGCCCGCTGGCTCCTCAGACCACGGCCGCGAGCACCATTCTGGACGTGGATCGGTACGTCGCAGGCATGGGGAGGGTGGGCGATCTTCGCCGCGGTTGGGGTCT
Organism: Chloroflexota bacterium; assembly: GCA_045863195.1. Lineage (GTDB taxonomy): Bacteria > Chloroflexota > Dehalococcoidia > UBA2979 > UBA2979 > W-Chloroflexi-9. The sequence continues at coordinate 28,572 of BTUI01000006.1, forward strand.
ACATGCTGACACTCATCGTCGTGCAGGGGCTCCGCTAGAGCGGATCTCGCGTGCGTCGACAGATCGGGGCCGGCGCCGGCGGGCACGGCGGCTGCGGCGTTCCTCCAGGCGCCGGCTCACTTGCGCGCGGGTTGTGGCTCTCCGCGTTCCAGCTGCGGACCGATGCGCCGACGCACCATGCACCACGCAATACGCGCCACCGGCTGCTACTGCATAATGAAGGCCGTGAAGAGTACGCGGGTGACGATGAACTCGTCGCCCAGGATGTCCTCCGTGGCGCGCTGGATCTCTTGCTTGAGTTCTTCTTTGCCCTCAGCGGTCGCAAGCCAATCGGAAGACTTCGTCGTCACGATCAGGGTCACCGCATCCTCGATCAGTTGGCGGCCGGAGCCGATCTCTACCCCGAACTCGTCGAGCAGTTCCTCCTCCTCTGCGACGCACGGATCCTCCGCCGCCTCGACGTCCGGTGCGCGGACATCCAGGAACGGGAGCGCTCCTGCCTCCGCCACCATGGGCATCGGGAACGGAGAGGAACGGACGCAGCCGTTGATGACCCGCGCCCACCTGGGATCGCTGGTCTGGAACTCAATCACCGTCTGCAACTTGAGGTAGGTCGCCCCGCGTGCGGTCGTGTTCTGAAGGTTGAAGACACGCTCCTCGAGTTCGAGCCGCGGACCGAGTCTGCGACCGGTGGCGACGGGGGTCGTCTCGTCGGGTACGGGTAGCGGAGGGGCGCTCCTCCAGTCGAGCACGAACGCGGCCCCGAGGGCGACGGCCGCTCCGGCGAGAACGCCCCCGAGCGTGAACAAGGCGGGCCTGGCTAGCACGCGATGCCTCCCATCTCGCCGCCCCTCGGCGCGACCACTCTCGGAGCGGAGGGCTGATACACCGATGGGATCACGTCACTCGTGCACGCGTCGAGCGCCGCACGCTCGCGTGCTGGGATCACCGGATCCCCGGTTCAGGGGAGCGGTTCCGGTTCGTTTCAATGAACGTCCGGAGGAGGTCGACATCGCTTGGAGTTACTTGGACCCGACGCCCCCACGAGACGGCGTAGAGGGCCACGTCATTCGCGGGACGTGGAGACAGGATGACGTCACGAGAGTATTCCGCAGCAAGAGCCTTCAGCGTCTCTAACTGCTGCGCGTCTAGCAGATCCGGCGAGTAGGCCAACCAGACTATGCCGTGCTCCAGGGCGTGTACCAGGTAGCCGTCGTCCACGGGACTCTCAAGGACCCCGGTCCGGGCAGGAGTTGTGTAGTGAGGGCCCCCAGCCGGGGGAAGGGTCGGCGGAGCGCCAAGTGCGCCGTCTTCAACGTGACCGGCCGCACCGCTTTCGACGATATCGCCGAGCAGTGGGCGATCCGATTGGGCAAAGCCGAGCGGTTGGCGGAGAAGGAGGAATCCGGTGACGATCACCACGAGCGCAATGGCGCCCACGACCGTCACACCTCCCCACGCCTCCAGCGGTCCAGATCGCCTCTTACGATGCCTTGAGTGACTGCTGGTCGGCGGCTGGGAGGGGGGCGTCCGGAGGCGTTGTCGTCGTCGTCGAGCCATTGCTATCCCGCCGCCTCCGCTCGCGCCCTCCATGTGATCGTACTACATGCGGTAGTAGCAGAACACGGCAACGTCGTTGGCGTCGACGTTGAGTTCCGTGCAGCCGAGTTCGGAATGGCGCCCACGTCACCTTCCCTGGCGCGCTTCCGCCCTCCTCATCGACCAGGCTTGAGCGAGAGGAGGGAGGCCATTAGCCACTTTGAAGCGCCGGCGCCGACGGCACTGCCGCCGCTGTCGTCCCGCCCCCGTCCTCAAAGTGGTTCCCGCCGCAGCCCCGTCGACCTCAGGGCTTCCACGACTCGCCCGCTTCCGTCTTGGTCGATGCGACAACGCTGACGACCGGAACGGCCTGCTGCATCCTCTGCACGCGTGCCATGCTCATACTTCTCCTTCTGCAGGGATCCAGGTGCGAGGAGCTAGGCACGCGCCGGTGGCGTGGGGATCGTTCGTGGCGGGCGCTGTCCGCGTAAGCGTACTGCCGCTCCGCGAAGAAGATCGAAGACGCCGGTGCAGCGTCTAGACGGACGCGCTGCCGCTCAAGTGGCCACGTCCCGACCGCCAGCCAGCAACGTCAAACGCCCACCGTGAGACGGCGAGCGGCGCAAGCGGTTCACGAATTGCGCAACGCAATCATGTCGACTCATGCATGGGATGAGATTCCCATCCTCCGAATTACGACATGTCCGCGCTCGACGTGCCGTGAAATTCTTCACGCACCGAGGGGGATGGAGAGGAGGGCGAACAGTGCGAACCCGACCACGACCATGCCGGCCGCGAACCGCGAGTCCACCTCTTGATGCGCCTGGGGGATCACCTCCTCGATCACGACGGCCAGGAGCGTCCCACCCGTCAGGGCCAGCACGGAGGCCTGCACCAGGAAGGGTGCCGGGCGCAGCGCCCAGTAGCCGATCGTTGCTCCGAGGACGATGGGGATGGCGAACGCGAGGGCGAGACCGAGGCGTCTCCGACGCGTCATGCGAGTTCCCTTGAACGTCGCGACTGCCGCGAACCCCTCGGGCAGGTCGGCGGGCGCCTGGCCGATCGCGAGCAGGAGTCCCAGCGTCGGGTCGATCAAGGTGGCCGTCCCGATCATCACGCCGTCACTAAACAGATCGAGCGAAACGGCGCCGAAGACTGACCAGGCGCCGCTGTCTTCTGGAGAGCTAACGAGGTGTTTGTCGGTGACGTGTTCGAACGCGAGGAAGACGATGCCGCCCCCGGTGAACGCGAGGATCGGTACGACCAGCGGGGAGGCTTCAAACGCCTCGGGCGCCAGTTCCAGCCCGACGACGCCAATCACGATTCCAGTGGCGAGGTGCAGCGCGAGCGACAACGTTCGCTTGGAGACGGGCATGAACTCCGCGATCACCCCGCCGGCAAGGTTCGAGAGCGCCGGGATCGCGGCGAACAGTAGGACGCTCAGGTACTCGCTCACACCGATCCTCGCCGGCCGGATGCCGGCTCCGGTGCGTGCGACGGCGGGTCTCGAAACGGCGACGGCACCGGAGTCGTTGCGGTCGTCGCGCGGGCCGACGCTCTATTCAGGGCGACGTGGGGCAACGTGCTCTGCTCGTGTTCACTACGTTCGCGCTTGACGAGCATCAGCCCAATGAGTCCGGCCGCGACGAAGGCGAACATCATCGTGCTCGGGGTGAGCATGACGTATGCGCCCGTCACCTGATCCTGCATCCGGGTTAGGCCAACGATGGGAGTGACGTTCGCGTACCCGGAGTAGAGCGGTTCCGAGCTGAAGGCCAGAACGGTGGCCAGGACAATCTTCCCGAGCGCCGCCACGAACAGGTACGGGACGCGAAGGGGGTAGTTCATCGGGGAGTACAAGGGCGCGGGATCGATCACCGGCCACCAGAACAGGAAGCCGGCCGCGATGAACGAGCCGTGTTGCAGGTCGTGGATGAGATCGTTCCCGAGAGCCGCGTCGTACCAACCGGGTGCCAGGTGCCAGGCCCACAGCAACCCCAGGAGGAAGACCAGGCCTACGACAGGGTGGGTGAGGACGTGGGTCGCCGACCTGAATGTCCGACTCCGGGACAGCGACGGGACCATCTCGCGCCGGACCCAGCGGGGCGCTCCGCGCAGTAGCGGCGTCGTGGGCGCCCCCAGGAGCATCAACGGTGCTCCCAGCATCACGAACATCTCGTGCTGGACGACGTGGAACGTGAAATGGTGCTCACCGAGCCGGTCGATGGGCGACTCAATGGCCAGCACGATGGTGGCAAGGCCGGTGTAGAAGGGGGCCGTGCGCCACCACGGATGGGTACGGCTGCGCCCGCGCCACCGCTTGACGCCTCTTGGTACCACCAACCGACGGCAATTGCCGGCACCACGACCGTGGGATCAAGGTTCCACGCCAGCCAGACCGGCCCTTCGATACCTCCGTGCTCGGGGTTGATGGCGGGGGGGCTGATCGAGGGCGGAATCAGCATCACGCCTCCAGGGCCCACCGTAACAAGGGGGCGAAGGGTGAGGTTGAGGTGACGCAGCCGCAAGGTCTGGTTCATTGGGTGCCGCTTCGGCCGTATCAGCCGGTGGGTGTCCCCTCGCGGAGTTCGCGTCGGGCGTCGCGGAGAATCGACCAGGACGACTGCAGGAAGAGGCTGGCGATCACCGCGGCGACCGCCAGGTCTGGCCAGCGGGTTCCCGTCAGCGCCACGAGCCCCGCGGCCATGACGACGGCGATGTTGCCAATCGCGTCGTTGCGGCTGAATAGCCACACCGCGCGGACATTCGCGTCGCCCGCGCGGTGTGGCAACAGGACCGCTGCTGCAGATAGGTTCACCACCAGGGCAACGGCCCCCAGCAGGCCCATGACTCCCGCCTCCGGAGCGGATCCCTCAACGAACCGGTACGCGGTCGATCCCAGGACCCAGAGGCCGAGCACCCCGAGGAACACGCCCTGGAGCAGCGCCGAGCGCGCGCGCCAGACCGGTCGCCATCCGATTGCGAGCAGCCCCAGGAGCGTGATCGTGCCGTCGCCGAGGAAGTCCAGCGCGTCCGCCTGAAGCGCCTGCGATCCGGCGAGGACACCGCCAACTGCCTCGATGATCCCGTACCCGACGTTGAGTACGACGACTATCCAGAGCGCGCGCCGGTAGCCGGACGTCAGGTGCGTGGGATCAGTTGGCAGTTCGTCGTCGTCGGCCATGGAGGCTCGCCCCTCCTACCTGAGAGCCGCTACGGGCGCGCGCTGCCTACGCATCAATCGTCTCGACGTTCCTGGCGAGCGCCCGTCGGGCACGGGACCGCTCAGGATTGTGCGGTGGAAGGTCATTGCGGGTGGGAGGCAAGCCCGCATCATCGGGAGTGCTTCGTCCGAGCGCGACCGGCGGGCGGATCCGCCTCTCGGTAGCGGGTGCAGATGTAGACGAGCTGGCCCACCTCAAGCAGAAGGCCGTCTCCGGCTTCCAGCAGCGCGCTGACGCGCTCGTCGGCGATTCGGTATTCGACAAACCGCCCCTGACGCTCACGTTCGACTAGGCCACACTCCCAGAGGCATGCGAGGTGCATCGAGACGGATGGCTGGGAAAGGCCAGTCGCCGCGACGAGGTCCGAGACGGTCGCGGGGCCTGAGCGCAGCTCCTCCAAGACCGACAGGCGGGACGGGTCGGCAAGCCCGCGGAAGAGCTGGGCCTTCACAGCGGTGCTCCTGGACGTCCCCGGCGAGGTGGCGGCGGTTGATGTCATGCCCCCAATAATATCAGCACCTGCTGATATGTCAGAGGGTTCAGAAGTGCTCCGTTTCAGGGATGCTATGCGGTGCTAGCCTGCCTGCATGAACGCACCTAGCTCAGCGCCGTGCCCGACCTGCGGGGGCACGGGCGGAGATGTTCCGCTCGGTCTCGTCCGGCACCACGTGCGTCGCGCGTGGGCCCGCGACCTCGCAAGCACGACCTGGAGGTTCTGCTCAGCGGGCGGATGTGAGGTCGTCTACTTCGGCTCGGACGGAACGAGCATCGGCGTGGAGGACGTTCGTCGAGCGCCGGCGTACAAGACCGATCGCCCGGCCGATCTCCTCTGCTTCTGCTTCGACGTAACAGGCCAGCAGACGCTCGGCACTCCGGATCCCGTGCCGTACATCTCGGAGCGGGTGAGGCTCGGGGAGTGCGCGTGCGACATCCTCAACCCGAGGGGAGACTGCTGCCTTGGTTCCATCGGCTTGTGGCGCAACGCTCAGAACCGACGGGGCTAGGGGCGCTGGAGCGTCATGCTCAAGTTCGCTCTGACCAGATCTCGCGCGAATCAGCCGCCGATATCGAGGGATCCAACTACCCCACCCTGCCTGGTCGGAGGCCGTGTTCCTCACGCGCCGCGATCGGTCCGAGCCCGTGCACGCGTGCTGGAACTAGCGCCTCGGCGCCGCGGCAGCACCCTCAACTGATTCGTCGATGAGTAGCGGCGAGAGCGCGTCGATCACCCGGCACTCGAGGATCGTCGTACGCCGGCACTGATCGACCACGTCGCTCAGCGCCTCGCGCATCGCGATGAGCGAGGCAATGCGCTCGTCGATCTCGGCGAGGTGTTCGGTGGCGATCCCATCGACCTCTGCGCAGGAGCGGTCGCGGTCACCGGAGAGGTCGAGCAGGCTGCGGATCATCTCGAGGCTGAAGCCGAGTTCTCGGCTGCGGCGGATGAACACGAGGCGGCGCGCGGCGTCCTCGTCGTATCGGCGCTGCCCGCCCTCAGTGCGCTCCGACTGCCCTAGGAGCCCGATCTCCTCGTAGTAGCGGATGGTCGGGATCTTGCAACCGCTCCGAGCAGCCAGCTCTCCGATTGAGAATCGTGCAGATGTCATGTGACACCCCTTGAACCTCTAGTCACTTGAGGTTCCATGATAGAGGACATGGAAGCCTTCACGCGCACCTCGACCGCCGTTGACCCGCTCTGCACGGACGACTGTTGCAGCGGTAAGGAAGCGGAGCTCACGGTCCTCGCGCGCCGCCCCGGCCAGCGACGCGTGCTGCTGATCGTGCTCGCGATCAACGCGGTGATGTTCGTGGTGGAGGCGTGGGCGGGTATCGCCGCCCGCTCGGCGGCCCTGATCGCCGACTCGGTGGACATGTTTGGCGATGCCTCTGTCTACGTGCTGAGCCTCTATGCCCTCGACCGCAGCCTCCGCTGGCGCGCGGGCGCGGCGCTAGTGAAGGGCGCCATCATCCTTGCCTTCGGCCTCGGCCTCCTGGTCGAGGTGGGCCGCCGACTCCTGGTCGGCGGCGTCCCGACCGCCGAGACGATCGGCGTCATCGGGCTGCTCGCGCTCACCGCCAACCTCATCTGCCTCGCTCTGCTGTGGCGGTTCCGGACCCAGGACGTGAACATGTCGAGCACCTTTGAGTGCTCGCGCAACGACGTCATCGCGAACGTGGGCGTGCTGCTCGCCGCCGCTGGGGTCTGGCTGACTGGTGCGGCGTGGCCCGACCTGCTCGTTGGCGTCCTGGTCGCCGCGGTGTTCCTCCGCTCAGCCTGGTCGATCGTGCGGGCCGCGTGGCCGCAGTTCAGCGGCACTGAGTCAGTACCGTCCCACGATGAGGATCGGGCCGGGGTGATCGCGCCGCTTGAACTTGTCCTGCCCGGCGAGTCCCCCCCGTCTCGAGCGGAGGGACGGCACCGGTGAGTCACGATCACGCCCCCCCACTCCGCTCGGGAGCGCGGCACCAGCGCGCGCTCGCGATCACCTTCGGCCTCGTCGTCGTCTTCCTGTTTGTGGAGGCAGCGGGGGCGATGCTCACAGGATCCCTGGCGCTGCTCTCCGACGCCGGGCACATGCTGACGGACGCCGTCGGGCTCGGCATGGCGCTCGCCGCGATCACGCTCGGCAACCGCGCGGCACAGCCGGCCCACCGCACGTTTGGGCTGTACCGCCTGGAGATCCTCGCCGCGCTGGCCAACGCCGTGCTCCTGTTCGGCGTCGGCTTCTACGTGCTCTACGAGGCGGTGCAGCGACTGGGGGAGCCGCCGGAGGTGCCGGGACTGCCGATGCTCGTGGTGGCGGTGGTCGGGCTCGCCGTGAACCTGGTCGGCCTCTGGCTGCTGCGCCGGGGTGCCGAGGAGAGCCTGAACGTCGAGGGCGCCTTCCTCGAAGTGGTAGCGGACATGGTGGGGTCGCTCGGGGTGATCGCCGCGGCGCTGATCCTGATCGTCACGGGCTGGCCCTACGCCGACCCCTTGTTCGGCGCCGCGATCGGTCTCTTCATCCTGCCACGCGCCTGGCGGCTCGGCCGCAAGTCGCTGCGTATCCTCGTCGAGGCCGCGCCGGAGCGCGTGGACATCGAGGCGTTACGCCGCGAACTTCGCGCGCTCACCGGCGTCACTGGGGTACATGACCTCCACGTGTGGACGCTCACGTCCGAGATGGATGCGGCCATGGCGCACTTGCGCATCGATGAGGATGCGGATCCAGAAGCCGTCCTCAGCGAAGCACGGGACGTGCTGGAGCACCGCCATAGGGTCGCGCACGCGACGCTCCAGATCGAGCGCTCGACGAGCGAGCCCTGCGCCAGCGCTACCTGGTAACCGACACGGTAGCGAGGGCTTCCTGCATCGTTGGTCCCGCCGCCGACCTGCTCCTCCGCGACGTCACAGCCAGTCCGCCCCAATGGCACCGAGCAGGAGCGCACCCAGCACGACGCGGTAGAGGGCGAAGACGCCGAACCCGTGTGACGCGACGTACCGGAGCAGGAAGCGGATCACGACGAGGCCGACCGCGAAGGCGACGAGCATCCCTACGAGCAGTGGGCCGATCGGAAACCCCGCCTCGTCCGCGAGCGCGCTCGGAATCTCAAGGACGGCCGCGCCCGCGATCACCGGCACCGAGAGCAGGAAAGAGAAGCGGGTCGCGGCCGGACGCTCGAGGCCGAGGCTGCGTCCGCCAATGAGCGTGCTGCCCGACCGCGAGAAGCCCGGTATCAGCGCGAACACCTGCCAGCCGCCGACGGCGAGCGCGCCACGGACGGAGAGGTCGGCCTCGGTGCGTATGCGCGCCGCGCGGCTGTCCACCAGCCAGAGCAGGACGCCGCCCAGGATGAGCATCAGCGCCACGACCACGGGGGAACGCAGCTCGCGCTCGACGAGGTCGGCGAGCAGCAGCCCAGCGACGACCGCGGGGAGTGTGGCCGCCCCGATCAGCCCGATCAGCCGCGACTCGCCCGGCATCGAGCGGACGCCGCTCCAACCGCCGGCGAGGAGCGCGAGCGCGCCGCGCCCCATGCGTAACCAGTCTCGCCGGAACTCCACAAGGACGGCGGCGAGTGTGCCCACGTGCAGCCCGACGTCGAAGGCGAGGGGGTTGGGCGGTTCGCCGAGGAGGCGATGGCCGATCACGAGGTGGCCGGACGAAGACACGGGCAGGAACTCTGTCGCCGCCTGGACGGCGCCCAGCAGCGCCGCCCGCATCCATTCGTCCATGCCGCCCTCGTCCGACCACTCGTCCCGAATGTCCCAGTCGCGTCAGCGCAGGCCGGTCAGTTCACGAGCGGTTCGAGCGCCGCGCGCAACTCGTCCGCGTCCATGACGCCTTCGAACTTCGCGGCGACGGTGCCGCCCGGCGCCAACACGAACACGAACGGCTCGGCCTGGAGCTTCCACTCCTCCACCGTCGGCACTGGCTGTAGGGTGCCCTCGCTGCGGGCCAGGTCGAGCTGGTACGGCTCGATTTGGATGAACTCCACCTGGTCACGGAACTCGGCGTAGACCGGCTCGACACCTGCCTGAAGCACCGGGCCGCAGAAGCGCGTGACGCAGAACGCCGGCGTCACGAACGCCACAACCACGGGCTTCCCAGAATCGATAGCCTCCGCGACCGTGGTGTCGACGAGGTCTGGGTTCGGTGGCGCAGCGGTGGTGAAGTCGTGAATGTCGTCGCCCTCCCGCAGCACTGCCTGCTCGCTGCGCGGAACCTGCTCGCCCACGGCAGGTTCGGAGGTGCGCTCCTGCACGAAGAACGTGATCCGCATCCCCTCTTCCTCCACGGACTCGGAGTGCGCCGAGATCTCCGCGCCCCACCAACCAGTCCGGTCGAAGTCGACGAGGGTGGTGTACATGGTGATGTGGTCGCCGTCGGAGGCGGTCGCGTGATCGTCGCCGTGGTCAGCGCCACCACCCGAAGCCGGCGATGCCTCCTCGTGGGGGACTTCGAGCGAGAGGTCCAGCGAGCGCGGGGTGAACTCGAAGCCACCCACCTCCGTCGCGCCGGACAGGTCCTCGAGCGACTCCCCGAGCCACACGAATCGCGCCTGGACGTCGACGCCGGTCGCGAGACTCTGATCCTCCTTGTTCACGATCGCCATGGCGACTCGCGTCGGGCCGACGCCGATGTTGGAGTTGACGATCACAGGCTGGACCGGGCTGTCCTGGACACTCTCTGCGATCGCCTGCGCGCCCCAGCGCTGGGCGAGCGGCTGATCCGCCGATGACGTCGCGCTCGCACCCTCGGCAGTGGCGGCCTTGGTATCCGCATCATCCGAACCATCGTCCCCGTCCGAGCAGGCCGCCGCCATCACAGCGACGGTGAGCGTGAGGAGGAACGAGGCAGCGACTCGTGCCCAAGGCCGGCGTCGGTCGCCAAACATCGTTCGGAAGGTCATGGGAGCTCCGCTTCAATACGGTCGCGCAGCATGTCTTCGGTCATCATGCTGCCGACCATCTGGCCGTTGATGAAGAAGGTGGGCGTGCCCTCCACGCCGAAGGCGACGCCGTCACGCTGGTCGCGCTCGATCTTCGCCTGGATTGCCGGGTCGTCGAGGTCCGCCGTGAAGGCGTCGATGTCGAGGCCCAACTCGGAGGCGTAGGTCACGAACAGGTCGCGCTGCGAGGTCTGCTGCTCGCCCCACTCCCGCTGGCGCTGGAAGAGCAGTGAATACATGTCCCAGTAGCGATCCTGGCGGCCGGCTGCCTCCATTGCGGAGGCGGCGAGCACAGAGTTGAAGTGCAGCGGGAAGTACCGCACGACGAAGTTGATGCGGTCGCCGTAGTCCTCGCGGATCTGCTCGACGATCGGATACATCGCGCCGCAGGATTCGCACTCCGGGTCGAGGAACTCGACGAGTGTGACCGGTGCGTCGGACGGTCCCGCCTGCGGGCTGTCCTCGCGGACGAGCTGAGCGCCGCCGCCCGTGGCATCCGCTGCGGGGGCAGGGTCGTCGTCCCCGGGCGCGAAGACGAAGAACACGACGACCGCGACGGCAGCAATCGTCGCCCCGATCCCGAGGAGCGCCTTCGCCTCGCGCGATAGTCCCCCCTGTGGTGAGGCGCGTCGCTGCGCGCGGCGCTCCCGTCGCGCGTTTCGATCATTCATCGAAGTACCTCTTTCCGGCCCCGTAGAGGCCCATACATACGTTGATGACGCTGAAGGCGACGAGCGACATCAGCGGAATCGTGATGAAGCCCAGCCATTCGATCTGGCGCGTCGTGCAGGAAACGCCGAGGCGGCAGGGCTGCGCGCTCTCCGGCAGGACGCCGAAGTAGAGAAGGTTGTGGTACACGGCGATCGCGAGGCCGAGGAGTGTCAGCGGCAGCACGTACGCGGCGATACCGCGGTCGCGGCGGAGGATGCCGACCGCGAGCACCGCTGCGAGCGGATACATGAGGATGCGCTGGTACCAGCAGAGCACGCAGGGCTGGAGATCCATGACCTCGCTGAAGTAGAGGCTGCCCGCCGTGGCGACCACGGCCTGGGTCCACGCCACATACGGCAGGGCCGCCCAGAGCCCGGCTCGCTGCTCCGCCTCCACTGAGGCCGCAACCACCTCACTCATCGTGCGCTCCCGGCGCCGCGACGCCAGCGCGTACCGGCAGGGGATCGTCCGTCGGCGCCTCGGCACGGGACCATGCCTGGAAGACGATAGCGAGCCGGATCAGCAGGACCGGCGTCATCGCCATCCACATGATGAGGCCCGCCGCCTGCTGGTCATGGAGCGCGTCCACGCTCGGCCAGACGCGGTTCGCGAACTCGTAGGTGGTGAAGAGAGGGAAGTTGTCGAAGGTGAGGTAGACCCCGAGCGCCATCGGGACGAGCTTCGACGCGAGGACGTAGAGTGCCTGCTTCCCGTAGCGCAGGCCCGTGCTCGCCGGCCGATACGCGTCCAGTGCCCACCAGAACAGCAGCGCCGAAGCGAACCAGATTCCGTCCATCAGCATCGTGCCCACCTGCAGCGCCTTCAGCGGGTCCGCCACAGCCGGCAGGTGGGTGACAACCAGCACCGCCTGGAGCAGGACCCAGGCAACGAAGGGGCGGCCCACGACCCAACGCAGGGGACGCCCGCCTGGCGCGCGCAACCAGCGTTCACGCACCGATACCGGTACCGAGTACACCAGGAGCGGCGAGGCCACGTAGAGGTAGACGATGATCTGGATCATGCTCGCGGAGAGCAGGTACCCGGCGGCCAGCGCGCCGAGCGGCCAGTCTGTCGCGATCCAGAGCGTCACCCAGCCGCCCACGAAGGCGGCAGCCCGGTTGCGGTCCACGGGGGTGCCGGTACGGCGTGCCTCGGCCCGCACCAGGCGGGCGTACCCCCAGGCCATTCCCAGCATGACCAGCCAGATGCCGATGTACGGCTGCGGCGCCCACGTCCATGGCACCGCCACCTGGCCGCTGCACCACCAGCTCACCATCACTGTGTCCCTTTCGACGCGCCGATGCGCCGCACGACATCCGCGCTCATCTCGGGCCTCCGGTATGGACTACGTCCGCCAGGACCTCGACCTCGCCTGCGGCCTCGAAGGTGAGGACGAGCCGCACCTGGCCGCCTTCCTCCAAGGGCGCGACGGGATCGATCAGCATCACGTGGAAGCCGCCCGGCTCGAGGGCCACCGTCTCGCCGGCAGGGATGGTGAGCGCATCCACCGGGCGCATCGAGACGGAGGCGCCGTCCATGACAGTCTCGTGGAGTTCGGCCAGCCGTGACCCGTCCGATCGGACGCTCAGCAGCGTGTCACCACCGTCGCCCTCATTGCTGATCTGCAGGTAGGCGGCGGCCACATCACCGGGCGGCTCGGGGACGTACGCGTCCGAGACGCTGATCCGAGAGCCCGTAGCCTCAGCCCCGCTATCTGCCGCGAGGCAGCCGGCTCCGACGAGGATGGCAACCACCGCGAGGAGCCCGGGGAGAGCACCGCGCTTGATCCGGGTGCTCATGAGGCACTCTCCTCAACCAAGCGCTCGATGATGCTGGCCCAGGCCTCCTGGCGGACGCCGAGCGGGAACTGCCAGGTCTGTTCGTCGTTGGGTGTGTAGCCGTAGACCCAGCCCGCATGGTTCACGGCGTAGCGGCCCTCCGCGTCCGGCTCCTCGCGTGTCGCCGGAGGCACACCGGCCGCCAGTTGGGCGACGCCGAGCGCGTCGTCAGTGCCCGTGAGGCCGATGAAGTCGCGATCGAAGTGGTCCAGCCACGCGCGGATGTTCTCGGGCGAGTCGCGGGGCGGGTCGACGCCGACGAACACCACCTTCACCCGCTCCCGCACTTCGGATGGAACCTGCTCGAGTGCGCCGGCGATGTTTGCGAAGTGGATCGGGCAAACGTCGGGACAGTTGGTGTACCCGAAATAGAGGAGCGTCAGGTAGCCCTCGGTCTCCCCCGCGAAGTCGAACGGTCGCCCTGCCGTGTCGGTGAGGACGAACTCGGGTCGGGCTGCGTCCTCCGCGATCATCACGCCGTCGCGGTCGTCGGCTCCGGTGGCGGTTCCCGATCCGCATCCGGCGACCAACGCGAGCGTGGTGGCCATCAGGATCAGGGCGCCCGCCGAGGGCCGGGTGACCACGCGAGGCCGGAGACGGTTGTCAGGGGGCATGCGTTCTCGAGTCCGATCGCACCGCACCTGCGGCGCACACTGGCGCACGGCGGCTGCGGCAGGCAGAGAGCTGGTGCTTGGGGCGGCGGCGTGTCGCGCAGGCTGAGCCCCGCACGGGCGCGTCAAGGCGTGTGGCCGACCGGTGCCTCAGGCGCGCGGCGGAGGCGGGAGGGGGTATTCGCCCGGTGCCGTGACAGGGGACGCCGCTCGCTCAGGGGTGAGGACGAGTTCGCCGCTGCAGGGAGCGAGGTCAGCACCGAGACCGGGGAGCGCCATTGCGGAGACGCCCAGGTCGAACGTAAAGACCACCTCGCCCGCCTCGGACTCCGCAGCGTCAGCGGCCGATGCGGACGCCTCGGTGGGTCCTGGCGACGACGTCGAACCGACTGGCACCCAGCCGTCCGGGTGGATGTCGCAGAGGTGGAAGATCAACCCGGCGGGCGCCTCGCCTGTGGCCGGGGCGTCACGCTCGGTGCGGTCGTCCCAGGGATGCGCGTGGTCGACGGGAACGCCGTTCACGGACACGTGCTGGTGGCCTGGCAGCCACCCGGCGAGTTCGGGCATCAGCGGGGTGAAGAGGGGTTGGAGTAACGCGAGCACGGCGGCCACGACGAAGATGACGTAGCCCCGCTGATACCGGAGTGGCCGTACTGCGTTCATGGGCGTTCGACCGAAGTCTGCGCGTCGGTCCGCGCGGGCGCAACAGGTGGGACGGCGGGCTCGCTTAGGGTTGCCGCCGCCGGTGTTTCCCCCACAGCACCAGCGCGCCGAATCCGGGGATACCGAGGACAGCGGCGAAGACGAGGTCGGGGCCGAGAACATGTTCCGACGGCGAGGTCATGACGTGTCCACCGAAGATCACCGCGACCATCGCGACCGCCGCCACGACGATCCCGAGGAACTGAAGGCGGTCAGACGAGTGAGATGAGTTGGGCATGGGCTGTTCCTGCTCGTGGTGGGATGAAGGTTCAGCACTGCGGCCACGTCAGCGTAGCGTATGTGAGATAAGGCACAAAGCCCAAAACGCGCCGTGCTTATGCATCCAAGTGCGTCATTCGAGCGAGGACTGGAACTCACGTTCCTCGGGACCCCAGAACGTCTTGATGTAGGCCAGTACCGCCCGGATCTCGTCTTCACTCAACCGGTCACCCCACGCCGGCATTCCCGAGCGAAACCCTTCGCGCCCGTATGCTCCCTGCCCGCCGCGGCGGATGATGTCGAGAAGGACATCATCGGGATGGTGCCATGTGTGCCCGGAGGAGTCGTGGGGAGGAGCAGGGTAGCTGCCGTCCTCGCGGGGCGATTGCCAGTTCGGCTCTCCCTCGCCCTCGGGACCATGGCACGAGGCGCAGTTCGCCTGGTACACGCGCTCGCCGAGCATGATCGTCGCCTGATCGGCCGGCCCCTCGTCCCTGTCCTCCGGGCCGCCATTGTCACATGACGCGAACACCAGGACCCCAAGGAAGGCCACGATCAGACCGAGATACCCAAGGACTCGTCGGCCGCCCCCCGACCGGTCAGAACGGCGACCTCGTGCAGGGCAGAGTGCGTGGGCTTCAGTCCTCGACGGCTCGTTCAACTTGGGCTCATCAGGTCGTCCTGGAAGACCTCATCGAGTAGCGCGCGCAGCTTCTCCTCCGACAGCAACCCGTCATAGCGGGCATACATCTGAGGGCCTGGTGCAATGAAGAAAGCCGTCGGCAGGCCCTGCACGCCGTACTCCAGATAGACCTCTCCTGCCTCGTCGCGCGCGAGTGGGAAGCTCAGCTCGTGCCGCTCGACGAAGCGCCGGGCGTCCTCATCGCGGTCCCAGATGTTCACGCCCAGGAACATCCAGCCCCGATCGCGGTATTCGGGCCAGAGGGCCTCGATCAGGGGCGCTTCCTCCTCACAGGGGATGCACCACGACGCCCAGAAGTAGAGGAAGACGGGCTGGCCGGCGTACTCCGTGAGCGTGAAGCGCTCGCCATTGAGGCGCTGCAAGGTGAAGTCGGGAGGTATGCCCAGGTCGCCGTCAGTCCGACCTTCCTGAAGTCCGCCAACCCCCTGGGCCATCGCAATCCCGAGGACGGCGAGCACGCCCAGGAGGAGGGTACCGAGCGCCGCAAACGCGAACCGGGGTTGCAGCAAACTACGCATCAGACTGACCAATGCGTAAGGCGGTTGGCCAGCGCGAGCGTCAACCGCGGCCGCGCGGGCCCCCGACGCTGCTGGTGACTCGCCTGTACCTGGTGCATGGCTTGTCTCCGCCTCGCGTCAGGGCTCGAGTAGTTCGTGGACATGCCCCCCCAGAACCTCCGTCAGCGATGGCCCGTCCCACATCTCTTCGGCGCCGGCACCGTCCGGAATCGAGACGTACCACCGCTGCACGCCGGTCTGATCGATCACCCAGACTCCGGGCGTGTGCGCTACCTCCCCGGCTTTCCCATCCTTGGGCACACCCCCGAGTGCCCCGTATGCCGCCCGTACCGCTTCGAGCTCCCGCGCCTCTCCGGTGAGGAAGTGCCAGCTTGTGAGGTCACCCACGCCCCAGCGCTCGCTCGCTTCGGCCAAGGCCTCGACCGATGTTTGGTCCGGGTTCACGTTCACGGCGAGGAACGCGACCTGCGACGCGCTCGTGCCGAGTGCGTCGTACACGTTTCGGAAATGCAGTGCCGTGAGCGGGCAGATGTCAGTGCAGTTGGGATCGAGGAACGCCAGCAGGACCACGCGGCCCTGCAGCTCGTCGAGCACGACACTCGTTCCCCGTTGATCGGTGAGCGTAAAGTTCGGCGCTTCGCCATCGAGCGCGAGTCCGGTGTAGTCCGCTGCGCTCACGGGCGAAGCATCGCCCGTGAGTGAGCCGGAGAGAGTGACGGCCGCGATGGCGAGCGCCGGGAGGGCAGCAAGCGCCGTCAGGATGAGCACGGGCCACCTGCGCCCTCGCGTCCTGGGATGCTTCGAAGCCAGCCGGAACCCGATCAGACCGAGCGCGACGCCTCCACCGATGAATGCGAGGGCTGTCGGTTCCGAAATGACTCGGGAGAGCCAGGGCTCGTTCGAGTCGCCGTGTCCCTCGTGTGCGGAGACGGCCGTGGGGATGGCACCGTAGCTGAATGCCAGCACGAGACTGAGCAGCAGACTTCGATGAGCTACTCGGAACGCGCGGCATCCATTGCTGCTGACGTTCATTCGCCTGCTTCCACGCGCTCGCCCTCGCGGGCAAGCTGCTCCCACGTGCCTCCCGCGTCGCTGGTGCCGAAGAGGCTCGCCGCAGCCGTGCCCGCGTACATGACACCGGAGTCCAGGTTACCGGCGACGTACAGGACCGCGTCCTCCGGGGGTAGCACGAGTCCAAGCAGGCGCGTGGATGTCGGTGCTGCTTTGACATCGTCGATCTGTACGAGGCCGGTCTGGCCGTCAGCGACGTAGGCAATGACCGTCGTGCTCGAGCCGGGAGCGAACGACACCGCCGTGATCGGGATCCCCAGGATCAGTTGGCTCCATGACTCGCCACCGTCCGTCGACTCCCACAGCCCGGCGGCGGTACCCGCGAGCAAGCGGTTGGCGTCGGTCGGGTCAGTCGCGATCGCAAAGACGGAGCCCTGCGACAACAGTTCGGCAGCGGCGGGTCGATCCCAGGTGCGGCCGCCGTCGCTGCTCCGGTACAACCCTGCCTGCCCGGATGCGTTCCACCCATAAATCACGTTGGGGTCCGCGGCGCTGATGCTCATCACGTGGAAGTCGAC
This sequence comes from Chloroflexota bacterium, assembly GCA_045863195.1. Lineage (GTDB taxonomy): Bacteria > Chloroflexota > Dehalococcoidia > UBA2979 > UBA2979 > W-Chloroflexi-9. Next base: position 45,659 of record BTUI01000006.1, read on the forward strand.
CTGCCCCTGGAGCGAGACCGGTTCCCACGAGACCCCACCGTCCTCGCTGCGCATGAAGCCGATGGGATTTGGCAGATCGCTTCCTGGGGCGGGGTGTCCGCTGGAGTACATCGTGTTGGGCTGATCGGGGTGGTGACCGAAGCCCATGAAGTCATGCCGCTCCTCGCTGATGAAGCGCCACTGCCCGGCCTGGTCGACCTCGATCAGTGCGGAGTGAGTGCTGATATACAGCCGGTTGGCTGCCCAACTGGGAGCGGCAAGGCCGTGCAGGTGCATGAAGCGGTCGGCCGAGCTCGGGGCGGAGCCATTGCCGCCAGCCCTGCTCAGTACGATGGACACGACCACGACCCCGACGAGCAAGGCGCCGATGGCCCCGAAGAGCACCGCCCGATTGGTATCGCCTACCCCGTGCCGTCGCTCTCGCGGATGCTGTCGTCTCGATGCCACGTCCTAGTCCTGTTCCGCTGAGCCGGCGAGGTGGGCCAGGGCGGCGTCAAAGTCGCTTCGTCGAAAGCCGGCAAGCCACTGCGTGCCGATCCTGGTGACCGGAGTCGTCAGGTAGCCACGGTCCTCGATCTCGCTGAGCGCCAGCGGATCCGCAAACACGTCGCGCGCCTCGAATCTGATGCCACGCTCCGTCAGGTAGCGCTCCACGGACCGACAGGCAGTGCAGTGGGGCTGGGTGTAGAGGACGACCGCGGTCTCATCCTCAGCTTGGGGCGCTCCCGGGGCACGTTCACTCATGTCAGTACCTTCCACCAGTACCAGGTCACATAGGCGCCCGTGAACACCAGGGCGAGGTTCGCGAAGCCGTGCACGTACGGGAGCAGTCCGCCGACGAACCGAACCACGGGCTGCCGGGCCACGGCGACGCTGGCGGCGACGAGCATCAGCACGACGCCCATCCCGGCCCCGTACTCCATGAAGCGCCATGCGGAGGCGGCGTAGTCGCCCTGCCCGGTAAAGACGCTGCCCATGACCAGCATGAAGATCGGCAGTGTGCAACCCAGCGAGACCAGGGCGTACGCGAACCCGAAGAGCAGGACGCCGCGGGCCGTCCGGGATCGACTCACGCGCACTCCGGAACCCAGGTTCGCGAAGACCGACCGCCGGGTCACGAGTTGATATCCGCCGAAAGCGATGAGAGCCAGTCCGATCGCAAGCCCGGCCCAGTAGGTCCAGCCGATCAGCTGCCGCCCTGCGATGGTCACAGCCAGGCCGACGAGTCCGAAGGTGACAACGAAGGCGACCGAGACGAGGAGGCCCATCTGTCCCGCCCGCATGAGCCGATCGCCGAGGCCACGCCGAGCGCCGTCCTCGGTGCCGAAGTAGAAGGCCGCGAATGAGGGCAGCATGATGAAACCACATGGGTTCACGGTGGCCACCATGCCAGCGCTGAACGCGAACGACACGGGGAGCAACCGTGCCCACCCCGTGAACAGATTGATCCAGTCGTTGGCGTACTCGGTGACGAGGTTGAAGACGCTGTCAGGGCTCATGAGTTCAGACGGTGCGTCCGAGGTTCCGGCGTGATCCTCGCTTGATGGTCTGGCGCTCCATGATGAGTGATCCCCTTTCCCTCTAGGATCGAGCCTAAGCTTCCTGCTCGCTGGAAGGTCAACGCAGTGACTCGGGGGACCGATGAGAATTGGACAACTAGCTCGGGCTTCGGGGTTCCCGGCGAAGACCATCCGCTACTACGAGGCACTCGGACTACTGCCCGAACCGAGCCGCGAGGCGTCGGGCTACCGATCGTACGAGTCGTCCCAGTTGCGGCGTCTCGAACTGATCCGTCTGGCGAAGACCGCCGGCCTGAGCCTGTCGGAGATCGCCGACATCCTGAGTGCCGGTACTGGTCCGGGAGTGGATTGTGCCCACGCCGTCGGCCTCCTCACGGAGAAACTGAAGCAGGTACGACTCCAGATCATCGAACTTCAGCAACTCGAGGCTGCACTGGAGCACACGATCGATGCCCACCGTCGAGACGAACTCCCCGCCTCCGTGAGCCCGGATGACTGTCCTGTGATTGAGCGGGCGGCACGGGAGCGTGCGCAGGCGAGGGAAGAACTCCCCGCGCGGTAGCGAATCCCTGGGCGACAAGGAGTTCAGCTGCGGTGTTGCTACTCGCGGTCGGGCGCGGCATTGGAAGCCCTCGACCGGTTCCGTCTACAGGGTTTTGGCCCCAACCTCTGCGGTCGCTTGACCTTCCAGTCGACCGGTAGGTTTACCCTCTATGCGGCGGATCGGCTGGCAGCACGATGCCGAAAGGGGCGGTTCACATGACGAGCGACGAGCAGGTCACTGACCCGGTGTGTGGCATGAAGATCAGCAAGACGGACGCCGTCACGACGGTCGAGCATGACGGACAGACGTACTACTTCTGCAGCCAGGACTGTGCGGATAGTTTCCGCGAGTCGCCCGAGGACTACCTCTAGCGCCAGCATCGCGACCGGGAGGCGGGTTCGATGCTGGTAGGACCGCTCGGGGTTGCGCTTGCCGTCTTCATCGCCGCGCTGGTGGCGGTGCTGCTCGTTGAGCGCGCTGGCGAGCCGGCTGCTCACGAGGCGCCCTCACCCACCGAGCGCGTCCCGTTCGCTGGCGGCCTGCCGCCGCAGGTTCATGCCTGGAACCGGTACCACGCGCGCTACTACGTGATGGCGCTTGTCTTCCTCGTCTTCGACATGGAGATGGTCTACATGTATCCGTGGGCGGTCGTGTTCCTGCGCGAGGGTGGGATCGCCATGGTCGAGATGGCGATGTTCATCGCGATCCTGCTCCTCGGGGTGCTCTACGCCTGGCGTGAGCGATCGCTCGAGTGGTCCTGAGGCGACTGCTCACCGGCCTCGCAGCAGGCGCGCCCGTGCCTGTGCTGCCCGTTGCTGGCCTCGGAACGCGCGATGCCCTCCGTGAGCTTCGGATTCGCGCTGAGCTCCGTCCAGTCGACGTTCCCGCGGCCGCGAGCGTGCTCGTGGCCGCAGGGAGCATTCCCGAAGAGTTCGGCGACCCGCTTACGCTCCTGCACGACGGCATGCCTCACCCGCGGGCCGTCGTCTGGTGGAACCCTGGGGACTCAGCCGGCCCGCTCCTCCGACGGTTTGCCGATCCGACGGTGGTCTATGGCTCCGCAGACGAACTGGTCTCCGCGGTCGTCCGTGTCTTCCGGGATCTGTACTCAGGGCACGGGCCTTCCAGCGATCCGGTGGTCGCCGGGACTGGGCGTGCCCCATGGGAAGGGGTGGGGCCGTACGGGCAGGGCGGCTCAGGAATGACGGGAGGCGTCCCCTATGGCCGTCCGATGGCCGAGGTCGCCCCGGACCGTGACGGCCTCCGGCTGGACGTGGTCCCGCTGACCGTGGGGCCGTTCTTTCCGCAGTTCCCGCCCGGGCTGCGACTCGAGGCGACGTTCAGCGGTGACGTTGTCGTCCATTGCCTCCCACTCGTGAACCCGTTCGTCGATATCGCTCGTGGCGATCTCACGATCCGCCCGGGGCTCGACGTCTTCTTTCGCGCGCTCTTCGAGCCGGTCCCCATCGCCGAGCTTGAGTTGGCGCGTGCCCGCGATCACCTGGTCTGGCTCGCGGATGCCCTCACCGCGCACGGCCTGCCCGCGCTCGGCCTACGCGCCTTGCGGCTGACACATGCTTTGGGGGGGACATCTGCTGTCCCAGGCGTCCGCCGGCTCTCCCGCGCCATTGAGTGGTCGCAGGTGCTGCGTTGGTCCACGCGCGGAGTTGGTCGCTTCGACGCCGCAGGGCGAACGAGCCTTGGCGGCTGCGGACCCGTGGCACGCGCTGCCGGACTGCCTGACGACGCGCGCATGGAGGATGCCGCCTACCGCGCGCTCGGGTTCGAGCCGATCGTGCAGGATGCCGCTGACGCGGCAGCACGTTGGCGACAGCGGCTTGCCGAAGTCGTGCAATCGCTCGCGCTCGCGCGGAGCGCCGGGGCACAGCGGAGCAAGGTCACCGGGCAGGTCGAGTCGCCTCGCGGACTCCTGACGGCCGGGAGCGCTCCGGCGAGCCGGCTGCTGCCCCTGCTGCCCGGGCTCTTGGAGGGGCTTGAGTGGGGCGATGCTGTCGCGACGATCGTCAGTCTCGACATCGACCTCGAGGAAGCCGGGCTGGCCGAGCGGCTGGCTTCAGCGCAGGCCGGCACGACGTGAGGCCGGCGGCCCCGCTCGAACTCGCCGTGCCGCTCGTCGGCATCGTGGTGGTAATCGGCGTGTACGTCGTGGCGGTCCTCGACCAGGCGATTAGCGAGCGGGTCGGAGGCGGGACGCTGCGCTGGCGGCGGGTCGCCTTCGATCCACTGCGCTCGGCCGCCCACCTCGTCACGCAGCAGCGACGCACGACCGAACGCCCTGATACGCCGGGATGGATCCTCGCTCCTGCTCTGCTGTCGGCGCTTGCTGCCCTCGCTCTGGCCATGGTGCCGCTCGGCCCAACGACGGTCGCCGCCGATCCCGAGACCGGGTTTGTCGTGTTCTCCGCGGCGATCGCGTTTGTGATGATCGCGGTGTATCTGCATGGCTGGTCGCCCAACTCCCTCTTCGCGCTCCACGGCGCGTACCGCTTCGGTGCACAGGCGCTCTCCCTGCAGATCCCGTTCTTGCTGGCGATGCTCGCGACGACGCTGCCGGCGGAGTCACTCTCGATCGTCGACATCGTCCAGGCCCAGGAGTCACTCTGGAACGTCGTCCGGCAGCCGTTGGGGTTGCCGCTCTATCTCGTGGTGGGGGTTGGTGCGAGCTTCTGGGGGCCAATGAACCTCCCCGATGCCGCCGACCTCGCCGGCGGCACGGGGGTTGAGGACTCGGGCGTCGCACGACTGCTCTGGAAGTCGGCCCGTTCCGCCATGCTCGTGGCTGTGGCAGCGATGGGGGCCACGGGCTTCCTCGGCGGCTGGTGGGGGCCGTGGCTGCCCGGAGCGGTGTGGGTCATCCTCAAGACGCTCGTGTTGCTGGGGGTGTTGATCGCCGCCGGCCACCTCTTCGCCCGAGTGCGGGTCGAGGCCTTCGTCGTCGTGGCGTGGGCGCTCCTCATCCCGCTGGCGCTGCTCAACATCTTCGTGTCCGGGGCGGTGCTGCTGTGACCGACGCGCTGGTCGCGGACGTACTCTTTGGCGCCTTCGCCCTCGGCAGCGTGATCACCGGCTGGCGGGTGTTCCACACCGACTCGATGATGCGCGCGGCCTTCTTCCTGCTCGCGTCGTTCGCGGCCGTGGGCGGCATGCTGGTGATCCTCGGCGCGGAGTTCCTGGGGATGGTGCTCATCCTGATGATGGCGGGCGAGATGCTGGTCATGGCGATCGTCATGGTCATGTTCATGATGAATCCCGCCGGCCTGAACCCGATGTGGATGGTGCACCAGCACCGGGTGGCGGTCGCGGCCGGCGTCAGCTCCTTCCTGGCGATCGCGAGCCTGGGGTTCCTGGTCGACTTCCGGGAGGACCCGAACGTGCAGCCCGAGATGGCGACCGTGGAGCTGGGCATCGAGCTGCTTGGCGACTCCATGCTGGTGTTCCAGACTGCGGGCGTCCTCCTGCTTGCCACCATGATCGGCGCCGTCGCGATCGCGAGCAGCCGGGGGCGCTTCGGCGCCGCTGAGGAGGGTTCGGAGGAGCCAGCGCTCGACCCCGAGGACCGAGCGGCATCGTGATCACGGTCGAGTTCGTCCTGATCGTCGCCGGTGCGCTGTTTGGCGTGGGCGTCTATGGCGCGCTGAGCCAGCAGTCGTTTGTGATGCTGATGATGGGGCTCGAGCTCATGATCAATGGCGCGATCCTGGCGCTTGTCGGGTTCTGGGCGTTCAGCGCCGGCGGGAACCCCCAGGGTCAGATGCTCGCGATCGTGTTCATGACGGTGATGGCGGTCGAAATGGCGATCGGCTTCACGCTTGTCACCAACGTCTACCGTGTGCGGCGGGCCGATATCACCGAGAAGCTCCGACGGTTGCGCGGGTGAGCCTGCTCGCGCTGCCGCTGATCCCGTTGAGCGGCGCGGTGGCGCTGCTCGTGTTACACGGGCGCCCGCGGCTCCTCGGACCACTGGCGGTACTGGTGCTACTCGCGACGCTCGTCGTCGCGCTGTGGGCGGCGACGGCCGAGTCGACGGCGTCCTGGGCGTGGAGCCCAACGCTCACCCTGGACCTCGCCGTTGCCGACTTCAGCCGGGTCATGGTGGTCCTCGTGCCGGCCATCGCCGCACCGATTGTCGCGTATGCCGCCGCGACGGAGGACGAGGGCCGCGCGCGCCTGCTCGCGCTGATGGTGGCCTTCGTCGGGGCGATGCTGCTGCTCGTCACGGCGGCCGACTTCCTGACGCTATTGATCGCCTGGGAGCTCGTCGGGGCGGCGTCGTGGGCCCTGATCGGCCATGACTGGCGGGATGGCGAGAACCCCCGGCAGGCAGCACGCGCGTTCGTCACGACGCGCATCGGCGATCTGGGCCTCTACCTCGCGGCAGGCGTTGCCTTCGCCGCGACGGGCGGTATCACCTTCGACGGGCTCGCCGGTATCGATGGCCGCGCGCTCGACGCGGTCGCTGCCGGTGTCCTGCTGGCCGCTGCGGCGAAGTCCGCGCAACTGCCATTCTCGCCCTGGCTGTTCTCCGCCATGGCCGGGCCGACGCCCGTTTCAGCACTCCTGCATTCGGCCACGCTGGTCGCCGCCGGCGCGTACCTTCTCATCCGCCTCGCCCCGATGCTCGAGCCCGTCGGCTGGTTCCTGCCGGCGGTCACCGCGGTCGGTCTTGCGACCGCCCTCGTCGGCGGGGTTGTTGCGAGCGTGCAGACGCAGGTGAAGCGCGTGCTCGCCGGCTCCACCGCCGCACAGTACGGGCTGATGTTCGTCGCCGTCGGCGCCTCCTCGACGGCCGCGGCGGGATCACACCTGGTGGCCCATGCGGCGTTCAAGTCCCTGCTGTTTCTCGGCGCCGGGATCGCGATCCATGCGGCGGCGACGAACCAACTCGCCGGGATGCGCCTCGGCCGGGTGCTGCCGCGCGCGGCCGTGCTGTCCGCCGTCGGTGCACTGGCGCTCGCCGCCGTCCCGCCGATCGGCGCGGCATGGAGCAAGGAGCACGTCATCGCCGCCGCGGTGCACGCATCGCCGTGGGTGGGGGCCGGCGCGTTCACGGCGGCCCTCCTGAGTGCCTTCTACGCGACGCGCTATCAGTTCCTCGTGTACGGGTCAGGGGAGGACGCCAGGGGAGGCAGGACGGGGGGCGTCGAGCTCGCGAGCCTCGCCGTGCTGGCGACGCTCACGTTGTTGCTGTCCGCGCTGTGGCTGCCCGGCGCCGGCGCGGTGGTCGAGGACCTCGTGGTCGGGGCGCTCGAGGCGAGCGCCCGGTGGGAACTGCTGGTGGCCCTCGCCCTGATCGCGCTCGCCGTTGGGACGGCCTGGTGGCTGTGGCGGCGCGACCGCCTGGAGGGGCTCGGAATATCACCGGGCGCGCAGGCCGCCGCGGGCGACTGGCTCGGCGTGCCGGCGGCGACGAGGCTTCTGATCGAACGTCCGGTCTGGTGGCTCTCGCGACAGCTGGCTCGCCTCGACGACCGCGTGGTCGACGCCGGCGTCCGTGGTGTAGTGGCACTCGTGCGCTCCGTCTCGCGCCTCCTCGGCCGCTTCGACGATCGCGTCGTCGATGCGGGCGTGCGTGGCGTGGCGGCGTTCGCGCGCGCCCTCTCGCGGCTCTCCTCGCTCCGCGGGGAGTGGACGATCGATGGGACGGTGCGAGCGCTCGCGGCGGCAACGATGCTGACAGCGACGGGCTCCCGGATCACCGACGACCGGGCAGTGGACGCGGCCGTCGAGCAGGGCGCACGCCTCATCGGCACGGCGGGCGTGCGCAGCCGCCGGCTCCAGACGGGCATGAGTCATCACTACTACGTCGTCGCGGGCGCCGGCTTCGCGGTGATCGTGGCCATGCTGGCGCTGTTCGGACTGTGACGAGGGCGAGGTTACGGATGACCCCGAGTGGAGTGACCCGATGCTGACCATGACGATCTTCGTCCCGATCCTGGGCGCCGTCGCCTTCGCGCTCGTGCGGCGTCCCGCCGCAGCCGAGGCGCACGTGGTGGCCGCCGAGGGGCAGCGGGCCGCCTCGGCGGAAGGCCCGCCTGGCGAAGTCACCCCTGACGAGGTGCCCCCGGAGCAGCGTCGCCACGAGCGGCGGTTGCAGGCCATCGCCACCGCGATCGCCGCGGTGCCCCTCGTCCTGCTCATGGTGACGTGGCTGCGCTTCGAGGGTACCGGTGCCTTCGAACTGGTCGAGGCGGCAGAGTGGATCCCAACGCTGGGCATCGGATACCGCGTCGGTGTTGACGGGCTCTCGCTGCCGCTCGCGGCGATGACGGCTCTGGTGTTCGTCGTCGCCATCGCCTATCCGGTCGATCTGCGCGGGCGCCCAGGGCCGTACTTTGCGCTGATGCTCTTCATGGAGGGCGTCTCCATCGGGCTGTTCCTCGCCCTCGACCTCTTCCTCTTCTTCGTCTTCTGGGACCTCTCGCTCGTGGCGATGTACTTCCTGATCGGCGCGTGGGGGCACGGCGACGCCCAGCGCTCCGCGCTCAAGTTCTTCGTCTACACCTTCGCCGGGTCGTTGCCGCTGCTCCTCGCGATCCTCGGGCTCTACCTCACGACGGATCCGCGCACGTTCGACATGGCCGAGATCATCCGTCAGCAGCCGTTGCCCGCGGGTGGCCTCTACGCCGCGCTGGTCTTCCTCGGCTTCTTCGTCGGCTTCGCGATCAAGACCCCGCTCGTGCCGTTCCATACCTGGCTGCCCCCCGCCCACGTCGACGCCCCGGCACCGGCGTCCGCCGTCCTCGCCGGCGTGCTGCTGAAGATGGGGACGTACGGATTCGTGCGCATTTTGATGGCGATGATGCCCGGCACGTTCGCGGACTTCGCGCTCCCGCTCGCGGTGCTCGCCGTGGTGGCGATCGTCTATGGCGCACTGGTCGCGCTCGCGCAGACGAACCTCAAGCGCCTCATCGCGTACACGAGCGTGAACCACATGGGCTACGTCATGCTCGGGCTGGCGGCCGCCGGCGCGTCCCTGGACGGCGCCGCCGAAGCCCAGGCAATCGCGCTCACTGGCGCCACCACGGAGATGGTGGCCCACGGACTGATCACCGGCGCCCTCTTCCTGATGAGCGGCTCCATCCTGGCCCGCGGCGGCACCTACGAAGTGGCGGAGTACGGCGGGCTAGCCGGGCGCGCCCGGCTACTCACCGGGGCGACGGTGCTCGCCGCGTTCGCGAGCCTCGGGCTGCCCGGCCTCGCGGGGTTCGTGGCCGAATTCCAGGTGTTCGCCGGGGCGCTGGCCGTCTATCCCTGGCTGGCCGGAATCGGCCTCGTCGGCATCGTGATCACCGCCGCGCTGTTCCTGCGCATGCTCCAGCGGCTCTTCCTCGGTCCGCTGCCCGAGCGCTGGCGCACGTTCCCTGACCTGACACGGACCGAGACGTTCGGCCTGAGCACGCTCCTGATCCTCGTCGTCATCATCGGCGTGTACCCGATCTGGCTGCTCGAGGTGATCGACTCCTACGCCGGCCCACTGGTCGGACGCTGATGCCATCCGGTGGCGGGACGACCGACATGGACATGGCGGCGATGGTCGCCGACGTCGTCCCCGAGATCGTGCTGGTCGTAGGCGGGATCCTGGTGCTGCTGTTCGCGGTGCTGGGGCCGCGCCGCTGGCAGACCGGCGCGGCGCTGCTCGCCCTCGTCGTCGTCGCCCTCGCGGCGGTGGTCAGCGGCGCGATGCTCGACGGGGCGGACACGCTGACCTTCGCCGACACCTACGCGCGCGACGGGGTTGCGCTCTGGTCAAAGCTGATCGTGCTCGCCGTCACCGCCGGGGTGATCGGGCTCTCAATCCCCTGGTTCCGCAGCGACCCTCGCCACGGCGAGTACTACACGCTGCTGCTCTTCTCCGCGCTGGGGGCGATCCTGCTGGCCGGTGCGACCGACCTGAAAGAATTCGTGCTCGCGCTGGTGCTGTCGTCGGCCACCGGGTTCGTGCTGGTCGCGTATCACCGACAGTCGTCTCCCGCGTCCGAAGCGGCGATCAAGTACTACCTCCTCGGCGCGTTCACGAGCACCAGTCTGCTGCTCGGGGTGGCGCTCCTGTATGGACTGGGCGGATCGACCACGCTGCCCGGGCTGGCCGAAGGGCTCGACGACGGTGGTGGCGCGGCACTCGTCGTCGGCGTTGGGCTGGTCGTCCTCGCGCTCGCGTTCAAGATCGGCGCGGTGCCCGTACACGCGTGGATGCCGGACGTGGCGCAGGGTGCGCCGGCGCCGGTGGCAGCGTTCGTGACGTCCGCCCCCAAGGTCGGTGGGTTCATCTTCCTGGCGCGGCTCGTTGTCGCCCTGCCGCCCGAAGTGCTCGAGTGGCGCCCACTGGTCGCGGTGCTCGCCGCCGCGACGATGACGCTCGGGAACCTCGCGGCGCTCTGGCAGGACGACGTGCGCCGGTTGCTCGGGTGGTCCGCGGTGTCACAGACGGGCTACGGGCTGATGGCCGTGGTGGCCCTCGAGCGCAGCGAACTGGCGATGCCGGCGCTGCTGTTCTTCCTGCTCGCGTACGTCGTGGCGAACGTCGCCGCCTTCGGAGTGGTCACGGAGTTGCGCGGGCGCACGGCCCTCGATGCCTACCGCGGGCTGGCGCGCGCGCGTCCGTGGCTCGCGGGCGCGATCGGGCTCAGCTTCCTCTCGTTTGTCGGCGTGCCGCCGCTGGCGGGGTTCGTTGCGAAACTGCTCCTGTTCATGGTGGCGATCGAAGTCGGCTACACGTGGCTCGCCCTGGTTGCGGCGATCAACACCGTCATCTCAATCGTCTACTACGTCCGCGTGCTCGCGCCGATGTACTTCGGTGGTATCACTGGACCAGTGCCTGTGCTCGGTCAGTGGGCGGCGGCTACCACGCTCGTCTTCACCGTTGCGACCATAGCCATCGGTATCGGCGCCGAGCCGCTGATCGATGCGTTCGAGGCGGCGGAACTTGCCGGGCGATAGGGCAACCGGTCGGAGAGGTGCGGGGAAGCCCGGAAGGCCGAACGGGGTAATCACGGCCTTCGGTGTGGGTATCCGGTGATGGCGATGGCTCGCAGCAAGTAGTTGGGCAGCAGGAGCGGAACGGGTCGAAACGGAGAAACGCCGCCCTTCCGAGGCGGCGTTCCTTGATTGCCGAGCCAGCAGAAGCACGGCATCAGAGACCGCTACGCGCGCTCCATCTCAGGCCCGCAGCAGCATCGCGGCGCCTGGTCACCGCCACCGGGCCCGGCGCCCTTCGTCACCGTGATTTCGCACCCACAGTCCTCGTTCTGACACCGGTACGTCTCACCTTGTTGCAACGCCATGGTCGCGCTCCTCTCCTCGTCTCGTCGCTGTCGCTGGTGCCGACCCTCGCCTCAGCAGTTGCCGCAGCAGTGCTTGTCGCAGCAGCAGGATTCACAACGAACCATCACCAGCCTCCTCTCTCCGAATTGTCAGTGTGATCAGGGCACGTGGCGGCTCACCCGCTCCCAGTCGTCCCGCGAGGTGTGCGAGTCGTTCATCGAGGAACCGCAGTTCCTGCATGCGCTGGCGGAGTTCCCGACGCTTTTCAATGACCGCCGTCTTCAGTTCGCCTGAAACCTCATCGCAGCGACCTGCGGCACACATGCTCGCCAGTGCAGCGGCCTGCTCTAAGGGCAGGTCGAGTCGTCGAAGGCCGATCAGCAGCCGGAGCCGGTCTACGTCCGCATCTGAGTAATCCCGGTACCCGTTGTCCTTTCGAGCGGGAGCAGGAAGCAGCCCACGCCGCTCGTAGAAGCGAATGGCGTGAGTGGTCATCCCGAGTCGCCGCGCGAGCACCGCGATGTTCATGAATCGACGGTAGACGTTAGAGCGACTCAAAGGTCAAGGACTGCGCTTCGGGGGTGATACCCCTCTGGTACTGGCATCCACGTGAGGTAGTGCGGCGGCGGACTTGGACTAAAGCCGCGCCGCCGTGAGGAGACTCGGTACAACTCAGCCGGGCTGCGCTGCGCTGCGCGGTACGGGACCGTGCTGTTAAGCGTCCGCGGTATATGGCGCGACCAGCGCCCGCAACTCGTCGGCCGGCTCCACGTCGATGATCGCGCGTAGCCGCGTTCGGAAGTCGCGGTTAGGGCCGCACCAGCTGTCCGCTCATCCCCCGGCGAGGAAGGCGCGGGCGGCGCCGACGACCTCCGGTCCGACCTCGTCGAGGTCGCCCTCACGGAGCAGGCGTGCCGACGAGCGATCGCTCAGCTGGGGGTTGAGACCCTGGAACCAGGCGCGGGCCACCTCATCCCTGTCGACACGGGCGATGGCGTCGGCGACCTGGAGGGCCAGGCGCAGCCGCCGTTGCACACCAGCAGACGGTTCCCGGGAGCCGATCGGGCGGAGTTCGCAGTACGACGAGCCGTACCGGCTTCCGCCGAACGACCTCATGCGGGCGGGAGCGGCTCGTTCTCCCGGTCGATCCTCGACGCCCATCGCCAGGCGAAAGCCACCCGCATGGGTGCGCAGCCCATGCTTGATGCTGTTGTATTTGCTGGTCGTATCCTGCCGCGCCCGCAGCAGGAGGGCGAGGAGCGTCTCGGCGGCGTGGACATAGGCGGTGCGGAGTGCGAGCGCCGCGTGCATCGGTACCGCGGCAGCGTCATCGCCCCCAGGTGGATTGGGCTCCCCTTGCCGGGCGGCGTAGGCGTCGGCGAGGAACTCGAAGTAGGAGGGATCGAGCCGCTGCACGAAGTCCTGCTCTGGGCACGGAGTTCGGGATCCCAGACGCAGTACGGTTTCGTATCGACGGCAAACCGGCTGTACTCCATCGACCGCACTCCTCACTGCAGGCTAGTAATGGCCCTGGCCGACGCGCCCTGACGATCAGACGCTTCCGAGCGGGCCCCATTCCAGGACCTTGATAGGGCGAGGAGGCCACCCCGCGTCGAGACCTGTGTCCCGCGAGCTCAGCGCTCGGGATTCATGAGTTCCGTCGAGACCCACTCACGGATCGACGCGCAGGCGTCTTCCAGCGCGACTCGCTTGCCCCAGTACATCGGCTCGATGGCCCGGTAGGCGTCACGGATCTGCGCCCAGCGTTCGTCGTCGCCGGGCAGGAAGGCCGCGTCCTCCGCGGACGGGGTTTGTCGGATCTGCCCCTCTGAGCGCATCTCGTCCGTCAGCGCGGCTGTGTCCGCGTAGGAATCGAGCGGTGGCAAGGAGGGCACCGCAGCAATGATGCGGGCCGCGTCCTCGAAGTGGCGGACGAAGGTGGCAGCATCCAGGTCCTCCCTCGGGACGCGCCGGTGGAGCGCGTCGAGCTTCTCGATCAGAGTCACGAGTGGGTGCACGCATCGCACCTCGCGCGGCCGGTTGTCCTCGAACGCTGCGAGCTGTCCTTCACGCTCGAGGGTGTCGTGGACGAACGACGACAGGTCACGCTCCACGTACGGCGTCACCCGTGCGCTGCCCACCTCGAGCAGGACGAACGGACGGAGCAGCCCGAGGTCATGGAGGTGCTGGCCGGGGTAGGTGACGCGGATGCCGGCACTGCGCCACGAGCGATCGGCCAGTGCCTCGTCGAGCGACGGCTCGCCGCCCGGCACCTCCAGCATCGTGGCGAGTGCCTCGAAGTAGAGGCGCCGCTCAGCGGTGACCCGGGCGCCCTCTCGCGTCCAGTCCGACACTTCCGGGAGCGCCACAACACGCCCCGGCGATACCTTGAGGTCGAGGTCTTCGGAGAAGCGTTCGATCAGGCCGAAGCCCTTCGAGAGGGAGGTGCCGCCCTTGAACCAGGTGTCGAACCCCTGGTGGAGGAGCGCCCAGAGGGCGTGCGTGACCCAGTAGTCCTTCTCGACGAGGCCGACGGCGAGCCCGTGCTTGTCCGCGACGATCCGCAGCAGGTCGTCAAAGTCGCGGTCCTCGTGGACGAACATCGTGACTACGTGGCCGCTACCGGGGCGGCGTCCAGGGCTTTCTCCACGCGCTGTCGCGTGTCGCTCGAGCCATACTCCTGCGCGCACCTCCGCAGCCGGTCCGCATCGAACTGACCGCGCCGGAGCGCCGCGCCGAGCGCCCGGGTGAGGTCGTCGCGATCGGCAGCCGCTTGCTCAGCGTGCTGAAAGAGGTCGACCACATACCACTCGGGCGACGGCTGCTTCGGGAACGCGACCCGCCGCAGCAGGTATCGGCGCCCGCCCAGCTGGAACTCGCCCGAGCGCTTGGTGTTGTAGACGAGCTGTGCGGCAAACGAGGCAGAGGTCCCGAGGCCGAGCGCATTCCAGCGTTCCGGCCCGGTCAGGACGAACGGCGCGCCGTCGAGGAATGCGCGCATCACCGCCTCGTCGGTGGGCGGCACCGCACCGAACCGTCCCCGCTTCGGGGAGACGAAGAGCCCGTGCGCGAGCGGCTGCAGCCGTCCCTCCCGCTCAAGCCGCCGTGCGAGACGTGGCGGGTTCGAGGTCCAGCGCGCGAGGTCGCGCGTCCGGTAGACCCGACCGGGCGTCAGGGCTGGTGTGGCAGTCGTCATGTCATGAATCTCCCGGAGAAAACATACACCGAGCGCGCTGCATTTGCAGCTCACCACCCCTACCGGGCCAATCAGCTGCCTAGAGCGGGCCCGGCGGGACCTGCCCGCTCATCCGCCGGCGAGAAGGCGCGGGCGGAGCCGAGAACCTCCGGTCCCACCTCGTCGAGGTCGCCGGCATGGAGCTCGGAGCCAGTGCCGTCGTGTGGCGTGCCCGGAGCACGCATTAGCGCTTTTCGACCTCTAGCCAGTCCGTCTGGTGGACGCCGGCAGCATCGGTCCAAGTGACGCGTCCCGTGTAGTGTCCCGGCCCCGGCCGAGGGGCATCGGGCGGCGGCTGAGCGGCTGTCCAGCCAGGATTGATGCCTCGTCGTTCTCCTGGCCCGAGTGTCCTGAGAGCGGAACTCTCCTCATAGGAGCCGGTGGGCATCAGGCGTGCTCCGATGATGTCGTGCGCGGCTGCTTGACCGGTGTTGTGGACGACAAGTCCGGGGCCCGTTTCCGTTCGCGGGCGAGACTCCCAGAAGAGGACGCGTACGTCGGCTCGCTGAGCCGCGACGGCCCGCGCCATCTCGATGCCGGAGGCCACCTCGGCAGCGGCTGCCGACCGCTCCGCTGCATCCGCAGCACGCCGCGACTCGGCGACGGCACCCTCAGCGAGCGCCGACGATGCTCGGTCGCCTGCGCTGCGAGCTCGATACTCGAAGATGCTCCACCCGACCGACCATGCGAACGCGGCGGTCGCGATGACGACGGCCGCGATCTCCACGGACTACGCCTTGCGCCGGTTGTACGGCGACTGGTTCGTCGGCTTGAGGGATACGCCGAGCTCGCCGGCCTTGCTTTGGACGGAATCTTCGGTGCGCCCGAGCTTGAGGCCCATGACGCGTGTCGGGGTGTTCTCCTTCGCGAGCTGCTTGAGCTGCTGCTCCTGCGATGGAGTCCACGGCTTCCCGTGGTTCGAGGGCTTCTTGGCCATCGGTTCGACCTCACCTGAACGGGGGAGTGCGCGAAGCATATCAGAACGAACGTTCGATGGCGAAGGAGTCCAGGAACGGGACCGCTCATCGAAGACAGTTCCGTCCTCTTCCGCACGCAACGAAGCCGCCCTTGCGGGCGGCTCTTCCAGGGTCGGCTATGCCGACCAAGATCGGATTCGAGCGATGATCTCAACTCCACCGCACGGCGGTGCTAGCCGAGGGTGAGGTACGGCGCGACCAGCGCCCGCAACTCGTCGGCCGGCTCGACGTCGATGATCGCGCGTAGCCGCGTTCGGAAGTCCCGATACGTCCGCACCGCCTGCGGCCGGTTGCCCTCCGCAAGGTGGATGGCGATCAGGGTCGCCGCGGCGGTCTCTCGGACCGGATCCGCCGCGAGGGCAGTGTGCGCCGCCTCCAGGGCGCGGGCGTAGTTCCCAGCCGCCGAAAGGCGGGCGGCGTGGGCCTCGATCGCGTGCAGGAAGAGGTCGCGCAACCGATCACGTTCGAGGCGTAGCCAGTCGTCGTCGCAGTCCGGCATGATCGCCATGGTCAGGCGCTGGATCGACTCCTCCGCATCGGTTTCAGGCACGGTGTCATCGATCAGGCGGCGGGCGAAGGCCTCCAGCTCGCGGACGTCGACCTCGACGTCCGCGGCGATCGCGATGTAGCCAGGGCCGGTGTCGAGGAGCGCGGCGCCGGTACTGAGGCGGAAGAGCGCGGTGCGGAGGCTGCTGAGCGCGCTCCGCGGCTCCAGGTGCGGCCAGAGCCGTTCCGCCGCAACGTGCCGGGGGATCGGGCCGGCGTGCAGTGCGGTGGCCGCCACCAGCCGCCGGCTTGCTGCCGGCAACCTGATGGTGTGACCGTCCCGCGTCGCCGCGAAGCCGCCGACCAGGCGCAGATGGAAGATGGGTGCCTGCGGGCGACGTGCCGGAGCGCGTTGCGTCCGGCGTGGCAGCAGCCCGCCGCTGTTCCCCGTGATTACCCCCGCCACGAACCAGTGTTCCTTACTGGCCGGGCCTGGCGCCGCCGAACCTGCCGTGGCCGCTCGATCGCTCTGCGTGCCGTCCCCCGGATCACTAGTATGCCTCATCACACACGGCATCACGTAGCACTTGCGTGGCAAATCGCGTGACATGGGCGCTACGTCACGAGCACTCAACTTCTCCTCTTATTCCCAGCGCCCGCGAACCTCACTCAGGAGTCCGCGGACCCCTCATGACGGCCGGCTGTCACCTCGACGCGGGGCACTCCTGTAGCGCGAGCTGCACACACCGCCTCGTAGCGTGCGCGCCATGACGAACGCCTCTCACGTCCTGACGGATCGGCTGCTGCTACGGGCCACCGTCACGCCCGGGCGACGCCCGGATCTCCGAGTGGTGGTCCTGCATCAGCGCGAGCCCGGCCACGAGCTGGAGCAGCAGGGGTTCACGGACGCGAGCAGCGCAGCGGCCTTCGTGCAGACCTGGCTCGAGGGGCTTGAGTGGCGCTGGGAGCAGGGCGAGCGGTCGCACGGCCGCCGGGAGGAGTGACCGATGGCTGCCGGCAGCACGCGCCTGCCTGCCCGCTCCTGGGGGCTGCCTCGCATCGACCCAAGGCTCTGGCTGGGGGCGCTCGTGGTCGTGGTGGCGCTCATCGGCGGTGTCACGGTCATCAACGGCTTTCGGATCACGGAACCGGTCGTGGTCGCGGCGCGGACGCTGCCGCCCGGCCACGTGATCACGCGCGCCGACCTCGCGACGAGCGAGGCGCGGTTGGAGGGGGCGCTGGGCACGCTGGCGGTCGGGGAGGCGGAGATCGCCACCCTGGTCGGCCGGACGACGACCCAGACGATCCACGCGGGGACACTTGTTGTCGGGCCCGACCTGGGCAGCGGACCGGCGCTCGGGCCCGGCGAGGTCGCCGTCACGGTCGCGGTCGGCGCCGACACCGTCTTCGGCCAGCTGCGCCGCGGCGACGAGGTGGCGGTCGTTGAGACGACGGAGCCCGGGCGCCCCGGCAGCGCGACCGCGCTCCTGCTGGAGCGGGCGACGGTCTACCACGTCGCCGCCGACACGGGCCGCCTTGGCATCGGCGGCAGTGCGACGGCTGAGGAGGGCGGTCGCATCGCCAACGTCACCCTCATCGTCCCGCGGGGCGACGCCGAGCGGGTCGTCCACGCGCTCGTGAACGGGCGCCTGACGCTTGTGCTGGTGCCCGCACCATGACGAATCATCCGACCACGCGGAGCATGACGGAGACCGCGACGCTGCGCGTGCTGATCGCGACGGGTGACCGGGACCTGGAGCTCCGCCTCGTGGACGGACTGCCGGGCGAGGGGATCGCCGTCGCCGCCCGAGCGCTCGACGGCGCGACGCTGCTCGAGCGGGTCGCGCCGGGGTCGCCTGCGGTGGATCTCGTGCTGGCTGCGAGCAGCCTCCACGGGCTGGGCGAGTCGACGCTGCTGGCGCTGCGCGACCGGCGCGTGCCGGTGCTGCTGCTGGCCGCGGACGACCGCGAGGCGAGCCGGTACGAGGAACTGGCGCCGGCCCTGCTGGCATCCACACCACTCCCGGCGATCGCAGCGGCGCTCCGGCGCACGCGCGACGGGGCATCGCTCCCCGAGCCCCGGGAGACACTGACGCCACCGGCAGGAGCGCGCGTACTCGACGAGTGGAACGAATCAGCGCCCGCAGGGCGCGTCATCGCCGTGAGCAGCGGCAAAGGGGCGCCGGGCAAGACCACAGTGGCGATCGCGATTGCCGCCGCGCTGGGGGACGCCGGTTACTCGGTCGCGCTGGTCGACGCCGACCTGCGTGGCGGGAACGTCGCGCCCTACCTCGCCCTGGACCCGCGCCGCGGCCTCGTAGGACTCGCTGTCGCCGGCGGTCCGCTGGACGCGCGCCTCGGGACGGAGTTGCAGGAGGGCCCCGGATGCGCGGTGCTGGCGGGGGTGGAGCGTCCCGAGCTGGCCGCAGCGCTCACCCCCGAGTTGATCGCGGGGACGGTCGCCCGACTGCGTGCGCGCTACGACCGCGTCGTCGTGGACCTCGGATCGCCCCCGGAGGCGCATGTGCTCCGGGCCGCTGACTACGTCCTGCTGGTGACGGCGCCCGACCTCGTCTCGCTCTGGAACGCCCGTCTCGCGCTGCGATCGCTCGGCGACGACGACCGCGGCCGCCGGAGCCTCGCCGTCAACCGACGCGAAGGCCGTGAGCACTACGACGGGGATGAGATCGAACGGGCGCTGGGCCTGCCCGTGCTCGGCACCGTGCGGGAAGACCGCCCGGCGGCGCGGCGCGCGATCGACCGCCAGGTCCCGCTCACGGTGGCAGGCGGCAAAGCGGCCGCTGACCTGCGCGCGCTCGTGCGGGCGCTGGAGGCGGTGGAGGCGCCTGAACCCGCAGCGGCGCTCCCCGGTGCCGGCTCGGTGCCCGTGGTCGTGGAGGCGTCGCGATGACGCCCGCGACGGAGACGGGTGTGATGGGGATGGCCCGCGACGAGCGCGAGCAGGCGATCCGCGCGGACGTCCAGGCGGCGCTCAGGCGCGCGTCGTCCGGTGATGAGACGCGCGTCGGAGCGCAGGAGGCCGCGTTCGCCGAACGGGTGATCCACGAACAGATCGCGGCGGCGGAGCGGCGCGCGGTCACGCTCGGACAGCCGCCCTTCGCGGACCGGGCCGACCTCGCGCGCCGCCTCCTCGCCGACCTGCTCGGGCTCGGGCCGTTGCAGCCGCTCCTGGATGACCCCGCGATCGAAGAGATCATCGTCAACGGCCCGCGCCGGGTGTTCGTGATCGCCGACGGTCGTAAGGAGCTCACTGAGATCACGCTCGCCGACGACGCGGAACTGCTGCGCCTGGTGCGGCGCGCGATCGGGCCGCTGGGCGGCCGGCTCGACGAAACGAGCCCGATGGTGGACGCGCGCCTGCCCGACGGCAGCCGCCTCAACGCCGTGATCCCGCCGCTCGCCACGGGTGCGACGCACGTCACGATCCGTAAGTTCCTGCAGCGCGCACGGACCCTCGACGACCTGGTCGCGCTCGGGACGCTCACGCCCGAGGCGGCGGCGTTCCTGCAGGCCTGCGTCCGCGCCGGGCTGAACATCCTGATCTCCGGGGGCACCGGCAGCGGCAAGACGACCTGCCTGAAGGCGCTCGGCGCGGCGATCCCCGGCATGCGCGAGCGCGTGATCACGATCGAGGAGACCGGCGAGCTCCAGCTCGAGTCGGTGCTACCCGACTGCGTGGCGCTCAACGCGCGGCTCGCGAACGTCGAGGGCGAAGGCGGCGTGTCGATCCGCGCCCTGGTGCGCAACGCACTGCGGATGCGGCCGACGCGGATCATCGTGGGCGAGGTCCGCGGTGACGAGGCGTTGGACATGCTCTCCGCCATGAACTCGGGCCACGAGGGGTCGATGTGCACGCTGCACGCCAACGGCCCGCGCGAGGCGCTCTCCAAGCTCCGCACCTATGCCCTGATGGCCGAGGGGCACCCGCCGTCGGAGACGGTCGCCGAGATGATCGCGGAGGCGATCCAGGTGGTCGTCCACCTGCGGCTCGACGGCGCCACCCATCGCCGCACCGTCTCCCACATCTACGAGGTCACCGGCGTGGAAGGCGGCGCGATCGCCGGCTCCGAGCTGTTCGTGCTGCGCGAGGGACGGCTCGCGTGGACCGGGATCCGCCCGCGCCGGGAGGCCCGGCTGGTGGCCGCGGGCCACGCCGGGCTGGAGCGAGGAGGGATTGGATGAGCACCTCGATGAGCGCCCGAACGGGTGTCCTCGGGACACATCTGGCGAAGTCTCGCGGCGATCTCGCGCCTGTGGAGCGAAATAAGTGCGTGTGGAGCCAGGTAAGCGTGGCCGTGGAGTGCTGGTGGAGTGGCCTGGTGCAGGCTGACGCCGGGAGCCACACGCCATGCATGTGATCTACAGCCTGCTGCTCGGGATCGGCCTGCTGCTGATCTTCCTCGCGCTGACGTCGAAGCGCCCGGAGCGCGTCCGCCGAGCGGATGTTCCGGCCACGGCCGGGGGCTGGGTCGCAGCATTGCCCGACGCCGGGGGCCGGCTGGCCTTCGCGGCTGCCGTCGGCGTGGTGGTGGCCGTCGTGACTCAGATGTTCCTGGGCTGGCCGGCGCTCAGCCTGGCGGCCGGGATCGTCGGTGCGCTCGTGCCGTCGTGGGTCGCCCGCCAGCGCGACGAACACCGCCTGGAGGCGGTGGAGGACGCCGTCGTCGAGGCCGTGGCCGTGCTGCGGGACGGCAGTCGCGTCGGGATCGGGATCGAGGACGGCCTCCGCTCGCTCGCCCGCACCGGCCCGCTCGCACTGCGTCCCGCCTTTCGGGCACTCGCCCGGGACCTGCGGCTGGCCGGGTTCGAGGAGGCGGTGACGCGCGCCCGCGAACAGGTCGCCCATCTATCATTCGACATGCTCTGTGCGGCGCTGCTGATGTCCTACCGCGTCGGTGGCCGCAACCTCAGCGACGTGCTCGACGGGCTCGTCCGCTCCGTGCGGGGGACGGCGCGGGCACGGCGGGAAGTGCGCGCGCAACAGGCGGAGCAGGTGCTGTCGGCCCGCGTGATCGCGGCGCTCCCGCTCGTGCTGATCGTGTCGATCCGCGCCACCAACCCCGGCTACCTGGAGGTGTTTTCGACGCCCGGGGGCCAACTGGCACTCGCCGTCTGCCTGGTCAGCGTCGCCGTCGGCTACGCGGGCATGCTCCGCGCGACGGTGCTGCCGGGCCGCGAACGGGTGCTCAGGTGACGGCGGCGCTGGCGGTCAGTAGCGCGCTCGCCGCCGGCCTGTGGCTGGTGATCATGACACAGCCGCTCGGGCGGCCGCGCCCGGACCTCGCCCGCCGCCTGCACCGGCTCTCCGCGCAGGGCCGGATGGAGTTGGACGTGGGGGAGGCACGCGACCCCGTCTTCGACTCGGCGCTGCTGGAGCGCACGCTACGGCCGCTGCTGGACGAGGCGGGACTGCTGATCGGCGCGGTCCTGCGCCGCGCCGGCGTCGAGACCGGCGACCTCGACCGGCGCCTCGCGCTCGCCATGCCCGGGATCAGCGCAGCGCAGTTCCGGGGACAGCAGCTGGCGACCGGCCTGGTGGCGGGCGCGGTCCTGCCGCTGCTGAACCTGCTCGGGGCCCACCCGCTGGGGCCGTGGCCGGTCTGGATGTGGATGGGAGCGTTTGCGGCGGGGTTTGCGGCGCCCTCGTGGCAGCTGCGCGGGCGGCTCCACCGCCGGCGCATCGCGATCGTGCGCGAGACACCCGTGGCGCTCGACCTGCTCGTGCTGGGCGCGAGCGCGGGGCTGTCAGCGGAGCAGGCGCTCACCGAGGCGGCGCAGCAGCTCGACGGCATGCTCGGGGCGGCGCTGCGCGACGTCGTCCGCGAGACGGCGATCGGGGGCGAGGGCTACGCGGACGGACTCGGCGCGCTCGCCGACCGTGAGGAGGTCACGGAGCTGCGCTCGCTCGCCGACGCCTGGCGGCTCGCCCACGAGCAGGGGACGCCGCTCGCGCCCGCGATGCTGGCGCTGGCCGAGACCGCACGCGACCGCGAACGCACGCAACTCCTCGAGGAGGGCGGCAAGGCCGCCGTGCGGATGCTGTTCCCGATCGCGCTCTTCATCTTTCCGGCGTTCCTGGTCGTGCTGCTCTATCCCGCCGGGACCGAGCTGCTGGGACTGGGGCGGTGATGGAAGCAAGCAGATGGCACACGCATCGACAGGAGGTGTCGACATGCTGAGGCAAGTGAAGGATGAGATAGCGCGGCTCCACGCGGACGAGGAGGGCGCGGCGATGACCGAATACGCGATCGTCGTCGCCGGCATCGCGGTCGTGGCGATCGTCGCGATCCAGGCCGTTGGGACGGCGATCGTCGGGGTCTTCAACGATATCGTCACCGCGGTCACGAGCGTGTAGCCCGGTGCGCCGCCTTCTCCGCGACCAGTCCGGGGCCAGCACCGTCGAAGCGGCGCTCGTGCTGCCGCTGCTGTTCATGGCGCTCATCGGCGTCGTGCAGTTCGCGCTGGTCCACCATGCGCAGACCGTGGCGGAGACGGCGGCGATCGAGGGCGCGCGGCTCGCCGCGGCCGAGGGCTACAGCCTCCAGGACGGCGTGTCACGGACGCGGGACGTGCTCCAGGCAGGCCTCGGCAGGACAGGGGCGGCGTTCGCGGTGGACGTGGAAGCGTCCGACGAGGTCGTGATCACGCGGGCGAGCGGGGAGTACCGGCTCTTTATCCCCTGGGTGACATCGTTGAGCGTCCCGGTCGAGGCGCAGGCCGAGGTCTGGCGAGAGGGGTTCCGTGGTGGTCCGTAGACTCCCGGCGCCCGCGCGCCGCCTGGCTGCCGATGAGACGGGCAGCGCGATGGTCGAGGTCGCGCTCGTGCTGCCGCTGCTGCTGGTGCTCGCCTTCGGCGTCGTGATGGTCGGACGCGTCACCCACGCGCAGATCGCGGTGCAGTCGGTGGCGCGGGAAGCCGCGCGAACAGTGGCGGTGGCGCCATCGGCAGAGGCGGGCCTTCAGTCGGCAGAGGCACGAGCGGTCGCAGTCGCGCAGGGCCACGGGCTCGCCCTCGACCGGCTCGGCGTCGAGATCGATCCCGGTGCCTTCGAGCGCGGCGGCGCCGTGCTGACGCGGGCGACCTACGACGTGCAGCTCGGCGACCTGCCGCTGCTTGGAGTGGTCGGGGTGACGGTCTCGAGCAGCCACGCCGAGCGGATCGATCAATATCGCAGCCGGGCGGCGGCGCCATGAGCGCGCGATTGCGGGAACTGGCGGCGGACGAGAGCGGGCAGGCGCTGGCCCTGACGGCGATCTTCCTGATGGGACTGGTTGCGGTGGTGGGGCTGGTCGCGGACGGTGGCCTGGTGATGGCGCAACGTCGCGACCTCCAGCACGCCGCCGATGCTGCCGCGGCCGCGGGGGCGATGCAGCTCGACGAGGCGGCCTACCGGGCTACCGGCGGCGCGCTGGTCGTGCTGGATCCGGGTGCCGCGCGGGAGGCGGCGATCGTGCACCTCATCGGGGAAGATGGCACGGACCATGCGGTCTACGCGGACGGGACGCGCGTGGAGGTCGCGGTGTCGCGCCAGGCGACGACGGCCTTCCTGCGGGTGCTCGGGGTGGAGGCGGTGGAGATCACCGCCCGCGCCGTCGCGGAGCCGCGCTTCGGCGTAGGAGGTCCGGTGCCATGACAGTGATCCGAACAGCAGTGATGTGCGTCGTCTGGGTGATCGCAGCGATCGCGATGGCCGCCTGCGGTGGTGGTGACGCGTCGCCGACCCCAACCCCAACCCCGACGGCGACCGTGGCCGCATCGCCGACGGTCCCGCCGACCGAGCCGCCAGCCACCGCGACGCCGTCCCTCGAGGAGATCGCCGATGAGGTCGCTGAGGTGTATCTCGCGTACTGGGACGCCTACGCAGAGGCAGTCCTGAACCTGGATGCATCACTCGTTGAGGGCTTTGCGGCGGGCGAGGAACTCGAAAGCATCCGGGAGGAGATCGAAGAGCTTCGCGCAGAGGGCGTCGCGATGCGGGTCGTCGTCGAGCACGACTTTGCGGTCGTGGATGTCACATCGACGGACGCGATCGTGATCGATGAGCTCGTGAACAACAGCTTCACCGTTGACCCGGAAACGAAGGAGCCACCCGAAGCTGAGGGATCCGGCAATGCCTTGCGCGACACCGTACGGCTCGAACTAATCGACGGGCGCTGGGTGGTCGTGTCCGGTACGAGGGAGAGCCGAGAGTAGCGATGCGCTGGGTGTCGATCGCGCTTGCCTTCTTCGTGCTCGCCGTGACGGGCCTTGGGACGGTGGGTGCGGAACCGCGGTTCGGTGAGGCACGTGACCCCCGCGGGAATCGGCCGGAAGAGACAGTCGAGACTGACGTCGTCGCTACGAATGACGGCGTCACCATCTACGTCGGCATTCGAGCTACGAGACCGGGCTCGCCCGGCAATCCCGGCTCCTCGGACCTGATCAGCGGCCCTGACCTCCCAGCCTGCACCGCGGAAGCACTGAATGTGCCGTTCAACAGCGCCACCAATGGGTGGATGCGGGACGGACTCCGAGACAATCCGGGCACGATCCCTGTCAGTGTGCGTTGTGATGGCACGCCCTCTGTCACCATCATCTGGGTCCCGGTCGATGGCGGCACCCCGCCGGACATCGTGGTCAATGTCCTGCCGAGTGATCCGGGCGCACCCTCGCTCGTTGCCGAAGACCTCTTCGGGATCGTCCCTCTGCCCCCAATCTCCCTTCGCGCCAACCCCGGCACCGGCCTCGTCGCGATGCCGACCTGGTTCTGGGTCGATGGCTACGACGGAAGCCCCCTTTACGGCTCCGAGACGCTCGGCAACACCACGGTCGAAGTCGAGATCACGCCGCAGCGCTACGACTGGCACTTCGGCGACGGCGGCTTCCTCTCGACCGAATCGCTCGGACAACCGTACCCGGCCGAGAGCGACGTCCAGCACACCTACGAACA
The DNA here is from genome assembly GCA_045863195.1 of Chloroflexota bacterium. Classification (GTDB taxonomy): domain Bacteria; phylum Chloroflexota; class Dehalococcoidia; order UBA2979; family UBA2979; genus W-Chloroflexi-9. Next base: position 70,654 of record BTUI01000006.1, read on the forward strand.
GTCCTCGCGGATCGCCGGCGGGCAGTTCGAGGTGCAACTGGAGATCACGTTCGGTGGGCAATTCCGCGTCATCACTGAGGAAGACGACGGCGAGGGGGACATCGTCGTCACCTTCGGCGACTGGGAGCCGCTCGACCCGATGGTGCGGTCGTTCGTCGCGCCATACCCGGTGCAGCAATTGCAGTCCGTGCTGACCGCGGGCCAGCGCTAGCGAGGAGGATCGAGATGGTGCGGACACTCCCCGCCGCCCGACGGCAACGACATACCAGGACACCAGCCAGGCCCGGGCCGTGGTCGATGGCCGTGATGATCGTGGTCGCGGTGGGGCTGGGCGCAGCGCTCTGGCTGACCGCGGGGCCGCCGTCCGAAGCCTGGCGTCTCCCGGACCTGGCGACGGTGCGCGCGACGTTGACCGCATCAGAGATCGCGGATCGCGACCTGATCGCCATGGCGGCCGCCCTCGCGTGGCTTGTCCTCGGCTACCTCGCAGTGACGGTCACGCTGCGCTGCGCGGCTCTCGCTGCCAACCGGGCCACGCGCGGAGCGCGGTGGGCGCGCATCGCGCTGCGACTGACCAACCTGATCACGGTGCCGGCGGTGCGGCGGATCGTCGACGGCGGCGTTGCCGGCACACTGCTGGTGGCGAGCTGGATGCCGGCGACGGCACGAGTCGTGGTGGCGGCAGAACCGATGGTGTCGCTGCCGGTGACGGCGGTGGCCCAGGCAGGAGGTCCCGCTCGCCACGCGGAACAGGAGCCCGAGCGGGCGCAGGCCGTCGCGTACACGGTGGTGCGCGGCGACGACCTCTGGGGGATCGCGCGGCGCGCGTACGGCGATGGCTCGCGCTATGTCGAACTGTTCGAGGCGAACCGGGACCGCGTGATGGCGGACGGCGAGCGGTTCACCGACCCGCGCGTGATCCGCGTCGGGTGGGTGTTGCACCTCCCGCTGCCGTCACAGCGGATCGACGTGGAGTCAGGGGTGCCCACCTACCGCACGCTCCCGGGCGACCACCTGTGGGGGATCGCCGAGCGCTTCCTCGGCGACGGCTTCCGCTGGACAGAGCTCTGGGAGGCGAACCGCGACCGCGAGATGGGTGCGGGCTGGCGCTTCACGAACCCGAACCTGATCTACCCCGGATGGGAGATCGCTCTGCCGGCCGAGGTGCTCACGGTCGCGCCCGCGGTGCCCGACGAGGCTGCGCCGGTCAAACCGGAGGTGACGGCGACGCCCGAGGCTACGCCGGAGGCAACACCGGATCCGGCGGCCGACCCGCTACTCAGCTCCGACGACGCGGCAGACCCCGAGGGAGGATGGGGGATCGCCTGGGACTGGCCCTCCACACCACGGCCGCTGGTGATCACTTCGGCAGGGTTCGCGGTGCTCGGCACGGCTGTGCTGTTCGTCTCACGTCTGCGCCGCCAGGGACTCCTGCAATTGCCCTCGTTCCGGCGGAACGCCTGGGCGACCGGTGACGCGGGGCGCATCGCGCTCGTCGGCCGCGTGGTGGCGAATGCGGTCGCCGACGCGGGGCACCCGGACGCGCGCCTCCTCCTCATCCACGAGAAGGAGCGGCACCTCACCTGCACGGTCGACTGTCCTTCGGGCAACGGGGAGGCGCTGGCTGCCTCGGGGGCAGAGCTCTCCGAGCGCCTGGGATGCGCGGTCGAAGGCATGCTCGTGGGAGCGAAGCGTGTCAACCTGGTCCTCAGCGGTATCGGGGAGGCGACGCTGCGGCAGGGGAGCGCGACGGACGCGGGCCAGGCGCTGATGCTTCCGGTCGGCACAGAAGCGTCGGGCGCGATCGTCTACCTCAACCTGGCAGGCGCGGGGAGTGTGGCCGTCTCCGGCGCGGACGGTGATCGCCGCCAACTGCTGCACTCGTGGCTGTCAACGCTGGCGGCAACGGCCGGTGCCGACGAGCTGGCGCTGTGCGCCGACGGGATCGCCGCCGCGCTGGCCGGTGACGACCTGGACCTCCCGCACTTTGGCGGCGCGGACAGCCCGGACACCGACGCGCTCGTCGAGGAACTGGAGGACGTGATCCGGTCCCGTGAGGGGACGAGGATGCGCCGTCCGTTGGTGGCCGTCCTTGACGCCGGCACGGCGACGGCGAGGGCCGACGCGATCATCCCGTACGCGCCGGAGGCGGGGGTCTACGTCGTGGGACTGGCGCCGTCCGACGGTGCGCACGATCGCCCCGGCGGGATGTTTGGGGCGGTGGTGCGTCTCGGGCTCGACGCCGCCGCGGGAGACACGGACGGCGACGGCATCGAGCGCGGCAGCGTGCGCCTGACGGTGGGCTCCGGCGAGTCGCTCTGGCTCGACCCGGTGCTGGTGCGCCGCGACGCCTCGCCACGGTGGCGAGCGGTCATTCCCTCGCGAGGAGACATCGACGCTGGAGATGTCGTGGACATGGCGAAGGCGCCGAATACGGACGACGAGGGTGATCCGACGGATCCAGGTCTGAGAGCAGCTGACACGGTCGCGAGCGCGCCGTTCGACTGGCATCGTGCGCTCTTCGAGCCGGTGGCCGCGCCGAATGGGCCACCCGCGGCCGAGTCGTGCGAGGCGGCACCAGGGCGGGGTGGCGATCCCCTCGTGGAACCCGCCGTGCCTACACCGAGCGATGCGGATGCAGGAGGTCCGCCGGCCGAAAGCGCACCTGACCCCGTAGCCGAACCTCAGCCAGCCGCGTTCCCGGTCGCCGATGCGGCGGTCGAAGAGCGGCCCGAGCTTGACGACGGGCCGAGAGCGGTCGGTACAGAGCCGTCGCCGGCGGCAGCGGCGGAACCTGTGGTGGTAGCGGAGCGCCAGCAGTCTCACACGGCATCGCCATCGGCGCTGCCGGAGTCAACGGTCCACCCACCTGCGGGCGAGCCACCCATCGCTCCTGCCGATCACCAGGTGCGCCCCCCGCCCGCCGCGACGCACTCCCCGATCGTGCGACAGCAGCCGCTCTGGCTGGCGGAGACGCCCGGAGGCGACGCCGCGGACGGGGAGGGGGGCGAGGCGCTGATCAGGGTGCGGTGCTTTGGTGAGTTCGAGGTGTCGGTGGCGGGTACATCGGTGACCAACTGGCGGTATGAGAAGGGCCGGGAGTTCGTCGCGCTACTCGTAGCGCACGGCGGCGCGCCCGTCCCGCGCAAAGTGGTAGCGGAGTTGCTCTGGCCGGAGCTGCTGTGGGACTCGAGCGTGAAGCACATGATGGACAACGCCGCCACCACCGCCCGCAAGGCGATCCGCGTGGCGGCTGGCCAGAACGACCTGCAGCCGATCACGCTCGCGCGCGACCGCTACCAGTTCCAGCCCGGCATCCTCCAGTCCGACCTGGACGAGTTTGACGCGGCGGTGCGGCGGGCGGCCGGCCTGCCCGCCGCCGATGCGCTGGAGCAGTACGCACGAGCCGTGGCCCTCTACCGGGGCGACGTCATGCAGTCCGAGGCGTTCGAGTGGCTCGACCGCTTCCGCCCGGAGTACCACCGACGCTTCCTGGACGCGGCTCGCGCAGCCGCGGGGCTCGCGGCCGAGCTGGGTGACGTCGAGCGCGCGGCCGCCTTCTACTCCGCCGGCATGGAGCGGGCGCCGACGGACGAGGCCTTGGCGCGGGGACTGATGCGCTGCCGGGGTGCGCTCGGCGATCCCAGCGGGGTGCACAAGGTGTACCAGGTGCTGACGGAGGCGCTCCAGCGCGAACTCGGCATCCCCAGCGCGGTGCCGAGCGCCGAAACGCGTGCGCTCCGAGAGGAGTTGGTCGGGGCCACAGTTGGCTAGCGCCACGACCCTTGCCGCCGAAGAGGCGCCAGCGTGGCCGGCGCAACGCGTCGCGTCGGTCGCGGCCATCGCCACTTCCACCATCGTCGTCCTCGTTGCAGCGACGGTGACCGGACAGCGCACGCCGCTCGAGATCGCGGCGATCACCGGATGCGCCGCGCTACTCGCGGTGCTCGCGGACATCGACGTGCGTCGGCGGGTGCTGCCGAACGCGATCGTCTACCCGGCGCTGGGAATCGTGCTGGCGGTCGCGTGGCTGAGAGCGGATCAGTCGCTCGCCGGGGCGCTGGCGGGTGCGGCGTTCGCGGCCGGTCCGTTCCTGGTGGCGTTCTTCTTGATCCCACCGGGCACCGCAGCGACGCGGCCGGAAAGCCGTCTGCGGGGATCCGGCCGCAAGGGCGATGTGAGAGTGGCGGGCCTGGTTGGAGCGGGCGGCGTGCTCCTGGCGGCGCTGGTGCAAGCTGATCAGGCGATGGGCGTAGCGATCGCCGCGGCGATCGTTGCTGGCGGACCGTTTGTGACGCCGTTTGTCGATGAGGGTCGGAGCCGTCGTGGGGTCGGGGCGGTCGTGCCGACCAAGCGCGCCCGCGGAATCGGCGGTGGAGATGTGAAGCTGGCGGCGCTTGTCGGCGCGATCGCCGGCGTGCCGGGGGTGCTGGCAGCCCTCACGGTGGCGGTAGTGGGCGGCGCCTGTGCTGCCATGGCACTGATGGTGATGCGACGCGGCAGTGGTGTCATCCCCTATGGGCCGTTTCTGGTTGCGGGAGCCGTCCTCGCGCTGTGGTGAGTCTCGATACTCTCCGGTCCCCACTAACCGGGTGGAGCCCGCGGCCCTGTCGATCCCTGCTCGCCTCGAACCTGTGACCAGTCGACTGAGCGCGCGCCGGTCGAGCGTGCGGCAGGGCTAGATCCGGAGCCAGAATGGCCCCGTGCAGTTGCGGTTAGTCGACCAGCGGCGCGGGAATCGGGAGCACATCGAGGAACGCGTCGGTGATCGAGTCGTGTGACTCGAGAGCGTCGTACGGGGTAGAGGACTGTTCCCAGGCCTCCTCGGAGGCGAACAGGTTCACCGACTCGGAGGTATTGTCGGCCACGATCACGCGCCCGTCCGGGAGCTCGAAGATGGTCGCCACGAAGTCTCCCCGGGACTTCTGCGTCACATTGATAAGCATCTCTCACCCCTCCACGCGTCGCCGGGCTCGATCGCAGTCATTATGGACTGTCCGTCCCGCAGATCCGAGTCACCCGTGGCAGTCCGGATGCATCCGGGGCCGTCTGGCTCCGTGCGACTACGGTACCCATTCGCCAGGGTGGGTGGAGGGCGTAGCCTTGAGACCCGCCTGCGAGAGAACCCGAGGAGCGCAGCAGACGCGGGCGGGCAGCGGTTCAGCTGGCGTGGCAGGTGCAGACGTTGAGCGATAACCTGGCGCCGAGGGAGACCGTGACGCGAATTCCAGTCATCGATCTGTTCGCCGGTCCCGGGGGGCTGGGCGAAGGCTTCACGGCGCTCGATAGCGGGCAGCGGTTCCACATCGGGCTCTCCGTCGAGATGGAACCCACGGCTCACCGCACCCTCACCCTGCGCGCATTCTTTCGGCAGTTCCCCTGCGGGCAGGCTCCCGACGCCTACTACGCCTATGTCTGCGGGAGGATTCGTCTCAGTGAGCTGATCGACGCTCACCCAGCCGAGTGGCGAGCAGCGACCGCCGAGGCGCGATGCGCCGAGCTCGGAGTCGTGCCACACGCAGAGATCAGCGCGGAGATCGACGAGCGCCTCGGGCGAGCCGGACAGGCTGGCAGGGCAGTGCTCATCGGGGGGCCACCCTGTCAGGCGTACTCACTGGTCGGCCGCGCCCGGATGCGCCCCGGACGAGAAGCTGAGTTCGAGGCCGACCATCGCCATTTCCTGTATCGGGAGTACCTCCGTATCCTCGCCGATCATGCCCCGGCCGTATTCGTCCTGGAGAACGTGAAGGGGCTCCTCTCATCCCGCCACGGTGGAGAGTTGATGTTCCGTCGCATCACGTCGGATCTCCGGGCGCCTGGCAAGGCGCTCGGTCAGTCAGGGTCACGTTATGCCGACGTGGGTTACCGCCTGGTTGCCCTCGGTGGCCCCGGGGGCGGCGACGTGTCTGGCGAACTGTTCGAGCGCCCGGAGGACTACCTGCTGCGGGCCGAGATCCTCGGTCTCCCTCAGGCGCGGCATCGAGTGATCATCATCGGAATACGCGAGGACCTCTCTACGTCACTTGCGTTCCCGGTGCTTTCGCCTGCGGACGATGCCGCGGCGACAGTGCTGGGTGCGATCGGAGATCTGCCTCCCCTCCGATCCGGCCTGTCGAAGGACGATTCGGGAAAGCGCTGGGCATCGTTGGTCCGCGGGGCGGCGAAGAACCTAGCCCGAGAGGGCGGCGCGCTAGGTGGACGCTTCCGAGAACTCGCCGGGGCCATTGAGGTGCCGGAGCTGGAACGTGGGGACCGCTTTCTTGAGGGGCGGACCAGCCCGCGCTTCCGCCCCGACTGGTACGTCGACCCTCGTCTTCCGGGTGTGCTGAACCACGAGACGCGTGGCCACATGGACCTGGATCTGCACCGCTATCTCTTCGCCGCGGTGTATGGAGAAACACACGGACGTTCTCCACGGCTCGACGACTTTCCGGAGCAGCTCCTGCCGGCGCACCGCAACGTTGATCGAGCGCTCACGACCGGGTTGTTCGCCGACCGCTTCCGTGTCCAGGTGGCGAGCCGGCCCTCGACGACCATCACCTCTCACATCTCTCGGGACGGGCACTACTTCATTCACCCGGATCCGGCACAGTGCCGGAGCCTCACTGTCCGCGAGGCGGCCCGGCTTCAGACGTTCCCGGACAACTACTTTTTCGAGGGACCGCGGACTCAGCAGTACGTGCAGGTCGGGAACGCGGTGCCGCCCCTGCTTGCCGCGCAGGTGGCGCGGGTCGTGCTGAGCGCCCTGGATGCCGCGGACGCGTCCGTTGCCTGAGGTGGGGGGCCCTGCGGTGTTCTCGGAGCAGGTCACCGTTGAGATCCGTGAACGACTGATGGCCTGGGGCCGGACGCACTACCAGGAATTCGTGTGGCGGCGGCGTGACCTGCCCGTCTGGCAGGCTCTGGTGGCTGAGTTCCTCCTCCTTAGAACCCGCGCAGCGCAGGTCGAGCCGGTGTTTGGTGCGCTCCAGAAACGCTACCCGAACCCGCGTGCATTCGGTGACGCCCCCGACGAGGAACTCGTGGATCTGGTCGCCTCCCTCGGCCTCCGCTGGCGGGGCCGGCTGCTCGTCAGACTGGCCCGGGAGATCGGTCACCGCGACGGACGGATTCCGCTCGACCCCAACGAATTGCGCCGTCTGCCGGGGGTCGGCGACTACGTCGCCGCTGCGACGCTCGCGCTGCACGGTGGTCGACGGGCAGTCCTGGTCGACTCGAACATCGTCCGACTGCTCTGCCGACTCGTCGGCTCACCGTTTGATGGCGAGACTCGTCGACGTCGCTGGCTCCGCGAGTTCGCCGACCGGCTGACGCCGGAGGCCGGATATCGCGAGTACGGATACGCCATTCTCGACCATTCGATGAGCGTCTGTCGGCCGCGCAACCCGCTCTGTCCGGAGTGCCCGCTGCGTGATCTCTGCGCGAGTGCTTCCGGACAGGCAATCGCCCGGGCCACCGACGGGTAAGGTTGGGAAGCTGCGGCTCGCATGCCGGGAGACTCGGGCGCGCCGTGGAGGAAGGCAGAGGGTGAGCGCAGCATCGCTCGTCTAGCCTGCATCCGACGTGCTACAGGGGCTCGACCGAGTAGAAGTCGGCTGACCGACCGCGCAGGAACTGCTGCACATGGCCGACGCAGCGGACCCCTGTCATGTTGCCGCTGACGCGATAATGCGCCGGCCCGTTGCAGTGGTCGCAGCCTAGGTCGTCTGCCGGTATGGGGAGAGCATTCGCCTCGGCGGACGCCATGCGGGCGCAGGTGAGGCAGTAGACGATGTCAGCGATTGCCACGGTCATGCGGTCTACTCCGCCACGGTCGTTGGCGGGCATGAACGCGCCGCACTTGAACACCACGGCGTGCGTTGCCGGCGACTCACATCGGATGCACAGGCCATACAGGTTCGGCATGCCGCGATCCTCCTCGGGTGCTGACCTGACGAGTAAATCATTAGCTCTTCCGCCTCGGTCAATGCGGGCATGGCACAGCGGTGCGTGACGAGGAGACAGTCCCGGTCTGGTCGCGAGCGTCACCTCATCCGCAGCTCCCCGTGATGGTGAGCGGATGCCCGATGACGTATGTTGAGGCTCGTTCAGTGGAGGGTCAGGTAGCGGGTTGCGAAGCGTCTCTTCTCCTCCAAAGGCGTCGATGCTTATCGAAAGCATGCGAGACATCGGCTATACGCTGGAAACAGCACTCGCCGATATCGTCGACAATTCGATCACCGCAGGCGCGCGATCGATCCGGATCCAGGCGGAGACCAGCCCCGACTGCGCGTTCATTGCCGTGTCCGACGATGGCCGAGGGATGACCGAATCCGAACTGATCGAGGCGATGCGGCCCGGCAGCCGCAGCCCGAGAGATGAACGCAGCGAGGATGACCTCGGTCGGTTCGGTCTCGGACTGAAGACCGCCTCTTTCTCGCAGTGTCGCCGCCTGACTGTGGTCAGTGCCTGTCAGGGCACCGTGTCAGCGGCTCGCTGGGATCTGGACGTCGTCGCCGAGGCTGACGACTGGCTGGTCGAGCTTCCCGATGACCTGGAGGGTATCCCCGGCGTCGACCGGCTGGGGGCGTCGGGGACGCTCGTTGTCTGGGAGAAGCTCGACCGATTGATCGAACCGGACAGCCCCGACGGCGGCGAGGCCCACTTCATCCAGCGCCTGGACGTCGCTCGACAGCATCTCGAGCTGGTCTTTCATCGGTTCCTGTCGGCGCCCGGAACGGGACGCGTTCAGATCTCAATGAACGAGCGCCCCCTTGAGCCACTCGACCCGTTTCACTCCGGGCACGGGGCAACGATCGCGGGCCCGAGAGAGGTCATCCAGATCGCCGGCATGAGGGTCGAGGTGCAAGCGTTCACCCTGCCGCACCATGCCAAGGTGACACCGGAGGAGTGGGAGCGGTACGCGGGGCCGAACGGGTACCTGCGCAGTCAGGGGTTCTACGTGTATCGGGCCCGACGCCTGATCGTGCACGGGACCTGGTTCGGGCTGGCCAGACAGACCGAGCTGACCAAGCTGGCGCGGGTCCGCATCGACGTCCCGAACGGTCTCGATGCCGCCTGGAAGATCGACGTGAAGAAGGCGTCCGCACAGCCCCCCTCACCGGTGCGAGAGCGGCTCCGGCGCATCATCGAGACGATCGGCGCCACGTCGAGGCGCGTGTACACGGCGCGGGGCAGGAAGCTCATTACCGACGAGCGGCTCCCGGTCTGGTCGCGGGTCCAGGAGCGGGGCGAGATCGCCTATCGAGTCAACGACGAGCATCCGGTCCTGGTCGACTTCCGCTCGCGACTTCCCGCCGACCTGCAGGATGACTTCCGTCGCGTGATCGAACTCGTCAGCGCTGCGCTCCCGATGGATGCGCTCTTCGCCGACCTGGGAGGCGATCCCGAGCACGTCCGCGGCAACCGTGTGTCCGACGAGACACTGGCGCATGCGGTACGGGTGGCGCGTGGTCAGCTGACCGCGGCCGGCGTGTCGCTGGAGGACATCACTGACATGCTCAGTGTGACCGAACCGTTCCGCTCAAACTGGGAGCAGGTCGCCGGAATGCTGAGTGAGCTGGCGGAGGAGGAGGCATGACCGAAGACGCGCTCGCGAACCTCGAGACAGCCGTCGAGGCACTCCTCGTCAAGCAGCAGCCCCACCCCACCCCGGAACGGATCCGGGAGCTGATCTCGACGCTTCGCTCTGTGCCCGGCTTCGAGGTCGAAGATGCCACTGCCGAGGAACTCGCACGGATCTTCGAAGCGCGTCACAGCGTGACCATGACCGTCGGCTCGGTGCTGATGGCGCCCGAGTACGAGCCCTGGCTGGACCAGGCGAAGGCCCGGATAGATCCGTACTACTGGGACCGATACCGCAAGCTGCTGACGGAGCAACACTTCTCGGGGCAGGTGATATCCACGCTCGACGAGGTGACCGACCGGGTCCTGGGACTGCTGGAGAACCCGCTTCGCGAGGGGCCGTGGGACCGACGCGGGATGGTCGTCGGGCATGTCCAGTCGGGGAAGACCGCCAATTACACCGGGCTCATCTGCAAGGCCGCGGATGCTGGATACCGGCTGATCGTCGTGATCGCGGGGGTGCACAACAACCTCCGGAACCAGACTCAGCTTCGGATCGATGAAGGATTCGTGGGGCGAGACAGCGCCAGGCTGCTGTCGAAGAGCGAGGACCGATTCATCGGGGTTGGTCGCTTCGACCGGACCAGGCGACCGGTGACGTTCACGAATTCGGTACGTGACTTCAACAAGGTCATGGCGACGGGCGTCGGCATCCCCCTCGACAACCTGAACGAGCCGGCTGTGTTCGTAATCAAGAAGCACTCGAGCACGCTCCGGAACCTGATCGAGTGGATCCGGGAGCACAGCGCGAAGGCCGGTGGGACGGTGAGTGCTCCGATGCTCCTGATCGATGACGAAGCCGACAATGCCTCGATCAATGTGCGGGGCGACGGTCAGGAGCCCTCACGGATCAATGCGCAGATTCGTACGCTCCTCGGGATGTTCGATCGCAGCTGCTACGTGGGCTACACCGCTACCCCCTTCGCCAACATCTTCATCGACCCGGACAGCGACGATGAAATGTTCGGCGACGACCTGTTCCCCCGGCACTTCATCGTCAGCCTTGATCCGCCGTCGAACTACTTCGGGGCGGAACGGGTCTTCGTCCAGGATGCGGAAGCGGTCATTCGCCACATCGAGGACAGCGACGACTGGCTCCCGCTCAGCCACAAGAAGGACGCACCGGTCGACTTCCTGCCCGCGAGCCTGCTCGACGCCATCCGGACGTTCATCGTCGGACGTGCGATCCGCCTGGCGCGTGGTCATGAGACGGCGCACTGCTCGATGCTGATCAATGCCTCGCGGTTCACCGACGTCCAGAGGCAGATCCGGAACGAGGTGCACCACCGCCTCGAGCAGATCCAGTCGAGCGTCCGCATCAACGGCGCATTGCCGGCGGCGCGCGCACTCCGCGACCCGGAGATCAATGAGTTGCACGCGATCTGGGAAACGGAGTTTGCCGAAACGGAATTTGACTGGGATCAGGTCCAGGCTCAGCTCCATGCCGCCGCCGCACCGGTCCGCGTCGTCGAGGTGAACAGCAACTCGGCCGGGAACCTCAACTACCGGGAGCACCAGCAGACAGGCCTGAACGTGATCGCCGTGGGCGGGATGTCGCTCTCTCGCGGCCTCACGCTCGAAGGGCTCATGGTCAGCTACTTCCTGCGGAACTCGATCATGTACGACACGCTCATGCAGATGGGCCGCTGGTTCGGTTATCGCCCCGACTATGACGACCTCTGCCGGATCTGGATGCCCGAGGAAGCCGAGGGCTGGTACGCGCACATCACCGAGTCAATCGAGATGCTGCGCGAGGAGCTCCGGATCATGGAGGCGGCGAGCGCCACACCGGAAGAGTTCGGCCTCCGGGTCCGCAGCCATCCGGACACGCTCATCGTCACGGCGCGGAACAAGATGGGGAGCGGCCAGAAGGTCGTCGTGAGTGTCGGACTGGGGAACAACTTCATCGAAACGACGACGCTCTGGCGCGATCGCGATCACTGCCTGCGCAACCGCCGGGCGGTCGATGACTTCGCGACGGCCCTGGCCGGTCTCGGGATCGGCGGTGCCGCAGCTCGCGAGGTATCAGGTGGGTGGCTCCTGAGTGACGTCCCCGCCGGGCCCATCACTGAGTTCATCACCGCGTTCGCAAACCATCCGGGGTCGATGCTCACCGAGTCGGCGCCCGTGCGCAGGTACATCGAGGACCGCAGCGATGAGGAGCTGGCCCGCTGGGACGTACTGATCGCGAGCATCAGGGAGACCGAGGGCACGTTCCAGGATGAGGTGCTTGGTCTCCCGATCTACTGTCAGCGTCGCCAGCCCGGAAAGCGCGGCAACGACTTGATCCTGCCAGTCTCGAACAATCAGCGCGTGGCCTCGCGCGGGATCGAACGTACGGGCATGTCGTCGGATCTCATCCGTACAGCAGAACAGGCATATCTCGATTCGCTGACCGGGACCCGCAGCACCGAGTCGCGCAGGGGCGTCAACTTCCCCGACTGGGCCTACCGCCTTTACCGCGAGCGACCGCTCCTCATAATTCACCTGCTGAAGATCGACCCACCGCGTCCCGGGGCCTTCGAGGAGTCGAACCCTGTGGTCGCCTACAGCATCAGCTTCCCCCGGACGGAGCGGGAAGAGAAGCGGGTCGAGTACGTCGTGAACACGACGTGGATGCGTGAGAATTACCAGGAAGAGTTCGGTACTGAGGAACTCGATGACAGCGCCGGCTGACGACCCCTGGGGCAACCTGGAGCTGCCGCCCGATGCCTCACGCGTGACGGCGCGTCGCGTCGATCCGGCCCTGCCATGGAGCTTCTACTGGGGACGGTCGGCAGAAGACCGCTACCTGTTGATCCTGCGCCATGACCAGGAGCCATTCGCGAACTCGCTGCCTCGGCTCCGCGGGATCGACGTTGCGCAGTCCAGTGGGCAGCAGGGCGAACACCCCTCGATCCTGTGGGTGCTTCAGGACGCGGCCCAGCGGGACATCTTCTTCCGGCTGTGCAGCGACATCGTGGAGAGCACCGCTACAGCGGTCTCGGAGTCCGAAGCGATCGCGATCGCCGTGACGCGTACCTGGCGCTGGCACCATCTGCTGCGCGGTGGCGGGAGTGAGCGACTCGGCCCTGAGGAGCAGAAGGGGCTGATTGGGGAGCTGCTCTGCCTGGAGCGCCGCCTGCTGCCAGTCCTGCCTGCACGTGATGCGGTTCAGGCGTGGATCGGGCCGCTCGATGCACCGAAGGACTTCGAGCTCGCGTTCGTCTGCATCGAAGCCAAGGCCCGGCGTGGAGGAGCCACGCCTCACGTCGCGATCAGTTCCGAGTCTCAGCTGGACTCCACCGGAATCGACGCACTCTTCCTGCACGTCGTCGATCTTGATCAGGCGCCGCCGGAGGTACCGGGGGCGTTCACGGTGACATCCGTCGCCACGCGGATCGGGGACCATATCGGAGCGCTCGATGCTGGAGTCCTCGAACTCTATGAGTCCCGCCTTGAGGCCGCCGGCTTTCGCTGGGCAGACGACTACTCGGACTCCTGGTGGGTGGACGGTGGTGTCCGTCTCTATCGGGTCACGGAGGGCTTCCCGAGGATCTCTGCCTCGCAGCTCGACCCCGGAGTGACCAGAGTGCACTACGCGGTCAGCCTGAGCGCCTGCGAGCCCTACCGGGTCGATGAGGACCTCGTGGCGGCTGCGCTGGAGGGAGCCGCTGCGGATGGCCGTTGAGCTTGATGAGTTCTACGTGGACTTCTTCCAGGACGTCCTCGGTGCCGCGGATGCCGATGGCCGATATGTGGAAGATGCCTTCTTCGACCTCTTCTGTAATGAACTGATCGACGCCGGGGAGCTGGAGACGGCGGACCGTGCGTTCTATCTGCCCCCCCGCGGCATGCGCGTCGATGGGTACGGGGGGGATCCGGCGAGCACTGACGGCACGCTCAGCCTCATCATTGCCGACTTCAATCCATCCGACGCCATCGGTTCGCTCACGGCGACCGACATGGAGGCAATCTTCCGGCGACTGCTCAATTTCGTCGAGCGGGCGCGGGATGCCGGGTTCCGCAACAGCCTCGAAGAGACTTCGCCAGCATTTGGCCTGGCGAGCCTGATCGCATCGCGATGGGCGTCGATCGCGAAGATCCGCCTGTTCCTCATCAGCAACCGTCAGCTGAGCGCCCGGGTGGATGGGCGTGAGGCGGAGAGCCTCGACGGAAAGCCCGTCACGTACAGCGTCTGGGACATCGGGCGGCTTCACCGCTTCGCCACGGCGACCCACGGACGCGAGGAGATCGTCGTCGACCTCAAGGAGACGTTCGGTGCCGGCCTGCCGGTGCTGCCGGCACACGTCGACGGGATCGACTACCGCGCGTACCTCGCCGTGATTCCGGGCGTCCAGCTGGCGGCGATCTACGAGCGCTGGGGCGCGCGGTTGCTCGAACAGAACGTGCGCTCCTTCCTCCAGGCGCGCGGAGGTGTGAACCGGGGGATCCGGAACACCATCGAGAACGAACCAGAGATGTTCCTGGCCTACAACAACGGGATCGCCGCGACAGCCGAGAGCATCGAAGTGGTTGAAGACGGGAACGCGCAGCAGGTCACCGCCATCCGGAACCTCCAGATCGTGAACGGCGGTCAGACCACCGCGTCGATCCACGCGGCGAGCCGCCGAGGGGTCGACCTGTCCCGGGTCTTCGTGCAGATGAAGCTCTCGATCGTGGACCCGGAGCGCGCGGACGAGATCGTCCCCCGCATCTCCGAGTACGCGAATAGCCAGAACCGCGTCAACGCGGCAGACTTCTTCGCGAATCATCCCTTCCACGTCCGGATGGAGGGGTTCTCTCGTCGCGTCTTTGCGCCCTCTCCCGACGGCACGTTCCGTGACTCGAAGTGGTTCTACGAGCGCGCCCGGGGCCAGTACCAGGATGCCCGCGCCAATCGCACCCCTGCGGAGCGGAGACGTTTCGACCTCGAGTACCCGAAGCAGCAGATGTTCACGAAGACCGACCTTGCGAAGTTCCTCAGCCTCTGGGAGTTCCGACCGCACATCGTGAGCCGCGGGGCCCAGAAGAACTTCGTCGACTTCGCCGAGCACATCTCCCGTGCATGGGACCGGAACGCCGACGACTTCAACGAGACCTACTTCCGGCAGATCGTGGCGAAGGCGATCGTCTTCCGCCACACGGAGCGGCTCGTGTCGGCTCAGCCCTGGTACCAGGGTGGCTATCGGGCGAACGTCGTCGCCTACACGATCGCGAAGGTCGCTTTCGATGTCGCCGAGCGCGGTCTGAGCGTGGATCTCAACCGCATCTGGCGCGACCAGAAGGTGCCACCCGGGCTCGACCGCGCGCTTGAGGTGACCTCTGCACTGGTCAACCAGGCGATCATCGACACGGAGCGGAACGTAACGGAGTGGGCAAAGCAGGAGGCGTGCTGGAGTCGAGTGAGTGCGCTCGACGTCCCGTGGGAGGACGCCTGGATACGAGAGCTCACGAGCCGTGACGCGCAGCGGGAGCAACAACGTGCTGCCCGCAAGGACCAGCGGATGCTCAACGGCATCGAGGTTCAGACACGTGTGCTCGAGGCAGGGCCTGACTTCTGGTCGGGCGTCCGTCAGTGGGGAGCCGAACGTAAGCTCCTCTCGCCGACCGAAGCGGACATCCTGCGGGTCGCAGAGTCGATCCCCGGGAAGCTGCCCTCAGAGAAGCAGAGCCTGATGCTGATCGAGACGCTGCGTCGACTCCAGGAGGAGGGGTGCCCGCTCGGGCAGGAGATCATCGGAGCGCTGTCCGTTGGATAGCGTCCCGCTGAGGAGATACTCATGATTCGCGCCCTGACATCGTGGAGTGATCTCGCTGCCGCCCAGCGGGCCTTTCGTTCGGAGTTCTATGAGCGTGCGGAGCTCCTGACACGGACCGTCGGCTTCCCCGGAGGCAGCACCGAAGTCGACATCGCCTGGCACGGGGATGTGGGTCTATGGGGGTACGTGGACCAGGTCGAGTCGGCGAACGGGCCCGATGGAGCCGGTGGCCGGTACTGGAACGCGTTCGGTCTCGATGACCCTCACCGGGCTGGTGGCCTGTCAATCACCGTCGAGGTGAATCCACCCCTCCAGGGCACCAACGGACGGGTCGGTGGCATCTTCGGGCATGAGAAGGACGGGACACGCGTCCTGCTGCATCGTGGGACCATCGGCGGTGCCCGGAGTGGCGTCGGGAAGGATCTCTTCTGACGGGAATTCCGGGGGCGCCCGATGTTCGTGAATGATGGTGAGGACGTCGTTGACTGCGCCGTCGTCGCGAAACTCGGTCGGGGCTCCCTCGCCGCGGACCTGCGACGCTTTGTCGATGATGTCGCCAGGATGAAGGCTTCCGTCAGGCGATCGCAGGCGTAGGGGTGATCAGTCTCGGACGGGGACTCGGTCGGGTTCCGACGTCCATCAGGCCGGTGAGCGAGGCGGAGAGAGGAACTGGATGGCGCTGCGCACGGTCGATGGTTCGGGCGTTCTCTACCACTTCCTCCAGAAGGACCTGATCCAGTCGGACGTCTTCTTCTTTCAGATGCTGATCGCCCGCCTCGTTGTCGCGCTGGGGATCTGGTTTCCGCCCTCGCTGTACGCAGAACTCCCGCTGCTCGTCCCGTATGCGGTCCGGGATCCCCACTCGCGAGGCAACAGGAAGCTGGCATTGCCTGATCAGTGGGGCTCTCCGAATCAGCAGGGCTACTTCCGCGACGACAACAGCCTCATTAAGAAGGTGCCCGCGAGCCTGCGGATCAGAAGTCGCCTGACCGATGTGTATGCCGGACGGGCGATCGGAACCGGCTTCGTGGCGTCGCATGTCTGGCGTCAGTTGAACGGTGAACCAACACAGCTCGCGTCGCGCGACCCACTGACGTACTCATTCGTTCCGAATCTCGTATGGCTGCCGAATTCGGTCGCGGCGCTCACCGACCGCGAGGGCTCCTTCGCCCAGGCCTACATTCAGGCGATCGCCCATCGCACGTTCCGGCACCATCCGGTGCGTCCCGAATTCGGGGAGGTCGTTGAAGAGGCCTGGTCAAGACTACCGGTGCCGGGCGGGATTCCCGAGCAGGGGCTTCCCGATCCCGACGAGCTCAATTACTTCGAGGCAACGGGCCAGTTCCTCGATCGCCGGCGTCGGATGATCGGTGAGGTCGCGCACGCCCTGAGGTGCGTCGCACACGGCGGAGCCATTGACGGGAAGATCGTGTCGGGCCGCTACACAGCTGGTCTTCCGAAGGTGCCGGGGCCTGCTGCTCTAGAACTGGCAGAACTCCTTGAGTGTCTGTCGACGTGAGGCATCCTCAGTCCCTTCACCGGCTGACTCGATCGGTTCGCCGCGGTTACTGCCGTGGATTGGAATGCGCGCGGATGGTGCGGAGCTGGAAGCGGTCTCCGGCCTAGGCGGGCATGAGGGACTCACCATCGGCTCCACGGCTGCGTCGAGCTGGGCGCAATCTGGCTTCCCAGCACCAGCATGATCAGCGGATCGGAAAGCCGCTGATCACGATTCCTCGGAGTGGCGTCGGGCGAACCTTTTCTTAGGGGCAGACACTCTCCTCTGAGTGGCGTGTAGCGCGGTTCGACCACTGGGATTGCGACTGAGGCGCTGGGCGCCAGCCAGGCGCCGCTAAGAGTCGGCGGCACGCTCGTGGGTGATCGTCGGCAGGTATGACCTACCTCAACTGAAACCATTCGCTCAGCCTCAGCAGCAGTTACGCCGGGAGGGCGGACGGCCGAGCGGTGAGAGTGCCCGGCGCGCGTGGGCTAGGCGCGGTGGCAATGCTGCTCGCCCCCTTCCCGGGGCCTCAGCTCAGACTAGGGCCACGAGCACGAGCGATTGTGGAGCGAGCCGAAGGCCGAGGTTGCCGACTGGGCTTCGGGGAGACGAAAGGCCCTGTTCTGGCCATTTGGCCAGATACCAAGACCTGGAAACCCCGTAGGGGTCGAACCCCATGCACCCAAGCTCGCTCGAGTCACGGTAGCCGCAGTTGTAGCCACTCGGCGATACTCGCCTCACGAGATCGGCCGGGGTGGAATATGTACATCGAACGGATCCAGGTTGAGGAGGGCTTCCTCGACAAGCTAGACCTCACGTTTCAACCAGGTCTGAACGTCCTCATTGGCGCCAGAGGCACGGGAAAGACATCGGTTCTGGAGCTAATCCGGTTCTGTCTCAACGCGCCTGCCTTCACCGAGTTCGCTGCGACGCAGTCGCACGAGCAGGCACGATCGATCCTCGCCGGCGGTGAAGTGAGTGTGACGCTTCGTGACGGCGACACCCGCATTCTGGTGTCGCGCTCGGCCTCGGATCAACAACCTCGCGCCACCTCTTCGTTCACCCTTCCGGTGGTGGTTTCACAGCGCGAAGCGGAGGTCATTGGCGCGTTGCCGGGTGGACGCATGCAGCTTCTGGATCGATTCCGGACGGACACTGAATCCGTCGAGGGCCGCGCCCCTTCTCTTATTCGGGAGCTTCGGAGCCTGACCGCAGAAATCGGCACATTAGCGGAGGAAATCGCACTCCTCGCGGAGCAGGAGAAAGAACTTAGTAGAGTCCCATCCGAACTAGAAGCGGCTGCCACCGAGCAGGCCGCTCTGCTCGCCACAGTGGCCATGACGAAGGGTGAGCAGGAACGCCTCGAACAACTTCAGCGCGACCTCGCGCAGTTGGGCATCCGTCAACAGACGCTGCGAGCCGCGAGTACGGCGATCGAGGCCTACGCCCAGACAGTGAGGGACGTCGCGCAGCGCGCCCCTGCCATCACTTGGCCGGAGGCGGCAGGTGAGAACCAGTTGGTCGACGCAGCCGCTCGGCTTGCCGCGGCGCGTTCAGAGCTGGCGGGCTTGTATGAGACGCTGACAGCTATCGTGAGCGATGTTGCCGGAAGAAGCCGTCAGACAGAGGCCTCCCGGGTTGCGGCTGAGCAAGAAAGCCGGGAACTCAGGTCGAAGCTGAACGAAATCCAGGCGGGCGCTGCAGACGTGACCCGTCTTGTGTCCACGCTCACCGAGCGGCAGGGCCAGTTCGACGCGACCCGCGAGTTGCTTCGAGCCCGGGTCAGCACGAAGACCGAAAGACGCTCTCGGCGGGATGCGCTCTACGAGGAACTGGATCGACTGCGCAAGGCCCGCTTCGAGTCCAGAAAGTCCGTCGCCGCCAGCCTAAGCGACGCACTCGGTCCGGCGATCCGCGTCCGACTCACGAGTTCTGCGGATACCGCCGCTTATGCGGAGGCGATCGCGACTGCTCTTCGAGGCAGCGGTCTCCAGTACAACCGACTTGCGCCGACAGTCGCTGCCGCCATGTCTCCGCTCGAACTCGTTTCCGCAATTGAAGATGGCGACTTCCAGACCCTCGCGGAACTTGCGTCCATCTCGCCAGAGCGAGCCGCCACGGCAGTTTCCAGCGCGCGAGGCCACGCTGCTGACATTGTGGCTGTGTCGATCGGTGATGTGGTCGAAATGGAGCTGCTCGACGGACTGCAGTACAAGGGAACCGCGGAGATGTCGATTGGCCAGAGGTGCACGGTTGTCTTGCCCATCCTCTTGGAATCTCACCCGGAGATGCTGCTAGTCGATCAACCCGAGGACAACCTCGACAACGCCTTCATCACTGGAACGCTCATCAGGACGATTCGTAGCCGTCGACCGACGGATCAAATGATCATGGCATCTCACAACGCCAACATTCCGGTTCTCGGAGAAGCGGAGCAGGTAACGCTGCTCGAATCTGATGGACATCGCGCATCTGTGAAGCACAGTGGAACCTTGGACTCGCCGGAGACGGTTAAGGCCGTCACCACAGTAATGGAGGGCGGGCTAGCGGCCTTCCGCCAGCGCAGTCGGTTCTACGAACAGATACTCCGCGATCCCTCGCGATGACAACGCCGCAAGAGCTTCTCGCTGATCTGCGTTCTCCGAGTGCTGTTGTTCGACTCAGGGCTGCCCGGCGTCTCAAGGGTGTCCATGTGGACCGCGACGAAGTCACTCGGCTCCTCGCTGGGGAGTCCGACGCGTGGGTACAAAGCGCCCTAGCAAGCGTTCTTGAGCGCGCGGACGATCGACCCCGCGACCCGGACGAGATTGGCCCGAGCGACGAGCCCGATGACCACCTCCTTCGAGAACTACGCGCTCAAGTAACCAAGGAAGTAACAGCGACTCTTCTGCATGAACTCGACCCAATGGTCGGTCGGTTGCGGCTCGAAGCGCGCCAAGAAGTTGCGGCGTTTTCAGACAGCCGGACGAATGAGGCTATTGACCGGATACGCCGCTTCCTCGGGGCCGTTCGCGAACTGAACGAAGCCTCGAGCCCGCCGCAATGGCAGGAGTTCGACC
This sequence comes from Chloroflexota bacterium, assembly GCA_045863195.1. Classification (GTDB taxonomy): domain Bacteria; phylum Chloroflexota; class Dehalococcoidia; order UBA2979; family UBA2979; genus W-Chloroflexi-9. The sequence continues at coordinate 90,579 of BTUI01000006.1, forward strand.
TTACCGACCTCGTCCAATCCGCGTGTCGCACCGAACACGAACAACTCGCTCTGCCCGTTTCGATCGGTCCGACGCGGGAAGAGCCGGTCGTAGTGTCGGGCGACCCCGCCCTCGTAGACCTGGCGCTCTCCAACGCCATCCGAAACGGACTGGAGGCCGTGCACGCGTTTCGATCGTCGGGCGGAGAGCCATCTGCCGGCGGGATAGATGTGGTCGTCAACTGGGGCACGACCGCAGACGACAATTGGATCGCCGTGATCGACCAAGGGGGCGGTCTTCCGAGCAGCTCCGACAAGGTCTTTCGACCTTGGTCCACCACTAAGGCGAAGGACCGGCACCTTGGGATCGGTCTCACACTCGCTCGCCGGGCCATGGAGTCGCTGGGCGGGAGCATCGAGCTCTACCCGCAGAAGCCTCATGGGGCGCTATGTGAACTGCGATGGCCAAAGCAGAAAGACGTGACCAGGTGACCACGATCGACGTGCTCCTCGTGGAGGATGAACCTGGCTGGGTCGAGGCCATTACTCACGCGCTCGCCGTGTCGGCGGAGGACGTTGTCGTCACCCACGCCCGGAGCCGCGACTCCGCATTCGCCGCGATGGAGGCTGCTGAATTCGACTTGCTGATCTGCGACCTCCGCCTCCCGGCGGACGACGGAGGGCTCGACACGTCCGAGGAGCACGGATTTGCAGTCCATGGACGGCTGCGTGAGCTGAGCCCAGGCACCCCCTGCTACTTCCTCACAGGATTCGGGACACTGAACAATCTCCGGGCCGCGCTCGCAGCAGGGCGCCAAGAGGATCTGTTTGGCGACGGAAACCGCTGGCCCCTCGTTGACCATTTCGACAAGAACGAGCTGCCGGAGTGCGTGGACGCGATTGCTGCATTAGCAGCGGGATACGCAGCTCTCGACCACATTGCTATCGACGGAACGATCCTCGGTAGGGATGCGTCCGCGTTGCGCATTTTCGCGCGCAGGCACGGAGCGAGCAGGGTCGCGGCCGAGACGGTCGGTGGAGGTCTCTCCTCGGCACGAACGCTGACAGCCAAGCTGTATGGCCTCGATGCCGAGGACCGCCGCGGGGCGGCCTTCGTCAAATTGGCCCGCTCTGGAGCGATTCAAGATGAACGGGAGCGCTATCAACACGCCCTGCCCACCTACCTGGCCGCGGGCGTCTATGCACCCCTCGCCGACGAAATCACAGCAGGACTTGGTCGGTCGAGCGCCAACTTCTACTCGCTCGCCGACGGATACGACCGAGACCTGTTCGACCTGATTACGCAGGACCCGGAGACCGCAGCGCTGGTGGTGCGGGAGCTCGAGTCCCGTCTCGAGCCTTGGCTCGGGACCAAACAACTGGAGGACGTTCAACTCGGTGCCCTGCGCGCACGTCGGATCAGTGACGCGGACTTCGAGCCATTCAAAGACGGTCGACTTCCGGTCAGCCTGTCGCTGGTCGAAGAGCGTCAATTCCGTTTCCGATGCTGCAACCAACACGGGGATCTTCACGCCGGGAACGTGCTCGTTGGCCCCACGGACAGCCCGTTGCTGATCGATTACGGCGATGTTGGAATGGCCGCAGCTGGCCTAGATCCGCTGACACTCGAGCTGAGTCTCCTCTTCCATCCGAAATCGCCCCTACGTGGAACTGGATGGGCGACCGCCGAACAGGTCGGTAGGTGGCTCGACCTCGATGCATATGTCGCTGACTGCCCAGTGGCGCCTGTCATTGTCGCATGCCGTGAGTGGGCGATGCGCTGCGCTGATCACGAGCAACTCTGTGCCGTTGCGTACGCACATGCCGCGCGTCAGCTGAAGTACCCGGATGTGGATCCCTCGATCGCCATTGCCGTATTGAGCAGTTGTGTCGCCGCCCTCAGCGACGTGTAGCGGCGCGTGCCGTGAGGCGAGGTAGAGGGCCGTAGGCCAGCCCGAAAGCCCGACAACAGTCGCCTCGGCGTCACCCTTGCAGGAGGCCCGCAGGAGACTCCCATATGGACACCGCGTCTCACCAGGAAGCAGTGAGAGGGTTGGAGGGGGGCGGGATTCGAACCGGCGACCCTCTGCTTGGGAAGCAGACTGGAGCCGCCGCAGCGAGCCCAACGGCCAGTCATCTCGCCTGCATCGCGAGTATCGGATTACTAGTCCTTTGGTCTTTACCTGTTTCAGGCCCCCACCGCTGCGCCTGTCTTCGGTGTGACGCAAGGCCAGTAAGAGCAGCAGCGGCACCGAATCCCGGTGCCGCTGCCTGTGTGTCGTTGGTAGCGGGGGGGGGGATTTGAACTCCCGACCAACGGCTTATGAGTCCGCTTGCCATACGACGCCGTTGTCGCCTCGGCCCTGAGCTGTTCGAGACATCGCTGACCGCCTGTCGTGGCAGATAAGCGCCCGTAGCGCCATTTAAGCGTGTGTGGAGCGCGGTAAGCGACCCCCTGGATTGACCGTGGAGCGGCGTGTTGCACGCTGCCCCCCGTGACATCGCCGCCGTCGCGTCCCCCGAGTGAAGGGCGGACGGCACGATGCGAAAGGGGGTGGTCGTGCGAGGGACGCTGCTCGCCGCCGCCGTGGTGCTCGCCTGCTGGATCGGGATCCCCTCGCCCGCCGCCGCGCAGCAGGCGGCCGACCCGCTCCGTGACCTCGTCTCCGCCGGCGCGCCACTGGTCGCCTCGACGGGGATGCCGTCCGGCGGGTCCGCGGCGACGGCAGCAGCGTCACCCGTCGTGCCCGGGCCTGGCGGCCCGACTCCCGCCGTCGCAGCCGGCACGCTCCCCGGTGACATCCCACCGGTCGACCCGCAGATCCCGCTCCCGGATGTCCCCAACCCGCTCGGCCTGCTCGGCAGCCTCGACCCGCGGGACTGGGCGAGCGCGGTGCTTGACACCGTCGTCGAGTCGATCGCGGGCGCGATCCTCGACGCGGTCACCGGCGTCGTCGACTGGGCGCTGGGAATGGGCGACTCCTCCCTCAACATCATCACCCGTACCCCGGCGGCTGGGACGTACGAGAGCACGACCGTCCGCGCGCTCTGGGACCTCAGCCGCGGCGCCGCCAACGCCGCGCTCGCGGTGATCGTGATGTGGGGCGGTTTCAACGTCGTCCTCAAGCAGCACACCCGCGCGCCCTACGACGGGATCATGGAGCTGCTCCCGCGCGTGATCCTCGCTGCGCTCGCCGTCAACCTCACCCTTGAGATTGCCACCGTCCTGATCGAGCTCAACAACGCCTTCGCCGGGGCCGTGAGCGAGCAGGGCCTGCCCGGCTACGACCAGGCACGCGGCGACCAGTCAGGCATGGCGATGGTCATGGTCGCCGCGACCTACGCGATCGTCGCGCTCCTGCTCGCCTTCCAGATGCTGATGCGGCTGGCCCTGATCTGCGTCCTGATCGTGCTGGCGCCGGTGATGGTCGTGACCTGGATACTCCCGCAGACCCAGGGCTGGGCCCGCTGGTGGGCCCACCTGCTCCCGATCACCGTGTTCCAGCAGGCAGTGCAGGTGCTGACACTCCGCCTCGGCTCGGCGCTGATGGTCGAGCTCACGCCCGGCAGCGTCGCCAACGCCACGCTGACGCTGATGCTCGGCATCGCGGTCTGCTACCTCACGCTCCGCGTCCCGGCACTGCTCTCCAGTCAGACGCGCTTCGCCGGGCTCGCCTCGGTGGTCTCCCTCGTCGTCCTCAGCCGCGTCACTGGCGGACTCGGTGGCGGGGGCCGAGCGGCGGCCGGTGCGGCAGGAGCGCGGGCATGATCGCGAAGGCTGCGCTCGTCGCCTCCTCCCTCTTCGGGGACCTGATCCGTGACGGGCTGCGCTTCGCCGGGGGAGTGGTCATGGCCCTCCTCGTCCCCGTCATGCTCGTCGTCGTGATCGTGGCGATGTTCGTCGCCGCCCCGTTCGCGGCGTTCGGCGGCGGCGACGGTGGCGACGGCTCAGACCCGCCACCGGTCCCGCTTGCCCACCTCGCCGTGATGGTGAAGGAGGGACATGACAGCGGCGTCCCCTGGTCGCTGCTCGCCGCGATCGCCTCCGTGGAGTCGGGGTTCGGCGCGAACATGGCGACCTCGTGGGCGGGCGCGATCGGCTACGGGCAGTTCATGCCGCCGAGTTGGGCCGCGTTCGGCGAAGGCGGCGACCCGTACGACTACCGGGACGTGATCCCGGCAATGGCCCGCTATCTCCTCGCCGCCGACGTCCAGCGCGACGTACCGGGCGCGGTCTACGCCTACAACCACAGCTGGGAGTACGTCGCGCTCGTACTCGGGCGCATGGCCTACTACGAGGCGACGTTCGGTGAGCTCGCCGCGGCGCTCGGCACCGAGCCGGCGGCTCCGTCCCCCACTCTGGTGGTGCCCTCGTGACCGGCGGGCGTGCGGCCGGCTACGCGTTGCTCGGGTGCGGCGGGCTGCTGCTGGTGCTCGCCGTGCTGAGCGGCTGGAGCGGCGCGCAGCGCATCGGCAGCCGCGAGCACGACACGCGCGCGGTCGCGTCCGCTGCCACGGCGTTTGTGACCGCCTATGGCAGCTTCGACCACCGCGATCCTGACGCGTACACCACCCGCCTCGTCGCCCTGACGGCCGGGGCGCTACGCGAAGCGCTCGCTGTCGCGGCCGTCGATCCCGACGCCGCCCGCCTGCAGCGCGGCATCGCCACCGAGGTCGAGTCCGTGGCCGTCACCGCGCTCTCCGCGACCGCCGCCACCGCATCGGTGACGGCCGTCCAGTCGCGGCGGTGGCGCGACCCGATGCTCGGGACGGCACAGCATCAGGTGATTCAGCAGCACGTGACCTGCCGCCTCGTCCAGGAGGACGGGCGCTGGCTGGTCGTCGAGCTGCGGGTGCAGTCAGAGGAGCCAGTGCGCACGGCGTCGAACGGAAGCGCCCCAAGCACTGAAACGCACTGAGAGAGGAACCAGGAATGGAGCAGATCAACAGCCTCTTCGAGAACCTGCTGAACATCGGCCTCGGCGTCGCCGTGGCGGTATCAGCGTTCTTCGTGATGTGGGGCGCGTTCCTGTACATGAGCGCCGCCGGGTCGCCGCGGCAGATGGAGCAGGGCAAGGTTGCGATCGTCAACGCGCTCGCCGGCCTCGCGATCGTCCTGCTGGCCCGGGTGATCGCCGGGATGGTCCAGAGCGCGATGGGCGGGGCGGCCTGATGGAACGCCACGAGATCCCCACCCACCTGGAGGTCGCCGACCGCGCCTTCCTGGGCCTGACGATGCGGCAATTGCTGTCGGTGGCGATCGGGCTTGCGCTCGCCTACGGGGCGCTGAGCGACCTGCCGCTGCCGTTCGCGCTGCGGCTCGCCGCCACCGTCCTCGTGATCGTCGCCGCCGCGGTGCTCGTGCTGTGGCGGCCCGCCGGGCGCCCGCTGGAGGAGTGGGCGTTCGTGCTGTTGCGCTACGGGACCGTGCCCCGCGTGGCGGTCTGGCGCCCACGCGAGCGTGTCTCGGGCACACGCGAACTCCGCGAGGTGTTCCTGCCGGGCGTGACGCCGCCGGCGCGGGAGGAGGCCACCAATGCGGCCTAACGCCCGACGGCGGCTCGCTAGCGCGCAGGCGCTGCTGCCCCTCGATGAGATCGCCGGCGACGTCGTGCGGCTACGCGGCGGTGACGACCGCGCCGTGCTCGAGGCGGGGTCGGTCAACTTCGCCCTGAAGTCGGAGGCGGAGCAGGAGGCGATCCTCGCCGCCTACCGCCGCTTCCTCAACGCGCTCGCCTACCCCGTGCAGGTGCTCGTCCGCGTCGTGCCGACCGACGTCGAGGTCTACCTCGACGGGCTGCGCGAGCAGGGCGGTGCCCCTGCCCGACGCGTGACGCGCGGCGACCGCACTGCTGACCTCTGGCGGCGGCTTGCCCAGGACCACGAAGCGTTCGTGCGGCGGGTCGCGCGCGAACGCATGCTGCTCGACCGCCGCTGCTACGTGGTCGTACCCGCGGGCACCGGAGGCGCCTTCGAGCGCGCCGGGATCGCGTGGCCATGGCGGCGTCCCCATCGCACCCCGGCCGCGAAGACAGGTGTCGCCGCGCGGCGTGCGCTCGCCTTCCGCTGCGCGGAGGTCGCCCAGGGGCTCGCGGCGTGCGGCGTCCCCACGCGCCGGCTCGGCGGCGACGAGCTCGTCGCCCTCTGGCGGGCCGCACTGGCTGGGGCGCCCGTCATGACGGGCGGCTCCCTGCCGCCGTCCACCGCCGTACTCACCATCCCGCGCACCGAACCCACGCAGGAGGTGGTTCATGCCTAGAAGACCACGCATCCCCTGGAGGCGGCCGCGCCCGACGGCGCGCTCACGTCACGAGCAGACGTTCGCGCTGGGCGAACGTAGCGCCGCCGACCTCGTCGCACCTGCCGCGCTTGTCGAAACGCGCGCCGAGCTCGCCATCGACGCAGCAGTGAGCCGCGTCTTCGCGCTCACCGACTATCCCCGTCAGGTCACGCCGAACTGGCTCGGACGGCTGATCGACTTTGACGAGCCGTTCGACCTGAGCATGCACCTCGAGCCGCTTGACTCGGGCGAGGTGGTGCGGTCGCTCACCCACCGCCTGGTGGAGCTGCAGTCCTCGCGGATGCTGGACGCGAAGGGCGGGCGGATTGCGAGCGTCGAGCGCGAGGTCGCCTACGAGGACGTCGAGCGGCTTCGCGACGCACTGGAGCGCGGCGACGAGCGTGTCTTCTCGACCGCCGTCTATCTGCGCCTGCACGGACGCTCGCCCGCGGCGGTCGACCAGGTAGCGAACCGGCTCGCAGGCGTGCTCGGGGGCCTGATGGCGGGCGTGCGCCCGGCGCTCTACGAGCAGCTGCCCGGCACGCTCTCCTGCCTCCCGGCGGGCCAGGACCACCTGCGCCGTCGCCGCAACCTCGACACCACGAGCGCCGCGACCATGATCCCGTTCGGATCCAGTCACCTCGCCGTGACGGGCGGGATCCTCTACGGCGAGAACGTCCACAACCACTCGCTCGTCACGTTCGACCCGTTCGGCGCCGAGCACGAGAACGCGAACAAGGTCGTCTTCGCCAAGTCGGGCGCGGGCAAGAGTTTCGCCTGCAAGGTCGAGGCGCTGCGCGCGCTCCTGCTCGGCATCGACTACCTCGTGATCGACCCCGAGGACGAGTACGGGCGGATCTGCGAGGCGGTGGGCGGACAGATGGTCCGCCTCTCCGGCACCTCGGCGCACCACATCAACCCCTTCGACCTCCCGGCGGCAACGGACGACGAGGGCCGCGACCCGCTCGCCGAACGCGTGCTCGCGCTGCAGGGCCTGCTGGGCGTGATGCTCGCCGACTCCGGACGGCCGCTGGGCCAGGTCGAGCGCGGCGTCCTCGACGCGGCGCTCTACGAGACCTACCGCCGGGCCGGGATCACCGAGGACCGTGCCACCCATGGACAGCCCGCGCCGCTGCTGCGCGACCTGCTCGCCGTGCTCCGCGCGGTGGGCGAACCGCACGGGCTCGCGGACCGGCTCGCCCGTTACGTGGACGGGAGCCTCGGACACGTCTTCTCGGAGCGGACCACCGCCTCGCTGGACGCGCCGTTCGTGGTCTTCAACGTGCGCGACCTCGAGGAGGAACTGCGCCCGGTCGCGATGTACCTGATCGCCGACCACGTCTGGCGCGAGGTCACGCGCGACCCGCGGCCGCGGATGCTCCTGATCGACGAGGCGTGGACGCTGATGCGTCACGCCGAGGGTGCGCGATTCCTGGCGCAGATGGCGCGCCGCGCCCGCAAGCGCTGGCTGGGCGTCACCACCGTCACCCAGGACGTGGAGGACTTCCTCGCCTCACCCGAGGGCCACACGGTGCTCGCGAACAGCTCCGTGCAACTCCTCATGCGTCAGGACAGTTCCACGATCGGCGTCGTCGAGGAGACGTTCGGACTGTCGCGCGGCGAGCGGGAGTATCTGCTCGGCTGTCGCCGGGGCCAGGCGCTCTTCCTCGCCGGCGGCAACCACGTGGCGATCGCGATCGAGGCGAGCGAGCTTGAGCATGCCCTCGCCACCACGAACCCCGCCGAGCTCGCGGCGGGGCGGGCGGCGTCCTGATGCCGGTCGACATCGAGCGCGTCAAGGCCGCCCATCCGATCGCCGACGTGGTCGCCGCCCACGACGTGCAGCTGCGGGCCACCGGCCGGCGCTACATGGGGCGGTGCCCGTTCCATGCCGACGACCGCCCGAGCCTGGTCGTCTACCCGGACACGCAGAGCTTCCACTGCTTCGGATGCGGGGCGTCCGGTGACGTGATCGACTTTGTCCGCCGGCGGCACGGCCTCGACTTCCGGGGCGCCGTCGACTTCCTCGGCGAGCTCCCCCATGCAGGACCGCACAGTCCCGCACGACGCGCGGGGGAGCGCGCGGCGCCAGCACACGATGCGCCTGTCCCGCGTCTGTCGCTCGACGATCGCCTGATCCTCACCGCCGCCTGTGAGGTCTACCACGAGGCCCTGCTGCGCACGCCGCTCGCGCTGCGCTACCTGGAGGAGCGCGGCGTCCCGGCATGGCTCGCACGGCGGACGCGGCTCGGCTTCTCCGATGGGAGCCAGCTCGCCCCCTACCTGAAGCGCCGCCGCCTCAGCCTGCGGCGCGCGGCCGCGATGGGACTCTTCTATCCCGACCGGCAGCACGGCGGCGTCCGCGAGGCGATGCGGGGCCGGATCGTGATCCCCGATCTGCGCGCCGGGCACTGCGGTTGGATGACCGGGCGCATGCCGGCGAGGGGCGCCGACGTCCCCTACCTCGGGCTCGCGCTGCCGCGTCCGCTGCTCGGCTATGAGGCCGTGCGGGGACGGCAGCGGGTCTTCCTGACCGAGGGGCCGTTCGACTGGCTGACGCTGGTGGGCTGGGGGCTGCCGGCCTGCGCGCTACTCGGCACCCAGCCGGGTGCGCGCACGCTGCGCCTCCTCGACCGCGCCCGCTCCGTGGTGCTGGTCCTCGACGGCGACGAGCCCGGCCGCACCGCCGCCGCGCAGCTCGCCGAGGCGCTCGGCGCACGGGCGAGCGTGATCGAGCTCCCCACCGGCGTGAAGGACGTGAACCAGCTCGCACAGCAGGCCGATGGACGGGAGACGTTCTTTCGCCTGCTCGACCAGGCGCAGGGGCGGGAGGAGCCTGGGAAGGGAGCGACGCGTGATGTGGCGCCGGCGCACTGACGCGCACCCCCTCGCCGAGATCGTGCCCCCGCGCGCGCTCGAAGCGAGCATGAGCGCCGCGCGCGGCATGCTCGGGGCGCTCTCCGGCGACGCCCTCGAACTGGAGGTCGTGGTCGGAACCGGTGGGCCGCGCTGGTACGTCCGGGCCGCGGACGCGTCCACACTGGAGCGCGCGCTCGCCCAGTTGCGCGCCGCCTATCCGCAGGCCGCGGTCGAGCAGTCGGCCGACGATCCCGCTCAGATCCAGCCGGGCGAGCATGCGATTAACGTCGAGTTGCGGCCGGCGGCAGACCCGGCGCTCCCGCTCCGCGTGGACTGGCGCTACGAACGAGATCCGCTCGCCGGGGTGCTCACCGCGGTCGATCCGGCCGCCGGGGAGCGCATCGTCTGTCGCCTCTCGCTCGCACCGGGCTCGCCGCGCGAGGCCGACCGCATCCGGCGACGAGAAGAGCAGCCCACCTACGCACGGCGCGAGTACGAGCGCGGTACCCCCGGCAGCCTCGGCCCGATCGTCGCCCTGATGGCGCTCGGGGCCGGTGGGCTGCAGGCCTGGACCTGGTACGGGGCCCGCGAGTGGGCGCTGCTCGGCGCCGCGGCCGCAGGCGGACTGGTCGTGCTGCCGCTGCTCGCCGCGGCCGCCGTGCGGCTCTTCCGCGGCAAGGAGCCGCTGCCGCGCACCGTGGTGGCGACGAAGCTCGCCGCGCCGCTCGTCTCAGCGCGGCTGAGCGTGACGGCGTGCGGGCCAGACCCGCAGCGCCTGCGGGCGCTCGTTGCGCAGGTCGCGAGCGCGTACTCCGCCTACGACGACGCGTCCGGCGGAGGGCTGCGAGCGGGGCCACCGCGGCGGACCGATGGGCGTGGGCGCGGGCGGTACGCGCTGGTCCTCAGCACGGCCGAGTTAGCGGCGCTCTGGCACCTGCCGGACGCCGCCGACGCACCCCCGCGCGTGCGCCGGACGACGGCGCAGCGACTCGCACCCGCACCTGGACACGCCTCCCACGGTGTGCGCGTCGGCGTGTCGCCCGCGGGGCGGGTGCACGAGCCCGTCCACCTCCCCGAACCGCTTCTCCACCGCAACCACTTCATCGTCGCCAAGACGCGGCGCGGAAAGTCGACGCTGCTGCGGCACATCGCGGGCGGGCTCATGGAGCGCATGGCGAGCGGCGCCGACGACACGGCACTGGTGGTGGTCGACCCCCACCAGGACCTCGCCGAAGCCGTGCTCGCCTCCGTCCCCGACGCCCTCGTCGCGCGGACGGTCTACCTCGACTTCGCGCACCTCGCACGTCCCGTTGGCCTCAATCTGCTCGACGTCGCGCTGTTCCCCGACCGCGACCGCACGGTCGAACACATCGTCACGATGATGAACCGGCTGTGGCCCGACAACTGGGGGCCACGCATGGAGGGGGCGCTCCGCGCCTCCCTCTCCGCCCTCCACGAGCTCAACACCCAGCGCTCGCGGGTGGAGCAGTTCACGCTGCTGGACGTCGCGCCCTTCCTCACGGACGCGCGCATGCGGCGGCAGCTCCTGCCCGACGTCAGCGACCTCGCGGTGCGGGCCTGGTGGCGCGACAACTACGACCGCGCCGGTAAGACGCTGCAGCAGCAGACCGCCAACCCCGTCACCAGCAAGATCGGCCGCTTCACGGTGACAGAGGCGAGCCGCCTGGTCTTCGGCCAGCCGCGCTCGACCTTTGACCCGCGGCAGGTGATCCGCGACGGCGGCGTGCTGATCGTGAACACCGCGGTGGGGAGGCTCGGGGAGGGCGCCGCGAGCCTCGTTGGCGCCACCACCCTCAACCTGCTCGGCCTGCTGCTCGAAGAACAGGTCGCGCTCCCGCCCGAGCAGCGCCGCCGCGTCGTCCAACTCGTCGACGAGTCGAGCACGCTGGGCGCCGTCGACTACCCGCGGATGCTCTCCGAACTCGGCAAGTACGGCGCCTCCTTCACGCTCGTCACGCAGTCGCTCTCGAAACTCGATGCGGTCGACCGCGAGCTGTTGCCGACGATCCTCGCGAACAGCGACGGACTGACGGCATTCCAGTGCAGCGCCGAGGACGCACGACGCCTGATCCCCGAGCTGGGCGGTGGCCTCGAGGTCGAAGACCTGGTCTCGCTCGACGATTTCTCGGCCTACGTGCGCTGGTGGGACGGCTTCGCGCGCCCGCCCGCGTTCACGCTCAGCGTCAACCCGCCCCCGCCATCCGATACGACCCGGGTTGAGGCGATCGCGCGGCGCTCCGCGGAGCGCCACGGCCGGGATCGCGAGCAGGTGGTGGCCGAGGTGATGGACGTGCTCGCTCAGCGGCTGGCGCCGGAGCCGCCGGACGGGCGCGAGCGCCTGACGGCGGAGGAGCTCGCCCGCGCGATGCGGGAGGGGACGACTCCCCTGGAGGAACCGCAGCCGACCGGGCGGCATGAGCTCCCGGAGGACAGCGGCACGGCCGGGAAGTCCGCCCGAGGCAACAACCGGAGGAGGCAGGCTTGACCGATCAACCTCAGCGGGCGACACAGGCGATCGGCTGGCTGCTCCGGCAGCCGTTCCACGGCGAGCGGGAGGTCGGCCGGCTGCTGGGGTGCGCGGAGCATGACGCCCGCCACCTCCTGCAGGAACTGACGCGGCGCGGGTGCGTTGACTGGGTCGAACCGGGATCTCCCGACCTCGAGCGCCGCCGGCGCTACTTCGTGACGGAGGACGCCGTCGCCGCCTGGTGTGCAGCACGGGAAGTCCCCATCGCGACGCTCGCGCAGGTCGTGCCCGTCGGACGCAATGACCTGCTTCGGCGCATCGCGAGCATCGAGGTCACGGCCGGGGTCAATCACCTCTGCGCGGCGCTTGCGGACGAGCTGCGGCGCGCGGGCCACGCCGAACTCGTCGACGCGCGCTCGCTGCCGCTGGGCGGGCCGGCAGCGGCGCGCTGGTGGCTGCCCGGCGTCGACGGCTACGGATGCCTGCGGGCAGGACGGCTCTCCGCGCCGTTCCTGGTCGTCTGGGACCGCGCGGCCGCCCCCGACGTCCACCGCCGCCGGCGTGCCGGCTTCTGGCGGCGGGAGGCGGCGAAGGTGCGGGGCCACTGGGGGAGGGCCGGCCTGCCGCCGCTGCTCATCGTCTGTCGCACGATGCGCGAGGTCGCCGTCTGGCGCGGCGCACTCACGGATCAGGCCGACGGCGAGACGCCACCGCTCGGAGCGTACTTCACCACGCGGCCGGCGCTCCGCGAACACGGGGCCGCCGGGCCGATCTGGCAGTCCGCTACCAGCGAGGCGGGGCGACTGATCGGGCTGCTCGGGTGGGGGCCGGAGCCGCCCGCGCCGGCGCTCCCGCTCGTCGACGTGCTTGCCGACCTGGAACCGCGCGGCCGCCAACGGCAGGGGGCGCTCGGGCGGTGGGCGGCGCAGCACGCGACGACGGAGCACGCCCGCGCGCGCTGGCAGCACGCCTCCGCCCTGGCGCTGGCCACCCGCCCCGGCGAGCAGACGCTGCTCGGCTGGATCGCGCGGCATCCGCTGCTCGCGGCGTCTGACCTGGCCGAATTGCTCAACGAGCCCGCGGCGCTCATCGAGCGGCAACTGGAGCGGCTCCTGCGCTGCCGCGTGGTCGCGCCGGTGCCTCCGCATCAACCCATGACGACCGAAGGAGCGACTGCATGAACCACGACGATCGTGACAACCACGACGAGGACGTCCGCTTCGTCCTCACCGAGCAGGGGATGCGGTTTCTCGCCGCCCGTGCAGGCGTCCCGCCCTCCACGTTCGGGGAGCACGGCGCCGTGACATACGTGAAGGAGGCGGACCAGAATCACCCCGCACGCGCGGTGCGCCACGTGGAGCACACGCTCGGCCTGAACCACTTCATGGTCCGGCTGGCGCGGGACGCGCGGGCATGCGGCATGCGGCTTGCCGAGTGGCGCAACGAGGCGGAGTCGACGTGCCGCTTCGTCGACGAATCGGGGCAGCCGGCATGGATCCGACCCGACGCCTCCGGCCTGATCGGCATCGGCGACGAGCGCCTGCCGTTCCTGGTCGAGTACGACCGTGGCACGCTCGACGCCGGCGACTATCGGGGCAAGTTCGAGGGCTACCGGCGCTACTACGCCAGCGAAGCCTGGCGGGCGGGGCACACGCACCAGCCAGCGCTGCTGTTCGTCTGCACCGACGACCGCGCCGCCGAACGCGTGAGCAGCGCAGCGGGGCCCGATGAGCACGGCATCCCGCTGCTGCTGACAACGGAGTCGCGCTCAACTCGCCACGCGGGCAACCCGGACGGGTGTGTCGGCGCGGTGTGGCGGCGGCAGGTGCCGGGAGGGGAGTTGGTGCGCTGGCCGAGTGTTCTGGAGCCGGGAGGCGTCCATGGCGACTGAGCCGGAACCGACGAACCGTGCGCATGCTCGTGAGCGGTCGACGCCGGAGGTCCATGCGACATGGCGTCGCGGGGCTCGCACGAAGGCGTGGGATGAACTGTGGCGGTGGTTGCTCTCTGACCCCCCGCGACCCGATGAAAGCGCAGAGCAGAGCATCGATCCCGTCGACGAGGCGGAGCCAGGCTAGTGACGGATCCTTGCAAGCAGTCATCCATTAGGAAAGGTTAGCGACTATCCTTTCTTAACGGCTCTCATGTCGAAAGGTTAGCCATGGGCGGGCGCTACATACGGCGCGTCTGGGAACACGATCCGACGATCTATGCGCCGGCTTCCTACCGCCGCGCATGCAGCTACGAGGCGTTCATCCCGGACCCGATCGCGGGAGTCCCAGTTGGACTGTCCGGAGACACCATGGGGGTGCTCTCGGAGGCTGAACAGGCGATCGCTGCGCTCAATCAGGCTGCGGCACCGGAGCTTGCCCCGCTCGCACGCCTCCTGCTGCGGACGGAGTCGATCGCCTCCTCGAAGGTCGAGGGGATGCAGGTCGACGCCCGGACGCTGGCCCGCGCGGAGGCGGCACAGGAAGGTGGCCGCACCATCGGGGCTGAGGCGACCGAGATCCTCGCGAACATCGACGCGATGGAGTTCGCCATCGAGCGCGCCGCTGAGGGGGCGGCGATCCGGCCCGAAGACCTGCGCGACATTCACCGCGTCCTGCTCGCTCGAGACGACGGAGCACGGCAGCCCGGCGAGTTCCGCGACTCCCAGAACTGGATCGGCGGCAACAACTACAACCCATGTGGCGCCGACTTCGTGCCCCCTCCACCAGAAGAGGTCGAGCGGCTCATCGCCGACCTCTGCGACTTTTGCAACGACGGCGTCCTGCCGCCCCTGCTCCAGGCGGCCATCGCGCACGCTCAGCTCGAGACCATCCACCCCTTTGCCGACGGCAACGGGCGGACGGGGCGCGCACTGGTCCAGGTGATCCTCCGCCGGCGCGACCTGTCGCCTGCGTTCGTACCGCCCATCAGCGTGATCCTCGCCGGTCAGCGGGAGCGGTACATCAGCGGCCTGACGGCGTTTCGGGAGGACCGGCTCGCAGAGTGGATCGAGATCTTCGCGTCGGCGGCAGCCGCGGCCGGGCGGCTCGCGGATCGGTATCGAGGACTCGTCGCCGATCTACAGGACCAGTGGCGCGAACGGCTCCGTGAGCAGTCCAACCCCCGATCGGACGCTGCCGCCTGGGCGATCATCGACGCGTTGCCTGCGCTGCCGATCCTGAACGTCCCACTCGCCGTCCTCGCCACGCGGCGGACGCGCCCGGCCGTCGCAAATGGCGTCGACCAGCTGGAGGCCGCCGGGATCCTCATCCCCGTCAGCGCCTCGCGACGCAACCGCGCCTGGGAGGCCGAGGGGCTCCTCGATCTGGTGGTCCGATTGGAGGCCGGCGAACGGTAGGGGCGTGAACGATCGGTCTCGGTTCATACATCGCCCGCCGAGAATTGCGCGTCCCACCGGCCAAGCTGCACCACTGATGTATCGGGTGCCACTAGGCGCGAGGGAGGGCAGGCGCACCGTCCGTATCATCGGTGGGCAGCGGAGGCAGCACCGATGAGAGCCATCATCTACTCGCGAGTCTCGACGGACGCGCAGGAGCGCGACGGGACCTCGCTCGAGACCCAGGAACGCGCCTGCGAGGCGCTGACGAACGACCGCGGCTGGCAGGTCGTCCGCCGGATCCGTGACGCCGCCAGTGGCGCATCGCTCGAACGTGACGGACTGGAGGAGCTCCGCGGCATGCTCCGGCGCGGTGAGGCCGACACGGTCGTCGCTTATGCCGTCGACCGTCTCTCCCGGAACCAGAACCACATCGGGATCCTCTTCGACGAGTTCGAGCGGGCGGAGGCGCAACTTGAATTCGTCACCGAGCGTTTCGAGGACACCGCGGTCGGCCGCTTCATCCTCGCGGCGCGTGCCTTCATCGCCGAGGTCGAGCGCGAAAAGATCCTGGAGCGCACTACGCGCGGCAAGACCGAGCGCGCTCGCAGCGGCAAGATCCCGCAGGCGTTCGGGAAGGGCTGCTACGGATACACCTACAACCCGGAGACCGGGCGGCGGGATGTTGAGCCCTACCAGGCTGGCGTCGTCCGTCGGATCTTCGAGCGGTATGCGGAGACGCGGAGCTTCGCCGCCGTCTGCAGCGAACTGAACGACGCGGGGATCCCCGCGTTCTCGGGCGGCCAGTGGTACCCGATCACCGTGCGCCGCGTGCTCATGAACGAGGCCTACACCGGACGTACCGTGTATCGCCGCACCAAGCGTGTCTCCGTGCGTGGGAGCGGCGCGCGCCGGCGGAGTCGAGTCATCGAGCAGCCCGCCGCAGAATGGATCGAGATCCCCGGCGCGACCCCGGCGATCATCGCGGACGCGCTCTGGCGCCGCGTCCGCGAGATCATCGAGGATCCCGCACGGACCGCTCGACGATCCGTTGCTCGTCGCGACTACGCGCTGCGCGGCCGGCTGCGGTGTGCGTTGTGTCTGAGCGCGATGGTGGGGCAGACGCTCAGCAACAGGGGCAGGAGCTACGAGTACTACCGCTGCCGGCACGTGTATGCGCGCGTGTCAGGCCGGCAGTGCGCGGGACGCTACGTCCCGGCAGCCATCCTGGAAGCGGGGGTGTGGTCGAAGATCCGCGAGGTGCTCACCGCACCGGAGCTGGTCCTTGCCGAGCAGCGTCGAGCCGCCCAGGCCGAGGTGGATCAGGGGGCGATCCAGCGGATCGAGTCGCAGGTCGCGGTGCTCCAGAAGCGTGAGGAACGCCTGGTCCGCATGTTCGGGTTCGAGGAGGTCGACGAGACAACCGTCCGTAGTGAGCTCCGGGACGTGCGCCGCCAGCACGATGCGCTCACGGCCGACCTCGCGTCGCTCAAGAACGTCTCGGGGCATGGGATCGTGGTCGACCAGGTGGGACTTCGGGACGCATGCGCGAGCATTGCGGAGCATCTGGACGGCGCGAGCAGCAATCGACAGGAACAGGTGCTCGAAGCGCTTCAGATCAGCGTCAGTGCAACGAGAGAGACCGCCACCGTCGAAGGAGTGCTTCCGATCGACGTCCCGGAGTTTTTGATCAAAAAGTGGAGTTTATCACCACTGAACAAACATCGGCATGACGACGTGCACGAAGCGGTCGTTGCCGACGGGGCGGAGGACGCCGGGGCTGGAGGGGGACGTGGTCTCGATGGCCACGCGGTCCGTGTCGATGACGTTCAGGACGTCGGTCAGGTAGCGGCCGTTGAAGGCGATCTTCGACTCGGCACCTTCCACCAGCGCGTCCATGATGCCCTCGTTGTCGCCGACCTCGTCGGCGCGGGCGGTGATCACGAGGCGGCCCGGTGAGGAGCCTTCGCCCGGCGTGCCGATGATGCGGACGATGCCGGAGCCGTCACGCGCGAAGATCGAGGCGATGCGCGTCTCGCGCATGAACTCAGCCACGGCCACCTCGGTGCGGGTGGTGTAGTTCGCCGGGATCAGCTGGTCGTAGTTGGGGAACGAGCCCTGGATCAGGTTGGCGATCAGGCGGGCGTGCCCGACATCGAACTGCACCTGTGTGCCGGCCAGGTTGAAGGTGATCGCCACCTGGCCGTCCGTCGCCTCCGCGAGCAGGCGGCCGAGCTCGCCGAGGGCGCGCGCGGGCACGATGGCCGCGCGATCCACCTGCGAGTCGATCTCCATCGTGTGGACGGAGAGGCGGAAGCCGTCCGCCGCGGCGAGGCGCAGGCGCCCCTCCTTGAACTGGAAGTGCACGCCGGTCAGCACCGGTCGCGAGTCGTCCGTGGCGGCCGCGAACACCGTCTGTGCGATGGCGGCGCGCAGACGTGCCGCGTCGATCGCGATGGCGTCAGCGCCCTGCACCGTCGGGATCGGCGGGAAGTCGTCCGGGTCCATGCCGCCGATCGAGGCGGTGTTGCGCGCGCAGGAGAGGCTCACCTGCCGCGACCGCTCCGCCAGCGTCATGTTGATCGTCTCGCGCGGCAGCGTGCCGACGAAGTCGGCGAGCAGGCGGGAGGGCATGGTGATCGAGCCGGGCTCCGTGATCGTCCCGCTGATGCGGTAGGTGATCGCGATCGTCTCTGCATCGGTGGCGGAGAGGGTGATCGAGTCGCCCTCCGCCTCCAGCAGGACGTGCTGGGTGATGGGCAGCGTCGACCGCGCCGGGATGGCACGGGAGACGGCGGAGAGACCGCGGTTCAGGTCTTCCTGCAGGCAGGCGAGGCGCATCGATCAACCGATCACGCGAGTGCGCGTATTTGCCGTCAGTATAGGCGCGTGACGATCCCCCGGCAATCGGCCGCCGTCACCGCCCGAGGTTACCCGCGAGCGGCCCGGAACGCGCCAGTCGCCGCCTCGATCGTGCGTGCGACGTGGGTGTCGTCGTGGGCCAGCGAGAGGAACCACGCCTCGAACTGGGAGGGCGGCAGGTGGACGCCCGCGTCCAGCATCGCCCCGTGGAAGCGCGCGAAGGCGCGCGTGTCGGCGCGCTTCGCCTCGTCGTAGTTGTGGGGTGTGGCGTCGAGGAAGAACGGGGTGAGGGTGGAGCCGGACTGCACCACGGTCAGCGGGACGCCGGCCTCGGCCGCCGCCTCCCGCAGGCCGTCCGCCAGCCGGCGACCGTGGTCGTCCAGCCGCCGGTAGGCGTCCGCGTCCTCGCGGAGGGCGTCGAGCGTGGCGGCGCCGGCGGCCATGGCGAGCGGGTTCCCGGAGAGCGTGCCGGCCTGGTAGACGGCGCCCTCCGGGGCGATGTGCTGCATCAGGTGGCGCGGTCCGCCGTATGCGCCGACCGGCAGCCCGCCGCCGATGATCTTGCCGAGGACCGTGAGGTCTGGCGTGACGCCGGTCAGCGCCTGCACCCCGCCGTAGGCGGCGCGGAAGCCCGAGATCACCTCGTCGAAGATGAGGAGCGCGCCGAACTCGTCGCAGAGCGACCGCAGGCCTTCGAGGTAGCCCGGCTTCGGGAGCACGATCCCCATGTTGCCGGCGATCGGCTCCACGATGATCGCGGCGACGGCGTCGCGGTGCGCCTCCAGTTGCGCGCGGGTGGCGGCGAGGTCGTTGTACGGCGCGAGGATCGTCTGCGCGGCGTAAGCGGCGGGGACGCCGGGTGAGTCGGGGAGGGCGAGCGTGGCCGCGCCGGACCCAGCGGCAACCAGCAGCCCGTCCGCGTGTCCGTGGTAGCAGCCCTCGAACTTCAGGATGAGGTCGCGCCCGGTGGCGGCGCGGGCGAGGCGGATCGCGCTCATCGCCGCTTCGGTGCCGGAGGAGACGAAGCGCACCATCTCGATCGACGGCACCGCGGCGACGACGCGCTCGGCGAGCGCCGCCTCCGCCTCGGTGGGCGCGCCGAAGGAGGTGCCGAGCCCGGCCGCCTCCCGGATCGCGGCGACAACGCGCGGGTGCGCGTGGCCGAGGATCAGCGGGCCGTATGAGCAGACGTAGTCGACGTACTCGCGTCCGTCCACGTCCCACACCAGTGCGCCCGCGCCGCGCGCGATCACGACCGGGTCGCCTCCGACGGCGCGGTAGGCGCGCACGGGGGAGTCGACGCCACCGGGGAGGACGCGGCGGGCGCGCTCCATCGCGGCGCGCGAGGCGGGACGGTCGGTCATGCTTCGTTCCTCGGCGCGGTGGCGCTGGCGCCCGGCAGGATCGCGAGCAGTTCGTCGAGCGTCGCGATCTGCACGTCGGGCCGGGGCAGGTGGGCGGGGTAGGGGTGGTCCGTGCGGTGCACCCAGGCGGTGCGGAGCCCAGCGTTCCGCGCGCCGGCGACGTCCGCGAACGGGGAGTCGCCGACGTACAGGATCTCGGACGGGCCGCAGGAGGCGCGCTCGCAGAGCGCGGCGAAGATGGCGCGGTGCGGCTTGTAGGCGCGCAGCGACTCGGACGACTGGATGATGGAGAAGCGCAGCCGGGCGCGGGAGAGGGCGCCCTGCAGGAAGTCCTCGTCCGCGTTGGAGAGCAGCGCCATCAGCAGCCCGCGCGCGGCGAGGCCGTCCACGGTGTCGTGTGCCTCCGGGTAGGCGCGCGCCACGGAGAGCGCCTCGCGGAACCGGTTGGCGGCCAGCGTGGCGTCGCCGGGGACGGCGTGCGCATCGAGCGCGGCCTGAAACTGGCGTCGCCAGATCTCCCATTGCGAGTGCCAGGGCGGCAGCGGGCCGTTCAGCGCCTCCTCCGTGGGCCAGCCGGCCGGCGTCTGGTCGGTGCGGGTGGTGTGGTCCCACACGTCCGCGACGCGGTACGACTTCTGCCAGGTCTCGAAGAAGGCGTCGTGGTCGACCTCGGCGCGCTGCTCGATGAGGAGGCGGTCGACCTCCACGCGGAAGTGCGTCATCTCGAAGTCGAAGAGCGTGCCGTAGCCGTCGAACGCGACGGCGCGGATCCGCGAGGGATCGAACGGGGTGTCCGTCACGAGGCCTCTCCTCGGTCGCTGGACGTGCGAAACCGGGCGAGTTCGACCAGCGCTGCGTAGTCACCGCGCACCAGTGCCTCCTTCTTCGCTCGGCTCCAGCCCTTGAGCCGCCGCTCGTTCCGAAACGCCTCGTCACGCGTGGCCCACGCCTCGCTCCAAAGCAGGGTGACGGGGCGGCGGCTCCGTGTCCATCCCGGGACGAGACCCTGTTGATGCTGGGCGATGCGGCTCTCCAGGTTGTCCGTGTGCCCCACGTAGTAGGAGCCGTCCCTGCAGCGCAGCAGGTAGACGTGGAAGTTCACGTCCGGGCTCCATGGGCGGCTCGCCCTTCGACAGGCTCAGGACGAGCGATGTGAACCGAACCGCACGAACGGAGAACGCCGCTCATCCTGAGCCTGTCGAAGGAGGAGCGGGCTCCGGTCGGCACTCCGCTACCCCTCGCGGAGCCAGCGGGCGGCGTCCTTCGCGTGGTAGGTGATGATCATGTCCGCGCCCGCGCGCCGGATCGAGGTCAGCGTCTCGAGGACGATGCGACGCTCGTCCAGCCAGCCGTTGGCGGCGGCGGCCTTCACCATCGCGTACTCACCGGAGACGTTGTAGGCGCAGAGGGGCAGATCCGTCCGCTCGCGCACCGCGCGGATCACGTCGAGGTAGGCCAGCGCTGGCTTCACCATCAGGATGTCCGCCGACTCCTCGATGTCCGCGTCGACCTCGCGCAGCGCTTCGCGCACGTTCGCGG
The DNA here is from genome assembly GCA_045863195.1 of Chloroflexota bacterium. Taxonomy (GTDB): domain Bacteria; phylum Chloroflexota; class Dehalococcoidia; order UBA2979; family UBA2979; genus W-Chloroflexi-9. Next base: position 111,277 of record BTUI01000006.1, read on the forward strand.
GGTCCATCTGGTAGCCGCGGCGGTCGCCGAACTGGGGCGCGGAGTCCGCCGCCTCCCGGAACGGGCCGTAGAAGGCGGAGGCGTACTTCGCGCTGTAGGCCATGATCGGCGTGGCGGCGAAGCCACCCTCGTCCAGGCGCTCGCGGATTGCGGCGACCCGGCCGTCCATCATGTCGGACGGCGCGACGATGTCCGCGCCCGCCTCCACCATGCTCAGCGCCATGCGCGCGAGGAGGTCGAGCGAGGGGTCGTTGTCTACCTCGCCGGTCGGGGTGAGCAGGCCGCAGTGGCCGTGGTCGGTGTACTCGCAGAGGCAGATGTCGGCGATCACCACGAGGTCGGGGTCCACGCGCTTCAGTTCGCGGATCGCCTGCTGGACGATGCCCTGCGCGTCATAGCCCTCGGTGCCGCGGGGGTCCTTCGCCGCGGGGTGGCCGAAGAGCAGCACCGCGCGCACGCCGGCGGCGCGCAACTCCGCCGCCTCGCGCGCCAGCTGGTCCACCGACATCTGGTACTGGCCGGGCATCGAGGAGATCTCGGTGCGGACGCCGGTCCCGTGTGTCACGAACAGCGGCGCGATGAACTGCGCGGGATCGAGGCGTGTCTCGCGGACGAGGCCGCGCAACGCCTCGGTGCGCCGGGTACGTCGGGTGCGGGTGAAGTGGGTGACTCGACCGAGGGCGACCATCAGCGGACCTCCTTCACGGCGCCCGTGTGCGCCGAAGACAGGCATGCGCGTAGCGCGTCGAGTAGCGCCTCCACGGTGTGCGGCTCGGCGACGGCGTCCGGCTCCAGGCCGTGCTCGCGCGCGGTCTGCGCCGTGACCGGGCCGATGCACACCACCTTCGCGGCGCGCAGCGCGGAGAGGTCGCCGCCGAGCAGCGTCGCGAGGTTCCTCACGGTGGAGGAGGAGGTGAAGGTCACCGCATCCACTCGCCCGCCCCGCACCGCCGCCAGGACATCTGCAGGCGCGTCCGCGGGCGGCGCGGCAAGGTAGAGCGTGAGTTCGTCCACCTGCGCGCCGGCGGCCCGCAGGCCGTCCGGGATGACGTCGCGCGCGCCCTCGGCGCGGGGCAGCAGGACGCGCGCGCCGTTCAGCCCGCCGTCCGCGCCGAGCGCCTCCACCAGCGCTTCGCCAACCGCCTCGGTCGGGACGAGATCGGCGATCAGGCCGCGGTCGGCGAGCGCGCCCGCCGTGGCGATGCCGATCGCGCAGATCCGCGCGCCGGCGAACGCGCGCGCGTCCGCGCCTGCCTCCTGTAGCGCGTCGAAGAAGACCTCGACGGCGTTGGTGGAGGTGAAGACGGCCCAGGCGTACGCCTGCTCGCGAAGCGCGGCGACGGCACGGTCGACCTGTGCGGCGTCCGCGCGCTGTTCGATCTCGATCGCCGGCAGCACGAGGGGGTGTGCCCCCTCAAGCCGCAGCGCCTCGACGAGCGTGGAGGCCTGCGTGCGGCTACGCGTGACGAGCACGCGCGCGCCCGCGAGCGGGGCGAGGCGGCGAGGGTCGAGTTGCGGCTGGAGTCCGGCGACCGGGCCGACGACGAACAGCGCCGGCGCGCGCACGCCCTCGCGCGCCGCGGCCGCCGCGATCGTGCCGAGCGTGGCGGTGACGGTGCGCTGGTCGGGCGTCGTCGCCTGCTGGACGAGCGCCGCGGGCGTCGAGGCGTCACGTCCGCCCTCGATGAGCGCGTTCGCGATCTCATCGAGACGGCCGACGCCCATCAGGATCACCAGCGTGTCCACGGCGGTGGCGAGGCGGGCCCAGTCGACCTGGGTCTCCGGCTTCGTCGGATCCTCGTGACCGGTGATCACCGCGAACGAGGTGGCGACGGCGCGATGGGTGACGGGGATGCCGCCGGCGGCGAGGCCGCCGATCGCGGAGGTGACGCCGGGGATCACGGTGCAGGGCACGCCAGCCTCGGCGAGCGCGATCGCCTCCTCGCCGCCACGTCCGAAGACGTACGGGTCGCCGCCCTTGAGGCGCACCACGCGCCGGCCGGCGAGGCCATGCTCCACGAGCGCGGCGTTGATCTGCTCCTGCGTCATCGCGTGGTTGTCCGCGGCCTTGCCGGCGTCGACGCGTAGGGCGTGCGCGGGCGCCTCGGCGAGCAGGTCGTGCGGCGCGAGCCGATCGTACAGGACGACGTCCGCCTGCTGGAGGGCGGCGCGGCCGGCCACGGTGATCAGGCCGGGGTCGCCCGGCCCGGCACCCACCAGCCAGACGTGGCCCGGATGGACGTCCGCTCGGGTCACGAGGTCACCCCGTAGCGCGACTCGTACATCTCCTTCAGACGCTCGCCCATGCCGCGGCCCAGCGCTTCTGCCTCCTCCACCGGCGCGGCGGCCTCGCCGAACAGCGGCTCAGTACCGTCCACGTCGCCGCCCAGCATCGCGCGGAGGTTGAGCAGGTCGCCCTCGACGCGCGCGAACGCGCCGACCGCGAGGTTGCAGCCGGTGCCGAGCGCGGCGAGCACGGCGCGTTCCGCCGTGACCGCGGCGCGGCTGTCGGCGTCGTCGAGCGCGTCGAGCGCGGTGCGGGTTGCCTCGTCGTCCGCGCGGCATTCGAGGGCGATCACGCCCTGGCCGGGCGAGGGGAGGAAGGCGCCCGCGTCGAAGTACTGCGTGATCTCGGCCTCGCGGCCGAGGCGCTTGATGCCGGCGGCCGCGAGGACGACGCCGTCCACCTCGCCGCTCGCGACTTTCGCGATGCGCGTATCGACGTTGCCGCGGATCTCGGTCGTGACGAGGTCTGGGCGGAGCGCGCGCAGGAGCGCCTTGCGGCGGGTGGCGCTCGTCCCCACGCGCGCACCCTCGACGAGGTCGGCGAGGCGTGCGCCGTTCCGCCCGATGAACACGTCACGCGGGTCGGCGCGCTCCATCATCGCGGCGATGGTGAGGCCGGCGACCGGGGTGGTCGGGACGTCCTTCAGTGAGTGCATCGCGAGGTCGGCGCGGCCGTCCAGGACGGCCTCCCGCACGGACGCGACGAAGACGCCCTGCCCGCCGAGGGTGCTGAGCGGGGTGGTGCGGTCACGGTCGCCCTGCGTGGTGATCGTGACCAGTTCCACGGTGATGCCAGGATGTGTCTGCCGCAGCGCCGCGGCCGCGAGTTCGGTCTGCGCGAGCGCGAGCGCGGAGCCGCGCGTGGCAATCCGGAGGTGCGTGGGGCTCATTCGGCGGTGCCGGCGGTCTCGCGCAGGCGGAACAGCGCCTGGACGGCGTCCAGGTACACGTCCCGGTCGCCCCGCTCGCGGAGGACGTGGATCGGGTCGGCGAGCAACTGTTTCACCACGGCGCGGGTCACGACGTCCGTCAGTTCCTCCACGTGCGCGCGGTCCGCCTCCGCGACCTTCAGGCGGCGCATCGTCTTCGCCACCTCGGCGCGCCGCAGCGCCTCAGCGCGTTCGGTGAGGGCGGAGATCGTGGGGACGATCTGCAGCTGCTCCCACCATTCGAGGAAGCGCGCGGTCTCCTCTTCGACGATCGCCTGTACCGCCTCGACCTCTCCGCGGCGCGCCTCCGCGTTTCGGTCGGCGATCGTCTGGAGGTCGTCCAGGTCGTGGTAGGCGACGCCGGGGAGGTCGCGCACCGCCGCGTCGAAGTCGCGTGGCATGCCGATGTCCACGACCAGGAGCGGCGCGCCGTCGCGCTGCGCCATCACCGAGGCCAGCAGCGGCGCATCGACCAGCGGGTCGGGCGCGGCGGAGGCGGAGACGACGACGTGCGCGGAGGCGAGGGCGTCCGGCAGCGCCTCGAACGGCACGGCCTGGCCGCTGAGTTCCGCCGCCAGCGCCTCCGCGTTCGCGAGCGTGCGGTTGGTGACGAGGATGTCGTGGACGCCCTGTGCCGCCATCGCCTGCGCCGCGAGCTGGGCCGCCTCGCCCGCGCCGATCACGAGCACGGTGGCGCGGCCGGCGTCACCGAGGAACGAGCGCGCCTGCTGCGCGGCGATCGAAGAGACGGAGAGCGCGTGGGTGGAGATCGCGGTCTCGGTGCGGGCGCGGCGGCCCGTGCGGATCGCGGTGTGGAAGAGGCGGGAGATGACGGCATCGTCCGTCTCGGCGGCGACGGTGCGGGAGAACGCGGAGCGCACCTGCCCGAGCACCTCGGTCTCACCGAGCACCATGGAGTCGATGCCGGAGGCGACGCCGTACAGGTGACGGATCGCGTCGACGCCGTGGCGCACGCGCATGTGCCGCGCGACGACCGTGGCGGGCACGCCGAGCGCGTCCGCGAGGAACGCGTGGACGGCGGCCGGCTGATGCTCGCCGCCCACGTAGAACTCGAGGCGGTTGCAGGTGGTGAGCAGCGCGGCGCCCCGGCCGAAGCGGTCGTACGCGCGCTTGAGCAGCGCTGGTGCGGCTTCGTCCGAAACCGTCAGTTGTTCGCGCACGCTGAGCGCGGCGGTGTGGTGGCTGACACCGGCCGAGGTGATCACCGGGACGCCTCCGTGGCCTGCGCGTCCCACCACGGCGCGGGCGTGAGCGCGTCTCGCTGCAGGCCGGTCAGGATCGCGGCGCGGGCCTCATCGATGCGGCCGGCGCGCACGAGGTCCCAGGCCCCGCCGTTGATCGCGTCCTGCCAGCGGTCGGCCGGAATCCGGTTCGGGCAGTCGGTGCATAGCAGTGGCGGCGGCGTCTGTGTCCGGTTGCAATGGCGCGCACACTCGCGGTCCATCGCTCGCACGTCGCGGCGCACCTCCGCCAGGAGGTCGGCGAGGACGGCGATGTCGTCGTTCAGGAACTCCTCCAGCCGCTCGCGCAGCCAGCGCGCCATCGCCGGTGAACCGCCGCCCGTGGACGCGGTCACCTGCAGGTCGCCATTTCGCACGAGCGACCCGAGGATGAAGTCGCAGTTCGCGACATCGTCGGCGGCGTTCACGAGGATGCCTCGGGAGCGCGCTTCGTCCGCGACGGTCTGGTTCACCGCGCCGTCGTCGGTCGCCACCATCACCAGGTCGAAGCCGGCGGTGTCGCCGGCCTCGAACGGACGGGCGACCCAGTGGGCGCGTCCGGTGTCCACGAACTCGCGGACCTCCGGGATGAGGTCAGGCGCGACGATGGTGACGGCCGCGCCAGAATCGACGAGCCGCCCGATCTTTTCGAGCGCGACATGCCCGCCGCCGACGAGGAGTACGGGCTTGTCGCCTACTTCCAGGAAGATCGGGTAGTAGCCCACGGCTCGCCCTTCGCTACTCGTACGCTTCGATGAGGCCCAGCAGCACGCGGTCCGCCAGCCCGGCGATCTGCTCGCGGGCCATGGCGGACTCCTCCGGCGTCATGCGGTTGCGCTCCGCCAGCTGCTTGGCGGTTTCGTCCAGGGAGCGGCGGAAGAAGGTGAACGCCTGGGTGGCCTGCGTCAGCGGCATCTGGCGGCGGAGCAGTTCGCGCCCGTACGCCTGGCCGATTGCCCCGACCTCCTCCTCGAGTTCCGCGCGGCGGCTCCGGCGGGCGAGGTAATCGTCGACGATCTCCACGAGGCGGCGGCCCAGGGGGCGCAGCGCGTCGCGCTCGTCCTGGTCGATCTCGCGGTACCAGTTCGCCTCCGGCTTGCCGGAGTGCAACTGGCGGCGGATGCGGGAGACGGCGGCGGTGCCGAGTTCGCGCTGCGGCTGCCGGCCACCGTTTTCGATCAGTGCCATCAACTCGTCCTCCGCGAAGCGGCGGTGGCCGCCGGGGGTGCGGAAGACCTGGATCTCCCCGGAGTCTGCCCACCGGCGGACGGTGGACTCGTTCACGCCGAGGATCTCGCACGCGCGGGCCAGACTGACCCAGCGGGATCGGCGTCGAGGTGACTCGGTGCGGGCGGTGGTCGCGTCGTTGGAGGGGGTCGTGGTGCGGGGCACTCGCATCTCCGGGGCGGCGGCGGACCGGCCGATGAAATCTATCAAACCGTGGCCCGCACTCGTGAGGTGTGACGAGTGTAGGTCGCGCCCCGCGCTTGCCGCAACGGCGCCCGTGTAACGCTCCTCCGGCCCTTCGCTCGCGGCGACCGTCACCCTGCGGCCAGCCCGAGGTGCGCCGCGACCTCGTCGATCTCCAGCCGGCGGCACGTGAACATCGGCGTGTCGAACAGCGTGTAGCGCGAGGCGTCCGAGTCGCGCAGTTCGCGCACGAGCGCCAGGAACTCGCCCGCGTCATTGCCCTCGAACGCGACGACGAACTCCTGGTCGTCGAGCCCGTACGAGTACGTCGTGTTGATCTTGATGCCGTGATAGCGGTGGCCGATGGCGATGTGCTCGTTCATCATCCGCTGCCGCTCCTCGGTCGGGAGCGTGTACCACTCGCGGGTCTTCGCCATCGGGTAGACGAACAGGTACTCGTCCACGCCGCCGTCCGTGCGCAGCCGCGTGCGCGTCTCCGCGCCGGCGTGCAGGTCGTTCGTGTAGAGCGACCGCATGGTCATCGAGAGGAACGAGTGGGTGACGGCGATCCGTCCCGCCAGCGGCGAGCGGAGGATGGAGGCGTGCCAGTCCGTGATCGGTCGCAGGTCGTCGTGCGCCTGCCAGACGAGGAACTCCGCGTCCACGCGCGTGCCCACCGTGGAGTAGACGCGCGTCAGCATCGTCCCGGCCGAGGCGTGCAGCGCCGTTTCGAGCGTGCGCCCGAGCGCCGCGCGGTCTTCCGCCGGGCCGCGTCGCACGTCGTCCGTCACGCGGAAGAACGTGAACTTCACGCTCTGCACGCCACGCGGCGACGTCCGGGCGGCCGCCTCACCCGTGGAGGGGTGCGCGTGGTGGTGCGGCGCGCCGGTGGTGTGCGGGTGCTCGGTCGTGGTCATCGAGGGGCCTCCGTCGCCTCGCGTGCGGCGGCCTCAGCGCAGAGCGCCTCCCAGCGGTCGTAGTCCGGCGTGAAGTAGGGGAGCCGGATCTTCTTGAACTCCGTGGAGGAGTAGAGGATGCGGTAGTCCGTGATGCCGGACTGCTCGGAGAGCGCCTGCGCGGTTGCCTCCACCCCAGCGACCTTCGGGTGGTGGATCATGGAGAACACGGAGTACGGCCAGTCCGGGTAGGTCGGGCGCTGGTAGGCGTGCGAGATGTTCCGGTAGCCCGCCACCATCCGGCCGAACTCCTGGATGCGGTCGGGCGGCACGTTCCACACGGCCATGCCGTTTGCTCGGAAGCCGGCAGCGCGGTGGTTGAGGATCGCCCCGAAGCGCCGGAGCATGCCGCGCTCGATCATGCCCTGCGCGTGCTCGAACACCTGGCCCACGGTCCACCCGAGCGCGGCGGCGACGTGGGCGAACGGCTCTGCGGCGTCCACGAGGTCGACCTGGGTTGCGCGGATGAACGCAACGTCGCGCTCCGTCACGTGGTCGCGCAACGCGACGGCGCGCCGCTCCTCGGTGTATTCGGGGGCGCCCTGGGCGGTGAGCGGCCGGTCGCCGCTCATGTCCAGCGTCACGCCGATCTTGAAGAGGTGGATCGTGGGCATCGGCCGGGTCGACTCCGCGCCGGCGAGCGCGTGGAGGCGCTGGACCACGGCGTCCAGGTCATGGCCCGGCGGCATCGCCACGGTGAACCACATGTTGAACTCGTGGTTGCGCTTGTAGTTGTGGGAGACGCCCGGGTGCGCGTTGATGACCGCGGCCGCGTGTTCCAGCCGCTCCGGCGCGACCTTCATCGCGACCAGCGCGGAGGAATACCCGAGCGCCTTGGTGTCGAAGATGGCGCAGATCTGGCGCACCACGCCGGTGGCACGCGCCTGGGCCAGCCGGTCCAGCGTCTCCGCCTCCGTCAGCCCGAGGCGCTCGCCGAGCGCCGCGTACGGCTGCGCCACCAGCGGGAAGTCCTCCTGCATGAGGTCCAGGAGTTCACGAGTGCGCTCGTCCAGGTCACCGGCGGATGGCTTCGGGCGAGAATCCAGGCTGGTCATGAGACCACCACCGTCTCGCGCGGCAGGCCGTAGTTCCCCTCGTAGAGCCGCTCGATCGTCGCCGCCTGCGCATCCGTGATCGGCGCGACCTCCGAGGCAGCGGCGAACTCCGCGAGCTGTGCGCGGTCGTAGATGTTCGGCAGCGCCGAGACCACGGCGGGCGAGTGGAGGACGAAGCGCAGCGCGGCCTGCCCCAGCGTGCAGCCATTCTCCTGCTCGATGAACCGGAGCTGTTCGACCTTGTGCAGGCCCTCCGTCAGCCATGATTTCGGCCGGTGGCGGCGGTGGTCGTTCGGGGGGAACACGGTGTCAGCGGTGTAGCGGCCTTCCAGCATCCCGGAGGAGTGCGGCACGCGGACGACGAGGCTCTTCCCGTACTGCTCCGCCGCGGCGATCAGCTCCCGGCCCGGGTCGAGTTCGAGCGCGTTGTAGATCATCTGCACCCCCTCCACCGGCAGGTGCTCCAGCGCGTACAGCCCCTCCTCCAGCCAGCCGATCGCTGGCCCGAGGGCGACGCCCACGGAGCGCACCTTGCCCGCCGCCTTCGCCCGCTCCACAAACGTCCACACGTCGTCCTGGAGGAGGTGCGCCATGCGCGGGTTGTGGACCTGGTAGAAGTCGATGCGGTCCGTCCCCATGCGCCGCAGGGAGGCGTCCAGCGATCGCTCCAGGAACGCGAGGTCGAAGCGGTGGGGCGCCTCGCGGTGGCCTGCGTCGCGCGGGTCGCGCGTCTGCCAGTCGTAGCCGAACTTCGCGCCGATGGTGATCTCGTCGCGGTCGCGGCCGGGGAAGGCGAGCGCCATGATCGTCTCGCCGCGGCCGTTGCCGTAGGTGTCCGCGGTATCGAAGAACGTGATGCCTCGGTCATAGGCCTGGCGGAGGAGCGTCACCGCCTCCTCGTCGGAGTAGTGGCCCCACCACCCTGCGGTCACGGTCCACACCCCAAACCCGACCTCAGACACCTCGACATCGGTGTTCGCGATCCGGCGCATCTGCATGGTGTCGTTCCTCCTGCGCGCAGACTGATCGCGCGGGGGCACAGGGACAACGGAGGGAATGGAGGATTTCGCGCGGTTTCGGGCAGTTCGCCCAGAGAAGAGACCCCACGACTTCTCGCCCGGAGGCCGGAGTCTTTGTCAGTCTTCGAGAGGTTCGGGAGATTCGGGGGCTACACCCCGCGCCGCACGGAGCGGTCTCCGAAGCGGGTGCGCAGGTCGTCCAGCACATGGTCGAGCCGCTCGTCGCGCAGCACCTCGGGCGTCGCGTCCGCGGCGACGAGGTCGTCCAGGCCGAGTTGCATCGCGTCCTCCACGAGGTTGGTGACGCCGATGCCGATCAGTCGCACCGGATGGAACCCCTCGGCGCGGACGGTCTCGTCGAGGAGGGCGTGGCCGGCTTCCACGATCTGGTGGCTCGCCTGGAACGGCCGGTCGAGCGTGCGGCTCCGGCTGAGCGTGGTGAAGTCCAGCCAGCGCAACTTCAGCGTCACCGTGCGCGCGCGCTTGCCGTGTGCGCGGAGGTCCACGCCCACGCGCTCGCCGAGGCGCTGCAGCACGCGCTTCAGTTCGGCAAGGTCCTCCACGTCCGCCATGAACGTGACCTCGCGGGAGATCTGCTTCTGCTCCCGGCCGCCGGCGCGGACTGGCGCGTGGTCGACGCCACGCGCGCGGCTCGCGAGGCCCTCGCCGCCGGCGCCGAAGTGCTTCGCGAGCCACTTCGGGTCGAGCGCCGCCGCCTGGCCGATCGTGCGGATGCCGGCGCGGGTCAGCGCCTCGCCGAACTTCGGTCCTACGAACGGTAGATCGCGGATCGGCAGCGGCGCGAGGAATTCGGCGTCGCCTCCCACGGGCACCTCGATCAGCCCGTCCGGCTTCGCCCGGTCGGAGCCGACCTTCGCCGTGGTCTTGGAGCCGGCGATGCAGACCGAGACCGTGACGCCGAGCTCGGCACGCACTCGGTCGCGCACGCGCTCCGCGGCGAGCCGCGCGGCATCCGACGACAGCCCGAGGCCGGTGAGGTCCGCGTACGCCTCGTCGATGCCGGCCGACTCCACCACGGGGGTGATGTCCCGCAGGATCGCGTGGAAGCGGCCCGACAGGTCCATGTAGTAGGCGTGGTCCGGGCGCACCACGACCGCCTGCGGGCAGAGTCGCAGCGCCACCGCCATCGGCTGCGCGGACCGGCAGCCGAACGCGCGCGCCTCGTAGGAGGCGGTGGAGACGACGCCCCGCGGCCCATCGAACCCCACGAGGACGGGCAGGCCTCGCAGCGCCGGATTGCGGGCGCGCTCCGCGGCCACGAAGAAGGAGTCGAGGTCGAAGTGGGCGATGCGCGGGGGCAGGGTGACGCCGTCGCGGCTCACGGGTGCGCTCCGTCCGGGGTGCCTCCACGGTAGAACGCGCGTTCGTTGCCGGTCAACGCGGGTGTCGCGCTCGCGGGTCGCCCGGGGCGGGGCGCTCCGCCGCGCGATGGGGCACCGGGGGTGGATACACAAATGGTAATGTAGCGACGACCTCAGACCTCCCCGTCGGCCTCACCCTGCACGACCAGCGAGATTCTGAGACGACCCCATCCGGGGGCAACCCCGGTAGTTGGCGCCGGTGCTCCATCCGGCTGGAAGTGTTGGTTGAGTGAGCCAGAGGATTTACGTCGGGAACCTGCCGTTCAGCGCGACCGAAGAGGACGTGTCGGCATTGTTCGCCCAGTACGGTGAGGTGATCTCCTGCCACCTGCTGAAGGACCGCGAGACCGGGCGTCCGCGCGGCTTTGGCTTCGTGGAGATGGAGGACGAGGGCGCGAAGGCGGCGATCGCAGCCCTGGATGGCAAGGACTTCGGCGGCCGCGCGCTCAAGGTGAACGAGGCCCAGCCGCGTGAGAGCGGTGGTGGCGGCGGCTACCGCGGCGGTGGTGGCGGCGGCTACGGCGGCGGCGGCGGTGGCGGCGGCTACGGCGGCGGTGGCGGCGGCTACGGCGGTGGCGGCGGCGGCTACGGCGGTGGCGGCGGCCGTCGCGATGGCGGCGGCGGTGGTGGCTACGGCGGCGGTGGCGGCGGCTACGGTGGCGGCGGCGGTGGCCGTCGTGACGGCGGCGGCTACGGCGGTGGCGGCGGCGGTGGCCGCCGGGATGGTGGCTACGGCGGCGGCCGGGGCCGCTAGCACCCACCGAGGCGTGCCGCTCCCGGGGTGAGGACGGCAGCCGCGGAGGGGACGAGCGAACGTGAACCAGACGGCCCCCTCGCGAGAGGGGGCCGTCTTCGTTCGTGCTCGGGCGGTTGCGCCGCTAGTGCGTGCCGGTCGGGCGCGTCTCGCCGCCCTCGTCGTCCTCGGTCGTGGGCGGGCGGTAGTGTTCGCGCTCCACGAGGCGGAGCCCTTCGAGCTCCTCCTCCGTGACGTCCTGGACGGCGTCCGCCGGCGCCTGGCCCGCCTTCAGGCGCTTCATGATCGCGACGCCGGCCGCCACGACCAGCGCCGAGGAGATCGCCGCGCCGCCGGCCAGGAACATGTTGCGGCGCTTCACCTCCGGGAACCGGTCCAGCGTTTCGTGGGCCAGTTTCAGGACGTTGTGGGCGAGTTCGTCCACGTGCTCGCCGCCGCTGGGGTGCTTCAGTTCGTCAGGCAGTTTCATCAGCCTAGCCCTCGGTGATCGCCTGTCGGTCGTCGATGCCTCGGAGCAGCGATGCCACGTGCAGACAGGCGTACATCGCCTCGCTGCCCTTGTTGCCCACCTCGCCCCCGGCGCGGGCTTCCGCCTGCGCCAGGTTGTCGGTGGTGATGACGCCGAAGGCGACCGGCAGGCCGTACTCCCGCGTCACATCCATGATGCCCCGTCCCGTCTGGGTCGCAACAAAGTCGAAGTGGGGCGTGTCACCGCGGATGATCGCGCCCAGCGCCGCGATCGCGTCGTAGTCGGACGTCTCCGCGAGGCGCTGCGCGACGAGCGGTAGTTCGAACGCGCCGGGCACCCAGTAGACCTCGATGTCGTCTTCGGCGACGCCCATCTCGACCGCGGTCTGGATGGCGCCGTCCCGCATCTTGCGGGTGATCTGGTCGTTGAACATCGCCACGACGATCGCCACGCGCAGGCCGCGCGCGTCCGGTGTGCCGTCCCCGTACGTCTGGACCATTACGAGCCCTGTCCCGGCATCTCCTGGTCAAGGAGGTGCCCCATGCGGTCACGTTTCGTCTGGAGGTAGCGAACGTTGTGCGGGTTCGCCTCCACCTCCAGGTGGACGCGCTCCACCACGCGCAGGCCGTAGCCGTCCAGGCCGGCGCCGCGCAGTTCGCCGAACTGGTCCAGTTCGCGGATCTTGATCGGGTTGTTCGTCATCAGCCGCATCTCGCGCACCCCGAGGTCCACGAGGATCTGCGCCCCGATGCCGTAGTCACGGTTCTCCGCCGGCAGCCCCAGCGCCAGGTTGGCGTCGACGGTGTCGAGGCCCTCCTCCTGGAGTTTGTAGGCGCGCAACTTGTTGTGCAGGCCGATGCCCCGGCCCTCCTGGTCCATGTAGACGATGGCGCCGCGCCCGGCCTCCGCGATCTTGCGCATCGCGGCGTCCAGCTGCTCGCCGCAGTCGCAGCGCATGGAGCCGAAGACGTCACCGGTCAGGCACTTGTCGTGCATGCGGATGAGCACGGGCTCCGGGGTGGTGAGGTCGCCCATCACCAGCGCCACGTGCTCCTTCTTGTCGATGATCGTGCGGTAGCCCACGGCGCGGAAGTCGCCGAAGCGCGTCGGCATCTGGACTTCCTCGGCGCGTTCGACGAGGCGTTCGTGCGCCATGCGGTAGGCGATGAGGTCGGCGACGGTGAGGATCTTGAGGTGGTGCTTCTTCGCGAACTTCACCAGGTCCGGCATGCGGGCCATGGTGCCGTCTTCCTTGATGATCTCGCAGACCACGGCGGCCGGCTCCAGCCCTGCGAGGCGGCAGAGGTCGACCGAGGCCTCCGTCTGCCCGGCCCGCACCAGGACGCCGCCCGGCTTCGCGCGGAGCGGGAAGATGTGCCCCGGCCGCGTGAAGTCCGCCGCCGTGGCGCGCGGGTCCGCCAGCGTCTTGATGGTGCGCGAGCGGTCCGCGGCGGAGATGCCCGTGGTGACGCCGGTGGCGGCCTCCACCGAGATCGTGAACGCGGTGCCGAGCGGCGCGGTGTTGTGGTCCGTCATCGGGCTCAGGCGCAGAGCCTCGGCGCGCTCCTCGGTCACCGGGACGCAGATCAGGCCGCGCGCGTGCACGGCCATGAAGTTCACCCACTCCGGCGTGCAGAACTGGGCGGCGATGACGATGTCGCCCTCGTTCTCCCGGTCCTCGTCGTCCGTGACGATGATCGGGTGGCCCAGGCGGATCTCCTCGATCGCCTCCTCCACGCTCATCATCACGTCCGGCCGGCGCTTCGCGCGCATGGAGGTCGGCGCGGCCGCCTTCGCGGCGGGCTTCGCGGCCCGCGTCGCTGGCTTCTTCATCGGCGGGGCGGTGTCGCCCGTCGGCTGGACCTTCCGAGTCGCCATCTGCTTCCCCTTACTGCGTCGACGCCGTGGTGGTCGCCGCGCGTGCTTCCAGCAGTTGCTCGATGTACCGGGCGAGGATGTCCGTCTCCAGGTTGATCAGCGCACCGGGCTGCTTCTGCAGCAGGTTCGTGTGCTCCTGGGTGTACTGGACGACCGAGACGGAGAAGGACGTGGCGTCCTTCGCCATGACCGTGAGCGAGATCCCGTCCACGCAGACGGGCCCCTTCATCGCGATGTACTTCAGGTGCTCCGGGTCTGCCTCGAACCGCACGATGATCGCGTCGCCCTCCGGCGTGAAGGAGTGGAGGCGACAGGTGGCCTCCACCACGCCGCGCACGATGTGGCCGGAGAGCCGCGTCGCCGCCGTGACGGACCGTTCGAGGTTCACGGCCTCGCCCACCTGCACGCTGCCGAGGTTGGAGCGCCGGAAGGTCTCCGGCATGACGTCGAACGACATGGAGTCGCTGTCCATGGTGCGGACCGTGAGGTCGACGCCGTTGACGGCGATGGAGTCGCCGAGTTGCGACCCCTCGAGGATGTGGTGGCACTCGATGACCAGTTCGCCACCCTCGCGGCGGCGCACCCGGCCCACTTCTTCCACGATGCCCGTGAACACTACGCGTCCCCGCCTTCGTCCGTGGCGTCCGGCCACACCGGTACACCCGCGATCAGCGTGTCGTCCCCCAGCCGCTGCACCGTGAGGTCCCGCAGCCGGGGGGCGTCCCGCATCCGCTCCGCGCCTCGCCCGGCCACCGCCGAGGGCGCCGTGGAGGCGCCCACGATGACGGGCGCAATGACAGCATACAGGCGGCCCACGTGTCGCTGGTCAAAGAACGCGCCGAGGAGCGTCCCGCCGCCCTCCACGAGCAGCGTCAGTACGCCCCGCCGGCCGAGGAGGTCGAGCGCGGCGCCGAGGTCGATCCGACCGTCCGGGCCGGCCGTGACGCGCTCTACGGCCGCGCCGGCCGCCTCCACCGCCGCCCGCCACGCCTCGGTGGCGGCGTCGGTGGTGAGGAGGAGGGCGCCGCCGCCGCGCAGGACGCGCGCCGAGGGCGGCGTGCGGCCGTGACTGTCGAAGACGACCCGGAGCGGCTGATGGGGGTCGGCGACGCCCTCCGGGCGGGCCGTGAGTTCCGGGTCATCGACGAGCACCGTGTTCGAGCCGACCGCGATCGCATCGATGCGGGTGCGTTCGTGGTGCGCCCAGGCGCGCGCCTCCGGCCCGGAGACCCAGCGCGAGTCGCCGGAGGCGGCGGCGATGCGGCCATCCAGGCTGGCGGCGAACTTCACGAGGACGAGCGGGCGGCCGGTGCGCCGGTGATGCAGGTAGCCCTCCAGCAGCCGCGCGGATTCCTCCGCGCCGTCGCCGTCCTCCACGCGGACGCCGGCGGCGCGCAGGTTCGCGTCGCCGCGCCCGGCGACGTTCGGGTCGGGATCGCCGACCGCGTACCGGACTTCCGCGACCCCGGCGGCGAGGATCGCGTCCACGCAGGGCGGGGTGCGGCCGTGGTGGGAGCAGGGCTCCAGCGTGACGTACAGCGTCGCGCCACGGGCGGCGTCGCCGGCGTCGCGGAGCGCCATCACCTCGGCGTGGGGGCCGCCCGGTGGCTGGGTGTGGCCGCGGCCAACGATGCGGCCGTCACGGACGACAACCGCGCCGACGGCTGGGTTGGGCGAGGTGGTGCCGAGGGCGGCGTCCGCCTGCTCCAGCGCCGCGCGCATGAACTCGGAGGGCACGGGTGCGCCTCCCGTCCCGTTCAGGCGTCTGGCCGCTGGTAGTCGCGGTAGATGCGGCTGGCGGTGGGGAGGGACTGGCCCTGGTAGCGGGACTTCAGTTCCGGGTGCCCGTATGGCCGGTCGGCGGGTGTCGTCAGGTTCTGGAACGACAACTGCCCGATCTTCATGTGGTAGTAGAGCCGGATCGGCAGCGTGGCGACGTTGGACAGTTCCAGCGTCAGGTGGCCGTTCCACCCCGGGTCCACGAACCCGGCGGTGGCGTGGACGAGCAGACCGAGGCGGCCGAGCGAGGATTTGCCCTCCACCCGCGCCACCAGGTCATTGCCGAGTTGCACGCGTTCCACGGTGGAGCCCAGCACGAACTCGCCGGGGTGGAGGACGAACGGCTCGTCGTCCGCGATCTCCTCCATCTCCGTGAGTTCCGGCATCTCCTCGCGCACATCGATGTACGGCTGGCGGTGGTTCCGGAACACGCGGAAGTAGCGGTCCAGCCGGATGTCGAGGGAGGCGGGCTGCACAGCGTTCTCGCCCAGGGGGTCGACCACGAGCCGGCCGGACGCCAGCGCCTCGCGGATCGAGCGGTCACTCAGTACCAACGGGGGCCCTCGGATGTCCTCGGGGAGAGGAGGTCTTAGTCGCCGGAGCGTACCACCGGCGCCCGCTGGGCGCGCCTACCCGCCGATGCCGCACCAGAGCGCGATCTGCCGGACGGCCGCCCCCGCCTCGACGCGGGTGATGAGTGCCGCGCCGCCCACCGTCGCCACGTTCACGGCGAGGATCCACCACGCCAGCCGCCCGAGGCGCGCGCGCGGCGCGGCTGGCGGAGCGGGCTTGCTGGCGCTCACGCGGTCACCGTCCGGCGTTCGCTGTACGGGACGTGTGCGGCGGCGTGACGGGTCTCCCACTGGCCGGCCACGGCCAGGAACGCCTCCACGCAACGTGGGTCGAAGTGCTTGCCGGCGCCCTCGCGGATCACCGCCTGCGCCTCCTCCGGGGTCATCGGCGTGCGATAGGAGCGGTTGGAGCGGAGCGCGTCGTAGACATCGGCGACGGCGGCGATGCGCGCGCCGAGTGGGATCGCCTCCCCGCTGAGACGGTCCGGGTAGCCGCTGCCGTCCCACTTCTCGTGGTGGTGGCGGATCACCAGCGATTCCTCCTGCTGGCTGTAGATGAAACGCAGGATCTCGTGGCCGCGGCCGGGGTGCTCCTGGATGACCCCGAACTCCTCGTCCGTCAGGCGGCCGTTCTTGTGCAGGATGGCGTCCGGGATGCCGATCTTGCCGACGTCGTGCAGCAGCGCGCCGGCCGCCAGCGCGCGGAGCGAAGGCGCCGGGAGGCGCAACTCCTGGCCGATGAGTACGGACATCGCAGCGACGCGCTCGCCGTGGCCGATCGTGTAGCCATCGCGCGTTTCGAGCGCCTTCGCGAGCGCCACCACCGGCTCGGCGTAGCCCGCCTGCAACTGGTCGAGCGCGTCCGAGACGGTGAGCGCGGCGAAGGACTGCACCGTGCGGCCCCGGGAGTACTCGACGACCACGCCCCAGAGGATCGCGCTGAACCCGGCCAGCAACTGGAGGTGGTAGAGCCAGAATGTCCCCTGCCAGATCGCGCCGTACTGCATCGAGAGTTGCGCCTGGACCAGCAGCACCGCGCCGAGGGCGACCGCGCCGTACATCGCGAGGCCGCTGCGGACGTAGCCCGTGGCATAGCGCCACGCCGCCCACAGCCCGAGCGCGACGACCACGGCCATCGTGCTCCACGCGACCCACTCGGTGCCGGCGAGCCACTGAGGGACCACCTCCGGCCGGCGGAGGCCGACGACCCCGTACAGCGCGATGAGCGCGACGAGCCCGCCGAGGATGCCGTGACGCCACCGGACGATCGCGCGCTCGACCGGCGGCGCCCACTGCACCGCGCTCGCGGCCAGGAAGAGGGCCGCCGCGGAGACGGCAAGGCGGCCCGAAAGGCCGGTGAAGTTGAACAGCCAGGCCGCCGGCACCGGGATCGCGCCGGAGGGCGCGGCCCCGGCGCTGTAGGCGGGCGTCGTGGTCACGGTGTAGGCGCCTCGCCCGGCCTCCATCAGCACGCCCGGCGTCGAGAGCCCGTGCACGGTGAAGAACCCCGCCATGCTCAGGAACGCGAGGGCGAGCATCAGGATGCGCGCGTTCTTCGCCTGCTGCGCGGCGACACCGGCGGCGACCGCGAGGACCGCGCAGGCGATGGCGGCGGCGCTCACCACCCAGAAGTGGCCGATGCCGGACGCCCAGGAGAAGCGAGTCTCCAGCCCGTTGTTGGCGCGGAGGACGATGAACGCCGCGCTGGAGGCGGCGAGCATCGCGATCCACGGTCCGACCGTCGGCAGGGAACGTCGGAGCATCAAGCAGGCCCTCTCCCGTGGTGCTCAGGACGCGCCGATCGTGTCACATCGGCCCGGCGCGCGGGGAGGTCAGGCGGCGTAGGCGCGCCGTTCGACATAATCGACGCGGGAGGCGGCGTACTGCGCCTCCCACCGTTCGACCACGGCGGCGAACGCCTCCACGCAGCGCGGATCGAAGTGCGTCCCGGCGCCGGCCTCGATCACGCTGACCGACTCGTCAGGCTCCCAGGCGGGCCGGTAGGCGCGGTTGGAGCGGAGCGCGTCGTACACGTCCGCGACGGCGGCGATGCGCGCCTCCAGCGGGATCGCGTCGCCGGCGAGGCCGTCCGGGTAGCCGGTGCCGTCGAACCGCTCGTGGTGATGGCGGATCACCAGCGCCTCGATCCGGCGGCCGAAGGCGCCGCGCAGCATCTCCGCGCCACGGCCCGGGTGCTCCTTGATGACGTCGTACTCCACCGGGTCGAGCGAGGCGCGCTTGTGGAGGACCGCGTCCGGCACGCCGATTTTGCCGACGTCGTGCAGGAGGGCACCGGCAGCGAGCGCACGGAGGCGCGTGTCCGGGAGCCGCATCTGCTGGCCGATGAGCACGGAGAGCGCGGCCACGCGTTCGCCGTGGCCCAGGGTGTAGCCGTCGCGCGCCTCGAGCGCCGCGGCGAGCGTGACGATCGATTCGGTGTAGCCGGAGCGCAGCTGCTCTAACACATCAGTGACGGTCAGCGCCTCGAACGAGCGGACGGTGGCCCCCTGCGAGTAAGCGACGAGGACGCCCCAGAGCATCGCGCTGAACCCGGCGAGCAACTGGAAGTGGTACAGCCAGAACACCGCGGACCAGGTCGCGCCGAAATGCAGCGAGAAGTGCGCCTGTACCAGCATCACCGCGCCCACAGCGGAGGCGCCGTACATCGGCAGGCCGCTGCGCCGGTAGCCGACAACGAAATGGAATGCGGCATAGCCGCCGGCGATGGTGACCGCTGCGAGGACGCCCCACGCGAACAGCGGACGCTGCACCAGCCAGGTGGGGACCAGGTGCGGCATGGTGAGGGCAACGCCTGCGTACAGCGCGACGAGCGCGATCGCGCCGGCGAGGATCGCGTGCCGGCGGCGCTCCATCCAGCGCTCCGCCGCTGCGGGCCAGTTGAACGCGCTCGCCGCCAGGAAGAAGGCGGCGAGCAGGGTGGCGAGGCGTGACGAAAGGCCGGTGACGTTGTGGAACGGCGTGGGCCGCTCCTGCGTTGCCGGCGTGACCTCGGTCGTGACCGGCGTGGCCGGCGCGATGCTGGCGAGCGACGGCCCGCCGCCGCCATAGCCATCGTCGCCGTAGCCGTCCCCGGTGAACGCGGCCGTGTTCATCACCACCGCCTGCGGGGCGGCGGCGACGGGCGCCGCCGGCGCGCCGCCGAGGAGGAATCCGGGCGTGGCGAGGCCGTGGACGGTGAAGATGCCCGCCATGTAGAGGAACGCGAGCGCCAGCAGCAGGACGCGGGCGTTGCGTGTCCGGAGCGCTGCGATGCTTGCCGCCAGGGCGATTGCGAGGCACACCACGGAGGCGACGCTGACGATCCAGAAGTGGCCGGCAGGCTGCTTCCACGCGAGCGCCTGGTTCCACCCGGCGTTGCCCTCGAGCGCGACAAAGAGGGCGGTCGACCCGCCCAGGAGCAGCGCCCACGGCAGCACATTGGGAAGCGCACGTCGCATCACGAGGCCGTTCGACTCCGTTCGGGGTAGCCAGACACCGTGACTATCGACGGCCCTGCCGGGGCTCTGTAGGGCGGAACGCAACGAGGCCGCCCCGAAGGGCGGCCTCGCGTGTGTCAGACCGTGGCCGGGGACTACTGGGTGATGTCGAACACCACGTACACGGTCAGCATCAGCTCCTGCTCGCCGGCGTTCACCGGGCTCGGGGCGCCGCCCATCGCGGCGTCACGGAGCGTCGGGTAGAACTCGGGGCCGCCGCCGGATGCGGACTCGCTGATCGAGCGGGCCTTGCCCAGCGTCACGCCAGCGGCCTCCGCCAGCACCTCGGCGCGCTCGCGGGCGTTGTCGATCGCCTCCTTGCGGGCGTCCGCCAGGTGCTGTTCCGGGTCCTCCACGGTGAAGGAGATGCCGTTCACGCGGACGGCGTCACCGCCGGCGACGATCGCGGCGTCCAGCACCTGCGACGCGGAGTCGATGTTGCGGACCTTCAGCTCGACCTGGTTGTTCACCGTGAACGCGGCGATGCGGGGCGCCTCGTTCTCCGTGTAGACGTACTGCGGGTAGATGTTGAAGTACTGGGTGCGGATGTCCTCCTCCGCCACGCCCAGGCCCTTCACCGCGTCCTGCAGCGCCTGCATGGCGTCCGCCGCCTGGTCGCGCGCCTCCGCCACCGTCGGCGCGGTGACCTCCACGCCCACGTTCACGAGGGCGATGTCGGGCTTCACGGAGACCTTGCCCTGGCCGGTCACGGTGATGCCGGTGGCGCTTTCGCCGGACGGCATGTTCACCGTGGTCTCGGGGGTGCAGGCGACGCCCAGGACGACCAGTGCGGTCGCGCCCAGGGCCACCATGCCCCGCTTGATGTGCTTGATGTTCATGGATGTTGCCTTTCTTCCGGGTCGCTGGGTGCGTCCCCGCCGGCAACGTGGCGGAACGAGTGTCCGCCTTATTGCGCCGAGCGGTCTCCGCGTCGCGACCAGGTCATCAGCGCGGAGAGGGCTCCGAGCAGGACCGCCAGTGCTGCGAGCGCGGGAGCAACGCCTCCCACACCCTGAGACGTGTCGACCGCGATGTTGGTTCCCGAGGCGTCTCCGCCCTCCGCGGAGGTGCTGGAGAACAGCAGGTCACCCGACTCCGGGGCGGGCATCGCGCCGGCCGCCGTCGGGGCGCCGTCGTCCTCGCCGCCGCCCATGCCACCATCCGCGCCGGCTGCGCCCATCACGCCACCCTCGCCAGCGCCGCCGCCCGAGGTCGGCGGCAGCAACGAGGCGTCCGAGGCGGGGGCGGGTGCGAACGCAGGCTGCACCGCTTCCGGGGTGCCCTCCGAGGGGGCGATCTCGGGAGCGGCGCCCTTCGCGGCGGCGTCACCGGCGCGCAGTTCCGCACCGGCCGGGGCTGCCTCCATCGCCGTCATCGCGACGGAGGTGTCTGCGACCGCGCCCCCCGTGCTGAGCGAGGAGGGTTCGTGGACCACGGCGACGACGAAGAGCAGCGCCGCCCCAGCAGCACCGGCGCGGACGAACAACTCCAGCCGGCGCATCAGCGCGAGCGGGCGTGCCGGGGCCGGGGCTGCCGTGAGCGCGAACGAGCGGGGCGCGCGCACGCCCTCGTCGAGGGTGGCGAGCGCCGAGCGCACGAGCCGGAGGTCATCCAGCGTCTCGCGGGCCTCGGCGCTTGCCGCCAGTTCCGCCTCCACGGCGGAACGCTCGACGTCGGTGAGTTCCCCGTCCAGGTACGCGGACAGGCGCTCCTCAAGCCGCTCCAGCGGGGTCAGGGGAGCCTCAAGGTCACGCTGTCGCCCTCTGTTCATGGGATCACCGCCTGTCCCCTAGACGCTCGGCGGCCTCGTGGAGTTCCCGGGAGGCGCGGATCACCTCGCGCAGCCGTCCGCGGGCGCGGCTGAGGCGTGACTTCACCGTGCCCAGGGCGAGCCCGGTGACCTCCGAGATCTCGCGGTAGTCCATCCCGTGGATGTCGGAGAGCACCACCACCTCGCGCCAGTCGTCCGGCAGCGTGCGGAGGGCGTCCTCCAGCGCGGCGCGCAGTTCGCCCTGCTCCACCTGCTCCAGCGGCAGCGGGTCAGGGTCGGCGGGATCGAGGTCGGGCCGGTCGTCCTCATCGCCGTCGTCAGCGGTCAGGCTCGTGGTGGGGCGGCGGCCGCGTCGGCGCAGTTCGTCCCGCGCCTGGTTGGCGGCGATGGTGAAGAGCCACGACTTAAAGGAGCCGCCGCGGAAGGTGTCGAGGCGCTGCCACGCGCGGATGAACGCCTCCTGCGTGGCGTCCTCCGCCGCCTGCGGTGAGCCGAGCATGCGCAGCGTGAGGCCGTACAGCGGGTCCTGGAAGCGCAGCACGAGCTGGTTGAACGCGGTGAGGTCGCCGCCGCGCGCACGCGTCACCCACGCCTCGATGGCGGCGTCCGCTTCCGTCGGCGCGGGGGTGGGTGTGGTCATGCGCGCGCTCGTGCAGGTGGGCGGGCCGGCGGGGACGGTTGCACCCCGTCCGCGGGCCGAGGTTAGCATGGGCCTCGCTTACGGCACGGGCGTGCGAGGCGGCCCGAGCGCACCCTGAGGCGGAGGCCCATGCCCCTCGTCCCCGGCTTCGACCTGCTCGCCGGCGCGGAGCGTGGCACCTACGCGGTGCCCGGCTTCAACGTCTCCAACGTGGAGATGGCGCTCGGCGTCCTCGATGCCGCCGAGGCGCGCGGGGCGCCGCTCTTCCTGCAGTTCAACCCGTCCAACCTGAAGCACATCGGCGGCGTGGAGGTGGCGGCGGCGCTCGCGCGCACGCTCGCGCAGCGGGCGACGGTGCCGGTGGCCGTGCACCTCGACCACGGCCCGGACGTGGCGCTGCTGCGTCGCGCGGTGGCCGCCGGGTTCACCTCGCTCATGTTCGACGGCTCCACCTTCCCGATCGAGCGGAACCGGCGGGAGACGATGTCCGCGTACGCGGTGGCGCAGGAGGCGCGCGTGCCGCTGGAGGCGGAACTGGGCCACGTGGGCGGGCGCGAGCCGGGCGTCGTGACCTCGGAGGCGGTGCTGACCGACCCGGAGGCGGCCGCGCGGTTCGTGGAGGAGACGCGGGTCGACTCGCTGGCCGTCTCGGTCGGCACGGCGCACGGGCTGGCGGGCCAGGTGGACCTGCCGCTGGTGCGCGAGATCCGCGCCGCCGTGCGAGGTCTCCCGCTGGTGCTGCACGGCGGCTCGGGCGTGACGCCGCAGGACCTGCGCGCCTCCGTGCTCGCCGGCATCCGCAAGGTGAACATCAGCAGCGAGATCCACGCCACCTTCGCCCGCGCGCTGGCCGAGGCGTCCGGCGGCGACCCGCGCCCGGCGCTGGTGCGGGGGCGTGAGGCGGTGGCGCAGGTGGCGATGGAGCGGATCGACCTGCTGGGTGCCGCTCGACGCGCCTGACGGCGCTGCTCGCGTGGGTGCGCCCACGGAGCCCCCGCCTATACTCGATGGGATGCTCGACGAACTGCCCCCCGACGCCCCCGAGGTCACGTCCGGCTTCGATCCCGACTGGGACCCCGCCACCGACGACGCGCCGGGCGATCCGGCGATCGTGGACCAGCCCGCCTTCTCCCACCGCGGCCTGGGGCAGGTCGACCCGTTCGCCGTCCCGCGTCCGTGGCACGCGATCGTCTGGCCGTGGGGCCTCTCCGGCCTCGCCGAGACGCTCGAGGTGGTCGCGCTGGCGCTGATCATGTTCGTCGGCGTGCGCTTCGTCGCCCACAACTACGTGGTGGACGGCGCCTCCATGCTGCCGACGTTCGAGAACGGCGAGTTCGTGATCGTGAACCGCCTCGCCTACCGCGACTTCGACCTCACGTGGGTGCCGGTGGTGGGCGGGACGTTCTCGTTCGGCGACCCGAAGCCGGGTGACATCGTGGTCTTCGCTTACCAGACCGAGCCGCGCGAACGCGACTTCATCAAGCGCGTGATCGCCGTGCCGGGCCAGGTGGTGGAGGTGCGCGACGGCGTCCTGTTCGTGGACCACCAGCCGCTGGATGAGCCGTACATCCAGGCCTCGCCCAACTACGTCTATCCGCTGACGGCGGTGCCCCCGGGCAAGTTGTTCGTGCTGGGCGACAACCGCAACAACTCCTTCGACTCGCACCTCTTCGGTCTGATCGACCAGGAGGTCGTGGTGGGCCGGGCGGACATCCGCTACTGGCCGTTCGGTCGGTTCTGGATGGTGGAGCACGGGCTGGGCGCGGTCGCCTCTTCGGTGGCGCGCGTCCTGCCGGAGAAGGGGACGGTGGCGGTATGGCGGTAGACCCCGAGGTGATGCAGGCGCTCGAGGCGGGCGGCGCGATGCTGTCCGGCCACTTCCAGTTGAACTCCGGCCGCCACTCGGACCGCTACCTGGAGAAGTTCAACATCCTCCAGTGGCCGCAGTACACCGAACTCGTCTGCCGCAAGATGGCGGACGCCGGGCGCGCGCACGCGCCTCGGACCGTCGCCGGCCCCACGACCGGCGGCGTGATCCTGGCGTACGAGGTCGGGCGGCAGCTCGGCCTGCGCGGCATCTTCTGCGAGCGCGACCCGCAGGGCGGCCGCTCCTTCCAGCGCGACTTCCACCTGCAGCCGGACGAGCCGGTGATGGTGGTGGATGACGTGATGACCTCCGGCGAGTCCGTCCTCGACACGATCGAGGCGGTGCGGAAGGCCGGTGGACGCGTGAGCAGCGTAGCCGTGATGGTGGACCGCTCCGGGGGCAAGGTGAGTTTCGGGGAGATCCCGTTCTTCGCCGCGACCGAGGTTGTGATGCAGACGTGGACGCCGGAGGAATGCCCGCTCTGCAAGCAGGGCGTCCCGCTGAAGGTCACCTAGCCGCCACGCGGTCAGCCGGCGGGACGCCTCAGAGCGCCGGCACCACCAGCGGCGCGCCACCATCCGGGTTCGCGATCACGCGCACGTGCCGGCCGTAGACCGCGCCGATGTGCTCCGGCGTCACCACGACGCCCGGGACGCCATCGGCGACCACGCGCCCGCCCGCGAGCAGCACCAGCCGGTCGCAGTACGCCGCGGCGTACGAGAGGTCGTGGAGCACCACCAGGATGCCCACGCCCTCCGTCGCGAGGCGGCGCAGCAGCCCGAGGATCTCCGCCTGCGCCTCCGCGTCCAGGTTCGCCGTCGGCTCGTCCAGCAGCAGCAGCCGCGGCTCCTGCGCCAGCGCGCGGGCGATGAAGGCGCGCCGCCGCTCGCCGCCCGAGAGGGTCCCCAGCGCGCGGTCCGCGTACCCTTCGCACCCGGTGCGCGCGATCGCGGCATCCGCGATCGCGAGGTCGCGCTCGGTCTCGCGTCCGAGCAGCCCGAGGTGCGGGAACCGCCCGAGGAGGACGAGTTCGCGCACGGTCATGGTGGCGGGCGCCTCGGGGAGTTGCTGGACGACGGCGACGGTGCGGAAGAGATCGCGGCGCGGCACGGAGCGCAGCGGGCGGCCGTCCACCAGCACATCGCCCTCGGCAGCACGGGCGCCAGTGGCGGCGCGCATCAACGTGCTCTTGCCCGCGCCGTTCGGCCCGACGAGGCCGACGACCTCGCCCGCCTCGACGCGCAGCGAGACGCCGTCGAGCAGCGCCCGCCCGCCGATGCGGACGTGGAGGTCGCGCACCTCCAGCAGCGGCGTCTCGGCGAGCCTCGGGGCCGCCATCAGAGCGCCCCGCCGCGGCGTCGCCGCATGAGGTAGATGAAGAACGGACCACCGAGCATCGACGTGACGATGCCGACGGGGATCTCCTGCGGCGCGATCACCGTGCGAGAGAACAGGTCGACGAGGATGAGGAAGGAGGCGCCCACCAGCGCGGCCGCGACCAGCGTCCGCCGGTAGTCCATCCCGAACATCATGCGGATCGCGTGCGGCACCACGAGGCCGACGAAGCCGATTGTGCCCGCCATCGCCACCGCCGTCGCCGCCATGAGCGACGCGCCCACCAGCACCATCACCTTCACGCGGGTCACGTCCACGCCCAGGTGGGCGGCCTGCTCCTCGTCCAGCTGGAGGACGTTCAGCGCGCGCGCGTGCAGCGCCACCAGCGCCGCCCCCGCGGCCAGGTACGGCAGCGCGTAGACGATGCGCACCCACGAGGAGGTGTTGAAGCCCCCGAAGATGAACTCGAAGATCGGCTGCGCCTTCTGCCCGCCGGTCAGCAGCATGAACGAGGTCAGCCCGCCGAAGATCGCGGAGAACGCGATCCCCGCGAGGATGAGCGACCCGTTGTCGATCGTCCCGCCGCTCCTCGCGACCGTGTAGACGGAGGCGACCGCGACGGCGGAGCCGACGAAGGCGAACGCCGGCACCCAACCGAATCCCCATGAGTCGATCGGCAGCGGCGACATGATCGCCACGGACGCGCCGAAGGCGGCGCCGGCCGCCACGCCGAGGAGGAACGGGTCCGCCAGCGGGTTGCGGAACACCCCCTGGTAGGCCGATCCGGCGACCGAGAGCGATGCGCCCACCACGCCGGCGGCGATCACGCGCGGCAGCCGGATGTCGAACAGGATGCGGTGCCACGCCTCGGACGCCCCGGCGTTGACATCGAGGAACGGTGCGCGTTCGAGGAGCATGAGGACGGCCGTCCACGGCGGGATCGCGGCGGCGCCCTGGGTGGCGGAGAGCACGGCGATCACGAGGAGCGCGACCGCGGTGAGCGGTACGCCGGCCAGCCGTAGGCGCGCGCGGAGGCCGCTGCGCGGGGCCGCCCAGGCTGCGGTGATCCGGAGGTCCCTGATCGACATCGCCGCGCTACTCCTCGCGAGGGAGGGGCGATGGCGAGCGCATGCGCGAGGGGGCGCGTGTGCCTGCCGCCGCCTGTCCTCGCAGGCCGACAAGGATGCGCGGGCCGGTATCCTGGCTCCCCGCCGGGGGCGGGTCACAGTTGCGGGACAGCGTCGGTTTCGCACCGAACTTCCCCGGTCACCGCGCGGTAACCGGGCGGAGTGTAGCATCGGCTCTGCAGCCGGTCGAAGCGCCGTCGAGAGGGCCTACCGCGTGAGGCGTCATCGCTGGGGACTGCTCGCGGCCGCGCTCCTCTGGGCCGGCGCCGCCTGCTCGGACGCCCCCCCCTCCCTGACGATCGCCGCTGCCTCCGACCTCGCGCCGGCCTCCGTCGACCTCGAGCCGCTGGTCGAGGCCGAGTGCGACGTCGACGTCTCGTTCGTCCTCGGCTCGTCCGGGCAACTGCGCGACCAGGTACGTGCCGGCGCCCCGTACGACCTCTTCCTCTCCGCCGACCGCGGATTCGTGGACGGCCTCGCTCAGAGCGGTGACATCGACCCGACGTCCGTCCGGGACTACGCCGTCGGCGGCCTCGCCCTCGCGTGGCGGGACGGCCTGCCGCCGCTGGCCACGCTGGACGACCTGCGCCGCGCGGACATCGAGCGGATCGCGATCGCCAGCCCGGAGCACGCCCCGTACGGACGGGCGGCACGCCAGGCGCTGGAGGCGGCCGACCTCTGGGACGCCCTGCAGCCGAGGATCGTGATCGCGGAGAACATCCGCCAGGCCTCCGAGTACCTACGCTCCGGCAACGTGGACGCGGCGCTGCTTTCGCACTCGCTCGTCGTACAGCCGGCGCGGGCGCACCTGTCGGTGGACTCCGCGCTGCACGCGCCGCTGGTGCAGGCGAGCGGCGTGGTCGCGCGCTCGGCGGCGACGGAGGCGGCGGCCTGCGTGCTGCGCGTCATCGCGGAGGGCGCCGGGCAGGATGTGCTCGCCCGCTACGGGTTCGAGTCGCCGGTCGCTGCGCCGTGAGCGGGGTGGACTGGTCCGTCTTCCGCATCTCCCTGCAGGTCGCGCTGCTGGCGACCACGCTGTGCGTGCTGGTGGGGACACCGCTTGCGTGGCGGATCGCCCGGTCGAGGCCGGCGGTAAGCGGCCTGCTCTCGTCGCTGGCGCTGCTGCCGCTGGTCCTGCCGCCGGTGTCGGTGGGCTACTACCTGCTCTACCTGCTCGGACGGCAGAGCGCCCTCGGGACCTTCCTCATCGACGACGCGGGGCTGCGCCTCGTGTTCACCTGGCCCGGTGCCGGGATCGCGGCCGCGGTCGTGTCGCTGCCGCTCTACGTCCGCACCGCGCAGGCCGGCTTCGAGCAGATCCCCGCGGGGCTGCTCGATGTCGCCTCCACGATGGTGACGCCGAGGGCGCGCTGGTTCCGCGTGGTGCTGCCGCTCGCGTGGCCGAGCCTCGCGGCGGCGACGCTGCTCGCGCTGGCGCGCGCCCTCGGCGAGTTCGGCGCGACGGTGGTGGTAGCGGGGAGCATCCCCGGCGTCACGCGCACGGTGCCGGCCGCGATCTACGACGCGGTGCAGGGCGGTGACCACGCCGCCGCGAACGCGCTCGCGCTGGCATCAGCCGGGGTGGGGCTGGCGCTGCTCGCTGCGCTCACCTTCCTGCTCGCACGGGTGAGGCGACGATGACCGCGCCGCGCCCGCTCCTGGATGCCGCGTTCCGGCTCGCGCTCCCGGCGTTCGACCTCGACTTCGCCGTGACGATGGAGCGCGAGACGGTCGTCATCTTCGGGCCGTCTGGCTCCGGCAAGAGCCTGGCGTTGCGCGCCGTCGCCGGCCTCGTCCGCCCGCACGCCGGCGACATCGAGGTGGACGGCGTGACAGTGTTCGATGCTGCGCAGGGCGTCGATGTCCCGCCGCACCGCCGCGCGACCGCGTGGGTGCCGCAGGACCTCGGGCTCTTCCCGCACCTGAGCGTGCTCGACAACGTCCGGTTCGCGATGGCGTCCGGCCCGGAGCAGGAGCGGCGCGCGCGCGACCTCCTGGCCCTGACCGGGATCGAGGTGCTCGCGGAGCGCCGGCCCGGCACGATCTCCGGCGGCCAGGCGCAGCGGGTCGCGCTGGCGCGGGCGCTGGCGCGGGAGGCGCCGCTCCTGCTGCTGGACGAGCCGTTCTCCGCGCTGGACGACACGATCCGCGAGTCGCTCCGCGCGGAACTGAGGCGGCTGCGACGTGACCTCGGGCGCGGCGCGCTCTTCGTCACCCACGACCTGCGCGAGGCGTATCTGCTCGCCGACCGCCTCGTGGTCCTGGTGGACGGGCAGGTGCTTCAGTCCGGCCCGCGCGACGAGGCGTTCCTGCGCCCGGTCAGCCGCTCGGTCGCGGAACTGATGGGCTTCCGCAATCTCTTCCGAGGGCGGGTGACGGCGCTCGGGCCGGACTCGGTGGAGGTGGACGTCCGGGGCCGGCGGTGGCGGTGCGCCTCGTGGGTGACGCACCCGGCGGTGGGCGACGAGGTGGACGTGGGCATCCGAGCAGAGCGGGTCGCGCTGCGCCGGGTCTCGGAGACGGCGCTCGTGGCGACGAACGTGGTGTCGGGCCGCCTCGTGCAGGACGACGCCTACGGGCTGAACTACCTGCTTCGCTTCGCGGTGGAGGGCGATCCGCTGCTGGAGGTGCAGGTGGACCTGCCCGCGCGGCCGTACCGGGTGCTGGGTGTGCCGGAGCGGGACACGTGGACGCTGGAACTGGCGCCGCACGACCTGCACGTCATGCCGGTGGAGCGGGATCGTTAGCCGCGCACGCCGCCGGTCTGCCCGAGCAGGTAGACGACGGCCGCCTGGTAGAAGGCATTGCCGGGCTGCGCCTCGATCGCGGCATCCATGTCGATCAGCGCGTCGGCCCAGGCGTCCGGCTTCGCGAGGACGTGGCCGAGCGCGCGCACGGCGTGCGCCTCGTGCAGCGAAGCGTCCATGGCGAGCGCGCGGGTCGCGTAGTCGATGAGGTAGAGGCCCATCGCCTCCTCCCACCCGACGGCCTGCGTGCCCTCGATCAACGGCCCGGCGCGGTCGAACACCTGCTCCGGGGGCAGCGCCGCCATCAGCGCGGCCGCCTGCGCGTACTCTCCGGCAAGGACGTACGTGAGCAGCGGCTGCTGCGGCGACCCCGCCTGGCCGAGGCGTTCCGAGGCGATGCGCCGGACGAGGCGGTAGTCCCACGCGACGACCTCGTTGGTGGGGGCAATCGCCAGCGCCGATTCGATGGTCGCCTGGGCCCGGCTCCAGAGGTCCGCCTCGACCAGCCGGGCGACGTGCGCGGTGAGCGCGGCGATCTCCGTCTCTCCGTCGATCGCTCCGATGTCGATGAGCGTGGGCTCGCCGTCCACCCAGCGATAGACCACCTCCGAGTAGTCGACGACGCCGCAGGCGTAGCAGAAGACGTACGGGTCGCTGGCGTTCAGGACGATTTCGGGCGTCCCGTCCCCATCGAGGTCGGTGATCTGCGCCGCGCCGGGGCTCGGGCTGAACCACCAGAGGTCAGAGGTCAGGTGGGTACCGTCCCAGCGCAGCAGGTCGAACGTGCCGCTGTGCGCGCCCGTGGTGCCGCTCACCGCGATCCAGATCGGCAGGCCGCCCTGCACCGGGACCGGCACCACCTCCGCGCTCGCGACCGTGGGGGCGGACTCCAGGACCAGGCGGGCGATCTCCACCCAGGAGCCGTCCGCCCGGTGCTCGTAGATCCCGGCGACGTGGCCGGCCTCCGGCAGTTCCCAGACGCCGCTGCCCGTGGAGAGGGCGAACCACACCTCGCGGTCCGCGACATCGAGGCGGAACGCCTCCACGTCCAGCGCCTCCAGGGCGCGGTCCATCTGCGCGGAGGTGGCCGTGGCGGTGAGCGAGGAGAGCATCAGGTCGCGGAGTTCGCCGGTGCTGTCGCTGCCGTTCGGCGCGGGTGGCGCGCCCGGCTCGGTGCCCCCGGGGGCCGGGGCGGCCGGCACGCCAGGCGTGGGGGTCTCCTCGGGCGGGGGAACGTCGGCGCCGCCGCGGCAGCCGGCCAGCCCGAGGGCAGCGGCGCACAGCAGGCCCAGCAGGGCAGGCGCGGGTCGGGGAGTACTCATACGCACCGTCAATGATGGCCGTGCCCGGGTGCAGGCGCCAGCGAGCCGCCGCTAGTGCGCCTCGATGCGGGCGCGCTCTTCCGGGCTCAACGGCGCGGCGCCGCGCAACTGGCGGAGCCGGTCGATGCGGTCGGGGAGCGGCGGGTGCGTCGCCATCAGGCTGCTGGAGCGCTCCTCGAACTTCCGGATCGGGTTCGCGAAGTACATGTGCTGGGTGGCGCGGTTCGCGACCTCCAGCACCTCGCGGTCGGTGCCGATCTTCCAGAGGGCGCCCTCCAGCCCCACGGGGTTACGGGTGAACTCCACCGCCGTCGCGTCCGCCAGGTACTCGCGCTGGCGGCTCACCGACAGCTGGACGAGGCGCGCGGCGATCGGGGCGAGGACGGCGAGGATCAGCGCCAGCACCATCAGGATCAGCTGGAGCCCGCCGCCGCCGTGCCGGTCGTTCGACCGCCGGCGGCCGCCACCCCACATCGTGAAGCGCAGGAACATGTCCGCGAGGAGTGCGATCCCCCCCACGAGCACGCCGATGAGCAGCATGAAGCGGATGTCGTAGTTCCGCACGTGGCTGAGTTCGTGCGCGATCACGCCCTGGAGTTCCTCGCGGTCCAGTTTCTCCAGGAGGCCGGTCGTGACGGCGATGGAGGCGTGTTGCGGGTCGCGGCCGGTCGCGAACGCGTTGGGCGCGCTGTCGTCCACCAGGTAGACCGCCGGCATCGGCATGCCGGAGGCGATCGAGATCTCCCGGACGATGTTTACGAGCAGCGGCTGGTCCGCCTCGGAGGCCGGACGCGCGCGGGACGCGGCGAGCACCACGCGGTCGCCGCCGTAGTAGGCGCCGAGCGACATCAGGACGGCGATGACCACGGCGCCGACGGTGAACCCGAGACCGCCGAGCGGCTCGCCCGTGGTGCCGTAGCCCGCGGCGAACCCGAACACGCCGAGGAGTACGGCGACGCTCAGGAGCAGCAGCAGCGACTTGCGGCGGTTTGCCGCCTGCTGCTGGTAGAAGGTCGCGGCAGCCATGCCCGGCGCCCGGAGGAGCCTCGGCTAGCGGAGCTGCACCTGCGGCACCTGCTGCGCCTCCGGTCCCGCCTCGAAGAAGTCGCGGGCGCGGAAGCCGAACATCCCGGCGACGAACACCGCCGGCACGGTGGCGATGGCGGTGTTGTAGTCGCGCACGGTGGCGTTGTAGTGCTGGCGGGAGAACGCGATCTGGTTCTCGGTGGTGGTCAGTTCCTCCTGGAGCTGAAGGACGTTCTGGTTCGCCTTCAGGTCCGGGTAGTTCTCCATCACCGCGAACAGGGAGCGCAGCGTCTGGGTCAGGCCGTTTTCCGCGGCGGCCTGAGCGGCGGGTCCCTGGGCGCCGGCTGCGACGGCGTTCGCGCGCGCCTCGGTGACCTTCGTCAGGACCTCCTGCTCGAACTCCATGTAGCCCTTCACGGCGTTCACGAGGTTCGGGATGAGGTCCCACCGGCGCTTCAGTTGCACATCGATCTGCGACCACGCCTCGTCCACCCGCAGGCGCCGCTGCACGAGGCCGTTGTAGATCCCGACGATGATGAGCGCGAGGACGACGAAGACGCCGACCACCGCAAGCAGGGCGAACAGTTCCATGGACAGAGACTCCTGCGCCGGCTCCGTTGCCGGCCTGGTCAAGGTGCGCCCGGCAGATATGCACAGGATAGCGCCCGGCTGCGCTGTCGTGCCGCTAGGCCTCGGGCGTGCCTATCCTGATCCGGCACCCGTGGAGGATCGATGACGGACGCCGAGTCCCGGGACGACGAGCCGCTCCGCAAGGAGGGGCCGGTGGAGCAGCCGCCGGTGAAGTGGACCGGGCTGTTCCCGAAGAAGCACCCGCTGGTGCTGATCAACACCGGCCACGGTAAGGGGAAGACCACCGCCGCGCTGGGGGTGACCATGCGCGCGTGGGGACGCGGCTGGAAGATCGTCTGGCTCCAGTTCATCAAGAAGAAGAACTCCCACTACGGCGAAACCTACGCCGCGGAACGCATGGGCATCGAGATGCTTGCGCTGGGCGACGGCTTCACCTGGCTCTCCGAGAACATCGAGCACGACATCGCGCTGGCGAAGGAGGCGTGGGACCTCGCGCGCGAGAAGATCATGTCCGCGGAGTACGACCTGGTGGTGCTGGACGAGATCACCTACCCGATCAACTACGGCTGGCTGGAGGTCGAAGAGGTGCTGGACACGCTTCGCAACCGGCCGAAGGACGTGGACGTGATCCTCACCGGCCGCGACGCTCACCCCGCCCTGATCGAGTTCGCGGACACGGTGAGCGAACTGCGCGAGGTGAAGCACGCCTTCCAGTCCGGCATCAAGGCGCAGCCCGGGATCGACTACTAGCGCTGCCCCCTCGCCCGCAAGGGACGGCGGGCGTAGGGTGCACCTCGGTCTCCCCACCATCCCCCACGGCACGGCCTTCACGCCGCCTTGATGCGGCCATCGGATGGCGGCCGGATGCTGTGCGTCCGGGGGAGGAACACGAGGGAGCCCGTGACCGCGCCGGCGCATCTCCCCGGTCCCGACCGGCCGATCACCCTCACCGTGCCGCCCCTGCTTGATGGGCGTGCGAGCATGGGCGCGATGCCGCGACGCCTGGCTGTCATCGACCTCGGCTCGAACTCCGGACGCGTCGTCGTCCTGGAGGCGGGCGAGGACGGCGCCTTCGACATCATCGATGAGATGCGCGCGCCACTCCGCCTCGCCCGCGCGCTCGATTACGAGGGCCGGTTCACGGCCGATGCCTTCGACCGCGTCATCGCCACCGTCGGCGACTTCCTCGCCGTGGCCCGCGGGCAGGGCGCGGAGGAGATCCGCGCCGTGGGCACCTTCGCGATGCGCGAGGCGGGCAACGGCGGCGTGCTGGCGGAGGTGCTGCGCCAGCGCTTCGGCGTGGAGGTGGAGGTCATCGACGGCCCCACGGAGGCGCGGTACGGCTTCGCGGGCGCGGTGTACGGCATCGATGTCCGGGACGGGCTCTGCGTGGACATCGGCGGCGGCTCCATGCAGGTGACGCGCTTCGTCGCGCGCCGGCCGGAGCGGATGTGGACGTTCCCGTTCGGCGGGCTGCGGCTCGCGGAGCGGTTCGTCGCCTCCGATCCCCCGAAGCCCGCCGAACTGCGCACGCTCCGCCGTGAGGTCCGTGCGGCGCTCCGCTCCGCCGGCATCCCCGCGCTGCTGCCCGGCGAGTCGCTGGTGGGCACCGGTGGCACGGTCCGCAACCTCGCGAAGCTCGACCTGCGACGCATCAACCACCCCGTCACCCGCCTCCACGGCTACGAACTGGAGCGAGGCCGGCTCGGCCGCATCCTCGGCAGCCTCGCGGCGCTCCCGGTGGCGCGTCGGGCTGGCGTCCCCGGCCTCACCAGCGGCCGCGCCGACTCGATTGTCCCGGGCGGGCTCGCGCTCGATGCGGTGATGGGGCTGGTCGGTGCGGACGCGCTCCACGTCTCCGGCCAGGGGCTGCGCGAAGGCGTGGTGCGGGGGATGTGGGACGGGCGCCTCCCGGCACCGGAGGTGGTACGGCGCTCCTCGGTGCGGGCGCTCTGTCGTCGGTTCAGTCGCTGGAGCGAGCCACACGCACGGCGGCGCGCGCATACCGCGCTGGCGCTCTGGGATGCGCTCGCGCCGCGCGGCGACCCGCGACTCCGGGAGGCGCTGGAGCACGCCGCGCAGGTGATCGATGTCGGCGCGACGATCGACGTCTACAACCGCCATGAGCGGTCGGCGGAGGTGGTGCTGGAGTCCGACCTGCAGGGGTTCTCGCACGCGCTGCTGGCGGCGACCTCCGCGATCCTGCGGCTCGCGGAACGCCCCGGCACCTCGCTGAAAGCGTACCGCCCGCTCATCGATGGGTTCGCGGTCGATGCGCTGGAGGCGGCCGGCACGGTGCTGGCGCTCGCGGACGAGATCGAGCGGCGCTGGCCGAACGGCGACGACCGCGAGGCGTCCGTGACGACCGCCGAGGGCGTGGTACGCGTGGTCGCCCCCGTCTCCCCGTGGTGGCGTTCGGACGACATCGTGGACCGCGTCCGGCGCGCGTTCGATGCCGACCTCCTGATCGAGGGGCTCGCGTAGCGCTGTCCCGTCTGCGCGCCCGTGTTAGGGCGGCGTGAATCTTTCGCCCGTCGCATGTCCGTCTAACCGTGGGTTAACCGCGCCGGTGCAACCTGAGTGCGTGGCCAGAGACGGACGACCGCGCGACCCTGCACCCCTCCGCACGACGTGCGGTCACCGTGAGCCCTCCGTGGAACGACGCCGGAACGATCCGGCGTCGTTCTGCTTCTGCCGGAGACACCCCACCCGCTGGAAGTCGCACGACTGCCCGCAGGCCATGCCCCTGCTGCAGCCGCGCGTGTCCTGATTGTGTCGATGACGATGAAGGAAGACGAGATGAACCAGACCCTGTCACACACCTCCGAGCCCGAGTTCGCCCTGCCGGCCGCCTCCAGCCGCCGCAGCGTGGCCGGCAACACCATCCCCACGACGTTCGAAGCGCTGGAGGAGACCGCGTACGACCTGGCGGTGCTCGCCGGCGACCGCATCGTCGACACCCTGGGCCGCTCGCTGAGCGTCCGCTACCGCGACACCCGCCACGGCATCATGGAGCCGCACGATGCCGTCTCCGATGTGGACGAGACGGTGGAGGACTGCCTGCGCCGCCGGCTCGCGGCGCGTCACCCCGGCCACGCCGTCATCGGCGAGGTCGGCGGGCGCACCGGCAGCGCCGGGGCGGAGTTCACCTGGCTGGTGGACGCCGTGGACGGCGTCACGAACTTCGTGAACGGCCTGCCGCTGTTCGCGGCCACCGTGGCCGTGCTCCACCGGGGCGTCCCGGTGGCGGGTGCGACGTGGTGCAGCACCTCCCACGCGCTGCGGCCCGGCGTCTACCACGCGCACGCCGGGAGCCGCCCGCGCTTCGATGGTGTCGCGCTGCCCTCGACGGCGCGCGAGGCGTCCGGGCGTCGCCGCCGGGTGAGCACGGCGCCGGCGCCGGTGCGACCGCGGGAGGCGACGTGGGACCACCGCCACCTGGGGTCGCCGGCGCTGGAAGCGGCGCTGGTGGTCGCGGGCACGCTTGCCTCGGCGCGGGTGCCGCGCTCGCACGTGTGGCAGGTCGCCGGCGGCATCGTGCTGGCTCAGGCCGCGGGCCACGAGGTCTGGACGGAGGTCGCTGGCCGGTGGGAGCCGTTCCGCGACTTCG
Source organism: Chloroflexota bacterium (assembly GCA_045863195.1). Classification (GTDB taxonomy): domain Bacteria; phylum Chloroflexota; class Dehalococcoidia; order UBA2979; family UBA2979; genus W-Chloroflexi-9. The sequence goes on from BTUI01000006.1 coordinate 146,540, forward strand.
GCGCGACGCCGGAGACGTGGGAGCAGCCGGTCCTCTTCGGTGACTCCGTCGCCGTGACGGCCTTGCGGGCGGGCGCGCTCGCGCTGTAGCGGGTCAGCGGCCGGGGCGCAGCGCGCGGAAGCCGCGCGCGAGCGCCCCCGGCTGCCAGGTGCCGGCGCCGATCTCCCGCCCGGCGAATCCGAGCAGCCCGAGGACGGCGAAGACGGCGGCCCCGGCGAGCAGCAGCGCCACGTGGCCCGCCACCGGCCCTGTCATCAGCAGCGTGGGGCCATCCAGGTACGTGTACGGGCTGAACCAGCGCATCCACGCGATGCGGTCCACGACCTGCGCGAGCGAGGTGGCGAGGTAGGAGGCGATGAGGAGCGCGGCGAGGATGCCCGCGCCCTGCCCTCGGGATGGGGCGATCGCTCCCGCGAACACGCCCGCGGCCGCGAACCACGCGATCACGGGGAACATCCCCACGTGCGCCAGCACGGCGTCCGCCACGGTCACTTCGCCCTCCAGGTCCACCACCAGGAGGATCGCCACCCACCCCGCGATGATGATCGCGAGGATCGCGGCGATGGCGAGCATGAGCGCGAGCACCTTCGCCCAGTAGAGGCGCGCGCGCGGGACCGGCTGCGCCAGCACGATCTCCAGCGTGCCGCGTCCCTCCTCGCCGGCCAGCGCGCCGGTCCCCGCGACCAGCGCGAAGACCATCAGCACCAGCGGGATGAAGGAGATGTACTCCGCGCTCAGGAAGACGGCAGCGTTCGAGAGGTCGGACCCCACGCCGAAGAACTGCAGGAATTCCTCCGGGTACTGCGTCTGGGTCAGCGTCTCCTTGAAGGAGGGGAAGAGCAGGATCATGAAGACGGCGTAGAGCGCCGTCCCGCAGCCGTACCAGAAGATGTGCCACCGGAGCTCGGTCAGCGTGCGCCGGACGATCGTGGAGGTGCGCGTCACGAGGCGTCCCCCTCGCCCCGGTAGTAGCCGAGGAACAGTTCTTCCAGCGTGGGTTCGCGCGCGATCAGGTCGTGGACCTCGAACTGCGCGAGCGCCTTCACGAGCGCGTCCGCGCCGTCCATCACCTGGAAGCGTACGCGGGCGCCGGACACCTCCAGCACGCGCACGCTGGGCGGCAGCGTCGCGAACGCGTCCGGGGGCGGCGGGGCGGCGAAGGTGACCTCCACCTGTCGTGCCGCGAGTCGGCGCTGCTCCGCCAGGTCGAAGACGTCCACGATCCGCCCCTCGCGCACCACGGCCGCGCGATGGCAGAGCGCCTCCACCTCCGCGAGGATGTGCGAGGAGAAGAACACCGTCCGTCCGTCCGCCGCGGTCTCCCGCACGATCGCCTCGAACTCCTCCTGCACCAGCGGGTCGAGGCCCGTGGTGGGTTCATCGAGGATGGCGAGTGCGGGCCGGTGCATCAGCGCCTGCACCACGCCCACCTTCTGGCGGTTGCCGCGGGAGAGCGTCCCCACGTTCCGCGTGGGGTCGAGCGCGAGCCGCTCGATCAACGTGTCCCGGTACGCACGGTCCGCCGGCGTGCCGCGGACGCCGTCGAGGTAGTCGAAGACCTGGAGGGCGGTCATGCGCGGCGGCAGTTGCGGGTCACTCGGGAGGTAGCCCAGCCGGCGGCGTGCCTCGGTGGCGTCGCGCTGGCAGTCGTGGCCGAAGACGGAGACCGCGCCGGAGGTCGGGCGGATCAGGTCCAGGACGACGCGGATGAGTGTGCTCTTGCCGGCGCCGTTGGGGCCGAGGAAGCCGAACACTTCACCGGGGTGGACCTGCAGGTCGATCCCGCGGAGCGCCTGCACGGAGCCGTAGTGCTTGACCAGGCGGTCGACCCGAAGCGCCTCGGTCGCCGCGGCCACGGCTACTGCTGCTTCCGCAGCCGCCGCTCCGTGGCGAGGCGTGTCGCGTCCGAGCGGCGCTCCACGTTCAACTTCGCGTAGATCTGGGAGGCGTAGTTCTTCACGGTCTTTTCGGCGAGGCCCAGTTTCCCGGCGATCTCACCGTTGGTCATGCCGTCCGCGATCATCTCCAGGATGCGGTCCTCCTGCGGGGAGAGCGCCGCGAAGGCGTCGTCCGCGGGGTGCGCCGCCTGGCCCTTGCGCAGCCGGTCGAGGACCGCGGTCGCCATCTGTGGGTCGAGCAGCGATCCACCCTGCCCCACGGTGACGACCGCGTCCTGGATGCCGGCCGGGTCCAGGTCCTTGAGCAGGTAGCCGCTGGCTCCCGCCATGACGGCGGCGAAGAGCGCGTTCTGGTCGGCGTGGGAGGTGAGGATCAGGACGCGCGTCTCCGGCGAGCGGCTCCGGATCTCCCGGCACGCCTCCACGCCGCTGCCGTCCGGCAGACGGAGGTCCATCACCACCACGTCCGGCGTGGTCCGCACCGCCTCCGCGACGGCCTGCTTCACCGTGCCGGCCTCCGCGACCACCACCACGTTCTGGCGCTCGGAGAGCAGGTCGGCGAGGCCGCGCCGGACCACGGCGTGGTCGTCCACGAGCATCACCCGGAGTTGGGACGAACCTCGGCCGGTGGTGGTCATGCGGGCTTCCGTTCCGCGAGGGGGATGCGCACGCGCACGCTGGTCCCCTCGCCCGGCGCGCTCTTGAACATGACGGAACCATCGATGTCCGCGGCGCGCTGCTGCACGCTGCGCACGCCGACCTTCTGTTCCGGCACGGCGTTCGGGTCGAAGCCGACGCCGTTGTCCGTGACCTCCACCTCCACCGCATCGTCCTCCACCTGGACGCGGAGCGTCGCGTTCGTCGCTTGCGAGTGGCGCTCCACGTTGGAAATGAGTTCGCGAGTGAGGAGGTAGATCTGGCGCTCCAGCGCGCTGTCCAGCGTCACGCCGTCCAGATCGATCTCCACGCTCCACTCCGCCTGCGTGCGGCCTTCGAGGATGGAACGGAGCCGCGTCTGCAGCAGGCTGCCGGACAGCGGCGCCTCGCCCACGAGGTGGGTGATGTAGGCGCGTAGTTCGCTGATCACCACGTTGAGGTCGGCGGCGGCCTTCGTCAGCGCCTCGTCCTTCGAGAGGTCGTCCTGCGACTTCGCGCGATGCAGGCCGAGGCCCACGGCGTAGATCGCCTGGATGATGTCGTCGTGCAGGTCGCGCGCCACGGCGTCGCGCACCTGGTACTCCTCCAGCGCCACCTGAGCCTGGCGGCGGAAGAGCGCCGCGCAGCCCATGACACCGAGTTCCATGACGGCGCTGAGCGCGGCGCGTTCATCGAGGTCGAGCGAGCGGGGCGACTGGACGGCGAAGACCAGTTCGCCGCCGTCCGCGAGCCCGGCGGCGTAGGTGGTCACCACCGCGCCCGGGGCCAGGTCCGCGTGCTCGTTCCGGCCGCTCGGGACGCCTGCCTCGCACAGGTCGGCGACGCGCGAGGCGAGGTCGGAGGCGCCGGCGGAGGAGAGGCAGACACGTTCGTCGTCACCGTCGTGGGCGGTACAGGCGACCACGCACTCGGAGGCGCGGGGCAGCAGCGCCGTCAGCGCGCGGACCAGGTTGCGCGCGGCGTGGTGGCGGGTGGTCGACTCCTGCAGCCCGCGGGCGGCCTCGGCAAGCGTCTCGGCGACCATCCGCTGGCGCTGCTCCGCCTCCAGGCGGAGCGCGTTGTGGATCGCGATGGCGGCGTAGGGGGCCAGCGCCTCCAGTTGTGCCTGATCGTCCGCGCTGAAGCGCGGAGCGCGCGGGCGACGCGCGACATAAAACGCGCCGATGGAGCGGCCTGCGTAGCGGAGCGGCACGCCGAGGAACGGCCCCATGGCGGGATGCCCCGCCGGATAACCGGAGGACGCCGGGTGGTCCCCGGCCTCCGCGACGTTGATGGGGTCACGGCGGTTGGCGAACTCGCCGAGGAGCCCGCGCCCCATGGGTGGGTGGGCCATGGACTCCCGCTCGCCGCGGGAGAGCCCGACCGCCTCGAAGTGGTCGAGCGCGCTGCCCTCGCCGTACGCGCCCAGCGCGGCGTAATCGGCGCCGGTCAGTTCAAGCGCGGATTCGGCGAGACGGCGGAGCAGATGCTCCACCGGCTGAACCTCGATGATGCCGAGGAGGACTTCCTGGAGCGTGGGTGAATTGGCGGCCAAGCGTCAGCCTCAGACTCGCGACGGGCGTTCTCCGCCTGCATCACGAGTATACGCGCGGGGGGCGTGGCGATCCGCCCCCCGCGCGTGTCGGTTATCGCTCCGTTTTCGGCCCGCCGTAGATCGACTTCAGCATCAGGAAACCGATGATGCCCGCGAGCGCCGAGGCGAACAGGATGCCGAGCTTCGCATCCGTGATCAGGTGCTCGTCCGTGAACGACAGTTCGGTGATCAGCAGCGAGACGGTGAACCCGATGCCGCCGAGCGAGCCCATGCCGATGACGGCCGGCCAGGTCACGCCGGTCGGCAGCTTCGCGCCGGCCCTCACCACGAGCCACGTGGCGATGAAGATGCCGAGCGGCTTGCCGATGAGCAGGCCGAAGAACACGCCGAGCGCCACCGGCGCCTTCACGGCCTCCGAGAGCGTGTCCATCGACAGCGACACGCCGGCGTTCGCGAACGCGAAGACCGGGACGATGATGAACGCCGCCAGCGGCGCCAGCTGGTGCTCGAAGCGGTCGAGCGGGGAGATCGCCTGGTTAGCGAGGGCCTGCAGCGTGACCGCCGCGCCCAGCTTCTCCTCGTGCGCGGTCTCGTGGTCGTGGGACTCGGAGGCCTCCCGCCAGCGCTCGATCTCGCGCTCGGCGAGGACGGCGAAGCCGGACTCCTGGTACCAGGCCTTCCACGGCGCGAGCAGCCCGAGCAGCACGCCGATGATGGTCGGGTGGATGCCGGACTCGTACGTCGCGATCCAGCCCATCACGCCAATGGCGACGTAGAGCGGGATGTACCAGACGCCGAGCTGTCGGAACGTGTAGGCGAGCACCAGCAGGCCCGCGGTGGCCGCGAGCGGCATCAGCGCCAGGTCGCTGGTGTAGAAGATCGCGATCACGATGATGCCGCCGATGTCGTCGACGATTGCGAGCGCGAGCAGCATCACCTTCAGGCCGAACGGGACGCGTGTCCCCACGACCGTGAGGACGCCGATCGCGAACGCGATGTCCGTGGCGATCGGGATGCCCCAGCCGCCCGCGCCATCGCCGCCCGCGACGATCAGCGTGAAGATCAGTGCGGGCGCCACCATGCCGCCGATCGCGGCGACGATCGGGACGATCACCCGTCGTACGTCCGACAACTCTCCGACGACCGCCTCGCGCTTGATCTCGAGGCCGACGACGAAGAAGAAGATGACCATCAGGACGTCGTTGATCCAGAAGTGGACCGACTTGTCGAGGCTCCAGAAGCCCAGGTCCACCGCGATGTGGTGCTCCAGCACCTCGTGGTAGGAGTGGCTCCACGGCGAGTTCGCCCAGACGAGGGCGATGAGCGCCGCGACCAGCAGCACGACACCACCAGCGGTCTCCGTGTTGATGAACGACTGAATCGGACGGACGAAGCGGTCAACGCGCTGGCGCCGAGCAGCCAGGAGCGGATGCTCGTGCGGCGGGGTGTGGACGGACACGGGGCCTCCCAGGACGGAGTGTTGCTGAGGTGTGTCAGTGTCGCGCTGATGCACCCCATGCGCGAGCGGGGGCCGGGTGGTATCAACCTCGGGCGGCTGGTTCCCCCGGAGGTCCTCGATGCACCCGTCCCCGCACCTCACCGACCGCCGGCTGAGCCGCCGCACGGCCCTCCGCGCGTTGGGCCTCGGGGCCGCCGGGCTCGCCGCCGCCGCCCTCGTCGGCTGCTCGGACGACGTGCCCGAGGGGGCCCCGTCCGCGGGTGAGGCGCGGGGTGGCGGCGCCTACCGGGCGAGCATCACGGGCGTCTTCGCCGGGGTCGACCCCCACGTCTCCGTGTACGCCGGCAGCGGCGTCGTGGGGGTGGTCTACAACTACCTGCTCCGGCAGGAGGTGGCCCGCCCGGACATCGGCCGCCAGATGGACCTCGCCGAGAGCGTGGAGGTGGGTGCGGACGGGCTGACGTGGACGTTCCGGCTCCGCCCGGATGTGCGCATCGCACCGAACGAGCAGGGCGTCCCGGAGCGGGCGCTGGACGCGGAGGACGTGCTCGCCTCGTTCCGGCGGATGGCGGACCCCGCGACCGGCGCGACGGCGTTCCCGTTCTTCAGTCAGTGGGTCGCCTCCACCGACGCGCCGGACGAGCGCACGGTGCGGCTGGTCACCCGACGCCCGTTCTCGTGGACGGCGGACGTGCTGGGCGACAACCTCCAGGGCGCGATCGTGGCGCGCGAGTGGCTGGAGCGTGGCGCGGAGATGCGCACACGTGCGGTGGGCGGCGGCGCCTTCCGCGTGGAGTCGTTGCAGGAGGGTGACCGGGCCGTCCTGCGACCGAACCCGAACTACTACCTGCCGGACCGGCCGCTGCTGGATGAGTTCCGCATCCAGTTGTTCCAGGACACCGCCACGCAGCGCACTGCCTTCGCCTCCCGGCAGGTGGACACCTTCCTGACCGCCGACCACGAGGAGGCCGCGGCGCTGGTGGACTCCGTCGCGGGGATCGTCAGTACCCGGCACCCCTCCACCGGGTTCAACTCCTTCTGGATGAACGCCACCGTTGCCCCGTGGACGGACGAGCGGGTGCGCCGCGCCGTGAACCTCGCGCTCGGGCGGCAGGAATATGTCGACCTGCTCGGGAAGGGCCTGGGCCACCCGATGGGCGCCCTCATGCCGCTGTTCGCGGGGTACGCGCTCCAGGCCGACGAACTGGCGCGGCTGCAGCCGTTCGACCCCGCGGAGGCCGCGGCCCTCTTCGCCGCGGCGGAGGTGGACGCGTTCGAGTTCGTCTACCCGGCCGCGTTCACGCTGCCCGACTACGCCTCGATCTTCGTCCGGCAGATGGCGGCGGCGGGTGTCGCCGCCACCGCGCGTCCGATGGAGCCCGCCGCGTGGCTCGGCCAGTACTTCAGCGGCGCGCTGTCCGCGACGCTCGCGCCGAACCAGCAGTACAAGACGCCGGAGGTGGGCCTGCGCTGGTACCGCACCGGCGGTGTCGGTGGGGCCGACGCCTACGGCCACGGCCACTACCGCGCCGACATCGACGCCGCGCTGGACGAGGCGGCGACGCACTTCGACGAGGCCGCACGCCGCGAGGCGTACCGGGACGTCCAGCGCCTGATCCTGGCGTCTGACCCGGCCTACCTGAACATCTACAACCTCGTGAACCACACGCTCGTCTACGATGACGTCGCGGGGCTGCGCCCCGGGCCAGGGGCGATGGACCTGTTCCTGATGCGAGACGTACGGGTGGGCGCCTGACCGGGAGCCGTCCGCCGGGAGCGTGACGTGCTGGGCTATGCCATCCGACGCGTCGCGCTCGCCGGGCTGGTCGTCTGGGCGATCTCCGTCGCCGCGTTCATCCTCCTGCGCGTCCTCGCCGGCGACCCCGCGCTCGCGCGCCTCGGTCCCGGCGCGACGACCGAGGCCATTGCCGCCGCTCGCACGGAACTCGGCCTCGATGACCCGTACCCGGATCAGTACGGCCGCTGGGCCACGAGCCTGCTGCGCTTCGACCTCGGTGTCTCCGCCGTCGACGGTGCCTCCGTCCGCGAGGAGGTCAGCCGGCGGTTGCCGGTCTCGCTCGAACTGGTCGCGCTGACGCTCGCGTGGACGGCTGCGATCGGCATCCCCGCCGGGGTGCTGGCGGCGCACCGTCGCGGCCGTACCCCAGACGTGGTGGTCCGACTGTTCGCCGTGGGGGCGCTGGCGGTCCCCACGTTCTGGGTGGCGACGCTCGTGCTGACGCTGCCGCAACGCTGGTGGGGGTACGCGCCGCCGCTGGACGGGGCGGTGGGGCTGCTGGCTGATCCGGGAGCGAACCTGCGCCAGTTCGTGCCCGCCTCGCTGGTGCTGGCGGCTGGCCCCGCGGCGGCGCTCGCGCGCCTCACCCGCACCGCGATGCTCGAGGTGCTCGGGGGCGGTTTCGTGCGGACGGCGCGGGCGAAGGGGCTCGGTGAGGGGGCGGTGCTGTTCCGGCACGCACTTCCGAACGCACTCGTGCCGGCGGTGACGGTGCTCGGCGTGCAGGCGGGGGCGCTCCTGGGCGGCACGATCGTCGTCGAGCAGGTGTTCAACCTCGGCGGGGTCGGACAGTACCTCCTGCGCGCGGTCTTGCAGCAGGACGACACCGTGGCGATGACGCTGGTGGTCCTGCTCGCGGCGGTGGCCGTCGCGGTCCACCTCGCGGTCGACCTGTCGTACGCCGTCCTCGACCCGCGGGTACGCCGCCCGTGAGCCGCCTCCGAGGCATCCCGTCGACCCTGATCGGTGGCGGGATCGTTGGTGTGTTCGTCCTGCTCGCGCTGCTCGCGCCGTGGATCGCGCCGCACGAGGTGGGGGCGCGTGCGGGCGCGCCGGGACTGGGCCCCGGCGGGGACTACTGGCTCGGCACGGACGCGCTCGGGCGGGACATCCTCAGCCGCGTCCTCCACGGCGCCCGTATCTCGCTGGGCGTGGCGGGGGTCGCCGTCGTGGTGGGGGGCCTCGCCGGGCTGGTGGTCGGCCTCGTCAGCGGCGTGCGAGGTGGGCGCGTGGACCTGCTGCTGCAGCGCACCGTTGACCTCGTGCTCGCGTTTCCGGCGCTCGTGCTCCTGCTGGTCGCGGCACGACTCATCGGGCCATCGACGATGAACGTGGCGATGGTCATCGCCGTGGTGGTGGCGCCGGGTGTCGCTCGCGTGGTGCGCGGCGCGGTGCTCGTCGAGCGGGAGCAGCCGTACATCGAGGCGGCCCGTGCGCTCGGGGCGGGCGACACGCGCATCGTCCTCCAGCACCTCCTCCCGAACATCGCGCCGCTCGTGGTCGTCGTCACCACGACGCTGCTGGCGTCCGCGATGCTGGCGGAGGCGTCGCTGTCGTTCCTCGGGCTGGGCGTGCCGCCCCCGAACCCCTCGTGGGGCGCGGACGTCGCCGCCGCGCGCTCCGCCTTCCCGGTGAACGTGGGTCAGGTGGTGGCGCCGGGCGCGGCGATGGCGCTGGCGGTGCTGGGGGTGACGCTGCTCGGCGACGGGCTGCGGGACGCACTCGATCCGCGGCTGCGGGGCCGCGCCTGACTACGCCCGGTCCGCCTCCGCCTGCTCCGGGCGTGGCCGGCCGGAGCGTTCAGACTGGTTCGGCGAGAGGTCTTCCACGCGGAGCCGCGGTGTGCCGGACTCGCCCGCGTTCTCTTCCTCGTAGGTGCGGCCGTAGGCGTAGTAGTAGTACCCGGCCTCGCGGCTGCGCACCCGGTTGAGGATGAACCCGGCGATCGGCCGGCCGCTCTGGGCGAGTTCCTCGACCGTGGCGCGGAGCGCGCCGCGGCGCGTCTTGCCAGCGCGGGCCACGATCACGATGCCGTCCACGAGCGTGGCGAGGACGGAGGCGTCCGTCACCACCAGCGCCGGCGGCGAGTCCAGCAGCACGATGTCGTAGTGCGCGCGCAGCCAATCCAGGATCTCCTGCATCCGCGCGGAGCCCAGGAGTTCGGAGGGGTTCGGCGGCAGCGGCCCGGAGGGCACCACGGAGACGTTGGTGTAGACGGAGCGCTGTACGGAGCGCTCGAACTCCGGCTCGCGCGCGAGCAGCAGGTTCGTCAGCCCCTCGGCGTTCTCCACGCCGAACACGCGGTGGATCGTGGGACGGCGAAGGTCGGTGTCCACGATGCAGACGCGGTGCCCGGCCAGGCCGAACACGACCGCGAGGTTCGAGGTGGTCGTCGTCTTGCCCTCGCCCGGGCCGGGGGAGGTGACGAGCACTAGCCGCCGGTCGCGGCCGAGGTCGATCGCGTAGGTCAGGTTCGTGCGGGCGGCCCGGTACGCCTCCGCGATGGTGGAGCGGGGCCGTTGCGCGGCCTGGAGTTGCTCGCGCGGGCTGCGCAGTTTCTCGAACTGCTCGATGCGGCCGAGGGCGGGGATGCCGGTGATCTCGGTCGCCTGCTCCGGCGACTTCACGGTGTCGTCCAGGTATTCCACGACGAGCGCGAGCGCGCCCGCGAGCAGCAGCAGCAGGAAGCCGCCCAGCATGGCGTTGAGCATCGGGCGCGGCGCGATGGGAGCTCCCGGCGGGAGCGCCTCCTCCACGACGGACACCTGGCCGGGGCGGGAGGTGGGCGCGGAGGCGTTCGTCTCGATGAACGAACGGGCGACGGTGTTCGCCATGATCGCGGCGAGTTCCGGCTGGGAGGAGCGCGCGGAGACCTCCAGCAGCTGGGTGGTGCGAGGGTTGGTCACGGTCAGCCGGCGGGAAAGCTCCTCCGGCGTGAACGGCAGACCGCCGTCCGCGATCGCGCGGTCGAGTACCGGGCGCAGTGTGACGAGGCGGGTGAAGGTGTTGGCGAGCCGCTCCGCCGTCTGGAGGTCGTTGAGCTGGACGACGCCCTCCGCCTGCGTCTGCACCACCAGCAGCGTGGTCGTCGCCTGGTAGGTGGGGGTCAGGCGGGTGGAGACGGCGTACGAGATCACGCCCCCGGCGAGGGTGGCGGCGATCAGCAGCCACCACCAGCGGCGGGCGATTCTGACGGCCAGTTGTGCATCCATTGCTAGCAGTCTGGCAGGAAGTCCGTCCGGCGTCACGTCAGGTAATGGTCGAGGTTTCCGGTGGATGTTCATGCGCTCAAGGCGGTGCCATTACCGCGCCCGGTGGGACTGCTACCGTGGGTACCCGGGACGGGCATGCCGTACCCGGCGCCGGGAGGCCAGATGGCGCGTGTGCTGGTGGTGGAGGACGACCCCGTCATCCGCGAAACCGTCGCGTTCAACCTCCAGCGCGATGGCCATGAGGTGCTGACCGCCGCCGATGGCGCCGCCGGCCTCGAGCGGGCCCGGGCCGACGCCCCCGACCTCATCGTGCTGGACGTGATGCTGCCGCGGATGTCCGGCCTGGATGTCTGCCGGGTGCTCCGGTCGGAGACGCCCACACCGATCCTCATGCTCACCGCCCGCGACGCGGAGGCGGACGTGGTGCAGGGGCTGGAACTCGGCGCGGACGAGTACGTCACCAAGCCCTTCTCGATGCGCGAACTCCGCGCCCGGGTCGCCTCGCTGCTCCGCCGCGATGTGATGTCGCGCACCGCTGGCCCACGTCTTTCCGGTACGGACGGCGCCGCGCCGGTGGTTGCCGGGGAGTTGGAGTTGTCCCCCGCGCAGCACGAGGTGCGCCGCGGCGGCGTGGTGGTCCGGCTCCGGCCGCGGGAGTTCGCCCTCCTCGAGTTCTTTATGCGCCACCCGGGGCAGGTGTTTTCCCGGGACGCGATCCTGGCGGCCGTGTGGGACATCACCTACCCGGGCGAGACACGCACCGTGGACGTCCACGTCCGCTGGCTGCGCGAGAAGATCGAGGACGACCCCTCCGATCCGAGGCACATCCAGACCGTGCGTTCCGTCGGCTACAAGTTCGTCCCGTGACCCCGTTCCGCACCGCGCCCGGGCTCATCCTCCTCGGGGTGCTCGCGCTGGCGGCCGTCTTTGCCCTGCCGGACTGGGCCTCGGTGTTCGTCGTGGTGGTGCTGTTGCTCGCCGCGGCCCTGCCGCTTGAGCGCGATCTCACGGGGATCGAGGCCACGGCCCCCGCCGCGCCCGCCGCACCGTCGCCGTCGGGTGAGGCGCTCGCCATCCTCGACCTGCTCGCGGAGGGGGTGCTGCTGCTCGACGCGGATCAGACGGTGGTGGCCGCCAACCAGGCCGCCACCGCGATCCTCGACCGGCCGCGCGTGGCGATGGTCGGCGTCTCGCTGATCCGCGCCGCGCGCGACCACGAACTGCTGCAGGTGCTGCGAGAGGCGGCCGGCGAGCCGCGCGAGGTCACGATCGGCGAAGGCAGCATCGTCTACGCGACCGCCTCTCGGGTGCACGAGGGCCGTATCCGCACGGTACTGACGCTCCAGGATCTGACGCCGCTCCGCCGTGCCGAGCGCGCCCGGCAGGATCTCGTCGCGAACGTCTCGCACGAACTCCGCACGCCGATCGCGGCGGCCTACGCGCTGGCGGAGACGCTGGAGTCCGGCGTCGACGACGAGGCGCAGCGGCAGCGGTTCCTGTCGCAACTGACGTCCGAGGTCGAGCGCCTCGGCCGCATCGTCGACCGGCTGCTGCGTCTGTCCCGCATCGAATCGCGCAGCGAGGAGTTCCACGTCGAGACGGTGGAGGTGGACGCGCTGCTGGCGGAGGCGCAGCGACGCCTCACGCCCGTCGCGGAGCGCCGGGACGTCCGCATCGCCCTCGGCGAGCCGGGCGGGCTGCACGTCCGCGCCGACCGCGAGCGGGTGCTGGAGGTGCTGTCGAACCTCATCGACAACGCCGTCAAGCACGCTCCCGCCGGCAGCGACGTCACGCTCGACGCGACGGCGGAGGGGCACCTCGTGCGGTTCAGCGTGCGTGACACCGGCCCGGGCGTGCTCCCGCGCGACCGGCTGCGGATCTTCGAGCGGTTCTACACCGGCGACCGGTCACGCACCCCGGACGAGGTCTCAGGGACAGGGCTGGGGCTGGCGATCGCCCGCCATATCGTGTCGCGCCTCGGTGGGGAGATCTGGGTTGGCGACGAGACGCCCGGCGCCACGTTCTACTTCACGCTGCCGCAGGTGTAGCGGCCCGCCATCGAGTGCTACGCGGAGGAGTCTGACGACTCCACGAGGCGGCCGGTGACGGTGTAGATGACGCGCTCGCAGATGTTCGTGCAGCGGTCGCCCACGCGCTCCAGGTTGTGCGCGATCCACAGCGCGTAGGTCAGCCGCTGGACCAGCGCCGGGTCAGCGACCATGGCGCTGAAGGCGTCCTGGTAGACGCGGCTCTGCAGCCGGTCCAGGTCGTCGTCCGCCTGGCAGACATGCTCCGCGCGGCGGACGTTGTCGTGCTCGAACGCATCGAGCGCATCGTCCAGCATCGCCAGCGCCCGGTCGGCCATTGAGGGGATGTAGCCGAGCCGGCGCGGCGTGGGGCCGGGGCCGAGCAGCAGGTTCACCCGTGCGATGCCCGCGGCATGGTCGCCGATGCGCTCGAGCTCGCCGACCACGGCGAGCGCGCTGGTGAGGCGGCGGAGGTCGCCGGCGACGGGCGCCTGCATCGCGACCGCCGCGATCGCGCGCTCCTCGATCGTCCAGCGGTCGCGGTTCACGTGCGTGTCATCGGCGTCCAGCGCGCGCGACCGTTCGAGGTCCGCGTCGCGGAGCGCCTCCATGCTGTCGTGGAGGGCATCACGGACGTGCTGGCCCAGCCGGAGGACATCCGCCGAGATCGCGCGTAGTTCGGCCTCGAACGCTTCACGTGGCATGGCGAGGAGTGTCGCACCGGGGCCCGCGGGGACGTTTAAAGAGGCATTAACCGCGGGGGCGCACCATCCGAGACAACAGAGGGAAGCCGTCTGCCCGCGCGTGATCGTGGGGGAGGCTCACGAAGGAGCACGAATGGTACGCAAGTTTGGATGGCGTTCCGCCGCCGGCGTCGCGCTGGCCGCGGGCGCGATGATGCTGACGGTTGCCTGTGGCAGCGACAGCGACGAGTCAACCGCGACCCCGGCTGCCGGGGGCGGCGCTGGTGCGGCGGCGACGATGGCCCCGGCCCCGGAAGGCCTGGACTACGCCTCGCTCAGCGGCACGGTGAGCGTCGACGGCTCGTCGACGGTCTTCCCGATTTCGGAGGCCGTCGCGGAGGAGTTCAGCAAGGTCGCCAGCGGCGTCCGCGCGAATGTGGCCTTCTCCGGCACGGGCGGCGGGTTCGAGAAGTTCTGCCGTGGCGAGATTGACGTCGCCGACGCCTCTCGCCCGATCAAGGACGCCGAGGTCGAGGCCTGCAAGGCGAACGGCATCACCGACATCGTCGAGATCCAGGTCGCCATCGACGCGCTCACCGTCATGGTGAACCCGAACAACGACTGGGCCGCGTGCATGACCGTCGAGGAGGCCAACCTGGTCTTCAAGGACGGCGGCGCGACCAACTGGAGCGACGTCCGTCCCGAGTGGCCGAACGAGAAGATCGTCCACTACTACCCGGGCACCGACTCCGGCACCTTCGACTACTTCGTCGAGGCGATCATCGATGAGGTCGAAGGCTCGAACCACCGCGGTGACGGCACCGCTTCCGAGGACGACAACATCCTCGCGCAGGGCATCGAGAACGACCGCTACGCCATCGGCTACTTCGGCTTCGCCTACTACCTGGAGGCTGGCCAGCTGCTGAAGGCGGTCGCCATCGACGGTGGCGACGGCTGCGTGGAGCCCTCGTTCGAGGCCGCCCTCGACGGTTCCTACACGCCGCTCTCCCGCCCGCTCTTCATCTACACGAGCGAGGCGATCCTGGCTGAGAAGCCGGAGGTCCTGGGCTTCGTGAAGTTCTACGTGGACAACATGCAGGCGCTCGTCCCGGACGTCGGGTACGTGACCCTGCCGGAGGCCCTGCACCAGGAGCAGGCCGCCAAGGTCGAGCCGTTCCTCCCGTAACGGTCTCGCAGGACTGAGTCCTCTGGGGTGGCGGGGCGGATGCCCTGCCACCCCAGTGCCTCAGCGCGATACCCTGCGACACGGCTTCATGAGCCCTCCCTCCGGCTCGTGGGGCCCTGTCGCAGCCGGCGGGCGGCACGGAACCACAGGCGCGGCGCGCGGGTGCCGCAGGATGGGACGAACGTATGGCAGCACAGCCTGACGCCCGGACGAGCGCGGAACTGGGTGCCGCGCTTCGCAACCGGCCGTTCAAGCGCGTGGGCGAGTCCGTGATCCGGCTCGCGCTGGTGGCGGCCGCCAGCGTGTCGCTGCTCACCACCGTGGCGATCGTCACGGTGCTGGTCTGGGAGAGCATCCCGTTCTTCCAGGAAGTGCCGATCCAGGACTTCCTCCTGAAGACCGACTGGCAGCCGCTGTTCCGGCCGGTGTCGTTCGGCATCTGGGAACTGGTTGCCGGGACCATGAACATCGTCTTCTGGTCGCTGCTGATGGCGCTCCCGGTGGGCCTCGCCGCGGCCATCTATCTCAGTGAGTACGCCGATGCGCGGGTGCGCCGCGTCCTGAAGCCGGTGCTGGAGGCGCTCGCGAGCGTTCCGACGGTGGTCTACGCGTACTTCGCGCTGACCTTCGTCACCCTGGACGTCCTGCGGCCGATCTTCGGCGACTCGATCTCCGTCTTCAACGCGCTCGGCGCCTCCACGGTCATGGCGGTGATGCTGATCCCGACCATCGCCTCCATCTCGGAGGACGCCATGGCGAGCGTGCCGCGTGAACTGCGGGAGGGCGCCTACGGCCTGGGCGCCACGCGGCTCGAGGTCGCCTTCAAGGTGGTGTTCCCGGCTGCGCTCTCCGGTGTCATCGCCTCCGTGCTGCTCGCGATTGCGCGGGCGGTGGGCGAGACGATGATCGTGGCCGTGGCCGCCGGCTCCACGCCGAACCTCACGATGAATCCGCTCGCGAGCATCCAGACGATGACCGGCTACATGCTGCAGGTCGGCCTGGGCGACGCCGCGCGCGGGTCGGTCCAGTACCGCTCGCTCTTTGCGGTCGGCCTCTCCCTCTTCGTCATCACGATGTTCTTCAACATCGCCGCGCAGATGGTGATCAAGCGCTTCCGTGAGGAGTACGACTGATGGCCGCGACTCCGGACGCGAACTTCACGCTGCAGGCTACGGGGCGCGTGGCGCGCCGCCAGCGGCTCTCGCGCTGGTCGAAGTGGGGCCTGCTTGCCGCCTCGCTGATCGGTGTCGTCGCGCTCGCGGCGCTGCTGGTCGATACGTTCCTCAACGGCTACGGGCGGATCTCCTGGCAGTTCTTCACCTCCTACCCGTCCCGCTTCGCGGACCAGGCCGGCCTGCGCTCCTCCTTCATCGGCTCGATCTGGATCCTCGGGCTGACGATCGCCTTCGTCGTCCCGATCGCCATCGCGACGGCGATCTGGATCGAGGAGTTCGCGCCCAAGAACCGCGTGCTGGAGTTCGTGAAGTTGAACCTCGCGAACCTGGCGGGCGTGCCCAGCATCATCTACGGCGTGCTGGGCCTGGCCGTGTTCGTCCGCTTCTTCGGCTGGGGGACCAGCATCCTCGCCGGGTCGTTCACGCTCTTCCTGATGATCCTGCCGATGACGGTGATCGCGTCGCAGGAGGCGATCCGCCAGGTCGCGCCGAGCATCCGGCAAGGCTCGCTCGCCCTCGGCGCCACGGAGTGGCAGACGGTCTGGTACCACGTGCTCCCCGGCGCGCTGCCGGGCATCATCACCGGCGTCATCCTGGCGCTGGCGCGCGCGGCCGGTGAGACGGCGGCGCTGATCATGATCGGCGCGTTCACCTTCATCGCCTTCGACAACACGAGCGTCTGGGACTCGTTCACGACCATGCCCATCCAGGTCTACAACTGGACCGTCCGTCCGCAGGAGGCGTTCCGCCAGAACGCCGCCGCCGGCATCCTGGTCCTGATGACCGTGGTGCTCACCTTCAACATCGCCGCCGCCGTCCTGCGCGAGCGGTTCCGCAAGTAGCCGGCCGGGACGCCGGAAGGAGACCGAGATGAACGAGGCACCGACGACGCAGGCCCCCGAGGTCGCCCCCACGCACGAGGGCACGGCCACGCCGCGGCCGGTCACGGCCCGCTCGGGCGTCGCCGCGAAGCAGCGCAGCGCGCCGGACCAGTTCACGCCGCCGGAGCCCGCCGCGCTGGAGGTGCGCGGGCTGGATGTCTACTACGGCAAGAAGCTCGCGCTCTCCTCGGTGAGCATGCAGATCCCGGTCCGGAAGATCACCGCCCTCATCGGCCCGTCCGGCTGCGGCAAGAGCACGCTGCTGCGGTCGCTGAACCGGATGAACGACCTCATCCCGGGCGCGCGCATCGAGGGCGCCGTGGACTACCACGGGCACAACCTGTACGGGCACAACGTGGACCCGGTGGAGGTGCGCCGCCGCATCGGCATGGTCTTCCAGAAGCCGAACCCGTTCCCGAAGTCGATCTTCGAAAACGTGGCGTTCGGCGCGCGGGTGAACGGCTTCAAGGGCGACTACAACGCGCTCGTGGAGCGCTCCCTGCGCCAGGCGGCGCTCTGGGACGAGGTCAAGGACGACCTGAAGAAGTCCGGCCTCGCGCTCTCCGGCGGCCAGCAGCAGCGGCTCTGCATCGCCCGCGCGCTGGCAGTGGAGCCAGAGATCATCCTGATGGATGAGCCGTGCTCCGCGCTCGACCCGATCGCCACCCTGAAGATCGAGGAACTGATGCGCCGGCTGGCGGAGCAGTACACGATCGTCATCGTGACCCACAACATGCAGCAGGCGGCGCGCGTCTCCGACTACACGGGCTTCTTCCTCGCGGGCGAGGCCGGTTACGGCCAGCTCATCGAGTACGGCCCGACCGAGGAGATCTTCACCAACCCGATGGATCCGCGCACGGAAGACTACATCACCGGCCGGTTCGGCTAGGTTGGTGCGGCCCCGGCGTTCACGCTCCGCCGCCGATTCCCGTGGGCGCGGCCGATTTGCTGTAGACTGTCGCATCGGCTGTGCGGGGGTTCTGGCCGCGAGAGGGCGGTTTCATGCCTCGTGAGCAGTTCCATCGGCAGATTGAGGCGCTGATGGACTCCGTCCTGGAGATGGGGTCCATGGTCGACCACGCGGTGGAGCGGGCCATGCAGGCGCTCCTGGACCGCGACCCGGTCATCGCGCAGGCCGTCGTCCGTGACGACGCCGCGCTCAACGCCAAGAACTTCGAGTGCCAGAACGACTGCGTGCATCTGCTCGCGCAGCAGGCGCCGATGGCGCGTGACCTCCGCCTCATCGTCTCCGTCACCGCGATCATGACCGACCTCGAGCGCATGGGTGACCACGCCGAGGGCATCGCCCGCATCGTCCTGATGATGCAGGACGAGCCGCTCGTGAAGCCGCTCGTCGACATCCCGATCATGGCGAAACAGGCGCGCGAGATGGCCCGCAAGGCCGTCCAGGCGTTCGTGGATCAGGACGTGGACGCCGCCTTCGCCGTCGGCCAGGCGGACGACATCGTGGATGGCCTGTACGACCAGATCTACCAGGACCTGATCCAGGTCATGATCGGCGACCCCTCCACCATCGAGCCGAGTACTCACCTGCTGTGGGTGGCGCACAACCTCGAACGCATCGGGGACCGGGCGACGAACATCGCCGAGCGGACGGTCTACTCCGCGACGGGCAACCTGCCGCAGATGGACGTCTCCTCGTACTAGCCGCGCTCGAGGCCACGGCGCCGCCGCCCGCGCTATCCTTGCGATCCCACCCGCGACACCGGGCTGACGCATGACTCCACTCGACCGTCGGCGTTTCCTCAGCCTCTCCGCGGGCGCCCTCGGCGCGGCGGTGCTCTCGGCCTGTGGGCAGGACCTCGCGACGCCGGAGCCAGCGGATGAGGTGCTCACGGGCGGCGCATCGCCGGCGCCCACGGAGGCGCTGCCCGTCCTCACGCCCACGCCGGAGCCCGAACCGCCGGTGATGCCCCGCGGGCATGAGGTACTCGTCCTGGCGCAGGGCACCGAGTACGAGGCGACCGGCCTGATCTTCCACAGCGGACGCCCCGGCCCGCGCTTCATGGTCCTGGGCGGCGTGCACGGCAACGAGCCCGGCGGCTGGATGGCGGCCGAGTCGATCGCGGAGTGGGAGGTGCAGCAGGGCGTCCTGATCGTCCTGCCGCGCCTCAACCACCGCTCCGCAGCGGCGTTCGAGCGCACGCTGGACGGGTACGGCGACCTCAACCGCCTCTACCCGGGCGACCGGAACGGCCCGCCCATGGCGCACATGGCGGCGGATGTGGTCGCGATCGCGGAGGAGTGGCGGCCGCACTGGCTGTTCGACCTGCACGAGTCATGGGGCTTCTTCAACGAGCGCGGCGCGAACGGCGGCACCGCGTTCATCGGCCAGACCGTGACGAGCGCGGGCCCGGCGACGGCGCTCGACTTCGTGAGCGCGGCGGTGGAGGCGGTGAACGGCCGCATCACGACGCGGGAGCAACTCACGATGCGCAACCGCCCCGGGGGGAACTTCGGCGGCGGAGGCGCCTTCGGTGACCGCGACGACCTCGGCAACTTCGGCGGGCGTCGAGGCTCATCCTCGTTGTCGCTCGGGCGGTTCGTGCCGGGGCTGAACCCGGTCCTGGTGGAGATGGGCCAGATGAACCAGCCGGAGTCGCGACGCTCCGAACTCCACCAGATGCTGGTGCGGGAGATGCTCGACCGCCTCGAGATGACCTAGCCCCGGCGCCCTCCGCGGCCCCGTCCGCGCCCTCGCCCGGTGCTATCGTGACGGCCCCGGGCGCGCTGCCCGCGGACTGGAGGCCGCCCGATGCGATTTGCCGCCTGGCCCGGACTTGCCGCCCCATGGGCGGAAGTGCTGGAGATCTCCCGTCACCTGGAGCGCACCGGATGGGACGGCCTCTACTTCGCCGACCACTTCATGCCGAACCAGGACGATGTCAGCGGCCCCACGCAGGAGGGCTGGACCTCCGTCGCCGCCATCGCGGCGCTGGTGCCGCGGTTGCGGATCGGCACGCTGGTGACCGGCAACACCTACCGGCACCCGGCGGTGTTGGCGAAGATGGCGGCGCAGGTCGACATCATCAGCGGCGGGCGCCTGGTGCTCGGCCTCGGCGCTGCCTGGCAGCAGAACGAGCACGAGAAATACGGCATCGAGTTCGGCACCGTCGGCTGGCGGATGAAACGGCTCGAGGAAAGCGTGCAGATCGTGAAGTCACTCTTCACGAACGAGCGCACCACGTTCGCGGGCAAGCACTACACCATCACGGACGCCCCGCTGGCGCCGAAGCCGGTGCAGGCGGGTGGCCCACCGCTGCTCATCGGCGGCGGCGGCGAGCAGGTGACGCTCCGCATTGCCGCGACGTACGCGGACGAGTGGAACGTCTGGGGCTCGCCCGGCACGCTCGCGCGGAAGGGTGCGGTGCTGGAGCAGCACTGCGAGAAGGTCGGGCGCGACCCGGCCACGATCCGGCGCAGCGCGCAGGCGATCCTCGTCCTGAGCGACGACGCCGATCTGGTCGCGCGGGCGCGCGAGCGCTCCCGGCAGCCGCTGCTCGCCGGCGGTGTCGACGAGGTCGTCGACACGCTCGGCCAGTACGCGGAAGCGGGCGTGGACGAGTACATCGTCCCGAACGCGGGCCTCGGGTCGCTCGATCGCCAGCGCGAGACGTACGACCGCTTCATGCGGGATGTGGTGAGCCAGCTCAAATGACCCTCCCCAGCGATCGTTACACCCACGGCCATCACGCCTCCGTGGTGGGCCAGCACGCACGCCGCACTGCGGAGCGCGACGCCGCCTACCTCCTCCCGTACCTCCAACCGGGGATGCGCCTGCTCGATGTCGGTTGCGGGCCCGGCACGATCACCAGCGGCCTCGCCCGCGCCGTCGCCCCCGGCGAGGTCGTGGGGATCGATGTCGTGCCGGCGGTGGTGGAGCAGGCGCGCGGCCACCTCGCGGAGACCGGGCTGACGAACATGCGCTTCGAGGAGGGCAGCGTGTACGCGCTGGCCTTCGAGGACGCCTCCTTCGCCGTCGTGCACGCGCACCAGGTCCTGCAGCACCTCGCCCGGCCGGTCGAGGCCGCGCGCGAGATGCGGCGCGTGCTGCGCCCCGGCGGCATCGCCGCCGTGCGCGACGCGGACTACGCCACGATGATCGGCTGGCCGCGGCTGCCGGAGCTCGACCGCTGGCTGGAGGTCTACCACGCCGTGGCGGCGCGCAACGGCGCGGACGCGGACGCCGGTCGCCGCCTCGGCGCCTGGCTCCGCGAAGCGGGGTTCGAGGATGTCCACACCACGGCGACGGCGGTGACGTTCGCAGACCGCGACAGCGTCCTCAACTGGGGCGACTCCTGGGCTGACCGCGTGACGCACTCCAGCCTCGCGGAGCAGGCCGTGGAGTACGGCCTCGCCACGCGCGATGACCTGGAGGCGATCGCCGCGGGCTGGCGGGCGTGGGCGCGTGCGAACGATGCCTTCTTCGCCTACGTGAACGTCGAGTGCGTCGCCTTCCGCCCGTAGCGATCAGCGCGTTCAGGTGCAGGCGCGCCGCACGACCTCGAACATCAACTCGAGGCCCATGTTGAAGTTCGCGACGGTGATGAACTCGTCGTTCGCGTGGAAGCCATCGCGCTCCGCCTGCGACAGCAGGCACGGGATGAAGCCGTAGGCCGGGATGCCCAGCGGGCGCATGAAGCGGTTGTCGGTGCCCACGATCGCCGTCGAGGGCACGACCACGGCGTCCTCGAACGCCTCGGTCAGCACGTCCTCGATGATGCGCGCCAGCGGCGTGTCCCACGAGGAGACGGCGACGTCCGGCTCGTCCGGGTAGACGTACGTCACCTCCACGCGCGGGTCGTCGATGCGGGCCTCCACGGCCTGCTTCCACGCCTCGCGCGACTGCCCCGCGACGAGGCGGCAGTCGATCACCGCCTCCGCGCGCGCCGGGATGACGTTCGACTTGATGCCGGCGTCCAGCATCGTGACGTTCAGCGTGTTGCTGAACGCCGCCTCCGTGTCCGGGCTCGCCTTCAGCAGTAGCTCCAGCGCGGCGCGGTCCTCGATGTCCGCGACCAGGCCGGCCGCCTGCAGGCGCTCGAGGTACGCGCGCCCGATCGGGCTGATCGCGAGGCCACGGTCCCACTCCACGAGGCGCTGGAGCGCCCGCAGGAGGCGTACCGCGGGGTTGTCCGCCGCCGGCTTGCTCCCGTGGCCGGGGATGCCCGTGGTGACCAGACGGAGCGGGCTGAGTTGCTTCTCGGAGACCGCGACCTCGAACAAGCGGGCCGGTTGGCCGCCGAAGACATCCACGCCACAGGCGCCCTCGTTCAGGCAGTACTCCACCTGGAAGAGGTCGGGCCGGTGTCGCACCAGCCATGCCATGCCCTGTGAACTCCCCACCTCCTCGTCCGGCACGGCGAGGAAGACGAGGTCGCGTCGGAGCGGCAGTCCGAGGCGCTTCGCGAGGATGACCGCGAAGAGGTGCATGACGGCGGTCGACTTCATGTCGACCGCGCCGCGGCCGTACACGCGGCCATCGCGCAGGGCGCCCTCGAACGGCGGCACGCCCCAGAAGGGGGCGTCCACGGGCACCACGTCCGTGTGGTTCGCGAGCATCAGCGCGCCGCCGCGGCCGTCGCCCGGCAGCCGGGCGACGACCGCCTCGCGCCCCGGTGCCGTCTCGATGTACTCGCAGGCGATGCCCTCCGCCTCCAGCAGGCGTCCGAGGAACCGTGCGGCAGGGGCCTCCTGCCCGGGCGGGTTGGAGGTGTCGATGCGCAGGTAGGCGCGGAACACCTCCAGCGCCTCGGCGGCCACCGCGCTCCAGTCCGGTCGGTCGGGCATGCCGGCGGGTTCCCTTCGTGCCTTGGTCGGGCCATGATACGGGCGGCCGCGCGCCGCGGAGGGGAGCCTGCATGCCGTTCGAGGTCAGCATCATCCGCACGCCGGAGGAGATGGCCGCCGCGCTGGCCGTGCGGATGCGGGTGTTCGTGGAAGAGCAGCACGTCCCCGTGGAGGAGGAGGTCGACCGGTACGACGCCGACCCCCGTACGAACGACCTCGCCGTCCACGTCCTCGGCCGGCTGGACGGCACGCCCATCGCCACGGCCCGTCTGCTCCTCGATGCCCACGCCGGCGAATATCCCCATATCGGGCGCGTGGCCGTGCTGCGCGAGCACCGCGGCGGCGGCTATGGCGCGGCGGTGATGCGCGCGCTACACGCGGAGGCGCGGCGGCGCGGGTTCGCGGGCATCACGCTCTCCGCTCAGACGCACGCCATCCCGTTCTACGAGCGCCTGGGGTATGTCGCACGGGGGCCGGTGTACCTCGACGCCGGGATCGACCACCGGGACATGGATCTCACCTTCGACTGAGGCGCGGCCGGCGCGAGCGCCATCGGGCGGTGACGCAGAAGAGGCCCCCTTGCGGGGGCCTCTTCGTGTGAGCGGACGGTGCGCCGGTTAGCGCGTGCCCCGCAGGCGCGGGTCCAGTTCGTCGCGCAGGGCGTCGCCGAACATGTTCGTGGCGAACACCACGATGGAGATTGCGAAGCCCGGCAGCAGCGCCAGACGCGGGTTGGTCTGGAAGAACGTCTGGCCGGAGCCGGTGAGCATGGCGCCCCAGGACGGGGTCGGCGGCTGCGCGCCGATGCCGAGGAAGGAGAGCGAAGCCTCCACGACGATCGCCAGCGCCACCACGTAGGAGGCGAGGACGATGATCGGGGCGACCACGTTCGGGAGGATGTGGCGCAGCATGATGCGGGCGTTCGTCGCGCCCAGGCTGCGGGCAGCCTCCACGTACACGTCCTGCCGGACCGAGAGCACGGAGCCGCGGACGACGCGGACCGGGCGCGGGATCGAGAGGAACGCGAGGATCCAGAAGGCCTTCATGACGCCGGGGCCGGTGACGGACACCACGGCGATGGCGAGGACCAGCAGCGGGATGGTCTGCAGCAGGTCGATCGCGCGCTGGACGATGAGGTCGAACTTGCCGCCCGCGTACGCGGACACCAGGCCGACGATCGTACCCAGCGAGATCGAGATGACCGCGACGCCCAGTCCGAAGAAGACCGAGATCTGCGCGCCCTTGATCAGGCGGCTGTACATGTCACGGCCAAGCTCGTCCGTGCCCAGGATGTAGAACCGCTGTCCGTCCCGGGACTCCGACATGAAGCCCAGCAGGCGGTCCGAGCCCTTGAAGACCTCCGGGTCGTGCATCAGGATCACGCCGGTCCAACCACCAATGGCGGTCAGCACCAGGCCCAGGCACATGAGGCCGGCAAACGCGCCGATCGGGCGCTTGCGGGCGAACTTCAGCAGTCGCTTGCGGGCCGCGGCAAGCGAGCCCGGTCCGCTGGCTGGTTGCGCAAGCGTCCCAGCAGTGGATGCAGCCATGTTCCCCTCCGAACCTTCTCCGGCGCGTGCCGGTTCCTGTTACCGCGAGTCCGTCTAGTACCGGATGCGCGGGTCAAGCCACGAGTACGACAGGTCCACCAGCAGGTTCACCATCAGCGTGGTGGTGATGATGACCAGCAGGATGCCCTGGACCAGCGGGTAGTCCCGCTGAGTCACGGCGCCGATGAAGTTACGGCCGATGCCGTTGATGCCCAGCACCGTCTCCACGAGGACGGAACCGCCCACCGTGGTGATGATCTGGAAGCCCAGGAGCGTCACCACCGGGATGAGCGCGTTGCGGAACGCGTGCCGGAAGATGACCACACCCTCGCGGAGGCCCTTGGCGCGGGCGGTGCGGACGTAGTCCGCGCGCAGCGTCTCAAGCATCGTGGTGCGGATCATGCGCATGTTCTGCGCCGACAGCGCGGCACCCAGCACGATGGCGCCCGGGCCGAACTGCTGGAGGTTGCCCCACGGGTCGCTGAACGGGCTCTGGTAGCCCTGTGGCGGGAACCAGCCCAACCATCGGGCGCCGTAGATGATGATCAATGTGGCGAGGAAGAAGTTCGGCATGGAGACGCCGGCGATGGCGATCATCCGGCCGGTGTAGTCCATCCAGGTGTCCTGCTTCACGGCCGCAATCACGCCGATGGGCACCGAGATCGCGATCCCGATGATGATTGCCATGAGGCCCAGCTGGATGCTGGAGGGCAGCGCGCCCCGGATCACCTCGGTGACCGGCTTGTTCTGCCAGTAGGACGTGCCCCAGTCGCCGGTGACGATGCCACCGAGCCACTTCACGTACTGGATCGGTGCGGGCTCGTTGAGGCCCAGCTCCTCGCGCAGCTGTTCAATGAACGCCGGGTCAGCACCCCGGGACTCGCCCATCTGCGCGGTGATGTAGTCACCCGGCATCACGCGGATCAGCGAGAACACTGCAATGGTCACGAAGATCAGTGTCGGGACCATGAAGATCAGCCGACGGATCAGGTATCTCTGCATTCCCCGTCCCCTCCAGTGCCGCGCGCTCGGGGGTTGGCTCGCGAGCATCAAGGGATATACCACAATCGCCGCCGCGCGAGGGAGTCTGGCCGGGAAATCTCCCACACCTTGTCCTGATTTCGCCCCTGGGCGCGCTGGCGTTCCGAACGTCGCGGAGTGATTCTGGTTCCCGTGAGTGACGAAACCGGGGCCCCGCAAGGGGCCCCGGTCGTGTGTCTTCAACCCTGCGCGGAGCGAGGCGCTAGCGGGTGCCCCGCAGACGCGGGTCCAGTTCGTCCCGCAGCGAGTCGCCGAACATGTTCGTGGCGAACACGACGATCGAGATCGCGAAGCCGGGCAGCAGTGCCAGGCGCGGGTCGGTCTGGAAGTAGCTCTGGCCGGAGCCCGTCAGCATGGCGCCCCAGGACGGCGTCGGCGGCTGCGCGCCCACACCGAGGAACGAGAGCGACGCCTCCACCACGATCGCCAGGGCGATCACGTAGGAGGTGAGCACGATGATCGGCGCCACCACGTTCGGGAAGATGTGCTGGATCATGATGCGCCAGTTGGTGGCGCCCATGCTCCGTGCCGCCTCGATGTACACCTCTTCGCGGACGGAGAGGACGGAACCACGGACCACCCGGACCCGGAGCGGGATCGACAGGAACGCGAGGATCCAGAACGCCTTCATCACGCCCGGGCCGGTCACCGCGACCACCGCAATCGCCAGCACCAGCAGCGGAATCGTCTGCACGAGGTCGATGACCCGCTGCAGCAGCATGTCCAGCGTGCCGCCGACGTAGGCCGAGACCAGGCCGATGATGGTGCCCAGCAGCGTGGAGATGAACGCCACGCCCAGGCCGAAGAAGACCGAGATCTGCGCGCCCTTGATCATCCGGCTGTACATGTCACGGCCCAGCTCGTCCGTGCCCAGGAGATAGAACCGCTGGCCATCGCGCGAGGTCGACAGGAAGCCGAGCAGGCGGTCGGAGCCCTTGAACTGCTCCGGGTTGTGGGTGAGCATCACGCCGGTCCAGCCGCCAATGGCGATGACCAGCAGGACGATGCACATCGCGCCGGCGACCGCCCCGACGGGGCGTCGACGACAGAATTTCAGAGTGCGTTTCCACGCAGACGCCCACGGGCCTACGGCCCGAGGGGTTTGAGCGAGCGCGCCGGCAGTTGAAGCGCTTGCCACGAAGTACCCCCCAACAGAACAGACAACAAGTGTCGTGCCCGTCGCCGGGCTGTTCCCCTCAGTTGAGCGGCGGTCTCAAGGCGCTCCCTTCGCAGGCGCGGGATTCGGGATGCGTTCTATCACGACGTTGGCGGCTCGGGGAGGGGGTGGGGGGCAGCCAGCCCGTCGCGTCCCCGCTGGATGTCCCGGTAGTGGTGGCTGAAGGCGCTGCCGTATGGCATGGCCCGCTCCTTCGCGACCCGGGCGGCCCAGTACACCTCCATCCGCGACCGGAAGGCGGCGGCATCCTCCTCCGTCGCTTCCCGGAGGGTGACCGGCTCGCGCGGGACAAAGAAGACCTGCCCGATGGGCGAATGCCCTCGGATGCTCAGGACCTCGCCCGGCTGCATGACATAACGAAACTCGGTCGGCTGTGCGTACCAGTCGGTCTCCACGCGCGCGGTGAGCGTGGGGACGTGCGGCCGGTGGATGTCGTTCAGGACGCCGGTGTACACGGTGTCCCAGCCCTCCGGCGTGACGAAGTCGTGCGCGCCGCGCAGGCCAATGCCGCCGTCCGGCGCGTTCATGTTCGTCACCAGGAACTCGAAGAGTTCACGGACCGCCGCGTCGCGCAGGCCGATTTCCGGGGCCACGTAGAGGACCTCGCGCACCTCGACGCCGCCCGAGCCGGCGGAGGGGCGGATCTCCATCACGGCGACCGGTCGGCTCGCCACGCCGTCCGCCTGGAGCAGCAGGGTGAGGCGGAACGCCAGGTCGGGCTGCAGGCGGATCTCGAGCGTCTCCGTCGGCGCGAGCGGCGGGTATACGAGGAACCCGAGGCGCGAGCCGTCCTCCAGCACCGGGCAGAGGCGCGCCTGCTCAGGCAGGGTGCCTCGGTGCCCATCCGGGATGGGCTGGCGGCCGACGCCCGGACGGCCGCGGTGTGGGAGGACGATTACATCCACGTGGCCTGTCCCTCCGGTGTAACGCCAAGCGTAATACAACCCGGGTGGCCGAGGCGTGCGTTCGCCCGTTGTCGCCAAAATACTCCGTGCTGAATATCACAGTGACGTTCACGCGCACGTAATAGTGACCGTTCAGATGTGCAAAGATTCCGGCCAGTTCCCGACGGGATTCCTTGCCAGGGCGGCAATCACAAGCGTAATGTCCGGCGTGAAGCAGGTCGGGTGCTGGACTCGACCGGAGGGAGCTGGAGGAGTGGAGACCACGTATTGGAACCGGCGGCGCGTGGGGCGCCGCACCGTCATCCGGGGCGCGGGCCTCGGCGTGGCGGGCCTCGCCGGCGCAGCGCTCATCGGCTGCGGCGGCGGTGACGATGAAGAGGAAGCGTCCGGAGGCTTGACCGGCACCACCCTTGAGGCGACCGCGATCGCGACCGAGGCGAACGCGACCCCGGTCCCGGCGGATCAGGTCCGGGTGAAACCCGGCCTGTACGACGGGCCCGTGCCGCCGTCCGCCGCGGAGCTGAACCCGGGCATCAACGCCAAGATGGGCGGCGTCCTCAAGTGGACCTATCTTGACCCGCCGCGCATGGACCTGTCGCGGACGCTGTCCTGCACGATCTTCCACACGCTGACGTACACCTCCAACCGCCTGACGCGGGCGAAGTTGGGCGCGCTGGCGGACCCGTACCGGGTCGAGCTGGAGCCCGACCTGGCGGAGTCGTGGGAGGCGCTGGACGGCGGCCAGAAGTTCATCTTCCACCTGCGCAAGGGCGTGAAGATGCACAACGTGGCACCGGTGAACGGCCGCGAGTTCACGTCTGACGACGTGCGCGGCACGGTGGACATCTACACCGCCGGCTCACAGAAGGACGTGTTCAACGTCGTCACCTCCATGGAGACGCCAGACGACCACACGATCATCTTCAACCTGAACCAGCCGCTGGCGGACTTCCCGGTGAACGTGGGCGCCTGGTCGTGGATGTACCCGCGCGAACTGGTGGACGACACCGAGATGCGCCAGCAGAAGTCGATCGGCACCGGCCCGTTCGTCCAGGTGGAATGGACGAACAAAGAGCGCTCCGTCTTTGCGAAGCACCCGGACTACTTCGAGATGGACTCCGCCGGGCGGCGCCTGCCGTACCTCGATGGCATCGAGGCGTACGTCCAGGACGACGCAAACGCCCTGCGCGCCGGCTTCCAGACGGACAACTACATGGCGTTCTCCGCCCGTGACCAGGCGGACCTGGAGGAGCAGCTGAAGCGCCGCCCGGACACCGTGGTCGCCTCGACCACGCCGGTGTCGCGTGGTGCCAACGTCAACGGCTGGCAGTACCAGATGAAGAACCCGATCTACCAGGACGAGCGCGTCCGTCGGGCCCTCTCGCTGGCGCTCGACCGGGACGAGTTCGACCTGGCGCGGTTCAACGGCGACAACGCCAACGCGGAGGGTGCGTTCTCCCAGGCGCCGATGCCGTGGCCGATGATGTTCGACACTTACCCGACGCGGAAGACGAACGGCCCGTGGTACCAGTTCAACCCGGCCGAGGCGTCCAAGATGATGCAGGCGGCCGGCTACACCGCGGCTGCACCGCTGGAGGAGGAGTGGGTCTCCTGGTACACCCGCCAGGAGTTCTCCGAACTCGTGATCCCTGCGATCAACCAGAACCTGCCGGAGGTCAAGCTGACCTTCCGTCAGATCGACAACCCGACGCACGTGACCGTGATGTCGGACCGGAACTTCGAGGGCATCATCGGCTTCCTGTGGGGGCCGCCGGGCTACTCGATGGACCAGTGGCTGTACCCCTTCTACCACTCGACGGCGAGCCTGAACTACGGCTCGATCAACGACGCGACGCTGGACGACCTCCTGGTCAAGCAGCGGCGTGAGGCCGACCCGGTGGCGAAGAAGGGCCACTGGGATAAGATCTGGGACCTGATCCATGACCAGGTCTACCAGGCGTGGCTGCCCGTGGGCTTCTCGCGGTACGTGCAGCACAACTACCTGCTCAACAACCGCTACCACGGCCTCGTGGGCGCTCACTCCTGCTACTCGTCCGACCAGGCTCGGGCGATCTGGCTGGATGACGGCGCACCGGGTGCGGGGCGCTAGCGACTGAGGTTTCGTCCGGCGGCGGTTCCAACCCGCCGCCGGACACGGCCACCACCCTCAGGTGGCCCCTGGATCGCGGATTCCCGTGGGGCCCTCCGGCCCGGGAATCCGCGATTCGTACCTGTGCTCGTAATTACGCATCACGAAATTACGAGCATCGAAGTTATGCGTCATGAAGTTGTCATCACGGCGTACACGTACGTAATCTCCCGCCACTCGAGTCGGGCCTCCCGCCCGACTCAACCGGAGGGAGTCTTCATTGGAGAGCACGTACTGGACTCGACGGCGCGTTGGACGCCGGACGGTCATCCGGGGCGCGGGCCTCGGTGTAGCGGGCCTCGCCGGAGCCGCGCTGATCGGCTGTGGCGGTGGCGACGACGGCGGTGCTGACGCCGGCGGTGGTGGCCTGGTCGGTTCGAACCTGGACGCGACCGCGATCGCGACCGAAGCGGGTTCGACGCCGGTCCCCGCGGATCAGGTGCGGCTGAAGCCGGGCGTGTACGACGGCCCGGTGGCCCCGTCCGCGGCCGAGCTGAACCCGTCCGTGAACGCCAAGATGGGTGGCGTGGCCAAGATGACCTATCTTGACCCGCCGCGCATGGACCTGTCCCGGACGCTGTCCTGCACGATCTTCCACACGCTGACCTACACCTCGAACCGCCTGACGCGGGCGAAGGTGGGCGCGCTGGCTGACCCTTACCGCATCGAGGTCGAGCCCGACCTGGCGGAGTCCTGGGAGGCCCTCGACGGCGGCAAGAAGTTCATCTTCCACCTCCGCAAGGGCGTGAAGATGCACAATGTGGCGCCGGTGAACGGTCGCGAGTTCACGTCTGACGACGTGCGCGGCACGGTAGACATCTACCTCAACGGCTCGCAGAAGGACGTCTTCAACGTGGTCGACACGCTGGAGACGCCGGACGACCACACGGTCATCTTCAACCTGAACCAGCCGCTCGCG
>BTUI01000007.1:0-150079 GCA_045863195.1 Chloroflexota bacterium
GTCACGGTCGCCCTCGCCCGGCGGCGGGGTGCTACTTCAGCGCGCGCCAGACCTCGGTGCCGGCCGCGACGCCGGTGATCGCGCCGCCCTCCATGTAGCCCTGGAAGTCCTGCGTGGTGTGCTCGCCGGCGAAGTGGATGCGGCCCTGCGGGACCGCCTCGTAGCCGCCGAACGCGGAGTACTGGCCGGGGCGGTAGTAGGAGTAGGCCAGCCGCAGGTTCGGGTCGTGGTGCTGCACGGAAAGCGTGGCCCGGCCGTTCCACTGAGCGCCCAGCCCCGGGAACACCGGCTCGACCTGGCCGAGGAACGTCTGCGCGGCAGCGACCACGCGCGCATCCGCGTCCGTGGCGTAGGGCGTGTCCGTCGGGATCGCCCCGGTCACGTCGCCGCCGGTGTAGTCCACCAGGATGCCGCTCGCGCCGTCCTGGCCGCGGGTCACGTCCCAGGAGGCCTGGTAGCCGGTGTCGGAGTAGGTCGCGCCGTTGCTCTTCCCCCACGGCCCGGACTGGTTCCAGACGCGGGAGGTGAACTGCAACTGCAGCTTCCCGTTGCGCCCGGCGCCCAGTTCCACGATCGCCTGCTCCTTGCGCGCATCGAAGCCTGCGCCGGAGCGGTCGATCGTCCTCAGGACGGCGAACGGCAGCGTGAGGATCGCCCGCTGCGCGCGCACCACGCGCGTCGGGCCGTTGCCGTTCGGGCCGGTGCGGAACGTCAGTTGCACCTCGTCCGCCGTCTGAGCGATGGCGGTGAGCCGCCAGCCGAGGCGCACCGGCTGTGGCAGCGACGCAGCGATCGCCTCCGGCAGTTGCTGGTTGCCGCCAACGATGTGGTAGCGCTCGTCCGACACGCCGAACAGCGACGCTGCCGCGGCGGAGGTGCCGTAGCCCAGCAGGTAGACCAAGTTCAGCGCCGACTGGTCGGTCGTCTCCGCGCCGAACTCGATGTTGTAGGCGACGTCCAGCAACTGGCCCATGCGCGAGGCGTGTCCGCCCGGCACGCGCGTCTCGATCCAGTCGTACAGGGTCATCGCGTCCAGCGCGCGGCCCGCGTCCGTGCCGATGTCCCAGGTGGTCGGGTAGCTTGCCGCCTTCAGGTCGGCCTTCGTCGCGTTGTAGACGGCACGGAAGTCGGCGTCTGCCTCCGCCTTCGGGTAGTAGCCGCCGAAGAAGTAGTAGGTGTCGGTGGTGCCCTTCGGCTCCGACTTCGGCAGGTCCACCAGCTTCAGGCGGAAGCGCTGCGCCAGTTGGCGGACGGTCTTGTGGCCGGTGTCGATCAGTTCGCCGCCCCACTCGCTCACCTGGCCGTCCGCCCAGGACGTGGTGTTCGAGTACATGCGCCCGCCGATGCGGTCGGACGCCTCGTACACACGGGCGGCGATGCCCCTGTCGGCGAGCGTGAGCGCCGCAGACAGACCGGCGATACCGGCGCCAACGATGACCACCGGGTGTACGCCGGTCGTGTCGTCGGAAGCCTCCGCGCGCATCGCCGGCAGCGCCGCCGCCGCAGCGAGGCCCGCGCCAACGGCAGCGGTGCGCGCCAGGAACGTGCGGCGGTCCATCGCCCGCTCCGCCGAGCGGGTGGCGCGCATCTCACGGAGCGCCGCGGGGGTCACGCCGAGGGCATCGGCGGAGCGGTGCTCCTCGGCGAGGTCGGCGAGCGCGCGCAAGAGCGGGGTACGGGGCATGGGCGAGATCCTTCGACAGGGGACGCAACGTCACCGGGGACGATAGCGCGCCAGCGGCACCGTCTCCACGCGTGGCGGGGCGGTCAGAAAGCCCGGACCCCCGGTCTTCACCGATCCTCAACCGTGCGCGGGCGGCGCGGGGTGACTTCATCACGGGCGTATACTCCCGCCGATCCGGCGACCAGCCCTGCGAGGCGTCACCATGACCGAGCCCTACCGCCCCGACCTCTTCGCGGACGCGCAGACGGTGCAGGTTGAACGCGAGGGCCGCGTCGGCATCGTCCGCTGGAACCGCCCGGACCGTCTCAACGCGATGAACAGCACCATGTACGCCGAGTGGATCGAGGCGTACGACACGTTCAACGCCGACCCGGACATCGGCGCGGTGGTGACCACCGGCAACGGACGCGCCTACAGCGCTGGCGCGGACGTCGGCGGGTTCGAGCGCTCCTTCACCGGCGCGGAGGCGCCGAAGGAGAAGGTCGCGCCGCACGCGCCGTTCGCGCCCTGGTACATGGCGGACGGCAAGCCCACGGTGGCGGCGGTGAACGGCCTCGCCATCGGCATCGGGTTCACCTCGATCCTCTGGTACGACCTGATCATCGCGTCCACGCAGGCGCAGTTCTCCGCGCGGTTCGCGGCGATCGGGCTGACGCCGGAACTCAACTCCTCGTGGATGCTGCCAAAGCTGATTGGCGTCCAGAAGTCCAAGGAGATGGTGCTCACCGGCCGCATCTGGAACGCCGAGGAGACTCGCGACCTGGGTCTGGTGCGCGAGGTGGTGCCGCACGAGGAGTTGATGGAGCGCGCCATCGCGAAGGCGGCGGAGATCGCCACCAACCCCTCCTCCACCCTGAAGGTCATCAAGCGCATGCTCTTCGAGGACATGCTCTCGACCGACCTCACCACGATCGAGCGACGGTCGGGCGAGAACTTCGCGGCGGCGCGGAAGACGGCCGAGCATCGTGAGGCGCTGTACGCGATCCGCGAGAAGCGCGCCCCGCGCTACCACGACGTTTCGTATATGGAGGATCTGGCCAGCCGCGTCGCCCGCGGCGAGGCGAAGTAGCGGCGCCTGCCGGCAGCCGGACGTCGAGGTACCTCGACGCTTACAGAGATTTCAGCCCGGCAACGCCCCCGGATAGAGGCTGCGTGCGTTATGGTGGATGGGCCAGTCACGAAGGCTGGCGTCCTCGGTCCGCACAAGAGTCTCATCCGAACTCCACGTCGCGCTTCCCGGGATTGATGTTCGAGCCGTCCGTCGGGGCGGTATTGCCGGCACTGGCCGGCGTGGAGTGATGTTTCGTTGGGTAACCGTATGTACGTGGGGAACCTCCCCTTCTCGGCGACCGCTGCCGAGGTTGAGCAGCTGTTCGCGCAGTACGGCGAGGTCATCTCGTGCGTCCTGCCGACCGACCGCGAGACCGGCCGGCCGCGTGGCTTCGGCTTCGTCGAGATGAACGAGGCCGACGCCCAGAAGGCGATGCGCGCCCTGGACGGCCAGCAGTTCGGCGGCCGCGCCCTGAAGGTCAACGAGGCCCAGGCGCGCGAAGAGCGCCCGCGCGGCGGTGGCTACGGCGGCGGCGGTGGTGGTGGCTACGGTGGCGGCGGCGGCGGCTACGGCGGTGGTAACCGCGGTGGCGGCGGCGGCGGTCGCGACCGCTACTAGTCTTCGGACATTCCACCTGCCCGTGCCGCGTCGCTGACGCAATCGGATGGACGGACAGGTGAGCGGGAAGGCCCCGGCGGTGACGCCGGGGCCTTCCCCGTCCCGAGGCCTCCCGGCCCCCGCGCCCCTGAGCGCGAACGCGGGTACGCTGGATCCCTCACACCACACGTCATGACCATCACCTCGCGAGGCGGGACGCCTCGCATCGGAGTCCCCATGGACCAGACCACCACCGCCGAGGCCCCCCGCGACGAGGCCGCGCACCAGGAGGCGGTCGCCCGCCGCGAGGCGCGCCGTTCCGACCTGCGCAACGTGGCCATCATCGCCCACGTCGACCACGGCAAGACCACGCTGGTGGACGGCCTGCTGAAGCAGTCCGGGCAGATCGACCTCCGCGTGGAGATGGCTGACCGCGTGATGGACTCCACCGACCTGGAGCGCGAGAAGGGCATCACCATCCTCGCGAAGAACACCGCCGTCCGGTACGGCGGTGTGAAGATCAACATCATCGACACCCCCGGCCACGCGGACTTCGGCGGCGAGGTCGAGCGCGGGCTGACGATGGTGGACGGCGTCCTCCTCCTCGTCGACGCCTCCGAGGGCCCGCTGCCGCAGACGCGCTTCGTCCTGCGCAAGGCGCTCGCCAACCACCTCCCCGTCATCGTCGTCATCAACAAGATCGACCGTCCGGACGCCCGTATCCCCGAGGTGCTGGACGAGATCTACGAGTTGTTCCTGGACCTGGACGCGACCGAGGAGCAGTTCGACTTCCCGATCGTCTACTGCAACGCGCGCGCCGGTCAGGCCTCGCTGGACCGGGACGTGCCGGGCACCGACCTGAAGCCGCTCTTCGACCTGCTGCTGGAGCGCATCCCGCCCCCGGCGTACGAGGACGGCCACGGCCTGCAGGCGCTCGTGACGAACCTCGACGCGTCGCCGTACGTCGGCCGGCTCGCCATCTGCCGCGTCGTGAACGGCACCATCCGCAAGGGCCAGCAGGTCGCGTGGTGCCGCCAGGACGGCACGATCTCCAACACCCGCGTGACGGAGCTCTACATCACCGAGGCGCTCGAGCGCGTGGACGCCGCCGAGGCGGGCCCGGGCGAGATCATCGCCGTGGCCGGCATGGCGGAGATCACCATCGGCGAGACGCTGGCCGACCCGGACGACCCGCACCCGCTGCCCGTCATCCGCGTGGACGAGCCGAGCCTGTCGATGACCATCGGCATCAACACCTCGCCGCTCTCCGGCCGCGAGGGCAAGCTGCTCACGGCGCGGCTGCTGAAGAACCGGCTGGACGCGGAGGTCGTGGGCAACGTCTCGATCCGCGTCCTCCCCTCTGACCGCCCGGACGCGTGGATCGTGCAGGGCCGCGGCGAACTACAGCTCGCCATCCTCGTGGAGACGCTGCGCCGCGAGGGCTTCGAACTCACCGTCGGCCGGCCGGAGGTGGTGACGAAGCAGATCGACGGCAAGACCCACGAGCCGGTCGAGCAGATGACGATCGACGCGCCGGAGGAGTACCTGGGCGTGATCACGCAGGTGCTGGCGCTCCGCAAGGGGCAGTTGCAGCGCACCGTGAACCACGGCACCGGCCGCATCCGGCTGGACTACCTGGTGCCCTCGCGCGGGCTGATCGGGTTCCACACCGAGTTCCTGACGGAGACGCGCGGCACCGGCCTCGCCCACCACGTCTTCCACGGCTACGCGCCGTGGTTCGGCGAGATCCGCACGAGGCCGACCGGTTCGCTGGTCGCGGACCGCAGCGGCCCCGCCACGGGCTACGCGATCCTCAGCCTGCAGGAGCGCGGCATCCTCTACATCGGCCCCGGGGTCGAGGTGTACGAGGGGATGATCGTGGGCGAGAACTCGCGCGCGGACGACATGGACGTGAACATCACGCGCGAGAAGAAACTCACGAACATGCGCAACTCCACGGCGGAGGCCACGGAGAAGCTGGTGCCGCCGAAGGCGTTCTCCCTGGAGCAGGCGCTGGAGATGCTCCGCCAGGACGAGTGCCTGGAGGTGACCCCGCACTCGATCCGGCTGCGCAAGGTGATCCTCAACCAGAACGACCGCTCCCGCGCCGCGAAGAAGTAGATCGGGACGCCCTCGGGCGCCCCGCTCTGGACGCGACAGCCCCGGTCGACCGGGGCTTCTTCGTCAGCCCCGTTGACGGCCTGCACCCGATGTACGTACATTTGACTCAGAGCGAGGGCAGACGGATCGACGCATGACATCACCCACCCCCGGCCCACGGGCGCAGGCCGCGAAGGAGACGCGCGAGGAGCGCATCTACTTCCGTGCGACCCCGAGCGAACGCGATCTGCTCCAGCAGGCGGCGGATGCCACCGGCAAGAGCCTCACCGCCTTCGTGCTGGAGGCGGCGAGCCGCGAGGCGGAGCGGGCCCTCATCGACCGTCGCCTCTTCATCGTGGACGCGGAGCGCTGGGCACAGTTCACGGCCGCGCTGGACCACCCGGCGGCCGACAAGCCGCGCCTGCGCCGGCTGCTCCAGCGCCCCGTCGACGTCGAATAGGCCGCCTCGGGTGCCGCTGTCGGACGTCGAGCCGATCGCGGCCCACCACCTGGTCGAGGCGTTTGACTGCGGCGTGCCGGAACTCACGGAGTGGCTACAGCGATTCGCCCTGACCAGCCACCGCTCTGACAGCGCACGGGTGTACGTGGTCCACCGCGACCAGCGGGTCGCCGGCTACTACGCGCTGGCGACCGGCGCGGTGCTGAAAGAGGAGGCGCCCGGCCGGATCGGCCGGGGCCTCGGAGCGCACCCGATCCCCGTGATCTTGCTCGCGCGGCTGGCGGTCGACGAGCGCGAGCAGGGGCACGGCATCGGCACGCTCCTGCTGCGGGACGCGCTCATCCGCGTCGCCGGCGCCGCCGACATCATCGGCGCGCGGGCGCTGCTCATCCACGCGCAGAACGAGGCGGCACGCACCTGGTACCTGCGCCAGGCGGAGTTCGATCCCTCCCCCGTCGACCCGCTCCAACTGATGCTCCTGATGAAGGACCTCCGCCGCGCCATCGAGTAGCGAGCGTCGAGGTGGCCGTCGCGTGGGGACGCGGATGACACGCGCGCTTGCCGCGCGGATCGGTGGCCGGTAGAAGTACCGGGTGACGAATGCGCCCCAGATGACCCCGGCGGACTTCGCGGCGAAGTGGCTCCAGAGCGAGCGGCGTGAGCGCGCCTCGTCGCAGGAGCACTTCATCGACCTGTGCCGGATGCTCGGCGTGTCCACGCCGAACGACCCCGGGTCGAGCCCGGACTGGTACGCCTTCGAGAAGCCCGTCACCAAGACGCTGGGCGGGGACGGGTTCGCGGACGTCTGGCGGAAGGGCGCCTTCGGCTGGGAGTACAAGGGCGCGCACAAGGACCTGCAGGCCGCCTACCAGCAACTCCTGACCTACCGCGAGGCGCTGGACAACCCGCCGATCCTGGTCGTGTCGGACATGGACCGGATCGTCGTCCGCACCAACTTCAACAACACCAAGACCCAGGTCTTCGAGTTCACGCTCGCCGACTTCCGGGACGATCCGGAGGAGGCGCTGCGCGTCCTCCGCCTCGTCTTCACCAACCCGGAGGGGCTCCGCCCCGACCGCGCGCCGGAGGCGGTGACGAAGGCCGCCGCCGACCACTTCGCCGCGATCGCCCGGTCGATGAGCGACCGCGGGCACGAGGCGGAGGCGGTGGCGCACTTCCTGAACCGCGTCCTGTTCTGCCTCTTCGCGGAGGACGTGGGGCTGCTGCCGGGCGGGATCATGACGGAGTTGATCCGCTCCCGCGCCGGCGACCCGGGCGAACTGGACGCCGGCCTGGCCGAGTTGTTCGCGAAGATGTCCACGGACGGCAACGCCTACCGGCACTTCGGCACCCACCGCATCGAGTGGTTCAACGGCGGGCTGTTCGATGGCGCGCCGACGATCCCGTTCACGCGGGAGGAGATCGCCTCCGTGCGGGCGGCGGCGGCGCTGGACTGGTCGCAGGTGGAGCCCGCCATCCTCGGCACGCTGTTCGAGCGCGGCCTGGACCCGGCGAAGCGCGGCCAACTGGGGGCGCACTACACCGACCGCACGAAGATCGACATGGTCGTGCAGCCGGTGGTGATGGAGCCGCTCCGCCGCGAGTTCGCCGCGATGCAGGAGCGCGTGGAGGCGCTGGTCGCGGGCCGCACGCCCAGCCCCCTCACCCGCGAGAACACCCGCCGGCAGAACCTGCCGCAGTGGGAACGCGACGCCGAGGTCGCGTGGCGGTCGTTCCTGGAGCGCGTGCGCGCGGTGCGCGTGCTGGACCCCGCCTGCGGCTCCGGCAACTTCCTGTACGTGACGCTGCAGCACCTGAAGGACCTGGAGTACGAGGTGATCCGCTGGGGCTCGGAGCGGCTGCGGCTGCCCGCCTTCCAGCCGGAGGTGGGGCCGCACAACGTCCTCGGCATCGAGATCAACCCGTACGCGAAGGAGCTCGCCGGGGTCTCCATCTGGATCGGCCACATGCAGTGGGCGCGCGCGAACGGCTTCGGGTATCCCAGCAACCCCGTCCTCCGTCCCCTCGACAACATCGAGCGGCGCGACGCGATCCTCGCCCGCGACGACCGAGGCCGCCCCGTCCCCGCCGGGTGGCCCGCCGCCGAGTTCATCGTCGGGAACCCGCCGTTCCTCGGCGACAAGATGATGCGCGGCGGCCTCGGGGACGACTACGTGGACGCGCTCCGCGAGGCATGGTCGGGCCGGGTGCCTGGTGGGGCCGACCTGGTCTGCTACTGGCACGAGAAGGCACGTGAACTGATTGAGGTCGGCGCGGTGCGGCGGGCCGGGTTGCTCGCGACGAACTCGATCCGTGGTGGTGCGAACCGGCGCGTGCTGCAGCGCATCAAGCGCAGCGGCGACATCTTCATGGCATGGAGCGATGAGGATTGGACCGTGGAGGGGGCGGCGGTCCGCGTCTCGATCGTCGCGCAGGACAACGGCGCCGAGACGGATCGGATGCTCGACGGCAAAGCAGTCGCCACGATTCATGCCGATCTCACTGGAGCAGAGGTCGCCACCGCTGACATCACCTCTTCCCGATCACTCCCCGAGAATCGATCCGTCTCGTTCATTGGTGACCAGAAGGGCGGCGCGTTCGATATCGACGGCGACGTGGCCCGAGCGATGTTGAAAGCACCGACCAACCCAAACGGGCGCCCGAACAGCGATGTGATCCTCCCGTGGATGAACGGCATCGACATTGTTCGGCGCCATCGGGACATGTTCATCATCGACTTTGGTGAGGCGAAGTCGCCAGAGGAGATCGCGGCCTACGAGAAACCGTTCGAGCACGTGCGTCAGAATGTGCTCCCAGTGCGGGAGCTGACTCGCCGGGCCGCGAGACGAGATCGCTGGTGGCGGCACCACGAGACCGCAGCAAATATGCGCGTCGCCTTGGAGGGGCTCCGACGCTACATCGCAACGCCTCGCGTCTCGAAGCACCGCATCTTCACTTGGGTCTCACCACCAACGCTCTTGGATGCTGCAACCGTCGCCATTGCGCGGGACGACGACTATGCGTTCGGCGTGCTGCATTCGCGCGTGCACGAGCGGTGGTCGCTGCGGATGGGGACGAGCCTGGAGGATCGCCCGCGCTACACGCCGACGACCACGTTCGAGACGTTCCCGTTCCCGTGGCCGCTGAACACGCCGGATGCCGCGCTCACGCCGGAGCAGGCGGCGCACCGGGACGCCATCGGCGCGGCGGCGCGGGCGCTGGTCGCGCAGCGGGACGCCTGGCTGAACCCGCCGGAACTGGTGCGGGAGGAGCCGGACGTGATCCCCACGCTCCCGCCTCGCCTCGTCCCGGTGAGCGAAGAGGCGGAGGCGGCGCTGGCGAAGCGCACGCTCACGAACCTCTACAACGCGCGCCCCACCTGGCTCGTGAACGCGCACGCCGCGCTGGACCGCGCCGTCCTCGCCGCCTACGGGTGGCCGGAGGAGATCGAGGAAGAGGCGATGCTGGCGGCGCTGCTCGCCCTCAACCACCAGCGCGCCGGCGTGCAGCCGTAGCGCGCCCCGCCCCGCTCACGCCTCGGCGGTGCGCCAGTAGGCGGAGCCGTCACGGCGGCGGGCGAGGAAGCCCTCGTCGATGAGGTAGCGGCGGAGGAAGACCGGGTCGTGGAACGCGTGCAGCGCGTCCAGACGGTCGTTCACCTGGCGCTCCGTCAGCACCTCGCCCGGCTCGAAGTGCGCGGCGAGGTGCTCCAGCACCAGCAGCCGCTCCACGCGACGCTTCGGCCAGCGTTCGATGCGGCCCCTGCCGTCCGTGAGCCGCGCGAGGATGCGCGCGCGCTGCTGCAGCACGCGGACCGGGTCGGCGGGCGGCTCGCGCGGCTCGTCGTCGCGGAGCGGGCGCGGGTTGGTGATCGGCATCGCGGGCGGCCTCGACGCTTCGTCCTGCGGGGCGTGGTGGTGCGATCCAGCGTACGACGCGACGACGCTCGATTCCGGCGGCCCCGGCGGAGAGGGCCGGATCCGGCCGCATCGGCGCGGACTTCGTGCGGATCGTCCGGCTCCTCCCGGCTCCTCCCCATATCCGGGCGAGGGCGGGCGAGAGCGCGGATCGGCGGGTTGCCCGGCGATCGCCGGCCGGGGTACGAATAGATGAGCAGGCCTCGAACCGCCTCGATGAGGGGCGGACGGGGGCCGGATCACGCGCGCGGATGCGCCCGGAAAGGCCAGTGGAAACGGGCGCCGGAGCGCGCCCGGCGTCGCTCGTCCCGTGGGTCCGTCTTCAGTGGTGGGTGCTCGGAACGTGCGTTCCCGGGCATCGCCGTTCCCCCGCCCG
This sequence comes from Chloroflexota bacterium, assembly GCA_045863195.1. Lineage (GTDB taxonomy): Bacteria > Chloroflexota > Dehalococcoidia > UBA2979 > UBA2979 > W-Chloroflexi-9. The sequence goes on from BTUI01000007.1 coordinate 10,186, forward strand.
GCCGCCGGCCACCAGCGGAGAGGGAACGAGACACCATGACCACCACGAACGAGAGCGAACGTACCAGCCGCTACTGGACGCGCCGTCGCCTGGGCCGCCGAGGCCTGCTGCGAGGCGCCGGCCTCGGCGTCGCCGGGCTCGCGGGTGCCGCCCTGCTGGGCTGCGGGGGCGACGACAGCCCGCTCGGCGAGTCGCCGCGCGTCGGCGGCGGCACCGCCACGGCGGGTGCGACGGGCGACCCGGTCCGCGGCGGCGAACTGCGCGTCGCCACCATCGGCGATGTGAAGCTCCTTGACCCCGCGCTCAGCCTCAGCATCGCGGACTCAGCGATCACGCAGAACTCGTACGACAACCTCGTCATGCAGCAGCACGACGGCACGATCCAGCCGGCGCTCGCCGAGTCGCTCACGCCGAACGCGGACCTCACCGAGTACGTGGCGACGCTGCGCCCCGGCGTGACCTTCCACCACGGCAAGGCACTGGTGGCGCAGGATGTCCTGCACAGCCTGGAGCGCATCATGGACCCGGCCACCGGGTCTCCGGGCGCCGCCGGGCTCACCAGCATCGACCGGATCGAGGCGGTGGACGACCTCACCGTGAAGTTCGTGCTGAAGGCGCCGGACGCCTTCTTCCCGGACGCGCTCTCCATCTACCAGGCGCGCATCGTCCCCTCCGACATCGACCCGGCACGCCTCGGTACGGAGGTGTTTGGCACGGGCCCGTTCCGGGTGGTGGAGCACCGCGGCGGCGAGCGCACGCGCTTCGAGCGGAACGAGGCGTACTGGGACACCGGCCTGCCGTACGTGGACGCGATGACGTGGTTCTACATGCCGGAGCCGGTGACACGCCTGGAAGCGCTGAAGACGGGCTCCGTGGAGGTGATGTACCCGCTGGAGGCGGGCCAGTTGCGCTCCGCGGAGTCCGGCGGCGTGGTGGTGAGCGAGCAGCCCAGCGGCACCTACCTCAACCTCGCGATGCGCCTCGACCGCGCGCCGTTCGACGACATCCGCGTGCGGCGCGCACTCCAGCGCCTGACGGACCGCGAGTTCATCCGCGAGGCGGCGAACTATGGCCGCGGCGAAGTCGGTAACGACCACCCGATCCCGCCCTTCGACCCGCATTTCTGGCAGGGCCAGGTGCAGCCCGGGTACGACCCCGCGGAGGCGAAGCAGCTGCTGGACGCCGCCGGCTTCGGCGGGGGCCTGGACCTCACCCTCCACACCAGCACCGTGACCCCCGGCATCCAGGAACTCGCGCTCGCGATGAAGGAACTGGCGATGCCCGCCGGCGTCAACATCACCGTCGAGCGCGCCTCGGAGGACTCGTACTGGTCGGACGTGTGGATGGTGGAGCCGTTCACCACGGTCTCCTGGAACGGCCGCACGGCGGACCAGGCGCTGAGCCTCGTCTACCTCTCAGACGCGCCGTGGAACGAGTCGCAGTACCGCAACCCGGAGGTGGACGACCTCATCCGCCGCGCGCGCGGCATCGCGGACCAGGACGAGCGCACCGAGGCGTACGGCCGCATCGAGCAGATCCTGATCGACGATGTGCCGCGCATCGTACCGGCGTTCATGCCCACGTTCCTCGGGCTCTCGTCGAAGGTCGGTGGCGTGGCCGCGCACCCGTCCAACTGGCTCCTGCTCAACCGCGCCTGGCTCCAGCAGTAGCCCCCCACGCCGCTCCGAGGGGTGCGCGCCACGGTGCGCACCCCTCGGACGGAGGCGCGCGATTGTGGCGCGAATTCACATGCGGGAGGACTTCGTGCGGATCGCGCGGCTCTTCGCGGCTCCTCCCGATATACGGCCGAGAACGCCCGAGAACGCCCGCGCGCGGGTTGTCCAAGGTGGGACGGCCCGCTAACAATGGACAGGCAATACGCCGAACTCCCCCTCCGGGGGAGACGGGGGACCCAATCCACTGGGGTGAATTCCGCGGCTTGCCGCGGATAGGGCCGGAGCCCCGGTCCGAACCCGTCAGCTAACCCCGCAGGCAGGACAAGGGGCCCAGGGTGCGAGACACGCAACCCGCCTAAGAGTTGGTCTGGTCGCAGGCGCGTAGCGTCGCCCGGGCATTCGTATACCCGCGCTGCTGCCGTCTCACCGTGTCGCGCTCGGCATGCGCTGCCGAGGCGCATGGCGTTTCCCTGCGGACAGGCCTCTCACACAGAGAGGAACACCCACCCATGGATCAGCAGGCATTCGCATCCCGTTACTGGAGCCGCCGCATCTCGCGTCGCGGCGTCATCCGCACCGCCACGTTCGGCGTGGCGGGGCTGGCCGGCGCGGCGCTCATCGGCTGCGGCGGCGACGACAGCAACCTCGGCGAGTCGCCGCGCGTCGGCGGCACCGCCACCCCGAGCGCGACCGGCGAGCCGGTGCGCGGCGGCACGCTGCGCGTCGCCACGGTGGCGGACACGAACACACTCGACCCCGCGTTCAGCACCAGCACGCCGGACGCCGCCATCACGATGGCGTCCCACGACAACCTCGTGCTGCAGCAGCACGACGCGAGCATCCGCGGGATGCTGGCGGAGCGGCTGGAGCCGAACGAGGACCTGACGGAGTACGTGGCGCACCTGCGCCCCGGCGTCACGTTCCACCACGGCAAGGCGTTCACCGCGGAGGACGTCCGGTTCACCTTCGAGCGGCTGCTGGACCCGGACCTCGGGTCCCCCGGCCGCGCCGGCCTGACCTCGATTGAGCGGGTCGAGGTGGTGGACGACCTGACGGTGAAGTTCGTGCTGAAGGCGCCGGACGCGTTCCTGCCGGACGCGCTCTCCATCTACCAGGCGCGCATCGTGCCGTCCGACATCGAGCCGTCGCGCTTCGCGACGGAGGCGTTCGGGACGGGGCCGTTCAAGATCGCGGAGCACCGCCCCGGCGAGCGCACCCGCTTCGAGCGGAACGAGGCGTACTGGGACAACCCATTGCCCTACCTGGACGCGGTGACGTTCTTCTACATGCCGGAGCCGGTGACCCGGCTGGAGGCGCTGCGCACGGGCTCGGTGGACGTGCAGATGCCGCTGGAGGCGGGCCAGATCCGCTCCGCGGAGTCCGGCGGGGTGATCGTGAGCGAGCAGGCGAGCGCGGGGTACCTGAACCTGGCGATGCGCCTCGACCGTGAGCCGTTCGGCGACATCCGCGTCCGGAAGGCGCTGCAGCACCTCACCGACCGGGAGTTCATCCGCGAGGCGGCGAACTACGGCCGGGGCGAGATCGCGAACGACCACCCGGTGCCGCCGTTCGACCCGCACTTCTGGCAGGGCCAGGTGCAGCCCGGCTTCGACCCGGCAGAGGCGAAGAAGTTGCTGGACGCGGCGGGCTTCGGCGCGGGCCTGAACCTGACGCTGCACACGAGCACGATCACGCCGGGCATCCAGGAACTGGCGCTCGCCTACAAGGAGCTGGCCGTCCAGGGCGGCGTGAACGTCACCGTGCAGCGCGGGTCGGAGGACTCCTACTGGTCGGACGTGTGGCTGGTCGAGCCGTTCACCACGGTCGGCTGGAACGGGCGCACGGTGGACCAGGCGCTGAGCCTCATCTACCTCTCGGACGCCCCGTGGAACGAGTCGAAGTACGTGAACCCGGAGATCGACGACCTGATCGCGCGGGCGCGCGGCATCGCCGACCAGGAGGAGCGCACCGAGGCGTACGGCCGGATCCAGCAGACGCTCATCGACGATGTGCCGCGCATCATCCCGGTCTTCAAGCCCAACTTCATCGGCATGTCCTCGAAGGTGGGCGGCGTCGCGGCGCACCCGTCCAACTGGCTGCTGCTGCACCGGGCCTGGCTCCAGCAGTAGGCGGAGCGCGGAAGGAGGGACGCGATGGCGCGATTCCTGATCATCCGGCTCGGCCTGATCGTCATGACGCTCTTCGTGATCTCGCTCGCCATCTTCGGCGTGACCGAGATCCTGCCGGGCGACGTGGCGACGCAGGTGCTGGGCCAGGGCGCAACGCCCGAGAACGTCGCCGCGCTGCGGGAGCGGATGGGCCTGGACCGGCCGCTACCGGAGCGCTACCTGGACTGGGTGTCCGGGGCGGTCCGCGGTGACCTGGGGGAGTCGCTGGTCCAGCGGCTCCCCATCACCGAGATGATCGCGCCGCGGCTCGCGAACTCGATCATCCTCGCCTCGTTCACGTTCTTCCTCGCGATCCCGCTCGCGGTGGGGATCGGGATCTGGGCGGGGGTGAACCGCAATTCGTTCGGCGACCGCGCGGTGAGCATGGCCAGCCTGGTGGCGATCTCCCTGCCGGAGTTCGTGACGGGCGTGCTGCTGATCATCGTGTTCGCGAGCACGCTTGGGTGGCTGCCGTCCTCGAGCCTGGTGGAGCCGGGGACGAACCCGCTCACGCGGCCGCAAATCCTCGTGCTGCCGGCGCTGACGCTGACCGGCGTGATGTTCGCCTACGTCATGCGGATGGCGCGGGCGAACGTCATCGAGGTGCTGGAGACGAACTACGTCCGCAGCGCCATCCTGAAGGGACTTCCCATGCGCCAGGTGATCTGGCGGCATGTGGTGCCGAACGCCATGCTCCCCACGATCAGCGTGATCTCGCTGAACGTGGGCTGGCTCCTCGGCGGCCTGATCCTGGTGGAGAACGTGTTCTCCTACCCGGGCCTCGGGCGCATGTTGCTCACGTCCATCCAGACCCGTGATGTGCCGCTGTTGCAGGCGCTCTCGTTGCTGATCGCCGCGGCCTACGCGTTCAGCAACCTGGCCGCCGACCTGGCGTACACGTGGCTGAACCCGCGGATCCGGTTCGCCTGATGGCCACCACCACGTACACACCCACCGAGCAGGAGGGCGCGGCCGCGGCCGCCGGGCGCGCCATCCGGGGGTTCGCCACCGGGCTGCGCCGGGAACTGGGCTACGCCCTCGCCACGCCGTCCGGCCGCATCGGCCTCCCGCTGGTCGTGCTGCACATCGTCCTGGCGCTGGCGGGGCCATTGCTGGCGCCCTACGCACCGAACGAGTTCCACCTGGCGGACCGGTTCTCCGGCCCCACCACCACGTACTGGCTCGGCACGGACGAGTTCGGGCGTGACATCTTCAGCCGCGTCATGTCCGGCGCCACGTCGATCATCGGCGTGTCGGTGGCCGGCACGATCCTCGGGCTGGTGATGGGCACGATCGCCGGCCTCACGACCGGCTACGTCGGCGGCAAGTTCGACGAGATCACGATGCGGCTGCTGGACGGCCTGATGTCGTTCCCGAGCCTGCTACTGGCGCTGCTGGTGCTGACCACGCTCGGGTCGAGCCACGTCAACATCATCATCACCATCGGCGTGGTGTTCACGCCCTCGGTCGCCCGCGTGCTGCGCAGCGCGACCCTGTCGATCAAGACGATGGAGTTCGTCCAGAGCGCCCGCCTGCGGGGCGAGCCGGCCTACTACATCGTGCTGCGGGAGATCCTCCCGAACACCGTCTCCGTGCTGACCGTGGAGGCGTCCGTGCGGCTGTCCTACGCCGTGCTCCTGGCCTCCTCGCTGGGCTTCCTCGGCCTCGGCGTGCAGCCACCGTCCCCGGACTGGGGACTGATGATCAGCGAAGGCCGCGCGCACATCGCCGACTCCCCGATCATCGTCCTCGCCCCGTCGATGGCGGTCGCCTCCCTGGTCATCGGCGTGAACCTGCTCGCCGAGGGCCTGCGCGAGGCGCGCGAACTCCCGAAGGGAGATGAGTCATGACCATCCTCAGCGCCACGGGCGAAACCGTGGTCCCGCCGGTCGCGGACGCGCCGCTGCTGGAGGTGCGTGACCTCTCGGTCACCTTCCACACCCCGCGCGGCACCGTGCGCGCCGTGCGGCACGCCTCGCTCACCCTCCATCGGGGCGAGGTGCTGGGCATCGTGGGCGAATCCGGCTGCGGGAAGTCCACCGTTGCCTTCGCAACGCTGGGTTACCTCCCCGGCACCGCGGAGGTGGGCGGCGAGATCCGCTTCGAGGGTCGCGACATCGTCACGATCCCGCCAGCGGAACTCCGCACCCTGCGCGGCAGCCGGATCGCGATGGTGTACCAGGACCCCGGGTCCGCGCTGAACCCGTCCATGCGCATCGGCGAGCAGATCGCGGAGGTGCTGCAGACGCACGTGGACCTGAAGGGCGCGGCGGCCGAGGAGCGCGTCGCCTCGCTCTTCGAGAGCGTTGGGCTGCCGAACCCGGGCCGCCTCGGCCGGCGGTTCCCGCACGAGTTGAGCGGGGGCCAGTTGCAGCGCGTGGTGATCGCCATGGCGCTGGCGTGCGAGCCCGACCTGCTCTTGATGGACGAGCCGACCACCGGCCTGGACGTCACCACCGAGGCGACGATCCTCGACCTGGTCGCGGACCTGAAGGAGCGCGTCAACGCGGGCATCATCTTCGTGAGCCACAACCTCGGGGTCATCGCCCGCGTCGCGGACCGCGTGGCGGTGATGTACGCGGGCCAGGTGATCGAGGAAGGCAGCGTGCGGGAGATCTTCGCGCAGCCGAAGCACCCGTACACGGCCGGCCTGCTCTCATGCGTGCCGGCGCCCGTCAACGAGAGCGGCGCGATCCCGCAACTGCGGAACATCCCCGGCTCGGTGTACCCGCCCTCGTCGCCCACCGTACCGGGCTGCCTCTTCGCCGACCGCTGCCCGATCGCGGAGGACCGCTGCCGCGAGGAGACGCCGCCGGCGATCGCCGCGAACGCGGACGGCGCCCACCCGGTGCGCTGCTTCTTCCCGGAGCGCGTCGACTCGGACACCTGGGGCAACCCGGAGCCGCGCCCGCGCCGCCCACGCTCGGACGACGAGCAGGCGTTGCTGAAGGTGGACGGCCTGCACCAGTACTACGGGAGCGACCGCAAGAAGTACATCTTCTTCGGCCCGCCCACCCGTCGGCCGGTGCGCGCAAACGTGGACGTGGACTTCGAGGTGCGCCCCGGCCGCACGCTCGGCATCGTGGGCGAGTCCGGCTCCGGCAAGTCCACGACCGCACGGTCCATCGCCGGCCTCGAGCAGCGCACCTCAGGCGAGGTGCTGCTGGACGGCGAGACGCTGGCGCCGGACGTGGCGGACCGCCCGAAGGCGCAGCGCGCGAAGGTGCGCATGGTCTTCCAGAACCCGGCGGCGTCGCTGAACCCGCGGCTGCCGATCGGGCACGCGCTCGTCCGGTCGATCCGGCAGGCGCGCGGCGTCGGCAAGGCGGAGGCGGAGCACATCGCGGGGAACCTCCTGGAGGAGGTCGGCCTGGACGCGACGTACATGGATCGCCGGCCGCGGGAGTTGAGCGGCGGCCAGCAGCAGCGCGTCGCCCTCGCCGCGGCGTTTGCCGCCGACCCGGCGCTGGTGATCGCGGACGAGGCGGTCTCCGCCCTGGATGTCTCCGTGCAGGCGCAGGTGCTGAACCTGATCACGCAGCAGCAGCGGCAGGACGGCACTGCGTTCATGTTCATCACGCACGACCTGGGCGTCGTCCGGTACATCTCGGACGACATCCTCGTGCTGTACGGCGGACACGTGGTGGAGAGCGGGCCGGCGGGCGCGGTGCTCCGGCCCCCGTGGTCGCCGTACACGGAGGCGCTGCTCTCCGCGGCGCCGGTGCCGGACCCGGACGCCGAGCCGACGCGCATCCGCCTGGAGGGCTCCGTGCCCACGCTCCGCGAGCCGTTCAAGGGCTGCCCGTTCGCGGCCCGCTGCCCGCGTTCGCTGGGCGATCAGTGCGACAGCACCCCGCCGCCGATGCAGATCGACCCGGCGAACCCGGCCCACCGCATCCTCTGCCACATCCCCCTCGACGAACTCGCCGAGGCGCAGCGACAGGCGATGCGTGAGGCGGCGGAAGCCCGACGGGCGGCGAGCACCACGGGTTCTCGCTGAATCTGCTGTCAGAAGCCTGACGAGGCCCACCTGTCACTGGTGAGCCCGGACGCCCCGCCGATGATCCACGTATCGGCGGGGCGTCCGCGTACGGAAGGGCAGGCCCATGACCTCGGTGGCATCGATCCCGGCCCTCCCGGCGGCAAAGGTGCGGGCGCTCTCGTTCGTCTCCAACCCGAACCCGGCGCTGGAGGATCTCCTGAGCGTGGTCCACAGCGACCCGGCGCTGAGCGCCGGCGTGCTCCGCGCCGCGAACTCCGCCGCCTCCGCCCCGGTCGACCGCATCAAGTCCGTCCAGACCGGCGTCGTCCGCATCGGCGCGGGGGAGACCCGTCGGATCGTGCTCGGCGTGGCACTCTCCGGCTCGTTCACGAACCTCCAGCGCGCCGGCATCGACGAGGACGAACTCTGGCGACACCTGGTCGGCACCGCCGTCCTCTCGGACGCGATCGCCTGGGGCACGGTGGAGCACTCCGCCGCGTTCACCGCCGGCCTGCTGCACGACATCGGCCGCCTGGCCATGGCGAGCCAGTGGCCGGACCAGTACGCCACCGTCGCCGAGCTCGCGCGGCGCGGCATCCCCTCCGTCGAGGCGGAGCGGATGTGCTTCGGCTTCGACCACGTCCAGCACGGCGTCGCCATCGCCGAGGCGTGGGAGTTCCCGGAAGAGATCGTCCACGCCATCGAGCACCATCACGACACCAACTTCCAGGGCCTGGCCTGGGCCGTGGTGCGCGGGCGTGAACTCGCCGGCTCGCTCGGCATCGGGGACGGACTCACGCCCCCCGAGCCGCTGGGCGATGACTCCGAGGCCTCCATGCTGCCGGTGGTCGATGACCTCGGCGGGCCGGACGCCGTGCTCGCGCGGGTCGGCTGGTACAGCGGGGCGCTGCGCTCGCGCTAGCGCCCTTCGCCGTCGGGAGGCGTCCCACCGCGGCAGGCCGCTACAATCGGCGGCGATGGCGAGACTGTACCTGGAGTCATGGGCGCCGGGGTTCGGTTCGCCGGTCGAAGCCGATCAGTCACTTCCCCCCAGCGAGGTCGAGGTCGACCCGACCGTCGAGGTCGAAGGGGCCTGGGAGCCACTCCCAGGCCTCGATGATGGCGTGCCCTCGATCGCGTTCGTCGACGGCGTGCGCCGGATCGACGCGCGTCTGACGCTCTTCGAGGACGACGAGCAGGCGAGCCTGCCGATCCCGGGCCTGTGTGCCTCCTACGCCGTGGGTGCCACGGTGTGGCGACGCGGCGAGCGCCCCATCTCCACCTTCGAGCGCATCACCGTGCGACGCCTCGCGGTCCTCGGGCGCGGGCGTTCGGAGCGCGTGCCGCCGGCGCGCGGCCTGGGCTACGTCACCGAGTCGACCGAGGGCGAGGACGACGACCAGCTGACGGCGCACGTCCAGACGCGCATGCGGCAGGAAGAGGCGACCTGCGCCGCCGCGCTCGCCGGCGAGGGGCACTTCGTGGTGGCGGACGGCCCGATCAACGAGTTCGCACCCCTCGAAGTGGTCGGTTATGTAAAGACTCACCACCGCTCCTACCTCGCGCCCCCGGAAGCGGCGTGCGTGGCGGCGTTGCAGCCGGGGCAGCGCACGCCGCTGTTCCGGATCAACCCTCGCGCACGCTTCGAGCGGTACTCCTGGTACGTCCGTCTCGCCACCGTGCCGTTCGGGCACGCGTGGAGCGGCGTGGTGCGCTGCGAGTCCGCGTTCGCGCTCGGCCGCGAGGCGGCCCGTACCGTCGCCGACCGCACCGCGGCGATCCTCCCCCTCGTCGCGCCGCCCCTGCACATCGACCCGCGCGCGCCGCAGAACCTCGTCCCGATCGCGGCGCTGGAGAAGCACCTGCGCCACCAGATGGGCGACGCCGCCCTCGTGGAGCGCGCGCTGCGCGCCGCCCTGCACCAGCACGACACCCGCACGGAGGCGCGCGCATGACCAGCGAACCGACCGAGGCGACACCCGGCGCGAACGGCGGCCGTGTCGGCCGCGTCGCCGGCGTCGGCCAGACCACCTCGCAGGAGTTCCGCGTCGTCCTCGACGCCGACCGCTACCTCGCGGTCGACGACCTCGTCGTCGTGCGGACGGAGGTGCCAGAGGCTGGCACGGTCTCGACCTACGGCATCGTCACGGAGAGCGAGGCGACCTACGAGGGCGCCTCCTTCGATTCAGACGTCCACCGCATCGGTGACGGCGGCTTCCAGCCGGCGGAGCAGGTGCGAAGCGCGCGGGTCGCCGTAACCCGCGTGGACCCGGAAATCTGGGTCGCCGCCGGCCCCGGCGAGGTGGCGGAGCGGGCCCGCGGCATCGACCGCCAGCGCGCGTTGTACGTGGACACCATCGACCCGCAGAAGCGCCTCGCGGTCGGCCTCGGGCGGGACGGGGACGAGATCGAGGTCGACCTCGACTACTTCGACGGCACCAAGGGCGGGCACATGTCGATCAGCGGCGTCAGCGGCGTCGCCACCAAGACCACGTTCGCCTTCTTCTTCCTGCGCATGCTCACCGGCCTGCCGAACCTGGATCCGCGCGCGACGGCGAACCTCCGCGCCCTCGTCTTCAACGTGAAGGGCGAGGACCTGCTGTGGCTGGACCGCCCAAGCACGAAGTTCGGCGAGGAGGAGGCGGCGATCTGGCGACGTCTCGGGGTCGAACCGACCCCGTTCCGCCTCGCCACGCCGTCTCGCGACGGCCGAGGCGGCCAGCGGGCGCGCACCCTCCCTGCGGGGAACGCGCCGACCGTGGCGTTCTGGGCGCCGCTCGCACGCGCCGCGCGCGATACCGTCGTCCCGGACGTCAGCGGCCGGCAGGACGGCATCGAGGCGTTCGCGTGGACGCCGCAAGAGTTCATCGAAGAGGGTCTGCTGCAGTTCGTGTTCACGGACGCCAGCGACCAGCGCAACCAGATCCCCTTCGTGGAGGAGCGCGTCCGCACGCAACTCATGCGGTGGGCCGTGCCAGTGGAGGGCGAACCGGGCGCAGTCACCCTCGAAGACCCGTCCGGCGCGGTCCATGCAGCGCAGGGGATCGTGATCCGCGACATGGAGAGCCTGGTGGAGGCGCTCGGCGCGCTACTCGAGCCGGAGACCGAGGACGGCGACGGCCACCCGCACCCGGCCTGGGCGGGCCGCGTGCAGCCCGGCACGATCTCGGCGTTCATGCGCCGCCTGCAGTCGGCGTCGAGCGACCTGCGGCTGGGCCGCCTCGTGCGGGCGGGCGTCAGCCGCCGCATCGACCGCGCGGCCGCCACGGTGACGGTGGTGGCGATCCAGTCGCTGCACGAACTCGCGCAGCGCTTCGTCGTCGGCGCGCTGCTGCAGGAGACGTTCCGCGAGAAGGAACTGACGGGCCAGAGCCACCCCCTCTCCGTGATCGTGCTGGACGAGTTGAACAAGTACGCCCCGCGCGAGGGCTCCAGCCCGCTGAAGGAGATGCTCGTGGACATCGCGCAGCGCGGCCGGTCGCTGGGCGTGCTGCTCATCGGCGCGCAGCAGTCCGCCTCCCGCGTGGCGCCGGACGTGCTGGAGAACGCCTCGATCCGGGTCGCGGGCCGCCTGGACGCGGCGGAGTCGGAACGCGCGGAGTTCGGCTGGATGCTCCCGTCCACGAAGGCGCGCGCCCGCCTGCTGAAGCCCGGCACGATGGTCCTGAGCCAGCCCGCGGTGCCCGTCCCCGTGGTCTTCTCCTTCCCCCGCGTGCCGTGGGCGACGCGGCGCGACGAGGTGCGCCCCGAGGGCGACCCGTTCGCGGGGCTCGCTTAGATGCGCATCCTCCACACCTCCGACTGGCACATCGGCAAGCGCATCGGCCGCTACGACCGCACGGACGAGTACCGCGAGGCGCTCGACCAGGTGCAGGCGATCGCCGAGGAGCATGACGTCGACCTCGTCGTCGTCTCCGGCGACCTGTTCGACCGCCCCACCCCACCGACCGAGACGCTGGGCATGGCGATGGAGGCGCTCCGCCGCCTGGCCGACGATGGCCGCCGCCCGGTGGTCGCGATCGCGGGGAACCACGACTCCCCTGAACTGTTCGAAGTGCTCGCGCCGTACCTCCGTCCCCTCGGCGTCCACCTCGTCGGCGACATCCGGCGGCCGGACGCGGGCGGCGTGATCGAGGTGGAGACCGCGGCCGGCCCGGCCGTCGTCGCCTGCTTCCCGTTCCTGCGTGAGGGCCGCGTGGTGGACTTCATGCAGGACGTCGGCGGCTGGTACGGCGCGTACCAGGAGCGCGTCGGCGGCATCTTCGGCGCATACGGCCGCGCGCTGGAACCGCACATGCGGCGCGCGGTGACGATCCTCACGGCCCATGTCGCGGTACCGGGCGTGACCATCGGCGGGCGCGAACTCGGGCGCGGCGAGCGCGAACTGCACATCGGCGAGACGTACATGGCCAGCGCGGCCGCGCTGCCGTCCGTGGCGCACTACGTGGCGCTGGGCCACATCCACGCCCCGCAGAAGGTGCCGGGCACCGGCACCTTCCAGGCGGAGTACGCCGGCTCCCTCCTCCCGCTCGACTTCGGCGAGGCCGGCGAGCAGAAGCGCGTGGTCGTGGTGACCGCCGAGGCCGGCGGCGCGGTGCAGGTCCAGAGCGTCCCGCTGCACGCGGGGCGGCCGCTCCTGCACATCGAGGGGACGTGGGACGAGATCGTGGCGCGGCGCGACGACCTGAAGGACGGCTACCTGGACCTCGTCGTCTCGACGCCGGGGCCAGACCCGTCGCTCGCCACGCGCGCGGCGGACCTCTTCCCGTACGTGGTGAAGGTCCGCGCCTCCTACCCGGAGGCGCAGCGCCAGCGCGAGCATCGCACGGGGCGGCCGTGGCGCGACCTCTACGCCGAGTTCCACGAGCAGAAGCGGAACGTCGCCGCGCCCGCGCCGCTCCTCGACGCGTTCGATGAGGTCCACGTGGCCGCACAGGACGAGGCGATCGATGCGCCCGCTTGACCTGACGCTGGAGGGCTTCCGCTCGTACGCGGACCGGGCGACGTTCGACTGGCGTGGCCGGCGGCTGGTCGGCATCGTGGGGCCGATCGGCAGCGGCAAGTCCACGATCCTGGATGGCATCGCCTTCGCGCTGTACGGCAAGACGCCGTCGATTGCGCGCGGCACGCACGCGCTGATCCACCAGCAGCGGGACGTGGCACAGGTGCGGCTGACGTTCCGCGTCGACGGTGGTGCGTGGCAGGTGACCCGCGCGGTGCGCCGCAAGGGCGCCGGGCAGCACATGCTCGTCCCCTTCGACGAGGCGACCGGCGAGGCGGACAGCGGCCGCGCCGTCACCGGCGAGCGCGCCGTGAACGAGCGCATCGAGCGGATGCTGGGGCTGGACTTCGCGGCCTTCCAGCGCTCGATCCTCCTGGCGCAGGGGCGCTTCCAGGAGTTCCTGCGCGCCACCCCGACCGACCGCGACAAGGTGCTGCGCGGCGTCTTCGGTCTCGACCTCGTCGACACCATGCAAGGCATCGCGCGCGACCGTGAACGGGAGGCGCAGGCGGACGCCGCCCTCGCCGCGAAGCGCCTCGAGGACATCGGCGGCGCGCGCGAGCGCATCGCGCAGGCGGAGGCGGCGCTCCAGGTGGAGCGCGCGCGCCACGCGGCGCTGGAGGCGCTGCGTCCGCGCGTGGAGGCGGCACGCACCGAGGCCGCCGCCGCCGACCAGCAGCGCGCCACCGCCACACAGGACCTCGCGCGCCTCGCGGACCTCGCGCGGCGGCTCCCGCGCGCGGAGCAGAGCGAGGCGACGATCGCGGCGTTCGAGGACGGCGACACCGCCGCCACCACCGCCGCGCAGGCCGTGGCGGCAGCGACCGCCGCGCTGCAGGCGGCGCGCGAGGCACTCGCGCAGGTCGTCGCGGAGACGGGGACGCGCGAGGCGCTGGCCGAAGCGCAGGCGGCGCTCGACGCGCTGGCGCAGGCACGCACCCTCGCCGAGCGCGAGGCGAAGCGCGCCGCGGAGGCGAAGGCGGACGCCGCCAAGAAGCAGACCGCCGCCGAGGAGGCGAAGGCCGCGACGACCGCCCTCAAGCGCGCGGAGACGGCCGCGCGCAAGGCGAGCGAGTCCGCGGCAGCCGCGCACCTCGCGGCGCGTGAGGCGCTGGACGCGGCGCAGCATCGCGACATGGCGCTGGCGGTGCGCGCCGGCGTGGCCGTGGGCGACGCCTGCCCTGTCTGCGGCACCGTGATCAAGAAACTGCCGCCCGCCGAGGCCGCGCCGGACCTCGACGCCGCGAAGGCGGAGGAGGTGCGCGCGCGCAACGCAGCGACCGCCGCCGAAGCGGCACTTCGCAAGGCAGCCAGCGATGCCGCCGCGGGCGCGGCACGCGCAGAAGCGACCGCGAAGGCCGCCGCCGACGCGCTCGCAGCGGCGACCACGGCCGAGGCGGATGCGGCGCAGTCGAAACGCGCGCTCACGACGGCGACGAAGCGCGTGACGGCCGCGCTCGGCGACCCGGAAGCAGCGCCGAAGGCGCTCGCCGAGCGACGGAAGCGCCTCGACGTGGCGGAGCGGGCACGCGACGAGGCGGAGCGCGCCGAGCAGGCGGCGCGGCGGGCGTCCGAGCAGGCGACGGCGACCGTGGAGGCAGCACGACGTGACTTCGTCGCCCTGCGCGTGGTGCTCGCGGAGGTGGCGGGTGCGCTCGGACTCCCCGCGGAGGACGTGGCCGGCGCGCCGGCCGTGCGTGCGCTCCTCTCCGGCCTGCGCGAGCGGTACGGCGCGGCGAACGCGGACGCCAAGCGGCGCCGCGAGGCGGCCGAGGAGGCGATGCAGGCGGCCCAGGCCCGCATCGACGCGATGCTGGAGGAGGCCGGCCTCGACCCGCGCGCCGGGTTCGAGGACGCCCTGACGGGGTCATTCGGACGCATCCAGCGCATCGAGGGCGCGCTCGAGGCGGACCGGACCGCCGTCGCGGCGCAGGCAGACCTGGAGCAGGCGGCGCAGGCCGCCGGTGAGCGATTCGCGCTCTACCGCACGCTCACCTCTGACCTCACCCCGTCGCAGTTCCTCGGCTACCTCCTCGCGGACGAACGGGCGACGCTCGCCAGCATCGGCAGCGAGCGCTTCCTGCACCTTTCCGGCGGCCGCTACCGCTTCAGCGATGACGACCTGTTCGAGGTGGTCGACCTCGCCGCGGCGGAGGCGACGCGGAGCCCGGACACGCTCTCCGGCGGCGAGACGTTCCTCGCCTCCCTGTCGCTCGCACTCGCGCTGGCCGAGATGGTGACGCGCGGCGGGGGCCGCCTCGATGCGTTCTTCCTGGACGAGGGCTTCGGGTCGCTCGACGAGGAGCACCTGGAACTGGCGATGGAGGGCATCGAGCGGCTGGTCGCGGAGTCGGAGGACCGGCTGGTGGTGATCGTCAGCCATGTCGCGGCGCTGAAGGAGCGACTGGAGGATCTCGTGATCCTCGACCGCCACCCGGCGACAGGCCATACCGTAGTGCGACGCGGCGCGGGCGCCGGGGAGTAAGGGGCGGGCGTGGACCGGTTCCTGGATCGCGAACTGAGTCGAGGGCAGGCGTTCATCATCGCCATCGGCGTCATGCTGCTGCTCGCCCTGCTCGGGATCATCCTCGCCCCGGTTGCCTACGGCGGGTGGTACGAGGGCCTCGAGAAGCCCGGGTGGCTGATGTCGGTGGAGGGGTTCTTCCTCGTCACCACGCTGTACTACGTGGTGGGAATCACGCTGCTCTCCTGGCTGCTGCAGCGCCGCCCCTCAGAGGAGCGGTCGCTGGCGGTCACGCTGGCGCTCGGCATGGTCATCACCTACGAGATCTGGAACGGCCTCTTCCTCGGGATGGAGAGCGTCACCCTGGGCCTCGGCGGCGCGGTCGCACTGGCGGCGGTCACCGGCGGGTTCCAGTGGGCGCTCGTGCGGGCCAACTTCCGGCGGGAGGCGCTGCTGCTGGCGCCGTGGGCGCTCTGGGTGCTGTACGACCTGGCGTGGGCGTTCGAACTCTGGCGGCTGAACGGCTGATCGCGGCCGCGCGTGAGTTCACATGCGCGTAATAGGATTGTCACCGGCCTGACGCGCGCCTCCGGCAACATGCCAGCATGGAGATCCGGCAGACGGCCCCGACACCTCGACCGACTCGCCCCGCCGGCGCCGTGAAGCGCGCGCCGAGGGGTGTGCAGGCTCGCGCGGGCGGCTTCTGCGCCCCGCAGCAGCGGGCCGGTCAGGTGCGGACACAGCAGGCGCGCGGCTAGTCCCCGCATCGCGAGGCGGCGTGGATCTCTTCTCCGGCTACCGCATCCGTTCCGGGCGCGACGAGATGTTCACCGAGGCCGGTGCGCTTCGCCCTGCCTATCGTGACTTCCGCGACCGCATCCAGGACTGGGACGCCGCCACGTTCATCCAGCGCCAGGAGACCGCCGACCTGGACACGATGAACTCCGGCATCACCTTCACCGTCTACAACGACGACGCCGGCACGGAGCGCATCTTCCCGTTCTCGCTCATCCCCCGCGTCATCGCCCCGGACGAGTGGGGGCGGCTGGAGCGCGGTCTCGTGCAGCGGGTCACGGCGCTCAACCGCTTCCTCGTGGACATCTACGGGGCGCAGGACTGCGTCAGCGACGGCGTCATCCCGGCCGAGCTGGTCTTCGACCACCCGGCGTACCGGATGCGGATGGCGGGATTCCGCCCGCCCCTCGGCGTCTACTCACACATCGCCGGCATCGACCTGATCCGCGACTCGCAGGGGGTGTTCCGCGTGCTGGAGGACAACCTGCGCACGCCCTCCGGCGTCTCCTACGTGATCGAGAACCGCCGCACGATGCTGAACGTGGTACCCGACCTCTTCCCGGAGGGCCGCGTGGAGCCGGTGGACGGCTACCCCGAGCGGCTGATGGAGATGCTCGTCGCCGTCCGCCCGGAAGACATCGCGCCGGACGAGGTACGCGCGGTGATCCTCACCCCGGGGTCGGCGAACTCCGCCTACTTCGAGCACTCCTTCCTCGCCCGCCAGATGGGCATCGAACTCGTCGAGGGACGCGACCTGGTCGTGCACAACGAGCGCGTCTACCTGCGCGCCACCACGGGCCTGGAGCCCGTCCACGTCATCTACCGCCGCGTGGACGACGATTACCTCGACCCGCTGGTCTTCCGCGCGGACAGCATGCTCGGCGTCTCCGGCCTTGTGAACGCCTACCTGGCGGGGAACGTGACCGTCGTGAATGCGATCGGGACGGGCGTGGCGGACGACAAGACCACCTACCGCTACGTCCCCGACCTCATCCGCTACTACCTGGGCGAAGAGCCGATCATCCCGAACGTGGACACCTACATCGGCTGGCGGGAGGACGACCTCGCGTTCATGCTCGAACACCTCGGGGACCTCGTGCTGAAGCCGGCGGAGGGCTCCGGCGGCTACGGCATCGTCGTCGGGCCGCAGGCCTCCGCCGACACGCTCGAGGCGGCACGCGAACGCCTCCGCCGTGAGCCACGGAAGTGGATCGCGCAGCCGCTGCAGGAGTTCTCCACGATCCCGACGTTCAACGGCGAGCAGTTCGAGCCGCGGCGCGCCGACCTCCGGCCGTTCG
This sequence comes from Chloroflexota bacterium, assembly GCA_045863195.1. Taxonomy (GTDB): domain Bacteria; phylum Chloroflexota; class Dehalococcoidia; order UBA2979; family UBA2979; genus W-Chloroflexi-9. The sequence goes on from BTUI01000007.1 coordinate 27,571, forward strand.
TGATCACGGGGGAGTCCTCCTGGGTGCTGCCCGGGGGCCTGACCCGCGTCGCCGCGAACGCCGAGTCCTACATCGTGAACTCCTCGCAGGGTGGCGGGTCGAAGGACACGTGGGTCCTCCGAGAGCAGCCGGAGGCGTAGGGTGCTGAGCCGCGTCGCCGAGAACCTGTACTGGCTGGGCCGCTACCTGGAGCGCGCGGATAACGTCGCTCGCCTGGCGGACGTGAACGTGCAGGCCACCACGGAGGTCTCGCCCGCCGGCGGCGGCCAGGCCTGGGACGCGGTCATCGCCACGCTCGGGGCGACCGAGGCGTACCGCGCAGCACGCGAAGAGCGGCCGGACCTGACGCCGGCCGACTTCGTGATTTACTCCACGGCCCATCCGCAGTCGCTGCGCTCCACCGTTGCCGCCGCCCGCGCCATCGCCCGCGAAGTCCGCGAGCACATCTCCCGCGAGGTGTTCGAGGAGATCAACCGGCTCTACCTGGGCACGAACCGCGGCGGGACGGATGACCGCTCGCTGCGCACGTTCTACTCCACGGTGAAGCGCGCGGTCGCCGCGATCCTCGGGCTGTTCGACAACACCGTCCTGATGACGGAGGGGCGCGAGTGGTTCCACTGCGGGCTCTACCTGGAGCGCGCGGAGATGACGAGCCGCATCATCGACGCGAAGTACTTCATCCTCCTCGACAGCCCGGAGGAGGTGGGCGGCCCGCGCGACCGCTACCAGTGGATGGCGGTGCTGCGCTCCGCGAGCGCGCTGGAGGCGTACCGGAAGCAACAACTCGGCGCCGTGACCGGCCCGCGCGTGGCCGACCTGCTGATGTTCGACCCGAACTTCCCGCGGAGCCTGGTGTATTGCGTGGCACAACTGCGCGGCCACTACGAGAGCGCCACGGACGAAACGCCGCCGGCGCGCTCCGTGCAGGCGGCGCGCGAAATCGCGCTGCTGGAACTGGACCTCCGCGCGGCGGACGCGCGCAACGTGATCCGCTCCGGGCTGCACCAGTTCCTGGACGAGTTCCAGGTCCGCCTCGGTGCGATCGACGAGGCGCTGCGGGCGCACCTCTTCCAGGCGCTGCCGGAGGAACCCGACGCATGATCGTGAACGTGCACTGGGAGACGACCTACCGGTACAGCGAGCCCGTGCGGCTGCTGCACACGGAACTGTGCATCGTCCCCACCGTCCGCCCGGGCCAGCGGGTGCTGAGTGCCGATCTCACGCTGGAGCCCGCCGCGCGTCCGAGCACGCTCGTGGATGTCTTCGGCAACACGCTCCATCACGTCGACTTCCTGCAGCCGGTGGAGCGCCTTCACATCGCCGTGCGTGCACAGGTGGAGACCACACCGTGGGCGGAGCCTGCCCCGGTGCTCTCTCCGCTCCTCGACCGGGTGTACCGGCAGCCGACGCCGCGCGCCCCCTTCGACCCCTCGTTCGAGGGCCTGTCGGCGGCCATCCCCGCGGACGCCACGCCGCTTGCGCTGGCGGGCATCCTCAACCGCAGCCTGCGTGAGCACTTCGACTTCGTGGTGGGGGCGACGGAGGTGTCACACACCGCCCTCGACTTCGTCGAGACCGGGTCCGGCGTCTGCCAGGACTTCGCGCACCTCATGCTGGCGCTGCTCCGCCGCCGGGGGGTCGCGGCCCGCTACGTCTCGGGCTACCTCGCCTCGCAGGAGGGCGACACCCTCGCGGAGGCGAGCCACGCCTGGGTCCAGGTGCTGGCGGAGGGCGCGTGGTACGGCTTCGACCCGGCGAACGGCATCCCCCAGGACGAGCGTTATGTGATCGTTGCCGTCGGACGCGACTACGATGATGTCCCACCTCTCCGTGGCACCTACAGCGGTGAGGCGGAGGAGCAGTGGTCCACCTCGGTGCGCATCGGCGCGCCGGAACAGTAAACACCCCGTCGGCCCTCCCCACCCGGCGCCAGCACGGAGCCCGTCATGACCTTCTGCCTCGGGATGAAGTGCGCGGACGGCCTCCTCGCGATCGCGGACACGCGCATCACGAGCGGGACCGAACTGTCGGTCGCCAAAAAGATCTCGATCCACCAGTACGAGCAGCACTCGATGTTCATCCTCACCAGCGGCCTCCGGTCGCTGCGTGACAAGTCGATCACCTACTTCGAGGAGCGGCTGCGCGGCGAACAGAACCTGGACCGGATGTACAAGGCGGCGAACGCGCTGTCCGAGGAGATCCGGCGCGTCCGCACGGAGGACAAGGACTGGCTGCTGGACAGCGGCCTGTTCTTCGACCTCCACTGCATCCTCGGCGGGCAGCTGGCCGGGGACGACGAGGCGCACCTGTACCTCATCTACCCGGAGGGGAACTGGGTGGAGGTCCGTGCCGCCACGCCGTACGTGATCATCGGTGAGTCCCGGTACGGGAAGCCCACGCTGGACCGCGTGTGGCGGCACCACAAGGGGCTGGACGACGCGCTGCGGGTCGGCCTGCTGGCGTTCGACGCCACGAAGACGAGCGCCTCCGACGTGGATTACCCGGTGGACGTGGTGCTGTACCGCCCCGGCTCCTTCCGGATGCAGGAGCAGCGCTTCGTGCGCGAAGACCTGGACCCGCTGCAGAAGTACTGGCAGCGTGCGATCGAGGACGCGGTGGAGGGCGCCCGCAGCGCCGTGACGCCGCTGGTGGAACGGCTGGAGAACGCGCCCGCCGCCCACACCCATTACGGCGACAACGGGAAGTAGCCCGACCGCCCGGCGTGTGCCTCAGCCGGCGCCGATGCTAGACTCCCGTCCGTACGACGCAGTGCTCGGGGAAGTCCGGTGCAAGTCCGGCGCTGTCCCGCAACTGTGACCTCCGCCCGCGGCGGGGGCAGCCAGAGCACCGACCTGCGTCTCTTGTCGACCCTGCGAGGACAGGCGACGGCAGGCTGTGCGGTGGCGCTGCGCGTCCCCGTCCCGCTCGCCATCACCCCTGCCCCCTCGCACCAGAAGGGGGCACTGTGCCTCCTTCAACGTGCAGGAGGTATTGCACCCATGTTCCGATCCCGACCGTCCGTGCGGCATCGATCCGCACTCCTCGGTGCGCTGGCGGCCCTCGCCGTCCTGCTCGCCGCCTGCGGCAGCGACGACGCTGCCAGCACCGCCACCCCGGCGACTCCGGCCACCGCCGTCGCGACCGAGGCGGGGCCGCTGCCACTGTTCCCGCTGACGATCGCGGACTCCGGCGGCCACTCGATCACCCTCGAGGCGGCGCCGCAGCGCATCGTCTCCCATTCGCCGGCCGTGACCGAGGTCCTGTTCGCGATCGGCGCCGGCGACCGCGTGATCGCCGTGGACGAGTTCTCGAACTACCCGGAGGCGGCGGTCGCGCTCCAGCAGGTCCGCTACTCCGACCCGGACCCGGAGCAGGCGGTCGCCCTGGAGCCCGACCTCGTGATCTTCGCCGGGCGCCAGCAGGGCAGCATCGAGGCGTTCCGTGCGCTCGGCCTCCCGGTCTTCTTCAACGAGGAGCCGGCGACGATCGAGGACGTGCTGACGAACGTCATGCTGATCGGCCGGCTGGTCGGCGAGCAGGAGGCAGCCGAGGTGCTCGTCGCGGAGATGCGCGGCCGCATCGACGCGATCGCCCGGCGCGTGTCGGACGTCACGGAAGGCCCGACGGTCTTCTACGAACTCACCGATGGCCTCTACACGGTGGGGCCGGACTCCTTCATCGGCGGGATGCTCACGCTGCTCAAGGCGCGCAACATCGCCGAGGGCGCGGACTCGGCGTTCCCGCAACTCACGGCGGAGGTCGTCGTCGAGCGCAACCCGGAGGTCATCCTGCTCGCGGATGGCGACTTCGGCGTGACGCTGGAGACGCTGAAGAAGCGCCCCGGCTGGTCGAAGATCGCCGCGGTCGAGAGCGGCCGGGTGGTCGCGGTGGACCCGGACATCTCCAGCCGGCCGGGCCCGCGTATCGTGGACGCGCTCGAGGCGTTCGCGAAGGCGCTGTACCCGGACCGCTTCCAGTAATCGAACCACCGGGGGCGGGACCGCGGCCCGCCCCCGGAGAGGATCGCCGATGTTCGAGCGCACGCTCGCCTTCGCTGCCGGCATCGCCGCCGATGCGCGGCTGGGCGACCCGCCGAACGCGCTCCACCCGGTCGTGCTGATCGGCCGCGCCGCGGCGCTCGCCCGACGCCACGCGCCGGAGGATGCCACCGCGCGACGCCGCTACGGCCTCGCGATGGCCCTCGCCATCCCGGCCGGTGCCGGCCTGCTCGCGCACACCGCCGCCCGATCCTGGCCGGCCGCGCTCGGCGGCCGGGTCGCCGGCGACGCGCTGCTGCTCGCGCTCGCCTCCTCCCGCCGCTCCCTGCTCGCGCGCGCCACCGAGGTCGCGGACGCCCTCGACCGGGACGACCTCGACGAGGCGCGGCGGCTGCTCGGCTACCACCTGGTCAGCCGCGACACGGCCGACCTCAGCGCGGAGGAGGTCGCGGGCGCAGCGATCGAGTCGGTTGCGGAGAACCTGCACGACGGCGTCATCGGGCCCTGGTTCGCGTTTGCGAAGGCCGGCAGCGGCGGTGCCTGGGCCTACCGTGCGACGAATACGCTCGACTCGCTCTGGGGGTATCACGAACCGTTCCTGGAGGAACTCGGGATGGGCGCGGCCCGCCTCGACGACCTGTTGAACCTCCTCCCGGCTCGCCTCAGCGCGGGCGCGATTGCGGCGGCCGCGACGCTCCTCGACGCGGACGCAGGCGGCGCGCTCCGCACCTGGCGCGCCGATGCTGGCCGCACGCCCAGCCCGAACGCGGGCGCGCCGATGGCCGCGATCGCCGGAGCGCTCGGTGTCGCCCTCGGGAAGCGCGACGCCTACCTGCTGAACGAGAGCGGCCGCGCGCCCACGAGCGCCGACATCCGTCGTGCGGTACGCATCGTGAACGTTGCCGCCGCGCTCGTCGCGGCGCTGCTCGCGGGCACGCTGATCGGGCGCGCGCGATGAGCGTGACGCACGGCGGCGTGCAGCCCGAGGAGCTCGCCGCGCTCGGCCTCGACCCGGCGGCTGTCGTCGACCTCTCCGCGAACCTGCATCCCGCCGGCCCCGACCCCCGCGTGCTGGAGGCGGCACGGAGCGCCAGCCTCGACCGCTACCCGTCGCCGGACGCCGCGCCACTGCGCGAAGCGATCGCCGCCGCGCACGCCCTCGACCCGGCGTGCGTGCTCGTCACGCCCGGCGCGACGGCGGCGATCCACCTGGTCGCGCGCGCCTTCCTCCGCGAGCGCGACCGCTGCGCGATCCTCGGGCCGGCGTTCGGCGAATACGCCGCCGCGACGCGCGCCTGCAACGCCGAACCGGTGGAGGTGCGCGCGCATGCGCCGTCCTTCGAACCGGCGTGGCAGGACGCTCGCCTCGCGGGTGTGCCCCTCTCGTTCGTGTGCCAGCCGAACAACCCCACCGGCGTCGCCCTCGATGCCGCCGCCCTCGCCGCCCTCGCCGCGCGCTCGCGCCTGCTCGTGGTGGACGAGGCGTACGCCGACTTCGCACCGGGCGTGGCGACGGCGGAGGGGCTCGTGGCAGCGGGGGCACCCGTCGTGGTGGTCCGTTCGATGACCAAGTTGCACGCGGTCCCCGGGCTGCGCCTCGGCTACCTCATCGCCGCGCCGCCGGTCATCCGGCGGCTCGCGCACCTGCTCCCGTCGTGGTCGGTGGACGCCGCGTCGCTCGCGGCCGGCCTCGTCGCGGTCGGGCAGCACGAGGAGCGCGTGGCGCTGCTGGCCGGGCTGGCGGACGCGCGCGCGCGGCTCCGCGAGGCGTGCGCGTCCGCGGGCTGGGCCACGACGGACGCGCGCGCGAACTTCGTCGTCGCCCGCACCGGCGATGCGAGCGCCACCCGCGCGGCGCTCCTCCGCGAGGGCTTCGCGGTGCGTGACTGCACGTCGTTCGGGCTGCCGGAGTGGGTGCGGATCGCCGTCCCGGCACCCGCGCACCTCGACCGCCTCACGCGGGCGATCGAGCACGTAGCGGCGGTGCGCGCATGACCGCGCCGGTGCTGATGGTGGTGGGGACGGCGTCGTCGGTCGGGAAGTCCGTCCTGGTGACGGCGCTCTGTCGCATCTACGCCGACCGGGGCGTCCGCGTGGCGCCGTTCAAGGCGCAGAACATGTCGAACAACGCCGCGGTGACGGCGGACGGCCTGGAGATCGGACGCGCGCAGGCCGAACAGGCAGCCGCCGCGCGCGTGGAACCGACCGTCGCGATGAACCCCATCCTCCTCAAACCGCAGGGGGACCGCACCTCCCAGGTGGTGCTGGCGGGGCGCCCCGCCGGGGTGCTGCGCTCGCGCGACTTCATCGAACGGAAGCGCGATCACTGGCCGTACGTGGAGCGCGCGCTGGCCTCGCTGCGTGCGGAGTACGACCTGGTGATCGCGGAGGGCGCGGGCAGCCCGGCGGAGCCCAACCTGCAGGCGAGCGACATCGTGAACATGCGCGTGGCGCGCCACACGCAAGCGGTGACGCTGCTCGCCGGCGACATCGACCGAGGCGGCGTGTTCGCCCACTTCCTCGGCACGCTGCACCTGCTCCCGCCGGAGGACCGGCGGCTGGTGCGCGGGCTGATCATCAACCGCTTCCGCGGCGACGCCTCGCTCCTTCGTCCGGCCATCGAGGTGCTGGAGACGCAGGGCCGCGTGCCCGTGCTCGGCACCGTGCCGTGGATCGACGACGTGGGCGTCGCGGACGAGGACGCACAGTCGCTGGAACGCGCGGACGCCGGATATGCGCCCGCAGCGGACGAGGTGGACGTCGCCGTCATCCGCCTGCCACGGATCGCCAACTTCGATGACATCGACCCGCTGCAGGCGGAGCCGGGTGTCCTCGTGCGCTGGGTGAGTACCGCCGCCGAGATCGGCACGCCGGACCTCATCATCATCCCCGGCACGAAGGCGACCGTCGCCGACCTCGCGTGGCTTCGGTCACGCGCACTCGACAGCGCCGTCGCCGCACGCGTCGAGGCCGGCGCGCACCTCCTGGGGATCTGCGGCGGCTACCAGATGCTCGGCGAGCGGCTCGTGGACCTCGAGGGGGTGGAGGCGTCCGCTGGCACGTCCGTCGACGGTCTCGGGCTGCTCCCCGGCGTGACGGAGTTCACGGCGGTGAAGGAGACGCAACGCACCGGCGGGAGCGTGCGCGCGGCGTCCGGTGCCTGGCGCTCCGCCGAGGGCGCACCGGTGCGCGGTTACGAGATCCACATGGGCCGCACCCGCACCACTGCCACGCCATTCCTCGACCTCGACGGACGCACGGACGGCGCCGTGCGCGAGGACGGGCGGGTCGCCGGCACCTACCTCCACGGCCTGCTGCACAACGACGCGCTGCGGGCCGCGCTACTGGCGTCGCTCGGCCGGAGTGCGACTAGCATGGCGTTCGACGCGAGCGCGGCGCGCGAGGCGGCGTTCGAGCGCCTGGCCGGGATCGTGAACGCCTCGATCGATCTGCCCCGCATCGACGCGATGCTCGGGCTGCACCTGCGCTAGCGCGCTAGCGCAGCAGAACGGCCGCGTACCCGGCCCACGCGCCCGCGATCACGAGCAGCAGCCCCAGCGCCACCGGCAGCAGGAAGCGCGAGCCGCCGGTGCCGTACGCCGCCGCCATCTTGCTGATCGTGTTCGTCGAGAGCGCCGCGAGGATCGGCAGCACCGCGTCGGACGGATCGAGGCGGCCCGCGGCCACCAGCGCGGCCACACCGATCGCGGCGGCGTGCGTGTCCGCGAAGCCACCGATCGCGGCGGCCAGCGTGACCCCTCCCGTCCCGGCGACCTCGGAAGCGAGCGCCGCGAACACCGTCACGCCGGTGATGACGCCGGCGAGGATCACGGCCGCCCGCAGGTCGAACGCGCGCCCGAGGTGCGGCGACGTCCCGGCCTCGGAGGTGGTGGGGCCGTGGCCGCGCAGGGTGATGACGCCGGCGTAGGCGACCGCCGCCAGCCCGGCGCCGAGCAGCGGCCCGCGCATTTCCTCAAGCGTCGGACGGCTCGCCGTCGTCAGCAGTGCCGCCATCTGCAGCACGGTCGCAACGGTGGAGAACACCGCCCCGGCGACGAGCGGGCCGAGCAGCGCGGAGGCGGCGCGCGCCCTGGCGCCCATCGCGCCGATGGTGGCGGTGGACGAGATGAAGCCACCCGCGAGGCCCGCGATCGGGAGCCCCGCACGAGGACCGAGCGCCCGCACCGCGATGTACCCGGCCGCGCTGATCGCCATCATCAACACGACCAGCCGCCACACCGCGAACGGGTTCAGCACCGCGCCCGGCCCGATCCCCTCGTCCGGGACAAGCGGCAGCACGACCACCGCGGCGGCCGCAAAGAGCAGCGCGTCGTGCACCTCCTGATCGGTGAGGACGTTCGAGACGAAGCGATGCAGCGCGGAGCGCGTCGCGAGCAGGATCGTGACCGTCACGGCAACCGCGGAGGCGAGCCGCGCGTCCTCCTGCGACAGCACGCCGAGGAGGAACGCGACGACCAGCGCGACCTCAGAGGTGATGCCGGCGTCCTCGCGGTCGCTCGTGACGTAGGCGCCGATCGCCGCCGCGCCGATGATCGCGAGCCCGACGGCGACGATCGGCGTGCCGCCGGTGCGCGCCGCGATCCCGCCGAGCAGCGCGACGAGGGCGAACGTCCGGATGCCGGCGAACCCGCGACGCCCGTCACGCGACATGCGCCGCTCGCGCTCGGCGCCCAGGAGCAGGCCGATCCCGAGGGCAACCGCGAGCGCGCGAGCACCGTCCACCAGGGGCGAATCAAACACGCGGCCGTCCTCGCCCGGGCGGTGTGCGCGTCAGCGCGGGCGGCGCGACCGCTGCACCTCGCGACTGGCGCGCACCGCAAGCCAGCCGAGCAGGCCGCCGGCCACGCCAAACACCACGTGGTTGAACAGCACCGGCAGCACGCCCAGCACCTCGATGCGCTTCACGATGCCGCTGGAGGCGGCCATGCCGAAGACAAAGCCGTACTTGGCGACGTGCACGCCCGCACCCACCAGCATGGCGCCAAGCGCATGCGATGCCGGAATGCGAAGCAGCCGCGCGCCCTCGATCGCCGTGGCGGCAGTGGCGTAGAGCGCCGTGTTGTAGCCGAGCGAGTGACCGAGGCCGAGCGGGACGCCCCACAGCCCCACCGAGGCGCCGGCGACCAGCGCCATGCCCGGGCGGCGGTTCACCAGTGAGCCCGCGATCATCACCGCGATCCAGCCCACCCCGGCGTGGCCGGGGATGCCGAGGTGGAAGTCCAGGTAGCGCTTGGCCAGCGCCGCGCCGAAGCCGGTCAGCAGCGCGAGCGCCACGTCCGCCAGCAGCGAACGGGCGGCCTCCGGGTCAGTCCTCGTGCCCCATGCGACGGTCGACATTGGCCCACACTCCTGCCTCGCCCGTCCCCCGGGCGACCACCACGGCCCGACCCTCCATCAGTCGAGGGCGGACCCAGTCGCCAGTATCCACCATCGCGTCATCCGGGAGCGGCGCCCCGGATTCCTCGTCCAGCACCAGGTCGACCGGCGCCGCCGCGTAGATCTCCGCGACGCGCATCCGCCCGAGCAGGTCGCGGATACCGGGCAGCCCGACGAACCGCCCATCGTTGCCCTCGAAGCGGAGCGTTGCCGCCGCCAGCGCGCCGATCATCCCGTCGCGCGTCCCGGCGAGGCCGAGCAACCGGATCGAGGCCATGGAGGCGATCCGTTCCGCCTCGTCACGGCTGACCAGCCCGTTCTGCGCACGCCGTGCGAATGCCACCGCGACCCCGGGCGCGCGCCGCTCCAGCACCGCAAGGCCGGGGTCGGAGCCCTCGATGAACTCGCGTGCCAGGACCTCCCGCGCGAACGCCTCGAACTCCGCGGCGTCGCGGTCGCTCTCGAACATGAGGGCGGCGGCGGAGTTGTGGGAGGTCATTGGGACGCCGGGGCCCACCCAGAACTGGTGGCGCGTCACGCCGAGCGACGTCCCGAGGCCGGTCGCGACGATCTCGTCGGCGAGCATCCGGGCGAGCCGGCCCGTGCCGCGCGTGCCCGGCATGTCCGTGTCATCGATCGCGACGACGATGCGTCTACTCAACGACGATCTCGTTGACATCCCGCACCCACTTCTGGCGCGACAGGTCGTCCGCGGCCAGCTTCAACGTGCCACGGTTGGAGATATCCAGGATCCAGCCCTCGTCGATCTCACCGGGCGTGACCGTCAGCCCCACCTCGAACGCCCGGCCCTCGGAGCGCCCGCCGACCTCGATGCGCGTCCAGTCGGTCACGCCTGACGCGGCCAGCAGGTCCTGGAGGAGCACGCCGGTCTGCGCGTCGCCGTCGAGGACCATGGAGGCCTCCGGGAGTTCGGCCCGCACCCGGTCGAGCGTCCACTCGACGGCACTGCCGTCCGCGAGGCGGACCGTGAGGATGACGTCGCCGACCTCGGGCGTGGCGGCGGCCTGGCCGCTGCCGCCACCGGTGCCACCGCCGGTGCCACCGCCTCCGCCGCCACCGCCGCCGCCCGACGGCGCGGCCGTCGATGTGACCGCCGGCGAGGCGCCCTCGGGCGTCGCGCTGGATGTCTCCGCGTCGTCGCCCGAGCAGCCCGCGAGGAGGGACGCGGCGACCACCACGACCAGGCCCGGTCGACGCCATCCGATACGCATCAGCATGCTCCTGCACTCCTTCGCCGGCCCAGCGACCGCCCGATCATCACCGATCCATTACCCGGATGCGAGCACGGCGCGCGGACGGACACCGGCCGCGCACCCTACTCTGACGGATACCGCGTACTGAGATTGGGTCGCCATGTCACTGCGGGCACGCGCCGTCCTGCTGGTCACCGGCTGTACCGTCCTGGTGCTTGGCGTCATTGCGCTCGTGGACCGCACCGTGGTGGGGCGCGAGTTCGAGAACGCCGAGCGGCAGGAGGTCGAGCGCGACGTGCAGCGCGTCCAGAACGCAATCCGCGTGGAACTCGACGCGCTCGATGTCCTCCTCATCGACTGGTCGTCCTGGGACGAGACCTACGAGTACGCCGCCGGCATCAACCCGGCCTTCGAGGAGCGGAGCCTGCCGGACGAACTGGACGTCGCGCTCCAGGTGTCCACGTTCATCATCGTCGACCTCGAAGGCAGAGACCTCGCCCGCTACTCGCGCACCTTGGACGGCGAGCCTGGCCCGATCACCGCGCTGACGCCCGGCGACCCGCAGCGAGAGCGGCTCCTGCGGATGGCCGCCCGTGACGGAGCGGCAACTGGCATCCTGTCCACGGACGGCGGTGCGCTCCTCCTGGTGGCGCGTCCAATCCTCCGAAACGACGACAGCGGCCCCTCCCGCGGTACCACGATCATGGGCCGGTGGCTGGACGAGTCGTTCGCCGAGCGACTGGCGTCCGACCTCACGACCCCCCTCGAGGTCATGTCCCCGGCCGGTATTGGCGAGGGCCGGCTCGCGGCACTGCTCGACAGCGAGTGGGACGGCATCGTTGGGACGGAGGAAGGCGGCCTGGTCGGCTACGGCCTGATCCGCGACCTCAACAACGACCCCGTCGTGGTGATGCGGACGCTCCAAGAGCGCAACTTCGACGCGCTGGGGCGTCGGGCGTTCACACTGTCGCTCACGGCGGTGGGCGTGATGGGGCTGCTGCTGGCGGCCGTGTTCCTCGCCGGCCTGGAACTCGCCCTGCTGCGGCCCATGCTCCGCCTTCGCCGCGAACTGGCGGAGGTGGGCGCCGGCCACGCCAACGCCGTGACCGTCACCGGCACGGACGAAGTCGACCGGATCGCCTCCAGCATCAACGACATGCTGGAGCGGCTGGCGGTGGCCACCTCGGAACAGGCACGGCTCACCGTCCTCGCCTCCGACCAGCGGAACCTCGCCGAGACGGCGCTGGCGGAGATGAGCGACGGCCTGCTGGCATTCGGGTCGGACGGGCTCTGCACCGTCTGCAATCCGGCGGCCGGAAGGATGCTCGGCCTGCACCCCACGCGGGTGATCGGCCGTCACGTGGTGGATCTGCTCCCCGGCCTCGCAACGGTGCCGGCGACGGACGGGCCGCAGCTACTGGAGATGAACGGCCGCACGGTCGCCGTCACCCGGAACGTCGCCTCCGGCCCCTCCCGTGCCCGCGCTTCCGTGGTCGTGCTGCGCGACGTGACCGAGATCCTGGACGTGGAGCGGCTGAAGCGGGACATCGTGGCGACCGTCAGCCACGAACTCCGCACGCCGCTCACCGCGATCCGCGCCACCGTGGACCTCTTCGAGTCCGGCGACGCCGGCCCGATGTCGGACGTGCAGCAGCGCATGGTGCTGCTGATGGGCCGGAACGTGGACCGTCTGCGCCACATCGTGAACGACCTCCTGGACCTCACCTCACTCGAGAGCGGCCGCGTCTCGCTCGACCTCGGCGAGGTGGACATGGCCCAGGCGTGCGAGCGGGTGGTGGAGGACCTGCGTCCGGCGGCCACGGCAGCGCAGGTGGACGTGACGGTGGAGTCGCCCGCCCCGGGCGAGGCCGTCATCGCGTGGGCGGACGCTTCCCGCATCCGCCAGGTGATCGAGAACCTAGTCCAGAACGCGATCAAGTTCAGCCCCGCCGGGAGCCAGGTCCGCATCGGGCTGCACCGCGAAGGCGCGGAGACGGTGGTGCGCATCGTTGACCGGGGCATCGGCATCGCGCCGGAGGAGCATGCGCGCGTGTTCGAGAAGTTCTATCGGACGCGCGCCGGATCGCGTGCCGCGCAGGGCACGGGCCTGGGTCTGCCGATCGCCCGCCTCATCGTGGAGATGCACGGCGGGCGCATCCACGTCGAAAGCGACGGCGAGCGCGGGACCACCGTCGTCTTCACCCTGCCCGCGGAACCGCCGGCCCCGGCGCTCGCGTAGACCTCCACCGTCCGTTGACGGCCTCGGACGTCCGGCCTACCGTGCTGATGTCGACCACCGGAGACCCGGTGCGCCGCTGGGGGGGCCGCAAGGCTGAGATCCGCAAGGACTACCCCGGAACCTGACCTCGGTAATGCGAGCGTAGGGAAGCGGAACGAGTGATGACGAAGCCCAGTCGGGCGGCGGCTGCCTCTCCTGCTCTACCGACCACGCGATCGATCCGCAGGCTCCTGCGCGGCGCTTCCGTGCACGCAGAGGAGCCCCGTCATGATCGTGGAGATCGAGTGCCTCCCCACCCCGCCCGGCACGCCTGAGCAGCCGTACAAGCACGTCGAAGCGGCGATCGCCGCCATCGAGCGCTCCGGCCTCGCGTACGAGGTCGACGCGCTCGGCACCACGTTCGAGGGCGACCCGGCGCTCTGCTGGGAGGTCGCCCGCCGCGTGCATGAGGCCTGCCTGGAGGCCGGTGCGCGCAGCGTGGTCACCGTCGCGAAGTTCGCGCAGCATGCCGACCCGGCGACACAGCCGACGATCGCATCGCTGACGGGGAAGTTCCGGGGATGAGCCCCGCCGGCGCGCTCCGCAGGCGGGGCGCGGAACTGCTACCCGCGCTCGTCTTCCTCGCCGCCGCGGTCGCGGCGTGGGAGGTCGCCGTGCGCGCGCTGGACGTGGCCCCGTACCTGGTGCCCGCGCCGAGCCGGGTGTGGTCCGCGTTCCTCGAGACCCGCGACGTGCTCCCGGGCCACATCCGCACCACCATGACGGAGGCGCTGCTGGGGCTGCTGCTCGCATGCCTCGGTGGCGTCGCGGTGGCGGCCGCCCTGGCCGCCTCCGCGACCGCCCGACGTGCGGTCTACCCGCTGCTGGTGATCTCGCAGAACGTCCCGATGGTGGTGATGGCGCCGCTGCTGGCGGTCTGGTTCGGGTTCGGGATGATGCCGAAGGTGCTGATCGTGGCGCTGATCGGCTTCTTCCCGATCGTCGTCAGCACGCTCGACGGGCTGCTCCGTGCCGACCGTGACCTCGTCGACCTCGCGCGCAGCCTCGGCGCGGGACGGGCGCAGGTGGTACGCACGATCCTCGTCCCGTCCGCCGTGCCCGCGTTCTTCGCGGGCCTGCAGATCAGCGCCGCCTACGCCGTGCTCGGCGCCGTGATCGGTGAATGGGTGGGGGCCACGAGCGGCCTCGGCCTGTTCATCAGCCGCTCGCAGACTGCGTTCCGTGTCGACCGGGTGTTCGTGGCGGTGATCGTGATCGCCGCCGTGAGCATCCTCCTGTTCGCCGCCGTCCACGCCCTCGCCCGGTTCGCCATGCCCTGGCAGTCCGCCGGCCGCGAGCGCCATGAAGGAGACCTCGCATGATCCGCACACACACCGCGCTCGCGCTCGCAGCCGCGGCGGCGCTGCTTCTCGCCGCCTGCTCGGAGGACGGCGCGAGCACCGACGCCGAATCCGACGCGGCGTCCGAGGCGCTGACCCCCGTCACGCTGATGCTCAACTGGACCCCGAACAACCACCACGCTGGCATCTACCTGGCGCAGCAGAACGGGTGGTACCGGGAGGCCGGGATCGAGCTGACGATCGTGGAGCCGGCCGCCGCCGGTGCCGATGCCGTGGTCGCCTCCGGCGGCGCGGACTTCGGCATCTCGCAGGCGGAGTCGATCCTCCCGGCCCGCGCCGCGGGCGCGCGCGTGGTGTCGATCGCCACGCTGCTTCCGCACAACGACTCGAGCATGATGGCGCTCGCCTCCAGCGGCATCACCCGCCCCCGGGACTTCGAGGGCAAGACGTACGGCGGCTACGGCGGCTCGCTGGAGACGGAACTCCTCGCCCGCCTCGTGGAGTGTGACGGCGGCGACCCGTCGCTCGTGAAGCACGTCGAGGTCGGCAACATCGACTACCTCGCGGGCATGGAGCAGGGCCGCTTCGACTTCGTGTGGGTGTTCGAGGGCTGGGACGCCCTCCGCGCGCGGGAGGTCGAGGGTCGCGACATCACCTCGGTGGCGTTCATCGACCACCTCGACTGCATCCCGGACTGGTACACCCCCGCGATCATCGCCAGCGAGGAGACGCTGGCAGAACGCCCCGACCTCGTGCGGGCGTTCCTCGCCGCGACCGCGCGAGGCTATGACGCCGCGATCGCGGACCCGGAGGCGGCGGCGACCGCGCTCCTGACCGCGGCGCCCGAACTGGACGAGGCGCTCGTGCGCGCGAGCGCCCGCTATCACGCAACGCGCTACACAGACGAGGGCGAGCCGTGGGGCGTGCAGGACGCCGAGGTGTGGACCCGCTTCGAGGCGTTCCTCCGCCAGGCGGGCCTGCTCGAAACGGAGGTCGACCCGGTCGCCGCATTCACCAACGACTTCCTCCCCGCCCAGTAGATGACCCCGCTTCCGGCAATCGACGTGGACGGCGTGTCCCTCGCGTTCGAGGGGCGACCGCCGGTCGTCGCGCTCGAACGGGTCTCGTTTACGGTCGAGCGGGGCGAGTTCGTCAGCCTCGTCGGGCCGAGCGGGTGCGGGAAGAGCACGCTGCTGCGCGTGCTGGCCGGCCTCATCCGGCCCCAGGACGGCGTCGCGAGTATCGATGGCGAACCGGCCGTGGGGCGCACCGGGCGTGCGGCGTTCATGCCGCAGCGCGATCTGCTCCTCCCGTGGCGACGCGCCCTCGGCAATGCCACGCTCGGCGCCGAGCTCGCGGGCGTGCCGCCCGCGGAGGCGGCAGCGCGCGCGCGCGCCCTCCTGCCGGCGTTCGGCCTCGAGGGGTTCGAGCGGGCGTGGCCGGCCACGCTGTCTGGCGGCATGCGCCAGCGGCTGGCGCTGCTGCGGACGTTCCTGACGCCTCGCGACGTGCTGCTGCTGGACGAGCCGTTCGGCGCGCTGGACGCGATCACCCGTCGCGAGATGCACGCCTGGCTGCAGGAGGTGTGGCAGCAGGACCGCCGCACCGTGCTCCTCGTCACCCACGACATCGACGAGGCGATCACGCTCTCCGACGCGGTGTTCGTGATGTCGCCCCGGCCCGGCCGCATCGTCGCGTCGGTGGAGGTGGACCTGCCGCGACCGAGGACCTCGCGCGACTCGACCACGCCGGCGTTCGCGGCGCTGAAGGCGCGCGTGCTGGAGGCGCTGGAGTCCGGCGGGCGCTAGGCGGCGTCCCGCGCCTGCAGCCGGTCGATGAGCGACCGTACCTCCTCGATGTCGACGACGAGTCGCTGGGCGGCCAGGTCGAGCGAGGCCGCTTCCGGCGAGCCGTTGCGGAGCCCTCGACGGGCCGATTCGATGAGCAGCGCCACGGCCAGCAGGTCCTGCAGGAGGCCATCCCGCAGTTCCTCGGCGAGGTGATGACGACGGTCGGGCATGATGGTCCCTCCCTCGGGAGCGCGCCCCTCATCTACTGAAACGCATCCGCCGCCCCTGCGTTCCGTCCGGATGTCAGGGATTTCCCCGATCTTTCGGTGGCGTCCCTGCGCCACGGCAGCGAACATCAATCCATGACGAGCGCCCGAGGCTCCCAGGACGCGGCCGCCATGGCCCTCACCGGCCTCTCCACCGCGGAGGCGGACACCCGCGCGCTCGAGGGCCGGCACAACCTCGACACCACTCCACAGCGCACCGATGGCGACGTGGTCCGTGCGAACACGCTCACGTTCTTCAACGTGGTGCTTGCCTCGATGATCCTCGCGCTGCTGGTCGTGGGAGAACTGCGCGACGGCATCTTCGTCGGCGTGGTCGTGGCGGCGAACGTGGTGATCGCCACGGTGCAGGAGCTCATCGCCACCCGCCGCCTCCGCGCCCTGCGCGCGCTCACGCAGCCGACCGCCACGGTGGTCCGCGACGGCATCGAGGAGACGATCCCCGCCGTGGAGGTCGTGGACGGCGACCTCCTGCACCTCTTCCCCGGCGACGAGGTGGTGGCGGACGGTCGCGTGGTCGCGCGGCAGGCGGAACTGGACGAGTCGCTGCTCACCGGGGAGTCGGACTCCGTCCGGCGCGGCCCCGGCGACGGCGTGCGATCCGGCTCCTTCTGCATCGCCGGGGACTGCTACTACGTCGCGGAGCGGGTGGGCGCGGAGGCCTACGCGGTGCGGCTGGCCGCCGATGCGCGCGAGCAGACCCGCACCGCGACGCCGCTCACGTTCCGCTTCCAGCGCCTGCTACGCGTGCTGCTCATCGCCACCGGCGCGCTGGCGGCGGCGCTCTTCATCCAGTTCAACTTCGCCGACCGAGGCCTGGCCGAGTCGTTGAAGGCGACCACGGCGACCGTTACCACCGTGGTCCCCGTCGGCCTGTTGCTCGGCATGACGGTGGTCGCCGCCGTCGGCGCGCTGCGCGTCTCGCGCTCCGGCGCAATCGTGCAGGAGATCGCGGCGGTCGAGGCGCTGAACTACGTGGACGTGATCGGCCTGGACAAGACCGGCACGCTCACCACCAACCGCCTCACATTTCGAGGTGTGACGTGGGCGCCGGGGGCATCCGGCGCGCAGGGGTGGCTGGGCGCGTTCGCGGCCGCCTCCGCCGGATCGAACAAGACCGCGGACGCCCTGGCGGAGGCGCTTGGGCGCGCCAGCAACGGGGCGCGCCCCCTCGCCTCCGTGCCGTTCCACTCCGCGCGCCGGTGGAGCGCGTTCACGCTGGAGCACCTGGGCGAGACGCGCACATTCGTCCTCGGCGCGCCGGAGACGGTGCTGGCGCGCGGCGAACGCGGGCCCGGCGCCGTCGCGCTCATCGACGCCTACCGCGCGGCCGCGGAGGAGGGGCTCCGGGGCGTGATCTTCGCGGAGACGCGTGGACTGCCGGACGCGGACGCGACGCTCGAAGAAGCCACCCCGCTGGCGCTCGTCACCTTTGGCGACGAACTGCGCGCCGAGGTGACGGCGGCCTTCGACCTGATGGAGGATCTCGGCATCGAGCCGAAGGTGATCTCCGGCGACAACCCGCGCACGGTCCTCGCGCTGCTCCGCCAGATGGGTATCCGTACCCACGGCGGCGCGATCGGTGGGGACGACCTCGAACGGCTCACCGGCGAGGCGTTCGCGGACGCGGTCGAGACGCACACGGTGTTCGGACGGATCACGCCGCCGCTGAAGGCGCGCATCGTTGAGACGCTGAAGGCGCGCGGCCACTACGTCGCGATGGTCGGCGACGGGGCGAACGATGTGCGCGCGCTGCGTGCTGCGGATGTCGCCGTCGCCATGGCGTCCGGCACGGCAATGACACGCGGCGTCGCCGGGATCGTGCTGGTGGAGGACTCGTTCGCGGCGCTCATCCGTGGCACCCAGGAGGCGACCTTCGTGCTGGGCAACGCGGCGCGCCTCAGCAAGCTCTTCCTCGCGAAGAGCGTGTACGCCTATCTGCTCATCTTCGCGACGAACATGCTGGGGCTGGACTTCCCGTTCCTGCCCCGACAGGGATCGGTGACGTCGCTCCTGACGCTCGGCATCCCCGCGCTCTTCATCGCCATCGTCGCACCGCCGCGCGATGCGGGTCGGGACTTCGCCCGGAACGTGTTGCGCTTCGCCCTCCCCGCGGGCGCGGCGCTCGCGATCGCGGCGATCTTCGTGCAGTTCATGACCGAGGGGCTGCTGGGCCGCGGCATCGAGGAGGCGCGCACGCTGGTCTCCATCACGGTCGTGGCGGTCGGCATCGCGTACGTGGTGGAGGTACTGGGTCTGGACGGCGCGGACTGGCGCCGCCCCCTCCGCCCGATCGCCACGCTGATCCTCGCAGCGGCGCTCTTCGCCATGCTGTACCTGCTGGTGACCACAGGCTGGCTGCGCGACTTCTTCGCCTTCACCACCGTCAGCAACGTGGGGTGGGCGTTCGCCGGGTTCGCCACGGTGCTCGCGCTCGTGCTGCGCTACGCGCTCAGCCGCTACTGGCCGGCGATCCTGGATGTCCTCACCGCGAAGCCGGGCCCGGAACAGGAGCCGCGGGGCCGCGCCGCGTGACGCGGACACGCTGAGGGCCACCCGTGCGGGTGGCCCTCAGCGTGTCTCCGGGTGTGGTGGGCGGGGCGGCTTGCCTAAGGTCTCCCCGGTGCGTCATGCCGGCCGCGGGCCGGCTGCCTCGGTCAGGCGCCGACGCGCTTCCACAGCAGCGCGCGCTGTCCGTCGTCCTCCCAGGAGGAGCGGACCTTGATGCCGGCCTCCTTGGAGGCCTGCCGCAGCAGCCGCTTGGTGCCCGCCGGGTCGTCGCCCCGGTCGAGTTCGATACGGCCCGCCTGGCTCGCCTTGATGGCGTCCACGAAGGGCCGGCGCTTCACAGCATTCGATCTGCCACGACCCAGGACCACCTGTCCCGGGTCCAGTTTTTGAAACTTCGGCATCCCCTCTGCCTTCCGCTCTCTGCGTGTGTTGGAGACGTAACCATGCTAAACCCGCACGCCAACAGATGCATCGAGAATGCCGCAGCGGTAATCGGACGACACTGATCTCGAGTATTTCGCCGATGCAGCGAGCGCCGAAGGAATGCGTGACTACCGCGCACCCTCGAGCGCCGCGAGCGCACGCCCGAGCGCCGCGCGGATCTGCGCCGCGATCGCCTCCACCTCCGGCACGTCACGCGCCTGCTGCAACGTGAGCGGGTCGAACGCCATGACCACCCGGTGGTCGCCCGCATCCTGGATTACCACGTTGCACGGCATCAGCAGTCCAAAGCCGCGCCAGATGCTCAGCGCCTCGTTCGCAAGTTTCGGATTGCACGCGCCGAGGATGCGATACGGCTCAATCTCCGCGCCGATCTTCTCCTTCAGCGTGGCGGTCACATCGATCTCCGTGAGGACACCGAAGCCCTCCGCCTTCAGCGCCTCCCGCACCGCGCGATCCGCCTCCGCGAACGGCAGCGCGGTCGTCGCGTGCATTCCCAGCGGTCCCTGTTCCATGACGGGCTCCTCCCCTGCACCACCACGATCCGCCGCGAGCGGCCGGATGTCGCGTCCAAGCGTCCCGCGATCCTCGGGCCTTCCGGGACGCACGAGGGGCGCCCGCTCGGGCGCCCCTCGACGGTCGCGATGCGCGGTGGGCGCTACTCGACGACGGTGAACCGCCCGCTGTCGCTGCGCCCGAACACCTCCGGGAACGCGGACTCCTCCGCCCGCGCTGGAGCGACGAAGAAGTCGCCGGGGGTCGTGGCACGCGCGTAGTAGACGTACTCGTGCACGCCACGCGGCAGTTCGCTCGCGAACAGCGTGTAGCGGTCGTCACGCGCGGCCGATTCGTCCCACGGCGACCAGTACCAGCCAAACCACGGCGCCGACACGCCACCATCCGTCGCGTCCTCCAGCGCCTGCTGCCGCTCGCGCGCCAGTTGCTGTCGTACCTCGATCGGTGTCGTCGCCAGCGACGTGTCGATCGCCTCGAGGCCGGCGGGGAGCAGGTCCTCCACGCTCACGAACTTGCGATCGGCGGTCGTGACCACCGTCAGCGTGACGCGCACGACCTCACCGAGGCGCGCCCCGGACACCGTGCGCTCCGGGTCGCTCAGCAGCGAGTACCGGCGCGAGACGGCGATGCCGCGGTTGAGCGCCTCCACCTCCGTCGCCGGCAAGCCGTACCGGAGCAGCGCGGTGTAGTACATCCGCGCGTCCGTGCGCTCCCGGCTGAAGGCCAGACGGTGGACCTCGCCCGGTTTCACGGAGGCGAGCGGCAACATCGCCGCGTCGAAGTTGCGGCCCTCGGCCGGGACGAAGCGTCCCGTGAGCAGGTCCGCATCGTCGAAGGAGACGCGGTAGTCGTAGTCGCCGGCGCGCTCGCCGGTCATCGCCGCGAAGTCGCCGAGGCCCATGATCGCCTGCGCGCGCTCCACGACGCCCGACCACCGCTGCGCGTCGCGCGCGGCCACCAGCCACCGCACGGTCTCCTCGATCAGCGGGTGCTGCGGGTCGGCCGCCACCAGCGCCTGCAGTACCAGCGCGGTCATCGAGACGTTCGTCTCGATCGAGCCGTAGATCGGGTCGCCCTCCCAGTGGTTCCCGTTCGCCGAGGGGATGGCGGAGGCGTTCAGGTCGCTGACCAGCCCGCGCACCATCTCATCCGACCCGGGCTGTCCGGCGTCGATCAGCCCGAGCACCAGGTACGCGCGTCCCCACGCCGTGAGGTCCGCGCGCTGCTGCTCGAAGACCGCACGCATGCTGTTGAGCGCCCAGCCGCCACCGCCCGCGCGCTGCACCGCGTAGTAGATCAGCGCACGCTCGTTCGGGTTCGCCGGGTCCGAGGCGTCCGGCCGCTGCTCCAGGTACTGCCGCAGCAGCGGCACCGCCGCCTCGCCGAAGAACGCACCCTCGGCCGCCGCCTCGCGGGCCTCGCCGAGCGCGATCAGCACCCACGCCGTGATCGTGACGTCGGACGGGCAGGTCTGGCACCAGCCCCACCCGCCATCGACGCGCTGCGACGCCTGGAGCCGGCGGAGGTCGCCCTCGATCCCCGCGAGCAGCGCCGGGCCGTCGAGGCCGTCCGCGCGCCGAGCACCGAGCGTGGCGAGGATGCGGCTGGCCGTCCGCGTCACGGACTCGCGTTCGCGGAACTGCAGCGTCCGCAGCTCGTCCGTGAGCGCGCCGACCAGCGAGCCCTGCACCGTCACGTCCAGCGACCCGCCCTGCGTAACGGCGAACGACGGGAGGTAAACGCCCTCCACCTGGCTCGTGCCCGTGACCACGCCGCCGGTCGCCACCGTCTCCGCGGTCACGTCGAAGAAGACCGGGATCTCGGTGAGCACGGCGTCACGCACGGCCCCCGCGGTCGCCTCGAACGTCACGGTCGCGGTGCCGGCGACGCTGGCGCGTGCCGGCCACGCGAACGCGGCCGACTCGCCGGGCGCGATCACGCGCTCGACCGGGTCGGACGCATCCAGCGCCACGCCGGTGGCCGCGATCGCGACGCGCACGGTCTGCGGCTCCTCGGTCGCGTTGCGCACCAGCGTGCGCAGCGTCACCACGTCTCCCGCGCGCAGGAACCGCGGGAGCGCCGGCCGCACGAGGAGCGGCTGAGTGGACAGCAGTTCGTCGGTCGCCTCGCCCGCCTTCGTGTCGGCGGTGATCGCACGCACGGTCGTCCGCCAGGTCGTGAGGTTGTCCGGCAGCGTGATCGCCACGGTGGCGCGGCCGTCCGCGCTCGTGGTCACCTGCCCGGCCCAGTAGGCGGTGTTCTGGAAGTCGGTCCGCAGCCCCTCCTGCCCCCCGTCCGCGCCGCCGCCTTTGCCGCCGAGTTGCGGCTCCGACAGCACGTCGTTCGCGCGGTCGATCGAGACGGCGAGCGACGACCCGGTCGCCACGGCCAGGCCGCGGTTGAACCAGAACGCCTGGAGCCCGGTGGGCGTGTAGTCCGGTGCGAGCGACAGCACGGCGGCGTCCACCATCGCGATCGCCAGTTCCGCCTCCACGCCGCGGCCGGCGGCGTCCGTCACGCGCACCTCGTAGGTGACGGTCTCGCCCGGCTTCGCCGTGTCGAGGTCACGCTGGAGGTCGATGGTGAGCGCGCGGAGGTCGGTCGCGACGCGCAGTTCCGCATAGCCCACGTGGAAGCGCGGCAGCGGGTCGTCCTCGGTCGGCGGCCGGTAGAGGACGACGCCGACGAACGCGTTCGGCAGCATCGCCTCCGTCACGGGAATCCGCAGCACCTCCGCGTTCCCCTCCAGCACCCGCACGGAGCGCTCGAGGATGCGGCCGCGCTCGATGGTGACGAGCGCGCGCGCGCCCGCGAACGGCGCGGGGACGAGCACCTCGGCGGTGTCGCCCGGCGCGTAGACGGCGCGGTCCGGCACCAGCGTGATCACGCTGTCGTTCCGGAACTCCCACGCCGCCAGGCCATCGCCGCTCACCCAGAGGATGCGCGAGGCACGGGCCTCACGGCCCGCGGAGTCGCGCGTGGTCGCGACCACGCGCAGCGCGCCCGTGCGCTCCGGCGTGTACCGCACGTCCCCAACGCCGGCGGCGTCCGTGGTCGTTTGCAACGTGGCGACGAGGGTGTCGCGCGGCTCGGAGCGGTAGCGCCGCGCGCCGCTCTCCGTCTGCTCCTTCACGGTGATCCACTCGCGCTCGTAGACCTCCACCGTGGCCGGACGGCGGCCCACCGGCTCGCCCTCCGTGCTCACGGTCACGAGGTCGAGCGTGAGCGGCTCCCCCGTGCGGGCGACGTAGGCGCTCGCATCGAGGCCCACGTACACCTCGGCGGGGTGCACCACGACCGACGCGGCGGAAGCGATCGCCTGCCCGGTCTGGTCGAGCACCGTGACACTCAGATCGAACTGCGCGGTGCCCTCGTTCGCGCGAAGCGAGGCCGGGACGCGGATGCGGGCGATGCCCTCCGCGTCCGTCACGGTCTCGCTACTCCCGCGCATCGGGTCGTCCGCGAAGGAGGTCGCGAAGAAGTCGAAGTCGTTGAACGAGTAGCGCTCGTACTCCGGGAAGAGGACGGACGTGGGGTAGCCGATCGCGGCCCACGAGGTCTTCGCGCCAGACAGCGCGCCTCCGAAGAAGAAGGACGCCGCCGCCTCCGCCTCGATCGTTTCGCCGTCCACGTAGTGGCCGCGTTCCGGGGTCACCTCCACGCGGAACTCCGGCCGCCGGAACTCGGCGACCTGGAAGCCGGCGCTGGCGATCCACGACCACTGCATCTGCGATTCGACGATCGCGATCGAGTAGTAGCCCGTCGGGGCCACCTCGGGCAGGTCGAACGACTCCGCGAGCGTGCCGAAGGCGCTGAGGTTCACCGGCCGGGAGACGATCTCCTCGCCGTTCGCGTTGTACACGACCAGGCGCAGGTCCACGCTGCCGTCCGGCACGCTGTAGCGCGCGTCGTCGTCCTGGCGGACCACGGCCTTGAAGTGCACGGTCTCGCCGGACCGGTAGATCGGCCGGTCGGTAAACAGGTACCCCACGTAGTCACGGTCGAAGTACTCGAACGGCACGCCGATCTGCCAGAGGTCCATCCCCTGCGACCAGTCCGTGCGCGCCACACCCGTGCGGCTGCCCACCGTCTCCACGGTGTAGACGCGCCACGTGTCCACCATGTCGCGCGGGCGCGGCACCGAGACCGCGGCGAAGCCCTCGGCGTCCGTCCGCACGGTGGTCGCCGCCAGGCCGGTCCCGGCGACGCTGAGTTCGAGGTTCGCGACCGGCTGGCCGCTGTCGTAATCGAGCGCCCAGACCAGCAGTTCGTCGTTCGACAGCTTCGTGGTGATCGCCGTGTCGACCACGGTGAACGCCAGCGCCGCCCCCCACGGAATGCCCGGCGTCCGCACGAGGTAGGCGCCCGGCGCAAGCGGCCCGCGTTCGCCGAGCGTGGTCACGCCCTGTACGACCGTGTCGCGCGCGCCGCTCACCGCCTCCGTCCAGCGGCGGAGCGGCTCGCCCGCCGGCTTCCACGTCTCGTTGCCCGTGCCGTTCGGCAGGCTGCCGCTCTCGAGGATCCTGCGCGCGTCCGCATCGGTCAGCGCGTACAACTCGAAGTCCACGGAGGAGAGGTTCGTCGCATAGAAATAGAGCAACTGGTCCACGCCGGCCGCGTACGTGCCGGCCTGGTTCGGCGCGGCGTACGAGGCGTACGGCTCCAGCGCGCCCGTGGTGAACGTGATCGTGAACGGATCGAGCGGGAGTCCCTCGCGGTCCACGACCCCGGCGACGGTGCGCACGGTGTACGCCGTGGAGGGTGCGAACGGCACGTTCACCTGCACGGAGCGGTCATCCCAGGAGTACAACTCCCACTGGTCGGACCGCACGCCGCTGATGCTGAGCGCGGCCTCCAGCGAGGCGAGGTCGATCGGGTTGTTGAACTCCAGGGTCAGGCCGTACCGCGCGGCGCTCGTCTCACCGTTCGAGGGGGACGAGGCGAGCAGCCTCGGCGGGTCGGAGGTGTTGAAGCGCACCACGCGCTCCTTCTCCGACTCCCCACGCGAGGCGCCCCGCAGCCCGGCGGGCAGCACGATCTCGTAGCCCGTGCTGAGCGCCAGCGGCGTCGCCGGCTGCAGCGTGAGCGTGGTGGAGGTGCCATCCCACGTGGCGGCCACCTCGATGGCGTCGCCACCGACGACGCGGAACACCACGGCCGCCTCCACGGAGGCGCGGTCCATCGGCTGGTTGAAGGTCAACACGACCGGCGCGCTGCGCCCGAAGAAGAGCGCGCCGTCCGCCGGCATCGACCGCGCGAGGGCGGGCGAGACGGTGGTGAACGACCACTCGTAGTCCGCCTCCAGCACGCCGTCCGTGACGGCGGTCAGGCCCGCCGGGATGCGCACCCGGTAGGTGGTGCTCGGCTGCAGGTCGGTCGGGACGAAGCGGTAGAGCGAGGTGTTGAGCCACTCGCCCGTCCCCTGCAGCGGCGGGTCGAAGGTCACGACCGGGTCGCTGCGCTGCGCCTCGAGCGTCGTCAGTGGCGCGACGGAGCGCGAGAACTGCACGTACACCTGCGACTCGACCGGCACCATCCGGTCGTCCGGCGCGGGGATCACCCCCTGCACCACGAGGCGGCCCTCCACGGTGAACGCGTGGACGATGTCCTCGGTCAGTCCGGCACGCCCGCCATCGATGCGCACGGTGTACTGGGCGCCGCGCGCGAAGCCGGGGAACGCCGGCTGGAAGATCAGCGTGCGCTCGTCCAGCCAGGCGTACTCGCCGTCCACCGCCGGCTCCAGCGCGATCAGCCGGTCCGCCTCGTCGGAGCGCGGGGGCTCCTGGAACGTCACCACCACGGGGCCCAGGCGCGGCGCCTCGCCGCCAGCCGGGGCGATGTCGACCGCCTGCCCAGCCACGGGGCCGCCCGGCCGCCCGAGGGTGACCGCGGCCACGACGAGCAAAGCCAGCGCGCCGGCCGCGCCGCCCAGCGTGAGCCACTTCGGTTGCGCAGCGAGGCGCTCCCGCCACGAGCCACGTCCGGGCGGCGGCTCCGGCGTCAGGGCGGGGGTCTGCGGGTCGTCGTTCGTCATGGCGTCACCACCTCATACTCCGCCGTCGCAGACACTTCGCGACCATCCGCGAGGAACGCGACGACCCGGACCTCATGCGTGCCGGGGCTCAGACGCCACAGCACGGACGGCGCCGCGGACGCGGCGCTGCCGGCATGGACGCCGTCAACATAGAACTCGATCCGCTCCGCAGAGGACGGCGCGGCTGCGCGGAGCAGCAGGTCACCTCGCACGTCGCCGGTCTGGTACAGCACCGTGCCGGGCGCGGGATGCACCACGCGCACCCCGCCGGCCTTGCCCGGGCCGTCCCACAGCCGCCACCCCGCATCCACCGCCCACGCGCGCGCCTCCAGCGGTGGCGCGATCGCGAGCGAGCCGTCCGAGGCACGCCGGTAATACGCCTCGACGCCCGTGGGGACGGTGCCCGCGACGAACCACTCGTCGGTCACCGCCGGGCAGTCCGGGCCGGGCAGCAGCCCCGTGGGGGCGCACACCGTGGCGCGCACCAGGCCGGGCGGCGGGAGGGGACGCGCGCGCGACGTACCTTCCGCCGCCGCGAGCAGGACATCGCGCCAGATCGGCGCAGCGCCGGTGACCCCGGACACGTTCCGCATCGGCGTCTGGTCAGCATTCCCGACCCACACGCCGACCACCCGTTCGGCGGTGAAGCCGACCGCCCAGTTGTCGCGGAACTCGCTGCTCGTCCCCGTCTTCACCGAGGCGCCGAACGGCGTGTCCAGCACGCTGCCGCGCCCGAACCCGGGGATGCGCGCATCCGCATCGGCGAGCATGTCGCCCACGAGGTACGCGACCTCCGGCGAGGTGACACGAGAGGGCGCGGCCGGGGTGCGCTCGTATAGAACACGCCCGGTGTGGTCGCGCACGCGCGCCACCACCCAGGGCGCCTGTCGCTCGCCGCCGTTCGCGAACGCCCCGTACGCGGACGTCAGGTCGAGCAGCGTCACGCTGCCTCCACCGAGCGTCAGCGCGAGCCCGTACGCCTCCGCCGCGTCGAGCGAGGAAAGCCCCGCGCGACGCGCGAGCTCGAGCAGTGCGTCGACGCCGATCGCGTCGAGCGTCCGCACGGCCGGCACGTTCAGCGACGAGGCGAGCGCGACGCGCATGCTCACCGGGCCACGGAAGCGCAGGTCGTAGTTCACCGGCGTGTACGGCCCGCCGTTCGTCGAGAACGTGGAGGGCACATCGAGCAGCGGCGAGGCGGGCGCGTAGCCGCGCTCCAGCGCAGCCGCGTACAGCAGCGGCTTCAGCGCGGATCCCGGCTGCCGCGGCTCCAGCGCCATGTTGATCTGCCCGGCCGTCGCGGCGTAGTCGGCGCTCCCGACCATCGCCAGCAGCCGACCGTCGCGCGGGTCAAGCACCACCACGGCAGCCGACCCAGCGCGCTGCTGGCGGAGGTCATCGAGGCGCCTCGACACGCTCGCCTCAGCGGCACGCTGCACGCCGGCGTCGAGCGTGGTCTCGATCACAAGGCCGCCCGCCTCGACGGTCGAGGCCGGAAGCACGCGCCGCAGTTCGTCGTACACCACGGCCGCGAGGTGCGGCGCCAGCACCGGTGAGGCGGGCGCGACGCGCAGGTCGACCGCCCGCGCGGCGTCCGCCTCAGCGACCGCCGCGGCCCCGGTGGCCGCCAGCCGGTCCAGCACGTAGCGCTGCCGGTCGCGCGCCGCGGCTGCGCCCTCGGGTGTGTCGTATGCGGCGGGCGACCGCGGCAGGCCGGCCAGGAACGCCGCCTGCGCAAGATCGAGGTCGCTCGCCGGCACGCCGAAGTAGGCACGCGCCGCCGCCTCCACCCCGTAGGCGCCGCGGCCGTAGTAAACCTCGTTCAGGTACGCCTCCAGCACCTCGTCCTTCGAGGTGCGCGCCTCCAAGCGCAGCGCGAGCAGCGCTTCGCGCGGCTTGCGGAGGACCAGCGGGAGGTCGTGGTCGCGCAGATACGTCGCGCGCACGAGTTGCTGGGTGATCGTGGAGGCGCCGGAGGGGGCGCTCCGGACGCGCACCGCCGCGCGGGCAATCGCCAGCGGGTCGATCCCCGGGTGCGAGCGGAAGCGCTGGTCCTCCGCCGCGATGGTGGCCGCGATCATCGCCGGGGCCACCCGGTCGAGGGTGACCGGGATGCGTGTCCCGGCGGCGGTGTCGCGCTCGATCACGCCGCCGGTGGCATCCAGGATCACGGTGCCCGGCACGGTGCGGTACACCTCGAGCGGTTCGAGGGGTGTCGCGAAGAGGAACACGAGCAGGGCCAGCAGTGCGCCGGACGGCACGGCCATCCACTCGGCGAAGCCTCGCGGCCGCCACCATGCCCGACCAGCCGACCGCATCCGCGTCACGACGTCGCCCGCCAGCACACCCAGGCGCGAGAGTTCGCGCCTGCCTCTCAGACGCCGGGGCCGGCCGCACGGTTCCCGGGAATCCCCCGAGCATACGCCGCGCACCGTGACCTACTCCGCAACTGTGCGCGCGTGCACGAAGTTTACAAACGTAATCGACCTCGCGAGGATGGCACTGAACCGCTCGGAGTGCGCGGGGGTGAGAGATGGAGCACGTCCAGCCAGTCAATGTGCGCAACGCCGGCCTGTTCGGCCACGCGAAGTCCGGAAAGACCACGCTGGCCGAGGCGCTCCTGCACGCCGCCGGCCTCACGAGCCGCATCGGCCGCGTGGAGGACCGCAACACGGTCTCCGACTACACCCCGGAGGAGCAGGAGCACGGCTACTCCATCAGCACCTCCCTCCTCGCCTTCGACTGGCGGGGACACCGCCTCAACCTTCTCGACACCCCCGGCTTTCCAGACTTCGAGGGCGAAGCCGTCTCCGCCGCCGCCGCGGTCGAGACCGGCGTCATCCTCGTCGACGCGGTCGCCGGCATTGAGGGCGGCGTGGAGGCGGCGTGGGAGCACCTGGACGCCGCCGGCGTGCCGGCGCGGTTCTTCGCGATTTCGCGCCTCGACCGCGAACACGCCGACTTCGACCGCGCCGTGTCCGCGATCCGCGCGCGCTTCGGCGAGCACGCCGTCGCCATCGCCCTGCCCGCCCACGGTGCGGACGGCCTCGGCGGCACCGTCGACCTCGTCGGCGTGGAACACGCGCACGACGACGACCGCATCCACGATGCGCGCGACGCCCTCATCGAGGCGGTCGCCGAGTCGGACGATGCGCTGCTGGAGCGGTACCTGGACGGCCAGGAGATCGATGGCGAGTCGCTGCGCGCCGCCCTGGTCACCGCCGTGCGCGCCGGCGCGGTGATGCCCGTCCTCCCGCTCTGCGCCACGGCCGGCATCGGCGTGCGCGAGCTGGCCGATGCCCTCGTGGATCTCGCGCCGCCCCCGCCGGTCGCCACGGCGGAGGGTCCCGCGGTGGCGCGCGTGTTCAAGACGACCGCTGACCAGTACGTGGGGCACCTCTCGTTCGTGAAGCTCCTCGCCGGCCGCATCACGCACGGCGACCACCTCACGAACCCCTTGCGCCATGCGGAGGAGCGTGCGCCGCACCTGTTCGTCCTGCGCGGCAAGGAACAGATCGAGGTGCCTTCCCTCGGCGCCGGCGAGATCGGCGCGATCCCGCGCCTCTCGCACACCGGCACCGGCGATCTCCTCCTCGGCGCCGGCGCGGCGATGCCGGAGATCGCGCCGATCCGCTTCCCGGAGCCGACCTACCGCAGCGCCCTGACGCCACGCAGCCGTGACGACGTGGACCGCATGTCGCAGGGCCTCGCCCGGCTGCTGGAGCAGGACCGCACGCTGCGCGTGGAACGGGACACCGACACCGCCGAGACCGTGCTCGTGTCCCTCGGCGATGTCCACGCCGGTATCGCCGTCGCCCGCCTCGCACGTGAGTCCGGCGTCACCGTCGATGTCACGGAGCCGCGCGTCCCGTATCGCGAGACGGTGACGGCCACGGTGCAGGCGGAGCACCGCCACAAGAAGCAGACGGGGGGCCGCGGCCAGTACGGGCACGTGGTGATCCGCGTGGAGCCGCTGCCGCGCGGCGCCGGCTTCGAGTT
The DNA here is from genome assembly GCA_045863195.1 of Chloroflexota bacterium. Classification (GTDB taxonomy): domain Bacteria; phylum Chloroflexota; class Dehalococcoidia; order UBA2979; family UBA2979; genus W-Chloroflexi-9. The sequence goes on from BTUI01000007.1 coordinate 57,334, forward strand.
CGCCGAAGAGGTCGTGGGCGGCGCGGTCCCGCGCCAGTTCATCCCCGCCGTGCACCACGGCATCGAGGAAGCCCTCGCCGCCGGCCCCCTCGCGAAGGCCCGCATCGTCGACCTGAGGGTGGTCCTCACGGACGGGTCGAGCCACCCGGTCGACTCCTCGGAGATGGCGTTCAAGACCGCGGCGGCCATGGCGCTCCACGAAGCCGTCCTCGCCGCGCACCCGGTGCTGCTGGAGCCGGTGGTGCGCCTGCGCGTGGAGGTGCCGTCCGAGCGCGTGGGCGACCTGACGGGCGAGATCTCCGGGCGACGCGGACACGTTCTGGGCGTCGATCCGGCCGGGTCGGACACCATCGTCAGCGCGCTCGCACCGCTCGCGGAGGTGCAGCGACTCGCCCCGCAGGTGCGCGCGATCGGCCACGGCCGCGGGCGGCTGTCGATGGCGTTCGACCACTACGCGGAGGTGCCCGGGAACGTGCAGCAGCAGATCGTCTCGACGCTCGCGGCTGCCCACTAGCCGGCCGGCAGCCGGTTCAGAGCGTCGCGACGCCTGCCGATACTCCGATCAGGGCACGCTCCGCGCCCGACGGAGGACGACGTATGACGCTGCCGCTCCCGCCCGAGCTCCCCATGCTCCCGGCGCCCAGGGCGCGCGCGCTCGTGCTCCTGATGAATCCTGACGCCCCGATCGAGGGCTACGTCGCGATCGTGGAGGGCGACCCGGGGCTCACCGTGAGCGTGCTCCGCGCGGCCAACTCGGTCGCCTCGTGGCCGCTCCATCCGGTACGCAGCGCGCATGAGGCCGTCGTCCGCCTCGGCACGACGCAGATCCGCCAGATCGTCACGGCTGCCGTGCTGCGCTCCGAGTTCGACCGCGTGGACGCGGCCGGCATCGACGCCGACGAGATGTGGCGGCACCTCCTCGGCTGCGCCGTCCTCTGCGAGGCGGGGACGCCTGCCGGGAGCCGCCCGGAGTCCGCGTTCCTCGCGGGGTTGCTCCACAACATCGGCCGCCTGGCGATGGCGGTGCAGGCGCCGAGCCGGTACCGCCAGGTGGTGGACGCGGTCCAGGAGGGCGGCGGACCCGTCCCCGCGGAACGAGCGCTCTTTGGCATCGATCACGCCGTGTTCGGCGCGCGCATCTGCCAGAAGTGGCAACTCCCGCCGGAGGTCATCGCCTCGGTGGAGGCGCATCACGGCGCGCCCGTCCCGGAGCCGTCCCCGCTCACACCGATCCTCCGGGAAGCGCGGAGCATCGTCGCAGGGCTCGGGATCGGCGACGGCATTCACCGCCCGGACGCGCGCGATCCGCAGGTGGAGGCACACCCGCTGCTCCTCGAAGTGGGCGGGCGCGAGGGGCTGATGGGCGAGATCCGCTGGTTCCGGGAGGCCACCACCGCGCGCACGGGCCTGCCCGCGCGGCGACGGGCCGGGTGACCGTCCCTTAATCGCGGTCTAACCGGACGCAACCACACTCTGATCAGACGCACAGACGGACTGACAGAGGAGTGAGGCTTGGCGGACGTCCTCGTCGTCGAAGACGACACCACCATTCGAGATGTCGTGGCCTACCAGCTGTCGAGGGCCGGCCACCGCGTCACCAGCGCCGCGGACGGCGTCTCCGCGCTGGAGCGGTTCCGCGCATCCCGTCCCGACCTCGTGATCCTTGACCTCATGCTTCCGCGCCTGGCCGGGCTGGACGTGCTGCGCGTGATGCGGGGCGAGGCGGGGACGCCGGTCATCGTGATCAGCGCACGCGACACGGAAGCGGACAAGGTCACCGGGCTGAACCTCGGTGCGGACGACTACGTCACGAAGCCGTTCTCGGTGCGCGAACTGATGGCGCGCGTGGACGCCACGCTGCGGCGCATTGCGCCGGCCACGCCGGGAGCCGCCAGCGGCACCGCCGGCGGCGGAGCGATCGAAGTGGACATCGACCGGCACGAGGTCAGGCGACACGGCGACCTCGTCGCGCTCGCGCCAAAGGAGTTCGAGCTCCTCGCCTACCTGGTGCGCCACCCGAACCAGGTCTGCTCGCGCGACCAGATCCTGGAGGCGGTCTGGGGCTACTCCTACGAGGGCGAGACGCGGACGGTAGACGTCCACATCCACTGGCTACGGCAGAAGCTGGAGGATGACCCGGCGCGGCCCCGGCACCTGGTCACCGTGCGGCACTATGGCTACAAGTTCGTGCCCGACGGGACGCCCGCCGCGCGCTAGCCCCCGGCGCGGGTGCCGGACAGCGTGCCGCGGCCGAAGACGCCGAACCCGATTTCGCCCGTAATCGCGTCCCCGCGCACCTCTGCAGAGAAGGTCAGCGGCAGTTCGCCGCCGGGCGTCACCAGGGGTGCAGCCCACTGCAGGATCTCCGCGCCGTCGCGGGACTCCACCGTCCCACCCTCGAACTCCTGGGAGGCCAGCGGGCCGACCCAGGTCCCCGCCAGGGCAGTGCCAGACGTCCTGAAAGTAAATGTGCCGTCGCGCGGCCCAATCGGTGTGCTCAACGTGACATTCCACGTACCATCGGCGAGCACTGGCGGCACCCCTCTTCCTCGCCGCCATCATAGGCGTCGATTCGGACGGATGGACGGCCGTGACCCAGGAACCGCTCAGTCAGCGTGACGAAGAGATCCGCAGCATCATGCGTCTCATGCTCCGCCGGGGTGAGCTCCGCATCGATGAGGCCCACCCGCTGTTGCAGGCCGGGCTCACCGTCCCCCAATTCAGGGTCCTCTTCGCCGCCGCTGCACGCGGCGGTGTTCGCGCCGGGGTGATCGCGGAACGCTCCCGCATGGCCCCGCCCAACGTCACCTCCGTCCTCGACCGGCTCGAGGAGCGTGGCTTGCTCCGCCGCATGCCCGACCCGGACGACGGCCGCGCGACCATCGTCGAACTGACGCAGGACGGCCGCTCGCTCGTCCGCGAGATCGCCCTCGCCGGGCGCGACGAACTCGCGCGCGACCTCGCCGGCATGCCGGACGATGATCGCGCGGCGCTCCTGCGTGGCATGGCAGCGCTCATCCGCTCCATGGAATCGCGGCGGGGCGTCCCGCCTCGCGAGTAGTCGCCTGCATCGACACCCTCACGTAAGGTAGAAGGACGCTTCCGTCCGACGGACGGGCGTCCCCATACACAGGAGGCACCGTGGCCGCAGGCCGCTCGTCCGGCTCTGGCTCCTCTGGCGTCATCGGACGCACCTTCGCGTCGCTACGCGTGCGGGACTACGCGTGGTTCTCCGCCGGGAACGCGGCCTTCTTCCTCGCCATGCAAATGAACTTCACGCTGCGTGGCTACCTGGCGTACGAACTGACCGGCGCTGCCTCCGCGCTCGGCATCCTCGCGCTGTCACTCGCGATGCCCATGCTGTTCGCCGGCCCGTTCGGTGGCGTGATCGCGGACCGCGTGAACAAGCGCACGCTGCTGATCGTCGTGCAGATCGGCGTCGCCGCGAACAACGGCACGATGGCGCTCCTGATCCTCACCGGGGTCGTGGAATTCTGGCATCTCGCTGCCGCCGCGATGGTGATGGGGCTGTTCTTCGCGGTCATCACCCCGGCGCGTCAGGCCATGGTGCCGCAACTCGTGCCACAGCAGTTGATGATGAACGCAATCTCGCTCCAGATGAGCGGCCAGAACCTCACCCGGATCGTGGGCCCGGCGGTGGCCGGTCTGCTGATCGCACCAATGGGCGTGGGCAACGTCTATCTCGTCACCGTTGCCCTGTTCATCCTGTCCGTGATCACGATGTTCCCGCTGCCGAAGCACGGCATGGTCTCGATCCAGCACGGCCAGCGGCGCAACGTGGGCGAGGAACTGGTCAGCGGCCTCGCGTTCGTCTGGAAGACGCCGCTCTACCGCATCCTGCTGATCATGGCGCTGGTCATGCCGCTGTTCGCCTTCCCGGTGAACCAGATCCTGCCGGTGTTCGCGGAAGACGTGTTCGAGCGCGGCCCGACTGCCCTGGGCATCCTCATGTCCGTGTCGGGCGTGGGCGGCCTCGTCGGCGCGCTCTTCGCCGCCGGCATCTCCGACTACCCGCACAAGGGGTGGCTGCAGATCGTCGGCGCCATCGCCATGCTGCTCTGCTTCATCGCGTTCGCGGTGACGCCGTCGTTCTACCCGGCGCTCGTGTTCCTCGCGCTCGGCAACATCGGCTCGATGATCTTCCAGGTCACTAACAACGCCGTGATCCAGGCGCAGGTGCCGGACGAGTATCGCGGTCGCGTGATGGCGGTGCTGATGATGTCGTTCGGCACCATGCCCCTCGGCGTGCTGCCGCTGACCTTCGCCGCGGACCGCTGGGGCGCCCCGCTCGCGGTCGTCGCTGCGCAGATCATCGGCCTCGCGGTCGTGCTGCTGACCGTGGTCTTCAGCCCCAGCGTCCGCAACCTGCGCATCAGCAACCTGGACGAGGCGGAGCTGTCGCCCGCCCAGGCCGCGAAACTGGTCGCCGAGGGCAAGATCACGCGCGAGGAAGCCGCACGCCTCAGCGGCCGCGCCGGCGGCACGGCGCGCGCCCCGCACTAGCGGACGCGCGGACGCCCCGCCCTCGGGTCCAGCGCGTCGCGCAGGCCGTCGCCCACATACTGCGTGCAGAGAAACAGCACCCCGAGGATCGCGGTGGGGATCGCCAGCGCCGTCCACTGCACCATCACGAACTGGAAGTGGTCGTTCACCAGCACGCCGAGGCTCGCGCCCGGCGGGGTCACGCCCAGCCCGATGAACGACAGCGCCGCCTCCGCGAAGATCGCCCGCGGCGCCATGAACGTCGCCTCCACGATCACAGGCCCTGCCGCGTGCGGCAGCCAGTGGCGGAGCGCGATCCTCGACCGCGACGCGCCGAGGGAGACCGCGGCGAGCGAAAACTCCGTCTCCCGGACCGCCAGCAGCTGGCCGCGCACGAGCCGCGCCATCGTCGGCCAGCCGGTGAGGCCGATCGCGAGGAACAGCAGCCACACACCGGCATCGAGGCCGAGCAGGTGCTGCTGGCCGAGCAGCGTCTCGCCCATCGCCGCGCGCAGGAGGATGATCAGCAGCAGGTCTGGCAGCGCGTAGGCCATGTCCGTGCCGCGCATCAGCAGCGCGTCCAGCCACCCGGGGCCGCTCGCGGCGAGCGCGCCGACGGCGATTCCGATCGTCCCTGCGACGAGGATCGCGAACGCCGCCGCCAGCAACGAGACCCGCAGTCCGGACAGCGTGCGGCTGTAGATGTCTCGCGCCAGCTGGTCGGTGCCGAAGAGGTGTTCCCCGCTCGGCGGCAGGAACTTCCCCGTCTCCCGGGGCGCCATCGGGTCCAGCACGCCGCCGGACGGCGCGGCGAGGTACTGGCGCGTCGGGTCGTGCGTCATCAGCAGCGGAGCGAACAGCGCGGCCAGCACGAGCAGGCCGAGGATCGCCGCGCTGCCGGCCGCCATCCGGTTCGACCGGAACCGCGCCCAGGCGCGCACGCCCGCGCCATCCTCCGCGCGCGGAACGTCGGCGATCATCGGAGCGTCACCCGCGGGTCGATCAGCGGATACAGCAGGTCGACGACCAGGTTGGCGGCCATGATCACCGCGCCGTAGAACAGCGTGGTGCCCATGATCACCCCGTAGTCGCGCGCCACCACCGAGGTGATGAACGCGGACCCGATGCCGGGCACCCCGAAGATCGCCTCGATGATGATCGAACCGGTCACCAGGCTCGCGAACACCGGCCCCAGCACCGTCACCACGGGCACGAGCGCGTTCCGCAGCGCGTGGCGCAGGTACACGCCGCGCCAGCCGAGGCCCTTCGCGCGCGCCGTGCGGATGTAGTCCTGCTCCAGCACCTCCAGCATCGCCGCGCGCGTGATCCTCGACACGATCGCCATGCCGGGAGCACCGAGCGCGATCGCGGGGAGAATGCCGGCACGCAGCGACCCGATCCCCGTGCCGAAGCGCGTGCCGGCGAGCACGTCCGTCCAACCGAGCCACACTGAGAAGATCAGGAGCAACACGAACGCCAGCACGAACGCCGGCACCGCCGCCAGCGCCGTCGCGAGCGCGAGCGCAGCCGCGTCCACGACGCCACCTCGACGCACCGCCGCCAGCACCCCGAGTGGGATGCCGGCCGCGACGACGATCGCGAACGACATCAGCCCGAGGATGAGTGACGGGCGCATCTTCGCGGCCATGAGGTTCGTGACGGGCTGACCCTGCTGCGCGAACGAGATGCCGAGGTCGCCCTGCACCAGGTGGCCGAGGTAGCGGACGAACTGAAGCGGCAACGGGTCATCCAGCCCGTAGTACGCGCGCTGCGCCTCGATCACCGCAGGAGGGAGCGGGCGATCGACGGAGGCGGCATCGAAGGGCCCGCCGGGGACGCGGTGCATCAGCAGGAAGGTCACAGCCGCCAGCACCAGCAGCGTCGCCGCTGTCCACGTCAGCCGCCGGGCGAGGTAGCGCGCCATGGGGAGAGCCTACCCCCGCCGGGCCGTGCGAGACGGCCCGGCGGGGGCGCCCAGTCTGACTATTGCGCCCGCCCGGAGATGACCACCCGGTCGAAGAAGAGATCCCCGGGGATCTCGCCTTCCATCGAAGACGGCACCAGGCCCGTCACCCACGGCTTCACGAGCGCGTTGCGGCGGCCGTAGTAGAGCGGCGTGAACGGCGCGTCCGCAATCAGGATGCGCTGCGCGTCCAGGTACTGCTGGATCCGCCGGTCGTTGTCCAGTTCCTGCTCCGCCGCGTCCAGGAGCGCATCGAACTCCGGGTTGCTGTAGGCGCCGGAGTTGAACGCGCCACCCGCCTCGAAGAGCGGGAGCCAGTTCTGCGGGTCGGGGTAGTCCGCCCCCCAGCCGCTGATCACCACGGAGTAGTTCCCGGCGGTCCGGTCGGCCACGTAGGTCGCCGTGTCGCGCGTCACCACATTCACCGTGATGCCCAGGTTGCGCTGCCACTGTTCCTGCAGCCACTGGGTGGTCTGGTTCGCCGTCGTCGTGTCCACCGACAGGATCGTGACGGTCAGCCCGGCACCGCCGGGATAGCCCGCCTCCGCCAGCAGCCTCCGCGACGCCTCGAGGGCGTCACGGTAGGCGGCGCCGACCTCCGGGTCGTGGCCAGGCATCCCCGGCGGCACCCAGCCGTACGCCGGCAGCACCGCGCCCTCGCGCACGATCTCGGCGTACTCCTGGCGGTCGAAGCCGCCCGCGAGCGCCTGTCGCACGTGCACGTCCGCCAGCATCGGGTCGTTGAGGTTGAAGAACAGCCCCACGGTGCTCAACTGCGCATATGCGATGAACTGCTCGCGCAGCGGGATGTCGTCGCGCACCTGCACCAGTTCGGCCGCGCCGAGGGTCACGATGTCCAGTTCGGAGTTCTTGTAGGCGAGGAAGGTCACCGCGTTCTCGCTCACCATCGAGAACTGCACGGACTGCAGCGTGACCGGGGCGCCGTGCCAGTGCTCGTTCCGCACGAGTTCGACGCGCTCGCCGTGATCCCACGCGGCGAGGCGGAACGGGCCGTTCGAGACGTGGCTGCCCGCCTCCGTCCAGAGCGCACCGTTCGCGTCGATCAGGTCCTGCCGCACGGGGTAGAGCGGCCACATCGTGGCGAGCTGCAGGAAGACCGGCGTGCGTGTGGAGAGTTCGAACACGACCGTGCGGTCGTCCGGCGCCGTCACCCGCAGCGCCGGCCCCACGAGGGCCTCCAGCGCCAGCAGTTCCTCGCCGGTCACGCCCGCACGGCGCGCTGCCCGAACCGCCTGGTTTGCGTCGCCGTCCGGCCCGGGTGCCGCGATCACGCGGTAGAAGTCCGCGTAGTAGGAGGCCGCCCCCGGCTCGAAGATGCGCTTCGCCGCATCGACGAATGCCTGTGCCGCCAGCGGCGAGCCGTCTGACCACTTCAGCCCCTCGCGGAGCCGGAAGGTGTAGGTCAGGCCGTCCTCGGAGATGCCACCGTTGGCGACGGTCGGAACCTCCTGTGCCAGGTCGGGCAGCACCTGCAGGTCCGGGCCCACGCGGAGCAGGCCAGAGTAGATGTTCTGAAGGATGGTGTTGGAGACGGAGTCCGTTGCGCGCTGCGGGTCGAGCGTGGGCGGCTCGCCCGGCAGGTTCACCCGCAGTGTCTGGTTCGCGTCCGGCACCGCTGCCGTGGCAGTGGCAGTGGCGGTCGCGTCAAGGCTCGCGGTGGCGGTCGGTGTCGGATCGTCGTCACCGCCCGGACTGCAGGCAGCGAGGATCAGCGACAGGAAGAACGGCGCGAGCACCAGCCGGCGCATCACACCGCGGATCGGCAGACTCATTGCGGCACCGAGTTTCTGAAGTACCCAACCCCACGACGGCGCGCCGCCCAGCGCAAGGCCTCATAGTAGTCACCGTCAGATTGCGGCGTACGAGTTCGGCGCAAGAATTTTCTTCGGATTTGCTGTGTTAGCGTCGGATGCATCGTGCGCTCCCGACCATTCGTCGTCCTCTTCATCGCCGTGTTCGTGGCCACCATGGGCATCTCCATGGTGAGCCCGCTGCTGCCTGTCTACGCGGAGGAGTTGGGCGCATCCGGCGTGTGGATCGGCCTGACGTTCTCCTCGTTCGCGATCTCTCAGACCCTGGTCAGCCCGTTCGCCGGCCAGTGGTCGGACCGGTACGGGCGCAAGCCGTTCATCATTGCGGGGCTCGGGTTCTACGTGGCCGCCTCCATCGGCTACCTCACGGCGGACACGTTCGTGCAGGTGATGGCGTTCCGGATGCTCTCCGGCTGCGGCACGAGCCTGATCTTCTCCGTCGCGCGCGCCTACATCGGCGACATGGTGCCCGAGGGGCACGAGGGGCGCTGGTTCGGCCTGTTCGCGACCGCGGACATCGTCGGCTTCGGGATCGGGCCACTCCTCGCCGGCGCGCTGCGCGAGGCGTTCGGGTTCGACGCCGTGTTCATCGGCATGGGCGCGCTGATGTCCGGGTCCGCGCTCGTCGTGTGGCTCTTCCTGCCACCGCACCCGCCGGAGGACCGCGTGAGCCGCCTGGCGCGGCCCGACCTCCGGTTCGGCGTCGCGCTCCGCGACCGACTGGTCGTCGCGCTGGCGCTGCTGATGGGCCTGACCTCCCTCTCGTTCGGCGCCACGCTCTCCTTCCTCGGCCTGCGGCTGGACGCCCTCGGGATCGGGCCGCTGCTGATCGGCCTCGCGTTCTCCATCGAAAGCCTCGCGAGCGGGCTGTCGCAGCCGCTCTTCGGCCACCTGGTGGACCGAATGGACCGTCGCCGCCTCGTCGTGATCGGCCTCGGGATCAGCGGCGGCGCGCTGATCGTGCTCGGGCTGCCGCTGACGTACGGCACGGCGCTCGCGCTGCTGTTCGTGCTGGGCGTGGGACAGGCGCTGACGCAGGTCACCGCCTCCGCGATGCAGGTGGTGGCTGGCCGTCGCGTGGGCATGGGCACCGTGATCGGCATCGGCTCCTCCGGCAACGGCGTCGGCATCGTCGTCGGGGCAGTGGCCGGCGGCGTGTTCGCGGACGCGCTTGGCCTCAGCGCACCGTTCTACGCCGGTGGCATCGCCCTCTGCCTCGCGATCGTCGTCGTGCTGCTGCTGCTCCGAGGCGTCCCCGTGACGGAAGCGGAACTCCGCGCGGGCGGCTGATCGCCCCCTCCCGCCGAGGCGTTACGATCCGCCCATGACCGACACCTTCACGATCGCCCTCGAGCCGCTGCCCGGCCGCCCCGTCATCGCCCCCATCGGGACGGGCGCGCGGGTGCTGCTGGTCTCCACGTACGAACTCGGGCACCAGCCGCTCGGCCTCGCCTGGCCCGCCGCCGCGCTCCGCGCCGCCGGGCACGACGTCCGCACGCTGGATGTCGCCGTGGAGCCTCTGGAGGCGGGCGCGTTCCGTGGCGTCGACCTCGTCGCTATCTCGATCCCGATGCACACGGCCGCCCGCCTGGGCATGGAGGTCGCCCGCGCGGCACGGAAGATCAACCCGGCCGCCCGCATCGCGTTCTACGGGCTGTACGCCTCGCCGCTGTACGCGCACCTCACCGCCGAGGGCCTCGGCGACGTCGTCATCGGCGGCGAGTACGAGGACGGCCTGGTGGCGCTGGCTGGCCGGATCGCCGCGGGCGACACGTCCGTCGACGTGGCCGGCGCGGGCGCCACGCCTTCGCTCGCGCGCCGCCGGCATCCCGTGCCGGACCGCCGCGGGCTGCCCGCGCTCGACCGCTACGCCAGCGTCCGCCGCCGCGACGGGGAGCATCCCGCCGGCTACGTGGAGGCGACCCGTGGCTGCGCTCACCGCTGCACCCACTGCCCGATCACGCCCGTGTACGGCGGTGCGCTGCGCCTCGTCCCGGCCGAGACGGTGCTCGCCGACGCGGCCCAGCAGATCGAGGCCGGCGCGCGGCACATCACCTTCGGCGACCCGGACTTCCTCAACGCCGTCCCGCACTCGATGGCGATCGTGGAGGAGTTCCACCGCCGCTGGCCGGAGATCACGTACGACGTCACGGTGAAGGTGGAGCACTTCCTGGAGCACCCGGAGGTGTTCCCGCGGCTGCGCGAGACCGGCTGCCTCTGGGTCACCTCCGCGTTCGAGTCCTGCAACGACCGCACGCTCGGCCTGCTCGAGAAGGGGCACACGCGCGCGGACATGGAGGCGGCGCTCCGCATCGCGGACGGCGCGGGGCTTCCGGTGCGTCCCACCTGGGTGGCCTTCACCCCGTGGACCACGCTCGATGACCTTGTGGACATGGTCGAGTTCGTCGCGGAGCACGGCCTCCAGCGTCACGTCCAGCCGGTGCAGTACACGCTGCGTCTGCTGCTGCCGCCGGGCTCGCCGCTGAACGGCGTGCTGGAAGCGCAGGGGCTCCTCGGGCCGTTCGATGCGGAGCACCTCACCTACACCTGGGCAAACCCCGACCCCCGCGTGGATACGCTCCAGGCGGAACTCGCGGCGCTCGTGGAAGCCGCCGCGATCCCCGCGACCGGCGAGGAGTGCGACGAGGACGGTGTCTGCGCCGTCCCCGGCTCGATCGAGGACATCGTCGAGACGTTCGAGAAGGTGCGGACGGCCGTGTATGCCGCCGCCGAGCGCACGCGCCCGCCTCGGGGACTCGTCCCGCTGCGCTTCGTCCCGTCGCTCACGGAGGCCTGGTACTGCTGTGCGGAGCCGACCGAGCAGCAACTGCGGCTGACCGAGGTCGCGACCGGCATCTAGGCCGCCCCCTGGCCCGCTGGACCATCGTGGCCCCTCACCGGCGGCTCTCCGCACACCCTGACGTAATTAACCAAATCTTAGTCAACGCCTCTTGTATTGATGGTCGTTTCTGCGTCACAATCAGGTCACGACTGATTCAGGACTGCGTCAGTCGGACGCAGGCACCTGTAGAGAGGGCGGGAACGATGACCACGAGCACCCACCTGACCGGCAACCCGCGCACTGCGGCCTACCGCGCCGGCGGTCGGCGCTTCGCCGAAGCGGAGAAGCAGCCGAAGCGCACCGTGATCACGGGAGGCAAGCCGAACTGCGTGCACCACTGGGTGATCGACGCGCCCGTGCCGGGCGTGCGCGGGGCGAACGGCATCTGCAAGCGCTGCGAGGCCCGCCGCCACTTCGAGCACGCGGCGGACGGCTGGGAGCGCGAGTCGTGGAACGCGGGCCCCGCGTCGCTGGCCGGCCGCCTGAGCCCCACCGTTGACCAGTCCGACTGGGCGCCGGCGGACGAGCGCTAGGGCCCACGCCCATCAGAACGTCCGGCGGCGCACCGCGGCCGCCGGCGCAGGCGAGGGGGCGGCCTGAGTGCCGCGGGGCCGCTCCCTTGCCGAACTACCCGCCGGCCACCTCGGCGCGCTCGCGGCGCACCACCTCGATCGAGTCGAGTACGTACTGTTCCGCGACGCCGCGCGGCTCCCACCCGAGCGTGGTGACCTCCGCGCCTTCCAGGTCCTTGTAGATGCGGAAGAAGTGCTCCACCTCGCGCAGGAAGTGCGGCGAGACGTGGGGCAGCTCCTGCACCTCCGCGTAGCGGGGGTCGCGGGTCGCGACGCACAGGACCTTCTCGTCGTCGCCCTTTTCGTCGCGCATCCGCAGCATGCCCACCGGGCGCACCTCGATCAGCGCGCCGGTGTGGGATTCGAAGTTGCCCCACACCAGCACGTCCACGGGGTCGCCGTCACCCGCGCGGGTGCTGGGGACGAAGCCGTAGTGGCCCGGGTAATGCACGGAGGAGTACAGGACGCGGTCGAGGCGGAAGAGGCCGAGCGCGGTGTCGTACTCGTACTTCGCCTGCCCGCCGCGCGGGATCTCGACGATCGCGTTCAGCCGCTTCGGCGGCGTGGCCCCGGGGGGAAGGTGATACAGGTCGGTCAACGGAAGGCTCCTCGTGGAGACGCGGCGCGCCCGGCGGGCGCGACCGATCCATGGTGCGCCGGGTGAGGGTTGCGTGCTACGCCGTGTGGTCCGCCGCGCTCGGCCGGAGCGACGCCCGGCGGCGCTGCACGTCCACCGCCGCCTTCACGGCCGCGGCCGCGAGGCGCGCCTCCGCGAAGGCGGAGGGGGTCCGGCCAAGCACCAGCGCGTCCGGGGGAGCATCGCCCCGCGCGCGGACCAGCGCCTGGATCTCCTGAACCGCCGCCACCAGCCGCCGGCTCGCCTCCAGCCCCACGGGACGCGCCTGCCGGTTGTAGCGGTCGAGCGCCTCCACGGCTGAGACCGCCGGGCTCACCTCCCGGAGGATCTCGATGCCTTCCTCAGCAAGCCGCTCGTGGAACATCGTCAGGTCGCGCCGGTAGCGAAGCGTCCACGCCTCCGCCTCCCCCAGCGCCGCGTCGAAGTCGCGCGGCGCGAGGAAGAACCGCACGAGGTCCAGGCGTGGCCGCAGCACCTCGCGCGCCTCGACGAGCGAGCGGTGGGCGCCGGCATCCGGGGCGACCGCCGCGTCCAGGCAGCGCGTCACGATCTCGAGCGCACGACCGGCGCCGGCGTCACGCAGCCGCTCGGCCAGCACGTCGTGTGCGAAGGCGGCAGCGTCCGGCCAGTGGATCCGGAGGCGGCGGTCGAACCCGTCGCGCCCCTCCTCCGCAATGTCCCCGAGGAGCCCCGGGCGGTCGCGCAGGAACCCGACGAGCGATTCGCGGGAGTGTGGGCCGGCCTCGCAGGGTGGATGGGGCGGACACAGCGCCTGGAACCCGGCGGCGATGAACGCCTCCGGCGGATCGCCGGGCGTCCGGAAGTACGGGGAATGCGGCCAGGCATGGGCGACCGCGGACGAGACCGCTGCGGCATCCATGGAGGTGTCGGCGATGGCGACCCACGCCGGGAGATGGGCGGGAGGCGCCTCGCCCGGCCGCACGAGGAGCAGGCGGACATCTGCGAGGATGACGTCCGGAGGGGCGGTCAGCCCCTCGCGCCACTCGGCGGAGGCGTGGATCTCGGCGGCGTAGTACGTGCCGAAGGGGTCGCGGAAGTACGCGACCCGGGGCGAGGTCGGGGGCCAGGAGAGTACCGGGGGCACTCGCGCTCCGATCCGACCGGTCGATACCGGCGAAGCCCCTGCGTCAGGAGCCCGCCGTGTGGATGAACACCGCCGCCCGCTGCGACAGGCCGTCCAGCCCACCACCCTGCTCGAGCAGCAAGGCCAGGGGCGAGACGGTCCATTCAACAGCGGGGGCGGCGAGGGCGGGCTCTTCCAGGCCATCCGTCAGGCCGTGGGCATGTGCGAAGTCGCGCGCCCGGATCACCAGCCCGGCCAGGCTGTCGCGACTCTCCAGCGCGTCCAGCGGCTGCTGGTGGGTGGCGACGGCCTGCGCCAGGCTCGACGGAAAGTTCCAGCGCCGGGCCAGCGCGCCGCCGACCTCTGCGTCCGTGAAGCCGAGGAGGGCACGTTCCGCTTCCGGCAGCGTGATGCCCTCCTGCCGCGCCAGCACCACGCAGCGGCGGAGGTCATCCGGCCGCGCCTGATCCAGCGCCAGCCGGCCCACGTTGTGGAGGACACCGGCCGTGAACGCCTCGTCGGCGTGGCAGCGGCCGCTCTTCGCCAGCGTCTCCGCGAGCAGCCCCACGGTCAGCGAGAAGCGCCAGAACGCATCGTGCTGGATGACGCGCCCTCGCGGCATCGTCTCAAGGACGCACGCGGCGAGGGTCGCCGAGCGGATGGCGCGGAAGCCCAGCAGCACCACGGCGTCGCGCACGGTGCTGATCCGGCGCGGGAACCCGTAGTACGCGGAGTTCGCGAGGTGGAGGACGGTGGCCGTGAGTGCGGGGTCGGAGGAGATCGCCTGGGCCAGCTCATGGGCGGAAAAGTGCTCGCTCTCAACGATCGCGAGCACCCGTGCGGCAACCGGCGGGAGTGGCCGTAGATCGGCGATCTCCCCGACCAGCACATCGAGCGGTGCGTCAATGACGCCTCGCTCCGACATGGGAGGAAATGACCAGGAAGCCGTACGGGAGGGGTCCGACGGCTCCCCGGTCGAACACGATCGACGTAAGGCGACGTCGAATCGTTGCTGCAAGTGAGGCTCCTGGGCTACCAGGGGAAGATGACTTCAGCGAGGGCCGACGTGCCGGTCGCGATGAACGCGGCGGCGACGAAGGCGGAGGCGACGGTGGTGGTGATGAAGCGGCGCATGGCGTACTCCCGAGATCGTGTGCCGCGATGGGAATCGGCGGCCGGTCTGCACTTGACATGCGGACAGTACGGAGCAGCCTCTGACCAACCTCTGACCACGGGCTAAAGAAAGCCGTCAGAAGCCCGACTTTTCTGACGGTTCTGTAGATTTAGCAAGATTTCGAGGGCGAGGGCCCGCAGGCGCGGGGTCAGTCGACCGGATCGTCCAGCGCTTCACCGGACAGCACCCGGTTGTAGAGCGACCGGACGCGCGCCGAGGGCGTCCCGCCCACCTCGTCCCGCATGGCGTCGTGGAGACGCCGGTACGCCCGCGCGGCCAGGTCCAGGTTGCCCCGGTGGACGTGCCCCTGCATCACCCGGATGGCGGCGTCCTCGTTCAGGGGGTCCACGGCCAGGACGGACTCCGCCATCCGGATCGCCTCCGCCGCGTCGCCCCGCCGGAGGGCGGCGGAGGCGAGGGCCACCGTGTTGGAGAGGTACATGTCCTCGTATCTCTGACGGGCGGCCTCCACCCAGTCAGACTCGAACCCGGAGGCGAACGACCCCGCGTACAGCTGGATGACCTTCGACACGCCGGAGGCCCACTCCTCGCTCCCGCGTGGGGCCGCCTCTGCCTGCTGCAGCCCCTTCTCGAACTCGGCGGCGTCGTACCAGATGTCGAAGTCCGGGTTCACCTGGTAGCCACCGCCCGACTGCACCACCACCTGCGGGTGGATCGCCTTTCGCAGCCGGTACAGCGTGGTGTGGAACTGGCTGTTCAGTTGCTTGGGGCTGACGTCCGGCCAGAGCTCGACGGCGATCTCCTCCTTGCGCAGCGGCCGTCCGCGGTGCAGGAGGTAGAAGAACAGTTCCTTGCTCCGCTCCGACCGCCACTCCATGTCCGCGATCAGCCGCCCGTCCACGCTCACCCGAGGCGCACCGAACGCCTCCGCCCGGATCCGGAATGCCGCCGGCAGTTCCGCATCGTGCTCGCCGGCCTCGGACGGGCGGACGCGGCTCGCCAGCGTGCGGAAATAGTCGCCGCCCACGCGGCGCGCCGCGGCGTACTCGACGACTTCCAGGTTCTGGCGCGCCTCCGCGAGCAGGAACTGGTCGTAGCCCAGCGCCTCCGTCAGCGCGTACACGCGCTCTAGATGCTCCATCGCCGGCTGCCGGTGACGGGTGTGGAACAGCGACGAGCCGAGGAGGAGCAGGGCGAGCGCCTGTTCCCGACGCGCGCCGCCGTCCTCCGCCGCGGCCGCGGCCGCCTCCAGCACCGGGATGGCGTCCTGGTGGGCCTGCTCCGAGCACATCGTCGCGGCCGCGCCGATCCGGAAGCGCGTCTGCATCAGCATCGCGCCGGTCTGCTCCGCAGACCGGAGGCCGTGGTCGAGCAGCGCCCGGGCGCGCGAGAACTCGCCGCGCTCCCGGTAGCACATCGCCAGTCCGTAGGTCGCCGCGAGGATGAGCGCGGGGTCGTCGATCTCCTGCGCCTCGTGGATCGCCACGGTGTAGAGGGTGATCGCGTTGTCGAGCCGCCCGAGGTCGCGCTCGACGTTGGCGAGGCCCTCCTTGCCGTACGCCTCGTACCGGTGGTGGCCGATGCGGCTGGCGCGCTCCACGACGCCCTCGAACGTGTCGCGGGCGGTCTCCAGTTCGCCCAGCATGTGCTGGACGTTGCCCATGTTGTTCATGGTGGCGATCTGCGCCTGCGGCTCCGCGAGCATGCGCCAGCGGCGCTGCGCGGAGGTGTACTCCGCCATTGCCACGGCCAGGTCCCCGGCCAGGTACAGGACGTTGCCCAGCATGTCCCGCGCCTCCGCGGTGCTGTGCTGGTTGCGCTGCTCCTCGAACCGGAGCGCCGCCTGCTCGATGCGCTCTCGCGCGGCCGGCAACTGCCCGTACCGGGCGAGGGCGACCCCCTCCTCGAAGTCGATCTCCGCGTAGACGGGGTGGTCGTCGTCCAGGTGCTCCAGCGCCGCCTGGCGGGCGCGGCGGCAGCCCTCGACGGCCTCGGGGATGCGCCCCATCTCGCGGAACGCGACGCCGCGATACAGCAGCGTCCGGACGCGCTGCTCCGGCTCCAGCGGGTGCGTCTCGATCCGGTCCAGGCGCGTCAGACACTCCTGCCGGTGGCCGAACTTCGCCGCGAGGCGTGCGCGCACCAGTCCGAGGTCGATCTCCTGGTCGATGACCTCCTCCGGCAGCCGGTCGATCCACCCAGCCAGCGTGCGCCATTCGCCGCGCTGGTACAGGGTGTCGCGCGTGTCGTACAGCTCGCGCACGACCTCCGACCAGTCGCCGGCCTCGATCGACAGGTTCACCGCCTCCACCAGCATCCCGCGGCGGCTGCAGATCGCCGCCGCCTGACGCCGGAGGTCGGTCGCCCGCTGCCGCTGCTCCCGCTCCAGCCGGGCAAGGAGGTGCTCCCGGATCAGCGCGTGCATCCGGTACCACTCGCCGTCACCGGCGTCGTCGCCGAGGCGCGTGAGGAAGCGGTTCGTCTGCGCCAGTTCGTGGAGCGCGGGCCCCGCCTGCTCGTTCCGCGTCAGCGACTGCGCGAACTCCAGGTCGAACGTGGGCAGGACGGAGCAGGCGGTCAGCACCTCCATCTGAAGCGGCGTCAGCCGTTCCAGCACCTCCTGGTCAATGAACTGGCCGAGGATGAACTCGAACTCGCCGTGCATCCCTCGGTCGGGGTCGTAATGGTCGACCATCACGGCCAGCGCCGCGGCCCAGCCGTCCGCCCGGCGGATCAACTCGGCCCGGTGGTCGGGCCCCACCTTCGACTGGTCGAGGAACCGCGCCGCCTCCTCCGCCGTGAAGATGAGGTCGCGCGCCCCCAGCGAGTAGGCGCGCCGCTGCGCCGTGAGCCGCGCGAGCGACCCGAGCGATGGCCACGTCCGCGACAGGATCATCAGCCGCATGTTCATCGGCACCGAGCGCACGAGCGTGTCGACGACGGCGAGCGCCTCCGGCGAGTCGTCCAGGAAGTGCAGGTCGTCCAGGACAAGGACGAAGAGGTCGTCCACTTCCTGCTGGATGGCGGCCGACAGTTCGGAGACCAGTGCCCCGGCGCCAGCCGGCACGCCGCCGGCCTCCAACCGCTCCATGAATTCGGCAAGCGCCTCCGGGAACGCCTGCCGCACGGCACCGGCCAGGTCCGCCACCAGCGCGAGCGGGTCCGCGTCCTGCGCATCGAGGGAAAGCCACGCCACCTTCAGCGCGGCGGCACTGGCCCAGTCCACGGCCAGCGTGGACTTGCCGTAGCCAGCGGGCGCCGTCAGGAGCGTGACGTCGTACTCGAGCGCCTCATCGAGGAGCGCGTGGAGGCGGTCGCGTCGGACGGTGTCCGCGCGGCGGCGCGGCGGCACCAGTTTGGGCAGGAACTGCCGTCGTGGTCGCCGCGGTGGGGGCAGGTCAGGGCGGCTGACCGCAGGCCACGTCACCCGGTGATGATAGACCTGCGCGAGGCGGCTGCGGTGGCACGCTCCCCTCGATACGCTGGAAGTCAGACTCCCGCCGAACCAGAAGGACGCACGCATGGCCTTCGCCGTGGACGACGAACTCGCCTTTCTCCGCACGTACGAGTCGACCACGCTCACCAAGCCACAGGTCGTCGCGGACAACGTCCTCACCGGCATCTTCCTCGCGGACTCCCGGCACCGGGCAGCCCTCGCCGCGCTGCTCCTGCAGGAGGCGGTCGAGGCGGCGCGACGGCTGGCGGCGGTGTGGGACGCACTGGCGCACCGGTCGCGCTCGGTCGCGGAGGCGCTGGCCGGGCCGCTCCCCAACGCCACGGTGTGGGAGGCGCTCGCCGGCGCCGTCACCGGCCTCGAGGACCCGCGCGAGGTGCTGCGCCTGATCCAGGTGGACGAGAGCGCGCTGGAGAGCGCGGAGGAGATGCTGGAGTTCGCCGGGCTGGACTGGTTCAGCGCCGCGATCCGCACGTTCGAGGCGGGCCCGCCGGCCCTCACGCTGGAGCCGGGCGAGCCCGGAAGCCCCGGCGTGGTCGCGTTGCGGGGGGTGGGCACGGATGGCTCGCCGCGCGAGACGCGGGTGCGGCTGGAGGACGACCGCATCATCGCCCTGGGCGACGCGACCGGTGACTTCGTGACGTGGTCGCGGGACTTCCTCGGCGCCTACATGGACGCTCGCGAGGCGGCGGCGCAGAGGCGATAGGCAGGCGCCTACCGGCGCAGAGGCGATAGGCAGGCGCCTACCGGCGCAGGGGCGATAGGCAGGCGCCTACCAGCGCAGGGCCGCTGTCGGCGCCTAGCGGCTGAGGGCCGCCATCAGGATGCCGGCCGCCACGCCGACGTTCAGCGAGGTCACGGCCGAGCCGCGCGGGGTGATGCGGCAGACCTCGTCGCAGGTCTCCAGCGTCAGGCGTCGCAGGCCGGACTCCTCGTTCCCCAGCACCAGTAGCCACGGCCGGTCGGTCTGGACGGCGGTGACGTCTTTCTTCGCGTGCTCGGACGAGCCGATCACCCAGATGCCGGCATCCTTCGCCGCCTGCAGCGCGCGACGCAGGTTCGTCTCCACCGCGAACGGCACCGCCTCCATGCCCCCGCTCGCCACGTCGTACACGACGGCGGTGAGGCCGACCGAGCGGTCCGCCGTCAGTACCACGCCGCGCACGCCGAAGAACGCCGCGGCTCGGAAGATCGCGCCGGCGTTGTGCGGGTCCTGCACGCCGTCCAGCGCCAGCCAGAGCCCCCGGTCATGATCGCCGGCGAACAGCCGGTCGAGGGGCACCGGCTCGCGCTCTCGGACGATCGCCTCTGCGCCACTCCGCCCGCCCTCGCGCCCCGACCGCTGGTCGCGTTCCACCGGCACCACGGGCCGGTCGTGCCGGTTCGCCTCCGCCACCACGCGGTCCCACGCGCCCTGCGCACGGCCACCCGGCAGCCGCACCTCCGCGACGTCGCGAGGACGGGCGTCGAGGACGGCGAGGACGGCGTGCGGGTTGCGGAGCGCGAGCATGAGGTGAACGGTAGCGCGCGCGTGTCGTACGATGTGCGGCGCACCATCGCTCACCCCTCGGAGGGGCCCCTTGCGTCAGTAGTCCGGGCCACGTGCGTGTCACGCCTGCACCCTGCGGTGCGGGCCCGCCCGGTGCGGCACCTCTGCCGCCTCTGACCTGACGCAAGCAGCACCACGCGCTGGCCACTCGGACTGCCCGACCCGGGCTGCTGCCTGCGTCCGATGGGTTCCCGGATGTTACAGATCGACCAGGTCACCGCGCGCATCGGCGCGCGGGCCGTGCTCGAACTCGTCTCGCTATCGCTCGCCCGAGGCGAGGTGGCGGGCGTCGTGGGGCCGAACGGCAGCGGCAAGAGCACCCTCCTGCGCATCGCGGCAGGCCAGCGTGCGCCGGAGGACGGACGGGTGACGTCGCACGCCGGTGCGCGTTTCGCCTACCTCGCGCAGCGCGTGGAAGCGCCCGAGGGCGCGCCGATCGCCACCGTCTTCCCGGCACTCTACCCGGCCGCGGCGGACGCCCTCCTCGCGGAGGCGGGACGGGCGATTGCGACGGGGGCCGGCGCCGAGTTCGACGCGGCCGAGGCGCGGTACGCCGCGCTCCTCGAGCAGATCGAGCGCGCCTCGGCGACGGCGGAGATCGCCCGCGGGCTCGGACTGCGGTGGCCGGATGGCGCCACGGCGTGGGACGCCGTCTCCGGCGGCGAACTGGCGAAGGCCGCGCTGGCGGTCACGCTTGGCGCGGGCGCGGACGTGCTGCTGCTGGACGAGCCGACGAACCACCTGGACCTCCCCGCCACGCGCTGGCTGGAGACGTACCTGCGCGAGTTCGAAGGTGCGGTCCTGCTCGTCTCGCACGACCGCGTGCTGCTGGACGCGGTGGCGGACCGCCTGCTGGTCCTCCACCCCGACGGGCGGCCGGCCGAGGTGTTCACGGGCGGCTACTCCGCGTGGGTGACGGAGGAGCAGCGACGGCGCGAGACACAACAGGCGGCCTTCGAGCGCCAGGAGCGCGCCGACCGCCACCTGCGCGAGGCGATCTCAGCGATCGAGTCGCGCTCGCGCGACATCGAGAACAAGACCGTCCACTTCTATTTCAAGAAACGCGCGCTCAAGGTCGCCCGGCGGTCGACGACGCTCAAGGCTCGCCTGGAGCGGGAGGCGGCCGCCGTCGACCGGGTGACCCGCCCGCCCGACCGGCCGCACGGCATCCTCGCCGCGTTCGAGGCGGACGACCGGAGCGCTTCGCGCCTGGTCGCGGCGGACGGGGTACGGCTGGTGGCCGGCGAGCGCGTGCTGATCGAGGGCGCGTCGTTCGTCGTCGAGCGCGGTGACCGGATCGCGCTCACCGGGGCGAACGGGAGCGGCAAATCCACGCTCCTGCGCGCGATCGCGGGGCTACAACCCCCGGCCGCCGGGCGCATCGCGCTCGCCGGGACGGCTCGGCTGGGCCTCCTCGCGCAGGGCGAGGATGCGGGGCTGGAGGACGGAGAGGCCACCGCAGTTGACCTCGTGCGCCGGCTCGTGGGGGTGTCCGAGCGGGAGGCGTACAACCTCCTCCACCGCCTCGTACTCGGCCACGAACAGGCGAGCACCCCGGTCGGACGGCTCTCCGGGGGCGAACGCCGGCGGCTCGCGGTGGGGCTGCTCACCTTCGCGGGGGCGAACCTGCTGCTCCTGGACGAGCCGACGAACCACCTCGATCTCGCCGCGCGCGAGGCGTTCGAGGAGACACTCGCGGGGTTCGGCGGCGCGGTGGTCGTCGCCACGCACGACCGGGCGCTGATCGACCGCCTCGGCGCGACCATGTGGACGATCGAGGGCGCCCGCCTGCGGACGTGAGGGCGGGCCGGCGTCCTAGTGCGGGAGGTACTTGTCTCCTCGCAGGACGCCGGCCTCCACCACCCACGCAATCACGGCGTAGTGCTCGAAGTACTCCGCCTCGATGTGCTGCAGGATGCGCGCCGCCACATCGAAACTGGCGAGCACCTCGACGCGGACGTTCCCGCCTTGCAGGTCGCCTGAGCGCGAACCACGTGACCCCTCCCCGTGCGCGGGGCTCACGGTGTATCCCGTCGCGCCGAGGTCGAGTACGGCACGCGTAATGCGACGTTCGAGGATCGCCTCGGCGACGATGGTGACCAGCATCAGGTGCACCGCGGAAGCCGGCAGCGGGTGTTCCTCGGCCATGTCGTCTCCTCTCACGCGAGGCGCGTGGCGATCTCGTAGTAGAGGGGGATCCCCACGGTCAGGTTGAACGGAAAGGTGACCGCCAGCGCGCCCGTCAGGTAGATGCTCGGGTTCGCCTCCGGGAGCGCGATGCGCACTGCGGCCGGTGCTGCGATGTACGAGGCGCTCGCCGCGAGCACGCCGAGGACCATCGCGCCGCCCGCGGAGAGCCCCGCCAGCCCGCCCAGCACCACGCCCGCCGTCCCGTTCACCACCGGGGCCAGCGTGGCGAAGAGGAGCAAGAACGGTCCGGCCGTGCGCAGGTCGGCGAACCGCCGCGCCGTCTGCACACCCATCTCCAGCAGGAAGAGCGTCAGCACGCCCTGGAACGGGTCCACGAAGAATGGCCGTACCGGCAACAGCCGCTCCGCACCAGCGACAAAGCCGATCAGGAGGCCCCCGGCCAGCAGGATGATGCTGCGCCCCACGAGCACCTCGTGCAGCGCTTCGCTGAGCCGTCCGTGTCCGCCGGACATCGCGATCCGCGCGATGACGAGCGCGATAACGATCGCCGGCACCTCCATGATCGCGACGAGCGTCGGCACGAACCCCTCATAGGGCTCACCGACGGTGTCGAGGAAGGTGATCGCGGCCGTGAAGGTGACCACGGAGGTCGAGCCGTAGTGGGCCGCGAGGGCGGCCGCATTCGGCGTGTCCATGCGGCCGAGCGTGCGGACGGCGGGGTACACCCAGAGCGGGATCAGGATGCCGATGAGGAGCGTCACGACCGCGGGGGCGGCGACGTCTGCCAGGTCGGCCTCGGACAGCGCGCCGCCACCCTTCAGGCCGATCGCGAGCAGGAGGTAGATCGAAATGGTCTGGTAGACCGGCTCTGGGAGCCGGAGATCGCTCTTCAGGAGCGAAGCGGCGATACCCAGGACGAACGCGAGGATGGCCGGGGTGGCCAGATTGGACGCGGCCGTTTCCAGGGAGCGCTCCCTTCAATCCTCCAACCGTCACGCGGGGGTCGATACAGGATATCGGCGTGCGCCAGTCATGGAGGAGTCGCTGGGCTTCACCTTCACGTCAGGGCAGGAGTAGAGTCGAATCAGTGGGCCGGGAGAGCCCGCCGGTGGTCGTTGGGGGTTCAATGGGGTTCATGGGGGACGTGCCGGATCCGACGGTGAGCGTGGCCGGCGAGCTCGACACTATGGTCGAGGCGAATGAGAAGTGGCGTGCCGGCTTCGCGGTGGGCGCGCTCGGGGTGCGCCCCGTCAAGCACGCGGTCATCCTCACCTGCATGGACTCCCGTTACCCGGCGGCCGCGATCATCGGCTACGAGTTGGGGGACGCCCACACGATCCGCAACGCCGGCGGCCGCGCCACGGACGACGCGATCCGCTCGCTGATCGTCTCCGCGCACGCCCTCGGCACGCGCGCCTGCATCGTCATCCACCACACGGACTGCGGCCTCCACCGCCAGACCAACGAGGCGCTCCGGAGCAAGGTGAAGGAAGTGACCGGCCAGAGCGCCGCACACATCGACTTCCTCCCCTTCGCTGACCTGGAGGAGAGCGTCCGCGACGACGTGGAGCAGATCCGCGCCTGCCGGTTCCTGCCGGAAGACTACGAGGTCATGGGCATGATCTATGACGTCCGGACCGGGACCATCATCCCGGTGGACGTGCCGGAGCACGCCACCTCCTAGACCTGGCACCGCTCGCCGCTAAGCCGGCAGCCGCTGCTCCCTGACCCCGCCCGACGCGAGCGCCGCCTCGATGCGCGCCACGTTGTAGCCGGCCTCGCGCAGCACCTCGCGCGTGTGCTGGCCGGCGAGGGGCGCCGGCCCGGTCGCGCTGCTGACGGTGTCCGAGAAGAAGAGCGCGGAGTCCACCGCGCGCACGCGGCCGTCCAGCGGGTCGTCCACCTCCACGATCATGCCGCGCTCCTGCAGGTGCGGGTGCGCTGCCGCCTCGTGCATCGTCAGGGCGAGCCCGTACGGCGCACCGGTGGAGGCCATCGCGGCCGTCACCACCTCGGCGTCCAGCGCCGCCACCCACGTCCCGACGAGCGCGCTCGCGGCGGCCGGCTTCGGCGGCATCGGCTCGCCGGGGTGGCCGAGGGCGGCGGCGATGCGCTCCCAGTTGTGCTCGCCGCCGATGTTGATGGTGACGTGGCGGCCGTCTCGCGTGCGGTGGACCGGGTGGCGGAACGGCTCCCACGCCTCCGGCGGAGCGCCGTTGAGGGCGGGCCCGGCGACCTCCGTGAGCATCTGGAACTGGCAGTCCATCAGCGCGGTGTCCACGCGCTGCCCTCGGCCGGTGCGCTCGCGGTCGAGCAGCGCCGCGAGGATGCCGGAGAACGCGGTCTGGCCGGTGACGAGGTCGGCGACGGTGACGCCGGGAGCGAACGGCTCCCGCGTGCCCACGGCCTGCTGCTGCACCCACAGCCACCCCGCCTCCGCGTGCGCGGTCGCGCCGTACGCACGCCTCGATGAACCCTGGCCGAAGCCGGAGATCGAGGCGAAGACGAGGCGCGGGTTCGTGGCGATCGACGCCTCGAAGCCGATGCCGAGCGCGTCCATCACACCGGGGCGGAAGTTCTCCACCACCACGTCCGCGCGGGCGATCAGCGCTCGCGCCGCGGCGATCCCCTCCGGGTGCGCGAGGTCGAGCGTGATCGAGCGCTTGCCGAGGTTGTTCGCAACGCTCCCCTCCGTGCGCACGGGGCCGGTCGCGCCCTCCTTTGGTGGGTCGATGCAGATCACGTCCGCACCGAGGTCGGCGAGCATCCTCGTGCAGTAGGGGCCAGCAACCACGCGGGTGAAGTCCACCACCCGCACACCTTCCAGGATCCGCCGTCCGCCCATGCTGTCGCCTCCTCCGCCTGACTGCTGGAGGGGCCATTACAACACACGGGATGCCCTGCCCTGCTTGCGGGGCGGCGAGCCGGCTGCTGTCATGGCGTCATGCCAGCCGTCAGCGCGGACGCCGCGCTCGCCCATGTCCGCGACGGGATGCGCGTCTACCTGCACGGCGGCGCCGCCACGCCGACCCCGCTGATCGAGGCGCTCGCCCGCCGCGCCGCCTCTCTCCGCGACGTGGAGACGGTGTCGCTGCACCTCGAAGGCCCCGCGCCGCACGTCGACCCGGCACTGGAGGGGCGCCTGCGCCACAACGCACTGTTCATCGGCGCGAACGTGCGCGAGGCGGTGAATGCAGGGCGGGCCGACTTCACGCCCGTCTTCCTCTCCGACATCCCGGCGCTGTTCACGGGGGGGCCGCTACCACTCGACGTGGCGCTCATCCAGGTGTCGCCGCCGGACGCGGGCGGGTTCTGCTCGCTTGGCGTGTCGGTGGACGTCGCGCGGCCGGCGGCGGAAGCGGCCGGATACGTGATCGCGGAGGTGAACCGGCAGATGCCGCGCACCCTCGGCGAGACGACGGTCCACCTCAACCAGATCGACGCCTACATCGAGACCGACCGGCCGCTGCACGAGATCGCGCGCCCCGAACCCACCGAGGAGTCCCGACGCATCGGCCAGCAGGTCGCGACGCTGATCGACAACGGCGCGACGCTGCAACTCGGCATCGGCGCGGTCGCTGATGCGGTGCTGGGTGCGCTGCACGGCCACCGCGACCTGGGCATCCACACGGAGATGTTCGCAGACGGGGTCGTGGACCTCGTGGAGGCGGGCGTGGTGACGGGCGCACGGAAGACGCTGCACCCCGGCCTCATCGTCTCTTCGTTCGTGATGGGGACGCGACGCCTCTACGACTTCGTGGACGGCAACCCGCAGGTGGCAATGTTCGCGTCCTCGTACACAAACGATCCGATGGTGATCGCACGGCACGAGGAGATGGTCGCCGTGAACTCGGCGATCGAGGTGGACCTCACCGGCCAGGTCTGCGCCGACTCCATCGGCCCGAGGTTCTGGAGCGGCATCGGCGGCCAGCTCGACTTCATCCGCGGGGCCGCGCGCGCCCCGCGCGGACGGCCGATCATCGCGCTGCCCTCCACCGCGCGCGGCGGCACCCAGTCGCGCATCGTCGCCCGCCTCGCGGACGGTGCCGGCGTGGTCACGACGCGGGGCGACGTCTACTTCGTGGTCACCGAGTACGGCATCGCCCACCTGCACGGGCGCCCGGTGCGGGAGCGCGCACAGGCGCTACTGGATATCGCGCATCCCGCGTTCCGCAAGCAGATCGCCCGCGAGGCGCTCGCGCTGTACGGCTTCCGCCTCCGGGTCTGAGGCGCGCCGGGACGCCTCACGCGCACCTCAGATGCAGACGGGACGCCTCGCGGCGTCCCGTCGTGTCCGTTACCAACGCGGCAAGGGCTACCGCTTCGTGATCTGGTCGACGGCCGTCATCTCCTCGGCGGTGAGCCGCCAGGAGGCCGCGGCCGCGTTCGCCGCGACCTGCTCCGGGCGCGTGGCGCCGGCGATCACGGAGCCCACGTAGTCCAGCGTCGCCAGCCACGAGAAGGCGAGTTCGAGGAGCGTGTGGCCGCGCTCCTTCGCGAATGCATCCAGCCGCTCGACGGTGTCGAAGTTCTGCTCCGTGAGCAGGCGGTCGGCCTGCGGTCCGGAGGAGAGGCGAGCGCCCTCCGGCGCCGCTTCGCCGCGCTTGTACTTGCCGGTCAGGAGGCCGCTGGCGAGCGGGAAGAACGGCAGGATACTCAGCCCGAACTGCTTCGAGGCGGTCACGACCTCGCCCTCGATGCGGCGGTCGAGCAGGCTGTACTGGTTCTGCGCGGAGATGAACGGCGTCAGGTGGTCCGTCTTCGCAATCCACGCCGCGTTGGCGATCTGCCAGCCGGCGTAGTTGGAGCAGCCGATGTACCGCACCTTGCCGGAGCGCACGAGGTCATCGAGCGCGTGCATGGTCTCTTCCTGCGGCGTCTTCGGGTCCGGGAAGTGCATCTGGTAGAGGTCGATGTAGTCCGTGTCCAGGCGGCGCAGGGAGTCCTCCACCGCGGACATGATGTAGCGGCGGGAGCCACCGGCTCGCAGCGGGCCATCGCCCATGGGGCCGGCGAACTTCGTCGCGATGATCGCCTCGGAGCGGCGGCCCTTCAGCGCGGCGCCCAGGAACTCCTCCGACTTGCCGCGGCCGCCGTAGATGTCGGCGGTGTCGAAGAGCGTGATGCCCTGGTCCAGGCAGGCGTGCACCACGTCCGCGGCGCGGGCGGCATCCATGCGCATGCCAAAGTTGTTGGTGCCCAGGCCCACCACGGAGACCTGCAGGCCGGAGTTGCCCAGGTTGCGGTATTCCATCGGATCCCCTCGTCGTGCTCGTGTGTGAGGCGGGCAGTATACCCCCGTGGGGTGTCCGCCTCGTTGCCCTCAGGGGCTACGAGGCAGGGGAGGCGGCCGCTGGCGCCTTGGCTGGCGCGGTACGGGTGCGCGCGATGAAGAACAGCGCGCCGAGGAGGATGAAGCAGCCCCCCGCGGCGAAGACGGTGCGGACTCCCGTCGCCTCCACGATCCGGCCGCCGCCGAGCGATCCGGCGAGGACGCCGATCGCATAGGCCATCGACTGCAGGCTCGCGACCGTCGCCATGCCGAGGGAGCGGCCGATCTCCACCTGCACCGCCTGCCCCGCCACGTTGAACAGCGCGCCACCGATGCCGACCCCGACGATGAACCCGCCGAGGATCACGAGGTACGCGGTGCTGAACGCAGCCGTGGAGTAGCCCAGCGCCACCATCGCCGCCCCGACCACCACCAGCATCCGGCGCGGGAGACGGTCGGCCACGTGCCCCAGCAGCGGCTGCAGCAGCCCCCCGGCGAACTGCTGCCCCGCCAGCAACACACCCACCATCGTCGCGGTCACGGCCAGCGACTCCTCCAGGTAGACGGCGATGAAGGAGAAGGACGCGCCCATCGAGAACGCGGAGGAGGCGCGCAGCGCGAAGAGCGCCTGCACGGTGGGGTGCCGCAGGATCGTGCCCCACGACGCGATGGGAGGCTGCACGCGAGGCGTGCCGTCGGCGGCGTGCGTCGCCACCGAGGACGGCAGCAGCAGCCACACGAGCGCCGACGACACCGAGAACAGCAGCGCCATGCTCAGGAACACGTCCTCGATCGCCGCGTGGTCACGGACGACGCCGGCCAACACGGGCCCCACGCCGAACCCGAAGAAGTCGAAGAGGCCGAAGACGCCCATGTAGCGCCCCTCGCGGCCGGTCGGCGCCAGGTCACCGACGTACGCCATTGCCATCGAGAAGATGAACGCGGAGCCCACACCGGAGAGCGCGCGGAAGGCGATGATGCCGGCGATGGAATCGGTGAGGTACCAGCCCACGGCGGCGGCAACGTAGGTGATGAGGCCACCCACCAGGAACGGCTTGCGGCCGAACCGGTCCGCCAGGCGTCCCGAGAATGGGCTGATGAACACCTGCGTCAGCGCGAACGCCGAGAAGGTCAGGCCGATGGCGGTCCCGGTGGCGCCGAGCGACTTCGCGTAGACGGGCAGCACGGGCGTGACCATGCCCAGGCCCATCGTGGCGCAGAACATCGCAAAGCCCAGCGTCAGGAACGGCCGGGAGAGCATGGGGGCGATCCGATCGGTCGGATGAACGTGTGAGACGGGCCGCCCTCGCGGACGGCCCGTGCGTCGGTCTCGGCGGTGCGGGCGGTCTACCCGCGGCGGCGCTTCTCCTCGTGCGGGTTCGGGTCCCGCTCCGCGCGCTTGATGTCGTCGCGGTAGATCGCGTATTCGCGGGCGATCACGCTGCGCTTCGCGCGCTCCTGCTTCGGCGTGCCGCGGGTCTTCGTCATGCGACGGAAGGTCTGGGTGTCCTGGCGCTCGATCGTGTCGTTCGTCAGGTACATGCCCGCGCCTTCACCCTCCTTGCGCTTGAACTCCTGGCGAGCCTCGTACCGCTCGATGTCCTCGATGGACGGAGCGGGCTTGTGGTCGTCGTCGTAGGAGAGCTCGGGGTGGCGCAGGCCGGCCTCCGACCCGGAGGTCAGCGGCCTGGAGACCTTCTTGTCCAGGTGCCAGTAGGTGCCGTCGTCCGGGAGGCGGCGCGGGGCGCCCTCGCGGAAGGTGAAGGCGGCCCACTCGCGGGACATGATGCGCTTCGCATCGTCATCGCACTCGGGGCACGGCTGCGCCTTGTCCGCCTCGCGGGCGGGCCGGAGCAGTTCGAACACCCCGTTGCAGGGCTCGCAGTAGTACTCGTACAGCGGCATCGGATCCCCTCCCCACGGCCCGCACGCGGACCGCGCTCTCACGAGGATAACGTCTGTGGCCCACCCGCGGGATCTCCGCCCGGCGGCGAGGCGCCCACCAACGACCGGTAGACCGCCTCCGTCCGCTCGTCGAACGCGACGAAGATGACACGACGCGGCCACTCCGACTCCGCCAGGTGACGCTGGACCTCCAGCACTGCGACCGGTGCGGCGTGCTCCAGGGGGTATCCGTACAGGCCCGTGGAGATCGAGGGGAACGCGAGGCTCTCGATCTGCAGCCGGACGGCGTGCTCCAGGACGTGGCGGTAGCAGTCGCGCAGCGTCTCCTCCTCGCCTCGACGCCCGCCTGCCCACACCGGGCCGACGGTGTGGATCACCCAGCGCGCAGGGAGCCGATATCCGCTGGTGACCTTCGCCTGCCCTGGCTCGCACCCGCCCAGCAGCCGGCACTCCTTCAGCAGGTCGGGCCCGGCCGCGCGGTGGATCGCACCGTCCACCCCGCCACCGCCCAGCAGCGAGGGATTCGCCGCGTTCACGATGGCACCCACCGCCAGCGTGGTGATGTCCCCGCGGATGACCTCGACCGTGCCCATGCGCGACTCGTCCTCCTCGTGCCCCAGCGGTTGGCGGGTGGGCAACAACGGCCTGATAGCGGATGATCGATGACAGCACCAGTGGGCGCGAGGGCGCGCCCGTGCGGGATTGGTGATTGCGATGGCTTATTATGTCGTGGGCGGCGAGTACCGCGACACCACGTTTCGCGAACTCGTGAAGCCTGAGCCGGTGGACGGCCCCTACGAGCGGTACGAGGACGCCTTCATCGCGTGGCGGAACCATGCCCGCGCGACCATTGACCTCGCCACGACACGATTCCAGATCGTGGAGTCCGTGACGGCGCCCGCCGGGGTCACCCCGCGCGCGTAGAACGCGTACCGGGTAGGATGCGCCGGGGAGAGGGGGATCGATGCGCAAACCACACGCTGGCAAGGTCGACTACGAAACCGCCTTCAAGGGGTTCCACTACCCGATCTCGCGCGCGGCGATCCTCACCATGGGCCGCGACAAGGGTGGCGTGGACCGCGAGGTCGCCGTCATCCTGAAGCAGCTCCCGGACCGCCGGTACGAGAACGTGGACCAGATCAAGGAAGCCGTCCGCGCGATCTACCGCGGCTACGGCGTCGAAGAAGCCGACCTCCCGGTCTAGGCCACGCGATCCGGATCACACGCCTGAGGGCCCGCTTGCGCGGGCCCTCGTTGTTGTTGGCGTAGCCGCCGGTCGTTGGCAGCGCTAGTTGATGGCGACCAGCTCCACCTCGAACGTCAGCGCTTCGCCGGCGAGCGGGTGGTTGGCGTCCACGGTCACGCCCTCCGCGCCCACGGCGGTGACCGTGGCGGGCGCGTCACCGAGGAAGACCTGCTGGCCGACCTCCAGGCCCGCCGGCGCCTGGGCCGCGGGGACGACGATGACCAGGTCCTCGCGGTGGACGCCGTAGGCGTTCTCAGCGGGGATGCGCACCGTCTTGGTCTCGCCGACCTGCATGCCGGTGATCGCCTCGTCAAAGCCCGCGATCACCTGGCCAGTGCCAAGCGTGAACTGCAGCGGCTGCCCACCGCGCGAGGAGTCGAACTCCTCGCCCGAGTCCAGGGTGCCGCGGTAGTGCACCGAAACCGTGTCGCCTGCCTGGGCCATTCGATCCTCCTGCGTCTCCCCGGTCGAGGTCGCCGTACCCGTCGCGGTCGACGTGGCTGTCTCGGCGGCCGGGGTGGTCGTCGCGGTCGCGGCGTCCGAGTCGTTCCCGCCGCAACCGGCGATCGTCGCCGCCAGTAGCATCGCGCCCACCAGGGCCGGACGGGAGCCGAAGCGTCGCAACCGCTGAAGCCTTCCGATTGTGTTCACCATCCCGGAAACGCTAGCACGCACCGCCGGTAGGGAGTGTGAAGCGGGTGTGAGCGGGTGACGCCACGCGGTACGCCCGATAGGCTCGGCGCGTGCCATCGAAGAAAGACCCCGGCCGTCTGGTGTGGATCGACCTGGAGATGACCGGGCTCGAGCCCGATCGCCACGTCATCATCGAGATCGCCTCGCTCATCACGGACGGCGACCTGAACGTGCTGGCGGAGGGGCCCAACCTCGCCATCGCCCGGACCACGGAGGACCTGGCGAAGATGGACGCGTGGAACACCGCCACGCACCACAAGTCCGGGCTCGTCGCCCGCATCCGGGCGTCCGAGGTGGACGTGGCGGAAGCAGAGCGCCAGACGCTCGCCTTCATCCGCCGCTGGGTCGCGAAGGGCGCGTCCCCCCTCGCCGGGAACTCCATCGCGCAGGACCGCCGCTTCCTGCGGCGTGAGATGCCGAAGTTGGACGCCTACCTGCACTACCGAAACGTGGACGTCTCCACGGTGAAGGAACTCGCGCGGCGCTGGTACCCGGCGCTGACGCCGCCGGAGAAGAAGCAGGCCCACCGCGCGCTGGACGACATCCACGAGAGCGTCCAGGAACTGCGCTGGTACCGCGAGCGCGTCTTCCTGCCGCCGGACGCCGTGACGCCCCCGACCCCGCCCGCCGAGGCCGCCCCGCCCGCGGAGACGTAGCCCCTCAAGCCGCTCGCGCGCTCAGCCGATAGTTACGTCGAGTGGAGGGGAGCGATGCCGGAGCAGGGTGCCGCCCACGCCTGGCAGATCGGCCGCGGCCGGCACGCCGAACGCGATGCCGACGCCCGCGTGCTGGTGTCCACGTACATGAGCAGCCCGGTGATCACCATCGCCGCCGACACGCCGGTGGCCGGCGCCATGGCGGCGATGAGCGAATACCGCGTCCACCATCTGCTCCTGCACGACCGCGACCGCATCGTGGCGATCGTCTCGGACCGCGACCTGCACCGCCACGCTGGCAGCCGGGCCGGGACGCAGCGGGCGACGCGCGCGGACGATGCCGCCCTGCGCCACCCCGTGTACCGCCTCGCCACCTACGGGCTGATCACCGTCTCCGCGCACGCCACGATCGAGGAGGCGGCGGCGCTGGTCCTGGAACGCGGCGTCTCCGCCCTCCCCGTCACAGACGGCGATGACGGGATCGTGGGGATGATCACCACCCGCGACCTGTTGCGCGGCCTGCTGACCTGCGCGCTCCCGGGCTCCGCCGTCGCCTGACCCGCGTTGACCACCCGCGCGCGCGAGGCGTACCGTCTGCACCTCGCCGCGATGCACCCCGCAGATCGAGGGTGCCTGAGGAAGGGAGCCCGAGGCATGACCGTCACCGTCGCCCGCCGGGGCTCTGTGCGCCCCTCGCGCTCCTTCATCCAGCGGCGTCGCACCGTGCAGGATTCCCGCGATTAGCGATTCCCGGCACAGGCACGGTCGCGCCTCGACCCCACCGAGGTGGTCTCATCATGTCTGTACCAATGACTGACGCCGTCCCGTTGACGGCGCTGGGCTGGGACGAACGCCTCCAGGAGCGATTCGACGCGCTCGCCGTCCCCGACCACACCGCCCTGCAACCGGGTCGCGTCGCGCGGGTCGACCGAGGCGCGCTCACCGTGCTCCTCGACGGATCGACCGCCCGCGCCGAACTCTCGCCGGCACTCCGCCGGCTCGCTGCAGCCGGAGCGCCCGAGGCGATCCCGGCCGCCGGTGACTGGGTCGCCGTGCGACTCCGCCCCGACCACGCCCTGGACGAGGTCGCGGCGCTGCTGCCGCGTGACGGCGCCTTCGTCCGACGGGCACCGGTCGCCCATGACCGGACCGACGGCGGAGAACCCGCTCAGGTGCTCGCCGCGAACGTCACGGTCGCGTTCCTCGTCGCCGCCGCCACGGACGTGCGTGCCGGGCGTCTGGAGCGCGCTGGCGTGGTCGCGTGGGAAGCCGGCGCGCGGCCGGTGGTGGTGCTCACGAAGGCTGACCTCGTCAGCGACCCGTCACCGGCAATCGCCGCTGCAGAGGCGGCCGTCCCGGGCGTCCCCATCCACCTCATCGACAGCCTGACCGGCGAGGGGATCGCGACGCTGGCGCCGTACCTCGTGGGGACGCCGACCGTCGTACTCCTCGGGGCATCCGGCGTCGGGAAGTCCACGCTCGCAAACGCGCTGCTCGGTGCTGAGGTAGTCGCAACGGGCGCGGTGCGCGAGGCGGACGGGCGCGGCCGCCACACAACCACCGCCCGTCACCTGCTCCCGCTCCCCGGCGGTGGTGCGCTCATCGACACCCCCGGCATCCGGGCGATCGCCACGTGGGGCGCATCGGACGGCATCGACCGCGTCTTCGAGGAGATCGAGGCGATCGCGGCGGAGTGCCGCTTCAGCGACTGCGGTCACCAGAGCGAACCCGGCTGCGCGGTGCACGAGGCATTGGCCTCCGGCGTGATCGACCCGGCCCGTCTCGAGCGGTTCCGCCGCGTCGAACGAGAGCGCGCGTACCAGGTGCGCAAGGAGAACCCGACGGCGGCCGCGACCGAGCGTGCGAAGTGGAAGCAGATCCAGCGCACGATGCGGAAGCGTGGCAGCGAGAAGCACGACTGAGCGTGCCTGCCGCCATCGAGGCCAGAGCGGTGCGCCCCGGCCTCGATGGGTGCGCTTAGCCGCGGTGGGCGGCGTCCCGGGTCTGCTTGAAGGCATCCCAGCCCTGCTCCCGCAGGGTGGCAAGGCGTTCCGCGGCGACCTTGTCGTTGCGGGTGTTCGCGGCGAGTTCGGCGAGCACCGGGTCCTGGCGGTAGTCGAAGCCCTGCTGGAAGCCGCCGATCTCGTGGACGCGGTTCACCAGCATCTTGGTCAGGGCCAGCGCGGTCGGTGGGAGCGAGGCGATGCGCTTCGCGAACGCCTCGGTCTCCTCGTCCAGCCGGTCGGTGGGGACGATGCGGTTGACCAGGCCCAGGCGCTGCGCGTCCTCCGCGCCGAACACCTCGCCCGTCATCAGCAGTTCCTTCGCGCCCTTCGGCCCCGTCAGGTACGGGACGATGAGGATCGGCGGCGGGAACCCGTGGCGGATCTGGATCTCACCGAACTTCGCGTCCTCCGCCGCAATCGTCAGGTCGCACATCCCGGCGATCTCACAGCCCTGACCCACGGCGTGGCCGCGGACCGAGGCGATCACCGGCTTCTGCATACGCCAGATGCGCATGACGTTGTCCACCATACTCGGCGCGGGGATGTGCTCCGGGCGCGGCGAGGACTGCAGGTCGCCGCCGGCGCAGAACGCCCGGCCGGCGCCACGGATCACCACCACGCGCGCGGCCTCGTCCGCCTCCGCCTGCTCCAGCGCCCGGCCGAACTCGCGAGTGAGCGACCAGTCCACGGCGTTCAGGACGAGCGGCCGGTTGAAGGTGATCCAGCCGATGCCGTCGCGTGACTCGTACAGGACATCGTTCTCGGACGGGGCGGGGACCTCGTACCCCTCGGGCGTGTAGCGCTTGCCCGCTTCGCGCTCCGACTCCGGCACCACCCGCGGCGTGTCAGTCATGGCGTTCCCGTCCTCCCAGATCGAGACGCACCGAGGCGTCCCCACGGTGGAGACGCCTCGGCTCGATGTGCTGGGTGGATTCTACGTCCGGCAGCGGTACGGGCCCGCCGCCGGACGCCGCCGACGCTACTGGGCGGTGAAGGTCACCTGGCGGTCGCCGGCGATCACCGTGTAGGTCTCGCCCGACTGGAACGCGCTGCCGAGCGAGATGTTGTGCTCGGCAATGCCGTAGATCATCGTGCAGGCCACGTTCGGGTCAGACGGCATGCTGTTCCACACGACCAGCGTGATGGTGTTCCCGTCCCGCGTCACCTCGGTCCCCTCGTACACGGCGCAGCCGCTCGGGAGGCCGGCCGTCACGGTGACGGCGTACTGCGGCGGCGCTGATTCCATGATGCGCACGTCACTCAGGCCCTCGATGGGCGCGAGTTCCAGCCGGCGTCCGTCCGGCACCTGCGGTGCGGGCGCGGAGCCGTCCGGGTTCGGGGTCGCCGACGGCGATCCGCCACCGGGGGCCGGGGTGCTCGTCACGGGCGTGTCGCCGCCGCCGGGCGCCGGGGTGGGGTCGGCGTCGCCGGAACAGGCGACCAGGGCGAAGGCGGCAACGGCCGCTGCGGCGACCGTCAGGATGCGTCGAATCTGCATGGTCAGTCCCTCCATCGCGCTCGCCGCCCGCGGCAGCGGGGTACATGCCTGTGACGCCCGAGGCCCCTCTCCGGTTCCCGGGCCGCTCACGGCGGGAGCGGATATGCTCCCAGCATGGCCGACACCATCACGCTGTGGCTGTTTCTCGCGGGCCTGGCCTTGTTCGTGACCGGCGACCTGCTCTGGCTGCTGCGCAACACATTTAACCGCCCGATGCAGATGCGCGTCACCGGCGCGCTCATCGGCGCGGGGATCGTCCTCCTCACGATCGGCCTGGCGCTGTTCGCCGTCCGCGGCGGGGGCGGCGGCTGACGTGCGCACCGCCGAAGAACTGATCCAACAACTGGCGTTCGAGGTCTGGGCGGACCGCGCACAGATCGCCTCCATCGGCTCGGTGGAGCAGCCGTCCGAGCAACTGCTGCAGATCGCCTGGCACCTGCTCGTCGCTGCCGAGACGTGGCTGTCTCGGATCGATGGCACGGAGCCCGCCGCCCCGTTCGAGTGGGTGACCCCGGAGCGCGAGGCGCTCCCCCCGCTCCTGGACCAGGTCTGCGACCACTTCCTCCGCATCGCGATGGCGATGGACGATGCGCGCCTCAACGCACCGGTCGCGTACTCGAACTCGCGTGGCGAGCCGTACGAGAACCTCGTGGGGGACGTCCTGGAGCACGTCCTCCTGCACGGCGCGGAGCACCGCGGCCAGATCGCGCTGGAGGTCGGCCGTCAGGGCGGCGAGCCCGCCGAGACCGAGTACATCTTCTGGCTGCGCGGCGACTGATCCGCAGCGGCCACAGATGACCGAACCGATCACCATACCCACCGCCCGAGGCGACGTGCTGGCGCTCTGGGATGCACCGGCCGGGCCACCTCGCGCGGCCGCGGTGCTGGTCGGCGGGGGCGATGGCGGCTTCGACGGCCCCGCGGAGGCGCTGTACCCGACGCTCGCCGAAGACCTCGTACCGCTCGGTCTCGGCGTGCTCCGGCTGGACTTCCGCATCCACCGCTTCCCGAACGACGTGGACGAAGGCGTCCACGACGTGCTCGCGGGCCTGGACTGGCTGCAGGGTCAGGGGGTCGAGGCGGCCGGCCTCGTCGGGCACTCCTTCGGTGGGGCGGTCGTGATCGAGGCGGCCGCGCAGGCGCCGTCGGTCGGGGCGGTGGTGACGCTGGCGACGCAGACGGCGGGCGCGCAGCGGGTGGCGCTCGTCGCGCCCCGGCCGCTGCTGCTGATCCACGGCCTGGAGGACGTGCGCCTGTCGCCGCGCTGCTCCGAGTTGCTGTACGGCATGGCGGGCGAGCCGAAGTCGCTCGTCCTCATCCCGGGCGCCACGCATTCGCTGCGGCAGGCGCGCGAGGACGTCCGGACGCGCGTCCTGGACTTCCTCGCCGCCTCGTTGCGTTGAACCGCGGTGGAGGGGCCTAGCCGCGCTGGAAGATCAACTGCAGTTCGATGATGCCGCGCTCCTCCACGGAGACGACGCTCAGCGCTCGCGGCGCCTCGATGTCGTAGTCAGCGAACTCGATCGGCAGCGAACCGACGACCACCACGAGGCCGCTCGCGAGCGTGCCCTGCAGCGGGAACGTGACGCGCTGCGTTACGCCGTGCAGCGTCAGGTCGCCCACGGCCACGGCGCTGATCTCGACGCCCTCGGCGGGCATCCCTTCGATCGCGATCGGCTCGGCGAGCACGAACGTGGCCTCCGGGAACGTGCCGTACTCGATCCCCTGGCGACGCAACTGGCCGTCACGACGCGAGTCGTCGCTCTTGAGCGCCGTCATATCCGCGACGACCTCCACCGAGGTGATCGCGGAGCCGTCGAACGAGAGTGAGCCGCTGACGACGCTCGTGCGGCCGACCGCCTCGGTCGCGCCTACCGAGACCAGTTCTTCCTTCACGCGGTAGCCGACGAAGGAGTCGCCCGCGACAAGGGTCCACGTGCCGGCGAGCGCGCCGTCGCCGCCGGCTGCCGGCGTCGCGTCAGAGGTGGCGGTCGCGGTCGCCTCGGTGGTCGCACCGGAGGCGGCGGGCGTCGCCGTCACGGAGGCGACGGCGTCCGCGAGGGACACCGGTGCCGGGTCATCGCCGCGCAGGAAGAAGTACCACCCGCCAAACAGGGCGGCGGCCACGACGGCCGCCACGCCCACCATCAAACCCAGCCGTGCGGTCATGCGTGCCCTCCGAGGGGTATGGATGCGCGGAAACCCGAACGTACCCGCGACCCGCTATCGAAGTGTGAATGGCACGCAGCGTCGCCGGGGGGAGGTAAGGAGGGCGTAAGCCCCTCGACCGTCACGGCCGGCGAAGGCGCACCACCAGCACGGGCGGCAGCGCGTCCACCTCCGCCCAGCGTCCCCGCGCCACCGCGTCGAACGCCGGCTCCTCGAGCGCGTCGAGGACGAGGCCGGCCTCGAACGCCGGCGCGAGGAGCGACTGGAGCGGACGGTGGAAGTACGGCTGCGGCTCTGGCTGGCCGTGGATCGCCTGCCCGTAGGTGACGGAGTCACGTCCGTAGCCGCTCACCTTCACAAAGCGACGCCGCTCCAGTCCGGTCGCCGCCTCGGAGACCTCCTCCACATGCACCGCGTGGGTGCCATTGAAGGCCGGGTGCTGCACGGAGCAGACGAACGGCGCGCCCGGCCGCAGCAGCACCGCGAGCGCCCGGAACAGCGGCGCGATCTCCGCCATGTCCATCAGCACCATGTTGGCGCACGCCGCGTCGAACTCCCCCTCACCGAGGGCGCGCAACGCCTGCTCGTCGGTCGCGTCGACCTGTACGTAGGCGATGCGCGCCTCGGCCGCCGCGTCCCCGGTGGAGCGGGCACGCGCGCGCGCCAGCATCGTGCCGGATGCATCGATGCCAGTCACCTCGACGCCGCCGAGGGCGACTCGGCGGCAGGTCAGGCCGTTGCCACAACCCACGTCCAGCAGGCGCGAACCGGGAGCCAGCCCGAGGAGGCGCTCCGTCGCCGGCCACACGAGTTGGAGGTGCCAGTCGTTGCCTTCGCCCATGCGCTCGTCCCAGAAGGCGGCGTTCGCGTCCCACGCGCGCGTGGACTCGGCCTGGCCCGCACGGGGCTCCTCGGTCATCGCGTGCCTCCTCCGACATCCGGGCGGCGGAGGCTAGGCGCGGAGCGCCCGGGAACGCAAGAGCGGCGGGCCGGATGGCCCGCCGCTCGAGTGAGGTCGTCGTCGACCGAGACTAGCCGCGCGGCAGCCCGAGGCCGCGCGTAGCGATGACGTTGCGCTGGATCTCCGAGGTGCCGCCCGCGATCGTCGAGGAGACGGACGAGAGGTACATCGTGCCCCAGCGGCCACCCATCGGGACGTACTGCGGGGCGTTGCCGCCGCGGACGCCGCCGTAGAGGCCCAGCGCCTTGGTCGCCGTGCGGGCAATGCGCTGGTTGAACTCGGTGGAGAACACCTTCGTCATGGAGGCCTCGTGGTTGGGGATGAGCCCCCGGGCCTGCATGGAGATCACCCGCTGCGACAGCGTCTTCGCCACGGTCGCCTCGATGTAGCGGTCGGCGATCTCGAGACGCGGCGAGTCCACCTGGCCGAGGCGGCTCTGGCCGCTCTTCGAGTCGCGCTGCTCCTGCAGGTAGCCCTTCAGCGTGTCCAGCATCTTCATCTGGCCTACGGCCGAGCCGATCGAGGAGCGCTCGAAGTCGAGGTGCGTGGCGCCCACGTACCAGCCACGGTTGATCTCGCCGACGGCGTTCCGGACGGGGACGCGGACGTCCTCGAAGAACGTCTCGTTGAAGCCGCGCGCGTCGCTCATCTGGACCAGCGGGCGGACGGTGATGCCCGGCGTGCTCATGGGGAAGAGCAGGTAGGTGATGCCGCGGTGCTTAGGCGCCTCCGGGTCCGTGCGGACCAGCGCGAAGATCATGTTCGCGAGGTGCGCACCGGAGGTCCAGATCTTCTGGCCGTTGATGACGAAGTCGTCACCGTCACGCACGGCGCGGGTCTGGAGGCTGGCAAGGTCGGAGCCGGAGCCGGGCTCGGAGTAGCCCTGGCACCAGCGCGTCTCACCGCGCACCATCGGCGGCAGGAACTCCGCCTTCTGCTCCTCGGTGCCGTGCACCATGATCGTGGAGCCCACGTCCGGCACGCCCATGCGAGGGGCGCCGCGCTCCGCGATCGTCTCGTTGAGGATGAACTGCTCCATCGGGGAGAGCTCAGCGCCGCCGTACTTCTTCGGCCAGGCGGGGGCGATCCAGCCCTTGTCCACCAGCGCCGCGCGCCAGCGCTTGCGCGCGTCGCGACGGGCCTCGGAGCCGTCCTCGCCACCCGCCTCCTCGGCGGTGCGCGGGTCGGCGTTGTCGTTCACCGAGAGTTCGGCCGGGAAGTGCTGGGCGAAGAAGGCTTCGACCTCACGGCGGAAGACCGCCTGCTCCGGGCTGTCAGCGAAGTCCACCATCGAGTGCGATTCCCTCCCCGCGCGCTGCGCGGCACACCCGGGCGAGGCCCGGGCACCTGGCGGAATCGTAATCGAAGGGAAAACGACTTTCCAGTGAACGTCAGGGTGACGGTCTGGGGCGGCCTCGGGTGCCGCTGCCGGGCGCGGTGCTACCCGCGCTTCGGCCGGCGGCCGCGCTGCTCGCCCGGCACCAGTTCCTCGTGCAGCCCGGAGGACTGCCCGCCGGTGAAGGCGACGAACCCGCTCAGCGCGCCCCACGCCACAATGGCGATGCCCAGCGCGAACGGGATCGCGGCCGGGATCGTGATGGAGACTTCGAGGATGTTGTTCACCGGGGCCTCCGCAGGCTGCTGCCGTGGTTCCGCCGGTCAGTCTGTCCGCTACCGCCCCTGCTGGCAAGCGGTCATCGAGGCGGCAGGCCGGACGGCGCGGCCAGCGAGGCGTCCACCAGCCGCGAGGTGAACCGCACCACCGCGAAGTAGATGTAGGCGATGCGTGCGCACGCGCCGTCCCGGCGGCACTCACCACCGCTGAGGACGTGCGGCGCCGCGAGCAGGTCCGAGAAGAAGCCTCGGTCGCACCTCGCTCGGCCCTCCGCGTCGGGCATCCCCGCGAGCGGGGCGAGGCATTCGTCATGCCCGCGGCAGGCGTCGTTGAACCACCAGCCCAGCGGCACATCCGGAGAGGCGGTGCAGTAGTCCACTTCCGGGGTGCGGAGCGCCTGCGCCCTCGCCGGCGGTGCCAGCGCCAGCCATCCGATCACGGTGGCGAGTCCTAAGATGGACAGACGGCGCATGGAGCGGCCTCCCCGGCCCCCACCGCTCGCGGGGACAACGATCGAACCATGACTGAGACGCCTCCATCCACCTCCGGCTCACCCCTGGACGCGTTCCACCCGGTCGTCCGGACGTGGTTCGAGCGGCGGTTCGGTGCGCCCACGGATGCGCAGGTGGAGGGCTGGCCGGCGATCCGGCGCGGCGGCAACACGCTCCTCGCGGCCCCCACGGGTTCCGGCAAGACGCTCGCCGCGTTCCTCGTGGGGATCGACGCGCTGGTGCGCGAAGCGGAGGCGGGGACGCTGGATGACCGCACGCGGATCGTGTACGTCTCGCCGCTGAAGGCGCTGGGCAACGACATCGAGCGCAACCTGGAGGTGCCGCTCGCCGGCATCCGCGCCGTCGCCGAGGAACTCGGCGTCGCGCTGGCGCCGATCACCACGGCAGTGCGTACGGGCGACACCACCGCGGCCGAGCGAGACGCGATCGCGCGGCGTCCCCCGCACATCCTCATCACCACACCCGAATCCCTCTACCTGATGGTGACGTCCGACCGCGGGCGGCGAGGGCTGGCGAACACGCGCACCGTGATCGTGGACGAGATCCACGCGCTCGCACGCGACCGGCGCGGCACGCACCTCACGCTCACGCTCGCGCGCCTGGACCACCTCGTGCGCTCCGCCACCGGGCAGACGCCCGCGCGCGTGGGGCTCTCCGCCACGCAGCGGCCGATCGAGGCGGTCGCGGCGTTCCTCGCGCAGACCGGCGCGCCCTGCACCATCGTCGACCGCGGCCACCAGCGCGACCTGGAGCTGGCGATCGAGATCCCGCCCAGCGACCTGGAGGCGGTGATCCCGAAGGAGCAGATGGGCGAGCAGTACGACCGGCTCGCAGACCTGGTGCGCCAGCACCGGACGACGCTCATCTTCGTGAACACGCGCCGCATGTCGGAGCGGGTCGCACACGCCCTCGCGGAACGCCTCGGCGAGGACGCGGTCGCCTCGCACCACGGGTCAATCTCCAAGGAGCGGCGGCTGAGGGTGGAGCAGCGGCTGAAGTCCGGCAAACTCCGGGCGCTCGTCGCGACCGCCTCGCTCGAACTCGGCATCGACATCGGCAGCATCGACCTGGTCTGCCAGGTCGGGTCGCCGAGGAGCATCGCCACGTTCCTGCAGCGCGTCGGCCGCTCCGGGCACGCACTGGGGCTGCGCCCGCACGGCCTGCTGTTCCCGACCACGCGCGACGAACTCGTCGAGTGCGCCGCGCTGGTCCGCGCGGTCCGCGCGGGCCGCCTCGACCGGATCGTCATGCCGAAGCGGCCGCTCGACGTGCTCGCGCAGCAGATCGTCGCGGAGGTCGCCTGCGCCGAGGAGTGGGCGGAGGACGACCTGTACGCGCTGATGCGGCACGCCGCGCCGTACGCGCACCTCGACCGGCACGACTTCGACGAGATCGTGGAGATGCTTTCGGAGGGCATCGGCGAAGGCGCGGGCCGGGCGGCGCCGCTGCTGCACCGCGACCGCATCCACCACGTGCTCCGTCCGAGGCGTGCGGCGCGCCTCACCGCGCTGCAGAACGGCGGCACGATCCCGGAGACCGGCGACTACCGCGTGGTCTCGGAGCCGGACGGCGCGGTCGTCGGCACGGTGAACGAGGACTTCGCGATGGAGTCCAGCGGCGGTGACATCTTCCTGCTGGGGTCCACCTCCTGGCGCATCTCCCGCCTCGGCCAGTCCACCGTGTACGTGACGGACGCCGGTGGCGCGCCGCCCACGATCCCGTTCTGGCTCGGCGAGGCGCCGGGCCGCACCATCGAACTGTCGCAGGAGGTCGGCCGCCTGCGCCGCGAGGTCGCCGCCGGCCTCGACGGCGACCGCTCGGCGCTGCGCGCGTGGCTGGCGGAGGAGTGCGCGCTGCCGCCGCTCGGAGCGGACCAGATCATCGACTACCTCGCCGCGACGCGGGACGGCCTCGGGGTCGTGCCGAGCGACACGGACGTGGTGTTCGAGCGGTTCTTCGACGACACCGGCGGCATGCAACTGGTGGTGCACGCGCCGTTCGGGCAGCGCATCAACCGCGCCTGGGGGCTGGCGCTCCGCAAGCGGTTCTGCGTGGCGTTCGACTTCGAACTGCAGGCAGCCGCGAACGACGACTCGATCCTGCTCTCTGCCGGGCCGCAGCATTCCTGGCCGCTGGAGGAGGCGTACGAGTGGGTGAAGCCGGGGAACGTCGAAGAGGCGGTGCACTCCTCGGTGTTCTACATCCCGATGTTCCCGGCGCGCTGGCGGTGGAACACCACGCGGGCGCTGGCGGTGCCCCGGATGCGCGGCGGCAAGCCGGTGCCACCGTTCCTCCAGCGGATGCGTGCCGATGACCTGATGGCGGCCGTGTTCCCGGAGCAGGTGGGCTGCCAGGAGAACATGCAGGAGCCGCTGACGCTCCCGGACCACCCGCTGATGCGCCAGACCATGCGCGACTGCCTCTTCGAGGCGATGGACGTGGAGGGCCTGCGCGGCGTGCTGCAGCGGGTGGAGGCGGGCGCGATCCGCTACCACGCGCGCGACACCGTGGAACCCTCCCCGATGGCGCACGAGATCGTGAGCGGCCGTCCCTACACCTACCTGGACGACGCGCCGATCGAGGAGCGCCGCACGCGTGCGATCACGCTGCGGCGCGGCCTGCCCGAGCACGCTCGCGACCTCGCCACGCTCGACCCAGAGGCGATCGCACAGGTGGCCGGCGAGGCATGGCCGCAGCCGCGCGATGCGGAGGAGGTGCATGACGCGCTCCTCGGCCTCGTCGTGGTGGACGAGGCGTGGGTGGAGGACTGGACCGTGGGGCTGGACGCGCTGGCGACGGCCCGCCGGGCCGCCTCGTTCGAGACGGCGGGGCGACGTCTCTGGTTCGCCGCCGAGCACCGCGAGGTGGTTGCGCTGATCTTCCCGGACGCCGCGATACCGTCACTCGACACCCCCGCGCACGCGCTCACCCGCCTCGAGCACCGCGAGGAAGCCCGCGCGCTCGCGCTGCGCGGCCACGCGGAGGCGTGCGGCGTGACGACGCCGGCCGACCTGGCGTCCCGCAGCGGCCTCGATGCCGGCGACGCGGAGCGCGGGCTGCGGATGCTGGAGGCGCAGGGCTTCGTGCTGCGCGGCCGCTTCACCCCTGGCGCGCCGGAGGACGAATGGTGCGACCGCCGTCTGCTGGCGCGCATCCACCGCTACACGCTCGACCGGCTGCGCCGGGAGATCGACCCGGCCTCCCGCCAGGATTTCATGCGCTTCCTGCTGCGCTGGCAGCACCTCGCGCCCGGTGCGCAGGTGGAGGGGCGCGGCGGGCTGCGACAGGTGATCGAACGCCTCGCCGGGTTCGAGGCGCCGGCGAGCGCGTGGGAAACGGAACTGCTGCGGCAGCGCATGGCCGTCTACCAGCCGTCATGGCTGGACGAACTCTGCCTCGCCGGGGAGGCCGCGTGGGCGCGCCTGACCCCGAAGCGGGTCGCCGGCGAGCCGGAGGTCGCGCGCCTCGCGGGCAGCGCCACCCGCGCGACCCCGATCACGATCGCGCCGAGGATGGCGGTGGGCTCGTTGCTCCTCGCCACGCGCGCCTACGGCCCGGGCGACCCGCCGCTCGGGGTGGCGGGCGCGGCCGGAGAGATCGCGGCGCTGCTCGCGCGGCGCGGGGCGCTCTTTTTCGACGGGATCGTCGCGGAGACCCGCCGCCTGGTGACGGACGTGGAGCAGGGTCTGCGCGAACTGGTCGCGGCCGGGGTCGTTGCCTCCGACGGCTTCGAGGGGCTGCGCGAGCTCGCCGGCACGCGTCGCTCGGGCGGTCGTCGCGAGCGGTCACGCGGGGCGGGGAACTACCTCCGCGGCGGCCTCTTCGCCGGCGGTGGCCCGCCCGGCCGCTGGTCGCTCGTCCGCACGCCCGACCTCGAGGCGGCGGACGAGGACACGCTGGCCGAAGCGGTCGCGATGCGGCTGCTCCAGCGGTACGGCGTGGTGTTCCGCGACGTGGCGCTGCGCGAGCCGTTCACCATGCCGTGGCGGCTCGTGATGCGCGCCCTCCGGCGGATGGAAGCGCGTGGCACCGTCCGCGGCGGCCGCTTCGTCCTCGCCGTGGCCGGGGAGCAGTACGCGCTGCCGGAGGCGGTGACGCTGCTCCGCGCGGTGCGGAACGAGCCGCACACCGGCCAGCGCGTCACGGTCAGCGCGGTCGACCCGGTGAACCTCACCGGCGTGCTGCTGCCGGGCGACCGCGTGCCCGCGCAGCGAGGACGCACCGTGACGTTCGTGGACGGGCTCCCCGAGCACGCCTCGCCGGAGGTCGCCGCGACGCGCTAGGCTCCCGTCCGCAGGG
This sequence comes from Chloroflexota bacterium, assembly GCA_045863195.1. GTDB lineage: Bacteria > Chloroflexota > Dehalococcoidia > UBA2979 > UBA2979 > W-Chloroflexi-9. The sequence goes on from BTUI01000007.1 coordinate 101,888, forward strand.
AAGGCGGCGGGATGTCCGGACGCACACCAATCGAGCGGCACGCGCAGGCGCGAGGGTACGACCTGGCGTACTGGGAGTGGCCCGGCGAGGGCACACCCGTCCTGCTGATCCACGGCATCGGGCTGCACGGACGCACTTGGGACCCGCTCGTCGATGCACTCCCGGACGGGACGCGCGTGATCGCACCCGACCTGCGCGGGCACGGCCGCTCCGAGATCCCCGCGCCGAAGGACGAGCACCTGTGGTGGGGCGAACTGGGTGAGGACGTCGCCGCGCTCCTCGATGCGATCGACCTGCCGCCGGTGCTTGGCGTGGGCCACTCGATGGGCGGGCACTCGCTGATCTTCACCGCCGCGGCCGCGCCCTCGCGCTTCGCCTCGCTGCTGCTCTTCGACCCGACAGCCGGCGACCCGGAGCGCGCGAGGATCCCGGAGCCGCTGGAGAACGACGCTGCGGTCGCCCGCCGGCGCAACGACTGGGCCTCGCCGGACGAGATGTACGAGCGGTTCGCCGGGCGGCCGCCGTTTCAGACGTGGCACCCGGCGGCGCTGCGGGCCTACTGCGACTACGGCCTGGTGCCGAACGGCGACCGCTTCGCCCTCGCCTGCCCGCCCGCGCTGGAGGCGACGATCTGGGGCGGCATGTCCCCCGGGCTGTATGACGCGATCGCGACGATCGAGGCCCCCGTCCACATCGTGCGGGCGGAGCCGCGCACATCCGACCAGCCGCCCGGCTTCACGCCCTCGCAGACATGGCCGGGGCTGGTCGACTACTTCGCGCGCGGGAGCGACGAGCTCCTCGCCGGGCGCGGGCACTTCTTCGCCCTCGAGAGCCCGGAGGTCGCCGCCGCGTTCATCGTGCGGGCGCTGTCCCGCATCGCCGCCTGACCGCGGCTACGGCGCGGGCGGCGTCTCGCGGGCGACGATCCCCACGATGTTGCCGGCAAGGTCGCGGAACATCGCGAACGTGACCATGCCGGGGATGGTCTCGACGTCCATCACCTTCTCGGCGCCATTCGCGACCGCCTTCGCGAGCGCAGCGGCGGGGTCCTCGACCTCGATGTAGATCGTGGTGCTGGCTCCAGCCGGGCTCGCCCCGACCGCGCCGCCGATGCCGTGGCCGGGCTCCACGTTCACCATCGCGTAGTCCATCTCCGGCATGACGTCGTACGTCCAGCCGAAGGTGTCCGCGTAGAACTTCCGGTGCGCCGCCACGTCCTGGTCCGGCCCGCACATGATCTCGAAGTGGACGACTGGGTTGGGGGATGCCATCGCTGCCTCCTGCCTGTTCGAGGTGGGAGCCGGAGTCTACGCTTCGCACCACGAGATCATCCCGGTGCCGTGGCACCGCACGAGGAGTCACCGATGGACCTACAACTCACCGGCAAGCGCGCGATCGTTACCGGCGGCAGCCGTGGCATCGGCAAGGCGATCGCCCGCGCCCTCGCGCGGGAGGGGGTGGACGTGGCCCTCGTCGCCCGCACGCGCGAGGCGCTGGAGGCGGCCGCCGAGGAACTCGCGCGGGAGACCGGGCGCAAGATCGTCCCGATCGTCGCGGACACCTCGGACGACGAGTCGGTGCGCGGGATGGGCCGCCAGGCGGTCGCCGCGCTCGGCGGCGTGGACATCCTCGTGAACTGCGCGGCGCAGGCGGGTGGCCAGGGTCCGGTACCCGGCTTCGAGGCGATCACCGCGGACGGGCACATCTGGCCGGACATGAACGTGAAGGTGTTCGGCTACCTGCGCACCGTGCAGGCCGTCGCGCCTCACATGAAGGCGCAGGGCTGGGGCCGCATCATCAACATCTCCGGCCTCGCCGCCCGCTCCGCGGGTTCCGCGACCGGTTCGATGCGTAACGTGGCGGTCGCGGCGCTGACGAAGAACCTCGCGGACGAACTCGGCCCGCACGGCATCACCGTCACCGTCGTCCACCCCGGCCTCACCCGCACCGAGGCGACGGCGGGCGTCCTCGAACGGCGCGCGCAGGCGCAGGGGATCACGGTCGCGGAGGCGGAGGCGCGTATGGCGGAGGGCAACACCGTCCGCCGCATCATCGACGCGGACGACATCGCCTACATCGTCGCGATGCTCGCCTCGCCGCGGTCAATCGCGATCAACGGCGACGCGATCGCCGCCGGGGGCGGCGTCCCGCGCGCGATCTACTACTAGCGCGACGACTCGCGCCGCACATCGCGCCTCAGGCTACCCCCTCGGCAGTCCGAGGCCGCGCGTGGCGATGATGTTGCGCTGGATCTCGCTGGTGCCAGCCGCGATCGTCCGCGACACCGTCGAGAGGTAGAGGATGCAGTACTCCCCGCCGAGCGCGGCGCGCGGCTGGCCCGGGCGCAGCGCGCCCGCGAGCCCGAGCATGTTGATGCCTCGACGCGCGTTCCGCTGCTGCAGTTCGGAGCCGGCCATCTTCGACATGGAGGACTCCATGTTCGGCACCAAGTGGCGGTCCTGCATCCACGTCACGCGGTAGCCAAGCAGCCGCGCGACCTCCATCTCAATGTGCGTGTCGACGAGCGCCAGCCGGTGCATTGGCGTGTCGGCGATGCGCCGGCCCTCCCCGGCCGAGTCCGGCCGCGTGGCGTGCGTGAGCAGCCGCCGGAACGGCGCGACCGCCTCCGCCATGCGGTTGATGCCGCTCCGCTCGAAGTCGAGCGCGGTGGCGGCCACGTACCAGCCGCGGTTCTCGTCGCCGATCATGTTCTTTGCCGGCACCCGCACGTCCTCGAAGAACGTCTCGTTGAACCCGGCCTGGTCGTGCATCTGCACAATCGGGCGGAGCGAGATGCCGGGGGTGTCCATGCGCAGCATGAAGTAGGTGATGCCTCGGTGCTTCGGCGCCTCCGGGTCGGTGCGGGTGAGGACGTGGATCCACTGCGCGTGGTCCGCGCCGCTCGTCCAGATCTTCTGGCCGTTGATCACGAAGTCGTCGCCGTCTCGGGTGGCGCGCGTCTGGAGCGATGCGAGGTCTGACCCCGATCCCGGCTCGGAGAAGCCCTGGCACCACACCACCTCGCCCGCCGCGATCTTGGGCAGGTGCTCCCGCTTCTGCTCCTCCGTGCCGTGGATCATCAGCGTGGGCCCCACGCGGTCCGCGCCCTGCCCGCCCGTGGGCGCCGAGGCGAACGCGGACTCCTCCGCGAAGATCAGCTGCTCCCAGTACGTGACGCCGCGGCCGCCGTACTCCTTCGGCCACGCCATCGTCAGCCAGCCGTGCTGCGCCAGCGCGCGCTGGTACCGCACCGAGGCGGCCCCGCCGCCCTCCTCGCCGCCGCCAATCGCGCCGTGGCCGGGCTGCACCCACTCGCGGTCAATGAACGCGCGCACCTCGTCTCGGAACGTCCGCTGCTCCGGCGTCCAGGTGAAGTCCATGGTTCGGTCACTCCTTCGCCACGGCGCGCCGGCCGAGGCGGCGCGCGGTCGGGATCCGGCAGAATCTTACGACCCCGTGAATGATCCCGGAACCGCGCGCCGCCTCGACGCGATCGTCAGCCCTCGACGCCCGCGCCCTCCGCGGCGTCCGAGGCGCGCCGGCGCTCACGCGCGTACAGCGGCAGCGCGGGCGCCAGCACGAGCGCCGCGGCGCTGAGCGCGGCGCGGACAGAGGCGACCTGCGCGAGGAGGCCGAACGCCGGCCCGCCGGCAATCTGGCCGAGCGCGTTCGCCTGTCCCACCGTGGACAGCACCGTCGCCCGCGTCGCCGGGTCCAGCCCGCGGTTCACCCACGCGATGAAGAACGGCTCCTCCGCGTTCCGCGCCCAGACCGTGAGCCAGTACGCGGCGAGCGCGACGCCGAACACCGGTGCGAGGCCGAACGCCAGCATCGACAGGACGATCGCGGCGTTCAGCAGCAGGAGCGCGGTGGTCACGGCGCGTGCCCCGCGTGCCGCCCACGGCTCGATCGCGCGGATCACGGCGATGCCGCCGAGTTGCGAGACCACGAACAGGCCGGTGAACACCGCCACGTCGTCCAGCCCGCCTGGCACGCCGATCTCCTCGATCAGCAGGTAGCCCCAGAGCCGGTCGAACGACTCGCTGGACATGCCCATGAGCGCCATGAGGACGAACGCCGCCACCAGCGCCGGCTTCCCGCGCGTCGCCTGGACGCCTCGCACGGCCTGGTCGCGCACCGAACCCCACGAGGATCGCTCGCCACGCGGCGCGGGGTGCCAGCCGTGCTCCGTCATCGCGAACAGCATGCCGAGGGCAAGCACCGCCATGCCGGCCGCGCCCACCACGAACGTCCACTGCGGCGCGACAAGCCCGATCGCACCACCAGCCAATGCGCCGAGGATCATGGCGGTGAGCCGCCAGCGCGCGCCGCGCGGGTAGAGCCTCGCGGCGGCCTCCTCGCCCACCTCGTCCGCCAGCCACGCCTCGCGCGCACCGGAGATGAAGGTGAAGCCGAGGCCCCATAGCGCCTGGCCGAGGGCGATCGACCAGAACTCCGGCACCGCCATCAGCGCGAACCCGAGGGCGATCACGAGGTAGCCGAGGATCACCGAGAGCCGGCGGCTGATCAGGTCCGCGACCACGCCGGTCGGCACCTCGAACAGCAGCGCCGCCGCCTCCATGCCGGTGCCGATGATCATCAACTGGAGCGGGGAGAGCCCCACATCGCGCACGGCGTAGAGCGCGTACAGGACGACGACGAGCCCCTGCATCGCACCGCTGCCGGCGACGATCAGGAGGTAGAGCCGCCGCGCGTCCAGCGGGCGGCCCGGCAGCAACGTCGGCTGCCGGTGGAACCATGACGGTTGAGACACGGGTACCCCTCGCAACACCCCGGGCGCGCTCAGGCGCGCAGGTCAGGGCCGGACGGTGCCCCCGTCGCCGCGCGAGGTCAGCGGGTCGCTGCGACGCGTCGCTGCTCTGCGCGCCGGGTGGGGACGGTGTGGATGGCGGAGAGGTGTGCCGTCATGGTCCGTCCGTTCGTTCCGAGGCGACGCGGATGCGCCGCTGCGCGCACTCTGGCGGCAGCGACGCGGCGCGTCAAGCATTCCGTCGAGGCCGGCGACGTCAGTCGATGTTCGCGCGACGCAGGCGGAGGCTGTTCGCCATCACCGAGACGCTGGAGAGCGCCATCGCGCCGGCCGCGACGATCGGGTTGAGGAACCCGGCGTGCCCGAAGATCGGCTGCAGCGCGCGCGGGACCTCGTGCATCCCGAGCATCTCGCGGAACACGATGTAGCCGAGACCGGCCGCGACCGGGATGAGGACGACGTTGTAGCCAAACGCCCACGCGAGGTTCTGCCACATCGTGCGCATCGTCGCGCGGGAGATGCCGATCGCGTGCGCGACGCCGAGCAGGTCAGCGCGCATCAACGTGACGGGCGCCGTCTCCATCGCCACGTCCGTGCCGGTACCGATCGCAATGCCGACGTCCGCCGCGGCGAGCGCGGGTGCGTCGTTGATCCCGTCGCCGACCATCGCGACGACGCGGCCCTGCTGCTGGAGCGCCTGGACGATCGCCGCCTTGCCTTCCGGCTTCACGTTCGCCTCGACCTGGTCGATGCCCACCTGGCGCGCCACGGCGCGTGCCGTGAGTTCGCCGTCACCGGTGAGCATCACTACCTGCACGCCAAGCGTGCGCAATCGCGCGACGCCGTCGGCCGCGCTCGCACGCACGCGGTCGGCGAGGGCAACCACGCCCGCCGCCTGGCCGTCCACCGCGACGAGGATCGCCGTCTCGCCCTTCGTCTGCGCCTGCTCCGCGAGGAACGGGAGGCGCAGGCCACCGCGCGTGGTGCCGTCCACCCCGCGCTGCTTCAGGAAGTCCGCGTTCCCGATCAGCACCTCGTGCGTCACCCCGTCGAGCGCGACGGTCGCGGCGACGCCGAGGCCGGGAAGCGCCTGGAACGTGAGCGGCCAGTCGAGCGCGAGCCCGCGCCGCTCCGCCTCGCGCGTGATCGCCTCGGCATACGGGTGCTCCGAGCCGCGCTCCGCGGAGGCGACGAGGCGGATCAGCGCCGCCTCGTCGACCGGCGCGCCGGGCACCAGGTCCACGGACGTCACCTCCGGCCGGCCTTCGGTGATCGTGCCGGTCTTGTCCAGCACCACGGTGTCCACCTGGCGCGCGCGCTGCAGCGCCTCCGCGTTGCGGATCAGGACGCCTCGCTGCGCGGCGCGCCCGAGGCCGACCATGATCGCGGTGGGCGTCGCCAGGCCGAGCGCGCAAGGGCAGGCGATGATCACCACGGTGACGGCGTTGAGGATCGCGAGCGTCAGCCGGGGCTCCGGGCCGAACGCCCACCACGCCCCCAGCACGCCGAGCGCGATCACGAGCACGACCGGCACGAAGACGGACGAGATGCGGTCCGCCAGCGCCTGCACCGGCGCCTTCGAGGTCTGCGCCTCCTCCACGAGCGAGATGATGCGCGCGAGCGCCGAGTCGGAACCCACCGCCGTCGCCCGGACGCGCAGCAGACCGGTCGTGTTCATCGTCGCGCCGAAGACGGGCGTGCCGGGCGCCTTCTCCACCGGCACGGACTCGCCGGTGAGCATCGACTCGTCCACGGCCGAGTGGCCCTCGATCACCTCGCCATCGACCGGGATCTGCTCGCTCGGCCGCACGATCACCACGTCGCCCGCCTGCACGGCGCGCACCGGGATCTCGTACTCCACGCCGTCCTCCAGCACGCGCGCCAGTTGGGGACGCAGCGCGATCAGCGCACGCACCGCCTCGGACGTCCGCCCCTTGGCGCGCGCCTCCAGCCACCGCCCGAGGAGGACGAGACCGATGATCGCGGCGGAGGTGTCGAAGTAGACCTCCGGCTCCAGCCCGTGCACCGCGGAGAAGACGCCCGGCGCGAACGTTGCGACGGTCGAGTAGAGGAAGGCGGCAGAGGTGCCGGTCGCGATCAGCGTGTTCATGTCGGTGGAGCCGTGGCGGCCCACCTTCCACGCGCCCTGGTAGAACTGCGCACCGGCCCACACCTGCACCGGCAGCGTGATCAGGAACTGCAGCGGGTTCGCCACGCGCAGCGGGACATCCTGCACCCACCCGATCTCGAGGCCCACCGTCATCCCGCCGTGGCGCAGGAGCATCCACGTCATGGTCAGCGCCGCGACGGCGAGCGCGAAGGTCATGCGCACGCGCAGCCGGGACTCCTCCGCGCGCCGTTCGCGCTCGAGCGAGTCGTACTGCGCGTCTTCGTCCTCGCCCGCGTCCGGCAGCACCAACTCGTAGCCCGCGCGGTCGACGGCGGCGCGGAGCGCCTGCACGTCCAGGCCGGCGGGGGCCTCCACCGTCGCCTGCTCGGTCGCGAGGTTCACGGCCGCCGAGGAGACGCCCTCGACGCCGCCGAGCGCTTTCTCGACGCGGCGCACGCAGGAGGCGCACGTCATGCCGCGCACGCCGAAGCGGAGCCGCTCGGATGTGATGGGTGCTGCGCTCATGGTGTGCCCTATCGGTTCTTCATCGCGTACAGCTCGACGAGTTCGTCGAACACCTCGTCGTGACGTCCCTCGGTGACGGCCTCCAGCACGCAGTGGTGCAGGTGGCCGTCCAGAATGCGCGACTCGGCCTTCTCCACGGCGCGCCGCACGGCGTACATCTGCTTCAGGACGTCCACGCAGTAGGTGTCCTCCTCCACCATGCGGCGGATGCCGTTCAGGTGGCCCTCGATGTACGCGAGACGCTTGAGGACGTCCGCCTTGCTGTCGTGATCCATGTCGCCTCCCGGCGCGAGCGCTGTGGCGGGCCGACGGTCGCTACTTCGCGACCGCCATCGCGGCTTCCAGGGGCTGGCCCCACGGCATCTGCACGGTCTGCACGTTGACCACCTCGAAGCCGGGCGCCAGCGCGCGCAGCCGCTCGGCCGCGCCGGGGGCGACGAGGACCTTGTGGTTGCAGCAGGAGTGTGGCTCCTGCTCCGCCTTGGAGCGGTCGTAGTGGAAGACCTCGGTCGTGCTCCCGCAGGGGCAGGAGTAGACCACGTCCGCGCCGGCATCCGTGCGCTCCGCGCGGTAGGTCGGGACGAACGCCTGCGCCTGGGCGGCGGACGGGGCGACGTGCAGCATCCCGAGCGGGGTCATCGAGGGGTGCGCGGAGGCCGCCGGGGGAGCCGCAGCGGCGTCGCCCAGCGGGTAGCCCTCGCCGGCCAGCGCCTCCGCGACCTGGTCGAGGACGGCGCCGCGCTCGACGGTGACGACGAAGGACCGGGCATCCGGGTCGCCGGAGACGAAGTGCGCTCCCTGGATGCCGTCCACGGTCTTGCGGATCGTGGCGATGCAGTGGTCGCAGGTGATGTCGGGGGCGAAGAGGGTCATCTGGGGCATCGGTGTACCTCCGCGAGCGGGACTGGACTGATGCCGGCATCGTACCACAAACCCCTACCGGGGGGGTATGGGTATCGCCGGGCTCCCCTATGCTCCCTGCATCCGGCCTCCCTGGGCCGGCCGACCTGAGAGCGAGTGCGGGTGCCTCGGCGTCTGCGCCTCCCGATCGGGACGAACCTGGGCCAGCGCTGGCGCTTCCGAGGGCGTCCGCTCGCCGATCACCCCCGCACGTCCTACCAGACCCGCGTCTTCGGCACGCCCGCCCAGCGCTGGTTCTTCCTGGACGGGCTCACGGCCAACGCCTCCGACACCGTGGTCGTCCAGTTCCTCTCCATCTACGCGATCGCGCTGGGCGCCACGAACACCGAGGTGGGGATGATCGCCATCGCCAACGGTCTCGCAGGGGCGATCGCGCTCTACCCCGGCGCGCGGATCGCGGAACGTGTCGTCTCCCGCAAGCGCGTCGTGCTCCTCGGCGCGGCCGGCGTGGGCCGGCTGGCGGTGCTGGCGATGGCGCTGACGCCGCTGCTCCTGCGGGAGCCGAGGCACGCGGTATACGGGCTGATCGCGCTGACGTTCCTGCGCTGGCTCGGCGGGAGCCTGAGCCACCCGTCCTGGGTCTCGCTCCTCGCGGACATCATCCCGCTCGACCTTCGGCGGTTCTACGTCTCCCAGCGGATGCTCGGCATGACCGTCGTCGGCGCGTTCGCCGCGCCGGCCGCGGGCTTCGGCATCCGCGCGATCGGGGGCGTGGAGGGCTTCCAGTGGGTGTTCGCGGCCGCGTTCGCCTTCGGCATCGCGAGCACCTTCTGCTACAGCCGCATCCCGGAGCCGCCGCGCCCGCGCGCGGAGGACCGCCCGAAGGGGTCGCTGCGCGAGATGCTCGCCGACGGGCCGTTCACCCGGTACCTCGCGGCGACCTTCATGCTCCACACCACCACGATGATCGTGGGGCCGTTCTTCGCCGCCTACCTGGTGCGCGACCTCGGTGCGACCACCGCCGAGGTCGGCGTGCTGGCGACGGTCGACCTCGCCGCGGCGGTTACGGCGCAACTCGCGCTCGGGTTCGTGGTGGCCCGATACCCGACCGAGCACCTGGTGCGGATCGTCATGTTCACCTCGCCGTTCATCCCGTTCCTGTGGCTCTTTGCGACGGAGCCGTGGCACGCGGCGCTCCCGCACCTCGTCGGCGGCGCCTCCTGGGCGGTCTACAACGTGGTCTCCTTCAACCTGCTCATGGAGTACGCCCCCACGCGCAACATCCCGAGGTACGCCGCGGTCCATCAGATGACCGTGCTGGTGGCGTCCTTCCTCGGCCCGACGATCGGCACGCTGATCGTCGCCGGGTGGGGGATCCGGGCGGCGATGGTCATCTCCTCGGCCGGCCGGTTCGTCGCGGCGGGGATGATGTTCCTGCCGGTGAGGAGACCGCCGGCGGCCTGACGGCCCGGGGATGGACGCGGGTGGATAATGCCGGCCACCCGGCGTCGCACCGCCTGGGCGGCAGCCGCACCTGCAAGGGATGGGCGATGGCCCCGCAACCGCCGAGCACCACCGCCCCGCCGCCCGCGTCGCCGCCCCGTTCCACCCGAGGCAACACGTTCGCATCGCTGAAGCAGCGCGACTTCCGGCTCCTCTGGATCGGCACGGTCTCGGCGGGCTTCGGCCAGTGGGGACAGCAGATCGGGATGAACTGGCTGGTGTACGTGATCACCGGCTCAGCGCTGCAACTCGGCGCGGTGTCGTTCGCCAGCGGCATCCTGGCGCTGATCCTCGGGCCGTTCGCCGGGCTGCTCGCGGACCGCTACTCGCGCCGCGCGATCATCATCATCTCGAACGCCCTCGGCGGGGCGCAGGCGGCGGTCGTCGCGCTGCTCGTGATCACGGACACGATCGTGCTCTGGCACGTCTACGCGTTCGCCCTCTTCTCGTCGCTCACCATGGTCGTGAACCAGCCGGCCCGCCAGGCGTACGTGAACGACGTCTCGACGAAGGAGACGCTGGGCAACGCGATCGCGATGAACTCGATCGCCATGAACGCATCGAGGCTCGTCGGCCCGCCGCTGACCGGCGTGATCGTGGCGTGGAACGTGGGCGCCGCCTTCGTCTTCGTCGCCGCCACGCGCCTCCTCGCGGCCGTCGCCGCGGCGGCGATGCGGCGGCGCATGCAGGAGGCGCTCCCGAAGCGCAACCCGCTCCGCGAGGTGGTCGATGGCTTCTCCTACCTCGGGCGCGACCGGCTGCTGCTCCTGCTGCTGATCGCGAACGGACTGCCTTCGCTCCTCGTGTACCCGTACATCAACTTCATGCCGATCTACGCGGAGGAGATCTTCGGACGCGGGGCAGAGGCGTACGGGCTGCTGGTCTCGATGCTCGCGGTGGGGTCGATCATCGGCCTGATCGGGCTTGCCTACTTCGGCGATGTCCGCCGGAAGGGCTCGGTGTTCCTCGCTGCGTTCATCATCTACCTGTGCCTGGTGCTCACGTTCTCTCGCGTCGATGTCTTCTACCCGGCGCTCGCGATCCTCGCGACGGCGGGGTTCTTTCACGGGCTGGCGACCACGCTGAACAACACGGTGTTCCAGTCCGCGCTGCGGCCGGACATGCGCGGCCGAGGGATGGCGGCGTTCCAGATGGGCGCGGGGCTCATGCCGCTGGGCGCCCTCTCGATGGGCTTCGCCGTAGAGCACCTGGGCGTCCAGAATGGTGCGGCGCTCTGCCAGTTCATCTGCCTCTGCGGCATCGCCGCGATCGCGATCTTCGGAAAGTCGGTACACCGCGCATGACGTTCGCCTCCTACACCTACCACCCCGGCACACCCGGCCCGCTCCCCACCGTGGTCGCGATCCACGGACACGGCGCGAACGGCCAGGACCTCCTCGGCCTGGGCCCGCTGCTCGCGGGCGGGCGGCTGCTCGTCATCTGCCCGGAGGCGGAGTTCACCCTGCAGCCCGGCATGCCCTCCTACACCTGGTTCCGCCGCGACGACGCCGGACAGCGGACGCCCGAGGAGTTCGAGCGCGTCGCGCGGCTCCTTCACGTCTTCGTGGACGAGGCGGTGACGAAGGCCGGCGGCGATCCGGCGCGCGTGGTGCTCCTGGGCTTCTCGCAGGGCGGGTCGCTCGCCTTCCGCCTCGGGCTCGCGGAGCCCGCGCGCTGGCGCGGCGTCGCGGCGCTCTCCACGTGGCTCCCGGACGAGGCGGTGACCGCCGCCGACCCGAGCGCCCTCGGCAGCCTGCCCCTCCTCGTGCAGCACGGGAGCACCGACCCGGCGATCGAGGTCGCCCGCGCGCGCTCCTCCCGCGACCGGCTGGAGGAGATCGGCGCGAAGCCCGACTACCGCGAATACAGCATGGGCCACCAGATCGGCCCGGAGAGCCTGACGGACCTCTCCCGCTGGCTGGAGCGCGTGTTCGCCCTCCCCGCCCTGGGGTGACCGCGGGCGTCCTCGCCCCGGTGTCGTAGACTGCCCGCGGCGTCGAGCGACCACACCGAGCGGGAGGGCTCCATGACGACGACCGTGCCGAACTACCTGGAAGAGATGAAGGCGTGCGCCGCGGCGATCGGGCTGCGGCCGCGCGAGTTCCTGCAGCCGAGCGACCACTGGGTCACCCTCAACGGGATCGACTTCCACTACGTGGACTGGGGCAACTCGCACCTGCCGCCGCTGGTGCTGCTGCACGGCGGCAGCCTGACCGCGCACACCTGGGACATGGCCGCGCTCATCCTCCGCGACCGCTACCACGTGATCGCGCTGGACCAGCGCGGCCACGGCGACACCGGCCACACGCCGGAGGACCGCCTGTCCGAGGACAACGGCGACCTGATGCTCCAGGACACCGAGGCGTTCATTGAGCACCTCGGCTACCCGAAGGTGATCCTCTGCGGCATGTCGATGGGCGGGATGAACTCCCTCCGCTACGCGGCACGCCACCCGGAGCGGCTGGACGCGCTGGTGATCGTGGACATCGCCCCCGTCACCATGCAGGAGGGCCTCATCGAGATGGAGGCGTTCCGTCGCGAGACGGAGACGATGCGCCGCTTCGAGGATTTCCTGGAGCGCGCGGTGAAGTTCAACCCGCAACGCAAGCCGGCGCACCTGAAGTACTCGCTGCTCCACTCGCTCAAGCAGGTACCGGACGGCTGGACCTGGAAGCAGGACACGAACCGCCACCGCGCACCGGAGGGCGAGACGGAGGAGCAGCGGAAGGCCGCCGCGAAGGCGCGCAGCGAGTCGCTGTGGGCGGACGTGAAGGCGATCCGCACGCAGACGCTGCTCATGCGCGGCGAAATCTCGAAGATCCTGGCCCCCGAGTCCGCCGAGGCGATGCGTGCCGCGATGCAGGACTGCGAACTGGTGGTCATCCCCGGCGCGGGCCACTCCGTGCAGGGCGACAACCCGAAGGACTTCGCGCACCAGCTGGACGCGTACGTCTCGCGTCGCCTCGGTCTGAAGTAACCACCGAGCGGATGGTGGGCGGCCAAAAGCCGTCCATCACCCGCGGCCGGTACGCCGTCGCGAACAGCCGGTCGGAGCGCCGCAGCGCCTCCGCGTCGCCCTCCGCCCGTCCCGCCCGGGCGAGGTGGGTGGCGCTCCGGAAGCCGGACAGCAGCGAGGCGAGCGCCGCGACCGGCAGCATCACCTCCGCACCGCCCTCGACCCGCTCGACGCGGCCGACGCCGCCGTCCACGCGCAGCCGGTAGGCGCCGTCGTTCCACGGACAGAACTCGTCGCGGACGCCGAGCGTGACCGTGCCGTCCTCGTCGTACCCGCGCGCCTCCAGCGCCCGCGCCACATCGACCACCCGCAACCACATGCCGTCGCCGGTCTGGCGGCGCAACTCGCGCGGCTCCAGGAGCAGGTCGACGATCGGGTCGTCTTCCGCGACGTGCTCGAACTTCGCCTGCTTCACCAGGTCATGGCCGCGGAGGAACTCCCACAGCGCGAGGTGCGCGTCCAGGTCCAGCGCCACGAGGTCCTGCACCACCATCGACTGGTCGCCGCCCGGCTCGAAGTCCACCTGCATGTCCTCCGCCGTGCGGTAGAGCGCGTAGCCGCGCGGCTCCTGCGCCGCATCGAGCGCGACCGCGACGTGCGAGCGGTGCGCGTGGCGGCCGACCTCCCGCAGGCGGTGGTCCCACCAGCGCTCGGGACGTTCGATGAGCAGCGTGCGCCCCTCCAGGTAGCGCGTGTACAGACGCTCCATCACGCCGCGGGCCTCGTCCGGTGTCACCAGACGCACGCTGCCGTGCCACGCGCGCGGCTCGCGCAGCGCCATGCCGCGCGGGTCAATGCGATAGCCCACGTAGTGCGAGGCGAGGCCGTAACCGAAGCGCTGGTAGATCGCGCCCATCGAGGCCCACAGCATCGCCAGGGAGTGCCCCTCCTCACGCATGTCCGCGAGCGAGCGCTCCATCACCCGGCGCAGCAGTCCCTGCCGTCGAAATTGCGGCAGCGTGCCCACAGCGGTGACGGCGCCGAGGGGCACGAGCGGGCCGTTGAGCGCGACGCGGATGCGGTGCCACGCCAGCGTCGTCGCCATCTCGCCGTCGACAAAGGCGGCGCGGAGGCCCATCGGCCCGAAGTACGCTTCTGGCCCGTCGGCGAGGTGTCGCTCGTGGTTCTCCCGGCTCTGTCCGAAGACGTACGAACTGACGTCGTGGAACGCACGGATCTCCTCGGTCGTGACGGCGCGGACCTCGCTGGGCATCGGCAGGCTCCCTCGGACGCGACACGGGCCGCTGGTGCGGCCCGTGTCCATGTTTCGACAACGCCCGGGGTGCCTCGCGGGTTGCCCCCGGTCTCAGCGACCCACGAGCACGGGCGCGCCCGGCTCCGACCACACCACGCCCGAGGCACGCAGCGCGGCGATCTCGTCGTCACTGCGGCCGATCTCGCGCAGCAGCGCATCGGTGTGCTCACCGGCCATCGGTCCCGCAGCGAGGCGGTTGCCTGAGCGCGACATCTGCACCATCGCGCCGTGGCGCTGGTAATCGCCGTGGCCCGTGTGGTGCACGCGCGCGGCAAAGCCATTCGCCTCGATCTGCGGACTCGTGAAGAAGTACTCGGCGGGGCCGGGGCCATCCGCGCGCACGCAGCCCACGCCGTGCGGCGTCAGCAGCGCCTCCCACTCGTCCGCGGTCTTGCCGGCGAACAGCGCCGCAAGCACCTCCGTGAGCGCCGCCGCGTGCTCGCGTCGCGCCGAGGCCGTGGCGAACCGCCGGTCGGATGCGAGGTCGGCGCGCCCGGCGGCTGCGGCAAAGCGCTGCCATTCCGCCTCGCGGCCAATGCCGAGGAACACCCAGCCCTCGGACGCGCGGTAGAGGCGGTAGTCCGGTGCGGTGCCGTGCAACTCCGGGTCAATCGCCGGGCGCGGCTCGCGGCCGTCGTACCGGAAGAAGTCATCGTGGTTGGCGTAGGCATTCGCCCCCATCATGTCGATGAAGATCTCCTGCCCGCGCCCCGTCGCCCGCCGCGCCCACAGGCCGAGCATCGCCGTGGTGGCGACCACCGCGGAGGTGTTCGGGTCCGGGTTCACCTCGTTCGCGCGGAAGAGCCGTCGAGCGCCCTCGCGCATCTCGGCGACCGAGTCGGCGACCGGGAGGCCGCCGGACTGCCACGTGGCACCGCCGAGGGCGGCGCCGGGGATCGGGTGCGTCGCCGGCCGGTGCGCGCTCGGCCCCAGCGGGCCGTAGCCGTTCACGTTCACGTAGACGATGCCGGGGTTGATGCGGCTCGCGTCGCGGTACCCCATCCCGAGGCGGCCCGGCACGCCGGGCCGGTAGTTGTGGATGATCACGTCCGCCTTCGCGATCAGCGCGTGGACGACCGCCTGGCCCTCGGGCGCCTTCAGGTCGACGCAGATGCTCTCCTTGCTCGCGTTCGTCTTGAGCGCGCCGAGCGATCCGTTCCCCATCCACCGCCACGGGTCGCCGCTGACCTGCTCCACCTTGATCACCCGCGCGCCGAGGTCCGCGAGGTGCGACGCCCCCAGTGGCGCGGCGATGATCGTGGAGAAGTCGAGGACGGTGACGCCCTCCAGCGCGAGCCGCCGCGAGGGCGCCCCGGCCGGCTTCGGCTTCGGCGCCGGCAGCGCGCCGAGGACGGCCTCGGTGTGCTCACCGACGGCGGGCACGCGGTGGCGGATCTCCGCCGGCGTCTCCGTGAGGCGCGCCACGGGGCCCAGTTGCTTCATCGTGCCGCCGGTGGGGCCGGGCGTCTCGATGACGTGGCCGTTCAGCACCAGGTCGGGGTCGTCCAGCGCGTCCTGCGTGGTCTGGAACGGCGTGGCGACCACTCCGCCCTGCTCCACGAAGATGCGCATCCACTCCTCGGAGGTCTTCGTGCGCATGTGCTGGAGCATGCGGTCGCGGAACGCCTCGCGCACCTCTTCCTTCCACGTGGCCGGTGAGCCTTCGTGCTCTCCGTCCGCGTAGATGTCCATGAGGTCGACGGCGGCGAGGAAGTTGTCGAAGAGGTGCTGGAGCAGGTTGCCCAGCTGGATCCAGCGGCCGTCCCCGGCGAGCACCGGCTGGTAGTTGATCGTCGGCATGCGGCCGGCAGAGAGCGCGGGCACCGACCAGTTGCCCGGGTTCCACGCCTGCAGCGACAGGTTGAGCAGGCCACCCATGTCGTACGGCAGCATCCCCTGCAGGATGCTCGTGTCCACCACCTGCCCGTGCCCGTCCGCATCGCGCGCGACGAGACCGGCGATGATCCCCGTGATCGCGGCCTGCGAGGCGGCATGCACGCCCACCTGCAGCGCGGCGAACTGCGGGCCCTCCCGCGGCACGGTTCCGGCGAACGCCTGCATGCGACCAGACTTCGCCGCGACCACGCCCTCGTACCCCGGCACGTTCGCCAGCGGGCCGCGCGGGCCAAAGCCGGTGATGCGGCAGTAGACGAGCGACGGGTTGAGCGCGGTGAGCGTCTCTGCGTCCGCGCCGAGCGCCCTCCCGGCGTCCCCTCGGTACGACGCCACGACCACGTCCGCGGTCTCTACGAGGCGGTGCAGGCGCTCGCGCTCCTCGGCGCGCTTCAGGTCCAGGACCACGGAGCGCTTGCCGCGCAGCCACATCGGCGCGCTGGCGATGCTCCGGGCGGGGTCGCCGCCGGGGCGCTCCACCTTGATCACGTCCGCGCCGAAGTCCGCCAGCACCATCGTGGCGATGCCGCCCGCGGGGCCGCTGCTCAGGTCCACCACGCGGACCCCGTCCAGCACACCGGCCATGTTGCGTCCCTCCACCGCGCGCGGCGTCGCGGAGCCGCGCGCGTGCATGTTATGGGCCGCATCACGTCTGTCCAGACTCGAGGCGCGAGGAGTCCCAGCGGGCGGGCTACCGGACGGCGGTCACCATCGACTCACCGGGCTGCCGAGCCGCCGCCTCACCAAGGGCGCGCGTCAGCACCTCGAAGCGCGGCGCCAGCGCGTCCGCCTCGCCGCGCCCGATCAGCCCGCGCGCGAACCCCCGCGCGAGGTCGCCCGAGTGGACGGTGGCGCGCACCTCCCGGAAGCCGGCGACACGCAACGCCTCCGTGAGCCAGGCGGTCGTCCAGCGGTGGAGCGTGACGCGCATCGAGCGCAGCGCGTGGGGGGCGAGCCGTTCGAGCAGCGCCTCACCGAGCGGCGACCCCGGCGTGAGGAGCGTCTCCCCGTACGCCCTTGGCGCGTCCGCCGAGGCGATGAGCGCGTCACAATGCGCCTCCGCCGCAGGGCCGGTCGAGGGAAGCAGCAGCACCGAGCGGCGCTCGAGCGGCGGGTGCTGCGTCCGGCGGCTGTAGGCGTAGAGGAGCCCGTCACGCGCTGACGTTAGCGCGACCGTCTCGAACTCGGGGCGAGGCAGTGCCCAGACCTGGTAGGAAGCACGCAGCACGCCGCCCGGCCGCAGGACGCGCGCGATCTCCGCGAACACCGCCGCCGGGTCGCTCGCCTCCTCCAGCGACTGCGAGGCCGTCACGAGGTCGACCGAGCCATCCGCGAACGGCAGCGCCGTCGCGTCGCCCGTCACAAACATCGCGTTGGCCAGCCCGAGGCGGGCGGCGTTCGCGCGGCACACCCCAGTACGCCTCGGCGCCGGGTCGACACCGACCACGACTGCGCCCGGCAGCGCGTGGGCCAGCGGCAGCGCCGGCCAGCCATCGCCCGGGCCGATGTCGATGACCGTGCGTCCGCCCTCCGGCAGGTGGCTCGCGTAATCGGCGACGCGCGCAGCGTCCGCCCAGTGCTGCTCCCGTCTCGCGTCGTACGGCACGTCCACGAACGGGAGTTGCCGGTTGGACCAGAGCGGGGCGAGTTCATAGAGCGCGCGGGCGGAGTCGACCGCCTCGGGCGGGGCGAGGACACGCCAGCGGCGCTCGAGGGGTGAGAGGTCGGGGTCGGGCATCGCGGGGACGATGTAAGCAGACGGGGCGGCCGGCGTCTCGCCGGGCCGCCCCGTCTGGTGGTCAGCGCGGGTGCGCTACGGGTCGAGACGGGCGGAGGCGTGGCCGGTGACCACCTCCTTGCCCTCCTGGTTGACCGTGGAGACCTCCAGATCCACCACCGGGCCACCGTTCTCCTGGCGGATCTCCTTCACCGTGGCGCGCGCCGTCAGCGTGTCGCCCGGGAACACCTGGGAGACGAAGCGCACGCCGTACTTGGTCAGGCGTCCATCGCCCAGCCAGTTCGTGAGCATCTTGCCCGTCATGCCCATCGTGAGCATGCCGTGCGCGAACGCCGTGGGGTACCCGGCGATCTTGGTCGCGAACACCTCGTCCGTGTGGAGCGGGTTGTAGTCGCCGGAGGAGCCGGCGTACTGGACGATCTGCGTCCGGCTGAGGTCGTGGCAGACGACCTCCTCGTGGACGTCGCCCACCTTGATGCTGCTCGCCTTGACTGCCATCGCTCGCCCCCTAGTCCTGCTGCACCGGGCGCTCGGTGCGGACGCCGACCGAGCGGGCAGTGATGACGAGTTCGTTGTTCTGGTCGTAGTACTCCGTGATCGACTCGCTGAAGATCAGCTTGCCGGCGCGGCGACCCTCGCGCTCCCACGTCTCACCGGGGCGCGTGACCGAGTGCAGCACGTCGCCGGGGCGCAGATGGCGGTGGTACTCGTAGTGCTGCTCGGCGTGGAGGCCGGAGCCACCGCCGGCACGCTGCTGCTCCGGCTCGTCGGCCGGGGGCACGTTCGAGCCCGTGGGGTTCTTGCCGGAGCCGAACCACTTCTGCCCGATCTTCGGCCGCAGGCCGTAGTCCGGGTCGAACTGCGCGGACGCCTGGACGAACGTGGGCGGCGCGATGATCCCGCCGGGCTCCGTGCCCATCGCGTACGCCTCGTCGTAGTAGATCTGGTTCGCGTCGCCGATGGAGCGCGCGAACAGCATGATGTGCCCGGCTTCGACCGGGAACCGCTCGACTGGCATTCCCTCTCCTATCCGCTCGGCGGTCGGGCCTCGTCGCCCAGGGAGGTTCACTCCAGGCTCGTGGTCACCCGCCGCTCGCGCGCACCATAGCGAACCGGCGCGCGCCTGCCCACCGTCCCGCGTAACACCGCCAGAAACAGGTCGAGGGCGTCTTGCGACGCCCTCGACGGATCCGGAGGGAACCCGGGCTGTTACTGGAGCGCGCCCACCGAGCGCATCAGTTCGATCGTCCCCTGCAGGTCGGACAGGTCGTTCAGGTCCAGGTCCGGCGGGGTCACGCTGGAGAGGCCCGGCAGGTCCGCGCTCGGCTGGACCGAGGCGATCACCGGGTACTCGAACGTCTGCTCGGAGAAGTAGCGCTGGCCCTCCTCGGAGAGCATGTACGCCATGAGCGCCTGCGCGGCCGCGGTGGACTTCGCCGTCTTCAGGATGCCGCCGCCGGCCACGCCCACCAGTGAGCCGATGTCCCCGGGGGCCGTGTAGTGGTTCGCCACCGGGAAGTCCGGGCCCTGGTCGCGCAGGAAGCCGAACAGGTAGTAGTGGTTCACGAGGCCCAGGTCGACCTCGCCATCCGCGACGGCCTGCACCACGCCGCCGTTGTTCGGGTAGACCACCGCGCCGTTGTCCAGCATGCCCTGGAGCCACGCACGCGCGGCGTCGTCACCCTCGACGAGGCGGAACGCCGTGACGAACGCCTGCAGCGAAGCGTTCGTGGGCGCCCAGCCCACGCGGCCCTGCCACTTCGGGTCGATCACGTCCTTCACGGACGTGGGCAGGTCCGCCTCCGCCACCGCGTCCTTGTTGTAGACGATCACACGCACGCGACCGGAGAGGCCCACCCAGCCGCCCTGGTTGGAGCGGAACTCCGCCGGCACCAGGTTGAGCAGCGAGGCGTCCAGCGGCGCAAACAGCCCCGCCTGCTCCACCGCACCCAGCGCGCCCGTGTCCTGCGCCAGGAACACGTCCGCCGGGCTGCGGCTGCCCTCTTCGAGGAGGGTGGCGGCCATCTCCGAGGAGGAGCCGTACTTCGCCTCGATCGTCACGCCGGTCGCCTCGGAAAACTGCTCGAGCAGTGGGGCGATGAGGGCCTCGTTGCGGCCGGAGTAGACGACCAGCGTCTGGCCCTCCAGCGATTCGGGCGTCGCCTCCGCGGTCGCCGCAGCGGTGGTGGCCGCCGCCGTCGCCGCAGCCGTCGCGTCCGCCGCCTCGTCGTCGGAGGAACATGCCACCGCAAACACGGCGGCGAGGGGGACCAGTGCGCCCAGCGCGAGGCGTCGCCAGCGCGACGCGGCCCCAGTGCGAAGAACCATCAGAGCCTCCACGTCATCCCAGGCATCGCCTATGCAATGCCTGTGTCTCAGTTGTGACTGTGGAGACTGGCACCATCCGAGCCTAAACGCAACTTTGTCTGCAAGATTTTAAAGAAATACCGCCAAATAGGCACGAACGGACTCCGGCACGCTGCCGATCGGCGCGCGGGACGAGGAGAACGGAAGACGTTGGGGGCGACGCGAGGCGCTACAAGAGCGACCCGGTCCGGATCGTCCGCTCGATGGCGTAGACGATGAGGAGGCCCGCACCGACGGCAAGCCACTTCCAGTAGAACCGTCCGGGGTCTTCCAGCATGCCCCTAGCCTACGGCCTTCGCGACCTGATCGGCGAGCGGCAGCGACGAGGTCAGCCCCGGTGACTCGATCCCGCCGAGGTGGACGTAGCCGCGGTCGTGCCAGACCAGGAAGTCCACCTGCCCCTGCCCCGGCTGCTGCAACTTCGGCCGGTACCCCACCTGCCCGGGCGCGATCTGGTCAGCGCGCAGCCCCGGCAGGAATCGACGCCCCGCTTCCAGGAAGCGCGCCGCCCACGCCTCGTCAGGCGCGTGCCGGTAATCGAGCGGTGTCTCTCCCGCGATCCATTCGGTGGACGGCCCGAGGTGGACGCCGCCCTCCACGTCCACCGTCAGATGCAGCCCCAGCCCGCCCGCGGCGTGCTCCGGCAGCGGGTAGACCGGCCGGCTCACGCGCCGCGCGACGGCCGGATCCACCACGTCGTAGTAGCGCCCCACGTTCACCGTCTGCCGCAGCACCGGCACCTCCACGCCGTCGTGCAGCCCGCCGTCCAGCGGGTAGCCGGCAAGCGCAGCGATGTCCGACGCGCGCAGCCCGGCCGAGTTCACCAGCAACGCACACGCCACCTCCGAGCGGACACCGTCCGCATCCTCGAGCGCGACACGGAACCCCTCGCCCGTGCGCTCGATGCCCGTGACCGCATGCCGGTACACGATGAGCGCGCCGTGGTCGCGCGCGGCGGCCTCCAGTGAGCGCGCGTACGCGAACGCATCGACAACGCCGGTGCTGGGCGACCAGATCGCCTCGAGCGCCGGCAGGTCCGGCTCCAGCGCCGCGATCCGGTCGCGGCCGATGCGCTCCACGCCACGCACCTCGTTCGCGACGGCCTGCCGGTACACCTCGTCGAGGCCGCCCCGCTCCTCCTCGGTAAAGGCGGCGATCAGCTTGCCGGTGCGCCTCACCGCGACACCGCGCGCCTCGCACCACTCGTAGAGGGCGGCGTTGCCCTCCCAGCAGAGGCGATGCTTCAGCGACCCCGTGGGGTAGTAGATCGAGGCGTGGACGACGCCGCTGTTGTGCGAGGAGGTCTCGCGCGCCGGCCCCTCGTGGCGCTCGATGACCAGCACGGAGCGGTCGCGAGACAGCCGCTCTGCGACCGCCAGGCCGACCACGCCGGCGCCAATGACCACGACCTCCGCGTCCAGCGATCGCGGCGCGGTCATGCCGAGGTGACCTGGCCGTCCGCGGTGACGACGATGTGCGACGCCTGCACGTGTTCGAGGCGCGCGCCCGGCGCGACGAGCGCGTCCGACAGCGTCACGTCCACCAACCGCGCGCCCGCTCCCACCACCACGTTCGGGCCGAGCGTGCAGCCCTCGATCACCGCGTCCGGCGCGGCGAGGACGGGGGCATCGAGCAGCGCGGCCTGCGTGCGGAGCAGGCTCGCGAGCGTGCCGGTATCGAACCAGTCGCCGGGGAACGCCGCGCCGCCGATCGTGCCGTGGCCCTCGCGCAGCATCACCTCCAGCGTGCCGGAGAGTTCCACCTCCCCGCGCGGGCTGATCAGCGGGTGCGCGCGCAGATACTCCACGGCGGACGGCGCGAGCATCCAGATGCCGACCAGCGCGAGGTTGGAGCGCGGCTCCGCCGGCTTCTCGACCAGGTCCACGACCCGATCGCCCTCCAGCACGACGATCCCCATCTCCTTCGGGCGGTCGGTCTCGTGCAGCGTCAACCTGGCGTCGTAGCGCGAAGCGGTGAACGCGCGCACCTGCGGGCCCAGGTCGCCGCGCAGCACCGTGTCCACGGCGGCGACGACCACGTGGCGGCCGTCCAGCGCGCTGCCGGCGCTGAGGAGTGCGTCGCCCGAGCCGCGCGGCACCATCTGGCGGGCCACGGAGACCCGCATCCCGGCCGGCGCGCACGCCTCGGCGGCGGGGCCGGTGCGGTCGTCGTCCGCGCCCACCACCACCACCACCTCGCGGATCCCGGCCGCGCTCAGGAGGTCGAGCGAGTACGCGATCAGTGGCCGGTTGAGGAGCGGGATGAGGGACTTCGGCATCCCCTCGGAAAGGGGACGGAGGCGCGTGGCGCGCCCTCCGGTGAGGATGACACCCAGCGGTTCCAGCGGCACAGGCCCCTCCGGCGACGAGATTTGGCGGCTGCGCGCAGTCTCGCACAGGGCCG
The DNA here is from genome assembly GCA_045863195.1 of Chloroflexota bacterium. GTDB lineage: Bacteria > Chloroflexota > Dehalococcoidia > UBA2979 > UBA2979 > W-Chloroflexi-9. The sequence continues at coordinate 124,330 of BTUI01000007.1, forward strand.
CCTCGGCCGCCGCGTGCCCGTCCTGACGGCCTGCGATACGCTCGGTTCAGCAAGTGATGACTCACTCAACGACTGTGATGGCACTCAGTTGTGCCCGCAGTCCGGGAGCAGCGAGCGCGTGACGAGCCTGCCCCTCCCCCACCGGCGGATCGCCCGCTGGACGCGTGGACACGCGCCCGGCCCGTGGCTGGTGCTCGCCGGGCTGATCGTTGGCGGCGCGAGCCTCGTACCGCCCGTCTACCTCGTGGTGCGCGCGCTGGAGAGCGCCGGGAGCGCGGTCGACGTGCTCACCGCCCCCAGCACTCGATCGCTGCTCCTGCGCTCGCTCCTCTTCGCCGCCGCCGTCACCGCCTGCGCGACGGCGATCGCGCTGCCGATGGCGTGGCTCGTCGAGCGTTCCGATCTCGCGGGACGTCGCGCGATCGGCATCGTGGCGGCGCTGCCGCTCGCGGTGCCGTCGTACGTGGGAGCGCTCACGTTCATCGCCGCGTTCGGCCCCCGCGGCCTGCTCCAGGGGTGGCTGGAGCCGCTGGGGGTGGAACGCCTGCCCTCGATCTACGGGTTCTTCGGCGCCACCTTCGCGCTCACGATGTTCACGTACCCGTACCTGTTCCTGACCCTGCGCCCCGCCCTCGCCACGCTCGACCCGCGCCTCGAGGAGATGTCGCGCACCTTCGGCTACGGGCGGTGGTTCACCTTCACGCGCATCGTGCTGCCGCAGGTGCGACCGGCGCTGTTCTCGGGCGGCCTGCTCGTCGCGCTATACGCGCTCTCCGATTTCGGCACGCCGGCGCTGATGCGCTTCGACTCCTTCACGCGCGTGATCTTCATCCGCTACCAGTCCGCCTTCGACCGCGGCAACGCCGCCACGCTCGCCCTGCTGCTCGCCGCGCTCGCGCTCGTCGTCGTCGCGATCGAGGTGTTCGGGCGGAGCCGCCGACGGTCGGATGGCGTGCGCGATGCCGGGCGGCCGCCCGTCCCGGTCGCCCTCGGACGCTGGCGCTGGCCGGCCTATGCCTTCGTTGCGGGCGTCGTCGGCCTCGCGCTCGTGCTGCCGATCGCCGTGCTGCTCCACTGGATCCAGCGAGGTGTCGCCGCCGGCGTCGCCTTCCGAGGCGTGACGGACGTCATCGCCGATTCCGTCCTCGTCGCCGCGCTCGCGGCCGGCCTCGCCGCGGCCGCCGCGCTGCCGGTCGCGATCCTCGGCGTGCGGCATCGCGGCCACTGGTTCAGCCGCGCGGTCGAGGTGCTGTCGTACACCGGCTATGCGCTCCCAGGTCTCGTCGTCGGCCTCGCGCTCGTGTTCACGGCGATCCGGGTCTCCTGGCTCTACCAGTCGGTCACGATCCTCGTCCTGGCCTACGTCATGCTCTTCCTGCCGCAGGCGACGAACGCCACGCGGGTCGCGCTGCTCCGTGTCCGCCCCTCGATGGAAGAGGCCGCGCGCGGCCTCGGGCGGCGGCCGGGCGGGGTGTTGCGCACGATCACGATCCCGCTCGCCGGTCGAGGGGTGATGGCGGGCGCGGCGCTCGTCTTCCTCACCACGATCAAGGAGCTCCCCGCCACGCTGATCCTCGCGCCGCCGGGATTCCAGACGCTCGCCACGCGTGTCTGGTCCGCCTCCAGCGACGTCCGCTACGCGGAGGCGGCGCTGCCGGCGCTGATGCTCGTGGGCATCTCGCTCGTCGCGCTCGTCGTGCTGAACTACGGATCGAGGCGGTAGCGATGCCCGACCCGTTGCGCGTGGCCGTCCGAGCACAATCGCTCACCTGTCGCCTCGGTGACCACCTGGCCGTGCGCGACCTCTCGCTGGAGGTGCACGCCGGCGAGCTGTTCGCCATCCTCGGGCCGTCTGGCTGCGGCAAGACGACCTCGCTCCGCCTCCTCGCGGGGTTCGAGCGGCCGGAGAGCGGGGGTCTCTGGCTCTTCGACGACGCCGTGGCGGGACCGGACGGCTTCGTGCCGCCGGAGCGACGGCGCGTGGGCATGGTGTTCCAGGACTACGCGCTCTTCCCGCACATGAGCGTGGCGGAGAACGTGGCCTACGGCCTGCCGAAGACGGCGGAGCGGGCCGCCCGCGTGCAGGAGGTACTGGAACTCACCGGCCTCGGCGCGCTGGGCGCGCGCGCCGTGCACGAGCTCTCCGGCGGCGAGCAGCAGCGCGTCGCACTGGCCCGCGCGCTCGCCCCCCGCCCGCGCCTGCTCCTCCTCGATGAGCCGTTCTCCAACCTCGACCCGTCGCTCCGGGCACGCGTGCGCGCCGAGGTGCGCGCAATCGTGAAGCTCGCCGGCACCACGGCGGTGCTGGTGACGCACGACCAGGAGGAGGCGCTCTCGATCGCGGACCGCATCGCCTTCATGTGGCGCGGACGCGTGGAGCAGGTGGGCACCCCGGACGAGATCTACTCCCGCCCCACCACCGTGCACGCTGCAGACTTCATCGGCGACGCGAACATCTACCGGCTCCACGCGGAGGGCGGGCGTGTGCGCAGCCCCTTCGGCGACCTCGACGTCCCCGAGGGCGCCGATCACGTCGCCGTGGTCGTGCGGCCGGAGGAGCTGCAGATCATGGCCGGCGGCATCGGCGGCATCGTGATCGCGCGCGAGTACTACGGCCACGACCAGGTGCTGCACGTGAGGCTGCACAACGGTGCGGAGGTGCGGGTCCGCGTGGGGCCACACGAGCGCCTCGGCGGCGCCGGCCCGATCGCCCTCGGCCTGCGCTCGCAGCCGCTGGTGCTCCCCGTCGCGGACGAGTAGCCCGCTACGATCACCGCGATGTCCCCGTCCGCCGTCACTCGTCCCACGGTCACGCCCGGCCGGATCGAACTCGCCGAGCCCGAACTCGACCGGCTCTGGCGGCTCGTGCTGCTGGACGACAACGACCACACGTACGACTACGTCATCGAGATGCTCGGCGCGGTCTTCGGCTACGCGCGGGAGAAGGCGTTCGCCCTCGCCCGGATCGTGGACACGGAGGGCCGCGTCACCCTCATGACCGCCGAGCGCGAGGCGTGCGAGGCAAAACAGGCCGCCGTGCACGCGTACGGCGCGGACCCGCGCATCCCCCGCTCAAAGGGCTCCATGACCGCGATCGTCGAGCAGCTCGACTGAGGCGCTCGGCGACGTTCACGGCCTCGCAGAACGATTACAATCGTGTTGCGGTCGGGGGTGCTGGAGGGCTGAATGAACCTCGCATCCTTCGATATCAACTACGTGGCGGCCGTCGCCGGGGGCGTCGCCTACTTCGCACTCGGCGCGCTCTGGTACACGGCGCTCTTCGGCGCGAAGTACCGCGCGCTCCGCGGCATCTCCGAGGCGGAGGCGACGAGCCCGCCGGTGATGATGGCGATCACCGGCGTCGCCGGGATCGTCACGACGATGGTCGTCGGCCTGCTCTACGAATGGGGCGGCGGTGACGGCGTGGTCGACGGCATCGTCGTCGGCCTGATCGTCGGCGTCGGCGTCGTCGCGGCAGAAGCGCTCAAGAGCGTGGTGTACGAGGGCCATTCATGGGCGCTGTACGCGGTGAACAACGGCTACGCCGTGCTGGGCGTGGGCCTGGCCGGGGCGGTCTACTCGCTACTCGCATGAGCGACGGGGAGGCCGCGCGTACACTGGCGGGGTGACCCCACCGGACGCCGCGGCCTCCTCCCCTCTGAACCTCGCGCGCTGGTGCCTCGGCGACCGCGCGGAGGATCCCGCGCGGTCGGACGCCCCCGCCTTCACCTTCGTCTTCGAGGACGGCGACACGCGCACGTGGACCGCTGCCGAGGCGTGGGCGCGCGTCCAGCGCATCGGCCGCGGGCTGCTGGCGCGCGGGCTGGAGCGCGGCGACCGCGTGCTCGTCCGCCTGCCCCACTCACCCGACTACGCCTTCGCCTTCCTCGGCGCGACCGCCGCCGGCCTCGTCCCGATCCCCGCCTCCCCTGCCCTGACGAACGAGGAAGCCGAGTTCCTCGCGTCCGACTCGGAAGCGCGCGGCGCCGTCACCACCGCCGCGCTGCGCCTCCCAGGCTTCACCGGGACGTGGGTGGATGCCGCCGACCTCGACGCGATCGACGGGCCGGGGCCGCTGCCGGAGACGCTCGCCGAGGACCCGGCGTTCCTCATCTACACCTCCGGCACCACCGATCGGCCGAAGGGCGTGCTACACGCCCACCGCACCGTGTACGGCCGGGCGCTGATGCGGGAGGCATGGCAGGGCTTCCGCCCCGGCGACGTGACGCTGCACGCCGGTACGCTCAACTGGTCCTACACGCTCGGCGTGGGGCTGATCGACCCATGGGCCGCGGGGGCGCACGCGGTCCTCGCCGCGGGCGTCACCGGCGGCGACGGCTGGCCCGCGCTCATGGCGCGCCTCGGCGTCACCGTGTTCGCCGCCGTGCCCACCGTGTACCGCCAGATGCTGAAGTACGGACGGCCGGAGGCGCACGACCTGTCGCGGCTGCGTCACGTCCTCTGCGCCGGCGAGCCGCTGCCGCCGAGCCTCCTGGAGGAGTGGCGGGCACGCGCCGGGACGGAGATGTACGAGTCGCTCGGCATGACCGAGGTCAGCACGTACATCTCCAGCGGCCCTGACACGCCCGTCCGGCCCGGGTCGCCCGGCCGCCCGCAGCCCGGACGCCGCGTCGCGATCCTCGACGCCGAGTCGTCCGAGGCACGCCTGCTCCCCCCGGGTGAGGTCGGCCTGCTGGCGGTGCACCGCAGCGACCCCGGCCTGATGCTCGGCTACTGGCGTCGGCCGGAGGAGCAGGCGGAGGTGTTCCACGGCGAGTGGTTCACCGGCGGCGACCTGGCGGCGATCGACGCGGACGGGTACGTCTGGTTCCACGGCCGCCACGACGACCTCATCAAGTCGTTCGGCTACCGGCTCTCCCCCGTGGAGATCGAGCACACGCTCGCCGCCGCACCCGGCGTGCTGGAGGTCGCCGTGATCGGCCTGACCGTGGAGGCCGGTAAGACGCTCGTCACGGCGTGCGTGGTGCCACAGCCGGACACCCCGCTCCGCACCGACGCGATCGAGGCGTTCGCGGCGCAGCACCTGGCGGAGTACAAGCGTCCGCACCAGTACCTGCTGCACGCGGAGCCGCTGCCCCGCACCCGCAACGGGAAACTACTGCGGCGCGCCCTCATCGACCGGTACGCCTCCCGCACCTAGCTCGCGCGTGGTTGCGGCGCACCCTGCGCCGCGCCATGCTGCACACCTGCCGCCGGAGCGCGGCCGAGAGGAGCCCCGGATGGATCGAGGGCGCGCGATCTTCACCGGCTCCGTGGGGGGCTTCGTCTCCGGCCTCACGGGCATCGGCGGTGGCACGGTCATGGTGCCGCTGCTCACCGGGCTCCTGAAACTGACCCAGCGGCGCGCCCACGCGACCTCGCTGGTCATCGTCATCTTCGCGGCGCTCTCCGCGCTCACGCAGTACCTCGCGCGCGGCGAGGTGGACTGGGCGCTCGCGGCGGCGCTCACCGTCTCCTCGGTGATCGGGGCGCAACTGGGCGCCCGCGTGATGCACGCGATGCCGGACCGGGAACTGCGGATCGTCTTCTCCGTCTTCCTCCTCGTGGTGGGCGTTCGCCTGCTGGTGTTCGGGTAACCGCGATGGGAGACGTGATCGCGGTCGCCCTCATCGGCCTCGTCGGCGGCGCGGCGAGCGGGCTGCTCGGCATCGGCGGCGGCACGCTCTTCGTCCCGGCGATGGTGCTGATCCTCGGCAAAGAGCAGCACCTGGCCCAGGGCGTCTCGCTGGTGGTGATCATCCCGACCGCGATCTCTGCCACGCTCGCCAACTCGAAGGCCGGGTTCGTGGACGCGGAGGTGACGAAGTGGGTCACCCCGTTCGCCGTGGTCTTCGCGCTCGGCGGGGGCTACGTCGCCGGGTTGCTGGAGGGCCAGACCCTGAGCCGCATCTTCGGCGTGGTCGTCCTCTACGTGGGCAGCCGCACGCTCTTCACCACGCTCCGCGCGATGCGCCGCGAGCGCGCCGAGCGCCGCGCGGGCGCCTGACCCAGCCACCGACACACCCGATGCCCCCTCGCACCCCCACGCTTACCTCGGACGCCCCGGCCCGCGAAGCGGAGACGCACGTCGCCGAGCGCCCGATCGAGGCGACGCTGCCGCCGTACACGGTGGTGCTGCACAACGACGACGTGAACTCGATGGACCACGTGGTGCGTGCGTTGCTGGTCAGCGTGCCGGAACTCACGGTGGAACGCGCCGTTGAGGTGATGCTGACCGCGCACGAGCGTGGCCGGGCGGACGTGATCACATGTCCACTCGAGCGTGCGGAACTCTACCGCGACCGTTTGGAGTCACACGGGCTGACGGCGACGATCCGCAAGGGCGCCTGACCCGCGGGGGTTACCCGTTCGCGGCCGCCCTCGCGCGCTCGTCCAGGATGCGCTGCGGCACCTTCGGTTGCTTCACCAGCAGCACGAGGCCCGCGGCGACCAGCCACAGGGCGCCCACCGCCAGGAACGCGCCGTAGTAGTCGCCCACCTGGTCGTAGTAGATCTGCACGGCCTGCGGGCCGCCGGCGCCGAAGAAGAGCGCGAACGGCATCGCCACGCTCCGCACCGCGCCGAGGTAGCGCCGCCCGAAGTACGAGCCCCAGATGACCTCCTGGATCGGGATCTGCCCACCGAGGCCGGAGCCGACGAGCACGAAGCCGCCCGCCAGCATCCAGCCGTTCCCGGCCTGCGCCGCGATCACGACGATCACCGTCCCGACGGCAGCCACCACGAACGACGAGGCGGCGAGCACCTTCGGGCGTACCCGGTCCATGCCCCAGCCCCACGCCGGCTTCACCAGCGCCGCGGGCAGCGCGACGAAAAGCGAGAGCATCAGCGACGCGAACGTGCGGCTGAAGCCGGCATCCGTCGTGAACGGCAGCGTCGTGAACAACATCGTCCCGAGGCCCACGCCGGAGATGCCGAACGCGACCACGATCAGGTAGAAGGCGGGCGTCCGCAGCGCCTCGGCGCGGGTGAGGGAGTTGGCGAAGTCGGCGCGCACGCGGTCGCCGGCGGGGCTCGCCATCTCCGCGTCGGTACGGCCGTCCGGGTTCAGCCCGTACTCCTCCGGCGTGCCGCGCATCACGGCGGCGGCCGGGTACAGGAGCGCCCACGCGATGATCGCGAGGACGCGCCAGCCCCAGCGCCAGCCGAACTCGTCCACGATCGGCGTCAGGATCATCGGGAGGAACACGCCCGCCGCGGAGACGCCCATGGAGGCGAAACCGACCATGCGGCCGCGCTTCTCCACCCACCACTTCGAGAGCGTGACGTTCACGACGAGGTTGCCCACCATCGCCGCGCCCATCACCAGGATGACGCCGCGCAGGAAGATGTACTGCCACAACTCCGTGACGAACGAGGTCATGAACACCGCGCCGCCGATGATCGTGGCGCCGGTGAACATCAGCCGCCGTGCGTACCCCTTGTCCACGAGCGTGCCGAGGAAGATGCCGAGGAACGCCGTGAAGAACCGCCCGACCGTCTGGGCGAGCGTGAAGTCCGACCGCGACCAGTCCATCTGCTCGGTCATCGGGACCAGGAAGACGCCGGCCACGTAGGTCTGCGCGCCAGCGGAGATCATCTGCGCGAAGAACGCCGCGCCGACGAGGTAGTAACCGTAGTAGATGCGGGGGCGGCCTCGCCGCGGGGCCGGGGACTCAACGGCAGGGGTGGGCGAGGTCTCAACCGCCATGGCTGGCTCCTCAGTGAGTGAGCGGCCCGAGTGACGCGCGCACTATAGCGCCGCCAATGCAACCCTGACGGAAACGTGAGGTGCAGGCGTTACGCACGGCCCCGGAGCGGCGGCAGCCCGACCGCCGCGCGCCGGGCGTTCGCGGCTCGGAACAGCACCGGGTCCGCCTCCAGGAACCGGCCGAGGGCGCTCGTGGAGACGCCAACCGCCGCCGCGGCCTCCGCGACCCGCCAGTCGGTCGCCTCCAGCACGTCGAACGCCTCCGCCACCACGAGCGGATAGCGCGGGTTGCGCTCGGACACCACGATCCGCCCGCCTCGGAGCGTCCCCGCGAGCGGACCGGCCGGGGCGTAGCCATCGAGGGCGACGGGCTCGCGGAGGCCCACGGCCAGCGTCACGCGCAGCCGCCGGAGCGCGCTCGCCCGGTTCTCGTGCTGGGAGCGGGACTCCACCGCGCTCGCCTCCAGCCCGGAGGGGCGGTGTCGGAGGCGTACCGCCGTGTCGGTCTTGTTCCGGTGCTGGCCGCCCGGCCCGCTCGCGCGGAAGCGATCCACCTCGCACTGGGCGAGGAGGGCATCGTCGTCCAGGTGGAGGAACGCTCGCCAGCCGGGCATGTCCGGACGGTAGCGCGCTACCGCCTCGGACGCGCGGAATCTAGACTGTCGGTTCCAGCGACCCGGGAGGGACAGATGAGCGGCAAGATTCGCGCGCAATTGATCGGCGCCACCGGCTACGGCGGGCTCGGCATCCTCGAACTGCTGATGCAGCACCCGAACTTCGAGATCGCCGCCCTGGTCGCGCGTGACGACGCCGGCAAGCGCATCGACGACGTGTACCCACACCTGGCGGGCCGCTGCGACCTGGTCGTGCAGGCTCCCGACAGCGTGGAGGTCGGCGCGGACAGCGACGTGGTGATCTTCGCCACGCCGGACCGGGTCTCCCAGCAGTACGCCGCCGCGCTCACCGCTCGCGGCGTCCGCTTCATCGACTACTCGGGCGACTTCCGCTTCACCAGCACGGACGACTACGCCCGCTACGCGGAGCGCCACCCCTCGATCAAGGAGACCACGCACGACGCCGCCTCGCTGCTCGGCAGGAACGCCTACGGCGTCTCCGAACTGAACGCCGAGGCGATCGCGGGCGCTCCGATGGTCGGCAACCCCGGCTGCTTCGCGATCGGCATCATCCTCGGCCTCGCCCCGCTCTACCGCGCGGGCCTGGTCGCGGACGGCCTCGTCGCCGTGGACGGCCTCACCGGCTCCTCCGGCGCGGGCAAGAAGCCGGCGCCGCTGCAGCACTTCTCCCACCTGAACGACAACGTGGTGCCCTACCGCGTCCTCAACCACCAGCACGTCGTGGAGGCGGAGATGACGCTCGGACGCCTCGGTGCGGGCGGCGGCGCGACCGTCGACTTCATCCCGCACCTGCTCGGCACCACGCGCGGGATCCTCAACACGATGCACCTGACGCTCACGAAGTCCGTGAGCCGGGACGCCCTCATGGAGATGTTCCGCGAGGCGTACGCCGGGCACCCGTTCGTGCGCGTGCTCGACACGCCGCCCACGCTGAAGGGCCCGCTGGGGTCGAACTACATCGACCTCTCCGTCTTCGTGGCGGGGGATTCGAAGCGCGCGGTGGTGATGTCCTCCATCGACAACCTGATGAAGGGCCAGAGCGGCTCCGCGATGCAGAACCTGAACATCATGTTCGGGCTGCCACAGACCGCGGGCATGGAGCGCGGCCCGCTCTACCCGTAGCGGATCCGGCTGTCCGGCACGACATCGGAGGGGCGACGCCAGAGGGCGGACGCCTCCACCATGGCGTACGCCAGGATCAGCAGCAGGAGCGGCGCGACCGTCAGCACCGTGCCCACGCCGAGCCTCGACGCGACCGCACCGAGGACGATCAGCTGCGGGACGGCGAGCCCGTCCTTCAGCGTCCCGAGCAGCGCGAACACGCGCCCGTGGATCTCCACCGGTACGTACTTGCCGATGTAGGTCTGCGTGGCCGCGGCGGCGAACGTCATCCCCAGGCCGACGAACACGGAGATCGCGCCCGCCATCTCGACGGGCGGTGGCACCCTCGGCACGTCGATCACCAGCACCCAGCGGAAGAGATCGAGCGACCGGTTCACCTGGCCGATCATCGACAGGGAGACGGAGACGGCGGTGAACCCCACCACCGCCACCGCGCGCTCCCCGAACATGCGGATCGCGAGCGGCGCGATCAGTAGCCCCACCACCACCCCGACCGAGGCGGGTGCGAACACGTAGAACGCGTTCGCCGGATCGACGTGCAACACGTCCTTCACGTACAGCGGACCGAGGGTCCCGAGGACCACGCCGATGGTGCTCGCCATCGCCGCGAGCAGGAGCATCCAGAACGCGCGCGGCTCATGCAGCAGCCAGCGCAGCGCCTCGCCGAACCCGAGGAGGCGGAACGGCGTGCGCAGCGCGCCCGGCGCCTCCGAGACGTGCGGCGGCCGGAACTTCACCACGCGGAACGCCGAGAAGATGAACAGCAGCCCCGCCATCGTCGTGACTGGCGTCAGCCCCCAGAACCGCACCACCAGTGGCGCCAGCAGCGCCTTCCCGGCGACCTCCCCGGCGGAGGAGGCGAGCGACAGGAACGAGTTGGCGGAGGCCAGTTCCTCGCGGTTCGCGACGAGCGGCGCCGCGGACGCCTCCGCCGGCTGGGAGACCTGGTGCAGCACGCGCACCAGGAAGATCACGACGAGCATGTCGATGAACCCGGTGCCGTTGGTGAGCGGGATCACCAGCGCCAGCACTCCCATCGCGAGGTACGCCCCGACCAGCGCGACCCGCTTCGGCACCGCGTCCGCCACCGCCCCACCGAACGGGCCGAGCACCACGCCCGGCAGCAGGAAGGCGATCGAGATCACCGCGGCGTGCATGGCGCCGCCACCGCCGCGCGCGCTCGCGATCAGCGCGGCGAAGAAGAGCGACTGCAGCGCAAGGTCGCTCAGGAACCGGGAGGCCAGCAGCGCCTGGAAGTCCAGGTTCCGCGCCACGGACTGTGGGGGCACGGCGAACCACAACACACGGAAGAGCCGGTTCTGCCCCGTGGTCACGGCACGGTCGAGGCGGCGGATCGCCCGCCCCATCGACCGAGGACGCCCGGCAGGTTCGTCGAACTCGGGTCGGAGTGCCATTACACCCATCGTATCCGCAGCCTGTGAACGGCATGTGAGCGAATCTCCCCGGGCCGAACGTTTCTGCAAGCGGGATCGTTACCCGTACAGGTAGCAACGCCCGTGAACTCCCCGGCGGCCGGAGGTGCTGGATGCTCCTGACAACCACGCTGCTCGCCTCACGCCTCGTCGAACCTGGCCGTCAGACGGCAGGCGGTGTCTGATGGCGTTCGCGACGGGGTGGGGTCGACCTGCGGTCGCCGCGCCCGGACACTGGGAGGCGGGTCCCGGCGGTCGGGGTCGAACGAGGCAGGGGCGCGACTCGTTGGATCAGACGGAGGCGCGGCGCGACGGCCCGGCCGGGGCCGATCAGGAAGCGGAACAGGTCCGCCGCCTGGTCGCACGCGCCCGGCAGGGTGACGCGGAGGCCTTCGGTGCGATCTACGACCGCTACCAGCCCGAGATCGTGCGCTACCTCGCCCACCGCACGCGCGACTCGGACGCCGCGGAGGATCTCGCGCAGCAGGTGTTCCTGAAGGCGTGGCAGGCGATCCCGCGCTACGAGGAGCGCGGGCTGCCGTTCAAGGCATGGCTCTACCGGATGGCGCACAACCAGATGGTGGACCACTTCCGGAGCCGCCGCCCCACCACGGACCTGGAGGGCGTCGACCTCCCGGAAGACTCGGAGGCGGAGGAGTTGCTCCTCCAGGGTGAGATGCAGGAGGCGCTGAAGGACGCGATGGACCGGCTCACGGAGGACCACCGGCAGGTGCTGGTGCTGCGGTTCCTCATGGAGAAGTCGGCGCGCGAAATCGGCGAGATCATGGGACGCAGGGAAGTGACCGTGCGCGGGCTCCAGATGCGGGCGCTCCAGGCGCTCCGCCGCGAGATCGAGTCGATGGGAGGGCTGCCATGAGCCACCCGGACATCGCCGAGATCGTCGACCGCTGCGTCGAGGAGATCACCGCGCGCCGCGCGACGCTGGAGGAGTGCCTGGCGCGCTGGCCGGAGCGGCGCTCCGAGCTCGAGCCACTGCTGCGCGCCGCCGTGGCCCTGACCACGCTCCCGGCCGGCACGGAACGCGCGCCCGCGCCGGACCGTCGCGCCGCATTCATGGCCGAACTCGCCCGCACGCCTCAGCAGCAGCCGCGACGCCGGCTGCCGGCACTCCGCTGGCCGTCGCTGGGCCTCGGCGCATTCTCCATGCGCCTGGCAACGGTCGCCGCCCCGGCCGCGGCGATCGCCGCGGTCGCGTTCCTGCTGGTGCTCGCCCGCGGCGGGACCCCGGCCGCCGCCTCCGCCACGCTCACTGTCTTCGGCGGCGGCGTGGAGCAGGAGGTCGCCGGCCAGTGGTACGCCGCGGAGGACGGCGTCACGCTCGCGCAGGGCGCGCGCCTCCGCACCGCCTCGGACGGCCGCGCGCTGCTCACCTTCGGCGACGGCTCCACCGCCACGCTCTCCCCCGGCACCGAGGTGGTGCTGGCGCATCTGAACCTGGACAGCGGCCGCGCGATCACCATCGAGCACCTCACCGGACGGCTCTGGAACGACGTGGTGAGCATGCCGGAGGCACCCGCCTCCTACGTGGTCCGCACGCGGGACGTCACCGTGGAGGCCCGCGGCACCGTGTTCCAGACCGTGGTCGCAGGGAGCGGCGAGACCGCGGTGACCACCGTGCGCGGCCTGGTGGACGTCATCGCCGGCGAGGAGCGCGTCAGCCTCTCGACCGGCGAGGTCGCGCTCGCCGCCGCCCAGCACGTCGCGGAGGTCCGGCGGGCCGAGGTGGCCGCCACGGTCACGGTCAACGCCCCGGTCGTGGCCGCGCTGGTCGCGGAGGACGGTGCGGCGACCGGGTCGCGCTCGGACGGCGTGACGGTGCGCCAGATCCCCGGCATCGACGCCACCGCCACCGAGACGGCGCAGCAGTTCTCCTTCGCGGACGCGCCCCCTGGCATCTACACGCTCTGGCTCAGCCCGGAGAACGGCACGCCCGCTGCTGACACGCCGGCCGAGGTCATCCTCCACACCGCCGCCGGCGAGATCCGGCTCCCGCTCGCCGCGGCCAGCGGCATCGCCTCGCGCGTCCGCGTGGAGGTGGCCGTGGAGGATGGCCGGACCGTGCTCCGCCCGCTCGACACGCAGCCGGAAATGGTCGCCGCCACCCCCACCGTGCGCGTGGTGGAGACCGAGCGGAGCGAGCAGGAGGCCGCCGCCACGGAGGAGCGCCGTCGCGGCAATAGCGACAGCGCCCGCGCCACCGCGACCCCCACCGCTACGGTGACCGCGACCGCAACGTCAACGCCGACCGCCGCCGCCGGGCGACCGGGACGCGACGACGACGATGACGACGAGCGCCGCGGCGGTGGTGACCGCAACGGTCGGCCGACCGCCACACCCACGGCCTCCGCGACCCCGTCACCCACGCCGACCGCCACGCCGGCCTTCGAGATACCCGAACGCACCCGCGACTTCGAGCGGGCGCTGGAGCGCGCGATCGACCGAGGCGATGCAGAGACCCTGCGCGCACTCCTCGCAGGTGCGGCCGCGCTGGACGGCCGCCGGGCGCGTGACTTCGCGGAGGTGATCGCGGAGGTTGGCCGTCGCGGGCCGGGGCGGGAGGCGATCCGTCAGGCGCTATCAGACGGGTCGCTGCCCGGCGTCCGCGAACGCCTCGACCAGATCGCGGGCGAACTGCCGCGCGCCGCACGCGACCGGCTCCGCGAACTGCTCCAGACGGAGACGCCACGCGGGAACGACGGCCGGCGCAACAGCGACCGCGAGGATGAAGACGATCGCCGCTCCGCCACGTTCCCGACCATCCCGCCGATCGGCGACCTCACCCGCCTGGGCGACCTGGTCGGCGCGGAGTCCGCTCGCTCGGACTAGCCAGCGGGTGTGCCTCGGCCGCGCGTGGCGGCGCCCGCCCATTGCGCGACGGCACCGCCGAGGAGTCCCGCCGCGAGCGCGATCAGCACCACCCAGGTCGAGGTCGAGCCGCCCGCGCTCCCGGCTGTGACGGCGGCCTGAGCCGGATCTCCGGCGGCATCGCCGGCCGCCTCGCCACCGGAGTCTGACGCTTCAGGCCCGCCGCCGATCACGTACCTTCCCGGCGACGGCGACGAGGTCACGCGCACGCCGGCCACCTGGCCGTCTTCGTCAAACCAGCGCTCGATACTGCGGCCGGCGCCGGGTGGCGGGAGTACGGACACCCCCTCCGACACCGCCACCTCCCCGTACGCGATCCGGTCGACCTCGACGCCGTCGGCGGCGACGAGCGTGACCGTGTCGCCTGCGTTCCCGAGGCCGTTGCCCAGCACCGGCACGCGCCACGGCGTCACCACGTCCGCCGCCTGCGCGCCGACGACGACCGCCTCGCCCGGCGCGAGCGTGATCACCGGCAGCAGCGTCGCCGTCCGGTTGTCGCGGACGCTCATCCCCTCCGTCGATACGACGACACTGCCGAGGTTCACGATCTCCAGCCACTCATACTCCGAGTCCGCGCCAGAGGGCGTCGGGTCCGGCATCAGTTCGCTGATCCGCAGCCACCGCTGCGCCTCCGCCACCTCTGCGGCGACGCCCGACGAGGGTCCGACGACCTCCACGCGCGGCGACGACGACGCCCCTCCGGCGCCTGGGGTGTTCGCTGGCGACGGGCTCGGCGTGGGTGTCGCGGGCGGAGCGGCAGGTGGGGGCGTGCTCACGACCGCCGGCGCGACCGGCGGTGCGGGCTCGACCGGGTCGGTCTCCACGAATCGCACCGCGTCGATCGCCACGCTCGCCCCGGCGGAGTCGGCTGGCCGGAGCAGGATGCGGACACGCGCGCTCCGCGCCTCCTCCGGTGCAGGTACCGGCCCCGTCCCCACCACCTGGAGCACGCGCGCGATCGCGTTCGGCGGCGGCGAGGCAACCACCGGCGAATCCGCCAGCGCGATCTGCTCGCCGCTCGCATCATCCGAGGCGTACCACGCGATCCGCAGCCACGCCGCGTCGACGCCCTCGAACGGCGCGAGCACCACGCTCGCCTCGTACCAGCCGCCCGGGGCCACCCCGGCGAGCCGTTGCTCCACCCAGGCGGTCGTGGTGCCGGTGGCGGTCAGCACGAGCGAGGTGCCGAAGCCATCCAGCACCTGATCCAGCGTCATGCGGCCCCGGCTCACCTCCCACTCCGCCACGCCGCCCTCGAAGTCCGCGTTCGCGGGGCCAGCGGCCGCGAACGCGGGCACCGGCCGAGGGGTCGCCGTGGGCCGTGGGCGCGGCGTCGCCGTGGGGCGCGGCGTCGCGGTCGGACGCGGGGTGGCGACGGGCGTGGCCACCGGGGCGGGCGGCGGCGGCTCCGGCTCGAACACCGGCGCATCCGGCACGGACTCAGTCAGGACGACGCCGTCCACGCCGTAACGCGCACCGAGCATGCTCGGCGTGCCGGTCGCCACCACCCGCAGCCACGCGGCACCGGGCGGCGCGACCTCGAACCCCGTGGAGGCGGACCGGAACACGGCGGCGTTGTTCCCGATGAGGATGGCCGCCGTGCCGTAGATCAGGCCGCCGTCCGCATCAAGGAACTCCATGCTCAGGCTCACGCCCTCGACGCCGTTGTCGTTGTCGAAGAGCCACGCGTCCGCGGCGTAGAGCGTGCCCGGCGTCGCATCGATGAACGGCGAGGCGAACCGCATCGCGTGCAGGCCGGTCGCGCTCAGCCACGCGGCGCTCGCGCCGTCCGGGCCCGGCGGGACGGTGTCGATCACCACATCGTGCGAGGTCGACCAACCGCCGAGGGTGGCCTCGAAATCCGAGTGCAGGAGCACGGCGTCGGCCGCCGCGGGGCGAAGCCACACCGCAGCGAGCATGAGCACGGCCAACGCCGTCGCTGGGGCGACGCGCATCCCACCACTCCCCGCCTACGGGCGGGAACCTACCACACGGACGCGGGCGTCGAGGGGCTATTCCGCGCCGATCGTCAGGACGCTGCGCGCAACCTCGCCCGCCTTCAACGCGGCGAACGCCTCGTTGATCTGCGCGAGCGGATAGCGCCGCGACACGAGGCTGTCGAGGTCAAGCCGGCCCTGGAGGTAGAGGTTGAGGATGCGCGGCATGTCCGTGTGGAAGCGCGCGGAGCCATAGAAGGAGCCGGTGAGGGTCTTCTCCTCCATCCAGATGCGCGCGGAGACGCTGATCTCCTCGCGCGGCGGGACCATGCCCACCACCACGGCCGTGCCGCCACGCCCGAGCATCCGGTACGCCTGCTCCGCCGTCGCGCGCAGGCCGATCGCCTCGAAGGCGTAGTCGACGCCCCCGGCGACGATGCCACGCACCGCCTCGACCGGGTCGCCCGCGCCCGCGTTCACCACGTCCGTCGCGCCGAAGCGGCGCGCCGTCTCCAGTTTGTGGTCGACCATATCGACCGCCACGATCCGCTCCGCCCCCACGAGGCGCGCCGACTGGATGATGTTCAACCCCACGCCGCCCGCGCCGATCACGGCGACGCTGGAGCCGGGCTCCACCTTCGCCGTGTTCACGACCGCGCCGTAGCCGGTCGTCACCGAGCAGCCGACCAGCGCGGCGATCTCCAGGGAGACGCCCGCCGGCACCTTGATCAGCCCGTTCGCGGGGGTGATCGCGTACTCCGCGAACCCACCGACGTTCGTCATCGCGTTCACTGGCTCGTCACCGGCACGCCTGCGCGCCGGGCGGTCGGCCGCACGGGTGACGCTCGGCGTCACGCACAGGCTCGGCCGCCCGGAGTCGCAGAAGCGGCAGTGCCCGCACGGCTGTACGAAGCCCATGATCACGCGGTCGCCGGTACGCACGCTCGTGACCCCCGCGCCCGTCGCCTCCACGACCCCGGCGACCTCGTGCCCCAGGATCAGCGGGAAGCGGCCGGGGTACGTCCCCTCGATGAAGTGCAGGTCGGAGTGGCACACCCCGGCCGCGACCACGCGCACCAGCACCTCACCCGCCTGCGGGTCGTCGATCGACACCGGTTCGAGGTTGAGCGGGGTCTGGGCGGCGTTCAGCACGGCGGCCTGCATCGTTCGCATCGTGGGTCTCCTGTCGCGCGGTCGTACCGCGCGCAGCGTAGCGCAGCCGGGCGCGCCGGAGTGCCGCGCGCTACAGCGCCGGGCGGCGTTCGCTTCGCACCTCGACGCCCGCGAGGGCTTCGAGCGCCCGCACGAGCGCCTGCGTGCCGGTGTCCGCGCCGTGCGCGTGCTCCACGGCGCGGAACAGCTGGTGGACGAGCGACGTCCCCGCGAGCGGGAGGTCGAGCGCGTCCGCCGCCTCCAGCGCCAGGCGGAGGTCCTTCTGCTGGAGGCCCACCTTAAACCCCGGCGCGAAGTCCCGCGCGATCACCTTCGGCCCGAGGTTGCTGATCTGCCAGGACCCGGCCGCGCCCGCGGCGATCGCCTCCAGCATTACCGCCGGGTCGACGCCGCTGCGCTGGCAGAAGACCAGCGCCTCCGCCATCGCGAGGTTGTTGAGGACGACCGCGATCTGGTTGCAGAGTTTCACCGTCTGCCCGGCGCCGCTCGGGCCGCAGTGGGTGATGCGCGTCCCCATGGCCGCCAGCACCGGCCGCACGCGCTCCAGCGCCGCCGCCTCGCCGCCCGCCATGATCGAGAGCGTTCCGTTGATCGCCCCCTGCTCGCCGCCGGAGACGGGCGCGTCGATGAGGCTCGCGCCGCGCTCCGCTAGGAGCCCCGCGAGGTGGCGCGTCACGTCCGGCGAGATCGTGGACATGTCCACCACCACGGAGCCGGGGCGCACGCCCTCGATCACCCCGGCCACGCCGTCATCGCCGAGCACCACACGCTCCACGTCCGCCGAGGCGGTGACGCAGATCACGACGACCTCCGCCGCCCGCGCCACCTCCGCCGGAGAGGCGGCGACACGTGCGCCCTCGGCGGCCAGGGCCTCCGCCTTCGCCCCCGTGCGGTTGTGCGCGACGACGCCGAAGCCAGCCTTGAGCAGGTTCCGCGCCATCGGCATCCCCATGATGCCCAGGCCAATGAAGCCGACCGTCTCGCCTGCCGCGACCATGGCGCGCTCCCGGGAGTATGTTCGAGGGGTGTCCGGGCCGACGATACCGGACGCGCGAGGGAAACGGCCGCCGCGATGATGATGGGCCGTCCGATGCGGGACGCACGCCCGGAGGGCTCCTCCTGGGTGCTCGCGCGGCGTGCCGCCGGGCTGTTCCGGCCGTACCGATGGGCCTTCGCCGCGCTCGTGGTGCTGCTCTCCATCACCACCACGTTCGACCTCGTGGCCGTGCGGCTGCTCGGCTCGATGGTGGACGAGATGGCAGCGACGGGCGACGTGCGCGCGCTGGACCGGCTGCTCGCGATCTTCGTCGCGCTCGTGATCGGATCGGCGCTGCTCGGCGTGGCGCAGTCGTACACGAACCAGGTGATCGGCCAGGGGGTGATGCTGCGGCTGCGCTCCGCGCTGCACGAACACCTCCAGCGGCTGTCGGCGCGGTTCTACACGCAGACCCGCACCGGCGAAATCCTCTCGCGCATCTCGACCGATGTGAACGCGGTGCAGCAGTCCGTCACGGGCACGTTCACGGAGTTCCTGCAGAACGTCCTGACGCTCACCATCGCCTTCGCGCTGATGTTCCTCATCGAGTGGCGGCTCGCGCTGGCGACGCTGCTCGTGCTGCCGTTCTGGGTCTACCCCACGATGCGCGTGGGCCAGCACATGCGTGACCTGATGCGCGCCTGGCACCAGGAGACCGCGAAGATGTCCGCGCACCTGGAGGAGACGCTCTCCGTCTCCGGCTCCATGGTGGTCCGCGCCTTCGGGCGGCAGGAGCACGAACGCGATCGCTTTGAGGCGTCCAACCGCGAGCTCTACCGCCTGGCGATCCGGCGGATGATGGCGGGCCGCTGGTTCAACATGGCGACCGGCCTCTTCGGCGCGCTGATCCCGGGCCTCGTCTACTGGTACGGCGGCCGCGCCGTGATCGGCCAGTCGCTCACCCCCGGCGACGTGGTCGCCTTCGCCATGCTGGTGCAGCGCGTCTTCGGCCCGTTCGCCTCCATCGCCCGCATCAACACGACCATGCTCTCCTCGCTCGCCGTGTTCGAGCGCATCTTCGAGTACCTCGACATGCCCGTGGAGGTGGAGGAGCGCGCGGACGCCCTGCGCCTGGACCGCGCGCGCGGCGCCATCACCTTCGACCACGTCACCTTCGGCTACGGCCGCCGCGACCGCCTCGCCCTCGACGACGTGTCGTTCGAGGCGTCACCGGGGATGATGGTCGCGCTCGTCGGGCCGTCCGGCGCCGGCAAGACGACGACGACCTACCTGCTCCAGCGCTTCTATGACCCGACCTCCGGCGTGGTGCGGCTGGACGGCCACGATCTGCGCGACCTGACGCTGGACTCGCTCAGCCGCAACATCGGCACCGTGATGCAGGACACCCACCTGTTCCACGCCTCACTCGCGGACAACATCCGCTACGGCCGCCTGGACGCGACCGACGCCGAGGTGCGGGCGGCCGCGGACGCCGCCGGGCTGGCGGAGATGATCGACCGCACGCCGGACGGCCTGGACACAGTGGTGGGTGAGCGCGGCTACCGCCTCTCCGGCGGCGAGCAGCAGCGCGTGGCGATCGCGCGGGCGATCCTGAAGGACGCGCCCGTGCTGATCCTGGACGAGGCGACCGCCTCGCTCGACTCGCGCCTCGAACGCGAGATCCGCGAGGCGACGGCGCGACTGTCCGAGGGCCGGACGACGGTGGTGATCGCGCACCGGCTCTCCACGGTGGTGGCGGCGGACCTGATCCTGGTCTTCGAGCACGGCCGCGTCGTGGAGCGCGGACGGCACGAGGAACTGCTGGGCCACGAGGGGCTGTACGCCTCGCTCTACCGCGAGCAGTTCCGCGAGGGCGTCACCCCGCACGCCTGAGCGTCGCGCCGCTCCCGCTCATCCTGAGCCTGTCGAAGGAGCGCGGCCCGTGGGAGCGCGCCGGGTTGCGCGGTGCTGCCAGAATGGGAGCACCACCCGACGACCCGCCCGCCCTCACCACGTCCGCCCGGAAGGACGCCCCATGCGCCGACTCGCCAGCCGCCTCGCCATCTTCGCCGTCGTCGCCGGGCTCGCGCTGCAGGCGCTGCGCGCCGCCGGCATCGTCACCGGCGGCGAGTGCAGCGTCGGCTGCGATTGCTCGAATGGCGCCGGCGACTGCCGCTGCGGCCACAAGACCTGCCTCGCCCCCGCAGCCTGATCGAGGCGCCCCGCTCGCGCCTGCGCTGAGCCCTCGGTGGCTGCGCGGCGCGCGTGGCGGTGCGTGACGCCGTAGCGGGCGCTGACGCGCCCGCCCCACTCCCCCCTGCCCCCCCTCGCCCCAGGGCGAGGGGGATGAGATTCGATGGGGGTTGCACCCCCATCGAGGCTTCGCCCCCGCATCGGGATCGCGAGGCGGCTACGCCGCTCGCTCGGGAGTACGAAAGCGCAGACTTCCTCCGCTCGCTCGTGATGACGGCGCACCTCACACTCCGCTCGTCCTGACCCTGTCGAAGGGCGAGGCAGACCCGCCTGACGCCTCGCGCGCGCCCGCTCGCAACGCGCGGCAGCCTATGGCCGTCGCGCCGAGCGACCTCGTCATGAGCCTGTCGAAGGGCGAGGACAGCCCCGCGTCTCATCGCACCCGCGCCACACACACCGGCGGCAGCCCCTGGCCGTCGCGCCGAGCGACCCGAGCGACCTAGGACGGCTCGTAGGTCAGGAAGACGCTGCCGGCGGTGGTGGTCGTGGTGGAGGTGAGGCGGAACGACTGCGGCGCGGCGAGCGCGCCGAAGATCGAGACGCCACGGCCGAGGGCGACCGGGGCGACGCGCAGGCGCACTTCGTCGACCAGGCGGTGCTGCAGGAAGTGCGCCACCAACTCCGGCCCGCAACCCAGGCCCAGATAGCCGCCGTCCTCCGCCTTTAGCCTCGCGACCTCGCCGGCGATGTCGCCACGCAGGATCGTCGCGCGCGGGTCGTCCAGGCTGGTGAGCGTACGCGAGAGGACGTAGCGAGGCTTCGACCGGTAGATCGTCGCGAACTCACGCTCCACGTCGGACGCGTGCGGGCCGGTCGCGTCCTCGGTGTCCCAGTACCGCATCAGGTCGTACATCACGCGCCCGAAGATGAACGCGTCAGCGCCGGCGACCAGGTCGTTCGCGTACTGGTGCTCCTCGGCCGTGGGCGGCTCGAACCCATCGAGGCTGCCGTCCTCGTGGCTGAAGTAGCCGTCCAGCGAGACGGTCGTGTAGTAGATGAGCCGCCGCATCAGTCGCCCCTCGCGCGCTGCTCACCCCAGCGGCCCCAGTGCACCACCTCGTCGACCGGTCGGCGCTTCGGCTGCGCCCACCGCCCGCGCGCGGGGTAGCCGAGGGGGATGAGCGCCATCGTCGCGGCGTCCTCCGGGATGCCGAGCAGCGCCTTCACGTCGTCCTCGTGGCCGAGGTAGAGCGAGGTGAGCGTGGAGCCGATGCCGTACGCGCGCGCGGCGAGCATCAGCTGCTGCACCGCGCCGTAGATCGACGAGCCCGCGCGGATGCTCGTGCTCTTCGCCACGCCTCGGAGGACCGGGATCACCCACACGGGCGCCTCTTCGAGGTGCTGCGAGAGGTGTTCGGCGCTGAGGAAGTTCTGCACGCCGAGCGCCTGCCCGGCGGGGCCGCCCGACAGGATCTCGTCACGCCTCGATCCGTACGCGCGCTGCCAGCCCTCGCGGTACCACTCCGCGACCTGGCGCTTCACCTCCGGGTCGGTGACGACGACCCAGCCCCAGCCCTGCGTGTTCCCCCCGGACGGCCCGCGGATCGCCGCGTCGAGGATCGCCCACAGCACCTCGTCCCGGATCGGGTCCGGCTTCAGGTAGCGCCGTGCCGGCGTCGAATGGAGCGCCTCGAACAGGTCGAGCGCAGGCGTGGCGTCGGTCATCGTGCGGCCTCTCCGGTGCGCCTCCACGATAGCGGGGGCGGATGGGGAGGGGAGAGCCGCAGTCCGCACCAGACTGATGCGCACCTCCATCCGACAAGCTCGGTATGCTGCCGCCGGGAGGCAACGATGGACGGTGAGCTCGTGTTTAGCGTCGTCGGCGGTGAAGCGCACCGCGCGAGGCGGATATCACTGGCGGAAGCTGGGCTACGCGAGCGTGACCATCTTCAGGAGTGGATCCGTGGCAACCCAGAGATCCTCGGCCCTGACGTCCGGATCGTGACCTTCGAGTTCGCCGGTTGGCAGAGTCGATCTGGCTCCGAGTTCGACCGCCTCGACCTGCTGGGAATCGATACCGACGGACGCCTCATCGTCGCGGAACTCAAGCGAGGCATCGCCCCCGACACAGTCGAAATGCAGGCGGTGAAGTACGCCGCGTTCGCCTCGCGCTTCAGCCCGGACACACTCGCGGCAAGCCACGCTGCTTACCTCACGAAGGTTGAAGGCGTGCTGGTCTCCAAAGACGACGCGCTGGTCCGCCTGCAGCAACATGTCGGTGGCGAGTTGGATATCGAGCAGCTCCGCCGCCCCCGGATAGTGCTGGTCGCGGCGGGCTTTCCCCCGCAAGTCTCAGCCGCAGCGGTCTGGCTGGGCGAAATGGGCGTCGAGGTCACGCTGGTGGAGTTTGGGGCCTATCGCACCGAGTCCGAAGTCGTCCTGACGGTCTCACAACTCTGGCCGCTCCCGGATGTCGAGGACTTCACAATCTCACCGAGACAGGCCGAGGTTCGGGCCGCGGAGGAACGCACCGTACGCAATCGTGAGGCCCGCGCAGTAACGACCCTGCTCGACGAAGGGCTCATTGAGGACGGCACCCACCTGCGGATGAGCACGGCACCGGTGCGCTCGCGTCTTCGCGAGGCGATCGAGCGCTGGATAGCGGAGGAGCCGAGCCGGGGTGGTGCGACCTGGCGGACAGACAGCAGGACACCGCTCATCTGGTCACTCGATGGCACCGCCTGGAGCCCCACCGGCCTCGCGAAAGAGATCGTGACGCGCGCAACGGGAGAGCAGTTCCCCGTCATCCCCGGCCCGAGATGCTGGGTGCTGAACGACGGGCGTTCATTGTCCGAACTCGCAGGTTTCGGACGGCCAGCGGGTCGAGACTGGTCGGACCTGCATCGCCTCGTGGCATCGATCCGCCCGGGTGAGTGGACTACTTACGGCGACCTTGCGGAGGTCGTGGGGAGCGCGGCGAGATCTGTAGGACAACACGTCACCAGTTGCGCTGCGTGCGCGAATGCCTATCGCGTGCTCACCGTCGACGGTACGGTTGCCGACCAGTTCCGCTGGCGGGACGAAACGGACGAACGGACTCCGCGGGAGGTGCTCGAAGCGGAAGGGATCGAGTTCGTCGCAGGAAGGGCCAGTCAGCACGGCCGCCTGGATGCTCACGCACTGCGGCGGCGTTTGAACGAGACTAAGTAACACTCCCTGCGACCGGCGCAGCCGTGTCGCATCCGAGGCGGGGGCGAAGGCCTCGATGGGGGTGCAACCCCCATCGAATGTCATCCCCCTCTCCCGATGGGAGAGGGGGCAGGGGGTGAGGGGCCGCCGCGCAGCGGCGGACAGCAGCGTGAAACGCCGCATCGTGCGCGTCGCGAAGATCGAGGGCATCCCGCCCGCCACGCGCTTCGCCAGACTCAGCGTGAGCGCCCTACCCCGGCTCACCCATCATCGACCGGATCGAGGGCGGGACGTTGCCGCCGACGGGGGCGGACCAGTCGCGTGCGTGGCGCATGCGGATCGAGGACCAGTGGAGCGTGGTCTGCTCCCACAGGAACTGGAGCGGCGTCAGACGGTCGAGCACGCGCAGTTCGACGCCCTGCTCGCGTAGCGCCTCGATCGGATCGTCGATCACGTCGACGCGTTCCGGCACCACCGTCGCGCGCGACACCCACATCCCGGCATCGTCCAGCGACTCGAACGCCGCATCGGGCAGCGCGTAGCGGTAGAGGCGCGCCGAGCGCAGCCGCTCCAGCCAGGCGTACTCGATGTGGGCGAGCGCGCGCGCCTCGGAGTGGCCGAACCAGCGCTCGCGGTCAGCCTCGGTGGTCGTCGGCAGCGGCCAGAGGAGAACGCGCGGGCAGTCGCGCGGGAACAGGTACATGAACTGGTGCGGCTCATCGATCGCCCACACGAGCGGCACCGTGATCTCCGGCCGCGAGGGCATCGTGCGCGGCTCGAACCGCCCGATGCCGGGCTCCTCCGAGAAGTGGTAGAGGACGGGCATCGCGCGTCGGCCCTCGACGGTGGCGGCTGCTACTGGTTGCCGAGGATCAGCGTGGCGGTGGCGGAGAACATGCCGCCCGGCGCGTGCACCAGCGACGTACGCACGCCGTCCACCTGCGCCGCCGCCTCGCCTCGCAACTGACGGACGGCCTCCTGGATCGCGAACATCCCGTACATCCCGGTGTGCGTGTAGGAGAGGCCGCCGCCGTTCGTGTTCACCGGCAGCGTGCCGCCGGGGGCGGAACGCATCTCCGCGAACCACGGGCCGCCCTCGCCCGGCTTCATGAAGCCCAGCGCCTCCATCGCGTAGATCGGCGTGTGCGAGAAGGCGTCGTAGAGCATCAGGTGGTCGATGGCGGAGTGGTCCACGTCCGCCATGCGGAACGCCTCCGGCCCGGTGATGCGCGCGGCGGCGGTCCACTCCGTGAAGTCCCACATCTGCGAGATGTTCGTGTGCTGCACCGCCTCGCCGCGGCCGAGCACCCACACCGGCGGCTTCGGGAAGTCGCGCGCGCGCGCCTCCGACACCAGCACCAGCGCGCCGCCGCCGTCCGTGACCAGGCAGCAGTTGAGCAGCCGCAGCGGCCACGCGATCAGCCGGCTCGCCAGCACGTCCTCGACGGTGATCGGCTCGCGCATCATCGCCCGAGGGTTCCGCTCCGCCCACTGGCGCGTGGCGACGGAGACGGCGGCCAGGTGCTCCTCGGTCGTGCCGTAGCGCGCCATGTGCGCGGCGATCGGCACGGAGAACATGGTCGGCGGGCCGAAGGTGCCGAAGGGCGCGTCGAACTGGCCGCCGGGCGTCGCGTCGACGCGGCCGGGGCCGGCCGCGCCCACCCTCGAGCGCCCCGACTCGCCGTGCGTGACCAGCACCACGTCCGCGTACCCCGCCGCGATCGCGGCGACGGCGTGGCCGACGTGCATGAGGAACGAGCCGCCACCCACGGCGGTGCCGTCCACCCATCGAGGCATGATGCCCAGATACTCGGTCAGCGCGGCCGGGGAGACGCCCGCCGTGGCGATGCCGTCCACCTCGTCCAGCGTCAGGCCGGCGTCGCGCAGCGCGTTGAAGGCGGACTCCGCGTGCAGTTGCAGCACGGAGTGGTTGGGCAGCACGCCGACGGTGTCGGTCTCGGCCGCGCCGACGATGGCGACTCTGTGGCGGAGTTCGCGGCTGTCGAACATGGCGCGCCTACCCCTGCACCAGCCGCCACGAGGGCAGCGTGATCGCGTCGTTCACATCGTCGAAGTCGATCTGCACCTCGGCGCCTACGGGGAGCGATGCCGGGGTGGGGTCGTCGATGCCGACGAGGTTCGTCATCATCCGCCCGCCCTCGGTCATCTCGACCACGGCCAGGACGTAGGGCGTGGGGAAGGCCGGGGGGCCGCGATGCACGATGACGTAGGAGGCGAGGTTGCCGCGCCCGGAGGCGGTGAACCACTCCACGTCCTGCGAGTGGCAGCCGGGGTACGGGCAGAACGGCCGAGGGTAGAAGTAGGCGCGGTGGCAGGCGCGGCAGCGCTGGAGGCGCAACTCGTGGCGCTTCAGCCCGTCCCAGTACTCGCGCGTCTCCGGCGTCGGCGCCGGCAGCGGCCGTGGCGGCGTGGTCATCGCGTCGCTCCCCTCGGGCGTCCCGAGGGGCATGCTACCGCGTCTACCGCAGCAGCGAGAT
>BTUI01000008.1:0-135005 GCA_045863195.1 Chloroflexota bacterium
CCCATGACATGCATCCCCCTCTCCCACCGGGAGAGGGGGGCAGGGGGTGAGGGGCGGGCGCGTCAGCGCCCGCTACGGCGTCACGTCCGTCCGAGGCCTCGCGCGAGCCGCTCGTGCTTCGACCGGCTCAGCACGGGCGAGGGCGTCCGAGCGCCCTACTTCAGCCGGTCGAGGTAGTTGATCCGCATCGCCTCGCGGACCAGCACCATCGTCTCCTGCGCCGTCGCGCGGGCGCGGGTGGTGCCGGCCTCCAGCGCCTCGCGCACCTCGTTGGGGTGTGCCTCGAAGTAGGCGCGGCGCTCCCGGATCGGGTCGAGGAAGGTGTTGAGCGCGGCGGCGAGCTTCGCCTTCACCTCCACGTCGCCGACCTTGCCGACCAGGTAGCGCTCCTTCAGGTCGTTCACCTCCTCCACGTTCGGGTTGAACGCGTCGTGGTAGATGAAGACCGGGTTGCCCTCCACGTGGCCGGGGTCGGTCGCGCGCAGGCGGGTCGGGTCGGTGAACATCCCCCGCACCTTCTGCGTCACCGTCGCGGCGTCGTCCTTGAGGAAGATCGCGTTGCCGCGCGACTTGCTCATCTTGGCGTCGCCATCGAGGCCCACGAGACGGGCGACGCGGCCGAGCAGCGCCTCCGGCTCCGGGAAGACGTCGCGCTCGAACATGCGGTTGAAGCGGCGGGCCACCTCGCGCGTGAGTTCAATGTGCGGCAGCTGGTCGTCGCCGACAGGCACCAGGTGTGCGCGCGGCATGAGGATGTTGGCGACCTGCATCATCGGGTAGTTGAAGAAGGCGACCGGCACGGACTTGCCCTGCTCCAGGTCCGCCATCTCCGCCTTCAGCGTGGGGTTGCGCTGCAGCATCCCCAGCGGCACCCACCAGGAGAGCCACGTGGTCAACTCCGCGTGCTCCGGCACCATGCTCTCGATGGTGTAGTGGCTGCCGTGCGGGTCGAGGCCGACCGCGAGCCAGTCCAGCGCCACCTCGATCACCGACTCGCGCACGCGCTCCATGTCATCCGCGTAGTCGGAAACCTGGTAGTCCGCGATCAGGAAGTAGCACTCGTACTCCTGCTGGAGGCGGATCCAGTTCTCCAGCGCGCCGGCGTAGTGGCCCAGGTGGAGGGCGCCCGTGGGGCGGATCCCCGTCAGGATCCGGCGGCGGCCCGTGCTCTGACCTGTGCTGTCCGAGGTCACGCGCAGCCTCCGTCCGTCGTCCGGTTCTTTACTTAATGCATACTGCAGGGGTGTACCGGGATGCCCGATGATACAGTTGAGTTCCGCAGCGGGCCACGCGGCCCGCATTGAGGTGTCCGATGAAGCGACTTCGCTACCTGCTCGCCGCCTACCTCATCGTTGCTGCATTCGTCGTGGTGTGGCCGTCGACGGCGTCAGCCGGTGGTGGTGGCGGGTGCAAGGGCAAGAACTGCGAGATCCCGGAAGTGCCGTGGACGCTGGTGCTGCCTGGCGCGGGCGGCGCGATGGCTGCGGGGTACTACTTCCTCCAGCGATACGTGGACCGCGGCGGCCGGAAGTCCGACGACGAGTAGCGCCGTGACCCCTCGGCCGGCCCAGTGAGTTCCACCGCCGTCCCATCGCCGCGCGTCTTCGCCGTTGCGGTGGTGCAGCGCCACTGGCGACTGGTCGCGCTCATCGTTGTCGGCATCGGGCCGTTCGTGCCCTCGATCCTCGCGATGCAGGACTTCCTGCTCGCGGACAACGCGCTCGGCTTCGTGCCGGTGCTGCTGCCGCTCGCGGCGTACCTGTTCTGGCGGAACGCACACGCGGACCAGGGCCCGACGAAGCGCGACATCATCGTCGACCTGTTCTTCGCCGTGCCGCTGCTCCTCGGGGCGTTCTTCATCATCTTCGTCGTCCCGGCGCGGCTGTCGTGGTACTTCTGGCTGAACCGCGTCGACCTGCTCGCCCTGCCGATGTGGCTGATGGCCACCGCGTTCATCCTGCTCGGCTACCAGCAGATGCTCCGGACGTGGCCGGCGTGGATCCTCGTCTTCTTCGTCTGGCCGTACCCGGCCGTCTGGGCGCAGCAGCTGCTCGGCGGGCCGATGACGGAGATCACCGCCGCTGTCGGTCGACTCGCGGTGGAGTTCCTCCACCTCCCGTACCTCATCGACCCCGACAACGCCGCCGCCTTCACCACGACCGAACTGCCCGAGGACGAGAACTTCACGCTGGTCATTGGCCAGTTGTGTTCCGGCACGGCCGCGACGCTCGGCTTCCTACAACTCGGCGGCGCGATGATGCTGATGACGCGCGGGTCCGGGTGGTGGCGTCTCGGCTGGGTGCTCCTGGGATTCGCGATCGCCTTCTTCTTCAACCAGATCCGCGTGATCGTGCTGCTCATCCTCGCCACCAGCCACTCGCGCGAACTGGCGGTGAACCAGGTCCACCCGGTGCTCGGCCTGGTCCTGTTCCTCGTCACGGTCGCGATCATGCTCGCGCTCGTCCGTCCGTTCGGCCTGCGCTTTGACCCGGCGTGGCGAGGGCGGCGCGTGGTGTGGGAGCCGGTGGACGGCGGCGGGCGCACGCTCCGCCTGCTCTGGGTGCTCGTCGCGGCGGCGGCGCTCGGCCTCGGCTGGGGCGTCGCGGAGGCGCAACGGCTCGGCTTCATCGGCATCGGCGACGGCGCGCCGGTGATCGCGGTCGAATCGACCGACACGATCATGCCGCAGGTGGAGGGCTGGGACCTCGCCCACATCACGGAGATGTCGTGGACGGACCTGTTCGGGCGCACCTCGCGCGGCGACGTGTGGGAGTACGCCGCGCCGAACTGGCAGGAAGGCGACCCCTGGGTCGGCGTCCAGACCGTGATCGCAGAGAACAAGGCGACGCTCGACCGCTACTCCATCGAGCAATGCATCGACTTCCACAACCGCGACCTGGAGGGGCGCCGCACGATCGACCTCGGGCACGGCGTGACCGGCGTGATCCTGCACGACACCTACCAGGGTGTCCCTGGCACGTACCTCTACTGGGTGATCCCGGTGCAGTTGCCGGACGGCGAACTCCGGCACGCGCGCGTCGCCCTCATCGGCGACGTGGAGGGCTTCACGCGCGTGGTGGAGACGCCCGTGGGCGAGGCCGTGTCGCCGGGCACCGGTGACTTCGGGCGGGCGCTGGAGGACGCGCTCTCCGCCGTCCCCCGCGCGCAGCCGGGCGACGTGCGCGGCACGCTGGACGAGGGCATCGTGCAGCTCGGCATCGCCATCGTCGACACGATGGTGCGGACGGGCGGCCCCGGCGTCGGCTTCGAGCCGCCCGAGGCCGAGGCGACCCCCGCGGGGCCGGAACTCGTGCCGCTCGGCGACCTGCCGGTAACGGCGACGCCGACCGTGCTGCCCTCGGCTACGCCGACGGTCACGCCGGGACGCTAGTTCGCGCCCTCGGCCGCCGGAGTGGCTCGGCTACATCGAGGTCGGCGCAGAGATTCCCATCAGGCCGAGCGTGCGAGCGAAGACGACGCGGGTCGCCTCCAGCAGCAGCAGCCGGGACTTCGTGAGGGCGGGCTCGTCCGCCTGGATGACGCGGCACTGGGTGTAGAAGCCGTGGAACGCGCTCGCCAGCGACTGTGCGTAGTGCGGCAGGTGGTGCGGCGCGAGTTCCGCGACGACCTTCTCGATCACCTCGGGCAGCAGCAGCAACTCGCGCAGCAACGCCTGCTCCGCCGGGTGGACGAGGAGCGTGGGGTCCGCGCCGTCCGAGGTCAGTCCCTCCTCGCGCGCCTTCGCCAGGATGCTGGCGATGCGGGCGAAGCCGTACTGCACGTAGTAGACCGGGTTCTCGTCCGACTGCTTCTTCGCGAGGTCGAGGTCGAACTCCATCGTCTGGTTCGCGCCGATGGCGAGGAAGAAGAAGCGGGTCGCGTCCGCGCCCACCTCCTCCACCACGTCGCGGAGCGTGACGATCTCGCCGGCGCGCTTGGAGAGCGGCACGATCTGGCTGCCGCGCTTCAGCGTCACCAGCTGGAAGAGCAGGACATCGAGCGCGTCCGGGTTGCCGCCGACCGCGGCCACGGCCGCCTTCACGCGGGAGACGTGGCCCTGGTGGTCCGCGCCCCAGATGTCGATCACGCGGTCGAAGCCGCGCGTGATGAACTTGTCGTAGTGGTAGGCGATGTCCGTCGCGTAGTACGTCGGCTGCCCGTCCGACCGGACGAGTACGTTGTCCTTCGACTCGCCGAGGTCGCTGGAGGTGAACCAGGTCGCACCGTCGCGCTCGGCGACGTAGCCCTTCTGGGCGAGCATCGCCATGACGGTGCCGTACGGGCCGCCCTCGTCCATGAGCGAGCGCTCGGAGAACCAGCGGTCGTACTCCACGCCCACGGCGGCCAGGTCGCGGCGGATCGAGTCCACCATCCTGTCGAGGCCGAGACGCCCGAGGTCCGGGTCGCCCTCCTCGCCCTCGGGACGCAGGAAGCGGTCGCCGTGCTCTGCCTTCAGCGCCTCCGCGATCTCGGCCACGTACTGGCCGGGGTAACCGTTCTCCGGGATCTCCACCTCGCGGCCGAACAACTGCTGGTAGCGCGCGTACAGCGTGCGGCCGAAGATCGCGACCTGCGTCCCCGCGTCGTTGATGTAGTACTCCTGCTGCACCCGGTAGCCCGCCGCCGACATGACCGAGGCGAGCGTGGAGCCGATCGCCGCGCCCCGGCCGTTACCCACGTGGATCGGGCCGGTCGGGTTGGCGCTCACGTACTCGATCTGCACGGACTTCCCGGCGCCGAGGGTGAGCGAGGCGTACCCCTCGCCGGCGGCGATGATCTCGGACGCCTGCGCGGCGACCCAGCCGGGAGCGAGGTAGAAGTTCAGGAAGCCGGGCGGGGCCACCGCCACGCGGTCCACGGCGGGGTGGGCGGGGACGTGGCGGCGGAGCGCCTCCGCGACCTCGATCGCCTTCATCTTGGCGAGGCCCTGGATGCGCAGCGGCAGGTTGGCGGAGAAGTCGCCGTGCTCCGGCCGGGCGGGGTGTTCCGTGGTCACTGCGGGCGCCGCGAACTGCGGGAGGTCGCCCGCCGCCTGCGCCGCTGACAGGGCGCGTTCCACCAGCGCGACGATCTCGTCTCGAATCACCGCTCGCGGGCCTCTCACTGCGCCGGGCCGTGGGGCCGGGCCGCCGGGACACGCATGGCCCGCATCCGCGGGCCACGCCTCGCGACGCCTCGCCGAGGGCGTCCGGAGGCCCAGTGTATCGCGCACCCCCGCCCGAACGCGACGAGGGCGCCCGGGTGGCTGGAGATCACAGAATATTAGTCACTTCTTGGTCACTTCACCGTGATATCTTCGTCATATATCAGGCAAAGTGGAGCACGTGCTGAGGCGAACCCTCGTCACCGGGCGGGGCTCCGGAGCACACCACCACACTCGCGGCCACCAACCCGGTGGCACGGCACACGGAGGAATGTTCGATGAAGTTCACCCGCATCCTGGCCGCCGGCGCGGCCACCCTCGCCGCGGCGGCCCTGGGCACCTCGGCGATCGCCGCGGATCTCTCGCAGGGCGTCCCGGCCGAGGCCGACCGCCCGCAGCAGGCGGCCACCGCCGACATCGTCGACACCGCGATTGCGGCCGGCTCGTTCACGACCCTCGTGACGGCGGTGCAGGCCGCCGGCCTGGAGGAGACCCTGCGCTCCGCCGGCCCATTCACGGTCTTCGCCCCGACCGACGCGGCGTTCGCCGCGCTGCCGGCCGGCACGCTGGAGGCGCTCCTGGCCGACCCGGCGACCCTCGCCGACATCCTGCTCTACCACGTGGTGCCGGGTGACGTGCGCGCCGCGGACGTCGTCGGCCTGACCTCGGCGACCGCCGCCAACGGCGACGCGATCGGCATCTCGGTCGTGAACGGTGGCGTGGTCCTGAACGGCTCGTCGAACGTGACCGCCACGGATGTGCTCGCCACCAACGGCGTCATCCACGTCATCGACGCGGTCATCCTGCCGCCGGCGGACGCCGTTCCGGCCCCGGCCGCGGCCGGCAACGCCGCCCCGACCGAGGCGGGTTCCACTGCCCCGTGGATGGCGCTCGGCCTGCTCGGCATCGTCGCCGCCGGCCTCGGCACCGCCCGCTTTGTGACGGCTCGGTCGCGCGCATAGCCTTCCTTCCCGGGCCACGCGCCGGCTGACCCAGCAGCCCCCGCCAACTGGCGGGGGCTGCGTTGCGTCCGAGGGCGGCGACGCCCGCCCGGGGGACTGCGCCCACGGCAGACCGCTGCCGATGCTTATCGGGGGAACCCTGTGTCCCCCTGGAGGACTGACCTGATGCGCACCTTCCGATGTGGCGACGTGGTGACCGGCTGCCCCGACCACTTCATCGCCCCGACCGAGGATGCCCTGCTCGCCACCGTGGAGCGCCACCTGCGCGAGGTGCACCGCATCCCGCAGATCCCGAGCGACCTGCTCGTCCTCGTGCAGGCGCAGACGCGACCTGCCGCGTAGCGGCCATTCCAGGCGACGCTGCGGCGTAGCCGCGATCCGGGAGACGCTGCGGCGTAGCCGCCGACGGCTCAAGCCGCCTCGGACGTCCCGCAGACAGACCAGCCCCGGCGCGAGCTGGGGCTGGTCCGCGTGTGGCGGGGTAGCGCCTGACATCACGCGTGTACTATCGCGCCGAGGCGGCCCGCCTCGCGGGTGGGCCGGAGAGCGAGGCCCCGCGATGAAGCGCATCCGCATCTGGACCGGCGACGACGGCGAGTCGCACTTCGAGGAGCACCCGATCGCCTTCGGCGATGGCGATCGCCCCGCCGCCGACTCCGACCCCGCCGAGGCGATCCAGTTCCGCCTCCGCCGCGGCGGGACGGCGCTGGACTTCCACCCCGCGCCTCGCCGCCAGTACGTCCTCTACCTGACCGCGCGCGTCCGCATTGGCTGCGGCGACGGCTCGAGCGTGATCATGGAGCCCGGCGACGTCCTCCAGGCCGAAGACACCACCGGCCGCGGTCACACCTCGACGATCCTCACGGAAGGCGTGTGCGCGTTCGTGCCGCTGGTGGGGTGAGGGGGAGGGAGGGGAGGTTCGCGCATCGTAGTGTGCGGGCCTAGCCGCTCACTCCGATTCGGTAGAGTGCTGACTGGTAGAGTGGCGCGGCGGCCGCAGACAGGGGACCACAGGATGGCACGATTCTCCGACGACACGTTGCTTGGGCGGGACGCTTCCGAGGAGGGAGAAGACGACCTCACCGTCGGGCCCTCGGAAGCCCTCCTTACTGGAAGCGACTGGACTGTCGGTACCCTGCTCGGTCAGCTCCGCACCCGACGCATTGAGCTAAACCCCAATTTCCAGCGGCGTGAGGCCTGGGATTTGCGGCGTAAGAGCAAGTTCATTGAGTCTCTCCTACTGAACCTACCGATCCCGCAGATCGTGCTCGCCGAGCGGCGGGATCGGCGCGGTTCGTATTTGGTTATCGATGGGAAGCAACGCCTTCTCGCGCTCTGGCGGTTCGGAGCCGGTGCCAACAACAGCGACGATGATATTGAACCGCTGCGACTAACCGGCTTGGACATCCGGAAGGATCTCAACGGGAAGACCTGGGCTGACCTTGAAGACGACGCGGAACTAGTTGCTGCTGTCGAGTTCCTGGAGAACCAGACGATCCGCACCGTCGTCATCAAGAACTGGCCCGATGCGGACCTTCTTCATCTCGTGTTCCATCGCCTCAATACGGGCAGCGTCACGCTGTCACCCCAGGAGTTGCGGCAGGCACTTCATCCTGGGCCGTTCGTCACCTGGGCGGACGAGGCATCAGCTTCGTCCAAGGGACTCGCACGACTGTTGGGGAACAGCGGGCCAGATTTTCGGATGAGGGACGTCGAACTCCTCATCAGGTATTTCGCCTTCACCTTCTTCCTGGGTGACTACCGGGGGAACCTGAAGAAGTTCCTTGATGACGCCTGCGATCACCTGAACAAGCGTTGGAATCGCGACGAAGACAGCATCAGAGAGGAACTCTCAAGGCTGGATCGCGCCATCGAAGGCACGTTCGTTGTGTTCGGTGACGACGCTTTCATGAGATGGGGAGGCTCGGATTACGAGGGTCGATTCAACCGCGCGGTGTTCGACATCATGGTCTACTACTTCAAAGATCCTGCGGTAGTGCGGAGCGCGGTCCGCCGGAAGGCTGCTGTCAGAAGGGCCTTTCAGAATCTGTGCGACGACAACCGGGCGTTCGTCCAGTCCATTCAGACGACGACCAAGACGGCGCTTGCCACCCACACGCGACTCAGTGAGTGGGGACATGCGCTCGAGCAAGTGCTGAATATCGACTTACCCGTGCCATCGCTCGAAGGAGATCGGGTGAAGCGCATCGTCCCGTGACAGATGCCAACAACGATCCGGTTGACCAACTCGTCCGCCGGGTCGACGAATTGGCTGCGCGCTACCTCCCGGGATCGTTCAGCGAGACGGGTGAGTACGGCCCCGAACAGCAGGATGACTTTCGCGCATTCAGAGTCCTCGCCCACGCTGAGACCGAACATTGCATCGAGACGCTCTCGAAGGAAGCCGCGGAGCGGGCCGTGTCACGATGGCGTCAGGATCGGGTACCTGCCCGAGTCGTAGTGGCGTTGCTCCTGACCTACGCTCCGCAACGCCTGTACGAGCTTTGGGACGCACAAGTCTCACCCCGGATCGGCCGTCCACTTGTGCTGTCTTCACCGGACACTGATGCCGAAGCCGCCGTTGCCGGAGCACTCAGGGATCACCTGAAGGTCATCGGTGACAATCATGGGCTTCAGCCCCAATACATAACGCGCTTGTTTCAGCCGGTCGGGCTTCGACGACGTGACTTTGACGAGTCATGGTTAGCAGACCTGGATTCGTTTGGGGCGCTGCGCGGCAACAGTGCGCACACCTCCGCGATCGTCGCAAGGGACATCAACCCTAAGGACGAACTGGATCGTGTCCGGCGGGTGATCGCTGGTATCCGAGAACTACAGCGAACCCTGCGTCGCATTTCCCCCTAATGCACCTCCACCGTGACGGCGGCGGCGCGGTCGGCGACGGCGTAGCGGAGGGCGCGGTGTTCGGGGAGGGCGAGGTCCGGGTCGGCGTCGAGGAGTGACTTCGCCTCGCGGCGGGCGGAGTCGATGAGGCGGGTGTCGAGCAGCGAGGCGACGCGCAGGGTGGCGAGGCCGGACTGCGCGGTGCCGTACAGGTCGCCGGGGCCGCGGAGTTGCAGGTCCGCCTCCGCCAGCGCGAAGCCATCCGTCGTGCGTTCCATCACCGACAGCCGCTCCTCCGCCTCCGGCGTGGGGTCGTCCGCCAGCAGGAAGCAGGTGGAGGGGTGCTGGCCGCGGCCCACGCGGCCGCGGAACTGGTGCAGCTGCGCGAGGCCGAAGCGGTCCGCGCCCTCGATCACCATCACCGTCGCGTTTGGCACGTCGATGCCCACCTCCACCACGGCGGTGGAGACCAGGATGTCCGCCTCGTGCGTGGCGAACGCCTGCATGACCTGGTCCTTCGCCTTGGAGGCCATGCGCCCGTGCAGCAGCAGGATGCGGTCCGCCAGGTCCGGGAACTCCTCGGTGCGCAGCCGCTCCACCTCCTCTGTGGCGGCGCGGGACTGGACGGTCTCGGAGCCCTCCACCAGCGGGCAGATCACGAACGCCTGCCGGCCGGCGGCGATCTCCTGGCGCACCTTCGCGAACGCCTCGCGACGCTGGATCGGCGTCAGGTAGCGCGTCTCGATCGGCGTGCGTCCCGGCGGCATCTCGTCGATCACCGAGAGGTCCAGGTCGCCGTACAGCGTCAGCGCGAGCGAGCGCGGGATCGGCGTCGCGGACATCGCGAGGAGGTGCGGGGTGACCGAGGCGCCGGTTGCGGCGTTCGCGCTCGACTCGATCCCCTTGCGGCGCAGCAGACCGCGCTGCACCACGCCGAAGCGGTGCTGCTCGTCCACCACGGCCAGGCCCAGGCGGTGGTAGTCCACCCCCTCCTGGATCAGCGCGTGCGTGCCAACGACGAGGTGCGCGCCGCCATGCTTGATCGCCGCGACCGCCTCGCGACGTTCCTTCGCGGGCGTGGAGCCGGTGAGCAGCACCACCTTCACCGGCAGCGGCATCCCCGGCACGTTCACCAGGCCGTTCAGCGGCGGCTCCGCCTCGCCGGCGAGCACGCGGCAGAGCGTGCGGTAGTGCTGCTCCGCCAGCACCTCGGTGGGCGCCATCAGCACCGCCTGGTAGCCGGCGGCGACGAACGACAGCATCGCGGCGAGCGCCACCACGGTCTTGCCGGAACCCACGTCGCCCTCGAGCAGCCGCGACATCGGCCGCGTGAGGGCGATGTCCTCGCGCACCTCGGAGAGCACGCGTCGCTGCGCGGCGGTGAGGGCGAACGGGAGCGTGGCGAGGAACGCTTCCGCGACGGTGTGGTCGGTGATGGCGGGGGCGTCGCCGCTCTGCTGCCACTCGCGCTTGCGCGCCTGCACGCCGATCTGCACGGCGAGCAGTTCGTCGAACGCCAGCCGCCGTTGCGCCTCCAGCAGCCGCGCCTCGCTGTCCGGGTAGTGGCACTGGCGGGTCGCCTCCGCGAGCGGCAGCAGCTCGAGGCGCGTGCGGATCGAGGCGGGCAGCGGGTCCTCGATGCGGTCGACGTACTGCTCCAGCAGTTTCTCGATGAGGCCTCGGAGGGTGCGCTGGGGCAGCCCCTCGGTCAGGTGGTAGACCGGGACCAGGCGGAGCGCCGCCTCGCCAGTGCGGTCCAGGCGCTCGTACTCGGGGCTCTGGAAGCCCGCCTGGCCTCGGAACAGCGTGACCTTGCCGAGCAGGGCGACCTCCGCGCCGGCGGGC
Organism: Chloroflexota bacterium; assembly: GCA_045863195.1. GTDB lineage: Bacteria > Chloroflexota > Dehalococcoidia > UBA2979 > UBA2979 > W-Chloroflexi-9. The sequence goes on from BTUI01000008.1 coordinate 10,795, forward strand.
AGCGCCTTCGCCATGAACGGCTGGTTGAACCACGTTGCCTTGACGCGCGCGAGGCCGTCCGAGACCCAGATCTCGGTCGCCTTCAGCCGCCCGCCGCGCCCCATCGGGATGATCTTCGAGGACTCGATACGGCCGCGGATGGTGACGTCCATGCCGGGCCGGATCGCGGCGATCGGGATGGTGCGGCTGAAGTCCAGGTGGCGGAACGGGTAATGCCGCAGCGCGTCGCCCACCGTGCGGATGCCGAGGCGGTGCAACTTCTCGATGCTCGTGCCGCGCAGCCCCGTGCCCGCGCGCTCGATCGGTACGTCGAGCGCCGCCGCGCCCGGCACGATGCGTCGCGCGGCCTCGGGCGTCGCGCCGGACGCGGCCTTCGAGGCCGGGCGCGCGCGGGGCGCCTCGCCGGCGTCGCGCATCTCCTGCTCCGTCGCCACGCGCGGCGCGCGACGCTTCGCGGGCGGCTTCTTCGCCGGCGCGGCGGGCGCGGCCGTCGCGGGCGGCGCGGCCGGGCGGAGTTCTGACTCGAGCGTGAGTTCGCGCCGGACGGTCGCGATCGCGCGGCGCAGCCACGCCTCCCGGTCCGCCGGGGTGAGCGAGGCGTACCCGGTGGCGGGGAGCGCGGCGATCATCCGCAGCAGCGGGGAGCCGGGGGCCTCGTCGCGGGCCTGCTCGCGGAGCAGCGCGTCGATGCCGCCGGGGACGGCGAGGTCGCGGCCGCCCGCCCCCAGTTCAGCGTGGAGGGCCGCCTGCAGCCGCGGGTAGTCCGCGGTCACTTCGAAAGGAAGGCGGGGGAGTGCTCGTCCGGTGCGGTGACCACGCCGACGCCCACGGTGCCGGGCCCGCCGTGCACGCCGATGACGGGGCCGATGCGGCCCGAGAAGAACGGCGCGTCCGGCGCAATGCCGCGCATCCGGTCATCGATGTACGCGAGGTCGTCCGGCGTGGTGGCGTGGACGGCATACGTGTACTGCAGGGGGCGAAGTTCGGCGCAGCGCCCCAGGATGTCCTCGATCGCCTTCTGCTTTGTGCGGATCTTGCCGACGGGCTCCACCAGGCCGTCCTGGATGGTGAGGATCGGCTTCACGTTGAGCAGCGTGCCCAGCATCTCCCGGCCGCGGCTCATGCGGCCGCCACGACGCAGATACTCGAGCGTTTCGAGGGTGAAGTAGAGCCGCGTGCGGCGGAACGCATCCGCGGCCACGGCCGCGACCTGCTCGCCGGTGAGGCCGGCGGCGGCGGCACGCGCCGCCTCGATCACGCCGACCCCGAGGCCGAGCGACACCTGCTTGGAGTCCACGAGGTGGACGGGGACGGAGAGCCCCTCCGCGCCCTGGCGGGCGGACTCCAGCGTGCCGGAGAGCGCCGCGGAGATGTGGCAGGAGACGATCTCGGTGGCACCGTCCGCGATCAGCGCCTCGTAGGCCGCCCTGAACGCACCGGCGGAGGGCTGGGCGGTGGTCGGCATCACCTGCTCGCGGGACAGGCGCTTGAAGAACTGCTCGGCAGTGATCTCGACGCCGTCCAGCAGCGCCTCCTCACCGAAGAGGACGCTCAGCGGCACCACCGTGACCCCCAGGTCACGCGTGCGCTCCGGGGTGAGGTCGGCCGTGGAGTCCGTGACGATGCGTACGGTCATGGGCGGATGATACTCACTCCCCGGCGTCTGCTCGACGCTCACTCGACGCCCGCGAGGTACGGGTAGTTCGGCTGCCCGCCCACCACGATCTCGACTTCCAGCCCCGGGTGGGCCTGCGCGATCAGTTCCTCCGCCCGGCCCCCAGCATCCGCCGGGGCGTCCGCGCCGAGGTAGACCGTGACGATCTCCGCCCGGTCGCCGGTCGCGAGCGCCAGCCCGGCCAGCAGGGCGCCCTCCAGCGTCTGCGCGCGGCCGACGAGGCGTCCCTCCACCAGGGCGATCGCATCCCCGGCGTTCACGGTCACCCCGTCCACGGTGGCGTCCCGGGCGGCGCGGGAGATCTCCACGCTTCGGACGTTCTGCATCGCCTCGCGCATCCGCGCCGCGACCTCGGCGGGGTCGCCCTCCGGCCAGTAGGCGACGGCGGCGGCGATGCCCGCCGGGGCGGAGCGGGTGGGGAGGACCGTGATGAAGTCCGGCGCTTCGCGTGCCGCCTGCTCCGCGGCCATCAGGATGTCACGGTCGTTCGGGAGCAGGAACACGTGCTCGCGGCCGGCACGCCGGGCGGCGCGCAGGAACTCGCCGGCGCTCGTCTTCGCCCCCGCGTCCTGCAGCAGCGCCACCGCTCCCATGTCCCGGAACGCGCGCGCGAAGCCCTCGCCCGACGCGACCGCCACGAGGCCGAGTGCTGGCAGCGCCGGCTGGCCGGCGTCCGCGCCCTCACCCTCGTGCCCGGCGAGCCACTCGTCGTGCTGCGCCTGCATGTTGTCGACCTTCACGCCCACGAGGTCGCCGTGCCGGACGCCGAGCGACAGCGCGGGCCCCGGGTCGGCGACATGGACGTGGACGTGGACCGTCCGTGCGTCGCCCACGACGAGGACGGACTCCCCGCCCATCGCGATCAACTCAGACTGGAGGGCGCGCCGGTCGACCGCGGGCCCCACGATCACGTACTCGGTGCAGTAGCCGTGGCCCTCGTGCTCCACGCCGTCCACGTGGACGCGCTCCGTCGCGGTGGCGCGGATCGTGAGCGGCAACGGCTCGCCGTCCAGCCCGCGCGCGAGCCCTTCGAGGATGACGGCCACGCCCAGCCCGCCGGAGTCCACCACGCCGGCCTCGCGGAGACGGGGAAGGAGCAGCGGCGTGCGCTCCACGCTCGCGAACGCCTCGTCCACGGCGGCGCTCAGGACGGAGCGGATCCCGTGTCCCTCCGCCTGCGTCGCGGCAGCGGCTGCCGCCGCGTCCCGCAGGACGGTGAGCATGGTGCCCTCAACGGGGGCGCTCACGGCGTCGTAGGCCGTCTGCGCGGCGCCCAGCAGCCCCTGGACGATGCCCGAGGCGTCCAGGGTCGCCTCGCCGGACGCAGCCTCTGCCAGGCCGCGGATCATCTGGGAGAGGATCACGCCGGAGTTGCCGCGTGCGCCCAGCAGGGCGGCGCGGGAGCAGGCGGCCAGCATGTCGCCAGCGTGCTCGGCGTCGCCGGGCGCCGCCATAAGGGCGGCACGCCAGGTCAGGAGCATGTTCGTGCCGGTGTCGCCGTCCGGCACCGGGTAGACGTTGATGGCGTTGATGCCGTCCCGGTTGGCGGCCAGCCACTCCTCCGCCACGCGGAACGCCTCGCGCACCTGGACCGCGCTCACGCGCGCATACTGGACCACGGCACACCCCTCAGTCGCCGCCTGTCCTGAACGCCGGCCTCCAGCGTAGACGCTACCGGTGCTCCGTTGGTAGTCTGATTGGACGCGCCGAGTGCGCCCGACCCCCGCTTGACGAGTTCTGTGAGTACCGCCATGGCATCAGGCGCCTGCGACATCTGCGAGAAGCACGTGGTCTTCGGCCGGAACATCCGGCACAAGCACTCCGGTAACTGGGAGCGCAAGGCCCCGCGCACCAGCCGCACGTTCGCCCCGAACGTGCAGGCCCGCCGGATGTTCGTGAACGGCGCCTGGAAGCGCGTGAACGTCTGCACCCGCTGCATGCGCACGGAGGCGAAGCGCCTGGAGGCGAAGGGCGTCCCGCAGGGGATGGTTCGCGCCTAGCACGCTCCGCATCACGCGGACGACATCACGCCCCGCTCAGCGGGGCGTTCGTGTGTCGGTTGCCCGCTGCGCATGCCACCACTTCGCCACGTCGAACGCCGCATCCGGGGCAAACGACCCCGCGGTGCCGTGCATGACGTCGAACCGGGCGAGGTCAAGGGCCCGGACCGCGCCGTCGACGCGCCCCACGGCGAGCCAGCGGTCGCCGTTCCGGATGAGCCCCAGCGGTTCGAGGTCGGTCGCCGCCGTCCCCCGGATGAGTCGGAGGACGCGGCCGACCCGCGCCGAGTCCAGCACCGCGCGCGCCCATCCGGCTGGTGGCATGGCGGTGTCCCGCTCCTCCACGTGCACCCGTCGGGCGGCATCGCGTGCGCCCTGGCGCTGCTCCTCCGGGAGTGCTGCGATCACCTTCAGCATCGCGGACGTGCTCGCCTCGCCGCGATCAAGGGCCTGCAGCACGCCCGGATTCCCCAGCATCCACAGCGCCTCGATCTCCTCGGCGGTGAAGCCGGTGAGTCGCGCCTGATAGCCCTCCAGCAGCCGAAACCCGCCACCGGCGCCGCGCTCCGCATAGACCGGAACCCCGCCCGCGCCGAGGGCTTCCAGGTCCCGATGGACGGTGCGGACCGAGACCTCCAGCACCTGCGACAGCTCGCGCGCTGTCACTCGGCCTCGGTCCTGCAGCATCAGGAGGATGGTGACCAGTCGTGCCGCGCGCATCTCGGTTTCGCCGATCCATACATGACAGAAGATGTCATATTTAGTCTGAAATGCTTGCAGGCGCAATGATCCGACCTGACACGGAGAGGTTCGCCCCGATGGCTCAGCCGTATGTCTCCGGTTCCGGCACCTCCGATGACCCGTGGCGGCTGACCACGCCGCCCGGCGGTTCCGAGTTCGCGGCGTACCGCGACGAGGCGGCGACACCGCCGGCGCTGGTGGTGCAGGTCGGCAGCACCGAACTGCGTTACCACCTGCGCTGCATCGACGATCTGCACGCCTGGCTGAAGGCGCAGGGCGACTGGGTACCGCTCGGCAACGCGGATGAGCAGAAGCCAGCGGCCGCCGGCACGGTGGAGGCGTGGGGACGCGCCACGGACAACCCGGTGGGCGGCTGGTACGGCCTGAAGAAAGGCCTCCGTGGCCGCTTCGGCAACTACGTCCCGCCGGTGCTGGAGGCGCTGGGGCTCGCCGAGGTGGAGCACAACGCGCGCAACAACCGGATGCGCGCGTTGTGACGGAAGGTCGGCGCTAGACCGGTTCGGCCGCGAACATCGGGATCTGGCGGTCCGTCTTCTCCTGGTACTCGGCGTACGGCGGGTAGGCGGCGACGGCGGCGGCCCAGAACGTCGCCCGTTCCGCGGGGTCCGTTACCAGGCGGACGCGCATCGGGCGCTCCACCTCACCGTCGCGCACGAGCACGTCCGGGTGAGCGACCAGGTTGTAGTACCAGACCGGGTGCTCGGGGGCGCCGCCCTTGGATGCGACGAGGACGTACGTCTCGTCCACCTTCACACGCATGAGTGGGGTCTTCCGGATCGCACCGGTCTTCGCGCCGGTGTTGGTCACCAGCACCACGGGCATGCCGCGCAGGGTCATCCCCTCGCGGCCCCCGGAAGCCTCGATCAGCTCAACCTGCTTGCGGACCCATTCGGTGGGGCTGGGGATGTAGTCGGGCATGGCGTCTCCTGTCCTGCACGGACAGGTTACCGCGCCGCCTCCCAGGCCTCCGCGAGCCACCCCGCGACCTCTGCGTCGACTTCGGAGGCATCCCGCAGTTCGAGGTGGTGCATCCAGTGGTCGCCCGGTACCCGGACGACCTCCTTCCAGCGCCGCGAGACATCGAGCCGGTCGAGGGAGACCGACAGCACGAGGGGGGCGACCTCGGCGCCGAGGTACCGGTCGGGTGTCCATGCCCACGCGAAGCCGCGACGATGGCTGAACGCTACCTGTGACTTCGTGACGCGCACCTCCGCGGGTCCGACCGCCATGACGGCTGCTCGCACCACATCGAACATCGCCCGCGCCTCCGGGCGGCCATCGAAGAACCGTTCGAGCGAGCGTTCGAGGTCGTCGGCCACGGTGGGCCTCCCCCGCGCTACCTCAGCGCGGCGCGCAACTCCGCCAGCGCTTCGGCGGGCGTCTGTTGCTGGTTGAAGACGGCGGATCCCGCGACGAGGATCGTCGCGCCGGCAGCAGTGCACTGGTGGGCGTTGTGTGCCTTCACCCCGCCGTCCACCTCGATGGCGAGCGAGATGCCCTCCGCCTGGATGCGGGCGGCGAGTTCTGAGACCTTCGGCAGCAGTTCCGGGCGCATCGCCTGGCCGCCCCAGCCGGGGCGGATGAGCATCACCGTGACCTCGTCCAGATCGGCGAGCAGCGGGGCGATCGCGCTCACCGGCGTCTCCGGGTTGATCGCGATACCGGCCTGGCACTGGAGGGCGTGCGCCGCGCGGATATACTCGCGCGCCGCGTCCACGGAGCCGGCCGCCTCGTAGTGAAAGATCAGCCGCTGCGCCCCGGCCCCGGCCATGTCCGCGAACTGTTCCGCCGGCCGCGCCACCATCAGGTGCGCCTCGATGAACCGGCCGTCCGAGGCGGCCCGCACGGCGGCGATCACCTCGCGGCCGAAGGACAGCGGCGGGACGAAGTGCCCGTCCATCACGTCCATGTGCCAGAGGTCGCAGCCGCCCGCTTCTGTCTCGCGCACCTGCTGCGCGAGCCGCCCGAAGTCGGCGGTGAGGATGGACGGGGCGATCAGGACAGATCGATCGTTCACCGGCACCAGACTATTACTGCGGCGATCGTTCCGAGAATGAATGCACCCATTGCCACCATATACAAACTCGGGATGATGTCCCCATATGTTCTCAGCCGGAGGATTCGAGGCTTGTGTCCTCTAGGTCCAGCACTCTTGTCCGCAGCCTTGAGGATCTCTAATGCTCTGATGCCCGTAGCTTCACTCAGCTGTTGCTGCAGTGACTTCAATGCTACTTCGGCTAGTTTCACTAGTTCCCTTGTTCGGGATTCCAAGCGCAAGAAGAAGAATGAAAGGACTGCTCCCAGCAATGCGATCACCGCTGCTAGGAGAGGAAGGTCGGCATTCAGTGACGCTGCGTATCCGCCTGTGAGGAAGGCAGCGCCAGCGAAGAAGAAGCTGACCAACTGCATTCGCTGGGACGCGTGCATTTCAAAGTATCGCCATGCGCCTTCTTCAGCCCGGCGGTACAGTTCATGCTCATATCGCTCCGGCCCATCCTCGACCATCACGCTAGCCTGCCACTTCTCCGGCGAGGCGTGCGCGGGCCGCCTCGCGCGCCTCGGCGACCCGACTGGGTGCGGTGCCGCCGGGGACATCGCGCGCCGCGAGCGAGGCGTCGAGGTCGATCGCGAGCACGTCCGCGTCGAAGGCGGGGTGGGCGGCGCGGTAGTCCTCGAGCGTGAGGTCCTCAAACGTGCGCCCTTCGCGCTCGCAGCGGCCAACGAGCGAGCCGACCGCCTCGTGCGCTTCACGGAAGGGGACGCCCTTCTTCGCGAGGTAGTCCGCCACGTCTGTGGCGAGGGCGAAGTTCGCGACGGCCGCCGTGCGGCCTCGTGCGCCGTCGAACGTCATGGTCGGGAGCATCGCGGCGACGACCCGGAGGGTGATGAGGATCGTGTCGACGGAATCGAAGAGTGACTCCTTGTCCTCCTGGTTGTCCTTGTTGTAGGCGAGCGGCTGGCCCTTCAGCATGGTCAACGCCTGCACGAGGTTGCCGATCACCCGCGCGCTCTTGCCTCGTGCCAGTTCGGCGACGTCCGGGTTCTTCTTCTGCGGCATGATGCTGGAGCCGGTGGAATACCGGTCGTCCATCTTCGCGAAGCCGAACTCCGCGCTCGTCCACAGGATGAGTTCCTCCGCGAGGCGCGACAGGTGGACCGCCGTGAGCGCCGCCGCCGAGTGGTAGTCGACGATGAAGTCGCGGTCGCTGACCGCGTCCAGCGAGTTCGTCGTGATCGCCTCGAACCCCAGTTGCTTCGCCACGAACTCGCGGGCGATGGGGTAGGTGACGCCGGCGAGGGCGCCCGCGCCCAGCGGCAGGACGTTCGCGCGCGCCCGCGCCTGCACGAAGCGCTCCGTGTCGCGCGCGAACATCGCCTCGTAGGCGAGGAGGTGGTGCGCCAGCAGGATCGGCTGCGCGCGCTGCAGGTGGGTGTAGCCCGGAATCACCGTGCTCGCCTCGCGCTCCGCGAGGTCAACGAGGACGCCGCGCAGGGCGCGGAGCAGCGCCGCCGTCTCGTCGCAGGCGGCGCGGACGAAGAGCCGGGTGTCGGTTGCGACCTGGTCGTTTCTTGACCGGCCTGTGTGGAGGCGTCGCCCGGCGTCGCCGATGCGCTCCGTCAGGACCGCCTCGATGTTGAGGTGGATGTCCTCGCGGTCCAGCCGGAACTCGAACGTCCCGGCGTCGATCTCCGCCTCGATCTGCTGGAGGCCGGCGACGATGGCGTCCCGGTCGGCCTCGGAGATCACACCCTGGCGGGCGAGCATCGTCGCGTGGGCGATGGAGCCGGCGATGTCCTCGCGGTAGAGGCGGCGGTCGAAGTCGATGGAGGCGTTGAACTGGTCGACGAGCGCGTCCGTCTCGCCGGAGAAGCGCCCGCCCCACAGCTTGCTCGACCCACCGTCCGAGGATGCTTGCGTCATGCCGCGAGGTTACCCGAGCGCGCCGCGGAGGGCGACGGGCTAACGCTCGTTCATTTCCTCGCGGGTCAGTCTCTGCCCGCTGGTGTCGGTGAAGCGCTCGAACTCGCGAGACCGTGCGTACACGGCTTCCGCGCTGTTGGGCCTCCGCGTATCCGGGGCGGGCCCGAGTGCGGGAGGGGGCGAGTCGAGGGGCGTTCGGCCGTTGGGGCCGCTCCGGGGTCCTCGCGGTGCTCTGCGATCGGGCATCCCGCTACTCCTCGGGAGCGGCGAGGCGGAGGAGGTCCTGGTTCGGCTCCAGCAGCATCTGCGTCTGGGCCTGCACCTGGGCCTGGAGGCCGTGCAGTTTGATGAAGCCCTGCGCGTGCGACTGGTCGAACAGGTCGCCTTCCTTGTTGTAGGTGGCGAGCGCCTGCATGTAGAGGCTGCGGTCCGCCCGACGGCCGATGACCGTCGTGGTGCCGTGCCAGAGGCGCACGCGCACGTCGCCCGTGACGTGGCGCTGGGTGCTGACCACGTACTGGGCGAGGTCGCGGTGGTGGGAGGTGAACCAGAGGCCGTTGTAGACCAGGTCCGCGTACTCCTGCGCCACCAGGTTCTTGAAGCGCACCTGCTGCTTCGTCAGGGTCAGCTGCTCCAGGTTCGCGTGCGCCTCCAGCAGGATCACCGCCGCCGGCGACTCGTAGATCTCGCGTGACTTGATGCCCACCAGCCGGTTCTCGACCATGTCGATCCGGCCGATGCCATGCTCGCCGCCGAGGTTGGAGAGGCGCTGCACCAGTTCCACCGGCCCGAGGCGCTCCCCGTCAAGGGCGACCGGGATGCCCTCCTCGAAGCGGATCTCCACGACCGCCGGCTTGGCCGGGGTCTGGTCCAGCGACTTCGTCCAGAGGTAGACGTCCGCGGGCGGTTCGACCCACGGGTCTTCCAGGATGCCGGCCTCGATCGAGCGGCCCCAGAGGTTCTCGTCCGTCGAGTACGGCGACTCCTTGGACTGGCGGACGTTGATGCCGTTGGCCGCGGCGTACTCCAGCGCCTCGTCGCGCGAAACGGAGTGCTCGCGCGTGGTGCCGACGATCTTGAGGTCGGGCGCGAGCGTCTGCACGCCCACGTCCAGGCGCACCTGGTCGTTGCCCTTGCCGGTGCAGCCGTGCGCCACAGCCGTCGCGCCGATCTCGCGCGCCTTGTCCACGAGCAGTTTCGCGATCAGCGGCCGCCCGAGCGCGGTGGCGAGCGGGTAGCGGCCCTCGTACACCACGCCGGCCTGCAGCGCCGGGAAGACGAAGTAGCGGAGGAAGTCCTCCTTGCCGTCCACGATGTCCACGGCGGTCGCGCCGGCCTGCGCGCCCCGCTCCCGGATGCCGTCCACGTCCCCGAGGTTACCGAGGTCGATCGTCAGGCAGTGCACCTCGTACCCGCGCTGCACGCGCAGCCAGTGCGCCGCCACGGAGGTGTCGAGGCCGCCGGAGTAGGCGAGGACGATCTTTTCGGCCATGCGGCGTCTGCTTTCGCTGCGTCAGGGACGGTGCGCGGGTGGAGGGGAGGCGGGACGCCTCCCCGTGATCATATCCGGCGGCGCGGTAGCGTGAAGGTGAAGGCGCTGCCGGACTCGCCGTCCGACTCCACCCAGATGCGGCCGCCGTGCAGTTCGATGAGCGACTGCGCGATCGCGAGGCCGAGGCCCGTGCCGCCCGTCGTCCGGCGGCCGGTGGTCGTCCGGTAGAACTTCTCGAACAGGTGGCGCTGTTCTTCCACCGGGATGCCGATGCCGTTGTCGCGGATGCTCACGCGCGCGAACCCATCCTCGGTCGCCACGCTGACCTCGATGCGTCCGCCCGGTGGGGTGTACTTCACGGCGTTGCCGATGAGGTTCGCGAGCACCTGCTGGACGCGCTTGCGGTCGGCCCAGACGGTGAATCCGAGCGGGGCCTCCGTGAAAAGCATGTGCTGCTTGGCGCGGGCGGCGGGGAGCGCCTCTTCCACGGCCCCGCGGATCACCTCGCCCAGGTCCATGGTCTCCGGCTGGATCTGCATGCGGCCGGAGTCGATGGCGGACATGTCCAGGATGTCCGTGATCAGGTTCATGAGGCGGTCGGTGTTGCCGACCAGCACCTCCACGATGCGGCGCTGCGTCTCGTTGAGGGCGCCCGCATCGCCCTCGTGCAGCAGGTCGATCGTGGTACGGATGAGGGTGAGCGGCGTCCGCAGTTCGTGGCCGACCATGGACACGAAGTCCTGCTTGACGCGCTCCGCCTCCGCCTCCGCAGAGAGGTCGCGGATGAGCACCATCATGCCGCTGCGCTCCGGGTCCGGGTCCACGAACGGGCCTGCGGAGATCGCCAGTTGTCGCCCCTTCACCTCCGCGAGCAGCGGCGCAACCGGGCCGTCGCCCGGCGCGTAGGCGCGCCGGCGCAGCGTCTCGATGGCGTCCCGGGAGAGCGGCAGGTACTCGTCCGCGAAATGGCCGACGATCGCCTGACGCGGGCGGTCAAGGAGCCTTGCGGCGGCCGGGTTGCAGACGCGGCAGCGCGCGGCACGGTCGAACACCAGCACGCCGTCCGACATCTCGCGCAGCACGGACTCCGCGATGCGGCGGTTCTCCTCCACCTCGTCCGCGAGTTCGCTGCGCTCCAGCATCGCCGCGATCTCGCGGGCGATCGTGCGCATCAGTTCAGTGCGCGGGGTGGTCATGGCGATCGGGCCGTGGGTCGCCAGGACCACGACACCCAGGACGCCGTCCGGCTGCAGCATCGGCTGTGCGGCGAAGCCGCCGATCTGGCGCGCCGGGAGCAGGTGCGTCTCCGGGGTCGCCGCCGTGTTCACCACCACGATGCCATCGTCCAGGTGCTGGCCGCGCACGCCGCCCTCGATCGTGAGCAGCAGTTGTTCGGCGTGGCTCGGCGTGACGCCCGCGGAGGCGCCGAGCGTGAGGCGGCCCTCCGCGGAGGCAAGGCCGATGACGGCGATGTCCGCCCAGTCGAGTTGTACGAGTTCCTCGGCGACGCCGGGGAGGCCGCCCGGCGTCTCGCCGGCGAGCGCGGCGAGCACGCGGTGCATGACCGCGAGTTCCTGTGTGGCCTCCGAGAGGGACGCGGCGGAGGCGTCGAAGCGGCTGGACAGGTCCCGGTTGACGGACAGCATGATCTCGCGCCCCTGCCGGATCGCCAGGCGCATCTCGTCCATCGCCTCCGCCAGGTCGCGGACCTCCTGGGGGCCGGTCTGGGAGACCGGCGTCTCCAGGTCGTTCGCCTGGATCGAGATGGCGGAGTCGAGCAGCGTGCGGAGCGGGCGGATGATCAGCGTCGACAGGATCGCGACGAGCGCCGCGCCGAGGATCGCGCCGCCGAGGGTGGCCCTCAGCGCGCGGAGCCGCACGCCGGCGACCGATTCGTCCACGATCTCCGCGTCGATGCCCAGGTAGAAGTCGGCGAGGATCGTCCCGTCGTGGGCGGTCAGCGGCAGTACCGTCGTCAGGTAGGGGCGGCCGTCCTCCATCAGGATGCCGACTCGACCCTCGGCGGAGGCGCGGCGTAGTTCGTCCGTGATCGGGTCGTACGTCGCGTCCGCTTCCGTGCCGGTCACCGTCCCGTCCGGGAGGATGACCGCGGCCTCCACACCCAGCAGCATCGCCTGGTCCCGCACGAACCGGCGGTCGAGGCCCGTGAGCGCCTCGATCACGCCGACCACGCGCCCCCCCTCGTCCAGCACGGGGGTGATGCCGCTGATCGATAGGCCCAGGACCTCGTCGTGGCGGAGGACGCCGAGGGAGGTGCGCGTGCGCAGCACCTCAGTGATCTCGGGCGGGGTGGCCTCCTGGCGTCCGTTGAGCGGGGAGTGGGCGCGGATCAGCAGGTTGCCGGAGGCGTCGTAGAGCTGGAGGCCCGGGGCGCCCTGCAGTGGGGCGCTGGTCTGCGAGAAGAAGAGCGTGGAGACGCGCAGCGCGTCCGCCACGTCGCGTGCCGCAATGGCCTCGCGCATCTGGGGCTGGGTCGCGAGCACACTGGCGCCGGTGACCGCCAGGTCGCGGTAGGTCGTCAGTTGCTGGCTGATCTGCGTGCGCGCAAGTGTCAGACGCTCATCGACCCGCTCGCGCTCGTTGGAGCGGATGATGCCGTCCACCTGCCAGACCACGAGGCCGCCGATGGCCACGGTCAGCAGGACGACGGCCAGCGTGATCTGGACACCGAGCCGGTTGAGGGGGCCCGTGAGCATCGGTGCGCCCCTCGACGTTACGAGGCGGCGATCTCGTCGAGGACGCGCTCGACGATCGCGGTGGCTTCGTCGATCTCCGCGGAGGTGACGGTGAGCGGTGGCATGAACCGCACGGTGTTCGGGCGGACGGCGTTCAGGATGAGTCCGTGCGCCAGCGCCTTCGTCACCACCTCGCCGGCGATGTCGCGCTGGAGGACGAGCCCCTGCAGGAGGCCGCGGCCGCGGTGGCCGACGGCGAGTTCGTGGCGGTCCTCGATCGCCGCGAGGCGCTGCTCCAGCTGCTCGCCGCGCGCGGCCGCGTTCTGGAGCACGCCACCCTCGATCACCTGGCGGAGGACGTAGGCGCCGGCAGCCGTCGCCAGCGGGTTCCCGCCGAACGTCGACCCGTGGTCGCCGGGCTCGAACACGGCGCAGTGCGCCTTGGAGAGCACCGCGCCGATCGGCACGCCGCCACCGAGGCCCTTCGCGAGCGTCATGATGTCGGGCTCAATGCCGGCGTGTTCGTACCCCCACAGGGTGCCGGTGCGGCCGCATCCCGTCTGCACCTCGTCCAGGATGAGCAGGATGCCCCGCTGGTTGCACCACTCGCGCACGCCGCGCAGGTAGTCCGCGTGCGGCACGTTCACGCCGCCTTCGCCCTGGATCGGCTCCAGCAGCACGGCGCAGGTGCGATCCGTGGTCGCCGCCTTGATCGCATCGAGGTCGTCGTAGTCCACGAAGACGAAGCCCGGGAGCGTTGGCCCGAACGGTTCGCGGTAGCGGGGGGTGCCGGTGGCCGCGACCGTGGCGAGGGTGCGCCCGTGGAAGCCGTTGTTCGTCGCGATGATCTCGTACGCGCCGGCTCGGTTCTGGATGCCCCACTTCCTCGCCAGTTTGATCGCGCCCTCGTTCGCCTCCGCGCCGGAGTTGCAGAAGAAAACCTGGTCGAGCGCGGAGTGCTCCACGAGCAGTTCCGCGAGGGCGACCTGCGGCTCCGAGTAGAAGAGGTTGGAGACGTGGACCAGCGTCCGTGCCTGCTGCGCGATCGTGTCCGCCAGGCCGGGATGCGCGTGGCCGAGCGTGTCCACGGCGATGCCGGCCACGAAGTCCAGGTAGGCGCGGCCGTTGTCGTCCCAGACGCGGGTACCCTCGCCACGCACGAGGGTCACCGGCAGACGGCGGAACATCTGCATGTGCACCCGTGCCTCGCGTGCGGGGGTATCGCCCACGTCGTGCTCCAATCCTTCCCCGGCCGCCCGGCCGGGGATTTGCGGGCCGAGGCCCGTGCTAGTTCGGTGCCTGCTGCTCCAACTGCTGCTGGATGGCGTCCAGCAGGTCGCGCAGCCGGTCCAGTTCTTCCTGCGTGGCCTCGGAGGCCTCGAATGCCTGGCGAAGTAGGTCGCCCAGTTCACCCTCCGGCAGCACGCGCGTGGGCGTGGGCGTCGGCGTGATCATCGGCACCGGCGTCGGCTCGGGCGAGGGCGTAACGCCGCCACCGTCCGCGCCGGGAGCCGTGGTGACGTTCGGGAGCGAGGAGGGCCGGCGGCCCATGACGACCTCGATCGCTTCGCTCAGGGTGCGCTCCATCGCCATCGCGTTGCCGTTGGCGACGACGACACGGACGAGTTCCGGCAGGCGGGAGTTCTCTGCCTGCAGGTAGATGGGCTCCACGAACAGGAACGACGAGCCGATCGGGATCATCAGCAGGTTGCCACGGATGACCTCGGAGCCCGACTGGTTCCAGAGGCTGAACTGCTGCGAGATGCCCGGGTTCTGGTCGATGCGCGCTTCCACCTGCGCCGGGCCGTAGACCAGCGTGTCGGTGGGGAAGCGGTAGGCCCGAAGCGTGCCGTACTGCTCGCCGTCAGAGCGCCCGGCGAGCCAGGCGACCGTGTTCTGCCGCTGCCGCGGCGTGAACGGCATGATCAGGACGAACTCGATCTGCTCCTCGAACGCCTCACCGTTCGACTCCTCGGGGAGGGTGAGCGACACGTAGTACGGCTCGACCATCTGGTCGCGCTGGTCAACGCGCTCGGTCGGGATGTTCCAGACGTCCTCACCGATGAAGAACACGTCCGGGTTGGTGATGTGGTAGCGCAGGTACTGCTGCGCCTGGATCTGGAAGAAGTCCTCCGGGTAGCGCAGGTGCTCGCGCACCTCGGCGGGCATCTCCTCGGCGGGGGTGAACAGGTCCGGGAAGATCTTCGCCCACGTCGCCGCGACCGGGTCCTCAGGGGCGATCAGGTAGAGGGCCATGTCGCCCGTCTGGGCGTCCACGGTGATCTTCACGGAGTCGCGGAGGTAGTTCACGCCGTTGATTGGTTGCGAGTACGGGAAGCGGTCAGACACGGTGTAGCCGGTCATGAACCAGTGGATCTTCCCGTCCAGCAGCACGACGTACGGGTCCGAATCGATCACGAGGAACGGCGCGACGTGCTGCACGCGCTCCACGATGTTTCGTCGCCAGAGCAGGCGTGAGTCGCCGTTGATCTGGCCGGAGATGAGCAGGTTGGTGTCGCCGAGTTCCCACGCGAGCGCGGCGCGGCGGGCGATCGAGTTCAGCCGGATACCGCGGTCTTCGGCGTAGAACGTCTCCGCGTTGCCTTCGCCCAGCGGGTAGTCGAACTCCGGCTCGACGGAGTTGCCGATGATGTAGTGGTTCGTGATCTCGCCGAAGTAGATCCGTGACCCGTCCGGCGTGACCGGCAGGACGTCCGACTTCGGCGGGATGTCGCCCAGCAGCAGCCTGGGCAGGCCTTCAGGCAGCACCTCGTTCACCGGCGCGGCGACGGCGCCGAAGCCGTGGGTCAGTTGCAGGCGTTCGCGCGTCCAGTTGCGGTCCTGGGCCAGCGTCACGTCCAGTTCGCGGGCCGCGATCATGACCTGGCGGGACTCGCCGTTGATCATGTAGCGGTCCACGTCGATGTCGGTGAACCGATAGAACGTGCGGATCGCCTGGATCTGGTTGAACGTGTCGCGGAGCGGTCGCGGATCGAGCAGACGCACGTTCTCGATCGTCTTCGGGTTCGCCGCGAGTTCCTCGGCGGTCACCATCTGGTTCGCCGGGTACGCGGTCTCGGTGATTTCGTCGAGCCCGAAGGCGTACCGCGTCGCGTCAATGTTGCGCGCGATGAACTGCTGCTCGCGGTCGCGCTCGTTCGGGTCGACCTGGAAGGTCTGGATGGTGTTCGGGTAGACGACCCCGCCGAGCACGCCCGCCGCGACCCAGAGGCCGGAGGCGAAGATCGGCATGCGGAAGCCCTCGCGCGTGAGGAACGCGTTGGCGATCGTCGCGAGGCCCGTGAAGGCGGCGAGCGCGGTGAGGATGTACGCGACGGGCAGCCGCGCGTTCACGTCCGTGTACGTGGCGCCGTACACGATGCCACCGGGCGAGTTCACCAGGTCGAAGATGCCGAGGTACGTGCTGGCCGCGATCAGCAGGAACGCGATGCCGCCGAGGACCGACAGGTGTGTCCGCATCGCGCCGTCGATGACGATCTCGCCGCGCAGGAAGGACATCGAGAGGGCGTAGATGCCGCCGGCGGCGATCGCCGAGACGATCACCAGCCCCAGCAGCCAGGACTGGATGAACTGGTACGCCGGCAGGTCGAACATGTAGAACGCGATGTCCCGCTGGAACTGCGCGTCCTGGCGGCCGAACTCCACCCCGTTCTGCCAGAGCAGCAGCGTCTCCCACGCGCCGGAGGCGACCGTGCCGAAGATGACGGCGAGGAACAACGTGACCGCGATCAGCGCCACGAGTAGGACGCGGCGCACCGCCTCCGGATCGATCTCCTCGATCAGCGTCGCCTCGAACCCCTGGGGGGCGAAGCGGCGGGCGATGACGATGTTCAGGCCGATGACCGCGCCGGCGACGACAGCACCGAGGAGGAACAGGACCACGCGCGCGGTGACGACCGTCTTGTAGATCCCACCGAACTCGACCGAATCGAACCACATCGCGTTGACGTAGATCGTCTTCAGGACATTGAGGACGACGTAGGCGATGACCACGCCGGCAGCCAGCGCGAGCCAGCGCAGGGGGACCGGCGACCGGAACTCACGGCCCTCGTTGAACCGGAACGGCTCCGGCGGCGGGCCCAGGTTGCCTCGGTCGTCGAAGAACCCCATGACTACCCCTTAATCCGCGTGCCGACTGCCTCTCCCGCGGCGATGCGCCGCAGCGTGCTCGGCTGTGTCCCGTTCGCAATCAGCGCTCGGACACCCACCTCCGCGGCGCGGAAGCAAGCATCGATCTTGGGAATCATACCGCCTGCAAGGGTCCCCTCCGCGCGCAGCGCCGAGGCCCGCGCCGCGTCCAGTTCCGGGATGAGCGTCTTCGAGGCGTCCCAGAGCCCGTCCACGTCCGTCAGGAAGGTCAGCGAGTCCGCGCGGATCGCGCGCGCGACCTCGCCGGCGACGGTGTCGGCGTTGATGTTGAGCGGCTGGTTCGGCGCCTCGAACCCGATGGGCGCGATCACCGGCACCACGCCGGCGTCCAGCAGCCCCTCGATGAAGGCGCCATCCACCGAGGTGACGCGGCCGACATACTCCAGGCGTTCGTCGTAGCGCTCCGCGCGGACGCAGCCGCCGTCCACGCCGCTGATGCCGACCGCGCGCCCGCCGAGGGCAACGATCTCGCCGACGAGCTGCGTGTTCACCACGCCGCGCAGGACACCGACGACGACCTCGAGCGCGCGTGCGTTCGTGGAGCGCAGGCCATCGACGAAGACGGAGTCGATCTCCATCTGCTTCAGCCAGTCGGTGATCATCGCGCCGCCGCCGTGGACGACGACGACGCGCTCGCCGTCGCGCTGCAGGGCGACGACGTCTTCGAGCGAGGTGTCTTGCGAGCCGAGGGTGGAGCCGCCGATCTTGATGACGGTGGCGCGCTTGGATGCATTGGTCATGTCGTGTAGTCCGCGTTGATGCTCACGTACTCGTGGGTCAGGTTGCAGCCCCAGGCCGTGGCGGAGGCATCGCCACCGACACCGAGGTCGACGCGGATCGCGACGACCTCCTGCGCCATCGCCTGGGAGACCAGGCGCAGGTCCACCGTGGTGGGCTGGCCGCGGTCCAGGACGCAGTGTTCGCCGATCCAGACGCTGGCGGCGTCCGCGTCCACGCGCGCGCCGGATCGACCGACCGCCATCATCGCGCGGCCCCAGTTCGGGTCGCGTCCGGTGACGGCCGTCTTCATCAGCGGCGACGACACGATCGTGCGCGCCGCCATCCGCGCGTCCGCGAGGTCGGCGGCGCCGGTCGCGGTCGCCTCGATCAGGCAGGTCGCGCCCTCGCCGTCGCGCGCCACGGACTTCGCGAGGCGCTGCGCGACCGCCTCGATCGCCGCGGCCAGTGCGGGGGCGGCGGGATGGCCGTCCGTCACCGGCTCGCCGCCGGCCGCGCCGGAGGCGAAGACCAGGCCCATGTCGCTCGTGGACGTGTCCATGTCCACGTCGATCATGTTGAACGTGCGGTCGACCACCTCGCGCCAGGTCGCGTCCAGCCAGCCGACGTCCACCGGGGCGTCCGTGGTGATCAGCGCGTACATCGTCCCCATGTTGGGGTGGATCATCCCGGAGCCCTTGGCGCAGCCGCCGACGCGGTAGGCGCGGCCCGCGGCCTCGAAGCGGAGGGCGGCCTGCTTCTCGTGCGTGTCCGTGGTCATGATCGCCCGCGCGAAGGCGTAGCCACCGTCGCGCGAGAGCGCAACCTCGGCGACGCCGCGCTCCACCTGCTCCATCGGCAACATCCGGCCGATGACGCCAGTGGAGCCGACGAGGACCTCGTCACCGTCGCTGCCGCCGAGGCGTCCGGCGGCGAGCGCGGCCATGCGCGCGCAGTCGGCAGCGCCCTGGGTGCCGGTCACGGTGTTCGCGTTGCCGGAGTTGATGACCACGCCTCTGACGGTGCGGGTCTGGCCCAGCACGCGCCGCCCGTGCGCCACGGAGTGCCCGGTGACGGCGTTGCGCGTGAAGACCCCGGCGGCCGTCAGGGGGCCTTCGCCCCCGAGGATGCCGAGGTCCAGGCGCGGCTCTTCGCCGTACGTCTTGATGCCGGCGTAGGTGCCCCCGGCGATGAAGCCGAGCGGGGTCGTCACGCCCCCGCCATCGATCCAGTCGAAGGCCGGGGTGGGGGTGGCGGAGAGGGTCATGGGAGGAAGGACTCCGTTAGCGGACGGGGGATGGGCACGCAGCTGTCATGCGGCGACGACGCAGGCGCAGCGGCTCAAGGCGCATCGCGTCCTGGCGGGTCTGCGTGGTCATGGCACCCGTTCCTTCCGTGAACCGCGAGTATAGGGGCGATCCGCCCGCGGTGCGCGGCGCCCGACTATCCTCGGCCCCATGGCCCAGCCACCTCCCACCGTCCGCCCCGCCGAGGTGCGCGATCTCCCCGAGATCAACGCGATCTACAACCGCGAGATCCGCGAAGGTGTCGCCACGTGGGACCTGGACGAATGGACGCTGGAGGAGCGGGAGCGCTGGTTCGCGGAGCACGACGAGGGCGCACCGGTCTTCGTCGCAGAGGTGGACGGACGCGTCGCTGGCTTCGCCTACCTCTCCCGCTACCGAGGCAAGCCTGGCTACCGCTGGACGCGCGAGGACACGGTGTACGTCGCGGAGTGGGCGCAGGGCCGCGGCGTCGGGCGCGCGCTTCTCGGGCGGCTGGTGGAGGCGGCCCGCGACCTCGGGATCCGCGCCGTGGTCGCGTGGATCGAGGCGGGGAACGAGCGCAGCATCGGCCTCCACGCCCGCTTCGGGTTCGTCGTCACCGGCGGCGAGCACGACACGGGGCGCAAGTTCGGCCGCTGGCTGAGCGACGTCGAGATGCAACTGACGCTGCCCGGCCCCGCCGACCCGGATGCCCGCTAGCCGACGCCGACCTTCGGGCAGCGCGCTTCGAGGGGGCACGCCTCGCACTTCGGGCCGCGAGCGTGGCAGGTGCGGCGGCCGTGCTGGATCAGGTCCACGTGGAACGCGTACACCTGCTCCGGCTCCAGCATCGCCTCCAGCGCGTCGTGCGCCTTGTCCGCGGGCATCTTCGGCGGGACGAAGCCGAGGCGCTTCGAGACGCGCTCGACGTGCGTGTCGACGGGGAGCGCGGGGCGCTCGAGCGAGAACAGCAGCACGCACGCCGCCGTCTTCGGGCCGACCCCGGGGAGCGAGGTGAGCCACGCCTTCGCCTCCTCCAGTGGCAGGTCGCGCAGGAACTCCAGGTCCCAGTCCGGGCACCGCTCCCGCACCTCGCCGAGCAGGGCGTGCAGCCGCTTCGACTTCGTCGGTGCGAGCCCGCCCGGCCGGATGGCGTCCTCCACCGCCGCGAGCGGCGCCGCGAGGACGGCATCCCAGGAGGGGAACGCCTCCCACAGCCGGTGCATGGCCACGCCGGAGTTCAGGTCGGAGGTGTGCTGCGACAGCAACGTCAGGACGAGTTCGAACACCGGCTCGTGCGACGCCTGCTGCGGCGCGCGGCCGTACGCCTCGTCGAGGATCTCGATCAGCTCCGCCGGCGTCCACGCGGGTGGCGCTGGGGCGGGCTTCGAGGCACGTCGGGCGGGCATGGCGGCATCGTAACAGCGTCCCCGGGCACGATCCCCGCTCCGGAGAGGCAGATCGGGCGCGGTGGTGCGAGGATGTAACGCATCCAGCCAGGCACGCCGGTGGAAGGAGGGCTGAGCGATGACGCGCGAAGAGATCTTCCGCCTCACCGACCTCGCATCCTGCGCCGGTTGAGCGGGCAAGATGGGTCTGGGGACCCTGGCGCAGGTCTTGCGCCCCATCCAGGACACCTTTGATCCGGGCGAGTATCCGGACCTCATGGTGGGGTTGAACGGCGCGGACGACGCGGCCGTCTACCGGATCACGCCCGACCTCGCGCTCATCCAGACGCTGGACTTCTTCCCGCCCGTGGTGGACGACCCGTACACGTACGGCGCGATCGCTGCGGCGAACGCCATGTCGGACGTGTACGCGATGGGGGGCGAGGTGCGCCTGGCCCTGAACATCGCCGCGTGGCCGGACGACCTCGATCCCGCGATGCTGTCCGAGGTCTTCCGCGGCGGCGCCGAGAAGGTGCGGGAGGCGGGCGGCGTGATCGCGGGTGGCCACACCGTGTTCGACCGGGAGCCGAAGTACGGGCTGTCGGTCACCGGCGTCATCCACCCGGACGCCGTCTTGCAGAAGCGCGGCGCTGAGCCCGGCGACGTGCTGCTGCTCACGAAGCCGCTCGGCACCGGCATCCTGCTCACCGCCGCCAAGCAGCAGCGCGAGGGGTACGAGGCTGGCTACGAGGCGGCTGTCGCGAGCATGCTGCGGCTGAACCGCCATCCCTCGCACCTCGCGCGCGCGCACGGCGTCCACGCGATGACGGACATCACCGGCTACGCGCTCCTGGGCCATGCGGCGGAGGTGGCGACGCGCAGCGACGTGACGGTGGTGATCGAGGCGGCGCGCGTGCCGCTGCTCACCGACGCACTGCGCTGGGCGGAGGCCGGCGCCGTGACCGGCGGCTCCAGCCGCAACCGCGAGCAACTGGGCGACCGCATCCGCCTCGCGGACGGGCTGCCGGACGCGCTCGTCCACGTCCTGTACGACCCACAGACCTCCGGTCCGCTGTTCATCGCCGTGCCGCCGCAGGGCGCGGAGGCGCTGCGCGCGGCAATCGAGGCGGAGAGCGGCGGCTGCTGGACGGTCGGGCAGATCGAGGCCGGCGATCCGGTCGTGGAGGTGCGATGACCCGCTTGAGGTGGCTCGCCGGATGCGCCGTGGGCGCGCTGCTCCTCGCTGCGTGCGGCGGGGGCGGTGGCAGCGTGGAGGGCGTCGATGCCGACGCGGTGCTGGAGGCAGCGGCGCAGCGGATGGACGCGGTGGAGGCGTTCCACTTCGTCCTGACGCAGGAGAACGGCACCACCGGGATCATGCTGGGCCTCGAACTGGTCTCCGCGGAGGGCGACATCGCCGGCCCGGACCGGGCACAACTCGAGGTGAAGGCGAAGCTCGGCACCACCAACCTCGCCGTCAAGATGATCGTCCTCCCTGACTCCTCCTACATCACGAACCCGCTCACCGGGAGGTGGCAGGAGGAGGAGGTCTCGATCTCCGCCTTCTTCAACCCCGACACGGGCGTCACCGCGCTCATGCGTGCCGTCACCGAGGCGGAGGCAACGCGCCGCGAACAGGTCGGCGGCGTGGACACCTACCGCATCGAGGCGATGGTCGATTCGGGCGACCTGGACCTGTTCGCCGCGGACGCGCCGCCGGGCCGGGCGCTGAAGGCCCGCGCCTGGATCGGCGTGGAGGACTCGCTGGTCTACCGCGTGGAGATCGAGGGTGGCGTCACGCCGGAGGAGCCGGACAACGTGGTACGGCGGCTGGAGTTGAGCCGCTTCGACCAGCCCGTCGAGATCACCGCCCCCCGGTGACCGGGGAGGGCACGGCCCCCGCGCTCCGCGACCCGCGCCGGGCGCGGTGGTTGCTCTGGGTGGTCGCCGCCGGCGTGTTCTTCGCCGCGGACGATCAGACCTCGATCGTCACGGTGCTGCCGCCGATCATCAACGAGATCGGCCTGACGGTGGACGACTTCTACCGCTCGTCCTGGATCGTGAACGGCTACCTGCTCGGCTACCTCGTCGCGCTGCCGCTGGTGGGGCGGGTGGCGGACGTGTACGGCCACGCGCGGGTCTTCGCCGGGTGCCTCGTGGTGTTCATGGTCGGGAGCGCGCTCGTCGCGCTCGCACCGTCGTTCACGCCGCTCGTGGTGTTCCGGGCGTTGCAGGCCGTGGGCGGCGGCGGCGTGGTGCCGGTGGCGATGGCGATCGTCGTCACGGAACTCCCGCGCGAGCGCCGCGTCCTCGGCCTCGGCGCCATCGCTGCGGCGTCGGAGGCGGGCGCGCTGCTGGGGCCGCTCTGGGGTGGTTCGATCACCGAGTGGTGGGGCTGGCGCGCCGTGTTCTGGATCAACCTCCCGATGGCTGCCCCGATCGCGATCGCCGCCTGGCGGCTCGCGGGGAACGAGCGCACGCGTGGCCGCATCGACTGGCCGGGCGCGGCGCTCCTCGGCCTCGCGCTCGCGGTGTTGACGTTCGCGCTCGTCGACGACCCGAACGCACGCCGCCCCGGACTGGCGACGGCGCTGATGCTGGCCGCCTCCGCGCTGATCGCCGGCATGTGGGTCTGGTGGGAACGGCGCGCGCCGGAGCCGATGACGCGGCTGGGGATGTTCCGCGAGCGCCGCGTGCAGGCGGCGAACCTTGCGAGCCTCATGGTCGGGGTCGGCCTGATCGTCGCGCTGATCAGCGTGCCGCTGTTCGCGAACCTCGTCCTCGTCGAGTCGCCACTGGAGGGCGGCCTGACGCTGATGCGCTTCACGGTGGCGGTGCCGCTGGGGGCGTTCGCCGGCGGCTGGCTGGGCCCGCGCCTCGGGCTCCGCGGTACCGCTGCGCTCGGCATGGCGCTCGCCGCCGCCGGCTTCCTGGGCCTGCGCGGCTGGGATCGCGAACTCTCCGAGGTGCTCCGCACCGTGCCGCAACTCGTCGGCGGGTTCGGCTTCGGGCTCGTGATCGCACCCCTGGGCGCCGCCGTGCTGCAGCAGGTGGACGAGGCGCACCGGGCCACGGTGTCGGCCTGGCTCACGCTCAGCCGCGTGGTCGGGATGCTGGTGGGCGCGGCGCTGCTCACCTCCAGCGGGCTCGGGCGGTTCTACGCGCGAGCGGGGACACTGGACTTCGGGTCGCCGGAGTTCACCCGGCTGGTCGCGGAGGCGCAGGTCGTGACGTTCCGCGAGGTGTGGGTGGCCGCGGCGGCGCTGATGCTCGCGGCCGGCATCGTGGCGTGGGGCATCGGGCGGGGTGACCGGGACGCAGCCGTCGAGCCGTGGTGGACGGTGACCTGACGCCAGCCCGCGGGCGTCAGTCCGCGCGGCTCCAGATCGTCTGGAAGCCCTCGGCGCCCACCACGGCGCTGAGCGTGTCCTCCGCCTCGCGCTGGCGCAGGTCCAGCAGGATCGCCGCCACGTCCTCGCTCAGGTCCACGCCGTGCTCGCGCACCATCCGCCGCGCGGCCACATCGAGCAGCGCGGACTCCTCCAGGAATGCCGCGGTGTGCGGCCACGTGAAGAAGATGAAGCGTTCCGGTGGGGCGACGAGCGGGCGGCGGTCCTGCAGCCACAGCGTGCGCTCGTGCGCGTCGTTCAGCGGCTCGACCATCTCGATGAGCGGCGGGGTGTGGCCGTCCGTGTCCAGGCGGAGGTCGATGAGCAGACGGTCGGCGGTGAAGTCGAAGCCGACCACCATCACGTCGGCCTCCTCGATCGCCTCGGCGGCAGAGTCCAGGTCCAGGACGGGGCCGTTGTCACCGTGCATGCCGGAGGCCTTCCGCGGCGGGCGTCGTTGAGGTGAAACGGCGGGGCCGGTCGCCCGGCCCCGCCGTGGGGTGTACCAAGGTCGGTACGGGCTAGTACATGTCCCCGCCGCCGGCGTGGCTGGCGGCCTGGCCCTCGGGCGCGTCGGTGACGAGCACGTTCGTCGTCAGGACCATGCCGGCGATGGAGACGGCGTTCTCGAGCGCCGCCTTCGTCACCTTCGCCGGGTCAATGATGCCCAGCTGGATCATGTCGCCGAACTTGTCCGCGGCCGCGTCGTAGCCCTGGCCCTTCTTGAGGCCCATGACCTTCTGCACCACGACCGAGCCGTCCTGGCCGGCGTTGGTGGCGATGCGGCGGAGCGGCTCCTCCAGCGCGCGGCGGAGGATACGCACGCCCGTCATCTCGTCGCCGTTCTCCAGCTCGATCTTCTCGAGCACCGGCAGCGCGTTCAGGAACGCGACGCCGCCGCCCGGGACGATGCCCTCTTCCACGGCCGCGCGGGTGGCGGACAGGGCGTCCTCCACGCGGTGCTTCTTCTCGGTCAGTTCCACCTCGGTGGCGGCGCCGACCTTGATGATGGCGACGGAGCCGGACAGCTTGCCCAGGCGCTCCTGCAGCTTCTCGCGGTCCCAGTCAGAGGTCGCGCGCTCCAGCTGGGCGCGGATCATCTTGACGCGGGCCTCGATGTCCTTCTTCGTGCCCTTGCCCTCGATGATGGCGCAGTCTTCCTTGGTGACGACGACGCGGCGGGCGCGGCCGAAGTCGGCCGGGGTCACGGACTCCAGCGTGCGGTTGAGCTCGCCAGAGATGAGCTGCGCGCCGGTGAACGTGGCGATGTCGCCCAGGTTCTCCTTGCGGCGGTCACCGAAGCCCGGCGCCTTCACGGCGACCACGTTGATGGTGCCGCGCAGCTTGTTCACCGCCAGCGTGGCCAGCGCCTCGCCGTCCACGTCCTCCGCGATCACGAGGAGGTTCTTGGAGGTCTGGAGCTGCTTCTCCAGCCACGGCAGGATCTCGTTGACGGAGGAGAGCTTCTTGTCCGTCACGAAGATGAAGGGGTCCTCGATGACCGCCTCCATCCGCTCCGGGTTGGTGACGAAGTACGGCGAGATGAAGCCGCGGTCGAAGGACATGCCCTCGACGTACTCGACCTCGGTCTCGACGCCGCGGCCCTCTTCGATGGTGATGACGCCGTCCTTGCCGGCCGCCTCCATCACCTCGCCGATGAGATCGCCGATCTCCGGCGAGGCCGCCGAGATCGAGGCGACCTGCGACATCTGGGCGCGGGTCGTGACCTTGGTGGCGTTCTTGGTGACCGCCTCGCGGATCGCGCGGGAGGCCGCCTCGATGCCGCGCTTCAGGGCCATCGGGTCGGCGCCGGCGGCGACGTTCTTCATGCCCTCGTGCACGATCGCCTGGCCGAGGACCGTGGCGGTGGTCGTACCGTCACCGGCGATGTCGTTGGTCTTGGAGGCGATCTCCTTGGCCAGCTGCGCGCCGATGTTCTCGAACTTGTCGGCGAGCTCGATGTCGCGGGCGATGGTCACGCCGTCGTTCGTGATCGTGGGCGCGCCGAACTTCTTGTCCAGCACCACGTTCCGACCGCGGGGGCCCAGCGTCATCTTCACGGCATCCGCCAGGGCGTCGATACCGTTGCGCAGCGCCTGGCGCGCCTCTTCATCGAACAGAAGCTGCTTGGGCATGCGTCACTGTCCTTCTTGCTCACCGCCCACCGCCGGGTCGGGGCGGGCGAACGACTTAGCACTCTCTCGTCGGGAGTGCTAACACTTCTACCGAATCGCGCTCCGAGGTGCAAGAGGGGCGCGGCGACGAGGCCGCCACGGGCGTCGAAATTCTGCCCTGCAGTTGACGTAATACGCGCCGCGCGCCGAGCCGGTCAGCGCAGCGAGGCCTCCAGGAACGCCTCGGCACGCTCCAGGATCGACTCCATGCCGCCCGCGTGCTCCAGCGAGATCGACAGCGGCGGGCGCGTCCAGTCCTCCGGGGTCGGGGTGGCGTCCGGACGCCCCTCGAGGCCGTCCGAGAGGCCATAGGCGCGCGCGAAAAGGCGGGCGCGCATCACGTGCGCCCCCAGCGAGTCCCGCGCCGGCGGGTCGTCCAGCAGCCGGCCGTGGTCGCGGACCGCCTCCACCAGCGGGGCGGGGAAGTTCCAGTGCTCGACGAGGGCGGCGCCGAGGTCGGCGTCCGTGAAGCCCAGGATGGCGTGTTCCGCCTGGTGGAGTGTCGTCTGTTCCGACTTCGCCCGCGCCAGCGACTCCCGCAGGATCTCCGGCCGGTGCTGGTCCAGCGCCAGCAGGCCGACGTTGTGGATCACCCCGGCGGTGAACGCCAGGTCCGCGTGGACGCCCTCGGTGCGGGCGAGCACCTCCGCGAGCAGGGCGGTCGTGATGGAGAACTGCCAGTACTGCTCGTAGTCCAGGTGCGGCGCCGGGCGGCGCGACTGCATCATGCAGGAGGCGAGCGCGACCTGCTGCACCGCGCGGAAGCCCAGCAGCACCACCGCGTCTCGCACCGTGCCGATGCGCCGGGGCGCGCCGTAGTAGGCGGAGTTGGCGAGCCGGAGCAGCCGCGTGGTCAGCGCCTGGTCGCTGGCGATGACGGACGCGAGCTCGTGCGCGGAGAAGCGCTGGTCGCTGCCGAGGTCCATGATCCGGCCGGCCACGGCCGGCAGCGGCGCGAGTTCCATCACCTCCACGAGCAGTTCGTCGATGCTCGGGATGCTGCGGTCGCGCGCCTGCTGTTTCGCGAGCGCCGCCTGCAGGCGCAGGCGCGCCTCTGCGTACGGGTCGTCGCGACGCCCGGGGCGTCCGTTCGGCATCGCCATGGCTGCTCCCACGCCTCGACGCCACGGGCGGCCGTCCGAGGTCTTCCCGGACATTCTGGGCGGAGAGCGCGTCAGGGGTGGATCAGGAGTTCCCTGATTCCGGGGCCGCCTCGAACCACGTGACGGGCGACGTGCCGGCCGTCCGAGTGGCCTCCGGGCGGTCGGCGAGACCCAGCAGCCGTCGCTCTGGCGGGGTGATCCGGCCGAAGCGTTCCGGCGGCCAGTAGCGGAGGACCGCAACGCCCTCGATCGCGCCAGACGGCACCGGGCCAAAGTCGCGGCTGTCGGTGCTGGCGCCGCGGTGGTCGCCCAGGACGAAGTACTCATCCTGGCCCAGGCGGTTGATGCCGCGGTGCTGCTCGTACGGGGTCTCGCCGTGGGCGTACGGCTCCAGCAGCACGCGGCCGTTCACCTGCACGCCACCACCGACGCGCAACGCCTCGCCCGGTAGCCCCACGACGCGCTTCAGGAGCAGCCGCCCATCGCCCTCCGGCCGGGGGTCGCGCGTGGCGACGACCTGGCCGAAGGCGCGCGCCGGCGTCGGTGCGCCGCGACGCAGGACGAGGAAGTCGCCGGGCTGGAGCGCGGGCGTCATCGACTCGCCGGCGACCTCCACACGCATCCAGCCGCGCCGCGCGGCGAGGATGCCGGCGGCGATCCCGCCGAGGGCCGGCGGCAGCAGGAGCAGGGCGCGGGGGATCCTCATGCCCTCGATTCTCCCCGAATGCGGCAACGGCGGCGAGACGTTCGGGCAACAACATGGCCGGCGTCTCACGACGCCGGCCATGCGAGGTGTCCCCGTGGGAGGAAGGCTCAGGCCTTGGTCTTCCAGAACATCTCCGCGAACTCGTCCACCTGGGCGCGGAGGCGCTTCGCGTCCTCCACGTTCACGCCCTGCTTGCAGGCGGAGGCGGTCTTCATCAGGTTCCAGACCTTGGTGTGGAGGTCCGGGAACATCTCCAGGTGCGGCGGCTTGAAGTAGTCGCCCCAGATCACGCGGACCTGCTGCTTCACCTTCTCGGCGTGCTCTTCCTTCACCTGCACGTAGCGGACGAAGGAGTTGAGGTGCTCCGGGGAGGTCGTCTCGCCGAGGCCGGCGATGAGGGTCATCATCTTCTCGACCGTCTCGGCGGCGATCTGCGCCTCCTTCGGGTCGTAGATGCCGCAGGGCACGTCGCAGTGCGCGTGGGCCTGCTCGGTCGGGCGGATCAGCCGCTCGATGGCGCTCCGAATCATTCTGGGCTCCTCACCAGTCAGCATGACCGTGTCATTGGCGTCTCGCCGGGAATCCGGCCCCGGAATGCTCCGCCCCGGCCCGCCGGCATGTCAACCCATCGCTTCGCAAATCCCGCCGCCGGACGCCTACCGGACGAAGAACTGCGCCCGCATCCCCTCCGCGTAGTCCGTGCCGAGGGTGGAGACGATGACGTAGGCGTACTGCTTGTCGACCTCGATCTCCAGCGTGGCACGGTCGCCGGGGGCGAGGATGCCCACGCGTCCGACCTCCACGAGCGAGTCGAGCAGCAGCCGGTCGGCCTCCACCGGCAGCGCGACCGGCGACCCGCGCCAGCGGAACACGCGGGCGTCATGCGATTCGCGGCCCACGTTCTGGATGAGCAGCGAGACGGTGCCGCCGTCCATGATGTCGCGGCTCGTGAAGATCGCGTGGTCGACCAGGTACACGGCCATCGTGCCGCCGCTGCTCTCCGGCATCGGGTCGGGCTCCAGGCCGGCGTTGCCCCCGCCCACCACGATCTCGGTGAACATCCCGCGGCCGAAGTCGCGGCCCTCACCGGAGATGAGGACGTACCGCCCCGGCGTGAGGTCAGCGAGCACCGTCGCCTCGCCCGGCCCCACGTCGTCGCGCACCTCCACGACCTCCGAGCGCGCGACCACGTCCACCTCGTTGAGCGGCACCCGCCCCAGGCGGGACGGGATCGAGGCGACCCCGCGGGGGGCACGGATCACGGTCAGATCGTGCGTCGCCAGCCCGAAGTTCTGGAGGTTGAACTGGTAGCGCCCGGGCTCCACCAGGCGACGTTGCCAGGCCATGAGCCCGTAGTCGCCGAGCCAGACGTCCACGAGGCCGATGATCGGCGTGTCGTCCGCCTCGCCCACGCCGGAGCCGCTCCCCGTGACCGCCGTGAAGGTGGGCGTGGGGGTCGCCGTGGGGCCGCCGGGCCGCGGGATCGCGTCGATGAAGTCGCACGCGCTGCCCAGGAGCAGCACGCCGATGGCGTAGACGATGGCGGCGAGGTGTCGCGACGGCATCGTCCGAGTATCGCCGACAACCGGCGCGCTCGCCCGCGGGCACGCTACCAGGCGATGCCCTCCACGCCGCCCGCCGGGCCCGGTTGCGCCACGACCGCGCGTGTCGCCGCGTCCACCACGAGGATCCGCCGCGCGCCGTTCTCGATGACGGCGATCCAGCGGCCGTCGCGCGACCAGACCGCCTGGTACGGCTCGATGCTGGTGAGGGCCAGCGGCTCCGGCCCGCGCGGGAGTGGCGAGTCGGGCGGGCGGAGCGGCCCCGGCTCCGCGACCCACACCCCCGTCGGGTAGTCCGCTGCCAGGCTCGCGGCGACGGGCGGCAGCGTGATCAGCAGGTGGCTTCCGTCCGGCGACCACTCGACCGGTGGAGGCGGGACGTACCCCGCGGTCCACTCCATCACCACGGAGAGGCCCGGCGCCCCCGTCACGGTGATCGGGTTCTCCGCGATCAGCGCGTAGCCCATGCGCGCCGGCTCGCCCTCAGCCGGGACGGCCCCGCCGCCGTCCACGAACGCGACCGCCAGGATGTCCGCGGCCGGCGACCAGGCCACCCCCACGAACGAGTCGCCGAGGCCGAACGCGCCGGCCGAGTGGCGGTGGAGCGGCGTCCCCGCCCGGTCCACCGTGACGACCTCGCCCTGGCTGACGTACGCGAGCCGCTGGGAATCGGGCGCCCACGCGGGCGGCCAGGCGAGTGACGCCTCGCCGAGGACGGCGTAGCCCTGCTCAGGGTGAGCGATCGCCATCACCGAAGGCGCGCCCTGCGGGGCGACCAGCGCGTGCGCCGCCTCGCCCGCCTCGAACGGCCGCGAGGCGAACGCGAGCCACTCGCCATCCGGCGACCAGCGCGGGAGCCCCTCCAGCCGGTCGGCCGTCTCGGTCAGGTTCGAGGCCACACCGTCGCGCCAGACCCAGATGTCGCCGCCGGCGACGTAGGCGAGCGCGTTGTGCGCCGGGTTCCAGTCGAGGTAGAGCGCGCCGAACGTGTCGACCTCGAGCGGGAGGTGGCGCGGGTTCTCGTCCTCGGCGGCCGCCAGGTACCACGGCCCGGAGCCCGCATCGGGCGGCGAGGTGGCCGGCTGCGCGGGTGACGGCAGGGTCGCAGAGGGCGTTGGCTCGGTCGTTGCGGGTGCATCGTCCGCGCCGCTTGCGCACGCGGCGAACAGGAGCGTGGCGGCCAGCAGGGGCATGGTACGTCTGATACGTTTGATGATGCCCACCACCTATGAAGGGGTTGCACGCATGGACTGCCCGCAATGCGGGTCGGCGATGCGCGAGCGGGAACGCTCCCGTGTTCGGATCGACTTCTGCCCCGACTGCAAGGGTGTTTGGCTCGATCGAGGCGAACTGGACAAGATTATCGCGTTCGAGTCAGGCAGTCGTGACTGGGACGACGACGACGATGACGACGACCGGGAGCGACGCTCGTCGAGCCGCCGCCGCGATGACGACGATGATGACGACGACGACCGCCGCCGCTTCGGGCCGACCGGCACCCCCGTAAAGAGCAAGAAGCGCAGCTTCTTCGACAACTTCTCGGAGATCTTCGGCGGCGAATAGGCCTCAAGGCGTTTCGCATTAGACAGGACAGCCCGGCGCACCGCGCCGGGCTGTCTCGTCTGTGTTGCCCTCGGCGGGCGGTTAGATGTGGGCGAGGGGGACGCCGCCGGAGCGGCGGTTCGGGTCGTCCAGGCCGGGGTACGGCGGGAAGAGCGACTCGAGTTCGCGGCGGATTGGATCGCCTTCCGGCAGGTAGGCGGAGAAGTCGCCGTCCGGCTCGGGGCGCTCGCGCTGGCCGGTCACTTCGGCGTGCTTGATGCGCTCCTGGAGCATCATCAGCCCCTGCAGCAGCGACTCCGGGCGGGGCGGGCAGCCGGGCACGTACACGTCCACCGGGATGATCATGTTCACGCCGGGGAGGACGGAGTACGCGTAGGCGAAGGGGCCGCCCATGATCGCGCAGCCGCCCATGGAGATGACCCACTTCGGCTCCGCCATCTGGAGGTAGATGCGGCGCACCACCGGCGCCATCTTCCAGGTCACGGTGCCAGCGACGATCATCAGGTCCGCCTGGCGGGGCGAGGCGCGGAAGACCTCTGACCCGAACCGCGCGATGTCGTAGCGGGAGGAGGCGGACGCGATCATCTCGATCGCGCAGCAGGCGAGGCCGAACATCGCCGGCCAGAGCGAGTGCGCGCGCGCCCAGTTGAGCAGGCCGTCCACGGACGTCACCAGGACGTTCTTGCGGACTTCCTCCTCGAGGTCGGCGCCGGTGAGTTCGCCCTCGCCGAGCAGCGGGTGCGGGATGTGCAGGCCGCCCGCCGTGGTGGCGGCGCCCGCGTTGAAGATGGGAAGCGACTGTCCGGTCAACGCGAAGCCCCCGCTGTCGAAACCTGCGTGCGCGCCGATGCTATCGCCGCACGTACGAGGCGGCAAACCGCCGCCTCAGGAGAGCCACGGCCGCCACGCCTGGGGCGGCTCCGTCACCGGCACCGGCGAGAGCGCCCGTAGCCGCTGGACGATCGGCGGGAGCACCTCCAGCAGCCGGTCCACGTCCGCGTCCGTGTTGCCCCGGCCGAGCGTGAAGCGGAGCGAGCCCCGCGCGAGGTCTTCCGGCACGCCCATGCCCACGAGGACGTGGCTCGGCTCCACCGAGCCGGTGGTGCAGGCCGACCCGGAGGAGGCGGCGACGCCGGCGAGGTCGAGCGCGAGGAGGATCGATTCGCCCTCCACGAAGCCGACGCAGCAGGAGACGTTGCCGGGAAGCCGGTGCGCCAGGTCGCGCGGGCCGGTGATCGCGAGCATCGGGATGCGGCGCGGGAGTTCCTCGATCAGTCGCTGCTGGAGGGCGCGCTCGTGGGCCACGTCCGCCTCCCGGCGCTCCCAGGCGATCGCCATCGCCCGTGCCAGTCCCACGATCGCCGCTGTGTCCTCGGTGCCGGCGCGTCGCCGCTCCTCCTGCCCGCCGCCGAGGATCTGCGCCTGGAGCGGCGTCCCGGAGCGGACGTACAGCACGCCCGCCCCCCGGGGGCCGTACAACTTGTGGCCGGTGAGCGTCAGCAGGTCCACCCCCAGCCGGTTTACGTGGACGCCGAGGTGCGCCGCGCTCTGGACGGCGTCCGTGTGCACCATCGCGCGCGGGTTGCGCGCCTTCACGCGGCGCGCGACCTCCGCGATGTCGGTGACCGCGCCGACCTCGTTGTTCGCGTGCATGAGGCTCACGAGGACGGTGTCATCGCGGACGGCGGCCTCCACGGCCGCGGGGTCGACCCGGCCGTCCGGGCCGGGCGCGAGGCGCGTGACCTCCGCCGCGCCGTCGCGCTCCATCTGTTCGAGCGTGTCGAGCACGGCGTGGTGCTCCACGGTGCTGGTGATGACGTGGCGGCCTCGACGGGTGGAGGCGGCGACCACGCCGCGCAGCGCCAGGTTGTCCGACTCCGAGCCGCCGGAGGTGAAGATGATCTCGCTCTCGCCCGCCCCGATGAGCCGCGCGACGGTCGCGCGGGCGCGGTCGATGGCGGCGCGGGCGGCCTGCGCCTCCACGTAGATCGAGGAGGGGTTGTGCCACGCCTCGGTCAGGAACGGCAGCATCGCCGCGACGACCTCGGGGTCGGGCGGTGTGGTGGCGGCGTGGTCGAGGTAGACGCGGGCGGGCGTGGCCATGCGCCGAGGATACGCCGCGCCGGGCGGCCGGCAGGTTTAGCACGTTGGTTGCTGAAAAAGGGCGCAAACGCTGCTACGCTGTCAGACATGACGAGTGCCCCCCGCCGCATTGACGGCACACGCGAGGAG
This sequence comes from Chloroflexota bacterium, assembly GCA_045863195.1. Taxonomy (GTDB): domain Bacteria; phylum Chloroflexota; class Dehalococcoidia; order UBA2979; family UBA2979; genus W-Chloroflexi-9. The sequence continues at coordinate 43,611 of BTUI01000008.1, forward strand.
ATCCTCGCGCTCCTCCGCCGTCGCGACCGCATGAGCGTGGACGACCTCTCCCGCGAACTCGGCCTCGCCGGCGCCACCGTGCGCCGCCACCTGGACGTGCTCCAGCGCGACAACTTCGTACAGGTCACGCAGGTCCGAGGTGGCACGGGCCGCCCCAAGCACCTGTTCTCGCTGACGGAGGCGGGCGCTGACCTCTTTCCGCACCACTACGTGCGCATGACGCAGCGGCTTCTCGGCGAGATCGTGGGGCTGGGCGCGGATGAGACCGCGGGCCGCTCCGGCCCGGAGATCGCGCGGCTCATCTTCACGCGCATGTCGGAGCGCATCGCGGCGGACTACGCGCCGCAGGTGCACGGCAAGACGCCCGTGGAGCGCGCGCGCTCCGCCGTTGAACTGGTCGCCCGCGAGGGGATCGACTTCGAGGTGGTGGAGGCGCGCGAGGGCATCCGTGTCCTCGGCCGGGGCTGCCCGTGCAGCCGCCTCGACGAGTCGTCGACCGCGAACCCGTGCGAGCATGACCGCGTGATGCTGGAGCGGCTCCTCGGCGCGCCGGTGCGCCCGCTGGACGCCTCGCTCGTGCCGCACGACTTCCACTGCGGCTACCTGATCGCGCCGTCCGTGGGGGCCGGCTAGGACGTTACAGCAGCAGTGACTTGGTTTATTGCTGGGCCGCCTCAACCTCGATAAGATGGGGCCGCACCCGAAGGGGACGACCGATGACCTCACTCCTGCCCGGCATGGGCGCTCCGATCGCCGCGAAGCCCGCGGCGCCCGCCATCACCACGATGGTGACCGTCACCGACAAGGCCGCCGCGAAGGCGAAGTCGATCCTCGAGGCGAAGGGGCACCCGGACGGGATGCTCCGCGTGTTCGTGGTCGGCGGCGGCTGCTCCGGCTACCAGTACGGCATGTCCATCGCCCCGGCCGCCGAGGCGGAGGATCAGGTGATCATGACGGACTCCGGCGTGCGCGTGGTCATTGACCGCGACTCCGCGCCGATGATCTCCGGCGCCGAGATCGACTACCACGAGGACCTGATGAAGTCCGGGTTCACGATCTACAACCCGAACGCCACGTCCTCCTGCGCCTGCGGCTCCTCCTTCCAGACCGCGGGTGGCGGTGGCACCCCGCGGCCCTGCTCCTAGCAGGCAATCCCTCGGACTGAACAGAGGCCCCGCTCCGGCGGGGCCTCTTCGTTTCTCGCTATGCTGTGCGCGCTGGGAAGGGCTGGGCGAATGCCGCAGGCGTGGATCACCGTCAACTCGTACGACAACTTCGAGATCCTCCGGAAGCGGAAGTTCGACCTTGCGCCGTTCAAGTCCAGCCGGCGCAAGCAGTCCGGCGACATGCGCCCTGGCGACCGCATCGTCTACTACCTCGTCGGACGCGTGGAGTTCGCCGGCGTGGTGGAGGTGACGGGCGAGGCGTACGAGGACCACACCGACCTCGGCTTCGAGTCCGAGGGGAAGCCGGACGAGGATTACCCGTTCCGCATCCCGACGAAGCCGGTGGTGATCGCGAAGCGCGACCACTACCAGGACGTCCGCGAGATCACCGACCTCCTGGACAAGACGCGGAACTTCGGGCCGAAGAAGCTCGGCATGGCGTTCCGCGGCAACCTGCACAAGATCTCGCAGGCAGACCTCGAGGTGATCGAAGGGCTGCTGCGCGCGCGGGCGTGATGCGCCCGGGAATGGCACTCCCATGGCCGAAGATTCGCCGCGACGTTTGACCCGCAGCCAGGACCGCAAGGTCGCCGGGGTGTGCGGCGGCATCGCCGACTACCTGGACGCCGACCCCACGCTCATCCGCCTCGGCTTCGTGGCGCTCGCGCTGCTGACGGCGCTCGGGCCGATGGCGCTGGGGTACGCGATCCTGTGGCTCGTGATGCCGGAGGCGAGCGGGCCGCCGCGCCCGCGCTCCGCGCAGGGGCCCGGCGAGGCCGGCATGATCATCGGCATCGTGCTCCTCGGCGTGGCGTTCATCGCGCTGGTGGGCAGAGGCTGGTGGGGGATGCCGCACATGCCGATGCCGGGCTGGGGCGGCCTCCAGTTTCTGTGGATCATCGCGTTGCTCGTCGCGGGGGCGTGGCTCGTCGCCGCCTCCCGACGCCGGTAGGGGAGCGACCGTCGTGGCGGAACCGGTGATGGCCGCGCAACTCGCGCTCCACGTGCAGCGGCTGCTGGACAACTGCGTCCGCGCCGTGGCCGACCTCACGCTGGAGGAACTGAACCACCAGCCCGGGCCGACCGCGCACTCGATCGGCTGGGACATCTGGCACGTCGTCCGCACCGCCGACAACGTGGTCTGCTTCGTCTTCGACCGCGAGCAGCCCGTCTGGCTTCGCGATGGGTTCGATGCCCGCTTCGGGCTGCCGAAGGTGGCGCAGGGCACCGGCATGACGGACGAAGAGGCGCGCGCGCTGCGCTTCCCGCCGCCGGCGGAGTTCGCCGCCTACATCGAGGCGGTGCGCGACCACGTGGTCCCGAAGATCGCCGGGATGAGCGAGGAGTACCTCGCGACCGTCACCACACTCAGGCCGTGGGGCGACCAGTCGCGCGCGGAGCACATGCTCCAGGTGCTGGTCGCGCACGGCAACGGACACCTGGGCCGCTGCTCGCTGGCGCGCGCGATGCTCGGAAAGGATGACCTCGGGATCTAGGAGGTGTGTGATGGAGGTCCGCCGCATCCGTGCCGATGAGGGCCTGGCGCTGAAGGAGGTGCGCCTCCGCGCGCTGCGCGAGGAGCCGGACGCCTACCACACCACCTATGCCGAGGCGGCCGTCCACCCCGATGACGAATGGCACCACCGCGCCGCACGGGGCGCGGACGGGGCGTACGAGGCGATGTTCGTCGTTGACCGGGGAGACGGACGGCTCGGCGGCATGGTCTATACCAACGCCCTGGCGGACGCTCCACACGACGCCTTCATCTCCTCGATGTGGCTGGACGCCGACCTGCGTGGCGGCGGGATGGCGGACGCGCTGATGCACGCGGCCGAGTCCTGGGCGCGGGCGATGGGGTCGCCTCAGGTGGAGCTGTGGGCCTCGTTGTCCAACGACCGCGCCAGGCGGTTCTACACCCGTCACGGTTACGTCCCGGCGGGGGTGGACGAACACTGGGAGCGCGGCGGCGGCTCCTCCCTCTTCCAGAAGGACCTCGCGTCCGAGGTGCGCGCCGCGGACTGACGCCGGAGCGCCTATGCGCGGCGGTGGTACGCTCGATCCGAGGGCTGGCGTACCCGTGCGCCGCCCGAGGATCGGAGCGCACCGTGAGCGACGCGCCGTTCCACTTCTCGCCTCGGCCGAACCGGGCCGCGGAGATCCCGTGGGCGGAATGGGGTGCGGAGGCGTTCGCCCGCGCCCAGACGGAGGACCGCCCGGTCTTGCTCCTGCTGGCCGTGTCCTGGTCGCATCGCTCCCACCTCATGGACGAGGTCGCCCTCACCGACCCACGCGTGATCGACCTCCTCCGCTCGCGGTTCGTGGCCGTGCGCGTGGACGCGGACGAGCGCCCGGACGTGAGCGCGCGCTACCACGCCGGCGACTGGCCCACGACGGCGTTCCTGACGCCCGAGGGGGATGTCATTGCGGCGGCCGCGTACCTGGACGCGGAGGAGATGCTCAGCGCGTGCCACGCCGTCCAGGAGGGGTGGCTCGGGAACCGCGAGGGGATCGCGCAACAGGTGGAGGCCGCCCGCGCGATGCGCGCGGCAGAACGCGCCGCCGCGCGCGCCCAGCGTGGCCCCGGGGCCCTCACCCCATCGATGCTCGACATCGCGGTGGACCTGCTGGACGCGCGCTTCGACGCTGACGCGCCCGGACTGATCGAGGACGGCGCGGAGCCGGGGAGCGAGCGGGCGGCGTTCCGCTTCCCGCACCCGGAGGCGCTCCGCCTGTGGCGGTACCACGCCCTCCGCCGCACCGAGCCGGACGCGCGCTCCCGCGCACGTGACACCTGGCGCGCGATGACCGAGGGCGGCCTGTTCGACCACCGTGACGGTGGGTTCTTCCGCCACGCGACGCGCCCGGACTGGTCCGAGCCGTCGTTCGAGAAACTCGCGCGCGACCAGGGCGGGCTGATGCTCGCCGCCGCCGAACTCGCGATCGCCGACATCGCCTGGCGCGACGAGCAGCGCGACCTCGTGGAGCGCCTGGCGGCGTACGTGATCGACACGCTCGGCGACGCGCAGGGGGGCATCGGCAACGCGCAGGACGCGGACGAGGCGTACCACGCCGCGTCCGAAGCGGAGCGCGCGCTGATGCTGCCGCCGGCGGTGGATGGACGGGTGTTCACCTCCTCGTGCGCCGTGGCCGCGCGCGGCCTGATCGCCCTGGGGGTCGCCGTCGACCGGCGCGACTGGAGGGAGCGCGGCCTGCGCGCGGTCGACTTCCTGCTCTCGCATGCGCGCGCCGGGCAGGCCGGCATGTACCACGCCTATGACGGCACCCCGCACCTGCTGGGGATCCTGGACGACCAGGCGCAGATGCTGCTCGCGCTCCTCGAGGCGTACGAGGTGAGCGGCCAGCCGTTCCGGCTGGAGCAGGCGCGCTGGCTGGCGCGCGCGATGGACGAACACTGGCTGGAGCCCGGCCTGGGCTTCCGCGACGTCGCCTTCGACCACGAGGACACGGCGCTCCTCGCCGAGCCCGCCGTCCCGATCGCCGCGAACGTGGCGGCGGCGGAGGGCTTCCTGTGGCTCGCCCGCCTCACGCACGACGACCGCTACCTCTCCACGGCCGCGGAGGTCCTCGCGCAGTTCGCGCATGGGATCGAGGCGCGCGGGCTGGCCGCGGCGGACTACGCGCGGGTGGTGGACCGGCTGCTGTCCGCGGAGCCGGAGTTCAAGATCATCGCGGAGTGGCCGGCCGGCGAGCCGGACCGCGTGGCGGACCCGCTCCACCGCGCCGCGCTGCGCCTCCCGCTTGCCTCGCGCACGGTGCAGCGGCTGAACCCGGAGCAGGACGACCTGCTGTTCTATGCGCTCGGACTGCCCCGGGATGTGGTGAAGGTGGCCTACGTCTGCTCCGGGCACGCGTGTTCGCAGCCGATCACCGCGCCGGAGTCGCTGCTGGGGGCGGTCGAAGAGGTGCTCGCGGCGCCGTCCTGGTAGCCCTCGCCCAAGGTCAGATGTCCGGCATGCCGAACACGGTGGGCGTCCCGGCGGGGCGGAAGGCGTCCCACGCGCGCTGCACGCGCCACATGCTCTCCAGGTCTCGCTCGCTCATCTCCTGCACCCACTGGAGGACGGAGACCTCGCCACGGAACGGGTGGACGCCCACGTGGTTCCACGCCGTCCCGGCGCTCTCCAGCACCCACACCGTCTCCTCGCGCAGCGTCAGGAAGTCCCAGAGCAGTTCCTCGACGTCCGAGGCGGCGTAGGACTGCTCGTGCGGTGCGTGCAGCGCCCGGCGTTCCTCGATGGGGTCGCCGTCCACGCGCACCATCACGCGGAGCGCGGCGAGGTCCTCGCGCTCCGAATCGCGCAGGAAGCCGACGATCTGTGCCACATTCCACTCGTCGCCCGGGATCGGCGCGTCCAGGGCGTCCTCGTCTATGCCCTGGACCAGGCGGGCGGTGCGATGGGAGATCTCGCGCAGCGCCTTCACCAGGTAGCGGCGGCGGTCTCCATAGTTGGCGGCGATGTATTGCGGCACGCACCGATGGTGCGCCCTGCCGGGACGCCTCGCAACGGATCGCGTCACCCCGGCGGTACGATCTCCCGCCGAAGGAGCGCGCGATGGTGAACCCCACCCCACGTCCCGGCCTCGGGCTGCTCGACGCGATCCTCCTGCGCGTGCCGGAGGTGGCGGCGGCGGTGCGCTTCTACCGCGACGTCCTCGACGCCGTGGTGCTCGAGGACGGCGATGAGGCGGGAGCGCGGCTGCGGCTGGCCAACGTGGACCTCGCCCTCGAACGGGGCGAGGCGGGCGGGGGCGCGGAGCCGGGCTTCCGCTGCGCCGACATCCGCGCGCTCCGGGCGTACCTCGTCGGACAGGGTGTGCGCATTGTGCGTGACCTGTCGGAGGTGCCGGGCGGGCTGACGCTGGCGTTCGCCGACCCCGCCGGGAACGTGCTCTCCGCGACGCAGTACGGCACGAGCCTCGCCGAGGGCGGGGCGTGACCCTCCAGGTCACCGGGGGCGCCTCCGGCTCCCGTGACGGCCGCTACCGGTACTCGCTGACGCGCCGGTGGTCGGACGGCCCCCGAGTCGCCTGGGTGATGCTCAACCCCTCGACCGCCGGCGCACGGACGGACGATCCCACACTCCGGCGCTGTCTCGCGATCTCGATGCGGCACGGCTTCGGGTCGCTGGAGGTGGTGAACCTGTTCGCGCTGCGGTCCACCGACCCCGCGGGCCTGCGCCTCGCCGCCTACCCCGCGGGGCCGCGTGCCGGCGTGGCGGTGGCGCGGGCGCTGCGGCGGGCTGACGCCGTGGTGGCCGCGTGGGGTGTCCCGCCGCGCGGCCTGGAGGCGCGGGCGGCCGAGGTGCGTTCGCGGCTGCCGGACGGCGTACTGGCGCTCGGCCTGACGCGGGGCGGGCATCCCCGGCACCCGCTCTACGTGCCCCGCGATACGCCGCTCGTGCGTCTCGATTCGTTGACTGTGCGATCCGCGCAGCTGACGATGGCCGCGTGAGCGCCGCCTCCCTCCCATACACCGTCCTGCTGCTGCTGGTGGAACTGGCCGCCGGTTCGCTAGCCATGCTCACGGTGTTCGACGCGCGGCGTCAGGTCACCACCGGCTACGTGAAGGCGGGCGCGATCACCGTCGTGCCGCTCGTGATCCTCGCGGCGTGGGCGTACCTCACCATCTCGAACGTCCCGGACGTGGACGGCTACGTCATGGACACGGCCTGGTTCCGTCCGTTTGGCATCGCGCTCTCCGTGTTCCTCGTCCTGAGCGTGGCGCACATGGTCGCCGCGATGCGAGAGGCGCACCGCGCTGGGGTCGCCCTCGGCGCGGCGGGGTCGGCGGCGGGGGCGGTCGCGCTCGTCACCCTGGCGTTGCTGGTGGCGCCGCCGGCGTGGTCGACGGCAGGGGCGGTGTTGAGCGTGCTCGCCTCCGCCGCCGCGCTGGGCACGGCGAACATGGCGATGATCTGGGGCCACTGGTACCTCACCTCCGGGCGGCTGCCGAAGGAGCCGATGGAGCAGATGGCGCTGGTCGTGTTCGCCGCGCTCGTGCTGCAGACGGTGCTCGTGCTCATCGGCGCGTTCGCCCCGGCGCGCGGCATCCCGCTGGACGGCGCCGGCGTGGCGCTGTCGCAGAACTTCGCGTTCTGGCTGCGGGTCGGCGTTGGTCTGCTGTTCCCGCTCGGCGCGGTGTGGCTCGCGTTCAAGGCCGCGCAGATCCGCGGCATGATGTCCGCGACCGGCCTCATGTACATCGCCCTGGGCGCAATCCTCGCGGGCGAGGTGCTGGCGCGCGGGCTGCTGTTCACGACCGGGGCGGCCGTCTAGCCCACGCGCGCCCTCCGGCGGCGTATGATCCCCACGATCCTGCGGCTCCCCGCCACGCTCCCCGCGGACAGGGAGGCACCCCGGTGAGTGACCCGGCGCCTCGGCGGCAGCGCCCGGCAATCCGTCCGGCCCTGCGCGACGTAACTACCAGTGACGGAACCCGCGCGGGTGGTCCGGCGGAGGACGTTGTCCTGGTGCAGGGGATCGTGGACGGCCACGTCCCGGCGCTGGAGGCGCTGTACGACCGGTACGCCTCGCTGGTCTTCTCGGTGGCGTACCGCGTCCTGCATGACAGCCACCTGGCGCAGGACGTGACGCAGGAGGTGTTCCTCCGCCTGTGGCGGCAGCCCACCTCCTTCGACCCGGAGCGGGGGCGGTTTGTCTCCTGGCTGATGTCCGTGACGCGGAACCGCGCGCTGGACGAGATCCGGCGGCTGTCCCGCCGGGCACGCTCGGAGGACGGGTCGGAGGACCCGGTCGCGGACCTCGCCACGGTGGACCGGCTGGACGATCCGGCACTGGGCGCGGAACTGGCGGAGCAGCGGGAGGCGGTGCGCGCGGCGATGACGCGCCTGCCCCCGGAGCAGCGGCGGGTGATCGAGCTCGCCTACTTCGCCGGGCTGACGCAGGCGGAGATCGCGGAGCGCACGGGCGATCCGCTGGGCACCGTGAAGACGCGCATCCGCCTGGGCATGCGGAAACTGCGCGAGGCGCTGGCGGAGTTCGTGGCGGACGGCCGCCCGTTCCCCGTCGATAGGGACGAGGCTGAGGCGTGACACCGGAAGAACGGGAAGCCCTGCTCGCGGGGTACGCGCTCGGCACGCTGAGCGAACCGGACGCGCGCGACGCGGAGCGGCTCATCCGTACCGACGAGGAAGCGGCGGCTGAGTACCGCGCCTACTCGGAGATCGCGGACCTGATCGCGCTGTCCGTGCCGCTCCGGCAGGCGGAGCCGCGGCTGCGCGAGCGCGTGATCGAGGCGGCGCGGCGCGGCGGCCTCACCTGGCGGACGCCCGCGCGCTGGCGGCGGAACCTCCCCGCGATCGGCCTCGCGGCGGCGCTGGCGGCGGTCACCGTCTGGGCCGTCTCGCTGCAGACCTCGTTGCACATGCTGCGGGAGGACACGCGCGCCCTGGCGGCGATCGTGGAGTCGGACGCCAAGCGGCTGGATGCGATTGACCGCGCCGCGGCGAGCGTGCTGCAGGCGGAGTCGCTGGGCGTGCAGCTGGAGACGGCGCTCCGTGACCAGCAGGCGTTGATCGCGGCGCAGGCCGACCCGGAGGCGCTGCGCATCGAGTTCCAGCAGACGAACGCGGCCCACGGCGCCACCGGCGAGTACGTGTGGAGCGCCGCGAACGACACGAGCCTGGTCCTGTTGCAGACGTTGCCGCCGCTGCCCGTGGGCGCGACCTACATGGTGGTGATCGAGGACAACCTGGGGCGGTTCAACACCGCTGCCTCGTTCGTCCCGGACCTCTCCGGGTTCGCCCAGATCGTGCTGGACGTGGAGGCGGGGGTGAGCCCCGTGCGGGCCTTCGTCATCGCCTCGTCGGGCGGCAGCGCGGAGGGCCCGGTCGTCCTGCAGGCGAACGTGCGCGAGACGCCCCCGCTCGAGTAGCGCGGCCGGTACGCGGCGTCAGTCCGCCGGCGACTCCGTGGTGAGTGGCTCGTCGATCCGCGCGTCCAGCGGCAGGTCGCGCTGGCGAGAGCCCACGTGGCTGTGCGCGAACGCCTCTGCCGCCGTCTCGCCGCCGAGGCGCCGGTCCACGTACCAGAACAGTTCGCGCAGGATCGCGGTCAGCGGGATGACCACGAGCATGCCGATCAGGCCCCAGACCGCGCCCGCCACCGCAAGGAGCACGATTACCGCGCCAGGGTGCAGGTCGACCGCGTGCCCCTGGATGCGCGGCACCAGCAGGTTGTTCTCCAGTTGCTGCACCGCGAGGTAGAGCAACCCGACCCAGATCAGCATCCCCGGGTCGGTCGCCGCCACGATGATCAGCCCGGCCGCCGCGCCCAGCCACGGGCCGATGATCGGGATCAACTCCGTGATGCCGGCCCACAGCCCGAGGCCGAGCGACAGCTCGATGTCCATCAAGGTGAGTCCCGCGCCCACGACCACGCCGACCACCAGGCCCAGGAACAACTGCCCGCGGATGTACCGGCTCACCAGGTAGTCCGCCATCGTCGCCACGTTCCGCACGTCCTCGCGGAGCGCGGGCGGGGTGGCGCGCAGGATCGAGCGCTCGAGCGTGTGGCGGTCGCGCATCGCGTAGAACATCCAGAACGGGACGATCGCGAAGCCGAACAGCATGCTCAGGCTGCCCGTGACCACGCCCACGGAACGCTGGAGCGCGGCGACGGCCGCGTCCGAGACCACCCCCGCGATGTCCGAGGTCGACCGCTCGATCTGCTCCCGGATTTCCGGGTGCATCCGCCCGCGCATGTCCTCGATCCAGTCGGTGATGAGGACCCGCGACCGCTCGATGAAGGAGGGGAGTTCGTCGATGAAGTGGTTGACCTGGTCAAAGGCGGTGGGGGCCAGGAGCACGCCGATCGCGCCGGCGCTGCCGAAGACGGCGACGTAGATGAGGAGGACGGCGAGGCCGCGGCGTACGCCCTCGCGACGGTCTCCACTCGGCGGGAGGTACCGCTCCAGGCGATCCACCACCGGGGAGAGTGCATAGGCCAGCACGGCGCCCACGGCGAACGGGAAGAGCGCGCCGCGCGCGCTCCATCCGACCACGGCGACGGCCAGGAGCGTCACGGACCATAGGGTGACGCGCCAGCGGTAGAGGGTCATGCGGCCGTCTGCCTCCCGGTCGCCCCGCGTTGACATGCCCCGTGATGCCGCTGACCATGACTCTCATGACCAGTGCGGACATCATCGAGCAAACGCTGGCGCGCAGAGGATACCGGCTCACGGGGCCTCGGCGGGCGTTGCTGGAGGTGATGGAGGGCCTGGGCGACCACTTTGTCGCGGACGACGTGCTCGGCGCGGCGCCGCTGGTGGGCCGCGCGACCGTGTTCCGCACGCTGAAGTTGCTCCAGGACCTGGACGTGGTCTGCCAGGTGGTGCTGGAGGACGGCACCACCGCCTACCGCCTGGCCCCGGACGAGCACCACCACCACCTCCTCTGCGTGGAGTGTGGCGAGATGCGCGACTTCTCCTCCGACGACCTCGAAGCGGTCCTCGCCGAGGTCGCCCGACGCACCGGCTATTCCATCGAGGCGCACCGCTTCGAGGTGTACGGCCGCTGCCCGGCCTGTCAGGCCGGGCGCTCCTCCTGACAGGCTGACCTCCACCGGCGCCTCTGCGTTGCAACAGTTGATATTCAGTCTCGCTCTCGGTAGGCTTCGCGATATCGAGACTCAGACTCATCTGTTGGCCGCCCGAGGAGCCCTCACATGCGCCATCCCTCCTTCCGCTTCCCACGCATCGCGTTCATGGCCGCGGCGCTGCTCTCGATCGCGACCGTCGGGTCCGCCTGCGCCTCCGACGAACCGGCGGAGGCGGACCGGCTGCGGGTCGTGACCTCGCTCCCGCTGCTGGCGGAGTTCGCCTCCCGCGTCGGTGGGGAGGCGGTGGAGGTGTCCTCGATCGTGCCGCTCGGCGTGGACGAGCACTCCTACCAGCCGCCGACGACCGTCGCACGTGACATCGCCCAGGCGGATGTGGTGTTCGTGAATGGCTACGGCCTCGAAGAGACGGTGCTCGGGCTGATCGTGAACAACGTCCGCGACGGTGTCCCGGTGGTGCCGGCGGCGCGGGGCCTCACCCCGCTGGAGGCCGACCACGACCATGAGCATGGGGAGGACGCACACGCCGAGGAGGAGCACGCTGAGGAGGTCGACACCACCGGCCTCGACCCCGCAGTGCACGCGGAAGGCGACCCGCACTTCTGGCTCGCCGCGGCCAATACGGTCGCGTACGTGGAGACGATCCGCGATGCCCTGATCGCGGCGGACGCCGCGAACGAGGCCGGGTACCGCGAGCGCGCGGACGTGCTCGTCACGGAACTGCGCGCGCTCGATGAGGAGGTCCGGGCCGCCCTCGCGGTGGTGCCGGAGGACCGGCGGAAGATCGTGGTCTTCCACAACGCCTTCGCGTACTTCGCTGAAGCGTACGGCTTCGAGGTGTTCGAGTCGGTCGCGCCAGCGAACCCGAACCAGCAGGCGAGCGCGCAGGAGATCGCCGGGATCATCCGCTCCGTGCGGGAGGCCGGCGTCCCGGCGCTCTACGCGGAGCCGCAGTTCAGCGCCCAGACGCTGGAGGCGATCGCGGCTGAGACCGGCACGCGCGTGCTCGTGCTGCACTCGATTCCCGGCGAGGACGTGCCGACGTACGCCGAGCTGATGCGTGCGAACGCCGCTGCGCTCGTCGCGGGCCTCGGCGCGCCGTAAGGACTACACTCGGGCGCGTCGCGTGACGAGGATGAGGGCGGAGCATTGCCATGCCGGAAGGCGCTGCGGTCGCGCTGACGCACGTCCCCGCGCGCGAGCCGCTGGCGCCCGAGCATGAGCATGCCGGCTTCGCGCTGGACGTGCAGGGGCTCACGGCCGGCTATCCGGGCTACCCCCCGGCGATCCGGGACATCACGTTCCGCGTGCCGGTCGGCGAACTCGTCGGCCTGATCGGCCCGAACGGTGCCGGGAAGTCCACGCTCTTCAAGTCCATCCTCGGCTTGGTCCACCCGGACGCGGGCCGCGCGCTCGCCTTCGGACGGCCGGTGCGGGAGGCGCGCGACGTCATCGCCTACATGCCGCAGATCGAGGAGGTCGACTGGGACTTCCCGATCACGGTGCTGGATGTCGTCCGCATGGGACGGTACCGCGGGTTCCGTCCCTTCCAGCGCTGGACGTCGGCGGACCGCGACGCGGCGATGGACGCGCTGGAACGGACACAGCTCGCGCAGTTCGCCGGCCGCCAGGTCGGGCAGTTGTCGGGCGGCCAGCGTCGCCGGGTGCTGATGGCGCGCGCGATCGCGCGCGGGGCGCGACTCCTGCTCCTCGACGAGCCGTTCGCCGGCCTGGACGCGGCCGTGCAGCACGACCTCGTCGAGATCCTCGACGGGCTGGCACAGGAGGGGAAGTCGATCCTGGTCGCCACCCACGACCTGTCGTGCGTCGCCAACTCCTGCGACGAGGCGGTCTGCCTCAACCGTCGCGTGATCGCCGCCGGGCCTTCCGCCGAGGTGCTGACCGCCTCGGTGCTGACGGAGACCTTCCAGCGCCACCTGCTCACGGTGCCGCGAACCGACCTGCTGCAGTTCGTGAACGACGAGCACGCGCAGGCCGGGCTGGGCGGCGAGGACTGATGGAAGCCGTCGCTGGCTGGCTGTTCGACCCGTACGAGTTCGAGTTCATGCGCCGCGCGCTGCTCGTCCTCGCGATCACCAGTGTCGTTGGCGGGGTTGTCGGCACCTTCGTCGTGCACAAGGGGATGGCGTTCTCCGGCGACGCGCTCGCGCACTCCACGCTGGCGGGCGTCGCGGTCGCGTTCGTGGCGGGGATGAACGTCTCGGCCGGCGCGCTGGTCGCGGCGGTGCTCACCGCGCTCGGCATCTCCTGGACGCGCGAGCGCGCCCGGGTCTCCTACGACACCGCCATCGGCATCCTGTTCGTGGCGATGTTCTCGCTCGGCGTCCTGATCATCTCCACGCGCAGCACCTACACGCCCGACCTGTTTTCGTTCGTGTTCGGCGACATCCTCGGCGTGTCGCGGGCTGATGTGCTGGGGGCGGGCATCCTTGCGGCGGTGCTGCTCGCATTCGTCGGCGCGTCGTACCGCGAACTGCTCTTCGTCTCCTACGACCCGGCGATGTCGAGGACGGTCGGCATCCCGGCGCGCTTCTTCGAGTACGCGCTGCTCGTGATGATCGCGGTCGCGGTGGTGGTCGCGCTGAAGGCGATCGGCATCATCCTGGTGAACGCGATGCTGATCATCCCGGCCGCGTCCGCCTCTCTGCTGACGACGCGGTTCCACCGGATCATGGCGCTGGCGGTGGCGTTCGCATTCGCGTCCTCCACGGCCGGGCTGCACCTCTCCTACCATGCGAGCGTGGCCGCAAGCCCGGCCATCGTCCTCGCCGGGTGCGCGATCTTCCTCGGTGCGCTCGGGTGGCGGCGATGGCGCGCGCGACCGCAGCGCGTGGAGGCGTCAGGGGGTGCCGGGTGACGAATGCATCGGAACGCGACTGGCTCGCCTACCCGCGGTCGATGAAGTCGCCGATCTACGACCACCTCGGCTTCGACATCACCGATGGCGGGGAGGGCTGGTTGGAGATCACGCTGCGGATCACGCCGGTCGTCCTGAACGCGGACGGGGTGGTGCACGGCGGCATCTGGCTCGTCGTTGCCGACTCGGCGATGGGCGGCGCGGTGCGCACGCTCATCGACCACACCCAGCGCGGGGTCACCTCGCAGAGCGACTTCCGCTGGCTTCGCCCGTTACAGGGCGAAACGTTGAAGGCGGTCGGTCGAGTCCTTCGTCGCGGCCGCCAGGTCTGGCACACCACCGTCGAATGCTTCGATGATGCGGGTGTGCTCGTGGGCGTGGGCAGCGGCACGTTCGTCGTCATCGAGCGCGCGTAACGCCCCTCCGGGGTCAGGGGTTCCCCTCGATTGAGGGCGCGCGTCCGCCTCGGTAGAGTGGGCGGGCAAGGATGCGTGCTCGGCCGAGAGGCGGCGTCATGGCGGACTCAACCGACGCGCCGAGCCCGAAGCCGGTCCGCCCGCAGGTGGACCGCAAGGCGCGCTTCCAGATCCCGCCCCACCGTCCCGACAAGCAGGCCCCGGCCGACCGTATCGCCAACTTCGACGAGGTCTACCACCTCTACACCGGCGATATCGCGCGCATCGAGGCGGAACGGTGCATCCAGTGCCCCGCCGCGCCCTGCCAGAAGGCGTGCCCCGTCCATAACGACATCCCCGGTGCGCTCTGGCTGCTGGAGCAGGGCGACTTCAACGGCGCCGCCAACATCTTCCGCGAGACGAGCGAACTGCCCGAGATGTGCGGCCGCCTCTGCCCGCAGGAGCGGCTGTGCGAGGGCCACTGTGTCGTCGGTAAGAACGCGCTTCCGGTGGCCATCGGCAAACTGGAGACGTTCACCACGGAGTGGCAGCGCGCGAACGGCGGCCTCCGCGTGGTGACGCTGGCGCCGGCGACCGGCAAGCGCGTGGCGGTCGTGGGCAGCGGCCCCGCCGGGATCGGCGTCGCGGAACGCCTCGTGAAGCGCGGCCACCAGGTCGTGATCTTCGAGGCCTGGCCGAAGCCGGGCGGGATCCTGCTCTACGGCATCCCGAACTTCAAGCAGAACAAGGCCGCCGTCGACCGCAAGTTCGCGGACCTCGAAGCGCTGGGCGTGGAGGTGCGGTGCAACGTCCGCGTCGGCCGTGACATCGCCTGGGAGACGCTCCGCGCGGACTTCGACGCCGTGTTCGTCGGCATCGGCGCGAGCGAGGGCGCGCGGCTGGGCATCCCGAACGAGGATGCGCCCGGCGTGATCGCTGCCACGGAGTTCCTCGTGCGGGCCAACCTGCCGGCCGAGGACCTGCCTGCCGACCTGCGCACGCCACTGGGCACCCCTCGTCGTGTGGTGGTCATCGGCGGGGGCGACACCTCGATGGACTGCGTCCGCTCCGCGCGTCGCCTCGGCGCGGAGGAGGTGACGCTGGTCTACCGCCGCACGGAGGCGGAGATGCAGGGCCGCGTCGAAGAGCGCACCCACGCCTCCGAGGAGGGCGTCCGCTTCGAGTACCTCGCGAGTCCGGTCGAGGTGGTCGTGGGGCCCGCCGGCGAGGTCGCCGGGCTGCGCTGCGTGCGCATGCGCCTCGGCGAGCCGGACGACACCGGGCGGGCGCGCCCGGAGCCGGTGCCGGGCAGCGAGTTCGATATCCCGGCGGAGGTCCTGGTGCTGGCGATCGGCTACAACGTGGACCCGGAGTGGGGCGAGGTGGTGCCGGACCTCACGCGGGACCGCTGGCATCGGCTGGTGGTGGACCCGGAGACCATGCAGACGAACCTCCCCGGCGTCTTCGCCGGTGGCGACGACGTGAACGGCGCCGACCTCGTGGTTACCGCGCTCGCCGATGCCCACCGGGCCGCCGACGCGATCGATGCGTACCTGAAGACGATCACCCGCGTCCCGGAGGGGATGCCGCAGCGGCTGATCGGGGACTCCTCGCTGCTGGGTTAAGGCGGCGGTGCGGCGTTCCCGTCGGACGCTGGTATCATTTGATAAGCGGCCGCTTCGCGTTGCCGCGCCAGCCCACCCACGCAGCAGCACATCCGCGGCCCGGCCTGTCCGGGCCGCCGTTGAGAGGAACCGCCTCATGACGGTCGCCGTTGGCCAGCAGGCCCCTGACTTCACCCTGGTGAACGAGAACAACGAGAAGATCACGCTCTCCGAGCAGCGCGGCACCCCGGTCGTGCTCGTGTTCTACCCGTTCTCCTTCTCCGGCATTTGCACCGCCGAGATGTGCGAGATCCGCGACAACTATGACTCCTGGCTGGAGAAGGGCGCGAAGGTCTACGCGATCAGCCGCGACAGCCGGTTCGTGCAGGCCGCCTTCAAGAAGCAGGAGAACTTCAAGCACGTCCTCCTGGCCGACACGAAGGGCGAGGCCGCCCAGGCGTACGGCGTCTGGAACGAGGCGGCGGCGGCCGCGGAGCGCGCCACCTTCGTCATCAACAAGGACGGCCAGGTCGTCTACGCGATCCACAACAAGATCCCGGACGCCCGCGACCACTCCGAGGTCGAGAAGCACCTCGGCTAGTCCCGACCGGAGACCCGCGGCACGGCCGCGCCAGCAATGGCGCGGCCGTGCCGTTTCCGGCGGGTGGCGGGCCCTCCGCCGTTGCGGTAGGTTGAGGCCGGGAGACGCCACGCGATGGACGCGAAGATCACCCGCACGCCAGACGGCCAGTACTGCCCGGTCCGCGCCACGCTGGCGCTGGTCGGGCAGAAGTGGGTGCCGCGCATCGTGTACGAGCTCCGCGGGGGGAAGCGCCGCTTCAACGACCTCCAGGAGGGCGTGGGCGGCTGCAACTCGCGGACGCTGCGTGACCGCCTGAAGGCGCTGGAGGACCTGGGCGTTGTCCGGCGCGAGATCGTGGCGACGACGCCGCCGTGGGTCGAGTACGAACTGACCGATCGCGGCCGCGAACTCGCGGAGGCGCTGGCGCCGCTCGCGGCGTGGGGCCGCGAGAACCTCGCGGAGGAGTCGCTCGTCGCCCTGCTGTCGCACGAGGAGTAGCGAGTCCCTTGAAGACCGACCTGCAGTTTGCCGACCTCCGGAAGGGTGACGCCTTCGCGGAGTTCCCGCTGGTGGTGAGCGCGGAGGACGTGGCCACCTACCTGGACGCCACGGGCGAGGCGCTCACGCTCTGGAGCGAACACGTTCCGCCCCTGTTCCTGGACGCGCTCGTGGTCGCCGCGCTGCTGGAGCGCGTGAGCATCCCGAAGGGCGTGATGCACACTGGCCAGGAGCATGACTCCCACCGTGCCGCCCGCATCGGTGAGCCACTGACCGTACGCATGGGCGTGAGCGCCCTGTCGGAGCGCCGAGGCGTCACGATCGCGGCGTTCGAGGCGGACGTGCGCGACGCCTCGGACGCGCCGGTGACCACGATGCGCATCTCCGTGATGGTCGCGCCGGACGGGGTCACGGTATGAGCGCGCCGCAGGTCGCATCGATCACGCGCCGCATCGAGCAGGAGCGGGTGGACCGCTACGCCGTGGGCGGGCGCGACCCCAACCCGATCCACCGCGAGACGCCGGAGGCGTACGCCGGGCCCTTCGGGCGGCCCGCTGCACACGGCATGCTCCTGCTGGCGATGGTCTCGGAGGCGATGGGCGCCGCGTTCGGCCTCGCGTGGGCGGAGACCGGATCCTTCAAGGTGCGCTGGCGCTCGCCGGCGCTGCCCCCCGTCACCGTGACGGCCACCGCCTCGCTCCGCAAGGACGTGGACGGCGTCGCCACGTACGAGGTGGCGGTGGAGGACGAGCACGGCGAGTCGCTGCTCACCGGCACCGCGACCGCCCGATACGCCTGACGGCCATGCCCGCCGTACCGGACGACGCCTTCTCCGCGCGGTACTACGACCAGGTCTGTTTCGCCTGCGGCGACCGCAATCCGCACGGCCTGCACCTGCGCTTCTCCCGCGCTGGTGACGCGGCCGTCGTCGCCACGTTCGTCCCGCGCGAGGTCGACCAGGGCTTCCCCGGCGTCCTCCACGGCGGCATCCTCGCCGCGCTGGTCGACGAGGCGATGGCGTGGTCGATGTGGGCGGCCGACCGCGCGCTCGGCGTCACCGCAAAGATGGAGATGCGCTACCGGCGTCCGGTGCCCCCGGACGGCCCGCTGACCGTGCGCGGCCACGTCGCGCGCGCTCGCGGCAGGCGGTTCGAGGTGGAAGCGAGCATCGAGGACGCCTCCGGTGAGACGCTCGTGGAGGCGTCCGCTCTCTTCCTGCGGCTGCCCGCGGAGGAGGAGCAGCGCATGGCCGCCTCGATCGGCTGGGCGGACGCGGACGGGTAGGCGTCGCTAGTGCGCCGAGGCGGGCCGCGCGCCCGTCCTCGACACCGTCTCCCGAGCGGTGAGGAAGAAGAGCGACGCAGCGGCGATCAGCGCCGCGTTCAGCCACAGCGCCCACCCGTACGTGCTCGCGTCCGCGACCATCCCGAGGATGATCGGGCCGATGAGGAAGCCGATGTCGCCGGAGGAACGGTAGAGGCCCATCGCCAGCCCTCGGAGGTGGGGCGGGGCGATGTCCGCGGCGTAGGCCGCCGGCGCGGGGCCCGCGATCGAGGTGCCCAGCGCGAGCACCATCGCGCCCGCCACGAACACGCCGAGGCCGCTCGAGACGGCCATGATCGCGAGGCCGAGCGCGACGGTGAGGCCGCTCGGCACGATCGCCGCCTTCCGGCCGAAGCGGTCCGCGATCATCGCCGCCGGTGGGATCAGCACCAGGTTCACGACCGACATCACCGTGAACAGCACACCGAGGGCGCCCGCGCCCATGCCGAAGGCGGCCACCGCCATCAGCGGCATGATCGTCTGGCGGGAGGCGGTGCGCGTGAAGAACACCATCAGCGTCACCCACGAGACGGCGAAGAAGTCCCGCGAGAGCAGGAACTGCACCCACGGCCGTCGTTGCTTCTCGCCGGTGCCCGCGGAGGGCCTCGGCGGGGCGGCCTGGGCGAGGTGCCTGGTCTCCGGGAGGCGGAGGTAGGCGTACACCGTCGCGACAAGCGCGGCGGCGCCGACCACATGGAAGGGGACGCGGATGCCCCAGAACTCGGCGAGGAGGCCGCCGACCGCCGGGCCCATCGACGTGCCGAAGAGCAGTGCGCCCTGGTTGGTGCCGATGAAGCGGGCACGGTTCTCCGGGGTGGAGATGTCCGTGAGGTAGATCTGCGCGCCCGTCATGTACATCGCGGAGCCGGCGCCGGCGACGAACCGCCAGGCGAGCAGGACCTCGATGGATGGGGAGAGGCCGGAGCCCACCATGCCGACGGCGGTGACGAGCGGCCCGGCGATCAGCAGCATGCGGCGGCCGTAGCGGTCCGAGAGCACGCCGAGCGGTACGTTCAGGATCAGCCGCGCGAGCGCGAAGAAGGAGAGCGTGAGGCCGATCGCCGCGGCGCCCACCCCGAACTCGTCCGCGAAGAGCGGGAGGACGGGCGCGATCACCCCCTGGCCGGCCATGACGAGCACCGTGGAGATGCTGATCATCAGCAACTGCTCGTGCTCGAGCAGCGGCCCGAGCGCACGGCGCACCGGCCCCATGACCATCCGGGGAGATCCGTCCTAGGCGGAGGCCGCCATCGCGTCGGCGAGAGGGGCGTAGTCTACGCCGAGCGCCGCCGCCACGGCAGGATGCGTCACGCGGCCATGCCAGACGTTCACGCCGTGCGCCAGCGAAGCGTCGCGCCGGACCGCCTCCGTCACGCCCTGGTTCGCCATCCGCACCATGTACGGCAGCGTCAGCCCGGCGAGGATGCGCGAGGAGGTGCGCGGCACGGCGCCCGGCATGTTCGGCACGGCGTAGTGGATCACGCCCTCGTCGATGTAGATCGGCTCGTTGTGGTCGGTCGCGCGCGTCGTCTCGATGCACCCGCCCTGGTCGACGGCCACGTCCACGATCACGGAGCCCTGCGGCATGCTCCGCACCATCTCCCGCGTGACCACCACCGGCGCGCGTTCGCCCTCCACGAGGACGGCGCCGATCACGAGGTCCGCGGTGCGGATGCGGTCCGCGATCGCCTTCGGGGAGGAGAGGATCGTCTCGATCCGCCCCTGGTACTCGCGGTCGAGCGCCCTCAACTGGTCCTCCGCGATCGAGGCGACCGTGACGCGCGCGCCGAGGCCGACCGCGATGCGAACGGCGTTCGCGCCGACGTTGCCGGAGCCGATCACGAGCACATGGCCCGGAGGCGCGCCCGGCACGCCGCCCAGCAGCAGGCCGCGTCCCGGGCCCGGCTTCTTGAGGTAGGCCGACCCGATCTCCACCGCCATGCGGCCGGCCACCTCCGACATCGGCGCGAGCAGCGGCAGGAACCCGTCGGCGCGGCGCACCGTCTCGTAAGCGATCGCGATGCAGCCGGAGTCGATGATCGCGCGGCCGACCTCGGGCGCGGCGGCCAGGTGGAGGTACGTGAAGAGCACCTGCCCCGGGCGCATGCGCGCGAACTCGACGGGCTGGGGCTCCTTCACCTTGCACACCATCGCCGCGCGCTGCCAGACCTCGTCCGCGCTGGCGACGATCTCCGCGCCGGCGGCGACGTAGTCTTCATCCAGGTAGTGCGAGCCCTCGCCCGCGCCCTGCTGGATCAGGACGGTGTGGCCCGCGCTGACGAGCGCGGTCACGGACTCCGGGGTCATCGCGACCCGGTACTCCTCGGTCTTGATTTCGGTGACACAGCCGACAATCATCCGTGCTCCAGCACATCTCCGGGCCGCAGGATCTCCGCGGCTGCCTGCTTCGCTTCGCCGTCCCGCTGTACGCGCTCCACGGTCACGCGGCCGCCGATCGCGGCGACGACGGCGCGTCCGCCCTCCAGCGCCTCCACGGTGCCCGGCGGCTGATCGGGGTGCCCCGGGACGTACCGGGCACCGTACAGCCGGAGTGTGACGCCTCGAAGTCGCGCGGTCGCCCCGGGCTGCGGGTCGCCGCCGCGGATCACGCGGCTCACCACCTCGCCGTGCTGCTGCCAGTCCACGACCACGTGCTCCGGCGCGCACGGTGGCTCGTACGTCGCCGCCGTCTCGTCCTGCGCGACGCGCGGCGCGCGGCCCTCCCGCACGAGGCGGACCGCCTCGACGAGCGCTTCGACGCCGAGCGGGTAGAGACGCTGGAAGTAGAGCGATCCGACCGTGTCGTCCGGCCCGACCTCGACCTCCCGCTGCAGGAGGATGGGGCCGGTGTCGATCCCCTCGTCCACCCAGAACACGGTGAGGCCGGTGCGGTTGGCGCCGGAGAGGATCGCCCAGTTCATCGCGCTGCGTCCGCGGTGCCTCGGCAGCAGCGAGGGGTGGTACTGGATCGCGCCCAGCGCCGCGGCGTCCAGCACGCGCTTGCGCACGATGTCCGTGACGAACGCGAACACCAGGAGGTCGGGACGCCAGTCGAGGTACTGGCGGAACGGTTCGTCCTGGCGGAGGGCGGGCGTCTCGATCACCGGGATCGAGGCGGCCACGGCCGCCTCGGCGAGCGGATCGGGGCGGCCGGCCTGGCGGGGGACGGAGACGCCCACCACCTCCTCGCTCGCGGCGCGCAGCGCGTCCAGGACGTCGCGCCCGAAGGCCGCCTGCCCGAACAGCACGATGCGCATCGCCGCTCCTCGCGTACCGTCCGAGTATACGGACGGCCCGCGCTAGATCGCGGGTGCGCTCTCCGTGGCGCGCCACATGTACCAGGACGCCACGGAGCGGTAGGGCGACCACGGCTCGCCGAGGGCGCGCGCCTCCGCCGGGGTCGGGAGGTCCGGGAGGCCATACGCGATCCGCATGCCGTTGCGGACGCCGTAGTCGCCCACGGGCAGCACGTCCGGGCGTCCCAGCTGGAACATCAGGAACATGTGCGCGGACCACTCGCCGAACCCCTTCACGGCCGTGATCCGCGCGGTCACCTCCGCATCGTCGAGCGCCTCGATGCCCTCGAATGCGAGCGTGCCGGCGAGGATGTGGGCGGCGAGGTCCCGCATGTACCCGGCCTTCTGGCGGGAGACGCCGGCGTTACGGAACGCCTCGTCCGTGGTCGCCAGCAACTCGGTGGGGGTGGGATAGCGGCCGCCGTACAGCGCCTGCCAGCGCTGCTGGATGGTGCTGGCGGCGCGGCCGTTCAACTGCTGGAAGAGCACGGTGCGCAGCAGCGAGTCGTAGTGGTCCATCGCGGGGCGCGGGCGGTATGGCCCGTGCGCGTCGATGAGCGCGCCCACCACGGGGTCGGCGGCGCGCAGGTGGCGGTACGCCGCGGCGGCGGAGAACCGGAGGCGAGGCGGCATGACGTGACCCTCCGCGGTGCGAGCATTCCGAGGGTACCGGACGCGACGAGGCGTGCGCGCGGCTATCCGCGGACGGCGGCCTCCACCGCGCGGGTGAACGCCTCGACCTCGGCGGAGGAGCGGAGGCGCACGAAGCGGATGTGCGACCAGCGCGGGTCAGACTGGAAGGCGAGCAGGTTGCGCCGTTTGCGGCGGTGCTGCGTGACCGCCCACCAGAGAAGCGACTCCGGGCTCCACACCTTCAGGTGTTTCGCGAAGGACTCGGTGTTGGTTCCCCAGAGCAGTTCTTTCGTGCGCCAGCGACGCCATGAGCGCGTGATCACGCGCCACACCACCTGCGGGAGCGGCAGGTCCAGCCAGATCACCGTCTGCAGGCGGCCCCAGAACACCTCCTGCGAGGTGCCCATGTACGACCCCGCGACCACCCAGCCGTCGCCTGCGGTGGCCTCCCGGATCCGACGCCGGAACTCCTCCGGGTCGGTGTCCGTGAGCGCGACCCAGTTCGGCAGCCAGTTGAGCGCGTCCAGTTCCACGAACGGCACGCCGATCGCCTCCGCGAGCCGCGCCGCGAGCGTGCTCTTGCCCGCGGAGGTGTTGCCGGTGACGTGGATGCGCGTGCCGATCGGCGAGGGATGTGGCGAGGTCATCGGGGGTCCTGTTCTGCGCCGGGGCGTGCGGGCGCGGACGGGGGACGATGCCACAACGCGACGCCGAAGGGAAGGGGGCCGCGCGTTACGCCTCGATGAGGGTCGCGGGCAGGGAGAAGCGGAAGTAGGAGCCCTGGTCGGTGGGCAGCATCATGGCGCGCCCGCCGTGGAGCTCGGCGATCTGGCGCACGATCGGCAGGCCCAGGCCGGTGCCGGGCACGCGCTCGCGCGTGTTCGTCGCGCGGTAGAAGCGCGTGAAGACGCGCTCCTGCTCCTCGAGCGGGACGCCCGGCCCGCTGTCGATGACGTCGACGTGGACCCACTCGGGTTCCGCTCGGACGACGATCCAGACGTCCGCCTGGTCCGGGCTGAACTTGATCGCGTTGCTCAGCAGGTTCATCACGGCGCGGGATACCTGGCGTCGGTCGCAGCGGATCAGCGCCGGGACGGCGCCGTCCGTACCCTCCAGCACGCGGATGCCGCGCATCGCCGCCTGCGGCGCCTGCAGCGCGGCGACCTCGTGGCAGAGCGCGACGATGTCCAGTGGGTCCAGCACCGGCTCCGCCTGGCCGCTCTCCAGCCGTGCGAGGTCCAGCATGTCGTCCACGAGTTCGCGCATCCGCTGGACGTTGCGCTGGGCCGTGTCCAGGAGTTGCCCCTGCATCTCCGGTGGCGCCTCCGCCAGCATGCCCAGAGAGGAGCCGATGACGGTGAGGGGGGTGCGCAGGTCATGGCTCACCACGGAGACCACGTCGCGCTTCAGTTGCTCCACCTCCAGCACGGCGGTCACGTCGCGGATGATCACCAGCAGGCTGTCGCCCTCGCCACGGACCTCCGGCACAAGGTAGGCGTCGAATGTGAGGTCGCGGCCGGCCCAGGTCACGAGTTCCACGCGACGTCCGGACTCCACGGCGGCACGCTCGCGCAGGCGGCGGTAGAGGTCGTCGCCGAGCACCTGCTGCATGCCGCCACGCAGACCCAGGACGTCGCCCGCCTGGACGGCCAGCAGGTAGGTCGCCGCGGGGTTGCAGACGATGCAGGTGGTGTCCGAGCGCTCCACGAGGACACCCTCGTGCATCGAGCGGATGACGTGCTCGCCGAGCAACTGGCGGGCGGTGGCGGCGCGCGCCTCCTCCACGGACTCGGCCATCTGGTCGCGGGTGCGCTCGAACGCCTCGACCGCCTCGGCGGCGGCCCGTCCGACCTCGTCGCGCCCCGCGAGGTGCGTGAGCGGTTCGATCGCCTCGTCGGTGGGGCCGGCGACGGCGACGGCGGACCGGAGTTCGCGGACGCCGTGGGCCAGCGCACTGACGATGACGATCAGCGCGAGGATGCCGATCCCGGCACCCGCCGTGACCGCGATGAACGGCGTCTGCACGCGGTCGCGGATGGTGCCGGCCCCGGCGGCCTTGCGCATGTCGATGGTGGCGACGAGCGGGCCCGGGCCATGGGCGAGCGAGAGGGCGCCCGTGATGCGTACCCGACCGTCCGGTGCGTCGACGAGCGACGTCCGGGGCGCGGGCGCATCGTCCTCCAGCCACGCGAGCGTGACCTGTCGTCCGACGCCGGCGAGCGCCTGGAGTTCCTCGGCGTCCAGGCGCACGCCGAGCACGAGCGCGGCAGAGTTCGTGCCCGGGCCCGTGCGCGCGCCCGCGGCCAGCAGCGGGCCGCCGGGGAACGCGAAGATCGCGCCGTCAGGGGCGCCCTGGAGCAGGAGCAACTGTGCCGCCGTTGGCGTCGTTGACCCCGTGAGGATCGTGTCGGAGATGCCGCCCTCCAGCATGCGGACGGGGCCCGGGCCGGAGACCAGCAGGTAGTCCGCGCCGCCACGCGAGATGCGGCCGCCGTCAATGATCTCCGGGACGGCCCCGCCGGCGCCCGCGAACGCGATGATCGTCTGGTCGGCCAGGAGGGCTTCCGCCGCGCGCTGCAAGCCGCGAACGCGTGCCTGGAGCGCGGTCTCGAAGAGCGCCAGTTCCGCCTCGGCGGTGGCGGTACGCTGCTCGCGGGTGTCGCCGTCCAGGGTGCTCCAGAGCGTGACGGCGCCGCCCGCGACCACGGCGGCCGCCAGCAAGCCTGCGATCAGCGCGATCGCCTGGTAACGCACGCTCGGAACCCCGTACCCCGGTTGCCGCCCCTGCCGTCCGGCAAGCATAAGGGCCACCGTCACCGGTGGCCCCCTGCTGTCCGTGAAGAACAGGTGAAGCGATGCAGGCCCTGACGCGGTGGCCGGGGCCCGCCGGCTACATGTACTGGCCGCCGTTCATGCTGAACTGGGCGCCGGTGTACCACGCGCCGCTCGGCTTGCAGATGAAGACCACCGTGTCGGCGACCTCCTCGGCGGTGCCGAAGCGGCCGAGGGGGATGAGGCCGATCAGGTTCTTCTTGATGTCCTCGGAGAGCGCGGCCACCATGTCCGTCTCCACGAAGCCCGGGCAGACGGCGTTCACGGTGATGCCGAAGCGCGCGAGTTCTTTCGCGGCGGTCTTGGTGAACGCGATCATGCCGGCCTTGGCCGCGGAGTAGTTCGCCTGGCCCACGTTGCCCATCTGGCCGATGACGGAGGACATGTTCACGATCCGGCCGTAGTTGCGCTCGCGCATGCCGCCGAGCGCCGCGCTCGTGGTGTAGAAGATCGAGGAGAGGTCCGTCTCAATGACGGTGTCCCACTCCTCCACGGACATCCGCTGGATGGTGCGGTCGCGGTTGATGCCCGCGTTGTTCACCAGGATGTCGACCTTGCCGAACTCCTTCTCCGCGGCCTCGATGAGCGCCTTCGCCTCGTCTGCCTTGGAGACGTCCGCCTTCACGATCAGCACCTTCGCGCCGGCGGCCTCGCACGCCTGCTTGGTCTCCTCGGCGGCCGCGGCGTTCGAGGTGTAGTTGATCACCACGCTCGCGCCCTCGCGCGCCAGCCCGATCGCGCAGGCGCGGCCAATGCCACGGCTGCCGCCGGTCACCACCGCCACCTGGCCGTCCAGTGCACCTGCCATGCGTCGTCCTCCCCGTGGCTCGCCCGTGGCGGCCTGTCTCTCCCGCAAGCGGCGGGTGCGCGTTGCCTATCTGCTTCCGAGCGCGGCCGAGGTCAGACGACCGTCGGCGGGACGTACTCGCCCCACTCCTGCCGCAGCACACCGCACATCTCGCCGAGCGTTGCGTACGTCCGCACGGCCTCGATGATCGGTTCCATCAGGTTGACGTCGTCGCGGGCGGCGTCCCGCAGTCGGGCCAGCGCCGCGTCCGTGGCGGCCTGGTCCCGGCCACCGCGCACCTTCTTGAGGCGGTCCAGCTGGCTGGCGACGACCTCCAGGTTCGGGCGGAAGATCGGCGTCGCGTCCTCGTTCGGGTCGATGTAGTCGTTCACGCCGACGATGATGCGGTCCTTCGCCTCCACCTCGCGCTGCCAGCGCATGGAGGCTTCCTGGATCTCCGCCTGCATCCACCCCTGCTCGATCGCCGCGACGGAGCCGCCGAGGTCCTCGATGCGGTCCATGATCTTGCGCGCCTCGGCCTCCAGCGTGTTCGTGAGCGACTCCACGTAGTAGGAGCCGGCCATCGGGTCGATGGTGTCGGCGGCGCCGCTCTCGAAAGCGATGATCTGCTGCGTGCGGAGGGCGATCTGCTGCGCCTCCTCGGTCGGCAGGGCGAGCGCCTCGTCGTAGCAGGAGAGCGCGAGCGACTGGACGCCGCCGACGACCGCGGCGAGGGCCTGGATGGCCGCGCGGGCGATGTTGTTCTTCGGCTGCTGCGCGGTGAGCGTGGAGCCACCCGTCTGCGTGTGCGTGCGGAGCATCTGGGCGTTCGGGTTGGTGATGCCGAAATGCTCCACCATCAGGCGCGCCCACAGGCGCCGGAGGGCGCGGTACTTCGCGACCTCCTCGAAGAAGTGGTTGTGCGTGTTGAAGATCCAGGAGACGCCCTGCGCGCTCTGGTTCAGGTCGCCACCCTGGCGGCGGCACTCCTCCAGGTACGCGATCGCGTTCGCGAAGGCGAAGCCGATCTCCTGCGCGGCGGTCGAGCCGGCCTCGCGGATGTGGTAGCCGGAGACGGAGATCGAGTTGAAGCGGGGCGCCTCCACCGCGCAGAAGTTGATGAGGTTCGCGGCCAGGCGCACCGACTCCTTCGGCGGGAAGATGTAGGTGCCGCGCGCCACGTACTCCTTCAGTACGTCGTTCTGAGAGGTGCCGGTCGCCACGCTGCGGGCGTGGCCCTGCTTCTCCGTCGCCACCAGGTACATCGCGACGAGGATGCTCGCCGGTGCGTTGATGGTCATGGAGGTGGAGATCTTGTCCAGCGGGATGCCGTTGAACAGCGTCTCCATGTCGGCCAGCGTGTCCACGGCCACGCCCACCTGGCCCACCTCGCCCGCCGCCATCGGGTCGTCCGAGTCGTACCCGGTCTGCGTGGGCAGGTCGAAGGCGACCGAGAGGCCGGTCTGGCCGTTCGCGATCAGGTGCTTGAAGCGCTGGTTGGACTCCTCCGCGGTGCCGAACCCGGCGTACTGGCGCATGGTCCAGAGGCGGCCGCGGTACATCGTCGGCTGCACGCCCCGGGTGAACGGGAACTGGCCCGGGAAGCCGATGTCCTCCAGGTAGCCGTTCCCGGCGACCTCGAGCGGCGTGTAGAGGCGTTCCTGCGGTGCGGAGGAGGACTCGAACTGCTTGCGGCGCTCCGGGAAGCGCGCGAGCACCTTCGCGACGTTGTCGCGCTCCCACGCTTCGCGGGCCGCGCGGATCGCGGCCGGGTCGTCCCGGTGGAGGTCAGCGTTCGTCATCTGGATCCCCGTGCCTGTCGAGGGCCGGCGCTCCCCCTCGCGGGGGCGCGCCATACGCCGCGGCCGCCGTGGCGGCGGGCGCTACCCGAGTGCGTCCACCATCACCATCGCGTCGCCGCGGATCACCTCGGCGCCGTCCTGGTTCGTCACTACTGTATCGAGGGAAACGCGGCTGCGCTCCGGGTCCACCTTGGTGACCGTGGCGGTGGCGGTGATGGTGTCACCGGCCTTCACCGGGCCGCGGAACTGCAGGTTCTGGCCCAGGTAGATCACCACGGCGTTCGGGGCGAGCTTCGTGCCCAGCGCGGCCGAGATCGTGCCGGCGCCGAACATGCCGTGCGCGATGGGCGACTTGAACCGGGTGCGCGCCGCGTATGCCGCGTCCGAGTGGAGCGGGTTCGTGTCACCCGTCACCCGTGCAAAGAGGTCGATGTCCTCCTGCGTGACGGTCTTGCTGAACGTGGCCACGGTGCCCACCGTCAGCCCCTGCACGTCGTCGGCCATGGTGCCCTCCCCCGTCTGCGCTGGCGCCTCGAAGCGTGGTCGCGCGCCCGGCGCATCGTACGAGGGCGCTCCCCGGGCGACAAATCGCGCCCGCCCACCGGACTTCGAGCAGGCTATGCCCGTAACTCAGCCGTGACAGACTAAATGCAATTTACCGCAAAAATATGCACTAAATGTTGACTGCACCGGGGCGCCTCCATAATCTGGAGAGGCGAAGCAGGGGGCGTCCATACCGATGGAACGGACACGAGACCAGGTCATGCGCCTCCTCCATGAGCGGGGCGAGGCGTCCGTGGCGGAACTCGCCGAGGCGATCGGCGTGTCCGAGGGCTCCGTGCGCCGTCACCTGGACCTGATGGTGGCGGACGGACTCCTGACCTCCCGCTTCCAGCGCCAGGCGCGCGGCCGCCCGGTCACGCGCTACGCGCTGAGCCAGGACGGCGAGGAGGAGAGCGCCTCCGGCCACTACCAGCGTCTGCTCTCCCGGTTGTCGCCCGCGCTGGCGAACCTGACGCAGGAGGAGACCGCCGGCCAGGACGGCCAGGCCATCCTCGACCGGCTGTTTGACCACGTGGCGCAGTCCGTGGCGCAGGAGCACCGCGGGCGCGTGACGGCGGATGGGCTGGAGGAGCGCGTCCACCAGGTCATCATCGCCCTGAGCGACGAGGGCATCCTGCAGGAGGTGGAGGACGCCGGCGAGTTCTACCGCCTGCGCAACAGCGGCTGCCCGTACCGCTCGACTGCCATGGAGAACCACGCCTGCTGCGCGGCGGACCGGAGGGCGATCGAACTGCTCCTCGGTGCGCCGGTGGAGCAGGTGATGACGGTCGCCGAAGGCGGCCAGGTCTGCGAATACCTCGTGCCCAAGCACGAGGGTGATGACACCACTGAACGAGCCGGGGGACTGCTCCCGGTCGTTGCCCAGAAGGGGACAGCGAAGCGCGATGAGTGACCCGATCCTCGAACTGCGTGACCTGAAGGTCAGCATCACCGGCAAGGACATCCAGATCGTGAAGGGCGTGGACCTCACGATCCGGCCCGGCGAGATCCACGCGCTCATGGGGCCGAACGGCTCCGGGAAGAGCACGCTCGCCAGCACCATCGCCGGCAGCCCTGCCTACACGGTGGACGCCGGCCGCGTCATCTACCACGGCGAGGACATCACGGAGGCCACGGCGGACGAGTGCGCCCGCAAGGGCGTCTTCCTCTCCTTCCAGTACCCGACCGCCATCCCCGGCGTGACCATGGTGAACCTGCTCCGCGAGGCGCTGAAGGCGCGCCGGGGCGAGGAGGTCCCCGCCCGCGAGTTCATCGCCGAACTACGGGACACGCTTGCCCGGCTGAAGATGTCGGAGGACTTCGCGCGGCGCTACGTGAACGATGGCTTCTCCGGCGGCGAGAAGAAGCGCGCCGAGATCCTGCAGATGGGGATGCTGAAGCCGGACCTCGCGATCCTGGACGAGACCGACTCCGGCCTGGACGTGGACGCGCTGCGCACCGTGGCGGAGGGCGTGAACGCGCTGCGCCGCCCGGACATGGGCATCCTCATCATCACGCACTACGAGCGCATCCTGGACTACATCAACCCGGACTTCGTCCACGTGCTGGTCGCCGGGAAGATCGTGAAGTCCGGTGACTTCTCGCTCGCCAAGCAGATCGAGCGCGAGGGCTACGACCCGATCCTGAAGGAGCTCGGCCTGCTCCAGGAGGTGGCTTCATGACCCCGGTCAACCCGTCCGCTGCCGAAGTCGTCGGCGAGTACAAGTGGGGCTTCCACGACGACGAGAAGCCGCTGTTCATGGCCGACAAGGGCCTGAACGAGGACGTCATCCGCCAGATGTCCGCCATGAAGGGCGAGCCGGCGTGGATGCTCGAGCAGCGGCTCGAGGCCTACCGCACGTTCCTGACGTTGCAGGACCCGAAGTGGGCCGGCTCCCCGGAACTCCTCGAGGCGATCGACTTCGACAACATCCACTACTACGTCCGCGCGACCGACACCGACTCCACGAACTGGGATGACGTGCCGGAGTACATCAAGGACACCTTCGACAAGCTGGGCATCCCGGAGGCGGAGCGCCAGTTCCTGGCCGGCGCCGGCGCGCAGTACGACTCGGAGGTCGTTTACCACAACATCCGGGAGGACCTGGCCAAGCAGGGCGTGGTCTTCCTCGGCATGGACCAGGGGCTCGCCGAGTACGGCGACCTGGTGCGCGAGCACTTCGGCACGGTGA
Source organism: Chloroflexota bacterium (assembly GCA_045863195.1). Taxonomy (GTDB): domain Bacteria; phylum Chloroflexota; class Dehalococcoidia; order UBA2979; family UBA2979; genus W-Chloroflexi-9. The sequence continues at coordinate 73,740 of BTUI01000008.1, forward strand.
TCCCGGCCGGGGACAACCGCTACGCGGCCCTCAACTCCGCGGTCTGGTCCGGCGGCTCGTTCATCTACGTCCCGAAGGGCGTGAAGGTGGACATCCCGCTGCAGGCCTACTTCCGCATCAACACGGAGAACATGGGCCAGTTCGAGCGGACGCTGATCATCGCGGACGAGGGTTCGTACGTGCACTACGTGGAGGGCTGCACCGCGCCCATCTACAGCACGTCCTCCCTGCACTCCGCGGTCGTCGAGATCATCGTGAAGAAGGACGCGCGCGTCCGCTACACGACGATCCAGAACTGGTCGAACAACGTCTACAACCTGGTGACGAAGCGTGCGTACGCGTACGAGAACGCCGTCATGGAGTGGGTGGACGGCAACCTGGGCTCCAAGCTGACCATGAAGTACCCCTCCGTCTTCCTGATGGGGGAGGGCGCCCACGGCGAGATCCTCTCGCTGGCGTTCGCGGGCGAGGGCCAGCACCAGGACGCCGGCGGCAAGATCGTCCACGTGGCGCCGAACACCACCAGCGCCATCGTCTCGAAGTCCGTCTCCCGCGGCGCGGGCCGGACCTCCTACCGCGGCCTGCTGAAGGTGTACGAGGGGGCGACCAATGCGCGCTCCACCGTCCGCTGCGACGCGCTGCTGATCGATGAACTCTCGCGGTCGGACACCTACCCGACGATGGAGATCGGCGAGGAGCAGGTGAACATCGGCCACGAGGCCTCGGTCTCCAAGCTCGGCGAGGACCAGTTGTTTTACCTGATGTCGCGCGGCATCGACGAGGAGTCCGCGGCCAAGATGGTGGTGGCCGGCTTCGTGGAGCCGATCGTGAAGGAACTCCCGATGGAGTACGCGATCGAGCTCAACCGGCTCATCGAACTCCAGATGGAAGGGGCGGTCGGCTAATGACTGGCGCCCACGCAGCACAGTACGCGCCGGAGCACGCGGCCACCGCCGCGCGCGGCCGCGGCGAGCCGGAGTGGCTCGCCAACGCCCGCGCCGAGGCGGCCCGCGCCTTCGACGTGACCCCGATGCCGACGCCCGCGCTGCGTCCGTGGAAGTACACGGACCTGGCCGGGCTCGCGATCGACGCCTTCGCTCCGGACGCGCGCTTCGCGCCGGTGGTGCAGGGCGAGACGCCCGCTGGCGGCTTCGCCGGCACCATCGCGCACGCGCTCCTCGACCCCGCGCAGGCGGCCGTGGTGCAGCAGCACCTCGGCGGCGTGATCGCGGCGACCGAGGGCAAGTTCGTCGCCGCCAACGCCGCGCTCTGGACCGGCGGCGCGTTCATCCACGCGCCCCGCGGCCAGGCGTTCGCCGGCCCCGTCTCGGTCACCCTGGAGGGTGGCGAGGGGGCGATCTTCCCGCGCCTGCTGATCGTCGCGGAGCCGGGGAGCGAGGTCGCGGTGGTGATCCACGCCACCTCCGCGGACGCCGCGCTACTCGCCTCGACGGTTGTCGAGGTGGTGGCGGAGGCGGACGCCCGCGTGCGCCTCGCGTTCGACATCCGCTGGGGTGCGAACACGCAGGAGTTCGCAATCATCCGCACGAAGTCCGGCAAGGGTTCGGACGTGAAGGTGGACACGCTCGCCGTGGGCGGCCACCTCGTGAAGCAGACGTTCGAGGGACTGCTGGAGGGCGAAGGCGCCTCCTCCACCGTGCGCGGCGTCGCCCTCGGTGACCGCGACCAGCACTTCGACTTCGTGACGTACCAGGATCACATTGCCCCGCGCACCGTCTCCAGCGTCGCCATCAAGACGGCGCTCGCTGGCTCCTCGCGCGCGGTCTACTACGGCGTGACGCGCGTGGAGGAGACGGCGAAGGGCGCGGACGCCGTGCAGGAGAACCGCAACCTGCTGCTCTCCCGCCACTCGAAGGCGGACTCCGACCCGGTGCTGGAGATCCTCACGAACGACGTGGCCCGCTGTGGCCACGGCGCGACGGTGGGCCCGGTCGACCGGGAGGCGCTCTTCTACCTGCAGAGCCGCGGCCTGGACACCCGGTCGTCGATGAAACTGCTCGTCGCCGGCTTCTTCTCCTCCGTGCTCCGGGATATCAATGACCCGGTGCTGGAGGCTGAGCTCGAGGCCGAGGTGGAGCGGAAGCTGTCCGTCGCGGAGTTCTAGCCCGCGACTGATGGTGACGATGGATTCGAGGACGAAGTGAGCAACGAGCGCGTCGCGTCCGCCTCGGACATCCCTGAGGGGGAAGTCCGGGTGGTGGAGTGCGGCGGCCGGTCGCTGGCCGTGAGCAACATCGAGGGCGAGTTGTACGCCATCGACAACCGCTGCACGCACGACAACGGGCCGCTGGGCGAGGGCCGCCTCCGCAACGGGCGCGTGATCTGTCCGCGCCACGGCGCGGCGTTCGACGCGAAGACCGGCCGTGTGCTCTCGCTCCCGGCCGTGCGCAACGTGCAGGCCTACCGCGTGGTGGTTGACGGCGACGACGTCTTCATCGACTGCGAGGCCGCCTCGTGACGCTGCTCAACACGCCAGAGGGCGGCATCCAGCGCGTGCCGTTCGACCTCGGACGGATCCGGCGCGACTTCCCGATCCTGAAGCGGGAGATCGCGCCGGGCGTGCCGCTGGTCTACCTCGACAACGCCGCCACCAGCCAGAAGCCGGTGCACGTGATCGCGGAGTTGACGCGGTTCTACCGCGACCACAACGCGAACATCCACCGCGGCGTCCACACGCTCTCCGTGGAGTCCACGGAACTGTACGAGGGCGCTCGCGGCAAGGTGGCGCGCTTCATCAACGCCGCGCGCACCGAGGAGATCATCTTCACGCGCAACACCACGGAGTCGCTGAACCTCGTGGCGCACGGGTGGGGCCGGAAGTTCCTGCAGGCGGGCGACGAGGTGGCGATCTCCGAGATCGAGCACCACTCAAACATCGTGCCGTGGCAGATGCTGCGCGATGAGCGCGGCATCGTGCTGCGCTACATCCCGATGCTGCCGGACGGCACGCTCGACCTCGATGCGGCGCGCCGGATCATCGGCCCGAAGACGAAGTTGCTGTCGATCACCGGGATGTCCAACGCGCTCGGCACCATCGTCCCGCTGGAGACGCTGATCCCGATGGCGAAGGAGCACGGCGCGGTGGTGATGGTGGACGGCGCGCAGTCCGTGCCTCATCTCCCGGTCGACGTGCAGGCGCTGGGCATCGACTTCCTCGCCTTCTCGGCGCATAAGATGCTCGGCCCCACCGGCATTGGCATCCTCTGGGGGCGGATGCCGCTGCTGGAGGCGATGGACCCATTCATGGGCGGCGGCGACATGATCCTCACCGTCTCCATGGAGCGATCGACGTGGGCGGACGTCCCTGCGAAGTTCGAGGCGGGGACGCCGAACGTGGCGGACGCGGTCGCCTTCGGCGTCGCGGTCGACTACCTCGCATCGCTCGGCATGGACCAGGTGCGAGCGCACGAGCGCGAAATCACCGAGTACGCGTTGCGCCGCCTGGGCGACGTACCGGGCGTGAGCATCTTCGGCCCGGCGGACGCCGACCGGCGCGGTGGCGTGATCTCGTTCGAACTCGAGGGCGTTCACCCGCACGACATCGGCCAGGTACTGGACACGCACGGCGTGGCGATCCGCACCGGCCACCACTGCGCGCAGCCGGTGATGCTGGCGTTGAACGTGCCGGCCACCGCACGCGCCTCGTTCTACATCTACAACACCACCGACGAGGTCGACCGGCTCGCCACGGCGATCGAAGAGGTCTCGCGGTTCTTCGGAGGGGCCCGATGAGCGACGCCGGGCTGATGGAGGATCTCTACCGCGAGATCATCCTGGACCACTACCGCCAGCCGCGGAACCGCCACGCCGTGGACCACCCCACCTGCTCCGCGGATGGTGCGAACCCGCTGTGCGGCGACCAGGTGACCGTTTCGGTGACCCTGGACGGCGACCTGATCGCGAAGATCGGGTTCACCGGCAACGGTTGCTCCATCTCGCAGGCGTCCGCCAGCATGATGACCGAGTACGCGCGCGGCCGGACGGTCGCGCAGGCGCTCGCCGGCGTGGAGGCCTTCCAGCGCATGATGACGACCGGTGAGGTCGCCGGGCTCGAGGGGTTCGATGACATTGACGCGCTGGTCGGGGTCGCGAAGTTCCCGGCGCGCGTGAAGTGCGCCTCGCTGGCGTGGAAGACGCTGGAGCAGGCGCTGGACGAAGGTGGCGGCGCGCCCGTCACCACGGACGAGAGAGAGACCACGCATGGCTGAGACCGAGACGATCGTCCACCCGAGCAACGAGGAGATCCGCGCCGTCCTCAAGACGGTGGAGGACCCGGAACTGCGCATGAGCATCGTGGACCTCGGCCTGGTCTACCGGGCAGAGATCGATGACGACGGCGTGGTCACGGTGGACATGACGCTGACCTCGCCGGGGTGCCCCGTGGGGCCGATGTTGCAGGGGATGATCTTCCACAAGTTGACGCAGATGGACGGCGTGGTGGACGTGGAAGTGAACCTCGTCTGGAGCCCGCCGTGGGACCCGCGCACGATGGCCTCCGAGGAGGTCAAGATGGCGCTGGGGATCTGGTAGGACGCGCGCGGCGCGCTATTGGGCGGGGAACCCCGCCGGGAGCGCGCCGCTGGGCAGCGTGACGGTGACGGCCTCGCCGGCCGGCGCGCAGCCTGCGGCGTCCGCGGAGCGGCACTCGCCGAGGGCCGCCGAACCCACCGAGACGACATAATCGCGCGTCGTGCGCTCCACCGCGAAGCGGTGGAGGTTGCGGGTCGCGCCCTCGTGCAGCGCGACGCCGGCGAGGTCGTAGCGGGCGTCCGAGCAGCGGTCGACGAACGCCCCGGCGGCCGCATCCCATGCGAGGTTGCAGTTGCTTTCGGGCTCCTGCGACAGCAGGGCGACGACGCCGACCGAGGGATCCACGACCAGGAAGGCGCCGAAGGTGAACCCGGCGTCGTCCGCCCCCCACGTGGTGACGGGGATGAACCGCGGCACGCCCGGCTCGATCGACTCGACCTCGACCTTCAGTTCGCGGGGCGGGGCGCTGGCGAAGGAGACGAGGCAGTAGCCGGTCATCACCACGGCGAGGCCGACCACGCTGAAGAACGCGAGCAGCCGCGGCCACGGGTTGCGCGGGCGTGTGGAGTCCGGCGCTTCCGCCAGCTGGTCCCCCGAACGGGGTGAGGTGGGACGTCCGAACTCGCGGCTCATGCTCTCCATCCTATGGGGCAGGCGCACGATCGTCTCCGCGAGGTTCGCCGAGGTTCTGCGGGCAGCATCACACGCGCGATTGCCTCGATTCTGACACCCCCCATAAGATCATGCGTACCCCACCTGCCGGGACATCCAGACGGCGAACACAGCGGCAACCACACCTGGAGCAGTCATGGGCACAGCGCAGGCTCTTCGAGCCGGGCGCGCGGCGCGGGGCGTTCACTCCGCGCGGCAACGGTGAGCCGCTCGGCCCGTCGCTTCGGGCGCCGGCGCTTCCTCGCGCTCGGCGCGGGCGTGGTCGGTGGCGTGCTGCTGGGGGCCTGCGGGGCGGACGAGGAGGCGCCGGCCGCCACGGCGACCGCCGTGAGCACCGGGATCGTCCGGCTGCGGACGCGAGACGTGCCGCCCGGCACCCCGCGGCAGACGTCCGCGCTCAGCCTCGGCACGCTTCGTGGTCCATCCGTGGAGATGACCGACCGCGAGCAGTTCCTCGTCTACTCCCGCCTCGTTGCCGTCGATCCGCGTACGGCGTCCGTCTTCGGCGACCTCGCGAACTCGGTGGAGGTGCTGGAGCCGCTCGTCGTGCGCATCGCGCTCCGGCCCGGCTCGTTCTTCCACCCGGCGCTGAGCGGCGGGGAGGCGAAGCCGGTCACCGCCGAGGCGGTGGCGATCGACTTCGAGCGGCGGCGGTCGGAGGGCGTCTTCCTCTTCCGCGACGTGATCCAGCAGGTGGAGGCACGCGGCGAGCACCAGCTGGTGCTGCGGCTGGCGGCGCCGTTTGGCCTGCTCTTCGAGTACCTGTCCCGGCCGGACGCCTCGATCCGTGGCGCCGCGCGCTACAGCGCGTTCGATGCGCCGGTGGGGTCCGGTCCCTTCGTCCCCGCGCTGGTCGAGGGACGCGACCGCCTCTACGCCGCGAACCCGCTCCTGACGGGCGGGCTGGCCCCGCGCCTCGGCCAGGTGCTGGTGCGTGGGGCGGCCTCCGAGGGCGAACTGGACGCCATGTTCGGCAGCGGCGAGGTGCACGTCCGGATGCACCCGGACGCGGCCAGCCGCGAGCATGCGCGGGGGCTTCCCGACCGCGTGGAGGTCTCCCGCCCGGCGCAGGTGCTGCGCGGTCTCGCCTTCTCCCTCCTCGCGCACGGCGACGATGCCTCCCGGCAGCGCGCGGAGTTCTTCCAGGACCAGCGCGTCCGGCGCGCGGCCGCGTTCGCGCTCGACCATGACGCGATCCGGGCGATCGACGATGCCTACCTGAGCGGCCCCGTGGGGCCTGCACACGCCGGCGATGCACTGTCCGAGGAAGAACTGTCGGAGCACCCCCTCTATCAGCATGACCCGGCGGAGGCGCGCGCCCTGCTGAGCGCGGCGGGCGCGCTCGACCTCCCGCTCCGCCTGAGCCACCCGGACGGGAGCGCGATGCTGCCGGTCGCCGCGGCGGTTGCGGAGCAGTTGCAGCGCGCCGGCTTCGCGCCGCGCCTCCAGCCGATGGGGGACGCCGAGTTCGAGGCGGCCCTGGGCCGCGGTGACTTTGAGACGGCCGTCTTCGACCTCGAAGGGATCGAGACGCCGGACCTCGGACTGCGGCTCCACACCACGGGCGGGCTGGACGGGCAACGGTCGCCCTGGGGGTACTCGAACCCCGTGTACGACGCAGCCGTCACGGCCGCGCTCTCCGAACTCGACCCGCTGCACCGGGCCAGGCGCTCGCGGGAGGCGCAGCGACTGCTGCTGGACGATGTCCCGGCGATGATCCCGCTGGCGGCGCCGCGCCAGTATGCCTCGCTGCAGTCGGGCGTGGAGGGCTTCGAGTACGACGCGTACGCCTTCAACGAGGCCTACCTGGCCTCCGCGTGGACCGGCCCCGTGCAGGCCGGCTAGCGGCCAGCCTCGCTGGCGCGGATCGCCTCGTCCAGCAGTTCGATGACGTGGACCACGTCCGCGTCCATCCCGGTGCGGCGGATGCCGCTCTCGATCTGCATCGCGCAGCCGGCGTTCTCCGTGCAGACGGTCCGAGCGCCCGTGGCGGCGATCTCCGCCATCTTCGCGGCCAGCACCGCGCCCGACATCTCCGGCTGGACGATCGAGTAGAGCCCGGCCGATCCGCAGCAGCGATCGGGGTGCACCTGTTCCCGCAGGTCCAGGCCGGGGATCGCGCGCAGGATCGCCCGGGGCGCTTCCCGGATGCGCTGCGCGTGCGCCAGGTGGCAGGCGTCCTGCAGCGTCACCGTCCGTTCGACGCGGCCGAGGCCGCCCGGCACGCCTTCGCCGGCGACGAACTCCAGGATGTCCCGGACGTCGGCGGCGAACGCCTCCGCGCGCGCCGCCCAGCGCGGGTCGTGGCGGAGCAGCCGGCCGTACTCCTTCATCGCCGCGCCGCACCCGGCCGCGTTCACGATCACGGCGTCCACGCCGGCCGCCTCGAAGGCGGCGATGTTGCGCCGGGCGAGGGCACGCGCCGTCTCGGCGTCGCCGGCGTGCGCGTGCAGCGCGCCGCAGCAGCCCTGCTCGGGTGGCGCGACGACCTCGCAGCCGAGGTGCGCGAGGACGCGCACGCTGGCCTCGTGCGTCTCCGGGTAGAGGTCGCCGGCGACGCAGCCCAGCAGCAGGGCCACGCGCCGGCGTGCGCCGGCGGGCGCAGCGAGCGTGCCGGTGCGCCGGAACGGGCGTGCGGGGAGCGACGGGAGCGCGGCCTCGCGGTGCCGGAGGCGCGCCGGCAGCAGCCGCGCGAGCGGCCCTCGCACGGCGCGCTGGAGGCCGGAGGCGCGATACGCGCGTCCGAGGGCGAGCACGACGCGCAGGCGGCGGGGGTGCGCGAGCACCTCGCGGAGAATGACGGCACGCCAGCGCCACGCGCTCGGCTGCTCTGCCGTTGGGTTCGCCATCAGGGCGGCGCGGGTGTCCTCCATGATCCGTCCGTACGGCACGGCGGAGGGGCAGGCGGTCTCACAGGCGCGGCACAGGAGGCACTGGTCCAGGTGGCCGAGCACGCGATCGGTCGCCTCGATCCGCCCGTCGTGGACGGCCGAGATCAGGTGCAGCCGTCCGCGCGGCGACTCCAGTTCCTGGCCGGTCGCCAGGTAGGTGGGGCAGGACGGCAGGCAGAAGCCGCAGTGGATGCAGTTCGCGAGGTCGGCCGCGGCGGGCGCGTCCGGCCCGACGAACCGCAGCGATGTCACAGGCCGGCCCCCCAGCGCCCGCGGTTGATCGTGCGCTTCAGGTCGAAGCGGTCGCGGAGCGCCCGCACCAGGTCGCCATCGCCGGGCTCCGCCGGTGCGAACTCGCGGCGGAGGGCCACCGGGGCGTGCTCCAGTTGCAGGAAGCCCCCGCGCTCCTCGGCGGCCGCGCGCAGCCGCCGCAGCGCGTCCGTGCCGAGGTCGCCGTGGACCAGCACCGCACCCGCGGCCAGGTGGCCCCACGCGCGGCCTCCCGCGCCTTCCGCGCTCGCCACGATGTCCGCGACGAGCGACGGCGGGACGCCCAGGCGCGCGACGGCCGCGGTGGTGTCGCCGTGCAGCGCTCGGAGGCGCGCCCAGACCCGGCCGTCCAGGTCGCGGGTCGTCGCGCTCAGCGCCTGGAATTCGGCGACCGACCGCTCGACGGCCGCGCTGGTGCCGGCGAGTTCGACGAGCACCGTCGGCCGCCCCGGGAGGCCGAGGTGCGCGGCCGCGGCGGAGCCGAGGAGCGTGATCGCCCGTGTGGCGATCGAGGCGTCCCAGGCCGCGCGGGCGACCCGTGTCGCCTCGTGCAGGTCGTCGGCCGGCGCGGCGAGCGTGCGGGCGACGGCGGGGCGGGGGGCGACCTTGAAGGACGCCTCCACGATCACCCCGAACGCGCCCAGGGCGCCCGTGTGCAGCCGATGGAGGTCGTAACCGGTCACGTTCTTCACCACGCGCCCACCGGAGCGGGCCAGCGCGCCCGAGGGCAGGGCGACCTCCACGCCGAGCAGGTGGTCGCGCGGCGAGCCCAGGTGGCCGCGCCACGCGCCGGTCTTCGCCGTGGCGAGCAGGCCGCCGATCGTCACGGAGTCGTCCGGCGGCGGATCCATGGGCAGGTACTGGCCGTGTTCGCCCAGCACCTGCTGCACCTGCGCCAGCGTCATGCCGGCCTCGACCGTGATCGTCAGGTCGTCCGGGACATACTCCACCACGCGCCGGAGGCCGCGGAGGTCCAGCGCCAGGTCGTACGCCTCCAGCGGGCGGCCGAAGCCGGTCGCCGTGCGCCCGCCCTGCGGCGCCACCGTGAGGCCGTCCGTGCTGGCGACGCGGAGGAGGGTGGCGACGCCATACCGGTCGTCCGGCTGGAAGGCAGCGGCCGGCGCGACGCCGTCGATCAGGTAGTGGTCGGCGCGACGCTCGGTGTCGGCCGGGAGCGCGTGGCGCAGGGCGTTGAGGTCTGGAGCGGGCATGGCGTCCTCCTAGACGTAGACGCGGGGATCGGACATGGCGCGGGCGAGATCGGCGGCGTGGCCGCTGGCGCAGCCGTGGCCGCCGGGGAGCACCTTGCAGGGGTTGAAGCGGTCCGCCCCGCCGAATGCGTCGCGCGCGAGGCTCATCGCCTCCAGGTCCTCGGGGCGGAACACCCACTCCATGTAGGAGCGCTTCTCCAGCCCCACGCCGTGTTCGCCGGTCACGGCGCCCCCGGCGTCCACGCAGACCCGCATGATCGCCTCGCCCAGCGCGAGGACACGGCGCTCCGCGTCCGGCTCCGCCGGGTCGAACATGATGTTCGGGTGCAGGTTGCCATCGCCCGCGTGGAACACGTTCGCGCAGCGGAAGCCGTACTCGGCCGAGAGCCGCATGACGTCGCCCATCACCTCCGGCAGGCGGGTACGAGGCACGACGCCGTCCAGGAGGTAGAACGCGGGCGCCGCCGCGCCGATCGCGCCGATGGCGGCCTTGCGGCCCTCCCAGAGCGCATCCCGCTCCGCCTTCGCCTCCGCCGAGCGCACCTCGCGCGCGCCGGCCTCGCGGCAGGCGGCCTCCACGACCGCGGCGTCGTGCGCGACGCCCTCCGCGAGGCCTTCGACCTCGATGAGCAGGACGGCGCCGGCGTCCATCGGATAGCCGGCGTGGATGCGCGGCTCCACGATGCGGATGATCTCGTGGTCCAGCATCTCCAGCGCCACCGGAATCACGCCGCGCCGGATCGTGCCGGAGACCGCCTCTGACGCGGCCTCCACGCTGTCGAAGACGGCGAGGAGCGTGCGCACCGCCTCGGGCGCGCGGACGAGGCGGAGCGTGGCGGCGGTGACGATGCCAAGCGTCCCCTCCGATCCCACCATCAGGCCGCGCAGGTCGATCCCGGGCGCGTCCGGGACGCGGCTGCCGAGGTGGACGGTGCGCCCGTCCGGCAGCACGACCTCCAGCGCCAACACGTGGTTCACGGTGGAGCCGTGTGCCAGCGTGTGCGGCCCGCCGGAGTTGTTGGCGATGTTGCCGCCCACGGTGCAGACGCGCTGCGAGGAGGGGTCGGGCGCCCAGGAGAGACGGTGCGGGGCGAGCGCCTCCTGGAGGTGGAGGTTGATCACCCCCGGCTGCACCACCGCCACCCGGTCGGCCGTGTCCACCTCCAGGATGCGGTTCATCCGCGTCATCACCACCATGACGCCGCCGCGCACCGGAACCGCGCCCCCGGCGAGGCCGGTGCCGGAGCCGCGCGCGACCACGGGCAGCCCGTAACGGTTCGCCGCCAGCACGACCTCCGCGACCTCCTCGGTCGTCGCTGGGAAGGCCACCGCGTCCGGGCGCGCGCGCTCGATCGTCGCGTCGTACTCGTAGGCGATGAGGTCTTCGGGGGCGTGGAGGACGTGACGCTCGCCGACGGCGCGTCGGAGATCCCGGATCAGCGCCTCGTGGCCGGTCGTCGTCATCTCGTGGCCGAGTGTAGCATCGGCCCATGACCCCACCGGACGCCTCGCCACCCCCCGCCATCGACCTGGACGTCGTCCGCACCGGACTGGAGTCCGCCGTGGAGGCGGCGTGCGAGGCGATCCGCGGGGTGATGGCACAGGCGACCGTGCGCGTGGGCCACAAGCCGGGCGAGGGGCCCGTGACCGAGGCGGATTACGCCGCGGACGACGTGCTGCACGAGCGGCTGATGCCCCTCATCGAAGGCGCCCGATGGCTCTCGGAAGAGTCCGCGGAGGAGGCGCCCCTGATCCGCGGCGAGCCGACGTGGGTGGTGGACCCGCTGGACGGGACGCGCGAGTTCCTGCGCGGACTGCCAGAGTTCGGCGTCTCCGTCGGCCTGTTCGTCGGCGACCGCCTCGTCCTCGGCGCGGTGGGGCTGCCAGTGCAGCGCCAGGTCTACTCCGGCCTGGTGGATGGCGACCGGCGGGAGGCGCGCCGGGACGGGGTGCCGATGCCGGTGCTGCCCGAGGACGGCGTGGTGGAGCGCATCGTGGTCTCGCGGCATGACTATGAGCGACGGCGCATCCAGTACCACCTGCCGTTCGAGGCGTACCCGCTGGGATCGGCGGCGCTGAAGCTGGTCCACGCGGCGACGAATGACGCGGACGTCTACTTCTCGACCGGGCCGCGGTCGGTGTGGGACGTCGCGGGCGGGGTCGCGGTCCTCGAAGGCGCCGGGGGCGCGCTGCTCATGCTGAACGGGCAGCCACTGCGCCTGACCCCGCAGCGGATCGAGGTGCCGCCGTATGTGGCGGGCGCACACGAGGACTGCCTGGTGCTGCTTCGGCGCCTCGGTGCGCGTCTCCGGTAGCGGCCGCCCGACCTCGGCGGAAACGAAACCGCCCCCGGCGTCCCGGGGGCGGTTCCTGTCTATCGGCGCTTCGCCGAGAAGAAGGGTTACTTCTTCTTCGGAGCAGCGGCCGGCTTGGCCGCCGGCTTTGCAGCCGGCTTCGCCGCGGGCTTCGCGGCGGGCTTCTTCGTCGCAGCCAAAGTTCTTCCTTTGACTACACCGGGCGGTACTGGGTCTGCACCGACCGGAACCCATGGGTATCGAGCGGTCCCGGGCCCTGGATTCGCTCGCGGCTATTAGAACGCACCGCGGCCTTGAATGGTTACGGATGATCGCCTCGATCGGCAGGAAATGTTCGGGACGGAAGTCCCTACGGCTCGCGCCGGGCGACCACGCACCAGAGCGGGTCCGCGTCCTTCGGCGAGCGGTCGAGGAGGATCGGCTCGCCGAACGGCCCGGCGAACGCGAAGTAGGCGGCGATCAGCCGCACGAGGTCCTGCGGCGCCAGCATCTGCCAGCCCTCGATCGCCTTCTCCGGGAAGAGCCGGTGGGAGAAGGAGACGGCGAAGACGCCGCCCGGCGCCAGCGTGCGGCCGACCTCCGTGAACACCTCCACCGGCCGGGTGAGGTACTGCACGGACAGGGCGCAGAGCGCCACGTCGAACGAGGCATCCTCGTAGGGCAGCACCGGGTCCTCGTTCAGGTCGTGGACCACGAAGTCGGTCAGGCGCCCGTTCTGGCGGAGTTCCTCGGCGTTCATGCCGAGGCCCGCGACGCGCTCGAACTCCCGCTCCGGCGGGAGGTGGGAGACCCAGGAGGACATCAGGTCCAGGACGCGCGACCCGGGCGGGACGATCTCGCGGTACATCGCGGTCATCGCCCCGGCGGTCGCGTCGTCGACGTGCATCACGAGGCGGGGCACGTCATAGAAGAACCGGTCCGGCGAGGGGTCGGCGCGACGGAAGAAGTTCGGTGGGAAGGCCGGCTGCCCGGCCCCGGGGCCCGTCACTGGCCGTCCTCCGGCGTGACGACGAGGTTGCCGTGCAGCCCCTCGTGGCCCGGGATGGTGCACATGAAGGAGAGCGCGCCGTCCTCCGGCACCTGCAGCCGCACGACCGTGTCTCCGGCGGCGTTCGTCATGGTGTCCATCTGCGCGGAGTCCGCCCCGGTGATGACGAACGAGTGAGGCGACCCGGCGGACCCGGCGAGCGTGAACTCCACCACCTCGCCCGGCAGGACGGCGATCGAGGCGAGGTCGAGGACGCCGGTGGAGGCGTCGATCGTGAACCGCCGGTCCGGCTCGACGCCGGAGAGGTCCACGGTGGCGCCGGGGGCGCTGTGGCTGTGCGCCCCCCAGGCGAACGCCCAGCCGACCGCCAGGACCAGCATCGCGGTCAGCGCGACCCGTCGGGAGGGGAGGCGGGGGCGTCGGGGGGTGTCGAGGCGGGTGACGGTGGTCATGCGATCCAGCGTACCGGACGCGGGATCCGGGCGCTCCGATCCCCGGGCCGCGCCGCTGGTCCCGCCCACCGTCAGGGCGCTCGGTACTCCCGGAGCGCCTTCATCGTCATCAGCACGACGACGCCGGAGGCGAGCACGATCAGCCCGTAGGTCGCCTGTGCCAGCTGGGCGCCCTGCGCGGCGGCGAGCAGGCCACCGATCGAGGCGCCCGCGGACACCATCGCCCGGTCGAGGGAGAGCAGCGAGATCACCCGGCCCCGGAGGTGCTCCGGTGCCGCGGTCAGCATCGTCGCGTTCGAGAGCGAGAAATAGGCGGTCTGCATCACGCCGACGAACGGCAGGATCGCGAACGGGACGATGATGCCGAGCGGCCTCGGGAGGTAGGTGCTGAAGGCGAACAGGGAGAGCGCCGCGCCCATGCCGATCACCGCGAGCGGGAGGATCAGCCCGAGCCGCTTCGGGTAGCGCGAGGCGATGATCAGCGTCCCGGCCAGCGCGCCGATCGCGCTAGACGCCACGATCAGGCTGAACCCCACCGCGCCGATGTCCATCACCTGCCGCGCGAAGATCGGCGCGTACACCTGCGACCACGACATCGCGAACGTGTAGAAGGTGAGCGACATCACCAGGACGCCGAGGATCACCGGCTCCTTCAACGCGTACTTGAAGCCCTCCACCATGCCGCCGGTCATCTTGCCCAGGCCGCGCTGGCCCTTGTTCGTCGCGTTCCTCGGCACGTCCAGGAGCACGGTGGCGATGAAGGCGAAGACGGAGATCGCCGCGATCGCCACGAACGCGCCGTTGATGCCGAGCGCCGCGATCGCGGTACCGGCGGACATGACGCCGAGCATGCGCATGATGTTCTGCGTGGACGACATGAGCGCCACTGCGTTGGTCAGCAACTTCGAGGGCACGATGGTGGCGATCAGCGTCTGGCGCGCAGGCTGGTCGAACGCCATCGCGGAGCCGCGGAGGAAGGCGGTCAGGTAGATCAGCCCCAGCGTCATGTTGCCGCTGACGAGCAGGGCAGCGAAGAGGATGTTGAGCGCGAGGACGGACAACTTCGTCGCGACGAGGATCGTCTTGCGGTCGAACCAGTCCGCGATCACGCCGGCCCACAGGCCGAAGATCAGTTGCGGGATGGTCCGCACCGCCACCACGCCGCCCACATGCGCCGCGTTGTCGCCCGTGATCTCCAGCACCAGCCACGGCCGGGCGATCTGTTCCATCCACAGGCCGAAGGCGTGGGAGGCCTGCCCGGCCCACAGCAGCCGGTAGGCCGGGTAGGCGAGCGAGGCGAACATCCCCGGCCGCGGGCCGTCTTCCTCGGTGGGGGGCGGGGCGAGGGGCGCGCCGTGGGCCATGCTGCGAAACCTCCCCATCCGCCGTCAGGAGGGCGCATGGTATGCCTTCCCTCACGTAAGCGGGAGGGTTGGCGGAGGTCCCGCCGGAAACTAGGGCGGCGGCGCACCGAGCCGGCCGGCGAGGTCGGCCAGGTCGCGCACGCGCTCAACGCGCGGGTGGTAGGGCAGGTCGCGGTTGCGCGGCCAGTCACGGAGGAAGATGCGCGCCATCGAGCGCTCCGCCAGCAACTGCACGGTGCGCGGGTCGTCGTCGATGTGCTCGGCGGCGCCGAGGGCGGCGATCGCCTCGAGTTTGAAGTGCGGGCTCTTGCGCGGGCCGGTGTTCACGATGACCTCGTCGAAGATCCCCTCGAAGCCGTGGACGCGGAGCCACCACCCGGGGCGCGTCCGGCGGCCGGTGAGCACGACCAATCGCCGTACGCGGGCGAGCCGCCGGAGCGCCTCGCGCGCGCCGGGAAGCGGCCGCCGAGGGTTGAAGCGGAGGTGGTCCAGGGGCGTCCCAATCCAGCGGGCCGGGACGTCCGCGACCGGCGGCGGTGCGTCCGCGTCCAGGAACGTCCGGTGAATGCCCAGGTTCAGGCCGAAGAACGGCTCGCAGAACACGCCGTCCATGTCCACGGTCAGCGTTGGACGTGGGGCCGTCACCTCGCCGCCCTGCGCAGCGTCACGAAGGAGAGTGCGACCCCCAGCACAAGCGCGGCGAGGCCGGTGAAGAACGCCTCCCGCTCCATGAACGCCGAGAGCAGCAGCGCCCCGCTGAGGCCCACCGCGGCCGGGAGCGGGACCCGGGCGAGGCTGGGGCCAGACCGGAACGGCCTCGGCGCGTCCGGGCGCTGGAAGCGCATCCGGATCAGCGATCCGTTCACGGCGATGAACAGCACGAAGACGGCGAAGTTCGTCACCTGCGCCACGAAGCCGATGTCCCCGGTTGCCGCGAAGGCGAGCGAGACGGAGGTGGCCACGGTGACGGCGACCCACGGCGTGTGTCGCGTCCGAGAGACCCGCCCGAGGATGCCCGGCAGCATCCGCCGGTTCGCCATGCCGTACATCGCCCGCGCGCCGGTCGCGAGGACCAGAAGCACCGTGTTGAACGTGGCGAAGAGGGCCACCACGGAGAGCGCGTCTGCGACGCGCTCGTTCGCCGCGACTTCCGTCACCGCGGCCAGGGGGGCGGACGACTCCGCGAGCGTCTCCCACGGCACCACGGAGACGGCGACGGCGGCAACCGTGACGTACAGCGCGGTGGTCGCGCCGATGGCGATCAGAAACGCGCGGGGAATGTTCCTCGTCGGATCGATGACCTCCTCGGAGAGCGTCGCGATCTCCTCGAAGCCCTCGTAGGCGAAGAAGACGAGCGCGGCGGCGCCCAGCATGCCGCTCCAGCCGTTGTGGACCTCGGTCAGGTCCACATCCCCCAGGTAGGGGATCCCGATCGCGACAACCAGGATCAGTCCAGCCGCTTCGATGAAGGCGAAGAGGGCGGCGACCCCGACCGTCTGCGTGACGCCCAGGAGGACGATCCCCGCGCACACCAGGATCACGCCGAACGCCACGAGGTCCGGGCTCAGTCCCGTCAGGTCCCCGAAGTACTGCCCGAAGCCAATCGCGACCGCCGGCGCGGCGATGAAGTTGACACAGATGTCCATCCAGCCGGCGAGGAACCCGGCACGCTTGCCAAAGGCTTCCTCCGTGTAGGCCGCGGCCGCGCCCGCCTCCGGAAACATGGAGGTGAGTTCCGCGTACGAGATTCCGGTCGCGGCGGCCAGGACCGCGCCGACCGTGAAGGCGAGCCACACACCGTCACCCGCCACGCCCGCTGCCTCGCCCACCAGGACGTAGATGCCGGCACCGAGCACGATCCCGACGCCGGACATGGAGGCTGCAACGAGCCCGACCCGACGTTCGAGGCGCGGTGCGCCGGCGGTCGACATCAGACGATGACCGGCGGTTCGGGCGGCGGGCTGGGCGGGATGCCCGGCGGCATCGGTGCCGGGCCCATCGCGGGGATCGGGACGTGGTGGTCCGGCGTCCCCGCGCCTCCGCCGGCGATCACCGCCGCGAACTGCGCCAGGCGATCCTCCACCATGCGGTAGATCGTGCCCTCCGGGTAGCGTCCGTCCTCGCCCCGCGCGGCCCCGGCCGGCACGCCGGTGAGGAGTTCGATGCCTTCCTCGATGGAGTCGATCGCCCACACGTGGAACGTGCCGGCGGCAACCGCCGCCGCTACGTCCGGGCGGAGGATCACGCTGTCCACGTTCGTGCGCGGGATCATCACGCCCTGGGTGCCGTCCAGCCCGCGCACGCGACAGATGTCGAAGAAGCCCTCGATCTTGGCGGTCGCGCCGCCGATCGGCTGGATGCGCCCGAACTGGTCGACGGAGCCGGTGACCGCGATGTGCTGCGCGATCGGCTTCCCGGAGAGCGCCGAGAGCAGCACGTACAGCTCAGTGGAGGAGGCGGAGTCGCCGTCGATGCCACCGTACAACTGCTCGAACGTCAGGCTGGCGTGCAGCGACGAGGCGCGCTCCATCCCGAACCGGTGCGCGAGGAAGCCGCGCAGGATCAGGAAGCCCTTGTTGTGGATGCGCCCGGCCATCTCGCTCTCGCGCTCGACCATCACGATCGAGCCACGGCCAGCCGAGACCACGCACGTCACGCGGGAGGGCCGTCCGAACGACATGTCGCCGAGGTCGTACACCGACAGCGCGTTGATCTCGCCCACCAGTTCGCCCTCGGTGTGGACGCGGAGCGTCCCGTCCGCCATCGCGGCGAGGATGCGGTCGGCGACGAGGCCGGCGCGGAAGGTGCGCTGCTCCAGCGCCTGGACCACGTGGGCATCGTCGACCTGCTGCGCGCCATGCTGTGCCGCCCAGTAGTCCGCCTGCCGGACGAGGTCCAGGAACTCGGACATGTTCGCGGAGAGGCGCCGGCGATCCTCCACCATGCGAGAGGAGTGCTCGATCAGCCGCGAGATGGCGGCGCGGGTGAAGGGGCGGAGGTCGCCGCGCCGGATCTCCGCGTTCACGACGCTGGCGATGCCGCGGGTGTTCTCCGGCGTGCGCGGGTAGTCGACCTCGAAGTCCGCTTTCACCTTGAAGAGTTCGCGGAAATCCGGGTCGTGCTGGTAGAGCAGCGTGTACAGGTAGGAGTCGCCGACGACCACCACCTTCACGGAGAGCGGGATCGCCTCCGGGCGCAGCGCCGTCGTCGGGACCAGCGGGTAGGACTCCGAGAGGTTCTCGATCGCCACCTGCCGGGAGGAAAGCGCGCGCTTCAGGGCCTCCAGAGACATCGGGTTCGTGAGCAGGTCGCGGATGCGCAGGACCAGGTAGCCGCCGTTGGCGCGCGCGAGCGAC
Source organism: Chloroflexota bacterium (assembly GCA_045863195.1). Lineage (GTDB taxonomy): Bacteria > Chloroflexota > Dehalococcoidia > UBA2979 > UBA2979 > W-Chloroflexi-9. The sequence continues at coordinate 91,810 of BTUI01000008.1, forward strand.
CCGGCGCGCACGAGCATGTGGTTCGTCACCATCGCGCCGAACTGGCCCTGGTGCTCGATACGGCCGATGAGGTTGTAGTAGGTGGGGTTTCGTTCGAAGAGGACGGGCGCGCCCTGCTGCGGGTCGTTCGAGACGACCACGTTCACCTCGTACCGGTGTTCCGGCACGCCCTGCGGGCCGCCCATGCCCGGGATCATCACCTGCGCCTGCTGCGGCTCGCCGCGGAAGGAGTCGCGGTTCTCCCGGATGTCGTCCCGGATCGCCTCGATGTACTCGCGGATCTCCTGGTCGGCGCCGTAGCGCTGCACCAGCGCCTCGAACAGGTGCCCGATGGCGAAGGAGGCGACCTGCTCGTCCAGCGCGACGGCCTGCTCCTGCGCCTGTCGTTCCAGGGCCCGCGCCTTCAGGAGCGCCTCCTGGATGATCTCCTCCAGCCGCTTTCGGTTCGCCTGGATGGTGGCCTTCTCCGGCTCCGAGAGGGCAGCGTACCCCTCCTCAGTAGCCGGGCGACCGTCGATGAGCGGCGCCGAGGCGATGCCGGCCGGCCCCATCTGCAGCGCGAAGTTCAGCCCCTGCGCCTGCTCCTGTAGCGCGGTGAAGATCGTGCTGCGCTGCGTCTCCAGTTCGTCGACGAGGCGCTGCCGCTGGCGCGCATAGGCGTCCGACTGGAACGCCTCGCCGATTTCGCGGGTGCCCGTCTCCACCGCGGCCCGCACGGCGTTCGCGAAGACGTGGCCCTGGCCAGGCGGCAGCGAGATCGCCGCCGGGCGGTCCGGGTCCTCGAAGTTGTAGACGTACACCCAGTCCATGGGGGCGGGACGCCCGGCGGCGCGACGTCGGAGGAACGCCTCCACGATCGTCGACTTGCCGTACCCGTCCGGGCCGGCGGCGTACAGGTTGTAGCCGTGCGCGTCCATGCCGAGCGCGAACTCGATCGCGCGGACGGCACGCTCCTGGCCGAACACCGCCTCCAGCGTCGCCAGTTCGGTGGTGGACTGGAACTGGAGCCAGTCTGCGTCACACGGAGCGGTGACCTGCTCCACGGTCAACCGGTGGGTCTCGCGCAGTCCGGGCATCGGGGCCCCTTCCCGTTCAGGTGCGGCACGTCCGAGCGTAGCACCGGCCCGCGGGAAGCCTCACGCGGCCCTCGCGCCGAGGCGTTACCGGCGCGTCCGCAGCCACTCCGCCCACGTCTCGCGACCACGGGCGTGCTCGGGCGCGATCAGACCGCCGCCCGCGAACGCCGCGGCCGCCGTGCCGGGCGCGGGGTCGCCGAGGTCGAGCGGGGCTGCGCCCGTGATCGTCGCGAAGGTCGCCGCCAGCGCCTCGGACGTCAGCACCTCGGGCCCCGCGAACTCGACGATGCCGTTCGCGGGGCCGGCGCGGAGCAGCCGAACGACCTCGCCGGAGACATCCGCCGTGGAGACGGGCTGAAACGGCACGCCCCGCGCGAAGACCGGCGCGCGCCGTTCCATCCACTCTGCGATCAGTTCGTGGAACTGCGTCGTACGCAGCGAGGTCCACGGGAGGCCGGACGCCGCGATTTGCTCCTCCACGCGCACCTTTACCGCGTAGTAGGGCAGCGGCGTCCGGTCGATCCCCACGATCGAGAGGTAGAGCAGGTGGGGCGCGCCCGCCGTCCGCGCCGCCTCGATCAGGCGCGCCGTTCCGCCGATATCGATCGCCTCGGTGTCCCCGCCGGCCGATCCGGATGCGAGATGGACGATGTGGTCGACGTCCACGAGCGCATCCGCGAGCCCCTGGCCGTCACCGAGGTCTCCGAGCGCGGCGGTCACGCCCGGCGGCAGCACCGCCTCCGGGCGGCGCACCAGCGCGCGGACCGTGAAGCCCTCCGTGACCAGGTGCGGGAGCAGCACCCGCCCGAGACGCCCCGTCCCCCCGGTCACCAGCACCGACATCGCATTGGCCTTCGGCATGGTCTCGCTCCGTTCGCGCGCGCGGAGGGTAATCCGAACGGAGCGAAGCCTCACGCGGGGCGGTGTTAGCATCCCCCTCGGCCGAATCTGCCCGCCCTCGGAAGGAGCGCCCATGCGCGCAGCCGTCATCACCCAGCCCGGTGGCCCGGAGGTCTTCGCGATCCAGGAGGTGCCGGACCCGACGTACGGGCCGGACGAGGTGCTGGTCGCCGTCCACGCCACCGCGCTGAACCGCGCCGACCTCCTGCAGCGCCGAGGCCGGTACAACGGCCCGCCGGGCACCCGCAACGACATCCCGGGGTTGGAGATGGCAGGCGTGGTGGAGGCGGTCGGCGCGCGTGTCACCGGCTGGAAGCCGGGCGACCGGGTGATGGCGCTCTTGGGCGGCGAGGGGTACGCCTCGAAGATCGCGGTGCACGAGCGGATGCTCATGCCGGTGCCGCCGAGCCTGACGCTGGAGCAGGCGGCGAGCATCCCGGAGGTGTTCCTGACGGCGTTCGACGCCCTCCACCTGCAGAGTGAACTGGTGATGGGCGAGAGCGTGCTGATCCACGCGGCGGGCTCCGGCGTGGGCACCGCCGCGATCCAGTTGTCGGCGGCGCAGGGGTGCCGGGTGTTCGGGACGGCGGGATCGCAGGAGAAGCTCGCCCGCGCAGCGGAACTCGGGCTGCACGTGGGCATCAACTACCGGGAGCAGGACTTCGCGGAGGTGGTCAAGGAGCGCACGGACGGTCGCGGGGTGGAGGTCATCCTGGACGTCATCGGCGCGCCGTACTGGCACCAGAACCTCGCCTCGCTGGCCGTGCGCGGCCGCATGGTCATCGTCGGCAGCATGGGCGGCGGGCGCGTCGAGAACATGGAGATCGGCGCGCTCTCGCAGAAGCGCGCCACGGTGCGCGGGACGCTCCTCCGAGGGCGCCCGCTGGAGGAGAAGGCGACGCTGATCCAGGCGTTCAACCGCCGCGTCCTCCCCCTGTTCGCGAATGAGACGATCCAGCCCGTGGTCGACCGTGTCTTCCCGCTGGAAGAGGTCTCCGCGGCGCACGAACTGATGGAGTCGAACGCCAACTTCGGGAAGATCGTGCTGAGCATCCCGCAGTAGGGCATCGCGCAGGAGGCCCCACCGGGCCAGCGAGGAGCGGACGATGGCTGAGGCAGGCGCAATCACCTGGCGGGACGCCGGAACCGTGGAGGACGGGGTCCTGGAGCGCGGTTTCACGATCCAGGGTGAGCGCGACGTGATCACCGGCATCATGTGGTCGCCGTCGACGATCCCCGCAGGCTCGCCGCTCGTCCTCATCGGGCACGGCGGCGGCGCGCACAAGCGCGCCCCCACGGTGCTGCCGACCGGCCAGGGCTTCGTCCGGGAGCACGGGATCACCGCCGTCGCCATCGATGCGCCGGGCCACGGCGAACGAGGCGGCGTGCAGGGGCGCACCCCGGAGTACTACGCCCTCTGGCAGGACGCGCGTGTCATGACGCGCCATGCCACCGCCGACTGGACGCGCGTGCTGGACGCCCTGCTCGCCACCGGCTGGTTCGACCCCGCGCGCGTCGGCTGGTCCGGCATGTCGATGGGCTCGCTCGTCGGCATCCCGCACGTCGCCGCGGAGCCGCGCTTCAAGGTCGCCGCCCTCGGCCTCTGCGGGATGCGAGGCGACACGCCCGACCGCGGCAACGCGGGGGAGGTGCTGGCGGAGGCCGCGAAGCGGATCACGGTGCCGGTCATCTACATGGTGCAGTGGGACGACGAGCGCTTTCCGCGCGAGTCCTGCTTCGAACTCTTCGGCCATCTCGCCTCCGCGGACAAGCGGCTGCACGTCCACATGGGCATGCACGGCGAGATGCCGGAGGAGGGCCGCCGCGCCGCGCGCTGGTTCGTGGCCCAGCACCTGAAGACGTAGCCGGCCGCCCGCCGTGGCACGCGCGCTGACGCCCGAGGGCATCGCCCGCATCGAGGCGGTTGCACGCGCCCACCTGGCGAACGGCTGGCACACGGGCGCCCAGGTCGCCGTCTACCGCGACGGCGTGAGGGCGCTCGATCTCCGCCTGGGCGAGGCGGCCGGCGATGGCGACGCTGAGCGCTGGATGCTCTGGTTCTCCGCGACGAAGCCGCTCACGGCCGTGGCCGTGCTCATCCTCATCGAGCGCGGACGGATCGCCCTCGACACCCCGGTCGCGGAGGTGTGGCCGGAGTTCGCGCAGGGCGGGAAGGCGGGCGTGACGCTCCGCCACGTCCTGACGCATCGAGGCGGCTTCCCGGCGCTCCAGCCCACCTTCGACTGGCGCCGCATGGATGACTGGGAGGCCGTGGCGGCCGCGACGGCGGCGCTGCCGGCGCTGTGGGAGCCGGGCACTGTCGTCGGTTACCACCCGGTCACCTATGGCTTCGCGCTCGGCGAGGTGGTCCGCCGCGTCGACGGCCGCTCCCCGCGTGACTTCCTGCGCGACGCGGTCATCGCCCCCCTCGGCATGCACGCCTCGCTCGGCGCGGCGACCGAGGCGGACCTCGCGCGTGTCGTGCTGCCGCAGGCGATGTCGGAGATGACGTTCCTCGACCCGGAGGGGCTGGAGCGACGCACGAGCGGCATCGTGGCGCGCTTCCGGATGCCGGAGGTGCTGCGCGGCCAGCTCCCCGCCGCGAACGGCATCGGCACGGCGGACGCCCTCGCGCGGTTCTACGCGATGCTGCAGCAGGGCGGGGCGCTCGAGGGCGTCCGCATTCTCTCGCCGGAGACGGTGGCCGAGGCGACGCGGCTCCATGTCTCCGCCGAGGTCGACCGCACGTTCCAGTTGCCCTCCGCGTTCGGCCTGGGCTTCATGGCGGGGCACGAGGCGTGTCCCTCGCCGTTCGACGAGCCCGGCGTGTTCGGCCACAGCGGCCAGCAATGCGCCGTCGCGTACGGCGATCCGGCGCGCGGCCTCGCCGTCGCCTATCTCACCGACGGGTTGCACGATCCGTACGTGGTGGCGGTGCGGACGGAGGAGATGGTGCGCGCCGTGCAGGCGGCCTGCGCCTGACCCGGCGCGATTCGATGCGGCTCGCCTAGCGGCGACGCTCTCGGCGCTGACGTTCCCGGCGGCGGCGGTTGTGCTCGATACGCTCCGAGGTCGGTACGAGCTCGGTGGGGCCGCGTTCCGGCTTCGGCGGTGGCTTGGGTCCCCACCGCTTCATCACCGCCTCCACCGCGCGCGAGGTGATGCGCATGGTGAGGAAGGCCAGCGAGAACATGAACAGCGTCATCGAGACGGACTCAATGACCGAGGGGTCTTCGCCGCGGACCTGCGTGGCGTAGAAGAAGATCGCCACGGCCGCGGACATGAGTGCGGAGGATTTCCAGGAAGTGCCCATGACGCCGATTCTACCGGGGAGCCCGGGTACCCGTACGAGTTAGCCGAGCGACTCCGCGAGCCACGCCGAGAGCGCTTCGATGAACGCGTCCCGCCGCTCCGCCTGGTCGCCGGCGTGGTAGGCGATCACACGCTCCTTGAGCGCCTGCGCGTCCTCGTCCTCCGGCACGTGGAAGATCTCGATCGGGTCGCACGCGATCTGCTGGTCCTCGCCCGGCACGAACTCGAGGTTGGCCGGCATGCCGAGGCGTGCCGCGGCGGCGGGCCAGGTGGCGTCCACGGTCATCCAGTCGTCCGCGATCCGGTCGTGCTGGACGCGCAGGAAGGTGTGGACGTCCGGCACCGGCCGTTCCGCCGCCTGCGCCAGCAGGTGCGGCGGTAGCCACGGCGAGTTCTCCGCCGTGAACTCGTGCGTCACGAGGATCGTGATCGTCGCGTACCCGAGCTCCTCGAGGAGTGCGCCGAGGAGGTAGTGCTTGCCGGAGCACGTCCCCGTCCACTCGCGCAGCACCGTCTCCGGCTGGCGGTCGGAGGCGCGCCGGTACGGCATGTCGCGCACCAGGCGGAACGCGACTTCCGCCGTGACGCGCTCGTCCTCGCCCAGGAAGCCGCGCCGGCGGGCTTCGTCTCGGAACAGGGGGATGAGGGCCATGCGAGCCAGTCTAGCGGGCGTCGCGCGGAGAGCCGAGCAGGAGGCGTCCGCGTCCCGCTCGTCCTGAGCCGGTCGAAGGAGGAGTGGACGGCGCCCGAGGCTGCTAGAACATCTGCATCGCGCCACGGCCCTCGTGCGCGACGGCCGAGAGGATCGCGGCCGCCTGCCGCAGGTGATCGAGGTCGTGGTACGCGACGTGGTTCAGCATCTCCGCCACCGTCGTCGGCCCGGCGACCGAGTGCTCCCCGGTGCGTGCGAGGTCGGCCACCGTGAGCCCGCGGTACCGCTCCACGTCCGCCACGCGCAGCGCCTCGAACCGGTCGAGGAGCACGGCGACGGGCAGCAGCCGGAAGCCGGACGCCTCCAGGCTGGCGGTCTCGTCCTCGTTCATGAGCGTCGGGTGCGACTCCGCGAGCATCGCCTCGACGCGCCGCCGCTGCATCGGCGCCCGGTCGAGCAGGTGCGCCAGGCAGTCGCGCACGCTCCACCCGCCGGGGTCACGCGCCTCGTTCGCCACCGCCTCGGGCAGCCCGCCGAACAGCGCGCGCAACGCCGCCGGCGTCGCCGCGAGCGTGGTGAGGGTGGTGGGGGTCAGTGTGGTGGTGGTCATTCGGGGTCTTCGGGCGGGGCAGAGGATCCAGTGAGTGGCGCGGACTCCTTCCACCAGCTGGCGATTTCGGAGGTCATGCGGTAGTACGACTGTCCCCCGCCACCTGCGTTCCACTGGTACTCGATTGGCCACCCGCCGCGCTTGAAGCGGGCGCGAATCAGCGTCGTCAGGCCTCCCAGCGCCCCGCGAGCCTGCGCTGGACTCTGACCTCCGCGCGCCGTTGCCTCTGACAGGCCTACCCACTCGCCGGGGCGCTCGGCACATAGATCGAGGAGCGCGACGAGCGTTGCGTTGCCCCCAATGGCGGGTCTCAGTTGGTGGATATCCTCAGATGTCCAGGGGATGTCTGGGAAGGCGGCGGGATCGCTTTCGGCGGCCTTCTTCTTCCGTTGGACGATGTAATCCTGTGCTTCCGGAAGCGGGATGATCTGGTCGGCGTCGAGAATGGTCTGTCCCGCCACCTTGAAGAGCTGCACGCGCACGCAGCGGATATCTAGGTCACGCTCATTCAGCCAGAGCACGCTCGTGGTGAGTTCTGGCGAGAAGCCACCCGACACGAGCACGATCCTCGGGCGCGAACTGTCGACTTCAGGCTTCTGAGGGTCAATGGGCGGATGCTCCAGGAGCCTGATTCGTGCGTCCGCATCGATCTTGCGGCGTGCCAGGTAGTCCGCGTGTGCCTCGACGAGTTGCTCGAATGTCATGTTGGCGACCATGGCGGCGTAGCGAAGCGCCTGCAGTTCCATGTGGCCGCCGTCATCCGTCCGCTTGAGTTCGATCACCACGAGTCGCGCGCTGGAATCGATCCCGAGCAGGTCGATCCGTCGCTGGCTGTTCTCCCAGTTGCCGAACTCTTCGGCGACGATGAACACGCCCGACTCGATGACATCAGGTGCATCACGCAGCAGTCGTTGGAGGTCGGCGCGCTCCTTCCACCCCTCGTTCGTGAGCGAGACGGGGTCGATGCGCGTAAGCGATGCGTCGTTGTCGACCGAGTAGATGGCCACCCCCCTACCGCTCCTCGATCCCGACGTAGTCGCGGGGCGGGGGGCCGGAGTAGACGGTGAGCGGGCGGATCAGGATGTTGTGCTCGAACTGCTCCAGCACCTGCACGCACCAGCCGGGCGTACGGCCCACGGCGAAGATGGGGACGAAGAGGTCCTCCGGGATGCCGTGCAGGTAGTAGACGACCCCCGCGTAGAAATCGACGTTCACGTTCACGCCCAGGCGCGCGTACGGCCGCATCGCCTCCACGACCGCCTCGAGGATCGCGTACCACTTCGGCTCTTCCATCTCGATTGAGAGCCGGCGGACGCCCTCGCGCATGTGACGCGCGCGCGGGTCCTCCGTGCGGTAGACGCGGTGCCCGAAGCCCATGACCGGCTCGCGACGGTCGCGTAGCCCCTTCACGTACGCGGCGGCGTTGGCCGGGTCGCCGATCTCCTGCGCCATGCGCATCACGTTCTCCGCGGCGCCGCCGTGCGCCGGGCCGGAGAGCGCGGCGATCGCCGCCGTCACGCAGGCGTGGAGGTTCGCGTCCGTCCCGCCGACCACGCGCGCGGTGAAGGAGGAGGCGTTGGTGCCGTGCTCCGCGTGCAGGATCAGGTCCAGGTCCATCAGGCGCGTCGCGTCGGCCGAGGGCAGCTCGCCCTTCAGCAGGTAGAGGAAGTTCGCCGCGTGGCCCAGGTCCGGCCTCGGCGTCACCGGTTGCAGCCCGGAGCGCAGGCGGTGGTGCGCGGCCACGATCATCGGCACCTGGCTGGTGAGGCGGACCGACTTCCGCAGCGTCGCCTCCCGGGAGTTGTCGGCGACGTCCGGGTCGAACCCGGCGAGGGCGGAGACGGCGGTGCGCAGCACGTCCATCGGGTGGGCGTGCAGCATCGTGCGGATCACGTCGAACACCGGGCCGGGGAGGTCGCGCGCGGCGTTCAGTTCCGCGTCCCACAGGTCGAGTTGTGCCCGCGTGGGGAGTTCGCCGTGGAACAGCAGGTACGCGGTCTCCTCGAAGGTGGAGCGCTCGGCGAGGTCGTGTATGGAGTAGCCGCGGTAGCGGAGTTCGCCGGCGCGCCCGTCGATGGAACAGACGGCGGAACGGTCGAAGTAGACCCCGTTCAGCCCTCGGTGCACCTGGATCTCGGCGGCGTCGTCAGCCACGCAGCAGTCCCCATCCGTCTCGCGTCCCGGCCCCCGGGCGCCTCGATGCGCACGATATCAGGCGAGGCGGCCCGGTCAGCGCCCAAGGGCGGCGTACGCCTCCGCGAAGCGCGGCCGCACGAGGTCGTACAGGCGGGCGTAGTCCACGTCGGCGGTGCCTTCGCCCATCTGCTGCACCATCACCTGTACGACGGCGTTGCGCTCGGTCCAGCCGAGCATCACCTGGCGGGTGGTGAATGGCGGGACCTCCACGCCGGGCAGTCCTTCGACGGCGATCGTGTACTCGATCCCCCATGCGAGGATGCCGTCCGGGGCACCTTCGAGTTCGATGCCCTCCACGCTCGTCACGGTCATGCTGGCGTTCGGGTCGACGGCGGCGATCTCCGCCTGGCCGGCGGCTGCGGCCACCTCTGCCGCGCAGGTCGCGACCTCCTCGACGGTGACGCCCTGGTCGAGGCTGCGCTCCGCCTGCTCCGGGCTGGACCATTCGGTGACGGAGAGCACGACGAGGGTGAGCGAGAGCGGGTCGGCGCCGGCCCCGAAGGTACGTGCGGCCCCGAACGTGGCGTCCGTTACCGGCTCGGAGGCGACAATCAGGCCGCAGCCCGCGTACATCTGCGTGAGCGCGTCGGCTCCCCCGGCGGCCTGCGCGAGTTCCTCGCCGACGAGGATCGAGTCGAACTGCTCCCACTCCGCACCCGCGAGGTCTGCCTCTGTGAACGTCGCGTCGAGGAGCGCCTCCACCTCGGCGCGGAGGGCGTCCTCCGCGGCCGGTGTGCGCGCCGGCGCGGGCGTGGACGAAGCGGTGGCCGTCGCGACCGGGGTCGCGGTGGAGACGCCGGGCTCCGCGGTGGGCGTCGTGTCCCCGCCGCCAGAGCAGGCGGCGAGGAGGAGCGCACCGGCGGTGAAGCCGGGTGCCGCGAGGCGTAGCGCGAGTCGCGGCACCCGGGCGCGCACTACTCGGCCGCCGCGATCGCGTCCGTGACCCGTTTCGCCGCCGCCTGCACCAGGGCGTCGCGGCCGGTCTGGACCAGGTCGGAGTTCATCTCCAGGAAGAGCAGGGTGGCGCCCACCTGCCCCTCGCTCCAGAAGTGGACCTCCATGTGGACGTTGATGGGCAGGATCACCGCCAGCGCGGCCAGGTCCACGGCCACGGCGCCGGCGTCGTCGTTGGCGGTCACGGTCGGGTTGGTGACGGTGAGGCTGTTGATCGTGACCTCCGCGCCGAAGGCGGCGGCGAACGCCTCCTCGAAGCAGGGCTGCAGCGCCTCCGCCGTGAACAGGCCCTTGATCTCCGCGACGCGGGCGGCGGTGTCGAAGTCCTCCGGCATCACCGCGATCTGGCTCTGGACCTCCCGCATCACCAGCGCCTCCATGTTGCCGGAGGAGAAGTTGCGGGTCGCCTCCGCGAGCGGTTCCACCGAGGTGCCCGCGGCCACGCCCTCGAACGCCGCGTCGAACTGCTGGCAGGCGGGCGACTCCGCGAAGAGGCCGTCCGTGGCGGAGTCTTCGCCGGCGCTCTCATCGGTCGTGTCCTCCCACTCGGAGGCTGGCAGGTCGGTCATGGCGATGAGCGCGGCCTCCGCGACGGTGGGGGCCTGTTCCGCCGTGATGACCTTCTTGGAGTCACCGCCGCAGGCCGCCATCAGCAGCCCGAGGGCGGCGAGGCCGGCGAGCGCGGCGGCGCGCCTCCGCGAGGCGGTCGTGAGGGACATCGGTCGTACCTTCCTGCCGGGGGCTTCCGCCGCCGTGCGTGATGCGGGCCGTCCCGCGGGCTAGTCCTCTTCGAGGGTCGAGGTGTCGCCCTCGGGCAGTCCGAGTTCGCGCGCCTTCAGGAGGCGTCGCATGATCTTGCCGGAGCGGGTCTTCGGCAGGATGTCGATCACCTGGATCTCGCGCGGCGCCACGGCGGGCCCCAGGCGGGCGCGGGCGTGGCGGTTCAGGTCGCGCATTAGTTCGTCGGTGACGGCGTAGCCCTCGTTGAGGGTCACGAACGCCTTCACGACCTCCATCGCCACCTCGTCCGGCTTGCCGATGACGCCGGCCTCCGCCACCGCGGGGTGCTCGATCATCACGCTCTCCACCTCGAACGGGGAGACCAGGTGGCCGGCGGTGTTGATCACGTCGTCGTCGCGGCCGACGAACCAGAGGTAGCCGTCGGCGTCCTTCTTCGCCTTGTCGCCGGAGTAGTACCAGCCGTTCTTGAAGCGGGAGTCGTACCGCTCCTGGTCGTTCCAGTAGGTGCGGAACATGGACGGCCAGCCCGGCTTCACGACCAGGTGGCCCTCCACCATCGGCTCGGTGATCTCGTTCGCGTCCTCGTCCACCACGGTCACGTGGACGCCGGGGAACGGACGGCCCATCGAGCCGGGGCGGACGGGCATCACGGCGAAGTTGGCGCACATGATCGCGCCCGTCTCCGTCTGCCACCAGTTGTCGTGGATCGCCTGGCGGAACACGCGGTTCCCCCACACCACCGCCTCCGGGTTCAGCGGCTCGCCGACCGAAGCGATGAAGCGGAGGCTGCTGAGGTCGAACTGCGCCGGGATCTCCTCGCCCGCCTTCATCAGCAGACGGATCGCCGTGGGGGCGGTGTACCAGACCGTCACCTTGAACTTCTGGATCACCTCGTACCAGCGACGCGCGCCGAAGCCGCCCTCGTCGATGATGCTCGTCACGCCGTTGGAGAACGGCGCGAAGATGCCATAGGAGGTACCGGTCACCCAGCCGGGGTCGGCCGTGCACCAGTAGACATCGTCCGGGTGCAGGTCCAGCGCGTACTTGCCGGTCGCGTAGTGGCTCACGATCGCGTTGTGCACGTGCGCCGCGCCCTTCGGCAGCCCCGTGGTGCCGGAGGTGAAGTGCATGATCGACCAGTCCTCCGGCCCCGTGCGCTCGATCTCGAACGACTCGGACGCCGGGTGGACGATCGAGGCGTAGTCGATGTCCTCCGGGGCGACCGCCTTGCCCTCGCGGTGGCCGATCACGATGACGTGGCGCACGCTGGGCAGCTGGTCCCGGATCGCGTTCACCTTCGGCAGCAGCTTCGGCGTGGTGATGATCGTGCAGCCCTCCGCGCGGAGGACTCGCTCCTTGATCGGCTCCGGGCCGAAGGCGGAGAACAGCGGCGCGGCGATCGCGCCCGTCTTGAGGATGCCGAAGACGGAGAAGTACAGCTCCGGGATGCGGTCGGCGAGGATGAAGACCCGCTCGCCCTTCGCGATCCCGAGCCCTTTGAGGGCGTTCGCGACCTGGTTGGACTTCGCGCGGAGGTCGGCGTAGGTGTACGTCTCGACGTTCCCGTCGGCGCCGTTCCAGACGATCGCCGGGTGCGACGCGCGTGCACCCTCCGCGTGGCGGTCGACGCACTCGTACGCCTTGTTCACGAGGCCGCCCGGCCGTCCGAGTTCGCCCCACATGGCGTTCCACGACCAGGTCGCACGCATCTGCGCCCAGTCCGCGAGGTTGGGCGCGACCTTCAGCGCCGCCACGTCCTTCGCGATCTCCGGGTAGCCCTCGATCATCCCCGCACCCCTTCCAGACCGCGGGGAGTATATCGCCGAGCGCGTGACCGGCCCCCGTGCCGGGCGGCAGCGCACGTCAGCGGAGCGGCCACCCGAGCGTCTGGAGGACCGCCCCCAACTCCGCCGCCGTGGCCGGGCGTGGGCGGTTCTTCGCCACGTCGATCCACGCGGGCCGGATCTCGAGTGCGGGCGGCCGCCCCACCTCGAACGTCACGACCGCGACGGCGCTCTCGAACGGCCCCTCACCGAGGGTGGCGAGGTCGTCCGCGTCCAGGTCGAAGACGAAGTTGCCGAGCGAGTACAGGATGAAACGGTCGCGGTACGCCTCCACCGGCTGCAGGACGTGGGGGTGGTGCCCCACGACGAGGTCGGCCCCCGCCTCCACCGCGGCGCGCGCGATCGCCCGCTGCTCCTCGTTCACCTCGCGCCGGTACTCGTCGCCCGCGTGCAGCGTCACCACGATGAAGTCCACGTCCGGCCGCGCCCGCATCCGCGCGACGTCCTCGCGCACCGCTTCCACCGAGGCGCGCGCCACGCCGCCGGCATTGCCGTCCGCCCAGTGGACCTCCGGGAACGCGTTGTAGCCGAGATAGGCGATGCCGGGCTGCCCCTCGGCGGTGACGATGACCCCGCCTCGCGCCTCCGCCTCGTCGCGTCCCGCGCCGAACCAGCCGATGCCGTGCGCATCGAGCGTTTCGATGGTGCGCGTGAGCCCCTCCACGCCGTAGTCCGTGGCGTGGTTGTTCGCGAGCGTCACCACGCGGAACGGCGTTGCCGCCAGCCCCGCCGCCAGCGCCGGGTCGGTCGCGAACACGTACCGCTTCTCCATCGGCACGCCGATGTCGGTGAACGTCCCCTCGAGGTTCCCGACCGCGTAATCGACCCCCTCGAACAGCGGCATGGCCGCGTCGAACGGGTACGTCGCTGCGATGGTCGCCATCGCGAACTCCACGTCGCGGTCCAGCATCAGATCGCCCGTGAACGCCACCACCACGCGCCTCGGCGGCTCCGGTGTGGCCTCGGGCGTCGCGCTCGCCGTCATCTCCGCCACGACGGCGCTCGCCGTGGCCACCGGCGTCGACACGCGCACCTCGGGCGCCCCGCCCGCGCACGCGCTGAGGGTGAGCGCCATGGCGATCAGCGCGGCGAGGCGGAGACGCAGGATGAGCGGGGCGGGTGAGCGAGTCATGCCGGAGCCAGGCGCCATGTTCGTGACTTGGCGTCGTAGGTGACCTCCCCGGCTCGCTTCATCGCCTGTTGTGCGTTGCGGAGACGGTGTTTCCAGGCCTTCCCGAAGTGCTGACCGTTGATGACCAGCTCTTCGGTGTCATCACAGAAGTCGGGAATGAGCGACTGGACGATTGGGGCGAGTTCCGCGGTCGTTTTCGGCCCCTCATCCAGTGCAACGGCCAGCGCATCCCGGAAGAACCTCGTTGCCGACCGGGAGCCGACCTGTGCAGCCATGAACTGGCGATCGGCCTGACGGATGACTTCGCGCAGACGGCGTTCAGAATCGCTGGGCTGGCCTCGGACCACCTCAGCGTGTTCCGCTCGAAGGCGGTCGGCAATCGTCGCGGCCTTCCCGAGGGCTTCGGTGTCGAGTGGCACACCCAATGTCGAGTACCGCTCAAGGTCATCGCGGGCTTGCCTGACGGTAACGGGATCGGTGAGTCGGACGCCGTACTCGAAGTTGCGGTCGATTCCCGAGGGTGTCAGGTTCCCCGAGGTGATAACGGCCGCGTGGTTGTCGGCAACGATGACCTTCGCGTGCATCCCGCGGAGTGTCGTGATGGTTGCTCCCCGTTCTCGGGATAGGAACGTCAGCGCCGAAACGTCGAGCGAGCCGGAGCCGATTGAGTCCGCCCGGATGTCGGTGAGGACGGAAACGGATACTGAATCGGCGAGGTGGGTCGCGAGCCAACGGGCGGATGGCTCACGGATGAACGGGCTTGCGATGATCACGGACTCTTGCGCCGCCGCGACGGTCGCAGCGAGGTGCCGCCCCCAGCCTCGTTGCAGGAGTTCGACCGCACTACTCATGTGGCCTGTGGGGTGGGATCCTGCACGGCAATATCGGTGATGATCAGATCTGCGTTCGGGATAGCGACTCGGTGTGATCCGAAGGCGTTCAGGATCGCACTCCAGATATCGGCGTTGTCCACGAGTTGCTGTGCCACCTCGACCGCGTCGTCGGAGTCGCTGGTATCGACTTCCACCAGCAGATCGAACGCGAGGGCGTACTCCACCCGCACCTTGTGTGTCGACATCGCGCTACCCGACCATCCCGGCGGCGGCGTCGAAGGTGGCGCGGATGGAGCGGCGGAGGACGGCGTCGATGTCGTCGTCGGTGGCGCCATGGGAGCGGAGCCACGGCACCTCGTGCTCCGGGACGAGCGTCCACAGGTCGGGGCGACGGTCCGGGTTCCAGCGGCCCCAGAAGCCGGCGGGCTGGGCGTCATGGCCGAGGCAGACCTGCTCGCCGTATCCCGCCTCGATCATCTGGAACGCGATCAGTGACCGCTGCGCCACGTAGACCGGGTCGGCGCTGAAGAAGCGGTCGAGGCCCACGGTGGCGCCGCGCGCGGCGAGGCCGGTGAGGTAGGCCATGTCGTCCGTGTCGTTCGAGTGGCCGATGGTCACGGCGCGGAGGTCGAGACCTTCGTCCTCAAAGATGTCGAGCAGCGGCGTGCCGAGCTGGTCGGTGGCGAGGGTGTGGCAGGAGATCGGGACGCCCGCCGCCTTCGCGGCGCGGGCGGCGCCGCGGGCCATCTTCTCCATCTGCGCGCGCGGCGGGTTGCGGCCCTCGGTCAGCCGCGCCTCCAGGTCCCACGCGATCTTGATGATGCCGGGGCGGATGCCGGAGCCTTCGATGCCGTCCTGGATCTCGCGGACGAAGAACTCGGCCACCTCGTCGGCGTCCCAGTTGAAGTAGATCGGCGGCACCCAGCGGTACACGCCGGTCGCGCAGACGATGTTCACGTCGTGCTCGCGGTGGCGCTCCGCGACCGCCTCGAACAGCCACACCTGGCGGCCGAGGTCGAACGGGGTGAGGTCGATGATCGTGTCGATGCCGGCACGGCGGACCCGCGCGAGCGCCTCCACGCAGCGGTCCACCATCTCCTGGCGTCGTTCGGCGGTGTCCATGAAGCCGGGCAGCCGCTCCATGCCGGAGATGCCGGTGGTGAGGTGCTCATGTGAGAGCGTGCGGCCGAGGCCGCTGCTGTCGATCTCGCCGCGAACCGTGTGGACCATCTCGTGTCGCCTCCCGCCCTCGCGCCGGCTCAGTCCTCGAGCGCCTGCATCCCCTCGATGACTGCCCACGCCGCACGGCCCCAGCGCGCCACGCTCTCGGCGTCGCAGGCGGCGTCGAAGGTGTCCTGTGGTGAGTGGAAGTAGCGGTGGCCGCCGAGAAACGTAACATAACGCGCGCCGAGCGCCTTCAGGTTGCGCGCCTCGCCGTTGCCGGATTCGCCCGCCGGTATCGCCTCGAACCCCTCGACGCCTGCGGTGGCGAGTGCATCCGTGGCGAGGGTGTGCAGCGCCTCGTCGCTCGCGCCCATGCGCGCCTGCGGGAAGCGCGCACCGATGGAGGCGCCCAGGTGGAGCCAGGCGGCGGCCTCTTTCGGCAGGGCGCCGCGGCGCTTCAGGAAATCCTCCAGCCCCTGGTGGTGGAGTTCATGCCCGGCGGAGGCGACGAAGTGGACGGTGCGCCTCGGCCCGCTGGAGGCGAGCGCCTCCGCGATCGCGAGCCAGATGGCGATGCCGCCGCCGCGTTCCGCCGCGCAGGTGAACCAGCCGGACTTCGGCGTCATGACCACGAGCGGACGCGCCTCCGCGTCCCTGCCCGGCACCGTCGCGACGACGTTGGTGGCGTTGGAGCGCAGGCGCTCGCCGTCCACCTCGATCGTCCCCTCCACGCCGAGGACGACCGAGCCGATCAGCGAGCGCGCGTCCCGTTCCGCGATCTGGAGGACGGGGAGGTTGAACGGCGCGCCGATGTTCTCCGCGTTGCGCAGGACGACGCGCCCCTCCGGGTCGCCCGAGGGGACGACCACGCCCAGGACGCCGGCGTCCTTCAGGTCCTGGTAGTGCTTGCGCACGTCCAGCGCCGTCCAGCGCTTGTCTCCCTGCAGGGCGGAGGTGGCGATGACGATCTTGCCGAAGAGGTCCGGATCGTGGTCCTCGCAGAGGTCGCTGGTCAGGCCGCCGTAGTCGGTGAAGCCACCGTCGTACATCGGTACGCCGTCCGCCTGGCCGCCGGGCCAGGAGATGCGGGCGGTGCGGTACTCCACGCGGGAGAAGGGGAACTTCTCCAGTTCGGCGGTGACGCCGGCCTCGCGAAGTTCGTCGCGCAGCCAGGTGCTGGTGCGGTCGTCGCCCGGCCAGCCGGTGCGATGGATCCCGAAGGCCTCGTAGGCGCGGATGCGCCGCTCGATCACGTCGGGGTCGAAGCCTCGCAAGCCGTCCACGTGTGCCCCCAGCCTCCCGCATACGCCTCGGTGCGCCCAGAGCGTGCCGCCCGCGGGCGGGATCGTCAACCGATCGTTCACCAAACGCGGGGGCGGGTGGCGGGGGCGGTGCGGTATGGTGGATCCGCTCGCCCCCACGTCGCGATGGAGCCGTCATCCTGTCCGCTCGAGTCCTTCTGCGACGCGCCGCCCGGCGCCTGACCTTCGTGCTGGCCGCCGGCGCGCTCTGGGCCGGTGTCTCCGCGGGCGCCCTCACGATCGCCGAGGCGGAGGTGGACGCCGGGAGCGCCGCGACCGAGGACTGGCGGCTCTACGACGGCGGTGTCCGCTTCGGCCCCGCCGACCTGGGCGATGGCCCGCTCCCACTCGAGCTCGCGATCGACTACTTCTCCACCGGCACGCCCCCGGTGAAGTGGTCGAACTCCCGCGCCGTCGTCTCCATCTGCACGCACCAGACCGGCCGCCCCTCCACCGTCAGCGCGGAGCTGTTCCGCGACGCCGTCCGCCAGGGCGCGGAGCTGTGGAACGCCGTGGAGGCCGCGGTGGTCTACGACTACGCCGGCGACTGCACGCACGCCTCCACCTGGTCGGACGGCAACCGGGTGAACGAGGTGGGCTGGGACGACGCGCGCAACGTGGTGCGCGACCCGGCCGCGGCCGTCACGCAGGGCACCTGGGTGGTGAGCCCCGGACGCCGCGACTTCCAGGAGATCGACGTCATCATCGACCACACGATGAACGTGCCGGAGGCGTGCTTCCGGAGCGTGGTCGCACACGAACTGGGGCACGGGCTGGGCTTCGGCCACAGCGACGTGCGCGGCCAGTTGATGTTCCCGTCGTTCAACTCCAGCGACCCGAGCACCTGCCCCTCCAGCATCAGCCCGGAGGAGGTGGCGTTCCTGCTGGACCTGTACGGCCAGAACCGCCGCCCGGTGATCACGGCGCCGGTGCCCCTGACCGCCACCGCTGGCCAGCAGACCTCGATCGTGGTGTCTGCGAGCGACCCGGAGGGTGACCCGCTCACCTACCGGTGGACGCAGACCTCCGGCGTGCCGGTGGCGTTCACGCCGGACCTCCCGTCGCTCACGTTCACCGCGCCGACGACGGCGGGCGAGGTGCTCACGTTCACCTTCGCCGTCGCCGACCGCTTCCGGGAGGCCTCGGCCGTGGTGACCGTGACGGTGGAGGCGGCCCCGGAGCCGCCGCCGGGCAGCGGGACGTTCGCCGGGATGTTCCCCTCGCGCGGGGTCGGCCTCGTGGTCTGGAACGGCGGTGACGTCGGCTCGGCGCTGGCGGCCGCCGCTGACCAGGGCGCGGGGGCGCTCTTCATCACGAGCGGCGGCCGGTTCATCGGCTACACGGTCGGGGCGCCCTCGTTCGTGAACGCGGGGTTCATGGCCGCCTACCCGGCCGGCGAGATCCCGGCGGGCACGCCGATGCTGGTGGTGGTGTACGGCGCGGGGCAGACCGTCCGGCGGTAACGCCTACGGCTCGCGCGGGGCGGAGGGCCCCACGGCGGACGGGCCCGGGGGCGCGTCACCGAACGCCATGAAGTCCCAGCGGTAGAGCAGCGCGAACCAGATCCCCTTCGCCCACCGGTAGCCGAGGGCGGTCGCGACCAGGCTGGCGATCGCGATCGTCCAGACGGGATCCCAGCCCACGTCTCGGATCGGCCGCCACGCGATCTCGGCGAACGAGAGCAGCACGCCCACCACCGCGCCAATGGTGTAGCCGATCGCCAGCGCGCCAAGCCATGCCCCGGCCGAGGTCTGGTAGCGCAGGTCGCACGCCGCGCAGCGCTCGTGCATGTCCGCGTAGCCCGTGAACATGGAGGTCTGGCCGCAGGCCGGGCAGCGCCCGAGGATGCCGGCGCGCCAGAGACTCGTCAGGAGCGAACGGGACGCGGCGACTTCGGGCATCCGGGCACCTCCACCCCTCCAGTGTGGTCGCGTGGGGCGGGCGGGGCAATCGACGTTCGGCCCCGGGCGCGCGGGACTCGGCGCCTCGGTACCCCCTACCCGGTGCCTGCATATACTGGGATCAGGCACTCCGCCGCTCCCCCCTGCGATCGCGGACGTATCGGACGGACTGGCTTGGCGGACACGCACCAGACTGCGGATCTCGTCGCGCGCATCGCCGCGCTCCCGCGCTCCGAGGAGTTCCAGGGCGTCGCCCTGACCCCCGACTGTGACCCGCGCGCCCTCCTCGCCGACCCCGTCGCGCACGGCGTCGTCGCCTCGTACGAGCGCCCCGAGCGCGGCCTCGCGCTGGTCGGCGTGGGCGTCGCCGCGCGCGTCGAGGTGCCCGCCGGCGGTGGCGGCCCCGCCTCCGTGCGCGAGGAGATGCGCCGCGTCCTGGACCGTGCGGTCGGTGGCGACGCGCCGGGGCTGCGTCCGCGGATGCTCGGCGGCTTCCGCTTCAACCCGAACGCCGCCGCGGGCGAGCCGTGGGGCCCGTTCGGCGGCGGATGGCTCGTGCTGCCTCGCGTGCTGCTCGTGCTGGACGGCGAGTCGAGCGGTGTCGTGATCGCGCCCGGCGTCGACCCGGCGGAGGCGGCCCGGGCCGTCCAGCGCGCCGCCTCGCCCGTGGCCGCCGATGGCCCGCGCCCCACGCTGACCGTGGAGCGGCCGATGAACCGGACGCGCTGGCTGGACTCGGTCGCGCGGATCGCGGAGGAGGTCCGCGAGGGCGCCTACGAGAAGGCCGTCCTTGCCTCCACGCAGGTGCTGCACGCGGACGCGCCGATCTCCGTCGGCCGGGCGCTGGCGCGTCTCCGCGCCGGGTACCCGGACTGCCACCTGTTCACGATGACCAGCGGCGACACCACGTTCATGGGCGCGAGTCCGGAACTCCTCGTCGGCCTCACGGGCGGACAGGTGCGGGCGCTGGGCCTCGCCGGGTCGTTGCGCCGCGGCGAGACGCCCGAGGAGGACGAGCGGCTGGGCGCCGAACTGCTGGGCAGCGCGAAGGAGCGCATCGAGCACGAGACGGTCGTGCGGGCGATCCGGGAGGGGCTGGCCCCCGCCACGGACGACCTCCATGCGCCGAACGCCCCCCGGCTGCAGAAACTGCGGAACATCCAGCACCTGTCGACGGACATCACCGGCCGCGCGAAGCCCGGCGTGGACATCCTCGACCTGGTGCAGCGCGTCCACCCCACGCCCGCCGTCTGCGGCTGGCCGACCGATGTGGCGCGCGAGGTGATCGCGCGCCACGAGGAGTTCGACCGGGGCTGGTACGCCGGCCCGGTCGGCTGGGTGGATCGCGCGGGCGAGGGCGAGTTCGCCGTGGGGCTGCGCTCCGCAGTGGTGCGCGGCGACCGCGCCTGGCTCTTCGCCGGCGCCGGCATCATGGGCGACTCCGACCCCGCGGCCGAGCTCGCCGAGGTCCAGCTGAAGTACCGCCCGCTCTCCGAAGCGCTCGCCTCCTAGCGCGGACGCCGAGACGGGCGCGACGTAGGATACGCGCCATGGCTCTCCCGGCAGACCAGTACGTCCGCGCGCTCCTGCAGTCGCTCTGGCAGGGTGGCGTTCGCCACGCCGTGGTGTCGCCCGGCTCGCGGAACACGCCGCTCACCAACGCGCTGACGGCGCCGGGCTCCCCGTTCCGTCTCTGGCTGCACCTGGACGAGCGCTCCGCGGGCTACTTCGCCCTCGGCATGGCGCGCCAGACCGGCGAGCCGGTGATGGTGCTCTGCACCTCGGGCACCGCCGCCGCCAACTACCTCCCCGCCGCCGTGGAGGCGCGGATCTCTCGCATCCCGCTCATCATCCTCACCGCCGACCGCCCGCCCGAGGCGCGCGACGTGGGCGCCGCCCAGACGGTGGACCAGGTCGGCCTGTTCGGCAGTCACGTGAAGTGGTCGCAGGACATGCCGGTGGCGGACGCGGGCGCGCTGGACGAACTCGTGCGCTTCGCGCGCACCGCCGGCGCGCGCGCCGCCAGCGTGGCGACCGAGGTGCCCGCGGGCCCCGTACACCTGAATGTCCCGTTCCGGGAGCCGCTGCTGGAGGCGGGGAACCCGCCGCCGATCCTCGAGGAGACCGCGGTCACGCGGCAGGCGCTGCCGCCCGCACCGCCGCAGCCGGGCGTGGTCGAGCGGCTCGCCTCGCAGGTCGCGGGGCGTCGAGGGCTGATCGTATGCGGGCCGGAGAGTGCCGGGCTGCCCGCGGCGGAGGTCGCCGCACTCGCGGCCGTCCTCGGCTGGCCGGTCATCGCCGACCCGCTCTCCGGACTGCGGACCGGCGACCACGACCAGACGCACGTGATCGACAGCGTGGACGCGATCATCCGCGAGCCGCTGTTCGCCTCGGCCGCCGCGCCGGAGGTGGTGCTGCGCTTCGGCGCGCAGCCGACGTGCAAGCCGTTCAACACCTGGCTCTCCGGTCAGCGCGGCGTCCTGCGTCTCCTCGTCGACCCTGCCGCCGGCGGGACCTCCGGCTGGCGTGACCCCGACCTCCAGAGCGACGAGGCCGTGACCGCCGACCCTGGCGCGCTCTGCGCGGCGCTGGCCGCTGCGCGTCCTGCGGCCGCCCCGGCTGGCTGGGCCGCTCTCTGGCGCGACGCGAACGCCGCCGCCCGCGCCGCGATGCGCGAGGCGATCGACGCGCTCGACGAGCCGTTCGAGGGGCGCGCGGTGCTGGACCTGGCGGCGGCGCTCCCGGACGGGGCCACGCTGGTCGCCGGAAACTCGATGCCGGTGCGGGACATCGACTCCTTCTTCGCGAACACCTCGAAGCGCATCCGCATCGTGGGGACGCGCGGCGCTTCCGGCATCGATGGCGTCGTCTCGGGCGCGGTGGGGGCGGCGGCCGCCTCCGGCGGGCCGGTGGCGCTGCTGATCGGCGACCTCTCCTTCTTCCACGATCTGAACGGCCTGTGGCCGGTGGGCCGCTACGGGCTGGACCTGACCGTGCTGCTGGTGAACAACAACGGCGGCGGCATCTTCCACTTCCTCCCGCAGCGCGGGGCCGTCCCCGACCGGTTCGAGGACTGGTGGGGGACGCCGCACGGACTGGACCTCGCCCACGCCGTCGCCCTCCACCGCGGGCGGCACACCGTGCTGGAGGCGGGCGACCAGTACCGGGCGGTCGCCGAGGCGCTGGCGCGGCCGGGGCTCGATGTCCTCGAACTCCGCACGGAGCGCGACCGGAACGTGGCACTTCATCGCCAGGTGTGGGAACGTGCCGCCGCGGCGGTGCGCGATGCGATGGCGGGGACGCGCGCCTCGTAGCGACTGCGCGGAGCCAGGGAGGCGACGCATGCCCCACGTCGAGGTCAACGGCCTGTCGTTCTACGTGGAGAAGGACGGCAACAGCGGGCCGCCCGTGATCATGCTGCACGGCTTCACGGGGTCGCGGAGCACGTGGCTGTCGCTCATTCCGTACCTCTGGGCCGACCACCGCCCGATTGCCATCGACCTCATCGGCCACGGCCGGTCCGCCTCGCCTGCCTCGGTGGAGGCGTACCAGATGGACCGCGCGGTCGATGACCTGGTCGGCGTGATGCGAGCGCTTGGCCACGAGCGCGCGGTCTGGCTCGGCTACTCGCTCGGCGGACGCACCGCGCTCAGCGTGTGGGCGCGCCACCCGGAGGCGGTCTCCGCGCTCATCCTGGAGGGCGCCAGCCCCGGCCTCGCCACGGAGCAGGAACGCGCCGAGCGACGCGCCGCGGACGAACTCCTGGCGCAACTCGCCGAGCGCGACATGGAGGCGTTCGTCGACCGCTGGCAGTCGATCCCGCTCTGGGACAGCCAGAAGAAGAACCTCTCGGACGCCTCGAAGGAGGCGCTGCGGCAGGGCCGGCTCGCGCAGCGTGGGGTGGGGATGGCGAACTCGCTGCGCGGGATGGGCACGGGGAGCCAGACGTGGGTGGGCGACCGCCTGGGCGAGGTGAACGTGCCCGTTCTCCTGATGGCGGGTAGTCTGGACACGAAATACTGCTCAATCGCCCGGGAGATGGCAGACGCCATGCCGGACGCGCGTGTACGGCTGATCGAGGACGCCGGCCACGCCGCCCACCTGGAGCGGCCCGCCGAGTTCAACGCGGCGGTGCTGGACTTCCTGCGCGAGGTGCGCCCGCGCCTCTAGCGCGACTGGACGAGGTAGGACATGGCCCGCGCCCGCACCCTTCCCGCCCCCGGTAGCCTCGGCGCATGGTTGCTGGCGACCCGCCCGCCCACGCTGACCGCCGCGATCGTGCCGGTCGCCGTGGGGACCGCCGTGGCCCTGCGCGACGGCTTCCGCGAACCGCTCGCCGCCCTCGCCGCCCTCGTGGGCGCGCTGGCGCTGCAGGTCGGTGCGAACTTCGCGAACGACCTCTCCGACTTCCGCCGAGGCGCGGACAACGACTCCCGCCTCGGCCCGCCCCGCGCGACGATGCTCGGGCTGCTGACGCAGCAGCAGGTCGTCCGCGGCATCCTCGCGTCGTTCCTGTTCGCGACGCTCGCCGGGCTCTACCTCGTGTACGTCGGCGGCTGGCCGATCATCGCCATCGGCCTCGCCTCCATGCTCGCGGCGGTCACCTACACGGGCGGCCCGTGGCCGTTCGGCTACCGCGGGCTCGGTGAGGTGTTCGTCTTCATCTTCTTCGGCGTCGTCGCGGTGGCGGGCACCTACTACGTGCAGGCGGGCGAGGTAAACGGCCACATCCTCGGCGCGTCCGTCCCGGTCGCCCTCACCGTCACCGCCATCCTCGTGGTGAACAACGTGCGTGACCTGGACACGGACCGCCTCGCTGGCAAGTACACGCTTGCGGTGTACCTTGGGCGGCGGATGGCGCGGACGGAGTTCGTGCTGGTGGTGATCGGCGCGTACGTCGCGGCCGCCTCGCTCTGGCTGGTCGGCGGGTTCGCGCCGTGGGTGCTGCTCTCCTGGCTCTCCTTCCCGGCCGCCGTGGTCCCGCTGATGGCGGTGCTGGCGCACACCGACGGCCCGACGCTGAACCGCGCGCTCCGCTCCACCGCGCGCCTCCACCTCCTCTTCGGCGTACTCCTCGCCATCGGCCTGTCGCTCTAGCGCCCGGCGATGACGCCCCTCAACCCCGAGGCACCCGCGATCCGCCTACGCTGGCGGCCCTTCCGCCTGCCGATGCGTGCCCGCTTCGAGGCGGCCCACGGCGTGATGGCCGACCGCGAGGGCGTGCTGATCGAACTCACCGACGCGGCAGGACACACCGGCGTCGGCGACGCGATGCCGATCCCCTCGTGGGGGATGGGGACGGTCGCGGATGTCCTTGCGCTGCTCGAGGCGTACGGCGCTGCCGTGCTCGGCGACGCGATCCCCGCGACCGGCCTCGGTGTCTCCTCGCTGCGATGCGCGCTGGACGTCGCGCTCCTTGACCTGCGCGGGCGCGCGGCCGGGGTGCCGGTCGCGGCGCTGCTGAGCGGTGGGGAGCCCTCGCCGTGGGTGATGGCGAACGCGGTCATTGGCGGCGGGCGTGCCGCCGAGGTCGCGCAGTACGGCCGCGAGGCGCATGCGGCGGGGTACGGCGTCCTGAAACTGAAGGTCGGCGTGGGGACGGTGGCGGAGGACATCCGCCGTGTCGCCGCGCTGCGGGACGCCAGCCCGGAGGCGCTCATCCGCCTCGACGCGAACGGCGCGTGGGACGAGGCGACGGCGCACGAGGCGGTCGCCGGGTTCGCGCCGTACGGCATCGAACTGCTCGAACAGCCGGTCGCGGCCACGGAGGTCGAAGCCCTCGCGCGCCTCAACGCCGCGGCGCCGTTCCCCATCGGCGCTGACGAGGTGGTGGGCGACCCGGCGCTCCTCGACCGGGTGCTCGCGGCGCGGGCAGCCTCGGTCGTCGTGCTGAAGCCGATGGTGCTCGGTGGGCTCACGGCTGCGCGCGCCGTCGCGGAACGTGCCGCCGCCCGAGGCATCGCGACGCTGGTCACGACGACGTTCGACTCCTCCGTCGGGACGGCGGCGGCGCTGCACCTCGCGGCGTCGCTTCCGGCGGGGCCCGCGCACGGCCTGAGCACCGGCGAGCACCTCGCGGCCGACGTGGTCGCGACCACGCTCGTGCCGGTGCGCGGCCGGATGGCGCTGCCAGACGGCGCCGGGCTGGGCCTCGCGGTTGCCGAGGCCGCGCTGGAGGCGGTCGCGACCGGGCCGTGGGCCGCGGTGGAGGTGGCGTGAGATGACCAGCACCGACCCCCTGCGCGTGGACTTCCGCGACTGGGTCGCCTTCCGCGCGACCACGCACGCGGACCACCTGTCGATCGAGTGCGGCGACGAACGCCTGACGTACCGCGACCTCGACGCGCGAGTGGGCCGTACGGCGGGCGCGCTCCGCGCGCTCAGCGTGGCGGAGGGCGAGCCGGTCGCCGTGCTGATGGGGAACGGCGTCCCCATCGCCGTGTTCGCACACGCGGTCCCCCGCGCCGGCGGGCTGTTCATGCCGCTCAACGCACGCCTTTCCGCAGGGGAACTTGCCTACCAGTTGCGCGACGCGCGCGTCCGCTTCCTCGTCGCGACCGCGGAGTACCTCGATGCGGCCCGGGAGGCCTCGGCGGAGGCGCCGGGCGTGGAGGTGCTGGCGGCCGAGGAGGCGCGCTGGTCGGCGGGGACGCCGCTGGCCGGGCCGTCCGACGTGGAGGCGGACCGCGGGCACAGTGTCATCTACACGTCCGGCACCACGGGCCGTCCGAAGGGCGCCGTCCTCACGCACGGCAACTTCACCTGGAGCGCGGTGGCCTCCGCCGCCAACCTCGGCGTCCGCGAGGACGACCGCTGGCTCGCGTGCATGCCGCTGTTCCACGTCGGCGGCCTCTCGATCCTCCTGCGGTCCGCGATCTACGGGACAACGGCGGTCATCCACGATCGATTCGACGAGGTGCGCGTGAACCGGGCGCTGCGCGAGGAGCGGATCACGCTCCTCTCCGTCGTGGCGACGATGCTCCAGCGCATGTTCGAGGCGGACGCGCTGCCGTACCCCTCCACGCTGCGCGCGGTGCTGCTTGGCGGCGGCCCCGCGCCGCGACCGCTGCTGGAAGCCTCACGTGAGCGCGGGATGCCGGTGCTGCAGACGTACGGCCTGACGGAGACGGCGTCCCAGGTGGCGACGCTCTCGGAGGCGGACGCGCTGCGGAAACTCGGGTCCGCGGGCCTGCCGCTGCCGTCCGCGACCGTGCGGATCGAGGTGGACGGCCGCACGGCAGCGCCGAACGAGATCGGCGAGATCCTGGTGTCGGGCCCCACGGTCTGCGCGGGCTACCTCCACCGGCCGGACGCGACGGCCGCCGCCATCCGTGACGGCTGGCTGCACACGGGCGACCTCGGCTACGTCGACGCGGAGGGCTACCTGTACATCGCCGACCGCCGCGACGACCTGATCGTGAGCGGCGGTGAGAACGTCTACCCCGCGGAGGTGGAGTCCGCACTCCTCGGACACGCCGGGGTCGCCGAGTGCGCGGTGGTCGGCGTGCGGGACGACCGCTGGGGGCACCGCGTGGTCGCGGTGGTCGTGCCGTCCGAGGTTGGTGTGACGGCGCCGGAGTTGACCGATTATCTGCGCGAACGGCTCGCGGGATACAAGGTGCCGAGGGCATTCGTCTTCCAGGCCGATCCGCTGCCCCGAACGGCATCCGGTAAGTTGCAGCGTCACCTCGTCCGTGCCGAGCAGATCGGACGCGCGTCGCGCGGCGGATAGTCCTTGCGAGGATGCGCCGGCTGCCCGTCCGGGCGGCCACCGGGAATATTGCGGTCTCCCGTTATAGTTCGCGCAACTCCATGGGGTGACGCCGGGTGCTGACCGCGTCACGCAACTGAAGGGCGGCTCGGGTGAGTCCACAACCACAACCAACCATCACGATTCCCATCCCGAGGTTCCTCGCCTCGAGGAGCATCCGCCTGTTCATGGTGGCGGCGCTCCTGGTGGGGATCGGGCTGGGCAGCACCACCGTGGTGCGCGCGTCCAACTCTGGCAACGTCATCGGGGCGTGTTACCACTCCAACGGCGGCGGAAATACTGGCCAGGTGCGCATTGTCCGCGACGCGTCCGACTGTCGTCGGGGTGAAACGTACATCCAGTGGAACCAGCAAGGCATTCAGGGTGAACAGGGCCCGCAGGGTGAACAGGGCCCGCAGGGTGAACAGGGCCCGCAGGGCGAACAGGGCCCGCAGGGCGAACAGGGCCCACAGGGCGTCCAGGGTGAGCAAGGACCGGCCGGCCCGGCTGGGGCTGACGGCGCTGACGGCGCCGACGGCGTTGCTGGCCCCGCTGGCCCCGCTGGCCCCGCTGGTCCGGCTGGCCCCGCCGGCCCCGCCGGGCCGAGCAGCCTGAGCGCGCTCGATGGCACGCCGTGCCCCGGCCTGCCGGGCTACGTGGTGGACGTGAGGGTGCAGTCCGGCGTCGTCTCGATGGTCTGTGTCACCTCGACGTCTCCGGGAGGCCCCCAGGCGCCGTCCGACCCGACCTCGCCGCCGCCGGCTCCGTCACCGGGTGGTGGCAGTACGACCCCGCCTCCGCCGCCGCCGCCGCCGTCCGGGACCCTGCCCTAACGGCGGGTGACGGCATACCCCGCAAGCACGGGGAACACGCAGAGGCGGCCCATCCGGGCCGCCTCTCTCCTTCTTTGGGGAGCCCCTCGGTCAGGCCGGCGGCGGCGTGTCCGTGCAGGCGCGCCAGGCGTGCGCCAGCATCCTCCGGGCGAACGCCGCGCCGGGGCAGTGGTTGCGGACGGGGTGCGCCTCGAACGTGCCGTAGTAGCGAGTGAAGAGATCGCGGTCGTCCGCCAGCGCGGCGAGGCCGTCCCGGTACGCCGACACCTCGCCGCCGCGCGGCGCGTAGTCGTCGCCCACCTCCGGCGCGCTCCAGATCACGGCTTCGAGGATCGCGCGCACGGAGTCGATCCCCGTGCGGATCTCCGCCAGCCGCACGTCCGGGATGCCGAGGCGTTCGCCGGCCTCGCGGCAGGCCTGGTGCATCGAGGCGTGCCACGCATCGATGCGCGGCGTGCCGGCGGGCAGCGTCGCCGCGAGCGCCTCGTAGCGCGCCACCACGGTCGCCTCGTCGAACAGCTCGGGCACCTCGTCGAGGAGGGCGAAGAGGCGCGGCGCGAAGCCCGCCTCGAACTTGGAGACGAGCATCTCCTGCTCGGTGACGCGCACCAGGCGCCGCCACTCGGGGACGCCGACCTCCTCGCGCAGCCAGGCGCGCAGGCGGGCCTCGGTGGCGGCGAACTCCGGGGTGTCCGGCTCCATCTCCATGGCGGCGAGTATGGCGCGCGTTGACGTGGGGCGCTCGCATGCGAGAATCCGCCCCGCTACCCGACTGTGCACAGCGGGGAAGGGATGAACATGCCGCTGGACGATCAGCACACCTACCTCGACCTTCACGTCCACTCCACCGACGGCTCTGACGACGCCGGCGGGACGGTGGAGGGCTACCTGAAGTGGGCCGCGGCCAAGCGGAAGCAGGGCTTCCGCATCGATGGCTTCGTGCTCACCGAGCACCGCAACTACGCGCCCGACCGGGATTACTCCGAACTCGCTGCGCGGTACGACACCGTCGTCCTCCGCGGGGTGGAGGTGGAGACGGACATTGGCCACGTGCTGGTGTTCGGCGCCACGCCGGAGTTCTTCCAGCGCTTCGACGTGTCGAGCATTTCGCTCCCGTACCGCGAGGTGTTTCGGGCGGCGTGGGAGGTCGGCGGCATCGCCGTCGGCGCGCACGCGGGACGTCCGCACATTGGCGTGGTCGACCACGTGGAGGAGCGGAACGTCAGCCTGGAGGACGTCCGCGTCATCGAAGGGTTGAACGGCGGAAGCAGCGACTTCGAAAACGCGCGCGGCCACGACCTGGCACTGGCGCACGGCCTCCGCGAGATCGGTGCGTCCGACTCGCACTTCGTCACCGGCCTCGGGCGGTGCATGACCCGCTTCGAGGGCTCCGTCCGCACGATCGAGGACCTCGTCGCTCGGCTGCGTGACCCGTACGCCGTGTTCACGCCGGTGCGGCTGGAGGAGACGCAGGAGGGCGCGCACATCGCCGACCGCCCCACCGTGGCGCAACTCGTGCCGTTCAGCAGCCGCCAGGGCGACCTCGGCGGCGACGCGATCGAGTACGACCGGTCCGCCGTGGGCCGGGAGGTGCACGCGGGCCGCTTCGAGGTGACGCGCGAGAGCATCGCGGCGTACTGCGAGGCGCTCGAGGAGACGAACCCGCTGTACACGGACGAGATGGCGGCGAAGAGCGGCCCGTACAAGGGGATCGTGGCGCCGCCCGGCCTGCTGCAGACGGTGCGGATGTCGCCGCCTCCGGATCCGGGGATCGACTTCGGCACCTCGTTCATGGCGGGCTCGCGGCAGGAGTACTTCCTGCCGATGCGGCCCGGCGACGTGATCGATGGCTACGCCTCCGTGAAGGAGGTGTACGAGAAGACCGGGCGCAGCGGGCGGATGATCTTCGTGGTGCGCCGCACGCGGTATGTGAACCAGCACGGCGAGAACGTGGCGGCGCTGGAGACCTCCATGGTCCACCGCCAGACGAAGGCCGTGGAGGGCGACTGATGACGACCGAGTACCTCACCGGCCAGCGCTACTTCGAGGATGTCGCCGTGGGCGACGAGTACGAGGTGCACCAGCACCCCACGACCGAGCACGTGCTGGCGTTCCTGAACAGCAACAACGGTCGCAACGCCCCCGGCGACGGCCGCTTCTCCAACAACGCGGACGCGCGCCGCATGGGCCTCGAGCGGCCGATCGTGCCGGGGACGATGTCCACGGCGATGATCACGCGCATCGTCACGGACTGGATGGGCCCGCTGGGGCGCATCGTCTCGATCGACGTGTCGTTCCGGCGGCCCGTGCTCCACAACGACGAGTTGCGCTGCCTGGCGACGGTGATCGACGCGGCGGACGACGCGCTCGAGGCCGGCGGCCCGGCGATCGTGAAACTGGACGTGGTGCTGGAGAACGACCGCGGCGAGCGCCCCGTGCAGGGCACCGCCGAGGTCGAGTTGCCCCGCCGAGCCGAGTGACCGTGCGCTGGATGAACGAAGGGGGCGGCCCGGCGGCCGCCCCCTTCGCGTTGTGCGCGTTGATCCCTACTGGAACGAGATGTCGTCCGCCGACGGGCCGGCGGAGCCGTCCCGTTTCCTCCCGCCGAGCTTCGCCATGACGCGCTCGAGGACGTCGTACTCCTGCGCGCCGACGACGGCGTACTGGTCGTTGATGATGAACGTGGGGATCGCCGACACGCCGATGGCGTAGGAGTGCTCGATGCCCTCGTCCACCGCCGCGCGGTGGCGGCCCGTCGTCAGCGCGTCGCGCAGGTCGTCGCCATCGAGGCCCACGCCACGCGCGAGTTCGACCAGGATGTCGATGTCGGACAGGTCGCGGTGATCGGTGAAGAACGCCCTGTAGAGCGCGTAGTGGAACGCGGTGTCCTGCTCGTGCGAGGCGTGCTCACGCGACCAGTACGCCGCCTCCAGCGCGCGGTGGGTGTTCGGGGTGAACGTGCGCCCTCGGCGGAACTCAATGCCCAGGCGCTCGCCACGCTCCTCCAGCGCGGACTTCGGAGAGTCCGGGGTGGTCTGGGGCGTGCGCGTGCGTCCCTCCGGCGGGATCGTTGGGTCGAGGTAGAACGGCGCCCAGTCCAGGACGACGTTCCATTCGCGTTCGAGTCGTTCGACCTCCACGAGGCCGACATAGCACCACGGTCAGATGAAGTCGGAGACCACCGTGATGCGGATGGGGTCGGTGGCGGGTTCAGTAGTCATGGTTGGGGAGTATACGGGGCGCGCACACGGGGCGGGTGGGTGGTTCACTGGCGGTATCGGGCCGGCCGTCCACCTCGGAGTCTTGCGATGAACCAGCGCAACCCCACCCGTCACCTCCTGCCGCACGCGCATCTGGGTGCGACCTTCGGAAGCGACCGCTTCGGATCGTTCGCGGAGCGGTTCGCGAGGGCGTTCGGGGCGCCGGAGTTTCTGGTGATCCAGACGACCGTCGTGATCATCTGGATCGCCTGGAACGCCGCGGCGCACGATGCGTTCGACCCGTTCCCGTTCATCCTCCTGAACCTCGCGTTCTCCACGCAGGCCGCCTACGCTGCGCCGCTCATCCTGCTGGCGCAGACGCGGCAGGCCGAACGCGACCGTGAGTGGACGACCGCGGACGCGCAGCACCGCGAGGAACTGTCCGGGGTCACGCTGGAACTGCTGGCGCAGAACACCGCGCTCACGCAGTCGATCGCCGACCTGCTGGAGCGTAATACGGCGCTGACGGAGCAGGTGGCGTCCCTGTCCCGTCACATCGACGGGCTCACGGGCGAGATCCACGCCCGCGTGCGTGGCATCCCGGAAGCGTGAGGGTGCCCGGGCCTACTTCAGGGTCTTGTTGATCCCCTGGTTCGAGCGCTTCTGCGCCTCCTGCTTCGCCATCGCCTTGGCGTTCTTCGTGACGTCGCCACCACGGAGCAGTTTCGAGATCAGGTTGAGCGGGTTCATCGTGCTCTCCTTCGGGCGTCCCGTTGCGGGGCGCGCGTGGGCCTCACTGTACGCCGTCCGAGGATGCCCGGAGGCGCGGATCAGCGCGCCAGCGCGTCGTACACCGCCTTCGCCAGGCGCTGGCCGCGCGGGTCCATGGCGCCGCTGACACCCCCGGCCGTGCTCATCCGGTTCATCGCGTAGCCGAAGGCGACCCGGTGCACCGGGTCCGCGAAGCCCTGCGATCCGCCGGCGCCGCCGTGGCCGAACGCGGACGGCGGCCGCACGTCGCCGAGTTCCTCGAACGGGAGCATGAAGCCGAGCGTCCGGCGCGTGAGGCCGGCGATCACCAGGTCCTGCGAGGCGACCTGCAGCGCCGCCGCCCGCTCGATGTCCGCCGGCGACATCAGGCGGATGCCGTCCACCTCACCGCCGTTGGCGAGCGGCGTGTAGACGCGGGCGAGGGATCGGGCGTTGCCATGGCCGTTCATGCCCGGCATTTCCGCCTCCCGCCATTCCGGGCTGTTCGGAGCGCCGGCGTAGGCGGGCCCCGCGAGCAGCATCGCGCGGGCACGGGGCGAGTCCGGCGCGGGTGGCGTGGCGGGCGGCGCACCCGGTGACGCCGGCGGTGGGGGCTCGCGGTGGATCTCGGCGACGCGGTGGTGCTCGGAGGCGGGGAGGCCGACCCAGAAGTCCGCGCCGAGCGGCCCCGTCACCGTTTCGCGCAGGACGGCGCTGAACGAGGGCGCGCCCGCCGCCCGCCGGATCACCTCGCCGACCAGCCAGCCGTAGGTCACGGCGTGGTAGCCGTTGGCCGTGCCCGGCTCCCACAGCGGGTGGCTGGCGGCGAGCGCGGCGCAGATCGCCGCCCAGTCGCGCGCGATTCCGGGCGTCTTCTCGCCCTCGATGTCCACGAGACCGGCCTGGTGGCTGAACAGATACTTCACCGGCATCGCGTCCTTGCCGGCCTGCGCGAACTCCGGCCAGTACCGCGCGACGGGTGCCTCGAAGTCGATCAGCCCGCGCGAGGCGAGGACGTGCCCCGCCGTGGCGGCGACCCCCTTCGTGGAGGACCAGACGTTCACGAGCGTGTCGCGCTCCCACGGGCGGGTCCGCGCCTCGTCGGCCCAGCCGCCCCAGAGGTCGACGACCGTGCGGCCCTCGACGGTGACGCAGACGGACGCGCCGGTCTCCCCGCCGGCCGCGAAGTTCGCCGCGAAGGCGTCCGCCACGGCCTGGAAGGCCGGGTCGCAGTCGCCGTGGATCGGGGTGTCGGGTGTGGACATGCTGCCTCCGGGTGATCGCGGGACGGCGGGATTGTACGCCGGGTGTGCGCCTGAGCCTGACGGCGCACCGTGTTATCGTCCGGCTGATGACCACTGCAGAGCCCGCGCCGCCCCTCATCAGCGACCCGTCCGAGGTTGCCTCGATCGCCTCGGAGATCGCGCGTTTCGGCTCGTTCTCGCTCGACCTGGAGTTCATGACGGAGGGGCGGTACGTCGCAGAACTGTCGCTCGTCCAGGTCGGGTGGGGCGACCCAGAGTCGCCGAACGTGGCCGCGATCGACCCGCTGAAGGTGGATGCGCGCCCGGTCGTCGACCTGGTCGGGGACCCCTCGGTCACGACCGTTATCCACTCCGCGCAGGCCGACCTTGCGCTCATCGGCGCGGTGTTCCAGGTACGCGGCCGGAACGTGGTGGACACGCAGATCGGCGCGGCGTTCCTCGGCTTCGGCGACCAGATCGGGTACGGCGCGCTGGTGGAGCGGATGTCCGGCATCCACCTGGACAAGGGCGCCCAGTTCACCGAGTGGTCGCGCCGCCCCCTCTCCGACGAGCAGATCCGCTACGCCCTGGACGACGTGCGCTACCTGCCGAGCGCGTGGCGCCGGCTTCACGAGGACCTGGCGACGCGAGGCCGCCTCGACTGGGTGCGCGAGGAGTGCGACCGGCTGGCGGAGACGTGGGCCGAGCGCATCCCGCCGGAGGAGATGTTCCGCCGCATCCGTGGCTGGAACGCGCTCCGGCCGCGCCAACAGGGCGCGCTGCGCGCCCTCGCCGCGTGGCGGGAGGCGGAGGCGCTGCGCTCCAACCGCCCGCCCGCGTGGCTGGTGAACGACCGCACGATGCTGGAGATTGCCCGCCGCCCCCCGAACTCGCTCGACGAACTCCGCGCGGTGCGCGGCATGGGCGAGGGCACCGCAGCGCGCTACGGCCAGGCGATCATCGAGGCCGCCCGGCGCGGGATGGACGAGCCGCCGCCGGCCGAGGCGACCCCACCCCGCCTGCCGAACCTGGGGCAGTCGTGGCCGGCGATCCTCAGCGGGATCGTGCAGGCGCGCTGTCGCGAGGCTTCCATCGCGTCGCGGTTCGTCGCGACGCGGCGAGAGATCGACGATGTGATCGCATGGTGGCTGGTGGGTGACCGCTCGCAGGAGCCGGACATCCCGCTGCTCAGCGGCTGGCGGCGCGAGATGGTCGGCGCGGACATCCTCGAGTGGCTGCGCGGCGAGACGGCGGTCGTCGTCGACCCGGACACCGAGGCCGGCCTGTCCATTCGGCGGTAGCGCGGCGAATTGGCCCGCGCGCGCCGGCCTGCCGAGGCGTAGACTCCCGCCATGACAGCGACTTCCCGCCCCGGCTTCCTCGTGCGCCAGTTCCCGGCGCTCGGGTCGCGTGACTACACGCTGCTCTTCATCAACTCCGTGTTCGCCGCCGGGGCGAACTGGGCGCTGCTACTCGCGCGCGGGTGGCTGGTCTTCGACATCACCGGGTCATCGGCCGCCGTGGGCCTCGTCACCTTCTCGGGGATGGCCCCGTTTGTCTTCGCCTCGCCGCTCGCGGGGGCGCTCGCCGACCGCATGGACCGGCGGCTGCTCTCGATCTGGGCGGCGTACATCAGCCTGATCGGCACCGTCGGCCTGGCGATCGTCACCATCGCCGGGGTGGTCGAGGTCTGGCACGTGGTGGTCTTCTCGCTCCTCGGCGGCATTTCGCGCGCCGTGCAGCAGCCGGCGTCGAACTCCATGACGCCCAGCCTGGTGGCGCCGGAGCATCTTCTGAACGCGATCGCGCTGCAGGGCATCTCCGTCCACGGCACGAGGATCATCGGGCCGCTGCTGGGCGGCGTGATCCTCGCGGCGCTGGGGCCGGGGCCGGTGTTCCTGCTGTCCGCCGGGTTGATGGCGGCCGGCACGGTCGCGCTGTGGATGATCCGCTACCGGCCGGAGGTGAGGCGTGCCGCCGGTGGCCTGACGACCGGCATCTTCCGCGACATCGCGGAGGGCATGGAGTACGTCGGCCGCGACCCGCGTCTCGCGCTCGTGATCACGCTGGTCGTGCTGCACTGCGCGCTGACGATGGCGTTCGACTCGATGATGCCCGGCCTCTCCGCGGACGTCGGCGGCGGCGCGCGGACGTACAGCGCGATCCTCATGGGCCTCGGCGCGGGCGCCGTGGCCGGCACGGTGCTGGTCTCGCGGATCCAGACCTCGGCGATGCAGGGGCGGGCGCTGCTCATCACCGGCATGGGCTCCGGCCTGGCGATGGTGATGATGGGGTTCGCGCAGACCCCGGCGATGGTGATCCTCGGGGCCATGTTCGCCGGCGGGACGCAGGCGTCCTACATGTCGATCTCGCAGGCGTTCGTGCAGGAGGTCACACCGGACCGGCTGCGGGGCCGCGTGATCGCCACGTTCATCATGCTGGCCGCCGGCCACATGGCGTTCGTGAACCTCGGCTTCGGTGCGTGGGCGGACTTCGTCGGCGTGCGCCCGCTGCTCGTGATCCCGGGCCTGATCTGGACCGGCCTCTTCATCGCCGCGATCCTCGGGCTGCCTGAACTCCGCCTGCTGCTCCGCAGCGGCCGCTTCCGCGAGCGCCACATCCCCTTCGCCGCGGGCGTGGAGGCGGCGGGCGGCGGAGGAGGCGGCTAGCCGCGAGCGAGGCCTCCGCGGCGCGCTTACCTCGCCTTGCGGGACGGTCGCGCCGCACGCGCCGGCGCAGCGCTCGGTGACCCCGCCGCCCCGACGTACGCCGCGAGGTGCTGGCCGGTCAGCGTGGAGCGCGCCGCGACGAGGTCGGCCGGGGGTCCCTCGAACACGACGCGGCCACCGTCGTGCCCGGCGCCCGGGCCGATATCGATGATCCAGTCGGCGTGCGCCATCACGGCCTGGTGGTGCTCGATCACGATCACCGACTTCCCACCGTCCACGATCCGGTCGAGCAGGCGGAGCAGCTGCTCCACGTCCGCCAGGTGCAGGCCGGTCGTCGGCTCGTCCAGCACGAGGATGTCGCCCTTCTCGCCGAGGTGGACCGCGAGCTTGAGGCGCTGACGTTCACCGCCGGAGAGCGTCGTGAGAGGCTGTCCGAGGCTGACATAACCGAGGCCGACGTCCACGAGCCGCTTCAGGATCGTGTGCGCGGTCGGGTTCTTCGCCGGACCGTCGCCGAAGAACTCCGTCGCCTCGCTGACCGGCATCGCGAGGACCTCCGCGATGTTCTTGCCGGCGAGGTGGTAGGTGAGCACCTCCGCCTGGAAGCGCTTGCCCTCGCACTCCTCGCAGGTGGTGGCAACGGTCGCCATGATGCCGAGGTCCGTGTAGATGACCCCGGCGCCGTTGCAGGTGGGGCAGGCGCCCTCCGAGTTGGCGCTGAACAGCGCCGGCTTCACGCCGTTCGCCTTCGCGAAGGCGCTCCGGATCGGGTCCAGGAGCCCGGTGTAGGTGGCGGGGTTGCTCCGGCTCGACCCTCGGATCGCCGTCTGGTCGACCGTGACGACCCCGGCCGAGGCGGGCATGGAGCCGTGGATCAGCGAGCTCTTGCCGGAGCCGGCCACGCCCGTGACCACCACCAGCACCCCGAGCGGGATGTCGACGCTGACGTGCTGGAGGTTGTTCGTCGTCGCGTCGCGGATCGGGAGCGTGCTGGCGGGCGGTCGCACCGCCGCCTTCAGCGCGGCGCGGTCGTCCAAGTGGCGGCCGGTGAGGGTACCGCTCGCGCGGAGGCCCTCGATGGTGCCTTCGTAGCAGATGGTGCCGCCCGCGGCGCCGGCGCCGGGGCCGAGGTCGACGACGTGGTCGGCGATCGCGATCGTCTCCGGCTTGTGCTCGACCACGAGCACGGTGTTGCCCTTGTCCCGCAGCCGGCGCAGCAGCCCGTTCATCCGCTCGATGTCGTGCGGATGGAGGCCGATCGTCGGCTCGTCGAAGACGTAGGTCACGTCCGTGAGCGATGAGCCGAGGTGGCGGATCATCTTCGTGCGCTGCGCCTCGCCGCCGGAGAGCGTGCCGGAGGGCCGGTCGAGCGACAGGTAGCCGAGGCCGATCTCCACGAACGAGTCGAGCAGGTGGCTCAGGGCGCGGAGGAGCGGCGCCACCTGCGGCGCGTCCAGCCCGCGCACCCACTCGGCGAGGTCGCTGATCTGCATCGCACAGACCTCGGCGATGTTCTTGCCGGCGATCTTCGAGGTGCGCGCCGGCTCGCTCAGCCGCGTGCCGCCGCAGTCCGGGCAGCGGGTGAAGGTGACAGCGCGCTCCACGAACGCGCGGATGTGCGGCTGCAGCGCCTCCTTGTCCTTCGACAGGAAGGACTTCTGGATCCTGGGCACCAGTCCTTCGTAGGTCAGGTTCATGTTGCTGAACTTGACCTTCGTCGGCTCCTTGTAGAGGAAGTCCTGGAGTTCCTTCTTCGTGTAGTTCCGGATCGGTTTGTTCGGGTCCAGGAAGCCGGACTCGGCGAACACGCGCACGTTCCAGCCGTCCGCGTTGTACCCGGGGATCGTGAGCGCGCCCTCGGCGAGCGACTTGCTGTCGTCGTACAGCTGCGTGAGGTCGATGTCGGAGACGGACCCCATCCCCTCGCAGCGCGGGCACATGCCGCCGAGGACCGTGAACGTCTTGCTCTCCGTCTTCCCCTTGCCGGGGCCGCGCTCGACGGTGATCGCGCCGGAGGCGCGCACGGACGGCACGTTGAAGGAGAACGCGTTCGGCGAGCCGATGTGAGGCTGGCCGAGGCGGCTGAACAGGATGCGGAGCATCGCGTTCGCGTCCGTCACCGTCCCCACGGTGGAGCGCGCGTTCGCGCCCATCCGCTCCTGGTCCACGATGATCGCCGTGGTCAGGCCTTCCAGGACGTCCACGTCCGGCCTCGCGAGCGCCGGCATGAACCCCTGGAGGAACGCGCTGTACGTCTCGTTGATGAGGCGCTGCGATTCCGCCGCGATGGTGCCGAAGACGAGCGAGCTCTTCCCAGACCCCGAGACGCCGGTGAACACCGTCAGCCGGCGCTTCGGGATCTCGAGGCTGATGTCCTTCAGGTTGTTCTCGCGCGCACCCTGCACGCGGATCACATCGTGGCGGTCGGCGGCGTGGCCGTCAGCGGTTGGCATCGTCGTCGGTCATCCCATCAACGCAGCGGCGAGCCTTCGACGCTACCACCGGCTCGGACGCCGCTCCAACCCCGTCAGCGGCGTTCCTGCAGACGGATGAGGTTGCCCGCGGGGTCGCGGATCGCGCAATCGCGGACGCCGTACGGCTGGTCCATCGGCTCCTGCACGACCTCGATGTTCCCGGCCTGCAGGTGCTCGAACGCTGCGTCCAGGTCGGGCGTCGCCAGCACCAGCATCGCGAACGTCCCCTTCGCCATCATCTCGGCGATCGCGCGGCGTTCGTCCTCGGTCAGGCCGGGGCTCGCCTCGGGCGGGTAGAGGACGATGTTGGTGTCCGGCTGGCCGGCCGGGCCCACGGTGATCCAGCGCATCCCCTGATAGCCCACGTCGTTGCGCACCTCGAAGCCGAGGGTGTCACGGTAAAAGGCCAGGGAGGCGTCTGGGTCGGTGTGTGGAA
Organism: Chloroflexota bacterium; assembly: GCA_045863195.1. Taxonomy (GTDB): domain Bacteria; phylum Chloroflexota; class Dehalococcoidia; order UBA2979; family UBA2979; genus W-Chloroflexi-9. Next base: position 129,782 of record BTUI01000008.1, read on the forward strand.
GGAACCTGGAGTGGATGGAGATGTTCATGCCGGTCAGCCTACGCGCACCATTGCGGCGGGCGCTTCTCGATTCCTGACCGGTCGCGTGACCTGCTTTGCGACGCACGAGGGCATGCCCAGCGTCGCGTCAGCGGCTTCGCGCCGGTAGACGCTCGGCGACATCCCCACCAGTTCCGTGAAGCGTGTGCTGAACGTACCGAGGGACGAGCAGCCGACCGCGAAACAGACCTCGGTCACGCTCAGGTCGCCCCGCCGGAGGAGCGCCATCGCCCGCTCAATGCGGCGCGTCATCAGGTAGGAGTAGGGCGACTCCCCATACGCGCGCCGGAACTGGCGGCTCAGGTGCCCTGCCGACATCGCCTCGCCTCGGGCGAGCGCTTCCACGTCCAGCGGCTGCGCGTACTCGCGGTCGATGCGGTCGCGCACGCGGCGCAACCGCGCGAGGTCGAGCAGGCGCTGCTGGTCGGGGGAGGTGGTGGTAGTCATCGAGGGGATCGTGCCACGCGGCGCGGCTGCGCTTCAACCTCGTGCGGCACGGTCAGTCCAGCGCCTTCAACTCGCGCTCCGCGAAGAACGCCCACACGGAGTAGACGCCGAACACCACCCCCGCCACCATCAGCGCGCCGTCCGCGCCGATGACCTCCGCGGTGACGCCGGACATCAGCGACCCGAGGGGGATCAGGCCGGCGATCGAGAGCATGTAGATGCTCATGACGCGGCCCATCATCTCGTTCGGGGTGTTCATCTGGATCAACGCCTGGTTCATGTTGATGTGGACGCCGCCGTTGAGGCCCCACACGAACAGCGCGAGCCCGGTGAGCGGGTACCAGCCCGAGAGGCCCATCACCACCATCGCCGGGCCCGCGACGAGTAAGTTCAGGAGGAACCAGTACCCCTTCCGCCCCAGCCCCCGGCGCTGGGCGAGGAAGGCGGACATGATCAGCATCCCCACCGAGGTGAACGCGAGCAGCAGCGAGTTCAACGCGGCGTCCACCTCCAGCCGCGTCCGCGCGATCTCCGGGATGAGGACGAAGATCGGCCCCAGCTGGAACAGCCCAGTCATCACGGAGGCGACGACGAGCGCGCGCAGCGCGGGACGGCTGAAGACGAACTGTGCGCCCTCGGTCGCGGCGGTGCGCATCGGCGGGCGTACCGCCGGGGGGGCCGTGCGCGGCGGGAGCCGCACGCCGAGGAGCGCGACGAAGGCGACGAGGTAGAGCGCGGACTGCAGGGCGAACGCGCCGCCGAAGTCGAGCGTCGCGATCGCGAGGCCGCCCGCGACCGCGCCGACGAACTGGGCAAGGTTCTGCCCCATCGTACGGAGCACGATGCCGCTCACCAGCCGGTCGGGCGGCACGATCATCTGCACGATCGCCGTGAGCGGCGGTTGCACGCTGGCCGTGACGAACCCCACCGCGAGCGCCGCGAGGAGCGCGATGCCGGCGTTGATCACCTCGGCATAGGTCAGGATCGCGACGATCCCGAGCAACGCCGCGCCGGCCAGGCAGGACGCCATCACCATGCGCCGGCGGTCCAGCCGGTCAGCCCAAACACCGGCGGGCACCGTGATGAAGAACGCCGGGATGCCGAGCGCGAACCCGACCAACCCGCCGAGGCCCGCCCGGTCCGTTAGTTCCAGCACGAACAGGACGAACGCGAACCGCTGCGCCCCGAACACCAGGAAGTAGAAGAAGTTCGCCAGCCAGTAACTGCGGTAACTGCCATCGCGCAGGAGCGAGAGGACGCCCGCCGTGGAGGGTGGGGCGGCGTGGGGCGGTGCAGCGGACATCGGGTTCCCGTCCACCCTCACGTTTCCGTCAGGGGCACTTGCAGCGAGGTCGATACTACGCCAATAGCGGCCGCCGGCCGTGGAGGGGACTCGCGCCATGGGCGGACGCGATGCCGTGAGCGGCGTCGACTGGAAGGCCGTTCAGCGCGAGGCGCTGGCGATCTTCCAGGCGTACCTCCGCATCGACACCTCCAACCCGCCGGGCCAGGAGGCCCCCGCCGCCCGGTTCCTCCAGCGGCTGTGCGAGGCGGAGGGCATCGAGACCCGCATCTTCGAGACCGCCCCCGGCCGCGAGATCCTGCACGCGCGCGTGCGTGGTGACGGTTCGCGTCGCACGTTCATGCTCGCGAACCACACGGACGTGGTGCCGGTGGAGTCGTCGTACTGGACCGTACCGGCGTTCGAGGGGGTCGAGGTCGGCGGACGGGTATACGGCCGCGGCGCGGTCGACATGAAGAGCGTCGCCGTCATGCAGCTGATGGCGATGCTCCTGGTGAAGCGCCTCGGCCTGCCGTTGAAGCGCGACCTGGTTTTCTGTGCGGTCCCGGACGAGGAGGCGCTGGGCACGTACGGCATGGGCTGGCTCTGCGAGCACCACCCCGAACTCGTCGACGAGGTCGAGTTCGAGATGAACGAGGGCGGATCGGGATCGAGTGAGTTCCAGGGCTCCGACCGCCCGATCTTCTTCGTCGCCACCAGCGAGAAGCAGGTGTGCTGGCTGCGCCTCACCGCGGTGGGCGTGCCGGGCCACGGCAGCATCCCGCACCCACCGGAGCACAACTCCGCGCTCCGCCTGGCGCGCGCGCTGCAGCGCCTCGCGGAGTGGGAGCGCCCGATCACCGTCACGCCGCCGACCGAGGCGTGGCTGGACCGCCTGGCTGCGGCGGGGATGATGCCGCCCCGCACGGAGCGGACGGCGGTGGAGACGATCATCAACGCCTCCGCGCCGATGCGCGCGATGTTCTCGAACACGCTCAACGTCACGATGATCGAGAGCGGCATCAAGGCGAACGTGATCCCGGCGCGGAGCAGCGCCGTGCTGGACTGCCGGCTGCTGCCCGGCCAGTCGCGGGAGGGGTGGCGGCAGCAGGTGATCGCCCGCCTCGATGATCCCACCATCGAGGTGACGTTCCACGAGCAGACAGACGAACTGGAGCCGGTGCCGGTCCCATGGGACACGGAACTCTACCGGGTGATCGAGTCCGTGGTGACGGAGGCGGTGGAGGGCGCGGTGGTAGTGCCCGGCATGACCATCGGCGGCACGGACAACCGCTTCCTGCGCGCGCGGGGCGTCCCCGCGTACGGGTTCGTGCCGTGCATCCTCAGCATGGAGGAGCGCTCCGGCTTCCACGGGAACGACGAGTTCATCACCGTGGAGAACCTGAACATGGGCTGCGAACTGACCTTCGAGATCGTCCGCCGGATGTGCACCTGACGCGCTAGGCGCGTCGCCCGGGGTCCAGCGCGGCCATCTGCGCCGCCAGCAGCGAGAGGCGCGGCGTGTCGACGCCCAACGCACGCGCCCGGCGGAGCGGTTCCGCGAAGATCGCGTCCACCTCCAGCGGCCGTCCGTCCACGAAGTCGATCATCGTGCTCGGGCGGTAGACGGCCATGGCGTCGGTCGTCGCCATCATCTGCGGGACGATCGTGGCGGGCAGGCGCGTGGACGACCCGTGCGCGGCGAGGTCTGCGTCGCCCGCGGCCACGACCTCCCGCATGATCGCCTCGGCCTCCGCGCGCAGGGCGGGGTCATGCATGATCACGTCGGTCGTCACGCCTCCGGCGGTGACGGCGAGGCCGTTGAACGGGATGTTCCAGCACAACTTGCGCCAGCGCGCCTCCAGCAGCACGGACGCGACATCGACCGTCACGGTGGCGCCAGCCCAGAGCGCGCGGGCGACCTCCACCTCGGCGGTGTCGTCCTCGAGGTGCCCGATCGCGATCGCGCCGTAGTCCAGGTGGAGGATGGTGCCGGGGTCGCCGCGGTTGATGCAGGTGAACGCGAGGCCGCCGAAGACGCGCCGCCGGCCGAACCACGCCGCGAAGCGGTCTTCCAGGCCAAGGCCGTTCATCAGCACCAGGATGCGCGTCGACTCGCCCACGCACGGCTCGATGAGGGCCCGTGCCTCCTCGATCGCGGTCGCCTTCAGCGCGCAGATCACCCAGTCCGCGGGGCCGATCTCCGCGCTGCTGCGGTGGATGAGCGGGGCGTCCAGGTGGAAGTCGCCGTCCTTCGAGCGCACGTCGAACCCGCCCGCGGCCACCGCGTCGAAGTCGCGGCGAAGGAGGAAGTGCACCTCGTGCCCCGCCTGCGCGAGGCGCGCCCCGTAGTAGGCGCCGACCGCGCCGGACCCGATGACCGCGACGCGACTCATGCGCCGTCCGGACGGATGCGCACCACGACCTTGCCGGTGGAGCGGCGGTCGCGCAGCAGCCGCATCGCCTCGATCGCCTGCTCGAAGGGGAAGGTGGCCGAGACGAGCGGGCGCAGGCGGCCCTCGGCGTACCAGCGGAGCAGTTCCACGAGCGCCTCCTGCACGGCCTCCGGCCGGCGGCGGCGCACCTGCCCGAGGCTGAAGCCGAGGGCGGCGGCGTCCTTCACCAGCAGGTGGTTGGCGGGGATCTGCGGCACGGTGCCGCTCGCGAACCCGATCACGAGGATGCGTCCGCCCGGCCGGATGACACGGAGCGAGGCGGTGAACAGGTCGCCGCCCACCGGGTCGTAGACCACGTCCGCGCCGCCCGTCAGCGCCAGCACCTGCTCGCGTACCTCGCCGTCCGACCGTACGAGGTGGTCGGCGCCGTGCTGGCGGGCGACCTCCAGCTTGTCGTCGGAGGAGGCGGTGGCGATCACGGTCGCGCCGGCGGCCTTGCCGACCTCGACGGCGGTGAGTCCCACGCCGCCCGAGGCGCCGTGGACCAGTAGCACCTCGCCCGGTTCAAGGCGGGCGCGGTGGCGGAGGGCCAGGTGGGAGGTGGCGTACACCACGGGGAAGGAGGCGGCGGTGTCCCAGTCCATCGCGTCCGGGATGCGGGCGACGTCACGTGCGGGTGCGACGACCTCCTCCGCGTAGCCGCCGAAGTCGAGGAAGGCGAGGACGCGGTCGCCGGGTGCGACGTGGGTGACGCCGGGGGCGACCTCCAGCACGGTGCCGGCGGCCTCCATGCCGGGGGAGAAGGGGTGAGCGGGCTTTTCCTGGTACTCGCCGCGTGCGATGAGCAGGTCGGCGAAGTTCACCCCAGCCGCGTGGACGGCGATGCGAACGCCGCCGGCCGTCAGGACGGGCTGCGGGGCATCCTCGATGCGGAGCGACTCGATCTCACCGGGGGCGTGGCAGAGCAGGGCGCGCATGCGGGGGGGCTAACCGCTCCCGCCGGCGCGGCCGGGTGGTGGGCGCGAGGCCGCCGCCGCGTCCGAGGCCGCGGCGGCCGCCG
>BTUI01000009.1:0-127962 GCA_045863195.1 Chloroflexota bacterium
GAGAGCCTGATCGGCTTCCTGTGGGGGCCGCCGGGCTACTCGATGGACCAGTGGCTGTACCCCTTCTACCACTCGACGGCGAGCCTGAACTACGGCTCGATCAACGACGCGACGCTCGACGACCTCCTGGTCAAGCAGCGCCGTGAGACCGACCCGGTGGCGCAGAAGGCGGTCTGGCAGCAGATCTGGGATCTGATCCACGACCAGGTGTACCAGGCGTGGTTCCCGGTGGGCTTCCAGCGGACGGCCTGGCACAACTACCTGCTCAACTTCCGTACGCACGGCCTCATCGGCTCGTACGGTTGCTACAACTCGGACGTCGCGCGGGCCATGTGGCTGGACGACGGCGCGCCGGGCGTCACGCGGTAGGGTCGCTTCGCGACCGACCGTCGAGCAATCGACATCAGGGGGAGGGCGCAAGCCCTCCCCCTCTTTCGTGCCTTCGTGATGCTGGATGCGGGGATTGGTACCGGTCTCGTGGTGCACAGAGGAGGGAACATGCGGAGATATGACAAATGTGACGTCGATCAGAAGTTGGTGATGACCTGATGTGATATCGAATCGAGAGATATGATTGGCGTCATACATCGTCCGAATGACGCTCGTGATGTTCGACGACAAATACACTTACATATCTGTTTACGTGGAGACAGGTACCTCGTTATCGTCGGCGGAATAGCGGGCTGGGGGGCCCGCATGCCGGAGGGAGTACCTGTTTGGAAGAGACCTATTGGTCGCGACGGCGCGTTGGCCGTCGGACGGTCATCCGGGGCGCGGGCCTCGGTGTGGCGGGCCTCGCCGGAGCCGCGCTGATCGGCTGTGGCGGTGGCGATGGTGATTCTGAGAGCGCTGGTGGTGGCGGTCTGACGGGCGCGTCCCTGGACGCGACGGCGATTGCGACCGAGGCGAACGCCACGCCGGTCCCCGCGGACCAGGTGCGCGTCAAGCCGGGCGTGTACGACGGCCCGGTGCCCCCGTCCGCGGCCGAGCTGAACCCGTCCGTGAACGCCAAGATGGGTGGCGTGGCCAAGATGACCTATCTTGACCCGCCGCGCATGGACCTGTCCCGGACGTTGTCCTGCACGATCTTCCACACGCTGACCTACACCTCGAACCGCCTGACGCGGGCGAAGGTCGGTCCGCTGGCGGACCCGTACCGCGTGGAGATCGAGCCGGACCTCGCCGAGTCCTGGGAGGCCCTGGACGGCGGCCGCAAGTTCATCTTCCACCTGCGCAAGGGCGTGAAGATGCACAACGTGGCGCCGGTGAACGGGCGCGAGTTCACGTCTGACGACGTGCGCGGCACGGTCGAGATCTACTCGGCCGGTTCGCAGAAGGACGTCTTCAACGTCGTCGACAACATCGAGACGCCGGACGACCACACGGTGATCTTCAACCTGAACCAGCCGCTCGCGGACTTCCCGACGAACCTGGCTGCGTGGTCGTGGATGTACCCGCGCGAGTTGGTGGACGACACCGAGCTCCGTCAGCAGAAGTCGATCGGCACCGGCCCGTTCGTGCAGCAGGAGTGGACTCCGAAGGAGCGCTCCGTCTTCACGAAGCACCCCGACTACTTCGAGGTGGACGCCGCGGGCAACCGGATGCCGTACCTCGACGGCATCGAGGTCTACATCCAGGACGACGCGAACGCGCTGCGCGCCGGCTTCCAGACGGACAACTACATGTCGTTCGCGGCCCGTGACCGCGCGGACATGGAAGAGCAGCTGGGCCGCCGCTCCGACACGGTGGTGGGCAACGCGATCCCGGTGTCGCGTGGTGCGAACGTCAACGGCTTCCAGTTCCAGATGAAGAACCCGATCTACCAGGACGAGCGCGTCCGTCGGGCGATGTCGCTGGCGTTCGACCGTGACGAGTTCGACCTGGCTCGCTACAACGGCGACTCCATGAACGACGAGGGCGCGTACTCGCACGCCCCGATGCCGTGGCCGCTGATGTTCGACCAGTACCCGACGCGTGCCGTGAACGGCCCGTGGTACCAGTTCGACCCGGCCGAGGCGTCCAAGATGATGCAGGCTGCCGGTTACACCGCGCAGAACCCGCTCGTGGAGGAAGCCCAGTCCTGGTACAACCGCCAGGAGATGGCGGAACTGGTGTTCCCGTCCATCAACCAGAACCTGCCGGAGGTGAACATCACCTTCAAGCAGATCGACAACCCGACGCACGTCACCGTGATGTCCGACCGGAACTTCTCCGGCATCATCGGCTTCCTGTGGGGGCCGCCGGGCTACTCGATGGACCAGTGGATCTACCCCTTCTACCACTCCACCGCGAGCCTGAACTACGGCTCGATCAACGACGCGACGCTGGACGACCTGCTGGTCAAGCAGCGCGCGGAGGCGGACCCGGTGGCGCAGAAGGCGATCTGGCAGCAGATCTGGGACCGCATCCACGACCAGGTCTACCAGGCCTGGATGCCGGTGGGCTTCCAGCGGACGGTGTGGCACAACTACCTGCTCAACTACCGCACGCACGGTCTGGTGGGCTCGTACAACTGCTACAACTCGGACGTCGCGCGGGCCATGTGGCTCGACGATGGCGCGCCGGGCGTCAACCGCTAGTCCCGAGCGGTTATCATCGAGGGCGAGGGGCTCCGGCCCCTCGCCCTTTCTGTTTCCGGCGGGTGATTGCAGGCTCGGAGCGCGGCATGGCAGCAGACGAAGAACTCATCCACTGCGGGCAGATGCTCAACCCGTCCGACGATTGCTGCGCGGGTACCACGACGTGCAGCGCGGCCGCTGCCTGGATCCACCGTGAGAGCGGCCTCGCGCTGTGCGAGGTGCACGAGCGCAACGCGCGCATCTTCGGCGGCGTGAAGTTCGGCGAGTGGACCGTGGGGACGACGAAGGTGCCCTATCCCGCCGGCTGGTTCCACGCCGACACGGGTGCACCATTGGTAGTGGACGAGGTCGCTGCGCCCTCCACCACCACGCCGAAGCCGGCCGCCGCGCCAGCGTTCGAGGTGCCCGGCGGCACGGTCCGCCCGAGCGGCCTGATCATCCCGTAGCGTGTCCGCCCCCGGCCGCATCCCGTGGCCTCGGTGCGGCGGCCCTCAGCAGGCGCTGCCCGCTGGGGGCGATGCCGCGAGGTCCGTGGTTGACCGGATCGCGAGCCCGGCGGCGAGCAGCGCCACGGCCCCCAGGGTTACGGCCTCCGCCAGCGGCGCGCCCTGCACGGAGATCGGTAGCGTCGCGAGTCGCGTCACCACGAGGGCGGCGAGCAGCGCCCAGGCGACGCGCCGCGCGGTCCATCGCTCCAGCAGATGGGTCATGGCCCCGAGGACGATCAGGAGGGCTGCGCCCTCAATCAGCGGGGTCGGCAGGCGCGGCTCGCTCAGGCCGTGCATCAAGAAGCCCAGCGGCGGCGACGCGGTGATGCCGTAACAGGACGCTCGCACCGGGCACGCGAGGTCGTAGGTCGCGGTCGCCAGCGCGAGCCCGGCGACGCACGCCGCCCAGAGGTCCCCGTCAGCGCCGCCGCGACTCCGCCAGAGCGCCCACCCGAGCGCGGCCAGTGCACCGGCGGTCGGCTCCAGGCCGTCCGTGAAGCGGATGAGCACGGCGAGGTCCGTCACGAGCGCGGGGGAGTTCGTGGCCAGGAACGCGATCCGTCCGGCGACCAGGAACAGGACGCCCCCCGCCCAGTACGCATCCTCGACCCGGTGCGGCGAAGCGCCAGTGAGGCGCGCGACGAAGCGAGCGCTGACGGCGAGGGCGGCCGCCACCACGATGAACGATGCGGCCGCGCCACGGTCGACGAGCCATGCTGGCACCATGTCAGGGCCCTTCCGGCCGCGGGGCGTCTGACGTCCGCCGCGCGTCCTCGATCAGGACGCGCAGGCGCGCCTCTGAAATCGGGCCGAAGTGCCGGGCGAGGATGGTGCCGTCGGCGCCGACGACGAACGTCGTGGGGATGCTCCGCACGCCGAGCGTCCGGGCCATGTCGCCATCGTCAATGACCGTTGGGAAGTGCAGGCCGTGCTCGCGGGCGAACGCCACCGCGGAGGCGGTGCGGTCCTGGTGGAGCACGCCGAGGAACTGGACCTCGAACGCCGCCGTGTCAGCGGCGACGGCCGCGAGGATCGGCGCTTCCGAGCGACACGGTGGGCACCAGGACGCCCAGAAGTTGACGACCACGACCTGCCCCTGTAGCGAGGTACTCAGGATCTCCGCGCCGTCCAGCGCCGGGAGCGAGAACGCGGGGAGTGCACCGAGGTCGCGGGAACCCCCACCGGCTGCACCTGTCACGCCGAGCGACGCGAGCACCAGGATCAGCACGGCAGCCGCGCGGAAGAGCCACCGCGCGGTCCGCCGTCGGACGTCGGTGAGGTCAGGGACGGCCATGTCTGTGTGGGGACTCGCCCGATCTGACACTGCATCTCCTCCTGCATCGAGCGTACGGCCCTCGCCCGGTGCCGTCCTGCGGCGGTCGCGATGCACGCGACCCAGTCACGTGACAGCCCGTGAACCGGGTCGCGCGCGGAACGTGCCGCGACGCCGGGTGCCGTGCTGGACGGCGTCCCGATGGTGGCAGGTCGCCCTCCCGGCGCCTGGTCAGTAGGCCAGGGCGACGATGGCGCCGAAGAGGACGTGGAGCATGATGAACCCAACCGCGTTCATGGGTCCGAGCGACCAGCCGAACGGGCCGGGAGCCTCCATCCGTCCCGCGCGGATCAGCGGGTGCATGATCGGCAGCGCTGCGAGCATGGTGCCGGCGAGGAGCGCGTGGGCCAGCCCCAGCGCGGCTCCACGGGCGACCGACAGGCTGTCCGCATCGAGCGCCACGAAGACGCCGACATGCGCGAGGCCGAACGCCACGCTCATCATCGCGTGGATCATGAGGCCCACGACGAACCCGGCGGCGCCCGTGAGCCCGAGCATGCCGCCGAGCAGGGCCATCATGTTCATCCGCATGACGGAGGGCATCATGGCGATCGCTCCGTAGAGCAATCCAACCATCACGCCTCCACCGATCAATCCCGCGATCGCGGCCTGTCCCGCATCAAATTCGACCATGGTGAGAGCCTCCAGCGGTGGTATCGGTCAACGTGACCGACCACCGCAGCGTGCGACTCTCGGGGCAGTGTCACTGTGATCCTGCTCACACGGCCGGATCCGTTCCCACCGGTGCGTGATCCTGATCACATGGGCAGGGCACTCGCGGTAGTACGCTGCCGGTGGTGAGGGTGCCCATGCTTCAGGTCTTCGTCGCGGCGGGATGCAATGTCTGCGACCACGCGCGGGCCGTCGCTCGGCGCGTGACGGAGGAATTCCACGAGGTGCGGGTGGACGTGGTCGACATCGACGAGGAGCCGGAGCGTGTCCCGTCGACGGTGTTTGCGGTTCCCTCGTACGTTCTGAACGGGGCGGTCATCTCCCTGGGGAACCCCTCCTGGGAGCAGCTCAGCGGCTTGCTCGGGGCCGGGGGCGCGCAGTGACTGCCAGCCACGAACTCGTGAAGCGGACCCACCTCTCCGAGAGTGAGATCTTCCGCGACCTCACGAGCGATCAGCTCAACGAGGTGGCCGCGATGTCGTCGATGACGACCTGTCACCGAGGGCGCGTGTTCTACGAACCAGACCAGACAGGCGAGGTGCTCTTCATCCTGAAGCAGGGGAGCGTCGCCCTGTATCGCCTCACGGAGGACGGGCGCAAGCTGGTGACGGCGACCGTACAGGAGAAGTCCGTCTTCGGCGAGATGTCGCTGCTGGGGCAGGGCATGTCCGATTCGTATGCCGAAGCCCTCGAGGATTGCACGCTCTGCGTGATGTCGCGCGACGATGTCACCCGGCTGATCGGGCGATACCCGGCCGTTGCCGTCCGCATGCTCGACCGGATGGCCCAGCGCCTGCGACAGGCGGAAGACCGCCTGGCGGACGTGGCGTACCGGCCGGTCCACGCACGTGTCGCCAACGCGCTGCTCCGGCTCGGACAGGGCGGTCGAGACATCCACCTCTCGCACCAGGACCTGGCGGAGATCGTTGGTACGCACCGTGAAACGGTGACGCGCACGCTGAACCAGTTCAGGGCGGATGGGCTTGTGGAGCTCGACCGGATGCTCATCCGCGTCATGAACGAGGGCGGCCTACAGAAGGTCGGTGCGGAGACCCGCGAGACGCTCTAGCCGTCGCTTCGACCGTTGCTGGAGGGCCTCTGGCACCGGGCGCGCAGCCCCCTCGACAAGGATGGCGTCCACGCCGGTCTCGGCGGAGTAGCCCGACTCATTGGGACCTGGCAGGGCCGTTGCCCGGGCGACTTAGCCGAGGAGGCGCTCCAACCCGGCGCGGTCCAGCACCCGGATCTCGCGACGGCTCACCTCCACCAGCTCGTCGGCTGCCAGCCGGGCCAGCGCGCGCTGCACCACGTCCGGCACCGTGCCCAACTGCGCGGCGAGTTCCGGCAGCGTGTACCAGCGCGGCCGTTCGAGGCGTCCATCCACCGATCCGTCCAGGATGAGGCGAGCCAGACGGCCAGACACGGAGCGCAGCGAGAGGTCGGCGACCATCTCCGTGAGGCGGACCATGTGGTCAGCCATGTTGCGGATCACCCCCTCCGCGAACTCCGGATGCGCCTGCAGCACCTCTCGCACCGCGGCGCGCGGCAGGATCGAGGCGGTCACCACCTCCAGCGCGATCGCCGTCGCGGGGTTCGGGTGGTCCGTGAAGGCAGCAACCGCGTTCGCCGGCTCCCAGGCGTCGAGGATCGCCAGGGTCTGTTCCCGGCCCTGTGGCGACAGTTTGACGATCTTCACCCGCCCTGATTCCACCAGGAGCAGGCCACGTGACGGCTCCCCCTCCGCGAACAGGATGTCCCCCGGGCCAAACACCTGACGCACGGCCCGGCCGGCGAGGTCCTCGATCACGGCCGGCGCCAGGGCTGAGAAGAAAGGCAGCCGGCGTAGCTGCTCGGCCAGTTCCGATCCCATCCGGGCCACCTTCCGACCGATGCGGGCCGCCACCGGCGGCGGGAGATCCGACGAAAGTCGCCGACGTGCCTGCCGTGCTCACCGATGCTGGACAGGCAGACACGGAGGCCCTGATGGACGATCACCCGGACGCCCTGGAACGCTGGGGCTGGCACGTCGCCGCCCGGCCGAGGCGCGTCATCGCCGCCTGGCTGGTCGCCGCCGCGCTTCTCGCCGTCACCGGCCGGTCGCTCGCGGAGGGGACCGTGAGCAGCCTGTCCGTGCCGGGCACCGAGTCGCAACAGGCCGTGGAGGTCCTCCAGCAGTCATTCCCGCAACGCGCGGGAGATTACCTGGACATCGTACTCAGTGCGCCCGCGGGGCTCACCGATCCGGCTGTCCGCGCCCCGGTCGAGGACCTGCTCACCGGGGTAGCCGCCGTCCCCGGCGTGGGTGCCGTGGTGTCGCCGTACGGCGAGGGTGGCCTTGTCTCTCCGGACGGGACCGTCGCCATCATGCGGGTCCAGTTCGCCCAGGCCGCTGACGATGTGCCGGCAGCGTCCATCGCGGCGGTCGAAGCCCTCGCCGCAGGCGTGCGCGGCCTGGACCTCACGGTTGAACTGGGCGGCCCGGTCGCGCTCGCGCAGGAGCGGGAGGGGCCGAACGAGTCGACGGTCCTCGGACTCCTGTTCGCGACGTTCGTGCTGTTCGTGCTCTTCCGCGCGCTCCTGCCGTCTGTGCTGCCTATCGTGAGTTCGCTCGGCGGTCTGGCGGTTGGGTTCGCTGCGATCTTCCTGATGACGGCGTTCGTCGACCTGAGCAAGTTCGCACCGAACATCGCGGCGATGCTCGGGCTGGGAATCGGCATCGACTACGCGCTGTTCATTGTGGCGCGCTACCGGGAGAACCTGCTTGACGGTCACGGCAGCACGGAAGCGCTGGGCGTGGCGATGGCCACCGCCGGGCGGGCCGTGGTGTTCGCTGGTGGCGTGGTGATCACGTCCCTGCTCGGCCTCGGGCTCATGGGGATTCCCTTCGTCGGGTGGTTGGGCGTGGCGGCAGCCGCGATGGTCGTCATGACCATGCTGACGGCGCTGACGCTGCTTCCCGCGCTGCTCGCGCTGGTGGGCCCTCGTGTACTCGGCGGGAGACGGGCCTCCACCACGGGCGGTCGGGCCCGCGACGGACACCCTGCCAGCCGCTGGTACCGGCTGGGGCTGGCGATGATGCGGCGGCCGTACCTCTTCTTCGCGGCCAGTGCGACGCTCCTGGTCGTCCTGAGCCTTCCGGTGGTGGACATGCGGCTCGGATCGGCGGATGCCGGCACCAACCCGTCGCACACGACCACCCGCCGCGCGTATGACCTGGTGGCGGGGGCGTTTGGGCCCGGGATGAACGGGCCGCTCCAGGTCGTTGTGACGGGTACGAACCAGGCGTCGGTTGAAGCGGTGCGCACGACGCTGTCCGCGACCGAGGGCGTCCGGTCGGTGAGCCCTCCTACCGTCAACGCGGCCGGCGACACGGCGGTCCTCTCGGTCATCCCCGCGTCGTCACCGCAGGCGACGGAGACGGCGGACCTTGTGCATGCGCTCCGGGATGAGGTGCTCCCGCTCGCCGTGGAAGGCAGCGGCGCGACTACCTACGTCGGCGGTGCGACGGCCCGAGCGATCGACATTGCGGACCGGATCGCGGCGCGGCTGCCGGCGTTCTTTGGGCTTGTCATCGGCATCAGCTTCATCCTGCTGGTGATGGTCTTCCGGTCGCTCGCGATCCCCGTGAAGGCTGCGCTGATGAACCTGTTGTCGATCGGTGCGGCCTACGGTGTGGTGGTCGCCGTGTTCCAGTGGGGCTGGGGCATGGGCCTCGTCGGCGTCTCTCAGGCAGGGCCGATCGAATCGTTCCTGCCGATGATGCTGTTCGCCGTCCTGTTCGGGCTGTCCATGGACTACGAGGTCTTCCTAGTGGGCCGCATCCGCGAGGAGTACCTCCACTCTCACGACAACGCGGAGGCCGTGGCGCGGGGGCTTGCCGCCACGGCCAGTGTGATCACCGCGGCCGCCGCGATCATGATCATGGTCTTCCTGAGCTTCGTCCTGAATGAACAGCGCGTCGTTAAGGAGTTTGGCCTGGGCCTGGCCGTCGCCGTCCTCGTGGATGCCACGGTGGTGAGGCTGCTGCTCGTCCCGGCAACGATGGAGCTGATGGGTGATTGGAACTGGTGGCTCCCGGCCTGGCTCGACCGGCTGCTGCCCCGGGTCGCCATCGAAGCGCACGAGCGAGGTGCCCCCGCGCCTGTCCCCGTAGCGGCGGCGATCGCCGAGGCGATGCCCCCGGACCACCGGCGGCTCTCCTGATGCGCGCGGCAGCACCTCGCCGGGACGGTTGTCCGCCGAGGCCGGGGCGACTCACCGCCGGGATGCCTGTCGTCATCGAATAGGAATCGCCGGCAGCAGCCGGCAGAGTGGAGATGACCCATGCGTACGCGCCCACCCCTGTCCTCCGGGGCCCACAACGTTGGCGCCGGCCTGATCTTCCTTGCGGGCTACATGGTGATGGGATTCGTGCTGGTGTACCTGCGTGACTTCGCGCCAGACGCGGAGGAGTGGGCGGCCAGCTACAGCGAGGGGACGCACTTCGAATCGCGCCTGGCACACGTGCACGGAGCGTTGTTCGCGCTCCTGAACATCACCTTCGGGCTGCTGCTTCCTCACCTGCCCGGGCCCGCGAAGCAACGCTCCATCGTGGCCGGGCTGGTGCTCGCGGGGATGCTCATGCCGCTTGGGATCCTGGCAGAGGTCATCTTCGGCCTGCCGCCGGTCCTCGTGCTCGCGGGCGGCATCTCGATCCTGGCGGGCACGCTGCTGGCGGGCATCATGTGGATCCGCTACCGCTGCCTGGGAGCGTCAGAGCCGGACGTGACCGCTCGACCGTAGCCGAGCTGCGTTGATGCCGGGATACCGAGGTCTGGCCGGGAGTCCGGGTCAGGACGTGCGGTCGAGGACGTCGACGAGGACCTCGACCGCACCCTCCCGACAGAGGCCGGCGATGCGTGCGTCCTGGTAGGCGCCCACGGCCGCGGTGAGTCGGGCTCGGTCGGCGGGGCCGTGCAGTGGGTAGGTCCGGGCCACGGTGTCGCGCACGAGGATCGCCTCGTCCTCGCTGAGGCCCAGATCGCGCAGCAACTCATCAAGCATGTGGTGATCCTACGCCCCGTGGGCCGGCCTCGACGCGCGCCCGCGCCCGTCGCCGCGTCGAGCGGGTTCTGGCGCCCTCGGAAGGATTCGAACCTCCGACCCGCGGATTAGAAGGCCGCTGCTCTATCCCCTGAGCTACGAGGGCGTGCGTCCAGTCTACTCAACAGCGGGCGCGGGCACCGCCGGTGCGCTATCCCCAGCTCTTGCCGGCGGGCATCGCCAGGGCTTGCATCGGCAACATTTCGGTGACCGCCTCGGCGATCAGCGTCCGCTGTTCGCCGGCGCGCTCCTCGAGGACGCCGGTCACCCGCATGAACGGCGCCGTCCGCACGACGTCACGGTGCGCCTCGACCAGTTCGCGGCTGACGAGGACGTTCACCATCCCGAATTCGTCCTCCAGCAGCAGGAAGATGATCCCCTTCGCTGTCAGCGGCTGCTGGCGACAGACGACGAGGCCCGCGAGGTCGACCTTTGTGCCGCCGGGCAGCGACCTGAGGTGCTGGCTGGAGGCGACACCTTCACCGAGGGCTGCACGCAGGAACTGCATCGGATGGCTGTCCGGCGACAGGCGCAGCACCGCGTAGTCGTTGGCCATGCGCTGGTAGGCATCGAAGTCCGCGAGGCGCACAGAGTCCTGCTCGACCGGCAGCGCGAGACGCAGTTGGCGGTCATGCCGGCGGCGCAGATCGGCCTGCTCGAACCCACCGACGAACAGTCCCAACTGCCAGATCAATTCGCGACGGTTCAGGCCGAGGCCGTCGAAGGCGCCGATGCGGATCAGGTTGATCGTCGCCTCCCTGGGAAGCCCCGTCCGCTGCACGAAATCGAACAGCGAGTGGTACTCGCCGTCCCGGCGTCGCTCGTCCTCGATCCGCGTCGCTGCCGCCTCGCCCACCCCCTTCACATAGCCCAGCCCGACGCGCACTGCTCCGCGCAGGTCGACCCCATCCTCGGGGAGGACGGCATCGACACTGCACGTCGTGTTGCTGAGGTTCACGTCCGGGCGGTGGACCGCGACGCCGTGGCGCTGTGCGTCCTTCGTGAGGACATGCGGTGGGTAGAAGCCCATCGGTTGCTCGTTGAGCAGCGCGCAGAGGTACTCCGGTGCGAAGTAGTGCTTGAGCCACGTCGACTGGTACGCCAGTAGGCCGAACGCCGCGCCGTGTGAGCGTGGGAACCCGAACTCCGCGAAACCGAGGAGGTTCTCGAACATCCGCTCCGCCTCCTTCGGGGAGACGTCTGGATGCGTCACCGCGTGCTCCATGAACTTCTGGCGGTAGGACTCCATGATTGCGAGTGACCGCTTGCGGCTCATCGCTCGGCGGAAGGTTTCCGCCTCGCCCGCCGTGAAGCCTCCCATCTGCTTCGCAACATCGATCACCTGCTCCTGGAACAGCACGACGCCGAGCGTGTCGGTGAGCGCGTCCCGCACGCACTCTGGCATGTCGATGCGGTAGTCCGGATTCCTGCGTTTCTCCTCGCGACGACGCACATACGGGTTCACCGCGCCGCCGACGATCGGACCCGGCCGCACGATCGAGACCTGGATCGTGAGGTCGTCGAGGTTCTCCGGCCGGGTGCGCGGCAGCATGGCGATCTGGGCGCGCGACTCGATCTGGAAGACCCCAACGGTGTCGCCGTTGCGGATCTCCTCGAACACCGCCTCGTCCTGCATGTCGATGCGCGAGAGGTCTACGACACGGCCGTGCTGGCGTTCGACCAGGTCGACGCATTCCTCGACCACCGAGAGCATGCCGAGCCCGAGGAAGTCGATCTTCACCATGCGCGCGTCGTCGATGCTGTCCTTGTCCCAGTGCGCGATGTAGCGGTTCGGCCAGCGCGCGGGCTGGCAGGGGACGCAGTCGATGAGCGGGTCGGATGAGATCACCATTCCGCCGACGTGCTGGGAGAGGTGGCGCGGGAACCCGGAGAGTTGCTGCGCCATCTCCGCGAGGTAACGCCACGCGCGGTCCTCGGCGCTCTCGAACGCCATCGGCATCTCCGCCACGCCGCGCTGGCGCTGCACCTCCTCTGCCATCTGCGTCGCGCGGTCGTACGGCCTGGCCCGCTTCGAGAGCCGGTCAACCTCGGCCTCCGGTAGGCCGAAGGCCCGGCCGATGTCCCGGACGGCGCTCCGGATGCGATAGGTCGGGAAGATCGCGACCAGCGCGGCGTGGTCCCTACCCCACACCTCGTACACCCGTTCAATCAGACGCTCGCGGATATCGCGCGGGAAGTCGAGGTCGATGTCTGGCAGTGACAGCAACGCCTCGTTGAGGAACCGGTCGACCTTCAACCGATTCCGGATCGGGTCGATGTGCGAGAGGCCGATCAGGTAGCAGACAAGCGAGGACACCGAGGAGCCGCGGCCGCGGCCCGGCGGCAGCTCCGTCACGCTGCGCGCGCGACTCGGGCCGCGCACCTCGGCAGCCACCGCCACCGCGAGCTTCATCACCTCGTGGTAGACGAGGAAGAAGCCGGCAAGGCCGTTGATCTCAATCATCTTCAGTTCATGCTCGAGCCGGTCGAGCGCCGGCTGACGTTCGTGCAGCACGTACTTCGGGAGCAGGCGTTCCATGCAGATGCGACGCAGCTCCTCGATCGGCGGCAGGCCGCTCTCGTTCTGCGGCTCCGGCAGCCGGTAGCCGAGGTCCTGCGTCAGGTCGAAGGCACAACGTCGGGCGATGCGCACCGAGTTCGCCGCGGCCTCTGGGTGGTAGGCGGCGAAGCGCCGCGCCTGCTCCTCCGGCGTGCGCAGGTAAAACTCTCCGTTGGGCCGGCGTTCACGGTGCGACTCGTCGAGGCTCTTGCGGTGCTTGATGGAGACGAGGACATCCTGCAGCCGCGCGCGGTCGGGCTCGTGGTAGTGGACGTCGCCCGTCCCTACGACGGGTAGCCTCATGCGCTCCGCGAGGGCGACGAGCGCGCGGTTGCGTGGTCGGTCGCCGAAGACGAGGTTGTCGACGAGTTCGACGTAGACATCTTCGCGCCCGAACCACGCGACCCAGCGGGCGAGCGCCGTCTCCGCTTCGGCGATGCGGCCTTCGTGCACGAGTCGCGTCACGAAGCCGTCGCGACAGCCCGTGAGCAGGATCAGCCCATCCGTGTGTCCTTCGAGGAATGCCACCGGGAGCACCGGGTCCAGGCGGCGCGCCTCGCGTCCGTCTTGCGTCTCCTCGTGCAGTCCGAACGCCTCGCTGGAGAGGCGACAGAGGTTCGCGTAGCCCTCGCGCCGCTCCGCGAGTAGCGTGACGTGGTGCCGCGAACCGTCCTCCTCGGCCAGCGTGAGTTCGAGACCGGTGACGGGGCGGAGGCCGATCTCCTTCGCCGCACGCGCGAACTCCATCGCCCCATACAGCCCGTCGTGGTCGGTCAGCGCCAGCGCCCGATGGCCCTGGCCATGGGCGGCAACCAGCAGCTCATCGACCGACGAGGCCCCCTCCAGGAGCGAGTAGTTCGAGTGCGCGTGCAGTTCGACGTAGGGCACGTCGTCGAGGACCGAGAGTGGCACCGGCGCGGCCGGGTCACGCGGCGCCATCGAGCGCGGCGTGTCCGCCTCGACCTGCCGGTCGACCGCTCGCCGGCGCTCCTCGAATACCTTCCAGGAGTAGTCGTAGGGCGAATGCCTGCGCGGGCTCACCGCGGCACCTCCGAGTACGGCTGCTCGTACCAGGCGCCGGTCAGGTCGTCGCGGTAGAGCGTCAGCGGCCGGCCGCCATCGAGGACCACGCGGAAGTAGGTCCGGCGCTGCGGCGCCTCCCGCCACCACGCCTCCGCCAGCCGCCATTGCTCCTCGATGCTCTCGACACGCGACTCCGTCCCTCGCCGTCCGCGTGCGTCCGTCCGCGCCACGGCGAGCGGCATGGCATCAGCGTCCTCGCGGACGGTGAGCCCGCGAGGCAGCCCGATCGGTCGTAGTGAGGTCGGGTGCTCCCTCACGGGTCGTACTCCAGGAGGGCATACCGTCGTTCCGGGAGGCGATGCCATGGTTCGAGGTCGACGACACGCGATACCGGCGACTCGCCGAAGCGCACCTTCAGGTGACGCACCATCTCGTCGAGTTGCTCACGCCGGCGGGTCTGCTCGTGGAACAGGCTGTGCTGTCGTCCGCTCTCCGCTGTCAGACCGCCGAGCTCCAGCGTCAGCGCTGAGAATGGCCCGGGGAACCCGGCGTATTCGACGGCAGCGCGCAGCACCGTCCACAGCCGTGCGCGGTCACCAAGCGGCTCCCGCAACACCTGCTGGTGCTGCCAGAGCGCACCGCGCTCTGTCTCCGCCGCCAGCCGGAGGCTCCGCACGAAGCGGTTGCGTGCCTGCGGCTGGCGCAGGGCGCGGCCCAGCATCTGCTCGACGCCGTGGAGGATCGCCTCGCGGCTCACCAGCGGCGGCTCCGCCTGCACACGTTCGATGACGCGCTCGCGCTCCCAGGGGCGCGGGCGTACCGGCCGCGGATCCTCGCCCCGTGCTGCCAGCCAGGCGACCCCCCCCACCCATCCAAACTGGGCCTCGACCGCGTGGCGTGGCAGCGCTGCCAGTTGGCCGCAGGTGTCGATGCCGAGCAGGTGAAGGCGTCCCACGTCCTCCACCGGCAGTGGCAGCCGCCCGATGGGCTCCGGCGCCAGGAAGTGCATGTCCTGGTCGGCGACATGGACGCATGCGGCAGGTTCCGCGCGGAGCGCAGCCACCAGCGCCGTGAACCGATGCCCGGCCACTCCCAGCTGCGGCGATAGCCGCAACGGGATACCGGCGAACACCGCGCGGCCGAGGTCCTCGATGCGCGGGTACAGACCTTCTGTCCCGCGCATGTCGGCGAAGACGATCCCGGGCTCAGCGGGCTCGACCAGCGGGCTGACCGCCGCCATTGCCTCGACGAGGTCGTCCGCATACCGCGCCACCAGCGCCGGCCGCGGCTCGAGGATGCTCAGGCCCGGACAGAGGGCGACGGCGTCCCGCAACGTCATCCCGGCCTGGACGCCGTGCAGACGGGCCTCGCGCGTGAGGTCAGCGACGCGCACACGCCCCTCGTCGCTCAGCGCGACGGGCGTGCCGGCGAGGCCAGGGTGTTCCACCATCTCGCACTGGAGCGCGAGCGAGGGGATCGCCAGGCAGGCAATGGCTCGGGTCTGTGCGCTGGGCTGGACTGTAGACATTCGCTTCCCCGCCAGAGGTGGGGGAAGCGTAACAGAACAGATGTGCTGCAACGGGTTCATCGTGTCACAGGTGCCAGCGTCGCGCTCCGAGGGCTCGCCAGGACTCGGCATCCGCTCCTATCCGTCACCCGCCGGCTGGACCGCGCGCCACATCGCGAGGAAGCGCTCGAGGGAGCGCGTGGCGGGGGCGGCGTCGCCGGTGGCGAGGACATCGATCAGCAGGCCGCGCGTGACCGCAACGCCGAGGCGTAACTCGTCCCGGTCGGTGCGGATGCCGATGCGTTCGCCGACGGCGGTGGAGACCTGGAGCCACGGGTCGGTCAGGCCCTCCCCGCCGGTCACGCCCACGCATTCGTAGAAGAGCCGCACGAACGGACGCATCTCCGGCGCGGAGACGCGCGCCCACAGCGCGCGCACGAGGTCCGCGGGGTCGTCGATCTGGCTCGCCAGGTCCTCGAGGACCGCGCGCTGGGCCGCCTCCGTCGCCTCCACGATCGCGGCGACGAGGCCGGCGCGCGACCCGAAGTGGTAGAGCAGCATGCGGTGGCTGGAGCCGACGCCCTCCGCGAGGTCTCGGAGGCTGCGGTCGGCGAGGCCGTTCGCGGCGACCTCCACGACGATGCGCTCCAGGAGTTGTGTGCGGACGTCCGGCATGTGGTGTCTCCCTGCTTGCAGGAAGTGTACCAAGTGGTACACTTCCTGCAAGTCGAGGCGCGGCCCCGCCGCGCACCAGGGAGTTGAGGCACAGGATGAGGATCGAACACAGCATCGAGATCGCCGCACCGGTCGAGCGCGTCTGGGACCTGACCATGGACGTGGAGTCCTGGCCGCAGCACACGCCGACGATCACCTCCGTCCGCCGGCTGGAGGACGGCCCGATGCGCATTGGGGCCACGGCGCGCATCAAGCAGCCCGCACAGAGCGAGCGCACCTGGACGGTGACCGTGCTGGAGCCGCAGCGCCGCTTCGCGTGGGCGACGAAGGCCATGGGGATGACGATGACCGGCGGGCACGACCTGCAGGCGACCGCGAACGGCATGCGGAACACGCTGAGCGTGGAGATCGAGGGCGCGCTCGCGCCGGTGCTGGGCCCGCTCCTGCGGCGCACCATGCTGAAGGCGATCGCCACGGAGAACGAGGGTTTCAAGCGCGCCGCGGAGCGCGTGGCGGTCTGAAGCGTGTGGCGCCCGGCGTAGACGGTGGGCAAGCAGAAGGGGCGGCCGTGAGGCCGCCCCTTCGTCGATGCGAGCGTACCGCCGGGCGCTAGGCGCGACGCCGGGCGAAGCGGAGGCCGAGGCCGCCGAGGGCGAGTGCTGCGAGCGCGGTGCCGGCGAACAGCGCGTACGTGCCGGTGCGGTCCGCCTCGGGGGTGGCGAGGATGCCCGTGTTAGCCGGGGCCGGCACCGTCCCGCCGGGCGTGCGCACGGCGAACGCCCAGAGCGAGAAGTGAGGCACCTCGAACGTGACGGAGGTCGCCGTGCTCGAGACCTGCGGGACCGGCGACCACTTCTGGGTCACCTCGTCCTGGCCGAGCATGAGCAGGTTGGCGATGTCGCCACCGGCCGCGGCCAGGTCTTCCGGGGTGAAGTCCCAGGTGAAGAGGATCGGCTTCGCGATCTGGCCGGTGGAGCCGTCCGACCGCTGGACGGTCATCTCGAACACGCGGACGGCCTGGATGGAACCGGGCTCGTTCGCGAAACCCTGCACGCCCTGCAGGTCCACGAAGTTCTGCGCCCCCTGGACCGTGTCGCCGTTGGCGGCGGGGGCATCCTCGCGGGTGATGCCCAGCACGATCGCGACGTTGAACGACTGCTCCACGATCGCGATGACCTCGCCGGGCGAAAGCGTGCCGCCAGGCACGCTCAACTGGGCACCGAGGACATCGAGCTGCATGGTCGTGTCGGTGTTGGGGTTCGCCGGGGCGACCGTGACGGCGACGGGCTGACCGGGCGCCTCGACGACGGTGACCGTCCCCTGGTTCGGGACGACCACGACCGTGGTCTTCTCGCCCGTGGGCTGTTCGGTCACGGTGGAGGTCGTGCCGTCCGTCCGGGTGGTGACCGTGGTCGTCACGCCGGTGGGCGAGGTGGTCACGGTCGTAGTTGTCCCGGTGGTGGGGTCAGTGGTGGTGCTGGTGCTCTCACCGGGGATCGGAGTGGTCTGCGCCAGCGCGGTGCTGAACGTGCCCGGCAGCAGCGCCATCACCCCGAGCATTACGGCTACGATCCCGGCGGTGAGGCCACCGCGCGTCTTCCATCCCTTGGACATGTCACACTCCCTCGCGTCACCGCCAGCGCCGAATAGCATACACGGATACACGATTCGCGCGTGCAGGGCGTCCGCTGCGGTATCCTGACGAGGTACCCGCGTGCGGCGGGTGCAGGGCGGCCGTGCTGGCGATGAACCCGATCCAATCGCTCCGATCCATTTTCGGCGCACCTCGTGCCGCCTCGGACGGCGCGCGCGTCGATCAGGTCGCGCCGTGGCTGTTCATCGGCCCGGAACTCACGACGGCGCAGTACCGCGACCTGCGTGCGCGGGGCGTGACGCACGTGGTGGACCTCCGACAGGAGGGATCGGACGACCCGGACGCGCTCGCCGTCATCGGCCTGCGCTGGCGGCGTATCCCGATCCCCGACCGCCACGCCCCGACCGACGCACAACTGCACGAGCTGATGGACTGGCTGGACCGCGACTCCGATCCCACCCGGGACGAGGCGGTCTACCTCCACTGTCACGCCGGCCTCGGGCGCACGCCCACTGTGGCGATCGCGCTGCTGATGCAGCACGACCTGACGCTGCAGGAGGCGCACCGGATCGTGATGTCGGCGCGGCCGGAGATCCAGCCGACGAGCCGCCAGGTGGAGTGGCTGCAGGCGCTCGAGGCGCGCCGCCGGTCGCGCTAGGGCGCGCCGCCGATCACGGGGATCAGCCCGCTCGCATGCACCACGGAGACGTCTGGCCGCTCGCCCAGGACGGCGATGGCGTACCAGAGCGGGAACGTCTCCGCGTCCGTCTCCGTGACGATCACCGCGCCCGGTTCCGCCTCCGCCAGTTGCGCCACGGCGGCGTCGCGCAGGGCGGTGTCGCCGCGGCGTGACACCTCGTCCCCGTTCACGACGAGCCACACCGCCAGCAGTCCGAGGGCGAGCGTGCCCGCGGGGAGCGCCGGCACGCGGCCCGGCAGGACGCCTCGGAGCCAGTCGAGCGCGGGGGCTGCGCCCCAGCCGATCACGAGCGCGCCGATCATTGCCACCGTCGCCAGGTAGTCCTCCCGCCCGGTGACGCGGTAGGACGAAACGAACAGCAGGACGAGCAGCACGGCGACGCCGAGCGCGGCGCTGAGCGCCGGACGCACCCGGCTGATGGCG
The DNA here is from genome assembly GCA_045863195.1 of Chloroflexota bacterium. Taxonomy (GTDB): domain Bacteria; phylum Chloroflexota; class Dehalococcoidia; order UBA2979; family UBA2979; genus W-Chloroflexi-9. Next base: position 18,637 of record BTUI01000009.1, read on the forward strand.
AGCGCGCCCACCGGGAGGAGGGGCCAGAGCAGCGGCGGCCACTGGCGCAGCGAGCGGCGCAGCGCCTCCGGGATGGCGTTCAGGACCGTCTCGGGCGAGCGGTCCACGGCGTGGCGGTACAGCTGCCCGTTGAGGTGCTCCCAGACGCCCGCGAGGGTGGAGGTGTCGCCCCAGGCGATCGGCGCGTCCGCGCGGAGGAAGAGGTACGCGACGGTGTAGATGCCGGGGGCGGCGAAGCAGGCCGCCGGCAGCAGGAGCCGCCGTGGCCTCGGGCGGGCGAGCGCGAGCGCGACGGCGGCGAGCGGCACGACCACGGCGAGTCCGGTGGGGTGGTTCCAGCCGAGCAGCCCGAGGACGAGCGCGAACGCCGGCCAGCGGCGGCCCCGGGCGGCATCGACCGCCAACACGAGCGCGAGCGCTGTCAGCAGCGACTGGAGCGCGAGCACCTCGGTCACCAGCGCCTGCGCCCAGGGGATGGGGGCGAGGCCGAAGAGCAGCCCGGCGAGCGCGCACGCCCACCACGGGGTGTCCGCGTGCCAGCGCCGGGCGGCGAGCGTTACCAGCGCGGCGGCGAGCGCCATGCAGGCCACGGAGAGCAGGTTCGTACGGAGCGCGGGCTCCTCCACGAACGTCAGCACCTCCAGCGCGAGCCGCCCGAGCGGGATCCAGATCGCGGAGCCGGGTGGGTGGGCGATGCCGGTGACGCTGGCGACGGTGACCAGTTCGGCGCTGTCCACGTTGTCGTGGAGCACGGAGATGCTCGGCGCGACCGTCCACCAGTAGAGCAGCGCCAGGAACGCGCCCACGCCCAGCGGGACGGCGACGCTCGCGGCCTGGGGCGGTCGAGGGGCGCGGCTCACGCAGCGAGCGTACCGGAGGCCGACCTCGGGCGCTGCGGGGCGGCGGCAGCCGCCGGTACACTCGCGCCATGTGCGGACGGTTCACCCTCACGGTCGACGTGGCAGAGGCGGTGGCGGGCGCGCTTGGCGTGCTCCTCGATGAGGCCTTCGCGGAGCGGTACACGCCGCACTGGAACATCGCACCCACGCAGGAGCACTGGATCGCCGTCGCCGAGCGCGAAGAACGCGTGATGCACCACGCGACGTGGGGCCTCGTGAACTTCTGGGACGCCGACCGGCGGGTGGGGGCGCAGCAGATCAACGCGCGCGCGGAGACGGTGGCGGAGCGTCGCGCGTTCGCGGAGGCGTTCCGCCATCACCGTTGCCTGGTGCCGGCGGACGGCTTCTACGAGTGGACCGGCGACCGCCAGGCGCGCCGGCCGTTCTGGTTCCACCGGCCGGAGGGCCTCCCGTTTGCCTTCGCCGGCCTCGCGTCCACGGCGCGGTTGCGGAACGAGGCCGGGCCCTCCACCTCCTTCACCATCGTCACGACCGAGGCGAACGGCCTCGTCGGCCGCATCCACGACCGGATGCCCGTGATCCTCCCGGACGAGGAGGCGATGGCGGCATGGCTGTACGCGGACGCCTCGCCCGAGTCGCTCAAGGCGCTGCTGCGTCCGGTGGAGGACCGCTACCTGGTGGCGCGGGCCGTCTCCCAGCGCGTGAACTCCGTGAAGTTCGACGACGCCGCGTGCATCGAGGAGGCGGAGGGCGAGACGCAGGCCTCGCTGTTCTGAGCGGCGCGCGCGCCGGTCAGGCGCGGCGGCGGGTGTAGACCTTCGACACGCCCGGGAAGAACGTCTTCACGCCGGTGATCTCCACCTCGGCGTGGTCGGCCAGCGTCGTGACCCGCTCCTGGAGCAGGCGGCCCGCCGGCTGCGCCACCACCGTCGCAACGATCGAGGCGCTGACCGCGTCCCCGAAGCGGTCGCGCCCCTTCGCGCCGCGGCTGCGCCACAGCGAGCAGATGGTGAAGGCGGCGCACAGCGTCCCCGTCACGACGAGGTTGGTGCCGCACATCGGCGAGACGGCGAGGCCGGCTTCCCCGCGCTGGAGGCGCAGGAGCGCCTGGTCCGCGCAGGCGCGCAGGAGATCCGGGTCCACGTCTCCGATGATGAAGAAGCCGTTGCCGCTGGCGCGCCCGGCGAGCCGCCGGGGGCCGTGCTGGGCGAACAGCACGGCGACGGTCGCGTGTTCCAGCCCGTGGTTGCGCCGGATGTCCGCGATCCAGCGGCGACCGAGGCCGGCCACGGATGCGGTGATGCTGGATGCGTCCACGGATCGGTTCCCCTCGATGGCCCGGGCGTCACGTGATCGAGTGTACCGGCCTCAGCGGGCGCGGCTGGTGCCGGGCGCGCCGACCTCGAACTCTGCGAGGACGGTGACGGTGATGGTGATGGAGCCGCCGGCCGGCGAGGTGATGACGACGGAGCCGGTCGCACGCGAGGTGGGGAGCAGGGTGGGGTTCACGCCGATGCTCAGGGTGCCGTTCGGACAGCCGGCGACGTTGCACGGGAGCCCGCCGCCCAGCGCCACCCCGGCCGGCGGGTCGAGGATGAGGAAGGCGTCGTTGGTGGTCGCCATCCAGGACAGGATGCCGGTGCCGCTGTTCCGGATCGTCACGTCGGCGCGCATCGGCGTCGTGGGGTCGTTGAGGCGGATGGTCACGCGCTCGCTGCTGCTGGCCATGGCGGGCGCGCCGAAGACGCGCGCCTGCAGGTCGCCCGGGATGACGGGCGGGATGATGAGGTTCGCGGGCTGCGGCGTGGGGATGTCCATCCCGCTGTACGGGAACCGCCAGTTCGCGAGGCTGAGCGGCGTGAAGAACGCAGGGGAGGTCAGGTTCGGCAGCGCGGCCGCTGTCGCCTCCCACAGCGGCTGTCCGTTGCGCGAGGCCGGGTTCGCCATGCACCCCCAGACCAGTTCCTGGTAGGGGTAGCGGTCGCGCGACTGGGTGCCGTCGCACCGGTACTGCGGCCTCGGCCAGGCCGCGAACGAGGGGTCGAGCGGGTGGTTGCTGCGGTTGGCGCCCGGGCCGGTGAAGCCGTTGTAGCCCCAGACCGCGAAGTACCAGTTCTCCAGCACCGCCGGGTCCGAGGCGGTGTCCGTCCCGGCGACGGGCCGGCTCTCCGAGGCCTGGTTCCACTTCTCCGCGAGGATCTGCGCGCCCCGCGCGATGTTGTAGGCGTAGTGCGTGGCGATCAGCGCCTGCCGGTCGGAGGGCCGCCCGTTCGCGCCCAGCGGCACGGTCATGCCGGTGGTCACCTGCATCACGCCGTGCCCGCAGTCGAACGTCACGAGGGCGTCACCGATCGCGTCGAACGGCGTCGCGCGGGACGCCATGGTCATGGTCGATTCGCTCCACGCGATCGCCTTCAGCAGCACCGGCGGGATGAACGGTGCGCCGTCCACGCGGCTGCCGCGCACGCCGCGCTCGATCGGCTGGAGGGCGAAGAACGCGTCGCCGGGGAGCAGGCCGTTCACCGCGGCGGCATCGATGGCGAGGCGGTAGAGCGTACGGTTCTGGTCCGCCTCATAGGTGTCCGGGATGCGCGGGTCGAAGGCGCACGCCTCCAGCGTGCCGGACGGCGCGCGCAGCGCCACGGCGGCGACGACCACCAGGAGGACGCCGGCGATCAGCGCCGCGGGCCTACGCATGCACGTACCACCCGATCAGGATCACCTCGGTCGTGGCGTCCACTGGCCGGCGAGTGCCGTCCGTGCCGATGATCACGGCGCGCTCCGTGCCCGTGTCGACGGAGTTCACGCCGTCGAACGTGCGGGCGGCGAGGTAGCGGCCGTCCGGGCTCCACGCGACCGGGACATCGAAGCCCTGCTCCGGCGCGGCGAGCGCGGCGGCATCGTGTCCCTCGACCGACAGCGTCGTCGCGGCAGCGGCGTCCGCTGCCTCCGCCTCCTGGCCGACGGTGAGCGCGCGTCCGTCCGGCGTCCACGTGGGGCCGTACTGCTCGCCGGACGCGGACGGCGCCGCGAGCGGGGCGTCCGCGCCACCATCGAGCGCGACGACGCGCGCCCGGTGGACGATCCGCTCCAGCGCCGGCTCCGGTGCGAGGTAGGAGAGCCAGCGGCGGTCCGGGGAGATGCGCCAGTCGCGCGCGATGTGGTCGGAGGCGTGGAAGCGCAGCGCGGGCTCCCCGCCGGCCTCGACCGCGAGGACATCGGTGCCGGCAGTCGAGAGGCGCGCGAAGAGCAGCGCTCCGTCGGCGTCGTAGCCGATCGGGAAGATGCCGAACGTCGTCTGCTCAGCGTGCACCATGGCGCGCGTCCGCTCCTCGATCACCACGCGCACGAGTTCCTGCAGCGTCCCGGTACTGCGGCGGTAGAGGAGGACGCGCCCGTCCTCTTCGAACAGCGGGGCGACGAGCAGGTCGGCATCCTGTGCGAGGCGAGTGCCTTCGCCGGTGGCGAGGTCGAGCACCCACAGTTCGGCCGGCGTGTCGCGCTCGGCGGGGACGCCGGGCGGCAGGACGGTGTAGGCGACAAGGTGGCCGGCGGTGCCGTGCGCGGGGTTGATGCCCCAGCCGGTCGCATGCTCGATGGTCGCGACGAGCGTGCGCTGTTCGGGCGTGGCGGGCGAGGCGAGGTAGAGGCGGTCCGCGTCCGGGCCAAACTCCGCGAACACGAGGAGCGCCTCGGCGGTGGTGGCGGCTGGTGTCGGGGCGTCCTCGCCACCGGTGAGCGCGCGTACCCCCCACACGCCGAGGGCGAGCGAGCCGACGGCGAGGAGGCCGGCGATCGCCGGCAGGGCGCGGTTCAGGGGCCGTGGGCGGCGGGTGGTGTCGGACATCGGTCGGACGCGCACTGCTGCCGGAGCAGCACGACCCCGGCCCCCGCCAGGTCCGGATGTCTTCGCGCGCGCCCCATCGCCTTTCGTTCAGGCGCCGGGGTCGGCGTTGACGTTGCCGGATCAGGTTAGGCAGCGCCCATCGGACGCGTCAACGAAGGGCGGACGGTATGCTCGAAGCATGATCCTCCGTTACCTCTCGCTTCTCGGCGACGCCCCCATGGCGTTCGTGATCCTCGTCGGTGCGTTCGCGGTGTCCATGCTCGTGGGGCTGATCTTCCACGAGTTCTGTCACGCCTTCGTGGCGGACCGCCTGGGCGACCGCACGCCGAGGTTGCTGGGGCGGCTCACGCTGAACCCGAAGGCACACTACGACCCGATCGGCACCACGCTGATCTTCTTTGCCGGGTTCGGCTGGGCGAAGCCGGTGCCGGTGAACCCGGCCTACACGGCGAATCCGCGCCAGGCGATGACGTTCATCGCGTTCGCGGGGCCGCTCTCCAACCTCGTGGTCGCCGGGCTGGCGGGCCTGCCGATCAAGCTCGGGCTGGTGCCGTTCTACCACCCGTTCGTGAGCACCGGCAGCGCGCGGCTGTGGGCGGAACTCTGGACGGCGTCGCCGGCGGACATGGCGGGGCTGTTCCTGGGCACGGTCATGCTGCTGAACGTGTTCCTGGCCGTGTTCAACATGCTCCCGATCCCGCCGCTGGACGGGTCCAGGGTGCTCGGCGGCCTGTTGCCGCCCTCGCTCGCGCGGGAGTACGCGCGGCTCGAGCCGTGGGGGATGGGCATCCTGATGCTGGTGGTGTTCGCCCCGTTCATCACCAACGGCGCCTTCTCCCTGCTCACGTTCACCGGCCCCGTCATCGGGTTGCTCCTGCGTCTCTTCGCGGGCGACGCGGGCGGGGTGGTCTTCGCCTGAGATGCCCGCGCCACGCGCCCGCACGCCCCTCGCGCGGGCGCGCTACCGCGCCTCCCAGTTCGTCCACGGCCTGCGCCCGCACCTCTCGGCCGCCGAGGTCGCCGAGGCGCGCGGGCGGCTGAGCGCGGAGGAGTTCCGCCTGTTCCTGCACGCGGAGCCGCGCGACCGCCGCCATTCGATGGACCTCTACCGCCTGCTTCAGTCCGAGGGCGCCAGCGAGGCCGCCCTGGTCGCGGCGCTGGTGCACGACACCGGCAAGGGGCGCCTGGCGACGTGGCACCGCGTGGCCTTCGTGATCCTCAACGCGGCCGCGCCCGGCCTCTCGCGGCGTGTGGAGCGGGAAGGCGCAGGGTGGCGGGGGGCGCTCTGGCGGCTGCGGCACCACGGCGCCCTGGGTGCGGCGCTGCTGGAGGCGGCGGGGAGCGATCCGCGGGTGGTCGAAATCGTGCGAGGGCACACCGGGACGCCTCCGCCCGGCGACGACGAGATCGCGCGGTTCATCGAGGCGGACGACCGCGTGTAGCACCGGGCTGGCGTGTACGATCAGGGTTCCACCAGCGGCGGAGGGGCGAACATGACACGAGTGGCGATCCTGGGCACCGGCCTCATCGGTTCCTCCATCGGTCTGCGCCTGCGGGAGCGGCTGCCGGACGTGGAGGTGGTGGGCTACGACCGCGCCGCGGACATCGCGAGCGCGGCGGTGCGTCGTGGCGCGATCCAGCGCCAGCACCACACCCCCGCGGAGACCGTGGCCGGGGCGGACGTGGTGATCCTCTCCGCGCCGGTCCTCTCGATCCGCGCGCTTATGCAGGAGATCGCGGACGCGGTTGGCCCGGAGGCCGTGATCACGGATGTCGGTTCCACGAAGCGCGCCGTGATGGAGTGGGCCGCCGAGATCTTCCCCGGCCACCCGGGCTTCGTCGGCGGCCACCCCATGGCCGGGAAGACCGAGACCGGGCCGAAGGCCGCCGACCCCGCGCTGTTCGAGGGCGCCCGCTGGATCGTCGTGCCGCCGCCCACCGCCTCCGAGCATGCCGTGGCGACCGTCACGAACCTCGTGGATGCCGCCGGGGCGCAGCTGATGTTCATGGACGCGGACGAGCATGACGCCTACGCCGCGGCCGTCTCGCACATGCCGCTGATGGCGGCGATCGCGCTCTTCTCGCTGGAGCGCGCCTCCGAGGCGTGGCCGGAGTTGTCGCTGATGGCGGCGGGCGGGTTCCGCGACATGACGCGCCTGTCGGGGACCAACCCGGCGATGGCGTTCGACATCGCGGCGACTAACCGCCAGCACATCGTCCACTGGCTGGACCGGTACGTGGGTGCCCTGCAGGAACTGCGCCGGCGCGTCGCGGACGAGGCGGCGGAGGAGGACCTCTACCGGCTGATCGCGGCGACCGAGTGGGAGTACACCGGGTTCCGCGCCGGCAACGTGGGCCGCGTGGAGAAGGGCGGCGACGCGATGTCCTCGGTGGACGGCGTCGGCTTCGGCGACTTCCTCGCCGGGTCGTGGGTCACCGACAAGTTGGAGTCGCTCACGCGCGAGGCGGAGGGGCGGATCGCCCAGCGGGACGCGATGGATCGGGCGCGCCGAAACGCCTGACGCCGGGCGGACGCCCGCGCGGGTGTCGTATCCTCCGGGAGCACTCCGTCGCCGGGTTTCCGGTGCCGGCCATCACGGAAGGAGGCGGCAGCCATGGCAGCCGACCTGATCCACGTGGGGTTCGATAACTACCTGACGCTCGACCGGGTGCTGGCGGTGGCCTCTCCCGCTTCCGCGCCGATCAAGCGCATGATCCAGCGCGCGAAGGAATCACACCGCGCGATCGACCTGACGAGCGGTCGCCGCACGAAGGCGGTGATCGTGATGAACGAGGACTGGGTGACGCTCATCGCCATCACGCCGGAGACGTTCGCGGGCCGCGTGGCCTCGCTGCGCGCGGAGCGCGCGGGGGCGGCGTCCTAACCTTGCCGGACGCCGCGCCACCTCGCCCGGCCGTCGCCGCCCCGCTCGTCGTGGTGCTCACTGGGCCGTCTGGCGTCGGCAAGGACGCCGTGGTGAACCGTGCGCGCGACCTGGGCGTGCCGCTGGAGCGGCCCGCGACCATGACGACACGCGCCCCACGTCCCGGCGAGATCGAGGGCGTTCACCACCTCTTCGTCACCCGAGAGGGGTTCCTCCACAATGTCGCCACCGGCGAGTTGCTGGAGCACGCGGAGGTGTACGGGAACCTGTACGGCGTCCCGCGCACCTCGGTCCGGGCGGCGCTGGCGACCGGGAACCACGTGGTGATCCGCGTGGATGTGCAGGGGGCGGAGTCGCTGCACGAGTTGCTGCCGGACGCGCTCTTCGTCTCCCTCGAGCCCTCCAGCCTGGATGCCTTGCGCCTCCACCTGGAGGAGCGTGGGACCGAGTCCGCCTCCGAGGTGGAGCGCCGCCTGGCGATCGCCGCCGCCGAGATCGAGCGCGCCCGCACCTTCTGCCGCCCCCTCGTGAACGTGGAGGGCGACCTGGACGCCACGGTCGCCGCGCTCGTCGCGATGCTGGAGGCCGAGCAGGCACGTCCCGACCGGACGCCCCTCACCGTTTGACCGCGCTCGTTGACAGCGCGATCCGGGGAGACGTAACGTGAGCGTCTGACCAATCGCGTACAGAGTGACGTCGATCGGGAGTAGTACGCCGCCAGCGGGACTCAGAGAGCCGGGGCCAGGTGAGAGCCCGGTGTCCGCAGCAGCGGCCGAATGGACCCGGGAGTCCCGGCCCCATGCCCTCGCCTCGGCGGGGGAGGTAGGCGCCGGCGGTGTGGGCGCCGTTATCCATGCCCAGGCGATCGCCCCTGCCCTCGGGACGTCCGAGGGTGGCCGGGGCCGTCGCTGGCTGAGCCTCCGCCCGCGGGTGGAGGAATGGTGGGTGGCACCGCGAGGACCATCGCCCCACTTGATACGGGGTGGTGGTTTTTTTGTGGGCTGACGCAGGATGCTGACGAGGGAGCGAAGGATGAACATGCACCGCGGTCCGGGCGCGCTGGCGCACCTCGGACGGTGGTCATGGTGGTGGCGCAACGACGCCGACCGCCCTGCCTCTCGCACGCTTCCCGGAGCCTGACATGACCTACACCCCGTCCCTCTCCGATGTCCGCCGCATGGCCGGACGCGGCAACATCGTCCCCATCTACCGCGAGGTGCGTGCCGACCTCGAGACGCCCGTCTCCGCCTACCTGAAGGTGGCGCGCGGCCCCTACTCGTTCCTCCTCGAGTCCGTCGAGGGCGGCGAGCGCCAGGGGCGGTACTCCTTCATCGGCACCGAGCCGTACCGGGTGCACCAGACCAAGCACGCGGACGGCGACCCGCTGGACGTGGTGCAGGAGGAACTGGCGCGCTTCCACTCCGTGCAGGTGCCGGGTCTGCCGCGCTTCCACGGCGGCGCCGTCGGCTACCTCGGCTACGAGGTGGTGACGCACTTCGAGCCGCGCGTGCCGGTGACCGGGCGCGACGTGCTGGGCGTGCCGGAGTCGTGGCTGATGTTCACGGACACGCTGCTCGTGTTCGACCACCTGAAGCACAGCATCAAGGCCGTCGCCCACGTCCGCCTCGATGGCGACATCGACGCCTCCTACCGGGCTGCCGAGCGCAAGATCGACGACCTCGTCGAGCGGCTCTCGGCACCCCTCGGCGCGCTGCCGTACGTCCCGTTCTCCGGCGTGCGCGGCGACGAGGTGAAATCGAACTGGGAGCACCAGGACTTCCTGGACGCGGTGAAGCGCGCCAAGGAGTACATCACCGCGGGCGACATCATCCAGGTGGTGCTGTCGCAGCGGCTGTCGCGCCGCACCGGCGCGCACCCGTTCGAGGTGTACCGCAGCCTGCGCGCGATCAACCCCTCGCCCTACCTGTTCTTCCTGCGCTTCCAGGACACCTACCTCGTCGGCTCCTCGCCTGAACTCCTCGTGAACATCGAGGAGGGCACCGTGGAGGTGCACCCGATCGCCGGCACGCGCCGCCGCGGCGAGACGCCGCTGGACGACGAGCGGCTGGCCGAGGAACTGCGGCACGACCCGAAGGAGATCGCGGAACACGTGATGCTCCTTGACCTCGGCCGGAACGACGTTGGCCGGGTGTCGGAGCCGGGCAGCGTCTCGGTGAACCAGAAACTGGACCTGGAGTTCTACTCCCACGTCATGCACCTGGTCAGCCACGTCACCGGCCGCCTCCGGAAGGACATGAGTGCGTACGACGCGCTCCGCGCCGCCTACCCGGCGGGCACCGTCTCGGGGGCCCCGAAGATCCGCGCGATGGAGATCATCTCCGAACTGGAGTCTGACCAGCGCGGTCCCTACTCGGGCGGGGTGGGGTTCTTTGACCTGTCCGGGAACATCGAGACCTGCATCACGATCCGCACGCTGGTCATGAAGGACGGCATGGCCCACGTCCAGGCTGGCGCCGGCATCGTGTACGACTCCGACCCGCAGAAGGAGTACGAGGAGTGCTGGCAGAAGGCCCGGGCCCTGCTCGCCGCCCTCGACGACGCCGAGCGTGGCGAGGGCGGCGCGCCCGCCGGAAGCCTGGGGTACTAGCGATGCGCGGCGCTCAACTCGCCTCGATCGCCGTCCTCGTGCGCGACGACGGCAAACTGCTGATGGTGCGGCACCCTTCCGGCCCGTTCGCGGGGCGATGGTCGATGCCGCTCATTGGCGTGGCGGACGCGGAGACGGCGGAGGACGCGCTGGAGCGGCTGCTCCGCGAGATGCTCAACGTGCAGCCTGGGCCGTACCAGTTCCTCGACACCATGTACCTCGGAGGCGCCGGGGGCGAACGCTTCATCGGCAACGTCTTCACCTGTGTCGACTGGCAGGGGGAGCCGCGCTTCTCCCGCCAGATATTCGACGACGCGGTCTGGCTCCTGCCCTCCGATCCCGGCGGCCTGGAGCTGCTACCCGAGGTCCGCGAGTTCCTGACGACCGCGTTCGACGACGACAGCGAGATGCCGGCTGCGGTGACCTACGACGCCGTCTCGCTGACCCCGGAACTCGCGTCGGCGCGTGAGGCGCTGCTCGCGGCGTACGAGGCGGTGCCGCGCGAGCAGCGTGGCGAGGTGATGGAGGAGGGCGGCTGGTCGCCGCTGGACGTCATCGCGCATGCCGCGGACGTGGAGGCGTATTACCTCGCGGAGACGCGCCGCTGCCTGGATGAGGCGGGGCGCGTCTGGACGCCGTTCAACGAGGCGCAGTGGAGCGACCTGCACCGGATCTACCCGGCGCAGACGGAGGACGCGCACCTCGCGCGGCTCGCCTCGGTGCGCCAGGCGACGGAGGGGTGGCTGCGCTGGATGGACGGCGACAGCCTGAGCGCGTGGATCAACCACCCGGAACGCGGGGTGGCCCAGGTGGGCAGCCGCGTGGCGAAGGTGGCGTCACACGACCGCGAGCACACCGAGCAACTGCGCCGGATGTGGCAGACGGCCACGATCCGCGCCGCGCTCGACGACCAGTAACGCAGGAGACGCACGATGCTGCTGCTCATCGATAACTACGACTCGTTCACCTACAACCTCTACCAGTACCTGATGGAACTGGGCGCGGGGGTGGAGGTGTTCCGCAACGACCAGATCTCCGTCGAGGACTGCCTGGCGATGAACCCGGACCACGTGGTCATCTCCCCGGGCCCCTGCTCGCCGAAGGAGGCGGGCATCTCGGTCGACCTCATCAAGGCGTTCGAGGGGAAGAAGCCGCTGCTGGGCGTCTGCCTGGGCCACCAGTGCATCGGCGAGGCGTACGGCGGTGTGGTGGAGTACGCCGGCGAGATCATGCACGGCAAGACCAGCCAGATCACCCACGACGGCCGCGGCGTCTTCGCCGGCGTCCCCAGCCCCTTCGAGGCGATCCGGTACCATTCGCTCGCGATCCGCCCGGACACGATGCCCGCGGTGCTGGAGGTCAGCGCCCGTTCCGAGAGCGGCGTGATCATGGGCGTCCGCCACCGCGAGTTCGCGATCGAGGGCGTGCAGTTCCACCCGGAGTCGATCATGACCGAGCACGGCCACGCCATGCTCCGCAACTTCCTCCAGATGCGTGAGACGCACGCGGGCCAGCCCGTGGGAGCCGCCTCGTGATCCGCGAAGCGATCGCCGCGCTCGTCGACGAGGGGCGCGACCTCACCGAGCAGGAAGCGCGCGACGCGATGCGCGAAATCATGCGTGCCGGCCTCGACGCCGCCGAGGGCGAGCGCGCGACGGCGGCCCAGTTCGGCGCGTTCGTGACGGCGCTGCGCCTGAAGGGCGAGACGGTCGACGAACTGACCGGCATGGCGCTGGCGATGCGGGAGGCGTCGCTGAAGGTGGAGGTGGCGGCGAAACCGCTGCTCGACACCTGCGGCACCGGCGGCTCCAGCAAGAAGGTGTTCAACGCCTCCACGGCGGCCGCGTTCGTGGCGGCGGGCGCTGGCGCGAAGGTCGCGAAGCACGGCAACCGCGCGATGACCTCGCAGTCCGGCTCCGCCGACCTGCTGGAGGCGCTCGGCGCGGTGGTCACGCTCGGCCCCACACAGGTCGCCGAGGTGATCAACAAGACCGGGATCGGCTTCATGTTCGCGCAGACGTTCCACCCGGCGATGAAGTTCGCCGGGCCGCTGCGCCGCGAGATCGGCATCCGCACCGTCTTCAACATCCTCGGGCCGCTCACCAACCCGGCCGGCGCCTCCTGCCACGTCATGGGCGCGCCGAACGCCGCGCTCGCCGGCACGCTGTCGCAGGTGCTCGCGCGCCTCGGCATGCGCCACGCGCTGGTCGTGAGCGGCGAGGACGGGCTGGACGACATCACCGTCACTGGCCCGACCACGGTGTTCGAGGTGCGCGGCAGCACCGTCACCGAGCGGACGATCACCCCGTTCGACCTCGGCGTCAGCGTGCACCCGGCGGAGGCGTTGACTGGCGGCGACCCGGGGCAGAACGCGGCGCTCACGCGCTCCGTCCTCACCGGCAACGGGCCGCTGCCGCTGAGAGACCTGGTCGTCGCGCAGGCGGGCGCGGGGCTGTACGTCACCGGTCTCGCCGCCTCGCTGCGGCAGGGCGTGGAGATGGCGGTCCGCGCGATCGACGAGGGCGATGCCGCCGCGAAACTCGCCGCGTTCGTCGAGGCCACTCGACGCGCGGCGGGGAAGTAGCGACGCGATGGCATTCTCAGCACGTCGCACCGGCACCATCCTGGACCGCATCGTCGCCGACCGGCGCGTGCGGCTGGAGGAGGACCGCGCCGCCCGCGACGAGGCGGCGCTGCGCGCGCTGATCGCCGCCCGTCCCGCGCCGCTGGACTTCGTTGCGCGGCTCCGCGAGGGGCGACGCGCCACGCCGGCCGGCGCGCGCCTGCGCCTGATCGCCGAGATCAAGCGCGCCTCCCCGAGCAAGGGGCTGTTCGACGCCGACCTCGATGCGGTCGCGCAGGCGCGTGCCTACGCGGAGGCGGGTGCGGCCGCGATCTCGATCCTGACCGAGCCCGACCACTTCCGCGGGAGCATCGACGACCTCGGCGCGGTGGCGGCGGCGTTCGCCGGGGATGCCGACCGGCCGGCGCTGCTCCGCAAGGAGTTCATCTTCGACCCGTACCAGGTGCTGGAGGCGCGCGCGTTCGGCGCGGACGCCCTCCTGCTCATCGTGATGATGCTGGAGCCGCACGCGCTCCGTGACCTCCTCGTGCAGACGCGCGACCTCGGCATGACCGCGCTGGTGGAGGTGCACGACGCCGAGGAGCTGGAGGCAGCGGTCGCTGCCGGAGCGACGGTGATCGGCGTGAACAACCGCGACCTCCGCACCTTCGAGGAGGACCTCGGCACGTTCGAGCGCCTCGCGGCGCTCGCTCCGGCCGGCGTGACGCTCGTCGCGGAGTCCGCGATCCGCTCGCCGGAGGATGCGCGACGCATGGCGGACGCCGGCGCGCACGCGCTGCTGGTCGGCGAAGCGCTCGTGCGCAGCGGCACCGTGGTGGAGACCGCGCGCTCGTTCATGCTCAGCGGCGAGGTGGCCGCCTCGTGACGTACGTGAAGATCTGCGGCAACCGCACGCCCGAGGACGTGATCGCCGCGGCGGAGGCCGGCGCGGACTTCGTCGGGATCATCTTCGCGAACTCCAAGCGGCGCGTGGAGGTCGAAGAGGCGCAGGCGATGGTGCGCGCGCTCGGCGGGCCGCTCTCGGCGAACGAGATCGAGTTCCCGCCGCCCGCCCAGCCCCGCGCGCGCGAGGAGATCGGGCCGTGGTTCCAGCACGGCGCGCGCGTGCTGGACGCCTACCTTGCGGTGAAGCGCCCGCTCGTCGTCGGCGGCTTCGCCGACCAGCCGATCGAGGAGGTCAACGCGATCGCCGAAGAGGTGGGCGTGGACCTCGTGCAGCTGTCCGGCGACGAGTCGTGGGAGGACTGCCTGCGGGTGAATCGGCAGGTGATCCAGGTGGTGCACGTCTCGCCCGTCGACTCGCCCTCCGACCCGATGCAGTTCGTCCAGCCCGGCTTCGCGATCGCGCTGATGCTCGATTCCGCGCATGGGCCGTACCGGGGCGGCACCGGTGTCACCTTCGACTGGGAGGTGGCGCGGGCGGTCGCCTCGCGCGTGCCGGTGATGCTCGCGGGTGGGCTGACGCCGGAGAACGTGGCCGAGGCGATCGCGACCGTGCGCCCGTGGGCCGTGGACGTGATCAGCGGCACGGAGACGGACGGCGTGAAGGACCACGCGAAAGTGCGCGCATTCATCCAGGCGGCCCGCGACGCGGACGCTCGCCTCAAAGGGGCTGCCCGATGACCACCGCGATCCCGGACGCCCTGGGCCACTTCGGCGAGTTCGGCGGGCAGTACGTCCCCGAGACGCTGATGCCGGCGCTCACCGAACTGGCGGCCGAGTATGAGCGCGCGAAGGCCGACCCCGCCTTCATCGCCGAACTCGAGGCGCTCTGGCGCGACTACGTCGGCCGTCCGTCGCCGCTGACGCTCGTCTCGCGCGTCTCCGCCGAGGTCGGCGCGAAGGTCTACCTGAAGCGGGAGGACCTGAACCACACCGGCGCGCACAAGATCAACGCCGTGCTGGCGCAGGCGCTCCTCGCGCGGCGCATGGGCAAGCGGCGGATCATCGCGGAGACCGGCGCGGGCCAGCACGGCGTGGCCACGGCGACCGCGTGCGCGCTCTTCGGCCTCGACTGCGTCGTCTACATGGGTGCGGAGGACATCAAGCGCCAGTCGCTCAATGTCTTCAAGATGAAGGTGCTCGGCGCCGAGGTGCGTGCGGTGGAGTCCGGCTCCCGTACGCTGAAGGACGCGACGAACGAGGCGATCCGGGACTGGGTCACGAACGTCCGCGACACGTACTACATCATCGGGTCGGTCGTCGGGCCGCACCCGTACCCGCTCATCGTCCGCGACTTCCAGTCGGTCATCGGCCGCGAGGCGAAGGAGCAGATGTACGAGAAGGAGGGCCGCCTCCCGACGATCGCCGTCGCCTGCGTGGGCGGTGGCTCGAACGCGATGGGGCTGTTCTACCCGTTCATCGACGACCCGGTGCGCCTCATCGGCGTGGAGGCGGCGGGCGAGGGGCTGAACCGTCGCCACGCCGCGACGCTGAGCGCCGGCCGGCCGGGCGTGCTGCACGGCGCGCGCTCCTACCTGCTGCAGGACCAGTGGGGCCAGATCGTGGAGGCGCACTCCATCTCGGCCGGCCTCGACTACCCCGGCGTGGGCCCGGAGCACTCGTGGCTGAAGGTGACCGAGCGCGCCGAGTACCGCGCGGTGACGGACGAGGAGGCGCTGGCCGCTTTCCAGGCGCTGTCACGCCTCGAGGGCATCATCCCCGCGCTGGAGTCCTCGCACGCGATCGCGCAGGTGCTGAAGATGAAGGGCGAACTGCGCCCGGACGACATCGTCCTCATCAACCTGAGCGGCCGCGGCGACAAGGACATGAACACCGTCGCCGCGGCCCTCGGCGTGACGCTGTAGCGGAGGCCGGCCGCGCCCCGCGGACGCCGCGCGAGGGCATCCTGTGAAGCCGTGGCGGGCGCCGGGCGCGCCCGACCCACTCCCCCTGCCCCCTCGCCCAGGGGCGAGGGGGATGAGATGTGATGGGGGTTGCACCCCCATCACGGCGGGGCCCCCGCCGGGCAGCCAACGCGCTGCCTTCGTCGCTGCTGGAACTCCGAGCACATCGCGCCAGACCGTCCAGGTGCTGGGTTGGTGGCATCGGCACCTGCGTGTTCCGTTCGCGGCAGCCTGCCGAAGCGGACGCTCTAACCGAACGCCGGGAGGCCCCACTCGGTGGGGTCGAAGGCCTCGAGGTGGTCGAGGACCTGGTGGGCGTCGCCGACCATGTCCGCGTGGTCCGGCTCGGGGAGCGCGATCACGGCCATCCCCGCCGCCAGCGCCGCCTCCACGCCGAGCGGGGCATCCTCGAACACCAGGCACGTCTCCGGCGGCGCGCCGATGCGGCGGGCGGCCTCCAGGAAGATGTCGGGTGCGGGCTTGCCGTGGCGCACGTCCTCCGAGGTCACGACCGCCTCGAACTCCGCGAACCAGGCCTCGTGCGCCACGCGCTTGTGGCCGAGCGAGCGGACGGTGGAGGAGGTGGCGATCGCCTGCGGCACGCCGCGGGCGCGGAGGTGCGCGGTGAGGGCGCGTGCGCCGCGTGTCGGCTCGGCGGTGCGGAACAGCGCGGCGAGGCGCACCTCCCGCTCCTCGGCGAACTGCTCCGGCGTGAGCGGCAGCCCGGTCGCCTCCACCAGGATGCGCGAGGCGACCCCGGTCGGACGGCCGATCATCTGCGCGCGCACCGCCGGGTCCAGTTGCAGCCCGAACCGCCCGAGGATCTCCGTGGTGACGCGCCGGTACAGCGGCTCGGTGTCGAGCAGCGTCCCGTCCAGGTCGTAGATGACGTGGGTGATCCAGCGTCGGTGCGTCACGCCTCCATCGTATGGCCGTCCGGGATCGCGGAGGAGCGGCCGCGTTGGTAGCCTCGAACGATGATGATCCCGTCTCAGCCGGCGACGAACTGGGCGCTGCTGCCGTGGCGGCGCGTCGACGTGTTCGTGGGGCTGTTGCTCGTCGTCGTTGGGTTCTTCACCGTCGCCGCGGCGCTGATCGCGCAGGGCGGCGACCCGTCGGTCGACAGTTCCGCCGCGCTCGGTGGGGCCATCGCCACCGGCGCCTTCGAGGTCTGGCTGGGGGTGATCGTCCTCTGGCTGGCGAAGCGCCGAGGCATTAGCGGCTTCGACCTGGGGTTCGACGCCCCGCCGCAGTGGCGGCACGTCAGCACGGGCGTCCTCGGGGCGTGGTCGCTCATCCTCATCTGGGGCGTCGGGGTCGCCCTCGTGCAGCACTTCACGGGCGCGGACCTCGGGTGGCTGTCGGAGGGGAACGCGCTGCCGGAGTCCTCGGCGCGGACGAGCGCTGTCTGGGTCGCGCTGGGTCTGACGATCGTGGTCGCCGCCCCGCTGTGCGAGGAACTGTTCTTCCGCGGCTTCCTCTTCCGCGCGTTCGAGACGCTCCGCGGCACGGGGGCGGGCTACGCCTTCAGCGGCGCCGGGTTCGCCCTCATGCACTTCAATGTGAGCGTGGTGATCCCGTTCCTTGCGATCGGGGTACTGTTCGCGTGGACGTACCGGCGGTCGGGGTCGATCTGGACGCCCATCGCCGCACACGCGATCTTTAACGCCGTCTCGTTCGCCGTGACCGTCGCAGGAGCCGCCTCGTGAGCACCACCGCCACCGGGGACCGCATCGCGGAGATGTTCGCGCGCACGCGCGCGGAGGGCCGACCGGCGGTCATCCCGTTCATCCCGGCGGGCTGGCCGGAGCTGGACGCCACCGTCGAAATCATCGAGGCGGCGGTGGCCGGCGGCGCGGACGCGGTCGAACTCGGGCTGCCGTTCAGCGACCCGATGGGCGACGGCCCGGTCAACCAGCGCGCCTACGAGCAGGCGATCGCGAACGGCTGCACCACGGAGACGGTGTTCGAGGCGGTGCGCGAACTGCGCGCCCGCGGCGTTCGCGTGCCGTTACTCATTATGGGATACTCCAACCCGCTGTTCGCGTACGGGGTGGACAGGTTCGTGCGGCGTGCCGCCGAGGTCGGGGTGGACGGGTTCATCACCGTTGACCTCCCTCCGCAGGAAGCGGGGGAACTCGAGCGGCCGGCCCGGGCAGCCGGGCTCCACATGGTCTACCTGCTCGCCCCGACCTCGACCGACGAGCGCATCCGTCTGGTCGCGGCACACGGGAGCGGCTTTATCTATTGCGTGAGCGTCGTCGGGATCACGGGGGCGCGGCGGGAGCTATCGGCGGAGTTGCCGGAGTTCCTCGCCCGTGTTCGAGCCCGGACGGACCTGCCGCTGGCCGTGGGCTTCGGCATCTCCGCCCGCGAACACGTGCAGGCCGTGGGCGCCCTGGCCGATGGCGCAGTGGTGGGGAGCGCCTTCGTCACGCTGGTGGCGGAGACGCCGAGGAAGGACCGCCCGGCACGAGTCCGGGCGTACCTGGAGGAGATCACCGGTCGTGACCCTGGACATCGGTAGCCGCCGCTCTGAGGAGTACGTCCTCGGAGGTTCCACGTATACGTGGAGCCAGGCGAACGCTGCCGTCCCCGTCCGGGCGACGACCGGTTCGTTTGGCTCGTAACCCGCGCATCACACGTCGCGGCGACCGTATGGGGCGCTGCAGGCGGTCTGGAACGGTCTGACGAGCGAACGGAGATCCTCAGCATGCTGGTCCGCGGCATCCGTGGCGCCACCACCGTGGCCTCCAACACGCGCGAGGAGATCCTGGCGGCGACGCACGAGTTGCTGACCCGCATCCTGGAGGCGAACGAGGTCGACCGCGACCTGGTCGCCAGCATCCTGTTCAGCACCACCCCGGACCTGAACGCCGAGTTCCCGGCCGTGGCGGCGCGCGAGCAGGGCTTCACCCATGTGGCGCTGGAGTGCGTCCACGAGATGAACGTCCCCGGTTCGCTCGCCAAGTGCCTGCGCATCCTGATGCACGTGAACACCGACCGCCCGCTGGCGGAGATCAAGCACATCTACCTCCACGGCGCGCGCGCCCTGCGTCGCGACCTGGTGGACGACGAGGAGTAGCCCCCGTGATTGTTGTCATGAAGCCCGACCACACCCCGGAGCAACAGGAGGCGGTCATGACCCGCCTCGCGGAGTTCGGCCTGAAGGGCCAGCCGGTGTTTGGCGTCACCCGCACCGTCATCGCCGGCCTGGGCCAGGTCCTGCAGGACCACCGCGACGAGATCTCGATGATGCCGGGCGTGGACGAGGTGATCCGCGTCTCCAAGCCGTACAAGCTCTCCGGCCGCGAGGTGCACCCGAACGACACCGTGATCGAACTGAACCACGGCGTGAAGATCGGCGGCGGCCACCCCGTCTTCATGGCCGGCCCGTGCGCCATCGAGACCGAGGAGCAGCTGTGGGCCTCCGCCTCCGGCGTGAAGGCGGCCGGCGCGCACATCCTGCGCGGCGGCGCGTTCAAGCCGCGCTCCTCCCCGTACTCCTTCCAGGGCCTCGGCGTGCCGGGCCTGAAACTGCTCCGCCAGGCAGGCGACGAGTTCGGGATGCCGGTCATCACCGAACTGCTGTCGGTGCGCGACGTGGACGCGGTGGCGCAGTACTCCGACATCCTGCAGATCGGCGCGCGCAACATGCAGAACTTCGTCCTCCTGGGCGAGGCGGGGAAGACCGGCAAGCCGGTCCTCCTGAAGCGCGGCATGGCCGGGACGATCGAGGAGTGGCTGCTCGCCTCCGAGTACATCCTGTCGGAGGGCAACCCGAACGTGATGCTGTGCGAGCGCGGCATCCGCACGTTCGAGCCCGCCACGCGGAACACGCTGGACCTGAACGCCGTGGCGCTGCTGCGCCGGCTCTCTCACCTCCCGGTGATCGCCGACCCGTCGCACGGCACCGGTAAGTGGTATCTCGTGAAGCCCATGTCGCTCGCCTCCATCGCGGCGGGCGCGGATGGGCTGGAGATCGAGGTCCACCCGAACCCGGACCACGCGCTCTCGGACGGCGCGCAGTCGCTCACCCCGGCGAACTTCGCGGAGCTCGCGAACGAGTGCCGCGCGCTGGCGAGCGCCCTCGGCCGGCCGTTCGCCGAGCCGCCGGCGACCGTCGCCGTCCGCGCGTAGCCCTCACCACCGGTGACGGCGGAACACGACCTCGACGCCCCTGCGGCTCCCGATGGGGAGCCGCAGGCGGCGGCCGGTGAGCCCGAGGCCCCGGCGGCCGAGCCCAAGATCGAGGTCGTCCTCCCCGTCTTCCAGGGGCCGCTCGACCTGCTCCTGCACCTGATCGAGGACAGCAAGCTCGACATCACGGAGGTGTCGCTGCTCCAGGTAACGGAGCAGTACCTCCGCCACCTCCGCAGCCGCGAGCACATCGACCTCGGGATGCTCGCCGAGTTCATCGGCATCGGCGCGCGGCTGCTGCTGCTGAAGTCACGCGCCCTCCTGCCGAAGGAGGAGCAGCCGGTCGAGGACGACGCGGAGCCGGAGGACGACATCCGCGCGCTGATCGAGGCGCTGAAGGAGTACCGCCGCTTCAAGCAGGCGGCGGAGTTCCTCCGCGAGCGCGAGGTCGGCCACGGCACCTACCGCCGCGAAGTCCCGCCGCCGGAGGTGCCCCTGCCGACCGGTCTCGCCGCCGTCACGCTCTCTTCGCTGGTCGACCTGATCCGTGACGTCCTCGAGCGGATGCCGGAGGAAGAGCCGGCGGCGCCGGAGATCCGGCGCGAGCCGGTGCGGCTGCGCGACCGGATGCGGTCGCTGGTGGAGACGCTGGAGGCGACGAAGGTCACCTCCTTCCGCCGCCTGATCGAGGCGGCGACCTCCCGCACGATGGTGATCGTGGACTTCATGGCGGTGCTGGAACTGATCAAGCAGCGCTACCTGGCCGCGCGGCAGTCGGAGTCGTTCGGCGATATCGAACTGGTGCGGCTGGAGGGCGCCACTCCGCCGCTGTTCGCGCAGGTGGAAGAGGACTTCACCGGTGTGTAGGCAGGCGGCAGGCGTCCGGGTAGCATGCGACGGGACATCCGCCGGGACGGCTCGGCCCGCCGGGACGGAAGGCAGGCACCGTGCTCCTCGTCCGTGACGAGCTGCGCCGCGTGGCGACGCCCGGCGATCACGCCCTCTCGATCGGCGTGTTCGATGGCGTACACGGCGGCCACCGCCTGCTCGTCACGCGCATGCTGGAAGAGGCGCGCGCGCGCAGCCTCACCGGCGGCGTCGTCACCTTCCACCCGCACCCGCTGACCGTGCTGCGGCCGGACGTGCCGCTCGTCTACCTCGAATCGCTCGAGCGCCGTGTCGAACTGCTGAAGGACGTGGGGGCGGAGTTCGTCGCCGTCCTCCAGTTCACCTCCGAACTCCAGCAGGTCTCGGCGGAGGACTTCACCCGCCTGCTCGTGGAGGAGGCGCGGATGCGCCTGCTCGTCGTGGGCGAGGACTTCCGCCTCGGCCGCGGCGGGGCCGGCACCGTGCCGGTCCTGACCGAGATCGGCCGCGAGCAGGGGTTCGAGGTGGTCGCGGTGCCGTTGATGCCGGACGCGGACGGGCGCGAGCGCATCTCCTCCACGCGCATCCGCAACGCGCTCGCGGAGGGACGCATGGAGGACGTCGCGGCGTTCCTCGGGCGGCCGTATTCGGTGCGCGGGCCGGTGGTGCATGGCGACGAGCGCGGCCGGACGATCGGCTTCCCCACGCTGAACATCGGCGTGAGCGCCGACCGCGCGCTGCCGCCGAACGGCGTCTATGTGACCCGCGCCCACGTGGGCGGGCGCGTGCTGGACGCCGTCACCAACATCGGGACGCGGCCCACGTTCAACGACGGCACCGAGCGCCGCGTGGAGACGCACTTGCTGGACTTCGAGGGTGACGTGTACGGCCAGGTGGTGACGATCGAACTGCTCTCGATGCTCCGTCCGGAGCGCAAGTTCGAGGGGTTCGAGGCGCTCGTCGCGCAGATCCGGCAGGACGTCGCGTCGACGCGGGCGTGGTTCGCCTCATGAGCGAGGGACGCACGCGCCGCATGGCCCCGGTGGACGAGCAGATGCGCGTCCTGATGGGCGGCACGGAGTTCGGCGACCCCGCGACGCGCACCACCATGGAGCGCGAACTCCGCGCACGGCTGGAGGAGGACCGCCCGCTGCGCGTCTACTGCGGCTTCGACCCGACGAAGGTGGACCTGCACCTGGGCCACACCGTGCCGATGCGGAAGATGCGGCAGTTCCAGGACCTGGGGCATGACGTCACGTTCCTCGTGGGGTCGTTCACGGCGCTGATCGGCGACCCCACGGGCAAGGACAAGACCCGCCCGATGCTCACGCCGGAGGAGATCGCGGAGAACGCGAAGACCTACACGGAGCAGGCGTTCGCCGTCCTCGATGCGGAGCGCACGAAGATCGCCTTCAACGGCGACTGGCTCTCGAGACTCACGTTCTCGGACGTGATCCGGATGACGGCGCAGTTCACGGTGGCGCAGTTCCTCCGCCGCGACAACTTCGCGAAGCGGTACGAGACCGGCGACCCGATCCACGTCAGCGAGTTCCTCTACGCCATGATGCAGGCGTACGACGCCGACCACATGGACACGGACGTCCAGATCGGCGGCACCGACCAGACCTTCAACCTGATGGCCGGACGCCAGTTGCAGGAGGCGAACGGCCACCGGCCGCAGGTCTGCATCACGCTTCCCATCCTCGTGGGCACGGATGGCCACGAGAAGATGTCGAAGTCGCTCGGCAACTACATCGGCATCACCGAGCCACCGAACGACATGTTCGGCAAGGCGATGTCGATCCCGGACGACGCCATCATCCCGTACTTCACCCTCATCACCCCGCTCCATCCGTCCGAGGTGGATGCGATCCGCACGGCGCTGGAGGGCGGCACGCTCCGCCCGATGGACGCGAAGAAGCGCCTGGCGGAGACGATCGTCGGCATCTTCCACGGGGCGTCCGAGGGCGCAGCCGCGCGCGAGTACTTCGAGTCCACGTTCCAGCGCCGCGAGACGCCGGATGAGATGCCGGAGCACGCCCTGGCCGGCCCCGCTGCCCTCGTCGATGTGCTCGTGGAGGCCGGGCTCGCCGCCAGCAAGGGCGAGGTGCGTCGGCTGGTGCAGCAGGGCGGTGTGCAGGTGAACGGCGAGCGGGTCGATGACCCCGCGCGTGCCGTAGGCCCGGGCGACGAGGTCCGCGTGGGGCGTCACCGCTTCCTCCGCCTCGTGACTCAGTAGCGCAGTTCTGGCACACTCGATCCGAAGGGTGGCGGGATGATCGACGGCGGCCTGGAACTCGACCTCGAAGCGGTCCGTCAGAACGTCGTCGAGGCGGAAGTCGTCTGCTTCTACTTCACCGTCCTCGGTCGCACCCTCGTCGTCGACACGCGCCACAACGACCAGGTCGGCACCTTCATCCGCGTGGTCCCCATGGCGAAGGACTCCGGCGAGCGCCTGCGCTCGATCCGCCGGCTCCGTCCACAACTCCCGAGGCCGACGAGCATCACGTTGATCCCGTGGGACTGCCGCGTCGCCTCGCTCGTGTCGCTCGGCGTGTGGGAGCCGCTGCTCGCGCGCCTCGACAACATCGAGGAGGCGCAGGCGTGCCTGGAGGCGCTCTGCCAGCGTGAGCGCCGCGAACTGCGGCGCATCATCCGCGGACACCAGTACGACACGCTCTGGATGCGCCCCGACTACACGCGCGAGGGCGCCGAGCAGTAGCCCGCCCCTGGGTGCTCAGTCCTTCGTCGCCGGCCGCAGGTCAGCGACCTCCAGTTGCAGCCCGCCATCGCCCCGGAAGTCGTCGCGCTTGAACGTGTAGACGATGTCGGCACGGCCACCCGCGGGGACGGCGTACTCGGCGTTGCCGAACGAGATCGCCCGCCACGACACGGCGCCGTCCTTCACCGTGAACTGCAGGTGCGACCCGTCCGCACCGACCGCGCGGGCGGACGTCACCTGCACGTCCCGCGCGAGGAAGAGGGGGGCGGGGTTGCCGGCGCCGTGCGGGCCGATCAGCCCGAGCCACTGCACCATGCGTCGGTTCACCTCGGACAGCGGCAGCTCCGTGTCGACGACGAGCGTCGGCGCGAGGTCCGCGAGGTCCAGGTGACGGCCGGCGTCCTCGATCAGGCGGGCGCGCAGTTCGGGCAGGCGTGACGCCTCCGCGGAGAAGCCGGCGGCGGCGCGGTGGCCCCCGTAGCGCAGGAACAGGTCCGCGTTGCGCTGCAGCAGCGCGGTGATGTCGAACGACTCCACCGTGCGGCAGGAGGCGCGCAACTCGCCGTCGCGCACCTCCATCACGATCGCCGGGCGGCTGAACTCCTCCACGAGGCGAGCCGCGCACAGCCCGACGACGCCCGAGGAGATCGCCTCGCTCGCCACCACGAGCAGCGGTCCGGCGCGCTCCGCCTCCGAGAGCGCGTTCCGCGCCGTCTCGATCGCCGCCTGCGTCGCCTCGCGGCGGGCGTCGTTCAGCGCCTCGAGGTGGCGGGCGATCTCGCGCGCTTCGTCGAGCGTGGGGGCGAGCAGCAGGTCGAGCGCGATGCGTGCGTGCTCCATGCGGCCGGCGGCGTTGAGGCGCGGGCCGATCACCCAGCCGATCGTCTCCGCGCTCACGTGCTGCTGGTTCACGCCCGCGGCCTCGAACAGCGCGAGCAGGCCCGGGCGCTTCGTCGTCTTCAGCGCCTCCAGCCCGAGGCGGACGAGGTCGCGGTTCTCGAAGAGCATCGGCGCGAGGTCGCAGACGTTGCCCAGCGCGACGAGCGCGCGGTGCTCGGTGGGGTCGTACCCGCGGCCCAGCCGGTCGTGCAGGTCGTGGATGACCTTGTACGCCACGCCCACCGCCGCCGGCTCTGAGCCGTACGCGAGGTCGTTCAGGCGCGGGTTCACGATCGCCAGCGCCTCCGGCAGCACCTCCGGGATCGTGTGGTGGTCGATCACCACCACGTCCATCCCGAGGCGGTTGGACTCGGCCACCTCGGTCACCGCGGAGGTGCCGGTGTCGGCGGTGACGAGCAGCGTGGCGCCTCGGTCGGCCAGTTGCCGGACGGCACGCACGTTCGGGCCGTACCCCTCGGTGAAGCGGTCGGGGAGGTAGGGGATCGGCTTCGCGCCGAGCGCCCGCAGCCCCTCCACCAGCACGGTCGTCGCCGTCACGCCGTCCACGTCGTAGTCGCCGAAGACGGCGACCGTCTCGCCCGCCTCGCACGCACGCGCGAGGCGGGTGACGGCGGCCTCCAGGTTGGGCATCAGGCGCGGGTCGGTCAGTTCACCGGGGCGGCCGAGGTAGCGGCGCGCCTCGGCGGTGGTGTGGACGCCGCGATGCGCCAGCAGCACGCGCACGAGGCGCGGCAGGCCGTCACCGGCGTCCGCGAAGCCGTCCAGCGGCGGCGCGTCGAGGAGCCGCCAGCGGCGGCCACCGGAGCCGCGCAGCAGGCGGCCGGTCAGCGAGGGCGTAGCGGTCACGGTCACCCGATCACGGCGGGGAGCAGCGCGGTGGACGCGGAGCGTAGCAGAGGGTGCGCCCGGCGGCGTTACCCCTCGAAGCGCTTGAAGATGAGCGACGAGTTGTGGCCGCCGAAGCCGAGCGAGTTCGACATCGCGTAGCGGATGGCCAGGTCGCGGGCGCCCTCCGGCACGTAGTCGAGGTCGCACTCCGGGTCCGGCGTCACGATGTGGATCGTCGGGTGCACCTTCTGGTCGCGGATCGAGAGCACCGTCACGGCGGACTCGATGCCGCCGGCCGCGCCGAGGGTGTGGCCGATCATCGACTTGCTGGAGGAGATCGGGAGGGTGGCCGCGGACTCGCCGAAGACCGCCTTCACGGAGAGCGTCTCGAACTTGTCGTTGAGCGGGGTGCTGGTGCCGTGCGCGTTGAGGTAGTCGATCTCGCTCGCGGCGAGGCCAGCCTTCTTCAGCGCGATGTTCATCGCGCGCGCCGCGCCCTCGCCGTTCTCGGACGGCTGGGTGACGTGGAACGCGTCGGCGGACTGCCCGTACCCGACCATCTCACAGATGATGTTCGCGCCGCGCGCGATCGCCTGCTCGCGCTCCTCGAGCACCAGGATGCCGGCGCCCTCGCCGATGACGAAGCCGTCACGGTTGAGGTCGAACGGGCGGCTCGCGGTGAGCGGGTCGTCGTTGCGGGAGAGGGCGCGGCTGGCGGCGAAGGCGGCGATCGACATGCGGTTCACGGCCGCCTCCGCGCCGCCGGCGACCATTGCGTCCGCGTCACCGCGGCGGATCACCTCGTAGGCGGTGCCCAGCGCGTCCGCGCCGGAGGCGCAGGCGGAGACGGGGTTGAAGTTCGGGCCGCGCAGGCCGAAGCGGATCGAGACCTGGCCGGCAGCCATGTCCGGGATGAACATCGGTACGAGGAACGGGGAGACGCGGCTCGGGCCCTTGTGGAAGAACGTGTCGAACTCCTGCTCCAGCGTCTCGATGCCGCCGATGCCGGAGCCGATCATGCAGCCGGTGGTGTCCGCGATCTTGTCGAGCGGCAACTGCGCCTGGTCCAGCGCCTCGCCCGCCGCCATGATCGCCAGGTGCGTGAAGCGGTCCATGCGGCGCGCTTCCTTGCGGTCCAGGTACACCCCGAGGTCGAACTCCGGCACCTGCCCGGAGACCTTGGAGGGGAGGTCGCTCGCCTCCACCAGGGTCGTCATGCTGATGCCGTTCGTGCCGGCGAGCAGCGCCTGCCACGAGGCCTCCCGGCCCACGCCGACGGCGCAGATGATCCCGACCCCCGTGACCACCACGCGGCGCTCGCTCATGACTGGCCCTCCCAGCGGCTGAAGATGATCGCGGAGTTGTGCCCGCCCAGGCCGACCGAGGTGCTCATGGCGGCTCTGACCGGACGCACGCGTGCGGCGTTCGGAGCGTAGTCCAGGTCGCACGCCGGGTCCGGCGTCTCGTAGTTCATCGTGGGTGGGATCACGCCGTGATAGCAGGAGAGGGCGGCGACGGCTGCCTCGACGGCGCCAGCGGCGCCCATCATGTGCCCGTGCATCGACTTCGTCGAGGTCACGACGAGGGCGTCCGCGTGCGCGCCGAACAGCTGGCGGATGGCGGTGGTCTCCACCCGGTCGTTCAGCGGCGTGCCGGTGCCGTGCGCGTTGATGTAGTCGACCTCGTCCGGGCGCATCCCCGCGCGCGCGAGGGCGTCCTGGATCGCCTGGCCAATGCCGTGGCCATCCTCGGCGGCCGCGACCATGTCGTACGCGTCGTTGCTCGTGGCCGCACCACGCCACTCAGCGTAGATGCGCGCGCCGCGCGCCAGGGCGTGGTCGAGCTCCTCGAGGACGAAGACTCCCGCGCCCTCCGCGATGATGAAGCCGTTACGGGTGAGGTCGAACGGCCGCACGGCCTTCGCCGGATCCTCGTGCGTGGCGAGCGCCTTCATCGCAGCGAAGCCGGCGTAGTAGATCGGTTGGATCGGCGCCTCGTAGCCGCCTGCGATGATCACGTCCGCGTCGC
Organism: Chloroflexota bacterium; assembly: GCA_045863195.1. Classification (GTDB taxonomy): domain Bacteria; phylum Chloroflexota; class Dehalococcoidia; order UBA2979; family UBA2979; genus W-Chloroflexi-9. The sequence continues at coordinate 45,752 of BTUI01000009.1, forward strand.
CCCGCGCGATGATCTCGGCGGCCTCGCCCGTGGTCGCGCCGCCCGTGGCGCAGGCGGCGGTGACCGCGAAGTTGGGGCCGCGCGCGCCGACCTCGATCGCCGCGAGGCCGGTCGCGGTGTCGGGCAGCATGTGGGACGCCATGAACGGCGAGACGCGGCGCGGGCCCTTCTCGTCCAGGATGCGCTGCTGCTCCACGATCAGGTGGGCGCTGCCCATGCCGGTGCCCAGCACCACGCCGACGCGGCGCGCGTTCTCGGGTGTGATCGTCAGGCCGGAGTCGGCGACCGCCTGCTTGGCGGCGGCGATGGCGAAGGCGGAGGAGAGGTCGATGCGGCGCGCGATCTTCGCGTCCACGTGGTCGGTGACCTCGAAGCCCTTCACCTCGCCGACGATCGGCTGCTCATAGGCCGAGCCGTCGAAGCGGGTGAGGAGGCCGATGCCGGAGCGGCCGGCGACGAGGGCGTCCCAGGTGGACGCCACGTCCAGCCCGACGGGCGTGATCAGCCCGAGCCCGGTAACGACGACTCGACGCATGACTACGTGATCGGCTTGCGGACAGGGAGGACGGAGATCGGGATCGGGTTCTCCCGCGCGTCATCCAGGGACACCGCGGTGCTCTCCTCCTGGATGCGCTTGATCATGCGCGACAGCGCGTGGCCGGGGCCGACCTCCACGAAGGTGTCGACACCCTCGCGGGCCATGCGGCGGACGTTCTCCGCCCAGAGGACGGGCGACTTCAACTGCGCCTCGAACTCCTCGCGGACCTCGGCGGCGGTGCGGAGCAGGTCCGCGGTGATGTTGGAGACGATGGGGGTGTTGGGGTCCGCAAAGGGGATCTCGCGGATGATCTCGGCGAACTCCGCGGCCTGCGCCACGTGCAGCGGCGTGTGCGAGGAGACCTTCAGCTTCAGGCGGATCGCCTTGCCCTGCAGCTCCTTCGTCCGCGCCATCGCGCGCTCCAGCGCGCTGACGTCGCCGGAGATGACGGTCTGCTGGTCCTCGTTGTGGTTCGCCACGTCGACGCGGTTGAGGTCGCCCTGCGAGGCTTCCTCGCAGATGCCGCGCACCGTCTCCGCGTCCAGGCCAATGATCGCGGCCATGCCGACCGGGCGGTCCTCGTTGAAGGAGCCCATCAGGCGCGACCGCTCGAGGATGATGAGCAGCGAGTCACGGAACGAGAGCGCGCCGGAGGCGACCGCCGCGCTGAACAGCCCGAGCGAGTGCCCGCCCAGGAGCCGCGGGCGGATGTTCTCGCCCACGTCGCCGGCCTTCTCACGCATCGCGCGGAGGAAGGCGATCGAGGTGGTGAGCACCGCCGGCTGCGTGTTCTCGGTGGAGGCGAGGTCATCCGCGTTCGAGTCGAAGCAGACCTTCGCGAGGTCGATCCCCGTGATGTCGCTGGCTTCCTCGAAGGTCAGGCGGGCGGCCTCGGAGTGGTCGTGCACAAGGCGACCCATGCCGGGGGCCTGTGAGCCCTGGCCCGGAAAGACGAGCGCGGTGGCGTCCGTCTGTTCGACCTGCGAGCGGTCGAGGTCAGTCACCGATCGCTGCCCTCTCCGGCCGGGCGATCCGCTCGGCCTGCGTTCCTGATCTGAAGTGTAACAGCGATGCCCGTCTGCAACTGCACAGCACCGTTAACACATTGAAACGACATAACTCAGGATACCACGGGCCCGTCACGCTGGCTCGATCGCCTTCCGTACCTCCGGCATCGCCTTGAGGAGGTCGGAGGCCAGCGTGGAGGCGTCCCCGTACACCTCCGCCACCTGTCGCGCCGTCTCCGCGTGCACCCACACAGCCGCCGAGGCCGCCTCGAACGGGTCGAGGCCCTGCGCGATGAGGCCCGTGATGAGCCCGGCGAGGACGTCGCCGGTCCCCGCGTGCGCCAGCGCGGAGGTCGCCACGTCCGAGATCCGCGCGCGGCCGTCCGGCGCGGCGATGACCGTGCCCGCGCCCTTCAGCACGACCACGCTGCCGGTGCGCGCCGCGTACTCGCACGCCACCGCCAGGCGCACCGCCTGCACCTCGGCGACCGTGCGGCCGGTGAGGCGCGCCATCTCGCCCGGGTGGGGCGTGAGCACGCGCAGCAGCGCCAGGCGGTCCCACCACGTCGCCTCGCCGGCGAGCAGGTTGAGCGCGTCCGCGTCCAGCACGACCGCCGCGAGGCCGCTCGCGACGCCGTCCAGGCCGGCGAGCAGATGCTGCACGAACGCGCGCGTCCCGTCGGTGGCATCGATCCCCGGCCCGACGAGCAGCGCCCGGGCGCGCGACCCCGTGAGGGCGCGCAGGAGCGCGCGTGCCGAGGAGGCGTCGAGCGTGCCGTCCGCCTCGGGCAGCGGTTCGTGGGTCGCGTCCGCGAACGCCGCGAGCAACGGCTGGATGCCTGCGGGGGCAGCGAGCGTGACGAGGCCGCAGCCGGAGCGCGCGGCCGCCTCTGCCGCCAGACGCGCCGCGCCGGGGTACCGCCGCGACCCGGCGGCGATCACCGCCGTGCCGAACGTGCCCTTGTTGCCGTCCGCGGGACGTCGAGGCATGGCGGCGCGCACGCCGCGGAGCGTCAGCGCCTCGAACGGCAGCGCGGAGACCGCGGCCGCCGGCAGGCCGATGTCCACGGTCTCTACGCGCCCGGCGAGGACGCGGCCGGGCATGGTGAACAGTCCGACCTTCGCGCAACCGAAGGCCACGGTGGTGTCGGCGGCCACGGTCGCCGGGTCGGCGAAGCCGGTGTCCGCGTCGACGCCGGACGGCAGGTCGAGCGCGAGCAGCGCGGGCGGGACCCGGCTCGCGCGCGCGGCGGCGAGATGCGCGAGCACCTCCGCGACCACGCCCGCGAACGGCCGCTCCGCGGGGCGGAGCCCGGTGCCGAAGAGGGCGTCGACGACGATCGCGGCGCGCGCCAGCAGCGCGTCGAGCGTCGCGAGGTCGCCGTCCTCGGTGGCGACGGTGTGCTCGATGCCGGCGTCGAGGAGGGCGCGCCACTCGGCGTCGTCCTCGGCGCGGGGGCGGAGCAGGTAGACGTGGACCGGCGTCCCCCACTCCGCGAGGCGGACGGCGGCGACCAGGCCGTCCCCGCCGTTGTTGCCGGGGCCGGCAAGGATCAGCACGGGGCGCGGCTCCGTGCCGAGCATGATCCACGCTTCCTGCGCCGCGGCGAGGCCGGCGTTCGCCATCAACTCGCGCTCGGACGTGCCGGCGTCCATGGCGGCGCGTTCCAGCGCCTGCATCTGGGCGGTGGTGACGAGGCGGGTCACTGGTTCTGTTCGTCCTCACCCAGCAGGCCGCGCTGCTGCAGGATCGCCACGATGCGCTTCCGCGCCTCCGCCGGGTCAGACTCCGGGCGCTCCGCCGTGCAGACCACGGCAGCCATCGCGAACGTCTCGAGGTGCGTGAGCGACACGTCGATGGCGGTCAGCCCGATCACCTCGGCGCGCCGTTTCGCGCCGCCGTACAGGTAGACGAGCGGCTTGCCTCGGCGGTCCGGGAGCACCTCGATGTCGCGCCAGGCGACGGAGCGTGCGCCGGTGCCGAGCGCCTTCATCACCGCTTCCTTCGCGGCGAAGCGGGCGGCGAGTTCGGGAACACGGCCACGACAGAAGGCCGCCTCCGCCGGGGTGTAGACGCGGGTGATGAACCGCTCCGGGTGCTTCCCCAGCACCTTCCGGACGCGGTCGATCTCGATCATGTCGATGCCGACGGCGTGCGTGCTCAACCGCGTCGCTTTCCGGTGCCCCGCGCCGCCGGCCGGGGCGCGCCTGCGGGCGAATCTAGCACGGCGGGATGGGATACTCGCCGGGCACCACCGCCCGAGGAGGAACGACGATGACCGCACGCATCATCGACGGGAACGCGATCGCCGCGGCCGTCCGCGCGGACGTGGCGAGCGGCGTCGCGGCGCACATCGCCGCCGGCGGGCGGCGTCCGCACCTGAGCGTGGTGCTCGTTGGCGACGACCCCGCCTCCCACGTCTACGTGCGGAACAAGGGCCGCGCCTCCGAGGATGCGGGCATGACCTCGGACACGATCCTCCTGCCCGCCTCGGCGTCGCAGGAGGAGGTGCTTGGCCACGTCCGGCGGCTGAACGCCGACCCGGCCGTCTCCGGCATCCTGGTGCAGATGCCGCTGCCAGCGCAGGTGGACGCGCACGCCGTGATGCGCGAGATCGACCCCCGCAAGGACGTGGATGGGCTGACGCCTGCCAACCTCGGGCTGCTCGTGCAGGGGACGCCGTTCCACGCGCCCGCCACACCGGCCGGTGTCGTCGAGATCCTCCGCCGCGAGGGCATCCAGACGCAGGGCGCGCGCGTGGTGATCGTCGGGCGCTCCGTGCTCGTCGGCCGGCCGCTCGCGCTGCTCCTCTCCAACCGCGGGCCGCACGCGAACGCGACGGTCACGATGGCGCACACCGGCACGCGTGACCTCGCCGCCGTGTGCCGGGAGGCGGAGATCCTGATCTCCGCCGCCGGCGCGCCCGGCGCGATCACGGCGGAGATGGTGCGCCCCGGCGCCGTGGTCATCGATGTGGGCACCACGCGCGTCGCCGACCCCTCGAAGAAGTCCGGCCACCGCCTCTCCGGCGACGTGGACTTCGAGGCGGTGAAGGCGGTCGCCGGCGCGATCACCCCGGTCCCCGGCGGCGTGGGCCCGATGACCATCGCGATGCTGCTGGTGAACGTGCTCCGTGCCGCGCAGGCGCTGGAGGGCCGCCCCACCGCCTGAGCACGCGCCCCGGGGGTCATCGGGCGATCCCTGCTTCGCGGGCGGGGCCGGCGTTGCGTATGATGGACGCATGGAAGACCTGAAGCACCGCGTCGCAGACCTGCTGGCCCATGTCCGGGATGTGCAGGTGCGACTTTGACCTCCCTGCACAGGAACGCGAACTAGCCCGCGTCCGCGAGGACGCGCAGGCCCCCGACCTCTGGGATGACACCGCACGCGCCCAGCGCGTGATGAAGGAGGTCGCCCGCCTCGAGGCCATCGTCGGCTCGTGGCAGCGCCTCGAAGCCTCCGTCTCCGACCTCACCGCCCTCGCCGAGCTGATCGACGAGACCGAGGGCGAGGAGCGCGCCGACCTGCTCGCCGATGCCGACCGCGAGATCGCGGACCTCGAGCGCCAGTTCGAGGCGCTGGAGGTGCGGCTGACGCTCGGCGGCCCGTACGACGCGCGCGGCGCGCTGCTCTCGCTGCACGCTGGCGCCGGCGGCACGGAGGCGAACGACTGGACGGAGATGCTGCTGCGCATGTACCTGCGCTGGGCGGAGCAGCACGGCTTCAAGACCGAGATCCTCTCGATCAGCAGCGGCGAAGAGGTCGGCATCAAGTCCGTCGAGGTACGCATCGATGGCGACTTCGCGTACGGGCTGCTCCGCTCCGAGCGCGGCGTGCACCGCCTCGTGCGCATCTCTCCGTTCAACGCCGCGGGGACGCGCCAGACCACGTTCGCGCTGTGCGAGGTGGTGCCGGAGGCGGACCCGAGCGACGCCGAGAGCATCGAGATCCGTCCCGCCGACCTCCGCATCGACACCTACCGCGCGAGCGGCAACGGCGGCCAGAACGTCCAGAAGAACGACACCGCCGTCCGCCTCACCCACCTGCCCACGGGCATCGTGGTGACCTGTCAGAACGAGCGCTCGCAGGCACAGAACAAGGAGAGCGCCATGCTCGTCCTGCAGTCGCGCCTGCTCGAACGCGAGATCGAGCGGCAGGAGGCGGAACGCGCGCGCCTGAAGGGCGAGCACGTGGAGGCCGGCTGGGGGAACCAGATCCGCTCCTACGTCCTCCACCCGTACAAGATGGTGAAGGACCTCCGCTCCAACGTGGAGACCAGCGACACGGGCGCCGTGCTGGATGGCGACCTGGACCAGTTCATCAACGCCTACCTCCGCCTCCAGGTGGGGGTGGAGGACGGAGTGGCCTGATGCCCCGGATTCGGATCGCTGGGGCGCTGGCCGTCCTCGGAGCGGTGCTCGCGTTTAGCCTCGTCATGCCGGTAGCGGCGGCGGAGGTGCAGACCTCCAACCGTTCCGTCGTCACGGCGGACCCGATGTCCGTGGTCTTCCAGTTGCGCGTGGCGGCCCCCGGCGGACTGCGCGCCGCCGTGGTGAACTACCGCGTCCTGAACCCGGAGGGGAACGTCGGTGGCTCCGTGCGGCCGGAGGTGACCGCCACCGGCACACAGGAACTGCGCGCCACGCTCCTCACCAACAACGGCGAACGCTACATTCCGGTCGGTTCCCAGTTCGTCTACTCGTGGGAACTCACGGACGCGGACGGGACGGTCCACACCCTGCCGGAGGAGTCGTTCACCTTCCTCGATGGCCGCTACCAGTGGCAGGAGCGCACCGAGGGCGACGTGACGGTCTTCTGGTACGGCAACAGCGACCAGCAGGCGGCGCTGGCGTTGCAGGCGACGGCGGACGCGATCACGGACATGGAGACGCTGCTCCAGGTCCAGATGCCGTATCCGGTGCGCCTGGTCGTCTACCGCAGCGAGTCCGAGGGCGAGATGGCGCAGCGGCCCCGCGGTGGCTCCTTCGACTCGCAGGTGGTGACCGGGGGCGCGCGCGTCGCGACCGACCTCCTCCACGTGTACGACGCGCTGGGCGGCTTCGTGGACGTGACGCGCCACGAGGCGGCCCACCTGGTCACGAAGGTCGCGGGCGACGGCCCGTTCACCTCGATCCCGTCATGGCTGGACGAGGGCGTCGCCGTGTACGCGCAGAACGACCCTGGCGCCGGCTACCGGGGCGCGGTGGAGACGGCGATCCGCCTCGACCGCACGCTGCGCCTGCGCTCTCTCGCCGGCCCGGTCAACGAGGCGTCCCAGGTCAACATCTTCTACGGCCAGTCGTGGGCGGTCGTGAAGTTCATGATCGACTCCTATGGCGAGGAGGCGTTCGCCGAGGTGTTCCGCATCGTGAAGGCGGGCCAGCCGATCGACGCCGCCCTCGGCGAGGTCTACGGCCTCAACCAGGACACGCTCTACAACGCGTGGCGGGAGAGCGTGGGGCTGGCGGCGATCGACTTCAGCCTGATCCCGGACGCCACGGCCGTCCCGCAGGCGGAGGGCACCCGAGCGCCGCTGGGCATCCCGACCTCGGTCGCTGGGAGTGGCGGCGCTACGCCGGCGCCCGTGGGTGGCAGCGCCGGAGCCGCGAGCCCGTCGTCCGGGGGCAACTCCAACGCGACGACCGCGGCGATCATCGGCGCGGTGACGCTACTGCTCGCGGGTGGCCTCGGCGGCCTCGGCTTCCGGATGCTGCGGAAGCGGTAGCGTCCGTCAGGGGACGATCAGGCCGGACGTGGTGCGGCCGCCTGGCGGTACCGGCGGCGGCTGCGAGGCCATCGCGCGCGCCTGCGCCTCGCTGATGTAGGGCGCGGTGAACACGCGGTCGCGCACCACCGGTTCGTCGTCGTCGGTGAGTACGCGGCCGATCTGCTCCATCAGCGTGCTCTCGTTCCACAGCCCCACGGAGCGACGGCCGTTGATGCTGATCACCGGCACCTCGCTCACCATCCGCTGCTCCGCGAGCCGCTCGAACTCCGCGATCTCGATGATGCGGACGTGGACGTGCTTGCTCTCCACCGCGAGCGCGCCGAGCAGCCGCGTCATCTGCACCGAGAACGGGTCGTACGGCGTGACCAGCGCCTCGATCGACAGCGGCGCCTCCAGCGTGCCGAGGGCGGCGCGCGAGGCCGGGGTGAGCGACGACTGCCCGCTGGAGATGAGCCAGATCAGGTCGAGGAGCCCCTGGAAGAGCGCCCCCGAGAAGTAGCCGACGAGGTGGATCGAGCGGCCGGTGGAGCGCAGCACCGTGGTCGGGGACATGGTGATCCCCGCCTCGCGCGCGCGGTCGGCGTGGCGGTCCAGGTCGTACGGCGTGACGGTGAGGGCGGGATGCAGCGCGCAGATCTGGCGGATCAGGCCGGCCACGTCCTCCGCGTGGATGCCCGGGTCGCGCTCGGGCGTCAGCACCGGCCCCGGCGTGCGCGTCCACACGTCGAACGCGACGCGGCGGCTGATGCGCTCCGAGAGGAGCCGCTGCACGTTGGCGAGTTCGGGACGGGAGAGCGGGCCCTTCACGACCGGCATCAGCGGCCACCCTTCGGCGCGTCTTCCTCGATCAGCATGCGCGCGGCGATCCACGTGCGCTGGGCGGCCGTGAACAACGTGAGCACCGCGAGCACCCAGAGCGCGGCGGTCACGAACCCGAGGATGAGCGCCACGCCCGTCAGCACCACGCGCTCCGAGCGCGTGAACAGCCCATCCTTCAGCGCCAGCCCCAGGCCCTCCGCGCGCGCCCGGACGTAGGAGACCATGAGCGACCCCACGACCGCGGCGAACGCCAGCAGCGCCTCCGTGTCGTGGCCGCCGTCGATCGCCCACCACGTGAGCCCGAACAGCACCACCGCCTCCGACACGCGGTCGAGGACGGAGTCGTAGAGCGCGCCGAACCGGGAGGCCCGCCCCGTGGAGCGCGCCAGCGCGCCGTCCAGCATGTCCAGCGCGCTGAAGAACAGCACGAGGATGCCGCCGAGGAGGAACTCCCCCCGTGCGACGAAGACCGCTGCGAGCCCGTTCCCGAGGAAGCCGAGCGTGGTGAGCGCGTCCGGGCTGACCCCGGCGCTCGCCAGCACCCGGACGATGGGGTCCAGCACAGCCGCGGGGGCGCGGCGAGGGAGGAGGGCACGGCTCATTGGCGGCGACTCATTCCGTGCGTGCCAGCCGTCGCTGGCGGGTGTCATGCATCACGCGCTGCTGATCGAGCAGCCGTTCGTAGTAGGAGATCACCTGCTGGGCCACGCGCGGCCAGGAATACTCCTCCACCCGCTGCCGGCCCTCCACCACCAGGCGGATGCGGCGCTCCGGGCTGCGCACCAGTTCGGTGAGCGCGTCCGCCAGCGCCATCGCATCGTTGGGACGGACGAGCAGGCCGTCCACCCCGTGGGTGATGACGGAAGCGTACCCGTCGATGTTGGAGGCGACGACCGGCAGGCCGGACGCCATCGCCTCCAGCAGCACATAGCCCTGCGACTCGTGACCGAGGGCCGGCGAGCAGAACACGTGGGCGCTGCGGTGATAGCGAGGCAGGTCCTGATAGGTGATGCCACCCTCCGGCGCCTGGACGAACGTGATCCCTCGGAGCCCGCGCGCGGCCACGGCGCGCTCGTAGCGGGCGCGGGTGGGCGAATCCGGCCCGACGATGATCAGGCGGGTGTCCGGGACGCGTGCGTTCACCACGCCGAACGCGCGGATGAGGACGGCCAGGCCCTTCCGCTTCTCGGCGCGGCCCACGTACAGGATGTTCGTGGTGCCCTCGAACTCCGGCAGCGGCTCCACCGCCGGGTTCGCCCAGTGCGCGATATCGATGCCATTCGGGATCACGTTGTAGAAGCCCGGGAAGTAGCGGGCGACGTACTGCGCGGCGGGCGGCGAGACGGCGATCTTCCCGTGCAACTCGCGGAACCAGCGGTGCAGCAGCCGGCGGCCATACGAGTAGAGGCGGTTTCCGCCGTCCTTGCGTGCATGGAAGGTGCCCACGTTGATGACGTTGGGATTCGCGGCGCGTGAGTGACGGAGCACCTGGATCGGCAGCACCGGCATCAGCGGCTCGTGCACGTGCACCACGTCGAACTGCTCGCGGTCCAGCACCTCCCGCACCTGTCGCCCCAGGCGAGGGTTGACCGGGATGCGCACCACGGAGCCAGACGCCGACACCGGGATCGGCCGGCCGATGGTGACCACGCCGGGGGTGGCCAGCGGCTCGCTGCTCGGCGCGATGATCATCGCCTCGTGGCCGCGGGCGCGGAGTTCGTCCGCCATCACCGCCACGTGGCGGTTCACCCCACCGGGGTGCTTCCAGTCGTATGGAGAGACCAGCGCCACCTTCATCGTGCCGCCCGTGCCTCGCGCCAGCGTTCGATGCGCCCGCCGATCACCTTGCGCGGCGTCACGGAGAGCCCGCGGACCTGCTGGAGCACCAGGCGCCTCGCACCGATCTCCCGGTACGGCGTCGTGCGGACCAGCACGCCGGCGGTCCGCCGCTCGAGGATGGCACGGCGCAGGTCCTCCGCGGTGCGGCCGGGGAACTGCGTGTACGCCGTCCCCACCGTTTCGCAGAAGTGCGCGTCCGAACCGCCGGTCTCGGCGAGGTGCCACCGCTCGCGGTTGCCGCGCTCGGCACGCTCCCCCACGTCCCACCCGCGCATCATCGGGTTCGCGAGTTCGATGCCGTCCGGGTGGGTGGCGGGGTCCTCGATGCGCATGACGCGGTCCAGGGTGCGACGTCCGACCGAGCGGGTGAGCAGCGAGAACGGGTGGGGCACCACGGCCAGGCCACCGGCCTGGTGGATCGCGGCGATGGTGTCCTCGATGCGCTTGAACGAGGCGACCGGGCGGTCGACCCAGAGCGCCAGCAGGTGGCCGTGCAGGGTGGTCACCTCGATGCCGGTCACCAGGTCGAAGTGGTAGCCGCCGCGCGCATGCACCTCGCGCGCCTCCAGGGCACCGCGGACATCGTCGTGGTCGGTGACGGCGACGACGTCGAGTTCAGCGCGGGCCTCGACGTGGTCGAAGACGCTGCGGGCGCTGTCCATGCCGTCGCCGTAGGCGGTGTGGACCTGCAGGTCAGCGCGCCCGAAGCGCGGCGGTCGAGGGGCAGCGTCAGTCATCGCCAGCGATCATAGCCCTCGGGCAGGTCCTATGCGCTCACCGGCCGGCGACGTTCGGGCCTTCCCGTCAGGTTCGCGAGTGTGCCTAACGAAGTCTGATCACGGCGCACCCAGCATGGGGACATGAGCACACTCGCCACCCCTCCCGCGTCATCTGTCCTCATCACGAACGCCACGGTCGTCCTGCCGGATGAGTCGGTTCCACATGGCGCCGTCGCGGTGGTCGACGGGCGTATCGCGGAGGTCGGCACGGCCGAGACGCTGCGTGGTGGCGGCCTCCCCGTGGTCGATGCCGGCGGCGCCTACTGCCTGCCGGGCCTCGTGAACCTCCACGATGACGAGATCGAGACCGAGGTCAATCCGCGCGTCGGTGCGAACCTGCCCCTGCGGTTCGCGCGACGTAACTACGTGCAGCGCGCGGTCGGCGCCGGCGTGACGACCGCCTTCATGGCAGTCGCCTACGCCGACCTGGCCTTCACGATCGCCAACCCTCGGACGCTGGCCGCCGCGCTGGCGATCGGCGGCGAGATCGAGCGCGACCGCAGCATGGGCGGGCTGGACCAGCACCTGCTCCCGCGCTTCGCGATCGACCGGCCGGAGATCGTCCGTGACGTGATCCTGCCGCTGCTCGACCAGCAGCCGGTGCGGGCGCTCGCCTTCCTCGGCGCGGGGTACTCGCGATTCAAGGACGACGACGCCATGGTGGCTCGGCTTCGGTCGATCTACCCCGACCCCGCCGGGTGCGTGGCGCTCCAGGAGCGGTACTTCGCCGGTGACACCGGCGCGCGTGACGCGCTGCTGGCCCGCGAACCGCACGGCCTCGCGCCCGAGGAACTGGTGCCGTACCTGCTCTGCCTGCTCCAGCGGGAGCAGGAGCGCGCTCCCTTCGCCCTCTCCACGCACGATGACGAGAGCGCCGAGAAGGTGTCGCTGATGCACGCCGTCGGCGCGAACATCTGCGAGATGCCCGTCGAGATCGTCGCGGCGGAACGCGCGCGCGAACTAGGGATGTACGTGAGCGTGGGTGCACCGAACATCGCCCGGGGCGGCTCCACGCGCGGGCGGCTCGCCGCCTCCGACCTGGTGGCACGCGGGCTGGCGGACATCATCGTCGCGGACTACCACGCCCCGTCGCTGCTCTACGCGCTGTTCGAGGTGGTCCGCCTCGGTGCGATCGATCTGCCGGGCGCGGTGCGACTCTGCGCGACCCATCCGGCAGCCGCGATGGGGATGGCGGACCGGGGGCAGATCCAGCCCGGGCGTCGGGCCGACCTCGCTCTCGTCGGACTGGAGGACGGCGTGCCGGAGTGCCGCGCGACCTTCCTGGAAGGCGTGATGCGCTACTCCACGCTCCCGGTTGACGCGCGCGTGCCGGTCGGGGTCGCCTGAGACCAGATGGGCGAGAGCGGGAACCACTGGCCGGGCCAGCGGCGGATCCCCGCCTCCAGCGCAGACGTGAGTGCCGCCATCCCCGACTCGAGGTCGCCCTCGCGGTCGCCGGTGGGCGGCGGTAGCGGGAGCGGCTCGATGAGGACGCGGAAGCGGCCCGCGCCCGCCCTCGGTGCCCACGCGATGAACACGGGCGCCCCGGTGCGGCGGGCGAGTTCCACCGCGCCCGTCGGCAGGGGCGCGCGCTCGAGGAAGAACAGGCGTTGAGGCGCTGTGCCGAGGACATCGCGGTCGACGAGCATTGCGAGGATGCCACCGCCGCGCAGGTGCTCGATGGTTGCGCGCAGGCCCGCGGTCGTCGCGGGGATGAACCGCACGCCCTCACGGCCGCGGATGCGGTGCACGAACTCGTGGACACGCGGTGGTGACAGCGGCTCCGTGACCGCCGCCAGCGGAAGTCCGAGGGAGGCGGCGGCTCGGATCACCATCTCCGGGTTCCCCAGGTGTGCGCCGACCACGATCACCCCGTGGCCGGCCGCATGCGCCTCCCGCACCGCCTCGAGGCCCCGTACCTCCAGGATTGCGCCGGACACCGTCTCCGGGCTTGCTCCCGCGCGCGCGAAGTCGGCGTAGTAGCGGGCCACGCTGCGGGCGCACTCGCGCGCGGCGGCCTGGACACGCGCGCGGGGCGCACCGGGGCCCAGCACGTGGCGCATGTGGTCGGTGGTGACCTCCTGGATGCGGCGGGAGGCGTACCACGTGGCGGTGCCGGCCGCGGCCGCCAGCGCATCCAGCGCGCCCGCGGGGAGCCGCCCCACGACATGCACCAGGCTCCAGAGGAACGCGAGCCGCAGCACCGGAGGCGTCAGGAGGCCGGGACGCGGTCTGCGACCCAGAGGTGTCGGAAGATGTACCACTGGGACGGATCGCGTCGCACCAGGTCTTCCAGCGCCCGGAAGACCGCCTGTGTCAGGTCGCGGGCGTCGCGCTCGGCGTCGCCGCTGGGGGAGAAGGCGACCGGGGCCAGGTCCACGCCCACTCGGTCGCTCCAGGCGGAGAGGCGCGGGAGCGTGGCGGCGACCACGTTCGACCCGGCCCGAAGCGCGATGCGGGCCGGGCCGTCCGAGACGGCGATCGTCGCGCCGAAGAACTCCACCTCCACGCCGCCCTCGGGCTGCGGCACGTCGATCAGCATCGCGACGACGTCGTTGCCGCGGAGGGCGCGCAGGATGCCTGGCCCGAGCCGGTCCGCCTGGATGATCTTCATGCCGAGGTGCTCGCGGGAGCCGATCACCAGGCGGTTCACGCGCTCATTGGCGAACGAGTCCGCGATCGCCGAGATCGGGAATTCGTTGATCGCGAGGACGGCGGCACCCAGGTCCCAGTTTCCGAAGTGCATCGTCAGGAACACGATCCCGTTGCCCTGCCGCTGCTCACGGAGCGCCGTCCACGTGCGCTCTCGGTCGAACACCACGCGCGCCTCCACACCCTCGCTCGTGAGTGAGAGGAAGCGGAAGAAGTCCACGAGGTAGACGACGTAGTTGGCGAAGGATCGGCGCGCGTGCCGCCTCGCGGCGCGGAGGTCGCCGCCGGTGACGTGCGCCATGTTCTGGATGCAGCGCCGCCGGCCGCCCGGCCAGGCGTAATAGGCGAGGGTGCCCGCGAGGCGGGCGAGCGCGTAGGACGCGCGGAGGGGGACGAAGCGGGCAAGCACGGTGGCTGCCCGGACGGCGATGTAGAGCGCCAACCTCGTCCCCCTCCCGGTCATTCCCGTGAGGGAGAGCCTAACGTCCGGCTAGCCGCGGATGAAGGCCTCCACGCCATCACGGGCGTCCTCGTCCAGCATCTGGCGGGGCGGGGACTTCATCAGGTAGGCGGAAGCGTCGTACACCGGGCCACCGTGGCCGCGGTCGAGCGCGATCTTCGCGAGGCGCACCGCGTCGATGACGACACCGGCGGAGTTCGGGCTGTCCCAGACCTCGAGCTTGGTCTCGAGCGTCAGCGGGACGTTGCCGAACGTGGTGCCCTCAATGCGGATGTGGCACCACTTGCGGTCCTTCAGCCACGGCACGTAGTCGGAGGGGCCCACGTGCACGTCCGCGGCCGGCAGGTCGTATTCGATCTGGCTGGTGACCGCGGAGGTCTTGGAGATCTTCTTGGACTCCAGGCGCTCGCGCTCCAGCATGTTCATGAAGTCGGTGTTGCCGCCGAAGTTCAGCTGGTAGGTGCGGTCGATCTTCACGCCGCGGTCCTGGAAGAGGCGGACGAGCACGCGGTGGAGGATGGTGGCGCCGACCTGCGACTTGATGTCGTCGCCGATGATCGGGAGGCCCTTCTCCTCAAAGCGGGACGCCCAGTAGTTCTCCTTGGCGATGAACACCGGGATGCAGTTGATGAAGGCACAGCCGGCCTGCAGCACCTGCTCCACGTACCACTTGGTCGCCTCTTCGGAGCCGACCGGCAGGTAGTTGATGACGACGTGGGTGTTCGTCTCCTTCAGGATCTTCACGATGTCCGCGGTCTCGCCGGGGGCCTTCGTGATCACCTGGGAGAGGTACTTGCCGATGCCGTCGTGCGTCATGCCGCGGTGCACGGTCACGCCGGAGTTCGGGACATCCGTGAACTTCACGGTGTTGTTCTGGCCGGCGAAGATCGCCTCAGACAGGTCCTTGCCCACCTTCTCCACGTCCACGTCGAACGCGGCGGTGAAGTTGATGTCGCGGATGTGGTACTGGCCGAGCACCGGGTGCATCAGTCCCGGGATCTCGTCGCCGGATTCGGCGTTCTTGTAGAACTCCACGCCCTGCACGAGCGATGAAGCGCAGTTCCCCACGCCGATGATGGCGACGTTGATCTTGTCTGACATGTTCTGGAGGTTCCCCTCGGGCTGCGGTGCGGCGGTCGCCCTCCATCTTGCGGCCGACGATTCGATTCGTCTAGCCTCTCAATCGTATGTGTTACATTGTGAACGCTTATGAATGAGCGTCACGAGGCCCCCGCGTTCCCGTTTCACGCCCAGCAACTCGCCTGCCTGCGCGAGGTGGAGCGCGCCGGCACCTTCACCGCGGCCGCCGACCGGCTTGGCGTCAGCCAGCCCGCCCTCTCCCAGTCACTCGCCGACCTCGAACGCCGCCTCGGCGTGCCGCTCTTCGAGCGGCAGGGCCGCCTGCGCGTGCTGACCGAGGCGGGACGGGAGGCGGCGAGGTTCGCCTCGGAGGTGCTGGGACGCGCGGAGGACCTGCGCGGCTGGATCGACGCCTATCGCGATGGCGCGGGCGGCACACTGGCGGTGGGGATGATCGACGCCGCGAGCCTCTATGCCTTCCCGGAAGCGGTGCGGGCGTTCCGGGAGGCGTACCCCGGCGTCACGCTGCGGCTGGTCGTGGACGCGAGCAGCGCGCTGGCGGAGCGGCTGCGGCGGTACGAACTGGACCTGGCGATCCTCGTCGGCCCCGCGCCCGCCGACCTCGACGCCGTCGAGGTCGCGCGCGAGCCGCTGCACATCTACGCGCCGGCCGGGGCGTCCGGTGCCGCGGCGGAGGCGGACTGGGTGCTGTATCCGGCCGCCTCCCACACGCGCGCGCAGATCGAGGAGGGGCTCGCCCGCCTCGGCATCACGCCTCGGGTGGTGCTGGAGTCCGGCAACCCGGAGGTGCTGCGCCAGATGGTCGCGCTCGGCTTCGGCTGGAGCGTGCTGCCGGCCGCCGTGGCGGACGCGGAACGCGCCGGTGGTGTGGAGCAGCGACAGGTGGTGGCGGAGCGCACGCTGCTCGGCGTGCGACGGCCGGGGGCGGCCTCCGACCCGCGCGCCGAGGCGTTCCTGCGTCTGGCCCGCGCGCACGCCTGGGAGCGGCGCGGCCCGGAGACGGAGCGCGCCGCCCGGGTGGGGCGGCGCGGCTCGTAGGTCACTGCGGGCGAGGGCTTACGCCTTCGCGGCGCCGATCTTGAACATGCGGGTCTTGCAGACGGGGCAGGTGCCCTCCGTCGCCGGCTTCCCATTCTTCATGGTGATCGGCGTGGGCTTCACCATCTCTCGCTTCTCACGGCACTTCAGGCAGTAGGCTTCCACAGAATCCCTCCCATGGCGGTTGGATCCGCCGGTTGACGCCGCGAGACTGCCCCCGCCCTCTCGCGACGTGCGGTGTACCTACAGTGCTACGCGAGTGCGGGAGCCAGTGTCAACGCGGGCGCGACACGGGCTGAGATTGCGTCTCAGGTGGGAACACCCGGAACGGGTGCCACAATCCGAGGCCGGTGGCGGGTTCCAGCAGGGCGATCAGGTCACCGTCCGGCCCGTAGCACCTCATCCGGGACGCCGTGGCGGGGTCCGCCGGGGCCGCTCCCGGGACGATCAGCACGTCCATCCCCTGCCGGACGCGCGCCGCCTCCCTCGCTTCGAGGGTGACCGCGGGCCAGCCGCCGAGCACGATGTCCGGTGGCTGCACCAGCCCGGCGGCCTCACCCGCCTCCAGCAGCCGCACCGCCTCGTCCAGCGGCGTCGCCTCATCGGCGAGGAACGGGCCGACCTGCGTGCGCCGCAACTCCGCGAGGTGCGCCCCCACGCCCAGTGTCTGGCCGGCGTCGTGCGCGAGCGATCGGACATAAAACCCACGCCCGCACCGCACATCGAGGACGGCGCGCGGCCGCGACGGGTCTGACGCGTCCCACGAAACGACCTCGACGCCGTAGATCGTGACCGGGCGTTCCTCCAGGTCGAGCGGCTCACCGCGGCGGGCGGCGCTGTAGGCGGTGACGCCCGCGCGCTTCACCGCGCTGAAGGCGGGCGGGCGCTGCATGATCTCGCCGTGGAACGGCGCAAGCGCCGCCTCCACCGCCTCGCGCGTCACGCCGGAGGCATCGTGCTCCTCGGTGACCTGGCCGTCCACGTCGTAGGAGTCGGTGGCGACGCCGAAGACGACCTCCGCGAGGTAGCGCTTGCGGGCGTCCATCAGTTCATCGACGAGGCGGGTCGCCTCGCCCAGGGCGACGGGGAGGACGCCGGTGGCGTTGGGGTCCAGGGTGCCGGCGTGGCCGACCCTGCGGATGCCGGCGGCGCGCCGCACGCGGCGCACCACGTCGAAGGAGGTGATCCCCTTCGGCTTGTTGATGTTGATGAAGCCGCGCAGGACTAGAGCTCCCGGCCCTCGGAGTGGGCCACATCCCGCAACAGGCGGGTCATGCGGTCCGCTTCTTCCATCGACTCGTCGAGGACGAAGGTGAGCTGGGGGACGCGCCGCATCCGCAGTTCGTGGTTCAACTCCCGGTGGAGGAACGGCGCGGAACGGGTGAGGGCGGCGATGACCTCGGTCTTCTGGGTGTCGTCGCCCATCACGGAGACCTTCACGCGCGCGTGGGCCAGGTCCGGGGAGACGTCCACCTCCGTGAAGGAGAAGAACGCGCCGTCCAGGCCGCGGTCTTTGACCCGCAGCCGCACCACGTCCGCCAGGGCGGCCTGGATGACGTCTCCGACCTTCTCCGTCCGCCTGCTCAGCGCACCTGCTCCATGTGGTGGGTCAGGATCTGGTCGCCCTCTTCGAACCCGTCGAAGTTGGAGATCATGATGCCGCACTCCAGGCCGGCGTTGACCTCGCGCGCGTCCTCGTTCAGGCGCTTCAGCGACTCGATGATGCCCTCGTGGATCACCTTGCCACCGCGCATGACGCGGCAGCGGGAGCCGCGGGTGACGCTGCCCTCGCGCACGTAGGAGCCGGCGATGGCGTTGCGGCGGCTGACGCGGAAAATCTGGCGGACCTCCACCATGCCGTCCTGGACCTCCTTGTAGATGGGCTCCAGGAGGCCCTTCACGGCCTTCTCCACGTCCTCGATGATGTCGTAGATGATCCGGTAATCGCGGATCTCGATCTTCTCGTGGTCCGCCAAGCGGCGCGCGCCCGGCTCCGTCGTCACGTTGAAGGCGACGATGACGCCCTTCGAGGCGACCGCGAGCTGCACGTCCGACTCCGTCACGGAGCCGACCGAGGCGTGGATCACGCGGACGTTGACCTCGTCCACGCTTAGTTCCTCGAGCGACTGCACGAGCGGGTCGATGGAGCCCTGGACGTCCGTCTTCAGGATCAGGTTGAAGTCGGTGACGTTGCCCTTGTGGATCTCGCCGAAGAGCGAGTCCAGGGTGACGCCGGTGGCCTGCTGCTGCCCGGCCGCGATCGCGCGCTCGCGGGTGTCCGCCTCCGCGCGCGCTTCCTTTTCGTTCTTGCGGACGACGAAGCGCTCGCCCGCCGGGGGCACGTCGTTCAGGCCGAGGATCTCGACCGGCGTGCTCGGGCCGGCCTCCGCCAGCCGCTGGCCGGAGGCGTCCGTCATCGCCTTCACGCGCCCGTAGGCGAGGCCGGCGAGGATCGTGTCGCCGGCGCGCAGCGTGCCGGTCTGGACGAGGACGGTGGCGACGACGCCGCGGTGGCGGTCCGTCTTCGCCTCCAGCACCACGCCCACAGCGTCCTGGTCCGGGTTGGCGCGGAGGTCCTGCAGTTCGGCGACGACCTGCACGTTCTCCAGCAGCGTGTCGATGCCCTCGCCCTTCAGGGCGGAGATCGGGACGACGATCTGGTCGCCGCCGTACGCCTCCGGCACCAGCCCGACCTCGGTCAGTTGCTGCATGACGCGGTCCACATTGGCGTTGTTGGCGTCGATCTTGTTGACCGCGATCACCATCGGCACCTGCGCGGCCTTCACGTGGGCGAACGCCTCGCGCGTCTGCTGCATGATGCCGTCGTCCGCGGCGACCACGATGATCGCCACGTCCGTGACCATGGCGCCGCGCGCCCGCATCTGGGAGAAGGCCTGGTGGCCGGGGGTGTCGATGAACGTGATCAGGCGGCCGTCCGGGCCCTTCGCCTGGTACGCACCGATGTGCTGCGTGATGCCGCCGGCCTCGCCGCCGGCGACGTTCGCGTGACGGATGCGGTCCAGCAGCGTGGTCTTGCCGTGGTCGACGTGGCCGAGCACCGTGACGACCGCCGGGCGGGGCGCCAGCCCGGCGCCCTCCTCCACGATGCGGAGCGTGCGAGGCGCGTCCGGGGACGCGTCCGCTTCCGCAGCCGGCGCTGCGGTCTCGAACTCCTCCGGGGAGAAGCCCAGGTCGGCGGCGACGATGGCGGCGGTGTCGAAGTCGATGGTCTGCGTGATGGTGGCCATCACGCCGTTCTTCATCAGTTCCTTGATGATGTCGATGGCGGTGACGCCGAGGAGCTCAGCGAGCTCGCCGACGACGATGGCCGGGGGGATCCTCACGACCTGCTGGTTCGTCATGCGTCGCCTTCTCTCTCGTCGCCGCCGGTGCGGTCGGCGTCGTCTGTCTGCGTGGTGAAGCGCTCGGCGTGGGCCAGCAGGGCCGCGCGGTCCGCTTCGGTGATGGTGGCGCGCAGGCTGGCCGCCAGCGCGCCCTTCAATGCCCGGGTCCAGCAGGAGGCCTGCCGGCAGAGGTAGGCACCGCGCCCAGGGGCACGTCGCCGGCCTTCGTCGACGACGACCGGGCCTTCGGGCGACCGGACGAGGCGGACGAAGGAGGACTGGTCACCGCTTCGCCGGCACGCCACGCAGGTGCGCTGCGGAGCGGGCCGGTCGGTCCCGGGCCTAGTAGTCGTCCTCGTCGTCGCCCTCATCGTCGTCCAGGAAGTCGTCGCCCTTCAGCGCGGCTTCGATCTCCTCGTCGTCGACCTCGAACCGACGGCCAGCGCCACCGCGCTGCGGGCCAGCGGCACGCACGCGCTGGGCCGGGCCGGGCCGGCGCGCCTTGCGCTTCGCCGCCGCACCGCGCCGGAGCGCGTCCGGGTCTTCTTCTTCGATGCGCAGTTCGCCGATCTCCTCGGCGAAGCGGAGGCCGGTGGGGGACTCGCGCTCGCGGCGCGGGGCCGCCGGCGTCTCGACCGCGGGGGCCGCCGCCACCGGCTCCTCGTCCTCCTCCACGAACGCCGCCAGCACCTCCTGCTCGGGGGTGAGGCGCACGTCCTCCTCTTCCTCCTCGTGCTTCGGCGCGACGGGGCGAGGCGTGAGCGGGGCGCGCTCGCCGGGCAGGCCCGGGCGGGCGTAGGCCGCCTGGGATGGCGCGACGATGTCCGGTAGCGGGGCAACCTCCGCGGCCGCGGCCGCAGCGCGCTCCACCGGGATCGCGTCCATGTTCGGCTCCGGGGGCGGGTAGAGGTCGTCCCCGGCGGAGATGACCGCGCTCTCCGCGCGGATGTCGATGCGGCGGCCGGTCAACTGGGCGGCCAGGCGGGCGTTCTGCCCCTCCTTGCCGATCGCCAGGCTCAACTGCTTGTCCGGCACGGCGAGGAACGCGGTGTTGGTGTCCCGGTCGATGCGGACGGAGACGACCTCCGCCGGGCTCAGGGCGTTGGCGACGTACGCCTCCTCCACCGGGTCCCAGCGGATGATGTCCAGGCGCTCGCCGCCCAGTTCGTTCACGATGTTCTGGATGCGCGAGCCGCGCACGCCCACGCACGCACCGATCGGGTCGATGCCGTGCTGGCGGGAGATGACCGCGATCTTCGCGCGGTGGCCGGCGTCACGGGCGATGCCCATGATCTCGACCGCGCCGCGCGCGATCTCCGGGATCTCGAGTTCGAACAACCGCCGCAGCAGGTTCGGGTGGGAGCGGGAGACCACGACCTGCGGGCCCTTGGAGGCCTTGTAGACCTCCTTCACGTACACGCGCAGGCGCTGGCCCACGCGGTAGTGCTCCGCGCGGACCTGCTCCGCGGACGGCAGGACGGCCTCCGTGCGGCCCAGGTCCAGGATCACCTGGCGGCGGCCGCCCTCTACGCGCAGCACCGTGCCGGAGACGAGTTCGCCTTCCTTGCCGGTGAAGTCCTCGAAGACCGACTCGCGCTCCGCCTCGCGCAGGCGCTGCAGCACGACCTGCTTCGCGGTCTGCGCGGCGATGCGCCCGGCCTGCGCCGAGGCCTGCACCTCCTCGAGGACGAAGTCGCCGACCTTCTTGCCCGGGAAGCCCATGGCGGCGGCGCGCTCCGGCGAGACCTGGATCTCGTCGTCCTCGATGTCGTCGTCGTTCATGACCTCGTACTGGCGGAAGTACTTGATGTCACCGGAGTCCCGGTTGATCTGGACCTTCACGTCCGCGTACTGCAGGTCGTCCTTCTTGAGCGCGGACGCCATGGCGGCTTCGACCGCGGCGAACACCGTTGCCGTGTCGAGGTTCTTCTCCGCCGACAACTGGCTGATGGCGATCACGAACTCGTTCTTCATTCGGTCATCCGTACCCGGGGGGTGCTCCCGGCTGCGCGGGCCGCCGACACGGCTACCCGGTGCGACTCAACAAAAAACGTGGGCACCGGGCCCACGTCTCGATGAGAGGCGCTGCGAGGAACATCGTACCAGTCTTACCGCGCTGCCCTCAAGCATTCCGGACACCGGCCGATGATCCCCGTATCCCACCGGCGCGCCCTGTGCGCCGCCGCGTCTGGATCGAGGAAGGCAGCCGCCCGTGCGACGCGTCTACCTGGACGACCCGCTCGTGGAGGGCGCCACCCTGGCCCGCGACATCGTCGGGCCCGGCGGCGACCCGATCGCCCGCGCCGGGCACCGCCTGGCCGGGCGCGCGCTCCGGGCGCTGGCGGAGCGGGGCGCCACCGTCTGCTACGTGGAGGACGAGGCTGGCGCCGGCGTGGACGCGGCCCCGCTCCCCGACCACCCGGCCGTGGAGGCCACCCGGAACGCCCTGTCGGAGTTGTGCCGCGTCCTTGCGCGCGACCTCGGGCCCCTCCAGCGCCACCCCACCTCCCGGGCGTTGGAGGAGATCAAGAACGCGCGGCCGTTGAAGACGGCGGCGTTCGCGCTGGACGGCGTCCGGGCCACCGCGCCCGCGTTGGCTGGCGCCGCACGGAATGTGTCCGGCGCGGCCGGGCTCCTGTTCGACCGCCATCCCACCGATGACCTGGTGGGGCACTCCGTCCACGTTGCCGTCATCGCCGGCCGCCTCGGCGCGGCGATCGGCTTCTCCGAGAACGACCTGGCGACGACGGTGTTCGCGGCCCTGCTCCACGACCTCGGCCTGCTGGCCGTGCCGGACGAGGTCCGGCGGACGCCCGAGGCGCGGCGGAGCCCCGCGGAGCAGCGGCGGTGGGAGGACCACACGCTCCTGGGCGAGATGATCCTCGGCCCGGCCTCGCTCCGCACGCCAGCGGTGCCGATCGTCGCGGTCGAGCACCACGAGTCGCAGAACGGCGCCGGGTTCCCGCGCGGCCTGACCGGCGGCAACCGCATCCTGCGAGCCGCGGAGCACGCCGCCGACCGCACCCGCATCGCCCTGGTCTCCGAGGTCATCGCCACGGCCGACCGCTACGAGCGCCTGGTGGCGCCGGCCGTGGGGACACGGCCGCTCAGCGCCGCGGCCGCACGCACCGTGCTCACCGTGGAAGCCGGCGCGGTGCTGAACGCGGAGGTGGTGGCGCGCATGCTCGATGTGATCCCGGCGTGGCCGCTGGGGAGCGAGGTGCGGCTGCACGGCGGTGAGCATGACGGCGCGCACGCGGTGGTCACGGGCTTCGACGCACGGCTCCCCGAGCGTCCAGCGGTGCGCGTCTTCGCGGACGCCTCGCGACGCCCGGTGGAGCCGGTCGACCTGGACCTGCGCGAGGCGCCGGCGCTGATGCTGGAGCCGGTCGACCTGCCCTCGCAGGCGCCGGGTCTCGCGGCGGGACGCGCCTAGCGGGCGCGGGCCCGGCGCTCCGCGGCGTCCACCGTCAGCGCCTCGATCAGCCCGCGCTTCGCCGCCAGCACGCGTTCGACCACCTCCGCGCGCGGCAGGTTCTCGCCCTCGCCCGTGGCGCGCACCTTGAACTCGACGACGCCTGCCGCCGTGTTGCGGCTGGAGACGGTGAGGCGCAGCGGCATGCCGATCAGGTCGGCGTCGTTGAACTTCACGCCCGGTCGCTCGTCGCGGTCGTCGAAGATCACCTGCAGCCCGGCGGCGCGCAGCTCGTCGTAGAGCGCTTCCGCATCCGCGCGTGCCGCCTCGTCACGGTCGAGCCCAATGCCCACCATGTGCACGTCGTACGGCGCGATCGAGGCGGGCCAGCAGATGCCGGCGTCGTCATGGTTCGCCTCCACCGCGGCGGAGAGCACGCGCTCCACGCCGATGCCGTAGCAGCCCATTGTGGGCATGACCTGGCCGCCGTCCTGGCCGAGGACGTTCACGTTGAACGCCTTCGTGTAGACGTACTGCAGGCGGAAGACGTGGCCCATCTCGATGCCGCGGGAGGACTGGAGCGTGCCGCCGCAGCGGGCGCAGCCATGCCCGGCGCGCGCGCTCGCGATGTCCGCCACCGGTGCCTGCCAGTCCCGCCCGAAGTTCACGTTGCGCAGGTGCCAGCCGGGCCGGTTCGCGCCGGCCACGAGGTTCGGCGACCCCTCGAGCGAGAGGTCCGCGATCACGCGCACGCCGTCACGCACGCCGATCGGCGAGGCGTAGCCGGCGACCAGCCCGTACTCCGCCACCTCCGCGTCCAGCATCGGCCGCAGGTCGACGTTGCCGCCGAGCGCGTTCATCAACTTGACCTCGTTCACCTCGAGGTCGCCGCGCACCACGGCGAAGACGGGCGTGCCGCGCTTGCCGTCCTTCGGCGTCGCCATCATGAAGACGGCCTTCGCCGTCTGCTTCGGCTCGATCCCGAGGAACGCGGCGAGGTCCTCGATGGTGGTGACGCCGGGCGTCTCGACCTCCTCGGTCGGGAGCGGCTCACCCGCGACGGCGGTGGGGCGGACGAATTCCGCCTTCTCGGTGTTCGCCGCGTAGTCGCAGGAGTCGCAGTAGACGATCGTGTCCTCGCCGTACTCGGTGAAGAAGATGAACTCCTGCGACCCCTTGCCGCCGATGGCGCCGGAGTCAGCCTCCACCGCCACCGTCGGCACGCCGCAGCGCGCGAAGATGCGGCGGTACGCCTGGAACATCGCCGCGTAGGAGCGGTCGAGGCCGGCGTCGTCCGCGTCGAAGGAGTAGGCGTCCTTCATCGTGAACTCGCGCACGCGCACCAGGCCCCCGCGGGGGCGAGCCTCGTCGCGGAACTTCCGCTGCAGCTGGTACAGGGTGGCGGGCAGGTCGCGGTAGGACTGGGCGTGGTCCTGGAAGAGGCGCGTCACGACCTCCTCGTGCGTCGGCCCCAGGGCCAGGCCGCGCTCGCGGCGGTCGCGGAGGTGGAAGAGCACGTCGCCCAGGGCGGCCTCGCGGCCGGACTGCTCCCAGAGTTCGACCGGCTGCAGCGCGGGGAGGTACACCTCCTGCGCGCCGGCGGCGTCCATCTCCTCGCGGATGACCTGCTCGATCTTCAGGCGCGCGCGGTTGCCCAGCGGCAGGAAGGAGTAGACGCCCGACATCAACTGGTCGATGTACCCGCCGCGCAGCAGCAGGCCGTGGGCCGGCGTCTCCGCCTCGTTGGGGAACTCGCGCAGGGTGTGGCCGAACAGTCGTGACATTCGCATGGGCGTGAGTCTACGTTCGGGCCGGTGAGCGGGCTAGGGAGCGCTCCCTCCAGTACGCTCGATCCGAGGAGCAGCGCGCATGACCGACACCACCGAGGCGACCGCGAACCCGCCCGTCCCGCCCTCCCGGCGGCCGCGCGACGAGTTCGGGCGGCCGTTGCCGGCCGGCTCAGCGAGCCGCCTCGCGCTCCCCGACTTCGACGCCATGACGATGGACGTGGCCCACCTGGAGGCGATCCGCCTCTTCGACGAGGGCAACTACTTCGGCGCGCACGAGGCGTGGGAGACGTGCTGGGCGCTCAGCAAGGACAGCCACGAGGAGGAGTTCTTCAAGGGGCTGGCGCAACTGGGCGCGGGGTACACCCACTGGATGCGCGGCAACGCGCACGGCGTGGTCGCGCTCCTCGGGCGCGCGCTCGACCGCATCGGCCTCATGGGGTCGCCGTACGGTGGCGTGGACATCGAGGCGTTCATCGCACAGGTGTCGGAGGTGCGGGCGCTGGCGCAGGGCGCGGAGGCCGCCGGCGCGCCGCTCCCCAATCTTCCTCGACGCCCCGTCCCGCGCGCCTGACGGAGGCGGTCGACCGGGCTACTCGCCGGCGACGATCCCGGCGTCGATGAGGAGACGCAGGCCGCGCGCCACGTCCTCGTCCGGCTCGTGCTGGTCGATCTCGAAGGTGCGGAGGGCGTCCGGGTTCGCGCGGCGGATACGCTCGGCCAGCCACGCGAAGTCCACGTCGCCGTTGCCGGGCGCGCGGTGGTCGGTCAGGCCGCGCACGTCGTGCAGGTGCAGCAGCACCAGCCGGTCGCCGAGCAGATCCCACCACGCGCCTCGGTCGGTCACCCCCAGCCGGTGGTGGACCTCGGCGTGGCCGACATCGTGCAGGTAGCCCGCCACCGCCACCGGGTACGGCGCGAGGAGCGTCACGAGTTCCTGCGGCAGCGGGATCTCGTGGTAGTGCAGCCGCGTCTCGATCGCGAGCGTCACGCGCGCCCGCGCCGCGCCCTCCACGAGGGCGTCGAGGCTGCGCGCGGCCGCTTCCAACCACGGCCCGGCTTTCGCGGCGCGCTCGCGGACGGTGGCGTCCACGGTGCGGTCCCACTCCTCGCGCATCACCTCGCGCCGCTCGTACATCGAGCGCAGCCGGCGCTCGCCATCGAGCAGCCGCGCACCGACGCCGCCGAGGTGGACCGCGACGACCGAGGCGCCCGCCTGCGCGGCGAGCGCGATCGAGCGCAGGTGGTAGTCCACCGCGAGGGTGCGCTCGGCCTCGTCCGTGGCGGCGAGGTTCAGTTCACGGTTCCAGCCGCGCGCCGGGTGCCGCTCCAGCGGGGCAGGGGCGTGCACGCTGGTCGTCGGGAGCGAGCGGTAGGCGAGGATCGCGCCGGCCTGCTCCGCGTCCATGGAGTGGTTGATCTCCACGCCGCGGTATCCGAGTTCGTCCGCGCGCTCCATGAAGCGCTGCAGGTCGCGCTCGAAGCGCGGCTGCACCGCCCACATCGTGGACAGCGCCGGCCGGGGCGGCGTGGCGGGGTGCTCGGCGGCGGGGGGCATGAGGGTCAGGCGCCGGCCTTCGCCAGCCCGCGCTCCTCGATCACCCGGTCGAGCAGGATGCGCGCCTGGGCCAGCACCTGGTCGTAGGGGAAGTGGCCCACGACCTCTTCGCCGTGCTTCAGGTTTACGCCCAGCGGGCCGCACCAGAGGCCGATGTCGGCGTCGTCCGTCTCGCCGGGGCCGTTCACGCGGCAGCCCATGACGGCGATGGTGACCTGGTAGTCCTTCGCATACGCCGTCATCTCCTTCATGTCCTGCGCGAGTTCGATGAACGCCTCGTTCTCCACGCGGGAGCAGGACGGGCAGGAGATGATGTTCAGGCCCTCGCCGAAGTTGGCCGGGACGGATCGGAAGCGGCCGGCCTGGATGTCCGCGATGATCTCGCGGCCCACCGTGACCTCCTGGCCCTTGTCCTCGAACGGCAGGGTGAGCGAGACGCGGATCGTGTCGCCGATGCCCTCCGCGATCAGCTGCTCGAAAGCGATGCGCGTCTTGATGATGCCGTCCGGCGGCATCCCCGCCTCCGTCACGCCGAGGTGGAGCGGCACGTCCGGGCGCTGCGCGGAGAAGCGCCGGTTGCCCTCCACCACCTTGCGCCAGTCGGAGTCCTTCAGCGAGACGACGTACCGGTGGAAGCCCAGGTCGTCCAGCATCTGCGCGTGTTCAAGCGCGCTCTCCACCATCGCGCCCACGTCGTCGTGGCCGAACTTCGCGGTCTTCTCCGGGTCCACGGAGCCGCAGTTCACGCCCACGCGCAGCGCGATGTCGTGCTTCACCGCGATCTCCGCGATGTAGGCGACCTTGTCGCGGATCGACTTCTCGCGCTCGTGGTGCCAGAGGTGGCCGGGGTTGTACCGGATCTTGTCCACGTGCGGCGCCACGATCTCGGAGAGCCGGTAGTTCTCCTGGAGGTCGACCGACAGGTTCGGGGCGATGGTGTCCTTGAGGCGTGCACGGATCTCGGCGAGCGCCTCCACGTCCTTGCGCGAGTCGCAGGCGATACGGATCACGTCCGCGCCGGCGGCGTGGATCAACTGCACCTGCCGGGTCGTCGCCTCGATGTCCTGTGTCTTCGTCGCGGCCATCGACTGCACGGCGATGGGTGCGCCGCCGCCGATCTGGGCGGAGCCGACGCGGACGGCGCGGGTGGGCTTGCGACGGATGGGTGCCATGGCTGCCTTGCCTCCGACCGGGGCCGCTGCGCCCCGCCTACCTCATCACGATATCGCGCCGCCCATGCGGCGTCCGAGTGGCCGCCTTAACGGAACACCGATTCGCCCGCGGCGATGCGGGAGATATCGAAGAACGTCACCACGATCGCCAGGCCGATGAACATGACGAAGCCGACCATGTGCACCAGCGCCTCGCGTTCCGGCGCGATCCGGCGGCCGCCACGCAGCACCTCGATCACCACGAAGAACATGCGCCCGCCGTCCAGCATCGGCAGCGGGAGCAGGTTAAGGATGCCGAGGTTGATCGAGAGCAGCGCCGCCAGTTCCAGCAACGGCGAGATTGCCCCGGCCGCGCTCTCCGAGGACCGCGCGACCTCGCCGGTGGTCTGCGCGATACCGACGGGGCCCTGGAACTCCGGGCTGCCCGCGCCGCGGAACCACGAGATCACCTCGTTCCGCGCGAGGATGACGGTGTCCCACGTCATGCGGGAGGCCTGCGGGATCGCCTCCCACGGCGGGAGTGCCACCGTGATGGTGAACGGGCGTCCGTCCGGCGCGAGCACGGCCGGCGCGATCGTGATGCCGGTCGGCCCCTCGCCGGCCGGGGGCGCCCAGCGCGACATGACCGGGACGGTCAGTTCCTCGCCGTTGCGGCGCACGGTGATGTCGATTTCGCGACCACGGTAGATGCGGACGAGGCGGCTCGCCTCCGGCAGGTTCTTCGCGTCGCGGCCCTCGATGGCGAGGATGACGTCGCCCGCCTGCAGGCCGGCCTCCGCGGCGGGCGCGCCGGCGATCGCCTCCTGGATGACGGCGCGGCCTTCCACCTCCTGGTGCGGCACCATCAGCGCGGCCGAGAAGAGGACGAGCGGCAGGACGAGGTTGATGGCGGCGCCGGAGCCCAGCACGATCAGCCGCTGCCACGCCGGGCGCGCGGCGAGCGAGCGCGGGCCGGTCGGGTTCTCCTCGCCCTCCAGGCGGACGAAGCCGCCGAGGGGGAGCCAGTTGATCGTGTACTCGGTCTCGCCGAAGCGCTTGCCCCAGATGCGGGGCGGGAAGCCGAAGGCGAACTCGTGGACGCGGATCCCGAACGCCTTGGCCGTCAGGAAGTGCCCGAGTTCGTGCATCATGACGATGCCGAGCAGGATCACGAAGAACAGCAGCGCGCTGGTCACCGCGTCCCGTGCGACGAAGAAGCCCGCCACGATCGCCACGAAGACGATCGCGGCGGTGATCTGCGAGCGCAGCGGCGGGCGGCCGCCGGCGGGCGGCACCGCGCCCGGCTCGCCGCGCTCGGCGCTGTCATCCATCCAGCGGTTGTCCATCACACCCTCGCTGCTACGGCCTCGTCCACGAAGCGGCGGCCCCAGGCCTCTGCCGCGAGCAACGTGTCGAGGTCGGGACGCGCGGTGGGAGCGTGCGCCTCGAGTGCGCGCCCGAGCAGGGGCGCGATGCTGGTGAAGGGGATGCGGCCGGCGAGGAAATGCTCCACCGCCGCCTCGTCCGCGCCGGCCACGGCCGCCGCGCTCGTATCGTCGCGCCGTCCCGCCTCGAGCGCGATGCCGAGCGCGGGGAAGCGGTCCGCGTCCACGGTCCCGAAGTGGAGCGCGCCCCGCGCCGCGAGGTCGAGCGGCGGCGCCGGCTGTGCCGGGGCGCGGTCCGGGTAGCTGAGCGCGACCTGGATCGGCAGGCGCATGTCCGGCTCGCCGAGTTGCGCCTTGATCGACCCGTCACGGAACTGCACGAGCGAGTGGATGACGCTCTCGCGGTGCTGGAGCACGTCCACGCGCTCCAGCGGGATGTCGAACAGCCAGCGCGCCTCGATCGCCTCGAGTCCCTTGTTGAACAGGGTGGCGCTGTCGATCGTGATCTTCGGGCCCATCTTCCACGTCGGGTGGGCCAGCGCCTGCTCCGGCGTCACGGCGTCCAGCGCGGCGAGGTCGTAGTCGCGGAACGCGCCGCCAGAGGCGGTGAGGATGAGGCGGTCGATGCTCTCCGCCGGCTCGCCCCAGAGGCACTGCCAGATCGCCGAGTGCTCGGAGTCGACCGGGCGCAGTTCCGCGCCGGCGGCGCGGCCCGCCTCCAGCGCCTCACGCACCGCGTGGCCGCCGACGACGAGCGTCTCCTTGTTGGCGATGGCGACGGGCTTCCCGGCGCGCAGCGCCGCGATCGTCGGGTGCAGGCTGGCGAGACCGCTCGTCGCGACCAGCAGCACGTCCACGTCGTCGCGGACGGCGATCTCCTCGAGCGGCTGCCACTCGCCGAGGCCGGCCGCGCGCAGGGCGTCGGCGTCCGCGCTCGGGCGCGCGTAGAGGGCGCGGGGGTGGAACTCGCGGGCCTGCTCGGCCAGGCGGGCGGCGTTGCCGCCGGCTGCAAGCGCGACGACCTGGAACCGGTCGGGGAGCCCGCGGACCACGTCCAGCGCCTGCTCGCCCACCGACCCCGTGGAGCCGAGGATCGCGACGCGGATCGGGTCTACAGCCATCTCACCATCCAGTATAGGCAGACCCCCACGACCAGCAGCGAATCCAGCCGGTCGAGCAGTCCACCGTGGCCCGGCAGCAGGTGGGACATGTCCTTCACGTCCATCCGCCGCTTCAGCGCGGACTCCACCAGGTCCCCGGCGATCGCCCCGACCGGGAGCACGAGCGCGAGCGCGGCGAGGCGCACCGCCGGCACCTCCAGCCCGAGCGCGAGCACGGCGCCGACGCCGGCAACGCCGCCGAACAGCAGGCCGCCGGCGGCTCCTTCCCACGTCTTCTTCGGCGAGATGCGCGGAGCGAACAGGTGGCGGCCGAGCAGCCGGCCGATGGCGTACGCGCCGGTGTCCGTGGCGAACGTCGCCGCGAGGAGTACGAGCAGCCAGTCGCGGCCCTCGGGCAGCCCGCGCAGCAGGACCAGGTGCGCGCCGAATGCGCCGGTGTAGAGGACCGCGGTGAGCCACCAGCCGCCGAGCGATGCAACCAGCCAGCCGCTCACCATCAGCGTCAGCGCCACCACGGTCATCGCGACGAACGCCCACAGCGGGAAGTCCGGCCACTCGGGCGGCCACGCCCGCGCCGTCGCCACCAGCAGGGCGCTCGCGGCGGCCGCGCCCACGGCGAGGGTGAGCGGCCGGTGCGGGTCGAGCGCGCGCACCATCTCGAACGCGGCGGCGGCGAGGATCACCTGGACAGTGGCAGCGAAGAGCGGCTCAGGGAGCAGCAGCAGGCCCGCGAGGAGCGGCAGGCCGATGGCGGCGACGAGGAGGCGCTGCGAGAGCATCCGCCGCTACCCGGCCGTCCCGGCATCCTCCACGCCATCGCTGGGGACGAGCCCGAACCGGCGGTTGCGTCGGGCGAACTCGATGAGGGCGGCGTCCACCTGCGCGGCATCGAAGTCCGGCCAGTAGACGTCCGTGAAGTACAACTCCGCGTACGCGGCCTGCCAGACCAGGAAGTTGGAGACCCGGTGCTCGCCGCCGGTGCGGACGAGCAGGTCCACCTCCGGCAGCCCGGCCGTGGCCAGATGCGAGGCGATGGCCTCCTCCGTGATCTGGGACGGCTTCACGCCTTCCGCGAGGAGGGTGGCGGCGGCCTGCACGATGTCGGCCCGGCCGCCGTAGTTGAAGGCCAGGTTCACGACCATGCGGTTGTTGCCGGCGGTGCGGTCCACCGCCTTCTGGACGCGCCGCCGCAGCCAGACCGGCAGCCGCTTCGCATCGCCCAGGTGCTGCAGGCGGACGCCGTTTCGGTCCAGTTCGTCCGTGTAGGTGTCGATGAACTCGGCGCCGAGCTTCAGGATCGTCTCCACCTCGGTGGTGGGGCGGCCCCAGTTCTCCGTCGAGAAGCCGAAGAGCGTGAGGACGCCGACGCCGTGCGCGCCGAGGCGTTCGATGACCGGGCGGATCGCCTGCGCGCCGGCGCGGTGACCCTCCGAGCGGCTGAGGCCGTGCGCCTTCGCCCAGCGGCCGTTGCCGTCCATGATGATGGCCACGTGGGCGGGCCGGACGGCCAGCGCCGGCAGCGGGAGGGAGGCGGGCGCGGGGTTCACCACCACGGTGCGCTACACCTCCAGGAGCTCGCGCTCCTTCTCCTTCGCCAGCGCCTCGATCTTGCCGACGTACTCCTGGGTGAGCTTCTCCACCTGCTCGGCAGCGCGGCGCTCGTCGTCCTCGGAGAGTTCGCCCTCGCGCGCGGCCTTCTTCAGGTCGTCGTTGGCGTGGCGGCGGATGTTGCGGACGGCGATGCGGCCCTCCTCCGTCTTCGCGTGGACCTGTTTCACGAGTTCCTTGCGGCGCTGCTCGGTGAGCGGCGGGACGGGAAGCCGGATCGTCCGCCCGTCGTTGGAGGGGGTGATGCCGATGTCGCTCATCTGGATGGCGCGCATGATCGCGTCCATCGTGGAGCGGTCGAACGGGGTGATGGTGATCAACTGCGCTTCGGGCGTGGCCAGGTTGGCCAGCTGGATGAGCTGCATCTTGGAGCCGTACACGTCCACCGTCAGGTGCTCGACGATCGCCGTCGAGGCGCGGCCGGTGCGGAGCGTCTGGAAGTCGCGCCGGGCGGCGGCGACCGCCGACTCCATGCGCTCTTCCGCCTCCAGGAGGATCTCGTCGCTCACGGTCATCCTCCGATCAGTCCGTGCGAGGGGAACCGGTTCACGATAGCGCGAGGCCGGGGACGCGGCGAGCGCCCCCGGCCTCGGGTGGGTCGTCCGTTAGTCCCGCCCGAGCTCGAAGCGGGCGAACTTGGCGATGCGGATGTTCTCGCCGGTCTGGGCGATGGCGGCCTTGATCAGGTCGCCGACCGTCTTGCTGCCGTCCTTGATGAAGGTCTGGGTCAGCAGGGCGTTGTCCTTCGCCTCGCCGGGGGCGTCCGCCGGGACGTCCTCCGGGTTGAGGGCGAGCGGGCTCATCGCGGCGACCTGCATCGCCACGTCCTTCGCCAGCGCCTTGAAGGTGTCCGTGCGGGCGACGAAGTCCGTCTCGCAGCGGAGGTCCACCAGCGCGCCGATGCGGCCCTGGCCGTGGATGTACGCCTCCACGATGCCCTGGGAGGTCTCGCGCTCAGAGCGCTTCGCCGCGGCGGCGACGCCCTTCTCGCGGAGGATCTCCTTCGCCTGGGCGAAGTTGCCGCCCGCCTCGTCCAGCGCGCGCTTGGCGTCCATGACGCCCGCGCCGGTCTCCTCGCGGAGCCGCTTCACGTCTTCAGCGGTGACTGCCACGTTCATACTCCTCGTGATCGTCGGTTGGGTGGAGGTGGGCGGACTACTCCGCGGCGGGCTCGGCCTCGTCGCCGGCCTGCGTTGCCACGAACTGCTGCTCCACCTCGCCGACGGCGATGCCCTCCAGCACGGCGTCCGCCACGCGGGCGGTCATGAGCTGGATGGCGCGGATGGCGTCGTCGTTGGACGGCACCGGGTAGGTGATCTGGTCCGGGTCAGAGTTGGTGTCGCACATCGCCGCGATCGGGATGTTGAGGCGGTGGGCCTCCGCCACGGCGTTCTCCTCCATCGTGGGGTCCACGATGAAGATGAGGCCGGGCAGGCGGGTCATGTTGCGCAGGCCCGCGTAGAAGCGGTCCAGACGCTCGTACTCCTTGGCCAGCACCATGCGCTCGCGCTTGGTGAGGCCGGCCTCGTCCAGGCCCGCGCCGGTGGTCATCTGGTCGGCCAGGCGCTTGTAGTGGGCGATGCGGGTCTGCATGGTGCTGAAGTTGGTCAGCGTGCCGCCCAGCCAGCGGTTGTGCACGTACGGCATGCCGCAGCGCTCCGCCTCCTGCTGGACGATGCGCCGGGCCTGCTTCTTGGTGCCCACGAAGAGCACCTGCTCGCCGGCGGACGCGACCTCGCGGACGCGGTCCACGGCCGTGTCCAGCTGCCGGACGGTCTTCGCGAGGTCGATGATGTGGATGCCGTTGCGGGCGCCGAAGATGAACCGCCCCATGTGGGGGTTCCAGCGCCGCGTCTGGTGCCCGAAGTGGACGCCAGCCTCCAGCATGTCGCGCATGCTGATTCCTGCTGCCATGGTCGTCAGTCCTGTTCTCTTGCCTGCCGGCGCATAGATTTACCCCCGCTGGCGGCGAGGGCAGGCGTCGGCCCCTCTGTTCTCGGATCTCCGTGCCTCGAAGAGACACCCGGCCAGTATGACACCCGGCCGCCGCAGCGGCCAACTCCCCCGGACGCCGCCGTTGTTCGCGCCGTGGCCCCGTCCGTACAATCACGGTTCGGGGCCGCCGAGGCCCCACCCCGCCGACTGGCCCGATGCATCTGTTCGTGACCCACGGGAGGCGCAACGTGCCCCGCTACGACTACCGCTGCGAAGCCGGACATAAGTACGAACTGACCGAGCCGTTCGGCTCGC
The DNA here is from genome assembly GCA_045863195.1 of Chloroflexota bacterium. GTDB lineage: Bacteria > Chloroflexota > Dehalococcoidia > UBA2979 > UBA2979 > W-Chloroflexi-9. The sequence goes on from BTUI01000009.1 coordinate 79,333, forward strand.
CGGCCCAGCATCCCTGCAAGAAGTGCGGCAAGCCCGCGCTCCGCGTCCTCGTCGCGCCGCCGCTCGTCTTCAAGGCCGGCGGCTACTACAAGACCGAGAGCCGTGGCGGCTTCACCCGCTCCGACCGGGATGACACCCCCTCCGAGTCCACCTCGAAGGCGAAACCGAAGGCCGAGAAGGCGCCGAAGGCCGAACAGGCCGAGAAGCCGGCCGCGAAGGCTGAGAAGGCGGCCAAGCCCGCGAAGCCGGCCAAGCCCGCCGCCTCCGCGGACTAGCCCCGCCCCGATGCGCGCGGTCGTCCAGCGGGTCGCCCGCGCACGCGTCACGGTGGAGGGCGAGACGACCGGCGAGATCGGCCCCGGGCTCCTCGTCTACCTCGGCATCGGGCCGGGGGACGGCCCTCGCGAGGTCGAGTGGGCCGCCCGCAAGGTCGCCGAGATGCGCATCTTCCCGGACGAGGCCGGCCGCTTCGACCGCTCCGTCGAGGAGACCGGCGGCGCGGTGCTCGTCGTCTCGCAGTTCACGCTCTACGCCGACACCCGCAAGGGGCGCCGCCCCGCCTTTACCGACGCCGCGCCGCCCGAGGTGGCGGCGCCGCTCGTCGAGGCGGTGATCGGGGCGCTGCGCGCGCGCGGGCTACCGGTGGAGGGCGGTCGCTTCGGCGCCCACATGCTCGTGGACGCCGTGAATGACGGCCCGGTCACGATCATGCTCGACTCGACCGACCTCGACCGCCCGCGGGGCTAGCGTCCGATCGGCTGCGCCGGGTCGATAAACAGCGCGAGCCCGCGCGACACCACGTCCTGCACGCGGTCGGCGGTCACCCACGCGTCCGCGTCCTCGGTGGTGTCGAGGACGGCGCCGGGCATGGAGGCGGCACGCACCGCGCCCGTGATCTCGGCGTGCACCTCCCGCACGCGGTCCGGGATCGAGTGGTCGCGCAGCGCGTCGCGTCGCAACGTCTCCTCGATGCTCGGGAGCAGCGTGACCAGGTGGACCGGCACGCCGATGCCGTGCAGCGCCGTGTAGTAGTGCTCGATCGCCGGGCCGAGGATGACGTCCGTGATCACCACCGCGTACCGCATCGCGATGCTCTCGCGAGCGATGGCGGAGGCGTTGCGGACGGCAAGCTCCAACTGCTCCTCCGCCTGGTGGTCGCCCGCCCACGGGTGGCGGTAGCCAGCCTTCACCCAGTGGCGGAGGTGGTCCACCTCGACGTGGATCATCCGGTCGAAGCGCTCGCAGAGCGCTTCCGCCACGGAGGACTTGCCGGAACCCGGCGGGCCGGAGATGAGCATCACCTGGTTCACGCGGGCCGGACCTCCAGCGACAGGTCGAGGGCGGGTGCGGAGTGCGTGAGCGCGCCGCACGAGATCAGGTCTACGCCGGTGGCGGCGACCTCCTTGATCGTGTCGAGGGTGATCCCGCCGGACGCCTCGAAGAGCACGCGCGCGTAGGCGGGGTTCGCGCGCGCCTCCGTCACGATGCCGCGCATCATGTCGGGCGTCATGTTGTCCAGCAGGATGACGTCCGCGCCGCCTTCCAGCGCCTCGCGCGCCATCTCCGGCGTCGTCACCTCGATCTCGATGCGCAGCGTGTGCGGCACCCGCTGGCGCACCTCCGCGAGGAGCACGCGGATGCCGACGCCGCGCGCCGCGGCGGCGGCGAGGTGGTTGTCCTTGATCAGCACGCCGTCCTCGAGGGTGTTGCGGTGGTTGGCCGCGCCGCCCGTCCGCACGGCGTACCGCTCCAGCGCGCGCAGGCCGGGCGTGGTCTTCCGCGTGTCCACCACGCGCGCCGGGCCGCCATCGCGCGCCTTGTCCTGGTACTGCTGCGCGAGCGTGGCGATGCCGGACATGCGCTGCACGAGGTTCAACGCCACGCGCTCGGCGGAGAGGATCGCCGCGAGCGGGCCGGCGATCTCCGCGACCGTCATCCCGGCCTTCACCCACTGCCCCTCGTCGACGAGGAGTTCCACCTCCACGTCCGGGGAGACCTGCGCGAACGCCTCCGCGAACACCACCAGGCCGCAGATCACGCCGGACTGCTTCATCAGCAGCGTCGCCTCGCCCGGCTGGTCAGGCGGCACGGTCGCGCGGGTCGTGACGTCGAACCCGACGCGGTCCTCCGCGAGGGCCAGCGCGACGATCTCGGCGACCGTCTCGGTGGCGGGGTGGTGCGGATTCTCGTCGGTCATGTGCGTGCTCCTACGCCGGGCGGCCGGCGTCCTTGCGGAAGACGATGTGGCGACGCCACGCCTCGCGCGGCTCCGGGAAGTCGGTGCGGTAGTGCGCCCCGCGCGATTCCTCGCGCATCAACGCGGCCTCCGAGGCCAGTCGAGCGCAGGTGATGATCGAGCGCAACTCGTAGCCCTCGCGGTCGGTCGGGCGGGGGACGGAGGCGGCCCAGCGGCGGAGCGTGGCGACGGCGCGCGTGAGGCTCTCCGCGCTCCGCACGATGCCCACGTCCTGCCACATCAGTTCCTTCACCTCGGCGGCCTGGGGGACGTGCCCGTCCGGCGTGAGCGGGAGCAGTTCGATGGCGTCTGCGGACCGGACAGGTGGCGGCGGGACGGGCTGGGGCGGGTTCAGCAGGCGCTCCACGGCCCGGTGCGCGAACACGATCGTCTCGAGGAGCGAGTTGCTCGCGAGGCGGTTCGCGCCGTGGACGCCCGTGCAGGCCGCCTCGCCCACCACGTAGAGGCCGGGCAGCGTCGTCTCGCCCCAGGTGTTCGTGCGCACGCCACCCATCGTGTAGTGCGCGGCCGGTGAGACGGGCACGCGGTCGCGCGCCATGTCCAGGCCCGCTTCGAGGCACTTCGCGTAGATCTGAGGGAAGCGCGCGGCCAGCCAGCCCTCGTCGCGGTCGGTGATGTCCAGCAGGACGTGGTCCGCGCCCGTCTCCGCCATCTCACGCACGGCGGCGCGCGCGACCACATCGCGCGGGGCGAGTTCGGCGCGCTCGCGGTCGTACTTCGTCATGAAGCGCTCGCCGCGCGTGTTGAAGAGCAGCGCGCCCTCACCGCGCACCGCCTCCGAGATCAGGAACACCGGCCTCCCCGGGATCACGAGGGCGGTCGGGTGGAATTGCGTGAACTCCATGTCCACGACCTCCGCGCCCGCCTCGTAGGCGATCGCGACACCGTCGCCGGTCGAGATCGGAGGGTTCGTGGTGGTGCGGTAGATCTGGCCCGCTCCGCCGGTGGCGAGGACGACCGTGCGCGCGGTGAAGATGCGGTGCTCGCCCGTGGTGCGCGTGAACACCTCCACGCCCGCGATCCGCCCGTCCTCCACCAGCAGCCGGTCCGCGAGGGTGTGTTCGAGGATCACGACCTCGCGCTGGGCGAGTGAGGAGAGCGAGAGTTCGATCTCCAGCCCGGTCGCGTCGCCGCGTGCGTGCAGGATGCGGGAGCGCGAATGCGCCGCCTCGCGGCCCAGAGACACCTCGCCGTTCGTCGAGTCGAACTGCACCCCGTAGCGCACGAGGTCGGCGATGCGGTCGGCAGCCTCCTCCACGAGGATGCGCGCCGCCTCCTCGTTCACCAGGCCGGCGCCGGCCTCGATCGTGTCGTTGAGGTGGAAGGCGGGCGAGTCGCCGTCCCCGACGGCGGCGGCGATACCGCCCTGGGCGTAGCGGGTGCTCGCCTCGCCGATGCCGGCCTTGGTGACGACGAGGACGCTGGCGCCCGACTCCTTCGCCTGGATCGCCGCGTACAGCCCGGCGATGCCGGAGCCGACGACGATGAGGTCGTAGTCGGAACGGCTGGTCATGACCGCTCGGTCCGTGCCGGTTCGGCCTCGAACACCTCGACCTCGGCCTCGAACGACTGAATGGCGCGCACGATGGCGTCCCAGTCGGCCGGCGTCTCCGGGCGGCCCGTGCTCGCGTTCAGGTAGGCGTAGCGGTGTGTGAACTGTGCCACCGTGCGGCCGTCGCTCGCCGCCAGCACCTCGCAGGCGAAGGTGAGGCGGCCCGGCCGCACCTCGGTGCAGCGGAGGCGCACGACCGCCGCGTCATCCCAGCGCAGCGGCGAGCGGTAGCGCACCTCGGACGAGACCTGGAAGCGCAGGACGTCGCGGTGGCTGGGGATGCCGGCCTCGCGGTCGTACGCGTCGAGGGCGATCTCGGTGAGCGCCAGCAGCACGCCGCCGTGCACGAACGGGGTGCCGCCGAAGGAGTCGGTGTGGCGGAGGGGGTAGCGCCCCTCGAAGCGGAACTCGGGCATGGCCGTCCTCGACCGGTGGTGGGGTGGGTGAGGTCGCGGACTACTTCAGCGCGAGCATCCGGTCGAGCGCGACCTTCGCGTCCCGGCGGTGGTGCTCCGGCACCTGCAGCCGGTTCACCACGTGCCCCTCCACGAGTGCCTCCAGCACCCACGCGAGGTAGGCGGGGTGGACGCGGTACATCGTGCTGCACGGGCAGACGACGGGGTCCAGGCAGAACACGGTCTTGTCCGGGTGCTCCTTCGCCAGGCGGGAGACCAGGTTGATCTCCGTGCCCACGCCGATCACGGAGCCCGGCGGCGCCTGCTCGATGTACTTCACGATGTAGCCGGTGGAGCCGTTCGCGTCCGCCGCCTGCACCACGTCATACCGGCACTCCGGGTGGACGACGATCTTTACGTCCGGGTTGGCGGCGCGGGCCTGCTCGATCTGCTGCACCGTGAAGCGCTGGTGCACGGAGCAGTGGCCCTGCCACAGGATGATGCGGGAGCGCTCCAGCGCCTCGGCGGACGCGCCGCCGAGGTTCCCGGCGGGCATCCGCCAGTTCCAGAGCACCATCTCCTCCAGCGGGATGCCCATCGCGTGGCCGGTGTTACGGCCCAGGTGCTGGTCCGGGAAGAAGAAGACGCGCTTGCCGCGCTCGAACGCCCAGTCCAGCACCTTGGTCGCGTTGGAGGAGGTACAGACCACGCCGCCGTTGGCCCCGCAGAACGCCTTCAGGCTGGCGGCGGAGTTCATATAGGTGACGGGGATGACGTCCTCGGTGGTGCCGAAGAACTCCTTGAGTTCCGCCCAGGCGCGGTGGACATCCGGCTCGGCGGCCATGTCCGCCATCGAACAGCCGGCGGCCATGTTCGGCAGGATCACCTGCTGGTGGTCGGCGCGGAGCACGTCCGCGGCCTCCGCCATGAAGTGCACGCCACAGAATACGATGAACTCGGACTCGCCCCGGTTCGCGGCGTACTGCGCCAGCTGGAAGGAGTCCCCGCGCTCGTCCGCGAAGGCGATGATGTCCTCGCGCTGGTAGTGGTGGCCGAGGATCACGACCCGCTCGCCGAGCGTGGCCCGCGCAGCGTGGATCCGCCGCGTCAGTTCGTCCGCGCCGAGGTCCATGTACGCCTCGGGGATGTCGTTCTGCCAGGAGCGGAACGCGACCTCCTCGCTCAGCGGGATGGTGGCGATGCCGGTGTCGGTCTCGCACTGCAACTGGGCGATGGGGTAGCGGTCCGCCGTGAGGGCGATGGTGCTGCTCGGTGCCATGTGCCACCTCGGAGGGGACGGCGCGCGGGATGCTCGGACGGGCAGGCGCTGCGCGGTCGACTTTGCGTATCTAGTACGCAAACTGGTTTGTGTTCACCTTACGCTCAGCCCCCGGGGGTGTCAACGCGCGCCCGGCGTCTCCTCGGGCGGTGCGGGCGGCGGCAACGGACGTGCGAGGAGCACGACCGCCGCGGCGACGAGCGTGATGCTGGCGGTGATGGTGAAGGAGGTGGTGTAGGAGCCGGTGCGGTCGTCCAGCAGGCCGATCGCGAACGGCCCGAAGCCGGACGACATCTGCCCGACCATGCTGATGATCCCGAACACCGCGCCGAACGACACCACGCCGTAGATCTCGCTCACCAGCAACGACTGCATCATGTAGACGTTCCCAATGGTCATGCCGAAGAGCAGGATGAACAGGTAGGTCGCCCACGCGCTCTCCACGCGCAGCACCAGCAAGACCGCGACCGCCTGCACCACGAACACGCCCACCGTCAGCCAGCGCTTGTCCATCTCGTCCGCCACCACCCCCATCGCCAGCCGCGCGACGATGCTGCCGAACGCGGTGATCGAGAGCGCCCGCGCCGCCGCGCTCTGCGAGCCGAGGCGCTCCTCCAGGAACGCGATCTGGTGGATGACGAACCCTGTCTGCGCCATCAGCACGAGCGCGAACGCCACGATGATCGCCCAGAACGGCACCGTCGCCATCGCCTGCCGGAGCGTCCACTTGCGTCGCTGGGTCGCCTCGCCCAGCGCGGAGTTCTGAGGGCGCTTCGCGAGCGCCTCCTCCTCGCTGCGGTCGCCGTCCGGGAGCATCCCCACGTCCCGCGGGTCGAAGACGAGCACCCAGATCACGATCGGGATCGTCACGAGGAACACCAGCGAGCCGAGCACCGGGGTGGCGAGCGCGAGCCCGCCCCGTTCCACGAGCGCGGCGCCGAGCGGCGCGAGGATCACACCACCCCAGGAGACGCCGGTGCTGGAGACGCTCATCGCCCGCGCGCGGCGGCGGATAAACCAGCGCGACATGATCGCGTTGATCGCCACGCCGGAGGCGAACCCGGAGCCGAGCGCGAGCGTGATGTAGACCGCGTACAACTGCCACAACGCGTCCACGTACCCGACCGAGGCAGCCGTGATGCCGATCAGCGTGAAGCCGATCAACTGGAACCGCTTCGGCCCGTACTTGTCGATCTGCGGGCCGATCAGCGCCGTCCACACCCCCGACATCACGAAGTACATCGAGGTCGCGCCGGAGACGGCCGCGTTCGACCAGCCGTGCTCCTCCTGTAGCGGCTTCAGGAACACCGCCAGGCCGTAGTAGCCGACCCCCGCCGTCACCATCCCCATCACCGCCGCCGCCACGGCGATGTTCCAGCCGTAGAAGTAGCGCTTCGGCAGCAACCGCACGCCGAGGGGGAGGCGGGACGGGGCGACGCTCACCGGGCACCGCCGTGTCGCGCCTGCAGCGCGGGGATGACGTCTGTCGCCACGCGCGTGAGTTGCATCAGCCGGTCGCCGCCGGCGAAGACGATGTTGATGTGACGGACGCCCGCATCGATGAACTCGCCGAGGCGCTCCATCCACATGCCGGCGTCGCCGTAGACCGTGTACCGCTCGAAGCGGTCGAACGGGACGCGATAGGTGCTCTCGATGCGGGCCGCGATCGTCGGCAGCGCCTCGGCGAGGTCGTCGTCGAACTGGCCCCACAACTGCAACGCTGGGCGGATGGCGTCCGGGTCGCGGCCGAGGGCGGCCGCCTGCTCGCGCACGTTCGCCCAGCCCTCCGCGAACCGCTCCGGGGTGATGACGAAGGGCATCCAGGCGTCGCCGTACCGCGCCGCGCGGCGCTGCGCCGCCGGAGCGCGGCCGCCGACCCACACGGGGATGCGCGGCTCCGGCACCAGGTCCAGGCGCGCCTCGGTCACGTCGATCTGGCGATTGTGGAGCGTGACCGGCTCGCCCGACCAGAGCGCGGCGAGCGCCTCCAGCGTCTCGTCCAGCGCGCGCCCGCGCTCCGCCAGCGGCACCCCAGACGCCTCGAACTCCTTCGCGTACTCGCCGCCGACGCCGACGCCGAGGCGGAAGCGGCCGCCGGACATCCACTGGAGCGTCGCCGTCTCCTTCGCGAGCGGCGCGGGGCGGCGCAGCGCCGCCAGCAGCACACCCGTGCCGAGGCCGATCCGCTCGGTCACGGCGCTGGCGGCGGCCAGCATCGTGAGCGGCGCCGGCCAGAAGACCGGCCAGAGCACGTGGTCGCCGACCCACGCGGAGTCGTACCCCAGCGCCTCCGCCGTCTGCACGGCGGCGAGGAACTCCTGCGGGGTGCTACCGCCCGGGAGGACGCCAAAGGTGAGGTCGTGAGGCATCGCGCGAGTCTACCGGACGCCGGTCAACCGTGGCCCGGCTACAGGAAGACGGGCTCGCGGCTGGCGAAGCGGTAGAGCGTGGCGGGGCGGTGCGCGCCTTCGCGCCGGGTTTCCCCGGTCGCCTCGATCAGTCCGGTGGAGAGCATGCGCTTGCGGAAGTTGCGGCGGTCCAGGTCTTCGCGCAGCACCGCCTCGTACGCGGTCTGGAGTTCGCGCAGCGTGAACTGCTCCGGCAGCAGGCCGTAGGCGATGTTGGTGTAGTCCAGTTTCGCGCCCACGCGCCGCACGGCCTGGTCGATCACGCGGTTGTTGTCGAACGCAAGCGGAGGGAGGTCGTCCACCGCGTGCCACGCCGGCCGCCACGCCTCCTCCTGCCGCAGCCGCACCTTCGCCGCCTCCACCAGCGCGAAGTAGGCGACCGCCACCGAGGGCTGCCGGGGGTCGAGGCCGGAGGTCGTGAACAGCTGCTCGAGGTACAGGTCTGCCACGCCGGTCTCCCGCACCAGGTTGCGGTGCGCGGCCTGCTCCAGCGACTCGTCGCCGCGCCAGCGGCCGCCGGGGAGCGCCCAGCGCTCCCGCTCCGGCTCCGCGGAGCGGTGCACGAGCAGCACCTGCAGCCGCTCTCCGATCACCGCGAGGATGACGACGATCGTCGCGACCACGGGCGTGCCGTCAGGGCCGTCGGGCGAAGTGCGGCGGGCGGGTGCCATGCGTCGAGGGTAGCGGAGCGGCCGCTACAGGACGGCGAGCGCCAGGTCGCCGGCCAGGTGGCCCTGCAGCGACCATGGCGTGACCTGCGAGATGGTCACGTCCACCAGTTCGCCCAGCCGGCCGCGCCCGTCGAAGTGGACGATCTGGCCGCGGCGCGTGCGCCCGCTGGCGCGACCCTCCTCCTCGCGCTCCACGAGCACCTCCACGGTGCGCCCGAGGAGCGCCTGGTTGATGCGGTCGGAGGAGGCGCGGTGGATGCCTTCGACCACCTGCAGGCGCTGCTTCTTCACCTCGGCAGGCACGTCGTCCGCGAGGTGGCGGGAGGCGTAGGTGCCGGGGCGCGGCGAGTAGGCCGCCACGTGCACCGTGTCGAACTGGATGCGCTCCAGGAGGTCCACGGTCGCCTGGAACTCCGCCTCCGTCTCGCCGGGGCACCCGACGATGACGTCCGTGACGATCGCCGCGTCCGGCATCCGGCTGCGGATGCGCGCCACGCGATCCTCGAAGTCCGCCACGGTGTATCCGCGGCGCATCCGCTCCAGCATGGAGTCGGAGCCGGACTGCACCGGGATGTTGAAGTACTCGCACACCTTCGGCTGGTCGGCCACGGCGTCGATGATGCGGTCGGTCATGTCCTTCGGGTAGGAGGTCAGGAAGCGGACGCGCGTGATCCCGTCGATCGCGTCGATGCCCTCGAACAGCGTCGCGAGGTCGGGGCGGTCTGGCAGGTCGTGGCCGTACGCCTCCACGGTCTGGCCGAGGAGCGTGATCTCGCGCACGCCGTGCCCGGCGAGGAACCGCACCTCGTCCAGGATGTCGGCGGCGGGTCGGGACGCCTCGCGTCCGCGGCGGAGCGGGACGATGCAGTAGGTGCAGAACTTGTCGCAGCCGTGGATCACCGGCACGTATGCCGTGGGGCCGGTCGGTAGGCCGTAGGTGTTGCGCATCCCGCCACCGACGAGCGCGCCGAGTTCGCCGCCGGACACGTCCCGCGCCTCGGCGGCCATCGAGAGGATGCCGTCGAACTCCTGAGGGCGGGCCCACACGTCCACGTACGGGAAGCGCTTGCGGAGGTCGTCCGTCTTCGGGCCGACCATGCAGCCCATCACCACGATCTTCTGCTGTGCGCCCTCGGTGCGGCGCTTCCGCAGGATGCCGAGGCGGGAGTAGGCGCGGTCCTCCGCGTGCTGGCGGACGGAGCAGGTGTTGATCACCACCACGTCCGCCTCCGTGTCCTCGTCCACGGCGCGGTAGCCCAGCCGCTCCAGGCCGGCGGCGAGTTTGAGGGAGTCGGCCTGGTTCATCTGGCAGCCAAGCGTCCAGATGTGGAAGGTGGACACGGTGCGTGCTCCCTGCTGCGGGGTGGTCGCCCGCGGTCGGCCTCCGGGGTGGTCTACCCGGGCGGCCTGGTGGCGGAGGGGGAGGGATTCGAACCCTCGGTCCCGGAAACCCGAGACAAGCGCTTAGCAGGCGCCCGCACTAGACCACTATGCGACCCCTCCAGAGCCGGATCGTGATCGTAGGCGGGCGTCCCACCCGCGGGCAATCGAGGGCTACCCCCCCGCCGGCGGTGACGGCGTGTCGTCCGCCGTCCCCGGTTCGAACTCCTCGACGACCACGACCACCCGCGGCGCGCCGGAGCGCCACGCGGCACGGCCGAGGACGTAGCCGCTGATCGGCGCGGTGAGCAGGAAGAAGGCGATCCCGGCGATGGCGCGCGACGCCACGGCGGTGTCGCGCGAGGCGATCGCCGCGGCCCCGAGGACGACCGCCGCGCCGAGCGTGACCGCCTTCCCCGTGGCCGAGAGACGCCCGAAGGAGTCCGGCATCCGGAACAGCGCCAGCGCCGCCAGCAGCAAGAACGACGCGCCGAGGAGCGCGACCAGCGCGGCGATCAGGTCAATCATCGGGACGCCTCCGCTCCACGAAGGAGGCGAACGCCACCGTCCCGCAGAACGCGACGAGGGCCACCGCCAGCGCCACGTCCAGCATGGTGGGGTCGTCGTTCTCCAGCGCCATCAGCGCCGCCCCCGCGACCGTCACCGCGGCGATCACCTCGAGCGCGATCACCCGGTCGAGGAGGCTCTTCGCCTTCAGCAGGAACGCGACCGACCCCAGCAGCGCGGCCACCGTCACCGCCTCCACCGCGATCAGGAGGGCGTCCGTGATCGCGGTCATCGCACCGCCTCCAGCACCCGCCGCACGATGCCGTTCTGGATCTCGCTCCGGGCTGCCTCCACGTCCCCGTCCGGCAGGTTCGTCAGATGCACCACCATCGCGCCGTCACGGGCGACCTCGAGCACGGTCGATCCGGGCGTCACGGTGATGAACGCGACCACGAGCACGCGCTCCAGGTCCGTCCGTGCGTCGGTGGGGAGGACGATGATCGCGGAGTGCAGTCGCGTCCCCCGGACCAGGTCACGCGTGACGCGCAGGTTGGCCCGCCACACGTCCATGAGGAAGAACGCCGCCAGCGCGAGGATCGTCCAGGTCCGCCGGGAGTAGCCGGGCACGCCCGGCACGCTCCGCACGAGCGAGAGCGCGACGAAGCCGGCCACGAGCCCCGCGCCGAAGTTGAGCGGGGTGAACGATCCGGTGATCGCCGTCCACAGCAGGGCCAGCAGGATGTTGGCGATCGCGGCGTTGTTCATGGCGCGCGGCTCCCGAGGACGGCCTCGACGTACGCGGCGGGCGACGCGATCGCCGCCCCGGCCTCCACCGCCATCTCCACCAGTGGCGCGCCGACGATCCCCATGCCGGCGCTCACCAGCGCGAGCGCCGCGCCCGGCAGCAGGAAGCGCCGCGCGGGCTGCTGCCACGTCTCGCCCTCCGGGGCGACCTTCCAGAACGCCTCGGTCCAGATCTTCACCATCGAGAGCAGCGTCAGCAGGCTCACCGCTAGCGAGACGCCGACGAGGAGCCACGCCTCCGACTCCACGCCGGCGCGCGCCAGCGTGAACTTCGCGATGAACCCGGCGAACGGCGGGATGCCGGCCAGCGCGAAGGCCGCGACGAGGAACACCGCCGCCGTTGGCGCGTCCTGCCGGTAGAGGCCACCGAGGCGCCTCAACTGCCCTGTCCCTGCGCCGCGCTCGATGAACCCGGCCACCAGGAAGAGCGCGGTCTTCGTGATCATGTGCTGCATCATGTAGAACGTCGCGCCGGCCAGCGCGAGCGGCGTCGTCAGGCCGATGCCCATCAGCATGTAGCCCACCTGGCTTGAGATGTGGAACGAGAGCAGCCGCCGCAGTTCGTACTGCGCGAGCGCGCCCAGCACACCCACCACCATGGTGAGCCCGGCGATGACGAGCACGGCGGTGCGGACCGCCTCGTCGCCCGGGAAGAGCAACGTCACCGTCCGCGCGACCGCGTATACGCCGACCTTCGTGAGCAAGCCGGAGAACAGCGCCGACACGTCCGTGCCGGGGGTGTGGTAGGAGGCCGGCAGCCACGCGGCGAACGGGAACGCCGCCGACTTCGTGATGAACGCGCCGAGGAGCAACAGCGCCAGCGCCAGCACCAGGGCGCGGTTCTCCACCAGCGCGAGGCGCTCGGACAGGTCGGCGAAGTTCAGCGTCCCGGCGAGCGCGTACGCGAGGCCGGCGCCGACGAGGAAGGTGGCGGACGCGATCAGGTTCAGCGTCACGTACACCGCTGCCCCGCGCGCCTGCCTCGGTGCGTGGCCGACCGAGAGCAGGACGAAGGAGGCGATCAGCATCACCTCGAACGCCACATAGAGGTTGAACAGGTCGCCGGTCAGGAACGCCGCCGCCACCGCCGCGAGCAGGACGTTCGTGAAGACGAAGTAGCCGTGGCCCGACCGTTCGGCCTCCACGTGCATGGCGGCGAATGCGAGGGAGGCGAGGCCGGCGACGGCGCCCGCGAGCAGGACGAGCGCGGCGAACTGGTCGGCGACGAGCGAGATGCCGAACGGGGCGGGCCAGTCGCCGGCCTGCAGGACCAGCGTGCCGTGCGTGTTCACCTGCCGCAGGAGCATGACCGCGGCGAGCGTCTGCACGACCGCCCCTGCCAGCCCGGCCGCCACCTGCACGCGGTGGCGCGACATGAACGGGATCGCCGCCGCCGCGGCCACCAGCGGCCCGCCGAGGGCGAGGAGCAGCCATGTCCCGGTCATCGCGCGGCCTCCTCGGTGTCCGGGATCGCATCCACGTCGTCCGAGCCGGTGAGGCGGTACACGCGGTAGGAGAGCGTGATGAAGAACGCGAGCAGGCCGAAGCCGATCACGATCGCAGTCAGAATCAGCGCCTGCGGGACCGGATCGGCGGCGTCAGACGGCGGGATCACCTCGCCGGCCCGCACCAGCGGCGCGGGGCCGTCGCCGAGGCCGGCGGCGACGAAGATGAACAGGTTCGCGGCGTTCGAGAGCAGCGCGAGGCCGATGATCGCCTGCCCGCGCGAGCGCTGCAGCAGGAGATAGATCGCGCACCCGAACAGCAGGCCAATGACCGGGGCGAAGAGCGCTTCCATCAGCGCTCCTCCAGCAACGCCGTGGCCAGCGCACTCGCCACGCCCAGCACCACCAGCAGCACGCCGAGGTCGAAGATCACTGGCGTCCCCAGTTTCGCCTCGGTCCCGCCGAGGGTGGCGTACCACCAGGTGCCGGTGAAGATCGGGTCGCCGGACAGCATCGGGATCAGCGCGCTCAGGAGGGCGATCAGCAGGCCCGCGCCGATCAGCGTTGCTGGGGAGACGCGCAGCAGGCGTCGGGCGGTCGCTGCGTCGTACGCGATCGCGTACAGCGCGATGCCGGCAGCGGCGACAAGGCCGGCGACGAAGCCGCCGCCCGGGTAGTCATGGCCTCGCCAGAACAGGAACAGCGAGAACAGCAGCAGAACCGGGAGCGTCGCGCGGACCGCCGCCCGCAGGACGCCAGCCGAGGAGGTCGCGTCCCAGGTGGACGCGGACGGCCGCCCGGCCAGCCGCAGCAGCGCGAGGATGCCGAGCGCGGCGACGGCCAGCACCGTGATCTCGCCCATCGTGTCCAGCGCTCGGAAGTCCACGAGGATCGTGTTCACCACGTTCCGCCCCTTCGCCTCCGGGTAGGCGGCCGCATCGAAGAACTCGTGCAGCACCGGCGGCGCGGGCGTGACGCCGGCGGCGAGCGCGATCGTGGTCATTCCCACGCCGCCCGCGGCCGCGATCAGCACCGTCGCCCGCTGGCGGCGTGAACTCGTGGAGGGCGGGCGCAGCGGCAGGAACCGGAACGCGAAGATGAACAGGACCACCGTTAGCGTTTCCACCAGCACCTGCGTCATCGCCAGGTCGGGCGCGCCGAAGCGCATGAACGTCCACGTCATCCCGAACCCGGCCGCGCCCAGCGCCGCCACCGCCCGCAGACGCGAGGTAGAGGTGGCCGCCGCCAGCGCGCCGAGCGCGATCACCAGCGCTCCCGCCGCCGCCATCAGGTCGAATTCGGGCGTTAGCGAGACGTCGGCCAGCGCGGCGACGCCGAGGACGGCGAGCGGCACCGTCACGAGCAGCATCGTGGTCGCGATGTGCCCGGGGAGTGAGTCGTGTTGCACCGTCGCGGTCAGGCGGGCCGCGCCGGCGGCGAGGCCGTCGAGGATGCCGCCCGTCACCGCCTCGGAGCGGACGGGCAGCCACGGCAGGCGTCCCGCCTCGCGGTGGCGGAGCGCGAGGATCGCGCCGCCGGCGATGGCGACGGCGCTCATCGCCAGCACCCGGTCGAGGCCGGCCCACAGGTAGAGCGACACCTTCGCCGGCGCGCCGAACGCGGCCGACACCGCCGGCGCGATCGCGTCGCCCAGCCAGCCCGTGGCGAGCGGCCCGGCGGCGAGGCCCGCGACCGCGAGGAGTGCGGGTGGCCCCCACAGCGCGAGGGGGCCCTCGTGCGGGTGCTTCGGCGTCTCCGTGGGGCGGCCGAGGAACGGCGCGACGCCTGCGACGTAGGCGGCCACGAGGGTCAGCGCGCCCGCGACCACGACCGCCGCGACCGGCAGCCACGAGGCGGGCTGCGCGAAGCCCGCTGCCAGCGCCGTCTCCTTCGCGAGGAAGCCGATCGCCGGCGGCAGGCCCGCCATGGAGAACGCGGCCAGCCCGGCGGCGATGCCGAGGCGAGGCATGCTCACGAACAGCCCGCCGAGGGCGAGGCGGTCGCGCGTCCCCGTCTCGTGGTCGATCGCCCCGGCGACCATGAACAGCGCCGCCTTGTAGCAGGCGTGGGCGAGGATCGTGACGATGAGCGCCTTCATCGCCGCCTCGGTGCCGAGCCCGGCGAGGAAGATCATGGTGCCGAGCGCGCTGACCGTGCTGTAGGCGAGCACGCGCTTCAGGTCCGACTCGCGCACCGCGAGCACCGCGCCGAGCAACATCGTGACGCCGCCGGCGACCGGCAGGACCGCCTCCCACACCGCCACGTCACCGAGCGCGGGGTGCATCCGCGCGACCAGGTAGACGCCGAGTTTCACCATCGTCGCGGAGTGCAGGTACGCGGAGATCGGCGTCGGCGCGGCCATCGCGCCCGGGAGCCAGCCGTGGAACGGCCACTGGGCCGACTTCGTGAGCGCGCCGAGGAGCACGAGCACCGTGGCCGCCGTCACCAGTGCGGCATCCGCGCCCGCGACCGCCTCGCCGGTGATCGCGGAGAGGCGCGTCTCGCCGGTGATCCCGGTCAGCAGCACGAGGCCGCCGAGGAGCGCCAGCCCGCCCGCGCCGGTGATGAACAGCGCCTGGCGCGCCGCCTCGCGCGCCTCCTCCCGGTCGTGCGCGTAGCCGATGAGCAGGAACGAGGCGACCGAGGTCAGTTCCCAGCCGACGAACAGCAGCACGGCGTCGTCCGCGAGCACGGCGATGAGCATGCCGGCCTGGAAGAGCAGCAGCGGCGTGAACAGCCGCGCGAGGCGGGCGTCCGGGCCGAAGTAGCCCATCGCGTACCAGGCGATGAGCGCGCCGATGCCCGTGATGAGCAGCGCGAACAGGAGCCCGAGGCCGTCCGCGCGCAGGGCCACCTCCCACCCCAGCGCTGGGACCCACGCCCGCGACCACTCCGCGACCTCGCCGTCCATCGCGCCCGGCACGAGCGAGGCGAGCCACGCGAAGGAGGCGGCGGAGAGCGCGAGCATCACCAGCGCCGATGCACGGCGCACGCCGGCCACTGCCGGGATGGCGGCGGCGGCGAGCAGCGGGGCGCAGGCGATCACGGCCAGCATGGCGGAGGTCCCGTCAGGGGTTGGTCATGGCGTCTCGGTCAGGCCGGGGTGCCCTCGGCGGGCGGAAGCGCTGCTAGCGGCCGTCCGGCGGACGCCGCCTCCGGAACGCGCCAAGCCGTGATCGGCGGCGCTGCGCTCGGGTGGTGGTGAGCCTGATCTCCACGTGTCCAACATACACGATCCCGGCCCGCGTCCCGGACGCAGACGGGGCGCCCGAAGGCGCCCCGTCGTCTCATCGAACTCACCGCCGCGCCGGTTACGCGAGGCCGCGCTCCTTCAGGACGCGCTGCATCGTGCTGCCGATGTCGCCGGGGTTCTGCACCACCGCCGCGCCGGCGGCGCGGAGCGCCTCCTGCTTCGCGGCGGCCGTCCCGGCCGCGCCGGCGATGATCGCGCCGGCGTGGCCCATCCGGCGGCCCGGAGGCGCCGTCGCGCCGGCGATGAACGCCACCACCGGCTTCGACATCGTCTTGATGAACTCGGCGGCCTCCTGCTCGGCCGTGCCGCCGATCTCACCGATCAGCACCACCGCCGCCGTGTCCGGGTCCGCCTCGAACATCTCCAGCGCCTGGCGCTGAGAGGTGCCGATGATCGGGTCGCCGCCCACGCCCACCGAGCCCGACTGGCCGATGCCGAGGCGGGTCAACTGGTCCACCGTCTCGTACACCAGCGTGCCGGAGCGCGAGATCACGCCCACGTTGCCCGGCAGGTACACGTCCACCGGCATGATGCCGGCGCGGGAGTTGTGCATCGGCGAGATCACGCCGGGGCAGTTCGGGCCAATGAGGACGGACTTGCTGCCCGTCATCGCCCGCTTCACGCGCATCATGTCCAGGACCGGGACGCCCTCCGTGATGCAGATGATCACGGGGACCTCCGCGTCCACGGCTTCGAGGATCGCGTCCGCCGCGCCCGGCGCGGGGACGAAGATCAGCGACACGTTGGCGCCGAACTCCTGCACCGCCTCGCGGACGGTGTTGCGGATCGGGAAGCCCTCGATCTCCTGGCCACCGCGGCCCGGGGTGACGCCGCACACCACCTGCGTGCCGTAGGCGCGGCTCGTCTTCGCCTCGCGCTGCCCGGCGGCGCCGAAGCCCTGGATGACCACGCGGCTGTTGCTGTCCATCAGGACGGCCATGGCTGCTTGCCTTTCTTCCGGTGTCGCCCGGGCTATTTCGCGGCCGCGACCGCCTTCGTGGCGGCCTCCGCGAACCCGTCCGCGCGGATGAGGTCGTTGATGCCGGACTCGTCGAGGATCTTCAGGCCCAGGTCCACGTTCGTGCCGGCCAGCCGCACCACCGTCGGCTGCGTCACGTGGCCGCCCTTGATCGCCTGCACCACGCCCTCCGCGATGATGTCGGTGCGCGCCAGGCCGCCGAAGATGTTGACCAGCACGGCCTTCACATCCGGGTCGGAGCCGATGATCCGCAGCGCGGCCACGACCGCCTCCGGGTTGTTCGCGGTGCCGATGTCCAGGAAGTTCGCCGGGTTGCCGCCCGCGAACTTGATCGCGTCCATCGTCGCCATCGCCAGGCCGGCGCCGTTCACCAGGCAGCCGATGTTGCCGTCCAGCTTCACGTAGTTCTGGATGCCGGCGTCGTGCGCCTCGAGCTCCTTCTCCGCCTCCTGCGAGCGGTCGCGGAGGGCGGCGAGCGCCTTTTGGCGGTAGTCCGCGTTGTCGTCGATGGAGAACTTGGCGTCGGCGGCCAGGATGCGGCCGTCCTTCGTCACCACCACCGGGTTGATCTCCACGATCGACCCGTCGCTCTCCAGGAACGCGCGGGCGACGCTGCCGATCAGCGCCGTGGCCGCCGCGAGGTGGTCGCCGCCGAGGCCCACGGCGTACGCGAGCTGCCGGCCCTGGAACGGCTGGAAGCCGCACGCGGGGTCGATCCAGGTCTTGTGGATCGCCTCCGGCGTCTTCGCCGCGACCTCTTCGATGTCCATGCCGCCCTGCGCGGAAGCGATCAGCACCGGCTTGCCGGGGGAGTTGTCGATGGCGGCGGAGAGGTAGATCTCCCGCTCGATCTCGATCGCCTCTTCGACGAGGACAGAGTGGACCGGGAGGCCCTGCGGGCCGGTCTGGTGGGTGACCAGGGTCATGCCGATGATGGCGGCGGCGTGCGCCTTCGCCTCCTCCGGGGTGGCGGCCACCTTCACGCCGCCGGCCTTGCCGCGCGCGCCGGTGTGGGCCTGAGCCTTGATGACCACGCGGCCGCCCAGTTCGCGGGCGATCGCCTCCGCCTCCTCCGGGGTCGTCGCGACGCGCCCCTTCGGCACCGGCACGCCGAAGCGGGCCAGCAGCTCCTTCGCCTGGTACTCGTGCAGTTTCATGACGCCTCGATCCCCTCGGGGTGCGTGTTCGCTCGGTCGCTCGGACGTGGAAGGGGCCGCCGATGGCGGCCCGGGCGATGGTACTACGGCGCAGGTTGGGGGCTAGGCGGGAGGGGCCGCGCCGCTACCGGGCTTTCTCAAAGACATGAAGGCTGCGCCCGAGTGGCGAGTCCTCGAGGAACCAGATGACCTCCTCGCCCTCGACGGTTCGAACGACCGCCTTAGCGAACAGTTCGTTGAACAACCCGCGAATCCGAAGCGCCGTGTCTTGGGCTCCGCTCCTGACGGGGATCGCGTCGAATGGGACGATGAAAGTGACGACGGCGGTCGTCTCATCAATGAGATACGGTTGGCCGTCCCGGTGGTTCTGTGCAGCTTCAACACGGCTTTGCAGAGTGCCGCTGCGGAATCGTCCGGCCACGTGCCGAATCGAATATCCCCCGAACCAATCCTCGACCTGGTCAAGCACCCGCTGTTCGTAGGCTGCATCGGTCTCGCCGTCGATGCGCGGGATCAGGGTATCGAGCTGCCGTGCCCCGATCTCGCCTAGGCGCTGCCGCAAGCTGTCCGTGTAAAACAGGTCGTCGAGCGCGGCGCGCAGTTGGGCTTCCCTCGTGAGGGGCAGGAGGAACTCGAAGATCGAGACATGGCCGTACGTTCGCGGAGCGAACGAGCCGTACGGACGTCGCTTCTGGGAGGAGTGCTCGATGAACTGCTCAACGGTGACCCGACGAAACTCTGGCAGTACTTCAACGCTTTGGCCGTGATGTCGAAGCCAACCCTGCCAGTACTTCGTGATGTTTGTGTAGGCCGTGCCCGGCTTCCACCCTGCCGCTGCGTCGATTTCCGAGATGTCGAAAGACTGGTTGGGCGTCTTCGTCTTCAGGAATTCGAACGCCTTCTCCTGTCGTTCATGTTTCCGCAAAGCGGCCCCCAATCCACCGGATATCACGTGCATGGTACGCGGAGGTGCGTCGACCTGGGTACCGCTATCCTCACCCCATGACCCACTCACACCTCCCCCGCCGCCACCTCATCGCCGCGCTCGCCGCGCTAGCCGCGCTAGCCGCGCTCGGGCTGCTGCTCGCTGCGTGCGGGGGCGGGACGTCCGAGGCAGACCGGGACGCCGAGGCGACGCCGAGCGCGGAGGCGACCGCCGCCGAGACGGCCGCTGCGACCGTGACCGCGACGCCGGATGCGGGCGGGGCGGGGACGCCCTCGGGCGGGCCGGGCGGGATGCCGCCGGCGCCGTTCGCGGTGACCTCCGCGGCGTTCGAGCCGGGCGGGGCGATCCCGGTGGAGTTCACCTGCGACGGCGCGGACACCAGCCTGCCGCTGGAGTTCACCCGCTTCGACGCGCGCACGCAGACCCTCGCGATCATCTTCGAGGACCCGGACGCGCCGGGCGGCACCTTCGTCCACTGGACGGCGTGGAACATCCCGCCCGGCAACATCGAGGCCGGCGCGCTGCCCGCGGGCTCCGTGGAGGGCGTGAACGACACCGGCGCGACCGGCTACGCCGGCCCCTGCCCGCCGGAGGGCCAGTCCCACCGCTACATCGTCACCGCGTACGAGGTCGACACCACGATCGCCCTCGGCGAGTTCGCGATCGTCGACGAACTGCGCGCGGCGCTGGAGGGCCACATCGTCTCCGAGGCGCGGTACGAGGGCGTCTACCCGGCGCGATAGCGGCCTCGCGGCTGCCGTGGAGCCCGCTAGACTCCGCGCATGACCCACACCCGTCGCCTCCTCTTCGCATCCCTCGCCGCGCTCGGCGTGCTGCTCGCCGCCTGTGGCGGGGGCGAGGACGCCGAGGGCATCACCGCCGAGGAGAACCTGGCGATCCGCAATACCATCGACGTGACCGCGTGGGCGCTGATGCTCGTGCTCCCGGACGCGGCGACGGTGGAGGCGCACACGGGCATCGCGCCCGCGGCGTTCCACGTCCTGGAGTACGACGCCGGCGGACGCCTGCTCGCCGCCGCCGTGGACATCGAGGGCGTGCCAGTCGCCACGTTCGACCTCCACCTGGCCGCCGGCGCCGCCGCAGAGCGGGCGGAGGGGGCCATGACGCTCGGCCGGTTCAGCGTCGCCACCACCGTGCACGCCGGCGAGATGCCGGAGGCGGCCGCGGGCGCGCTCAACCTCGCCGCGCTCGTGAACGCGCAGCGCATCATCGACATCAACTACACGCCGCCCGCCACGCCGGCCTCGCTGGACGTGGGCCTCAACCTCCTCGACGCGTTCGAGGCGGCCGGGCGCGAGTGGCAGACGGCGCTCGCGGCCGGGGACGCCTCCCACGAGCCGCGCGTCCTGGGCACGTGCGAGGAGACCCGCCAGTTCGAGCGCGGCCTCTGGATGTTCATCGCGCGGCCGTGCCTGGAGTACGGGCGCGGCGATGCCCTCCTCTCCGCCGGCGACACCGAGGCCGCCCTGGTCGCCGTCCGGGAGGCGGTGGAGCGCACCGTGGCGGTCAGCGCCTCGATGCGCGCGGCCCTCGACTAGGCGGACGTCACCTGCGACCCCGCCGCCGGGCGCCCCTCGGTCGCCCGTAGGCGGCGAGGCGTGTCACACTGCCGCCCTATGGCGCGCATCGTGGTCGTTGGCGACACCCATGTCCGGTACTGGGATGAGATCCCGGAGGCGCTCCGCGCGGCCATGCGCGAGGCGGACATCGCCGTGCACTGCGGCGACTGGGTCGGCATCGACGCCGTCGAAGGCTTCCTCCGCGAGCACCCCGGGGGCGTGGCCGTCCACGGCAACTCCGACCCGGTGGAGGTGCGCCAGCGGCTGCCGTACCGCGCGCTCTTCGAGGTAGATGGCGTGCGCATCGGCGTGACGCACCCCGCGTGGGGGCGGGAAGAACCGCCACCGCCGGCGCTCTTCGGGGACTTCCCGGAGGTGGAGGAGGGCACCGTGGACATCATCTGCTACGGCCACATCCACGTGCCGATGAACGAGGTGCACCAGGGGGTGCGCTTTGTGAACGGCGGGCAGGGGTACCCCTCGTTCCGCGTCCCCGGTACCTACGCGCTGATCGAGACCGCCCCCGGCGGCCACTTCACCGTCTCGATCGAGGAGTTCGCGCCCGCCCGCTAGCGCCCGGCAGCGATGGCCTCGGCGCGCCGCGCGATCCGTTCCGTCATACGGCCGAAGATGGCGGCGTGCACGGGGATGAGCGGGATCCAGTAGAGCAGTCCCAGGATGCCCGCCGGGTGGAAGTAGGCGGTGGTCGTCAGGCGCGATCCGCCGTCCGGCCTCGGCGTCACCTCGTACTCCAGCACGGCGGAGCCCGGCAACATCATCTCGGCGACCAGCGTGAGGCGCCGTCCCGGCTCCACACCCGCGACGCGCCACCAGTCGATGGCGTCGCCCACGCGCACCTCCGTCGGGTGCCGGCGTCCTCGGCGCATCCCCGTGCCGCCGATCAGCCGGTCGAGGATGCCGCGGGCGCGCCAGAGCGGGTTGAACGCGTACCAGCCGTTGCGCCCGCCCACGCCGGAGACCACGCCCCACAGCGCCTCTGCGCTGGCGGTGCAGTCGCGCGTCGCGCCCGCCCGTTTGGAGTAGAACGCCACGTCCGAGCGGTAGCCGCGGTAGAGCAGCGCCCCCTCCGTCCAGCGCGCCGGGACCGCCTCCGCCCGCTCCGCCTCGATCGCCGCGGTCACCGCCTGGCGGTAGGTGTGGAGGGGGATCGGGATGAGCGCGCGGATCGCCGTGTCGTCCGCGAGCAGGTCGTGCTTCAGGCCGTCGATGAGCGGCTTCGCGATGTTCCTCGGCACGGCCGTGACGAGGTCGAGCCAGTAGGAGGAGATGCGGGGCGAGAGCACGGGGACGGGGATGATCGTCACCCGACGCCCGTTCACCTCCGCGAACTGCTTGATCATCGACTCGTACGACAGCACCTCCGGCCCGCCGACATCGAACGTGCCGCCCGCGGTGGACGGGGTGTCGAGCAGCCGCACGAGGTACGCGAGCAGGTCGCCGAGCGCGATCGGCTGCGTGCGCGAGCGTACCCAGCGGGGCGTGGTCATCACCCGCAGGTGCAGCGCCAGGTCGCGGATCACCTCGAACGCCGCGCTCCCGGCCCCCACGATGATGCCGGCGCGGATCTCGGTCACCGGGACCGGGCCGTCCCGCAGCACGTCGCCGGTCTCGGCGCGGGAGGAGAGGTGCTCGGAGGTGTCGCCGCCCGGCTGCAGCCCGCCGAGGTAGACGATCCGCTGCACGCCGGCGCGTTCCGCCGCCCGCCGGAAGTGGCGCGCAGCCTGCCGGTCCAGCCGCGCGAAGTCATGCCCCGCCGCCATGGAGTGGACCAGGTAGTACGCCACCTCGATGCCCTCGAGCGCGGCGTCCAGCGACCCCTCGTCCTGCGCGTCCGCGGCGACGACCTCCACCCCCGCCCACCCGCGGGCGCGCAGCACCTCCGCGCGGCGCGCGCTCGCCCGCACCTCGTGCCCCGCGGCCGTGAGGTGCGGGACCAGGTGGGTGCCGATGTAGCCGCTGGCGCCGAAGACGAGCACGCGCATGGGGAGCCTCCACGTTCCAGCCTATCGCCGGTGCGACCAGGGGCGAGCGCGGAGTAGGGTGCACTCATGCGCTACCTCCACCTCGCCCGTGTCCCGGCCCTGGCGCTCGCCCTGCTCCTCGTCGCGTGCGAGGCGGAGCCGTCGCGCGGCACCGCAGCGGACGCCGAGCCCTCACCGACGGTCACGCCCGCGCCCGACGGGCCAGACGGCCCCGCGTACGGCATCGCCGGGCTGGTCCCGCCGCACCACCCCGCGCCGCAGGAGGCGGACTACCTCGCCTTCTTCGAGGCGCTGGAAGGCCTCGGCGGGTGGGTCGGGACCTACGTCGCGTGGACGCCGGAGGAGGGCGTGCCGGAGGCCGTCCGCACGCAGCCGGAGGTGGGCCGGCGGTACGGCTACCGCACGCTCCCGATCGTCGGGTTCCACCGCGATGTCGCCGGTGGCGTGGCGCTCACCGTGGACTTCGCCGACCCCGCGCAGGTGGACGCTTACACCGACGCGCTGGTCGACCTCGTGCAGACGCTCCAGCCGCCGTTCCTCGGCGTGGGGAACGAGGTCAACCGCATCTGGGAGGACGACCCCGCCGGGTACGAGGCGTGGGTGCGGGCGCTGCCCGGGATCACGGACGCGGTCCGTGCCGCCTCGCCGGACACGCGCGTCTTCGTGACGTTCCAGTACGAGTTCCTGCGCGGCGCGGGGGCGATCTCCGGCGAGGCACGGGAGCCCCAGTGGGCGCTGCTCGATGGTGTCCGCGATGCGCTCGACCTGATCGCGTTCACGACTTACCCGTACTTCGACTTCGGGACACCCGATGCGATCCCGGCGGACTACTACGCGGAGGCCGCGGCCCGCGCGGGGACCCCCGTCGCCTTCACCGAGGTGGGGTGGCCCTCCGCGCCGCTGGCGGTCGCGACCGCCTCTCCGCTCGGCGGGACACCGGAGGAGCAGGCGGCGTTCATCGAGCGGCTGTCGTTGCTCCTCGACGGGGTCGAGCCGGCGTTCGTGATGTGGGTGTGGGCGTACGACTCGCCCGCGACGGGCCCGCTGTTCGAGTCGCTCGGCCTCTCGACGAACGATGGCACCCCGAAGCCCGCGCTGGACGCGTGGCGACGGTTCCTCGGCGTGCGGTGAGGGGCTGGGCCGCCTAGCGGCCGCCGGCGGCGTTCTCGATGAACGCCGCGACCTTCTGCAGAATGCCGTCCAGCCCGCCGCTCTGCGTGAGCGCAGGGCCGACCGGCGGCTCGGACCACTCGCGCCCGGCCTGGTCGCGCTTGAGGGGCGTCTCGTAGCCGTCCGTGATGCCGTAGGCGCGCGCGTACATGCGCGCCCGCACCACGTGGGCGGTGACGCTCCGCGGGTCGGGCAGGTGGTTCACATCGAACTGGTGGCCGGCCACGGCGTCCGCGAGATCGGACGGGAAGTTCCAGTGCAGCGCCAGCGCGCCGCCCAGTTCCGCGTCCGTGAAGCCGAGGACGGCCCGCTGCGCTTCCGCGATCGGGAGGCCGCGCTGCTGCGCGAGGATGCGAGAGGCGGCGAGTTCGCGCGGCCGCTGCTGGTCGAGCGCGAGCCGGCCGATGTTGTGGATGATGCCGGCGGTGAACGCCTCGTCCTGGTGCAACTTCGTCGCGCGCGCCATCACCTCCGCGAGCAGGCCGACCGTCACCGAGAAGCGCCACGCTTCCACCGGGTCCAGCACCTCGCCGCCCGGCAGCGTGTCGATGACGCACGAGGCGAGCGTGGCGGAACGCACGGCCCGGAAGCCGAGCAGCACCACGGCATCGCGGACGGTGGTGATGCGCCGCGGGAACCCGTAGTAGGCGCTGTTGGAGAGCCGGAGCACCTTCGCGGTCAGCGCCTGGTCGGTGGCGATGGCCTGCGCGAGTTCATGCGCTGAGAACCGCTCGCCCTCGGCGATTTCGAGGACGCGCACGGCGACCATCGGGAGGGGGCGCAGTTCCGCCACCTCCGCGATCACCAGGTCCAGGGCCGGGTTCGGCTCCACCGGTCGCGCTCCACTCGCCCCTCGAACGACGGCATATGTCTTGTGTTCATCATCGGCGGGGCGGGCGAGTCCACGATGGGGGGAACCCTGACAGTTCCCGCACAAGTTCACGTGCCGGAAATCGAGGCGTCACCGCGCCGTCATTCGCGTCCGTCAGGATGCAAATGAAGGGAGCGGACGATGACTCGAATCCTCATGCGCCGGTGTGACGACTGCGACACGGCCCCGGAGTCGGTGCGCCACGCGCCCGAGGCGACCCGCTGCTCGCACGGCCGCCGGCTCCGCGTGACGGTGCGGCTGGAGCGCCCTCGCACCCGGTAGCGCCCCGTGGTGGCGCGCCGGTCGCGCAGGCCGCATGATCGGCGCCTCCGGTGACCGGTCGGGGCGGCGCGACCGCCCGAGGGCGGGTGACGCGTGGCGTGGGAAGACCTGGTGCTCGCCGCGGGCGGGTTCATCATCTCGTTCGGGATCATCCCGACCATCCGCGGCCCGGTGAAGCCACCGCTGATCACCACGCTCACGTTCGTGGGCGTGCTCACCGCCTCGTTCGTCGCGTTCGTGTCGCTCGGGCTGTGGCTGACGGCGGTGGGGATCGGCGCGCAGGCGATCCTCTGGGCGGTGATCATGGCGCAGACGCTCATGATCCGCCGCAACGCGCAGGCGCTCACCCACCCGACCGTGGCGACGCCGGACCTGGGGTTCGAGGAGTACCGGCCCGCCGACTAACGGAGGCAGGCGGGGCCGTCTGGCGGAGGGGGTGGGATTCGAACCCACGGGCCCCTCGCGGGGCCGGTCGTTTTCAAGACGACTGCGTTCAACCGCTCCGCCACCCCTCCGAGCGCCGGTGGCTCCAGCCTACGCCACGCCCTCGCCGTTCCGCACGGCCCGTGTCGCGTCGTGCCGCCCTAGCCCTGGCCGGTGCCGGCGGGCCTCCGCCGGATGTCGACGTAGGCCCACAGCGCGAGCGCGATCGCGAGCACCGCGAAGGTCGCGCGGATCGCGTCCGCGGCGCGCTCGCCCGCGCCCTCGGATGCGGTGGCGTCCACGTACAGGTAGAGGACATAGGCGGCGTAGAGGGCGATGAACAGCACGCCATTGAGGCGGGTGATGATGGAGCCCGTCATGAACACCGGCAGGCAGATCACCGCCACGCCGATCATCACGATGATGTCGACGTTGATCGCCGTCGCGGACACGGGGATGCCGCCCTCCACCACCAGGCTGCTGGCGCCGACCACGGCGAGGATGTTGAAGATGTTGCTCCCAACGACGTTGCCGACGGCGATGTCGCGCTCGCCCCGGATGCTCGCGACGACCGAGGTCGCCAGTTCGGGCATCGACGTGCCTGCGGCCACCACCGTGAGCCCGATCACCAGTTCGCTCACGCCCAGCGCCTCAGCCGCTTCCGTCGCGCCGTCCACGAACCATCGTGAGCCGAGGATGAGCAGCCCGAGGCCGGCCGCGACACGGACCGCGTCGTAGGCGAGTTGCGAGGCCGACCGGCGCTCCGCGCCGAACGCCTCGCCGTACTCGGCGGCGATCGCCTTCCCCTCGCGGCGGCTGGAGACGATCGCCCAGCCGGTGTAGGCGACGATGCCCGCGAACAGCAGCGCCCCCTCCAGCCGGCTCACCACCCCGCCGATCGACACCAGCAGGAGCGCCGCGGAGGCCGCGATCATGAGCGGCACGTCCAGGCGGATGAGCTGGCTCGTCACCACCAGCGGCGCGACCACCGCCGAGACACCGAGGATGAACAGCACGTTGAAGATGTTGCTGCCCACCACGTTGCCGATCGCGACGTCCGCGCTTCCATCGAGCGCGGACGAGACGCTAACGGCGAACTCCGGTGCACTGGTGCCGAACGCGACGATCGTGAGCCCGACGACCAGCGGCGAGATGCCGAGCGTGGTAGCGATGCGGGACGCTCCCCGGACCAGCGCCTCCGCCCCCACCACCAGCAGCACCAGGCCGGCGACGAACAGAACCACCGTGAGCGGATCCATGGGGGCGTGCGGCTTTCTCTAGAGGTGAGCAGACACGCCTATTCTCCGCCCGCGTGGAACTCCGCGCACTCGGCCTCCGGTTGCCGGGCGTGCTCGTGGCCCGGAGGGCGCTCAGCGCTCTCTGGGCCACGAGCGCCTTACCGATCCGTGCCCGGCCGCAGGTCGAGCCGGCGGAGCAACTGGGCGTTCACGGCCACGATGATCGTCGAAAGGCTCATGAACACCGCGCCGAGCGCCGGAGGCATGACGACCCCGGCCCAGGCCAGCGCGCCGGCCGCGAGCGGGATCGCCACCACGTTGTAGCCCGTCGCCCACGCCAGGTTCTGCACCATCTTGCGGTAGGAGGCCGCGGACAGCCGGATCACACCTACGACGGATCGCGGGTCGTCCGAGGCAAGCACGACACCCGCCGACTCGATCGCGACGTCCGTGCCCGCGCCGATCGCTAGGCCCACGTCCGCCTGTGCGAGCGCCGGCGCATCGTTGACGCCATCACCGACCATCGCCACTCGCAGACCGCGCCGCTGGAGGGCGACGACCTGCTCCGCCTTGTGCTCAGGGAGGACCTCCGCGAACACCTCGTCGATGCCGAGGTCGGCCGCGACCGCCTCCGCCACGCTGCGCGCGTCGCCGGTCACCATCGCGACCTTCACACCGAGCGCGTGGAGCGCCTCGACGGCCTCGCGCGACTTGGGGCGGACCTCGTCCTCCAGGGCGAGCGATCCGGCCACGCTGCCGTCACGCAGCAGGTAGAGCACGGTGGCACCACGGCGCTGCCACTGTGTAATCGCCGAGGCGGCACCGGCCGGGATCTCGATCGCCCGTTCGCGGAGCCGTCTCGGCCCCACGACCTCGACGTTTGCGCCCTCGACGATGCCGCGGACGCCCCGACCGGGGTCGGCGGCGAACGCCGACACCGGCGGGAGCGTGCCCGCGGCCCGGGCGCGCTCCACGATGGCGCGGGCGAGGGGGTGCTCCGATTCCGCCTCCACCGCTCCGGCGAGGCGGAGCATCCCCGCCTCGTCGCTGTCGGCTGCCCAGACCCCGGTCACCCGCGGACGGCCGAGGGTTAGTGTGCCGGTCTTGTCGAACAGCACGATGTCCAGGCGCCGCGTCCGCTCCAGCGCCAGGCGGTCCTTCACCAGGATGCCGTTTCGCGCCGACACTTCCGTCGAGATCGCGATCACGAGCGGGATTGCAAGCCCCAGCGCATGAGGGCAGGCGATCACAAGCACCGTGACCGTGCGCGCGATCGCTTCGTCGACGTTGCCGAGGAGTGACCACGCGACGAACGTCACGAGGCCAGCCCCAATGGCGACGTAGAAGAGCACCGCGGCCGCCCGGTCGGCGATCGCCTGCGCGCGCGAGCGTGACTGCTGCGCCTGCGCGACCAGGCGTTGGATGCCGGCGAGAGCCGTGTCGTCGCCGACCGCATCCACACGGACACGGACGGCCGAGCCGAGCGCGACCATGCCGGCAGCGACTCGGTCGCCCTGCTGGCGGAGTATCGGACGGGACTCGCCCGTGAGCATGGACTCATCGAAGTCGGCCTGTCCCGCCTCGACCGTCCCGTCCGCCGGCACCCGGCCGCCCGGCCGCACGAGCACCACGTCGCCGGCCTGCAGGTCCGCCAGCGACACGAGGCGCGTGGTGTCGCCCTCAATGCGCTCCGCCTCGTCGGGCAACAGTTCGGCGAGTGCCGCCAGCGCCCCCCGGGTCAGCCCCAGGGCGCGCATCTCCTGCCAGTGGCCGAGGAGCATCACGGTCACCAACGCCGCGAGTTCCCACCAGAAGTCGAGGTCAACCCAGCCAAACTCGTGCGCGACCGATGAGACAAACGCGACCGCGATCGCCAGCGAGATGAGCAACATCATCCCGGGCTGACGCAGCCTGACCTCGTCCCACCCGCCACGGAGGAACACCCGTCCGCCGTACAAGAACACCGCGGAGCCGAGGGCAGGTGAGACCAGTGCGTGTCCGGGCACCCGGGCGAGTGAGTATCCGAGCCAGTGCTGCACCATCTCGCTGAACGCAATGGCCGGAACCGTCAGGATCAGTGAGAGCCAGAACAGGCGTCGGAACGCCTCCGGGTCATGCCCGGCGTGCTTGTCATGCCCGCTGTGCGCGCCGTGACCGGCATGCTCCGGCTCCTGGTGGTGTTCACCGTGACTGCTGTGTGCCCCGTGAACCGGTGCCGGGTGGTGGCCGCCGTGCTCGCCGTGGCTCGCGTGCTCTGAGCTGCCAGCGGTGACGGCGGGCGCGTTCCCGGACCGTTCCGGCTCCACGTGGCAACCGCCCGATGCGGAGTGCCCATCGTGGTCGTGGGGCCCGTCACCGGTGCGGGGCGGAGCGGGATGCTTCGAGTGGTCGTGTGGCGCTGGCATGCGTCGGCTCCTTTCGAGGACCTGTGTGCCTCTGTAGACGCAGCCGCCCCTACGGGATTACACCGCCGGCGCCGTCTTGCAGGTGCAGTCGAGACAACCGTGGTCGGCGCAGATGCGGCAGGTCGCCTCGAGCGACTCGCGCAGGGCGCGGCGAGCGCGGTGCCGCCGGACGTTCAGGTTGTTGACCGTCAGTCCCAACTCCCCGGCCACCTCCTGAGGCGACCGCTCATCGAGGTCGACCGCGGAGAGGACGGCGGCGTATTCGGGTCGGAGCGCCGGGAGCAGGTCCCGAAAGCACTCGCAGAGGGTGCGCTCGTCCGCTTCGGAGAGATCGGGGACGTCGTGGTTCTCCCCGAGACGCTCGGTTCGCCGCGCGTGGACGTCCTGCCGTCGGTACGTATCCACGATCGCATTCCGGAGCACCCGGTAGAACCACGCCGCGAGCCGCTCCCCGTCCTCAATGTCTGGTGCAGATCGCAGGGCGCGCAGGAGCGCGTCCTGGAGGATGTCCTCGGCGAGGTCGGGATCCGCAATGCGGCGTCGGACGAACGCGAGGTACTGGCCGCGCGCCGCGCTGAGGGCTTCGGCGACCGGGGAGTGGGTATTGTGGTCGTGGACGGTCACCGGTCGACCTGATCCGCTTCCGTGGCTCGCCTGGCCTCGCGCTACTTCTCGCGGGCGGCGGCCTGCGCGGCGGCGAGCTGCTTGCGGAGGTCTCGGAGTTCGTTGAACGTCTCCGTCGCGTCGCGCAGCACGGCCACGGCGAGGAGGCCGTGCTCCGGGTGCTGCACCATCTGCAGGGTGAACTCCACGGAGACGCGCGAACCATCCTTGCGGAGCGCCGGCACCTTCAGCATCTCGCGACGGCCATACCGGGACGGCTGCCCGTCCACCATCACCCGGTCGTAGCCCTCCCAGTGCCGCGCTCGGAGGTTCTCCGGGATGATCAGGTCCAGGCTCTGGCCCAGTGCTTCCTCGGCCGTAAAGCCGAGGACCTCGTGCGCCGCCTCGTTCCAGTAGCGGATGATCCCGTCCGCGCCGGCCCAGACGGTCGCCTCGGGCGATCCGTCCATGATCGTGCGGTAGATGTCGTCGGACATGGCGCGCTCCCTCCGTGCCCGGCCAGCCTACGCCACGAGGCAACTCGCCTGGGCGAGGGGCTAGTGGGTGAACGCGCCGTAGTGGTAGGCGTTGCACACGCCACACAGGCCGTGGCTCGTGTTCGCCGGTGAGATGTGGACCCATCGAGGGACCCAGTCCCACCGCTCGACCTCGGATTCCCCGCGCTGGAACCGCACCCGCCGGCAGTGCGCGCACTGGATCACCTGTCCGTGCTCGTTCCGGTACGCCTCCTCCACCTGCGGTGGGACCTCCACCGCCGCGCCTGGCGGCGACTCGCAGGCCGCGAGCAGGGAGTTCACGACCAGGACGCCGCGTCCGTCCAGCAGGCCGTACACGGTCATGCGGAAGATGCGCGTGACGGTCGGACTGGAGCATTCGTACGTGTGCGACCAGGGCTGGCCGGACTCGCGGGCCCACTCCATGCCCTCCCGGTAGAAGCGGTCGAGGACGGGAGGGATCGCCCGCCAGAGGTTCGACTCGAGCGCGCCTTCCTCGCCAAGGTCGGGGTCGCCGTTCTCCCGAGCGAAGGTGCGCCACGCCTCGTTGACGTAGCCCAGGCGTCCATCCGACCAGGCGCCGTAGATCACGTTGGCGGAGCGGTCCAGGTCGTCCAGGTCGAACGCCGCGAGGAGCGGTGCGAACTCAGGGTCGAGGTGCATCGGGCCGCCTCCATGCCGCATGACACGCCCGTCCGGCGTCACCATAGCGGCCGGATGGGGAGGTGGCACATGATTCGAGGCGGTCACGCCTCGGGCGGGAGTCCCGGGCGGATGAGGCGGTCGTACAGGAGGCCGCCGGCGAGCCCGCCGATGAGCGGCCCCGCGAGGTAGACCCAGAAGCCGCCACGCGGGCCGGGGATCGCGATCTCGCCCCACCCCGCCGCGAGCGCGACGAGCCTTGGCCCGAGGTCGCGCGCCGGATTCCACCCGGCCTGTGTCGCGGGCGCGAACAGGCTGATGAGTACGGCCACCGTGAAGCCGATGAAGAACGGGGCGAGCCACTTCGGCCGGACGCCGTTCCGGGGCTCGGTCAGGGCGAAGATCATGCACACCAGCACAGCCGTCCCGAACGCCTCGATGCCTGCGGCCATCAGCGGGGAGACCAGTGCTTCCGCCTCCGGCCCCGTGCCGAAGATCGCCGGGTTCGGGAAGTACTCGCCGAAGACCATCGCGGAGCGCTCGGAGCCGGGCGCGCCGCGCTCGATCCCCTCGGCGGCCTCGAACCGCTCGATGAACGGGTGGAAGGTGGCGAGGACGACCGCGCCCGCGAGCGCCGCGCCCGCGAGTTGCGCTCCCCAGTAGGGAAGGACGCGCGACCTCGGGAAGGTGTCCGGTCGCAGGACGGCGACAGCGAGCGTCACCGCCGGGTTCAGGTGCGCTCCGGACACGGCGGCGGTCGCGTAGATCGCGAGCGTGACGCCGAAGCCCCAGACCACGGCCACCTGCCAGAGGCCGACCTGGGCGCCGGTCACCACCGCGGCGGCGACTGACCCGGTGCCGAACAACACCAGCAGGAAGGTTCCGACGACCTCCGCGGTGCAGGCGCGTGCGAGCGAGGTCGAGGTCACCGGCCCACCGGCTGGTGCGACTCGACCGCGATCCCGAGTTCCGCGAGCAGCCACATGACGCGGTCGCGGATCTCGTCACGGATGCGGCGCACCACCTCGATCCCCTGTCCGGCCGGGTCGTCTAGTTCCCAGTCCAGGTAGCGCTTACCGGGGTAGATGGTGCACGCGTCGCCGCAGCCCATGGTGATCACCACGTCCGCCGCCTCCACGAGTTCGTCCGTGAGCGGCTTTGGGAACTCCTGGTCGAGCGAGAGCCCGAGCTCCGCCATCGCCTCGCGCACCACGGGGTTGATCTCCCACGCCGGCGCGGAGCCGGCGGAGCGGACGTGCACCCGGTCGCCGCCAAGGGCCGCCGTCAGAACCGCCGCCATCTGCGACCGGCCCGCATTGTGGACGCAGACGAACAGGACTTCCGGGACGTCCTTCCGGATCGTGCCGCGGGCCTGTGCCAGCGCCGTCAGGCGCTCGCGCGCCGTGCGCCGCGCGAAGAGCGGCACGAACGCGTCGATGCGCGCTCGGGCGAAGTGCTCCGTCGCCTGCTCCATGTACCGCAGCACGGTCTCGCGGCTCACCTGGCCGGCGAACTCCGCCGCCAGCAGTTCCGCTTCGTGCCGCAGTCGCTCGTCACGGTCGTCCATCTCACTCCCCCGCCTGCGGCACGCGGTGCCGCGTCCGTGGCCGCACGTGCTGGGCGAGCGTGCTGACACGCGCTTCCAGCCGGTGCAGCGCCGCTTCGAAGTCCTCCGGTCGCCCGCCCGCCGCCGGGTCAGGCACCGACCAGTGCAGGTCCGCCGGGGGCGCGCCGCGTTCCTCGTGCGCCTGGTCGCACACCGTGACCACGAGGTCACCGGGACGCGCGACCGCACCGAGTTCGGCCGGGGCGTGGTCGAGGTCCAGGCCGGCGCGCTCCGCCGTCGCGCGTGCCAGCGGATGCACCTCGGGCGCCGGGTGCGTGCCGGCGCTCGCGACGCCGACGGCGGCGCCGGAGCGACGCCAGAGCGCCTCCGCCAGCGGCGAGCGCGCCGAGTTCGCCGTGCAGACAAAGAGCACCCGGTCTGCCTCCAGCGGCGCGCCCCGCTCCGGCAGCATCGCGCGTCCCGCCTCGGTCAGCACGAGGTAGCGACGGCGATGGTCGCCCGCGGAGACGCGGCGCTCGATGAGCCCGGCCGCCTCCAGGGTGCGGAGGTGGTGGGCGAGCAGGTTGGACGGCACCGCCAACGCCGCTTCCACCTCGGACGGGGCGAGGTCGGTGAGCGCGAGCGCCTCGACGATCGCCAGCCGGAGCGGTTCGCCGAGGGCGGCGTGCGCGGCCGCGCGGGCCGTGAGGGCGGCGGTGAACTCCATGCGGCGAGGCTAGTATCTCGCAAGAGATTGAGTCAAGATGTATCGAGTGATAGCACGCCAGCCGAGGGGCGCACGCCCCCGCTGCCGAGGGGCATTAGACCTCGGGCGGGAGTCTCGGTAGGATTCTGCCGGACTCTGCCCCGACGGCGCGTGCCGTCCGCGCGGAAAGGCTCAGCGCGTGGCGTTCGTCATTACCGAGACCTGCATCGACACGCGGGACCAGGCGTGTGTGGACGTTTGCCCGGTGGATTGCATCCACTTCGAAGATGGCAAAGACCGCATGCTCTACATCAACCCTGCGGAATGCATCGACTGCGGGGCGTGCCAGCCGGCCTGCCCCGTCAGCGCGATCTTCCCGGAGGGTGACGTCCCGGCGAACCTGAACCGGTTCATCGAGATCAACTCGCTCTGGTACGAGAACGCGGACGCCGCCCGCGCCAAGGTCGGCGGTGGCGGTGGTGCCGCCGCGCCGGCCGCTGCTCCGGCGGCCGCGCCCGCCGAGGGCGGTGAAGCGCCGGCCGAGGCCCCCGCTGCTGCGGAGGCCGCGCCCGTTGCCGCTGCCGCCGCGCCCGCGGCCCCGGCCGCGAAGGCCGCCCCGGTGGCGGCGGTACAGCAGGTGCCCGCGGTTCCGGTCGGAAGCCACGGCGGCGTCCAGGCCTCGAAGTACCGCCTCCCGAAGGCGACCGGTGTCGCCTCCCTCGCCGCGTTCGCGGCGGCGGTGTATGTGATGTTCGTCTTCCCCGGCCCAACCTGGATCGAACTGTCCTGGGCGGAGGGGTTGTTCAAGGCGATCGGCATCGACAACGGTGGCGGCGTGGGCATCACGGTGGCGCTGCTGCTGCCGCTGGCGCCGCTGCTGCTCCTCGTCCACCTCGCGATCCAGTTCGGCGACTTCAACAAGTTCGCCGCCTCGCACGAGCGCAACCTCGCCAAGTGGCGGGCGCGCGGCCCGCAGTGGCGGCGCAACGAGGAGTCCCGCCGCTACCTGCTCGCGGAGACGGTCGCCGCGATCGCCAAGGACCGCTTCGACTACACGCCCGAGGTCGGCGTGAAGACGTACGTGAACCTCCCGGAGCCCCAGATGGGCGTGGAGGTCCGCGGCACGGGCGACAAGGTCTTCCCGGACATCGTTACGCTGCGCCCCGGCAACCAGCCGGTCGCCATCGTGCAGGTGGAGACGAAGGAGACGGTCACGCGCGACCAG
Source organism: Chloroflexota bacterium (assembly GCA_045863195.1). Classification (GTDB taxonomy): domain Bacteria; phylum Chloroflexota; class Dehalococcoidia; order UBA2979; family UBA2979; genus W-Chloroflexi-9. The sequence continues at coordinate 113,575 of BTUI01000009.1, forward strand.
GCGGCGTACGTCTGGGCGATGCTGGAGAACCGCACCTGCCCGCTCTACATTTACGTCCCCGCCGGCATGCTCCGCCGCGCGAAGGACTACGCGAAGGCGGTCGGGCTGAAGAACGTGAAGTTCCGCACCTGGCGCTGGAGCCCCAACGGCATGGTCGTGAAGGAGGCGTAGTCCTCCACACCCTCGGCGATGACAGACGGCCCCGGCACCTGCCGGGGCCGTTTCGTTGGCGCTCGTTGTGGGCCGGTGGGTGCGGCCAGGAGACGCGTAGGATCGGGCCGCGTTCGTTGCGTGCTGCATCCAGGGAGGTGCCCCCATGCCGCGGTTCGTCGTCGACGCTGGCGTCGTGCTCCACCTGGCCAGCACCGGCTTCGAGGTCGGCACGGATCACCGCCTGCTCGCGCCCACGCTGCTGCGCTCGCAGGTGCTGTCCGTGCTGCACGAGGCGGTCCAGCGAGGCGACCTGCCCGCAGACGTTGCTCGAGGCCAGCTCAAGCGGGTGGGGAAGATGCCGATCCGGCTCCTTGGCGACGCGGTCCTGCGCGAGCGGGCCTGGCAGGTAGCGGACCAGCTGGGGTGGCCGTCGACCTACACGGCGGAGTACATCGCGTTGACGCAGTTGCAGGCGGACGCGTTCGTCACCCTCGATGCGGATCTCGCGCTGAGCGTGCGCGGGCTGGTGGCGACCGCGTCCGTCGACGACCTGCGCTGACGGCTGGTGACGGGGGCGCCCTCTACGGGATCGAGGCGATGCGGCCCGCCTTCAGGACGTTCTTGAGCGCCTCGCGCTTGCTGAGGGGGCTGAGGCGGTCCGCGTGCGCCGTCACGTACCGCACCACCTCGTCCGGGTCGGTCCAGGCGTACTGGCGGAGCGCCCAACCGATCGCCTTGCGGATGAAGAACTCGCGGTCGCCCAGATTCGGCTCGATGCAGTCGTACAGCAGGCGCAGGTCGGTCGCCTGCTTGTGCTTCAACTGGCAGATGATGGCAGCGCGCCGCTTCCACATCTCGGGCGCGGTGCTCCACTCGCGCATGCGGGCCGCCGTCCAGTCGGGCTCGCGTTGGTGCAGTTCGTCGAGCAGATTGCCGGCGGTCTCGTCGACCAGGTCCCACCACGCGCCGGTGACCACGAACTCCTCGTACATCGGGAATGCCGCGCGCGTCCGGTGCCCCCGGTAGAGGCGGTGCTGCGCCAGCGCGAGCGTCGCGTATCGTTCCTCGCGGTGGGTCGCCTCGCGCCACAGGGCGAGCACGGTGTCGCGCCAGTCATCGAACCCGTCGAGGGGATGCGTGGCGAAGACCTCGCGGAAGATGCGTTGCACCTGCGGGAGCGTGACGCCGTAGTAGGGCATCGTGGACTTCATGTAGTGCTGCATCTGCGGCGCTTTCGCCGGGTCGGCGGCGGCCTGCAGCGCCTCGCGGACGGCGGCGATGAGCACGCGGTCGGCGGTCACGACGCCCCGCTCAGCCGCTCCCGGATGACCGCGGCCAGCACGGCGCGGTGGCACGCCGTCTCGTCCGCGGCCTCGCCGAGCAACACCACGCCCGTCCCGGCGGCCATCCGTGCGGCCCACGCCACGAGGTTGGCGCGCCCCGCCAGCTCCTCCCGGTAGCGCGCCTCGAACGTCGCGGGGTCGAGCGCCCCGGCGTCGCGCGCCGCCTCGAGGGCAACGCTGGGCGCGAGGTCGGGCTCCCACTGGTCGACCGCGCGGCGGTCGATGCCGGCGGGCCAGCGCCGTGTGGTCAGCAGGCGCGGCAGGGGATCCTCGGGCGGTGCGTGGACGCTTCCGAGGACGATGCGCGCTTCGCTCAACGCGTGGCCGCCATCGTGTGCGCGAGCGCGCCCGGCAGCCCGAGGTCGGGGGCGCCCGCGAGCGATCCGACCGACTGCAGCTCGCCGGCGTGCGAGAAGACGTGCGCGGCGCTTCGGGCGACCTGCACGCCGATGGGGCCGCGAGTACGACCGGCCTCGATCGCCGCGCCGAGCGCTGCTGCGTCGAGGCTGGCGAGCCACGCGTCGGCCGTTGCGAGCGTGCGCCCCATCGCATCGAGCACCTCGGACGGCGGCACCGGCGCGGGCGGGGCTCGGAAGTCGAACGAGCCGACGAACGGGTCGGCGTCGCGGCGCTGCGCGAGCACGTTCCAGAAGCGGTCCTCGCGCGCGAGGGTGTGGAGGGCGGTGTAGGAGCCGGGGTTGAGCGACACGATCTCGCCGGTCAACGCCGGCAGCGGCAGCGCCGCGAACGTCCGCCGGAGTTCCACGTAGCCATCGCGCAGCAGCGCCGCCACCATCGATGCGGAGGCATCGTCGGTGTCGATACCCTCGGTGGTGCGGGTGAGCGGGCCGGGGAGCCCGAGGTCTCCCGCGCCGGCGAGCGCCGCGATCACGGTGAGATCGCCGGCGTGCACGAACGCGTGCGCGACGCTCCTCGCGACGAGGTAGCCGGTCGTCGCGCCGCTGCTCTCCCACGACGAACCCGCGAGGTTGGCGGGGGTTCGGAGCGTCTCAGCATCGAGGGACGGAGCGAACGCGCGAGCGCGCTCACGGACTTGTTCGAAGGCCTCGATCGCCTCCGCGAGTGGCGTGGCGAGCGTGCCGTACGGGACGTCCGTGCTGTGGCGTTCGCGCCAGGCGGCGCACCAGGCGTCGGGTGCGCCGGGCGCTCGGCTCTGCGTGAGCCAGCGGTCCTGGATCGCGGCGACGTGGCCCACGACCCACGGGCTGGCGCTCAGCGGCCCCAGCGGGCCGCCTCGGCCCGGCGCGGGGAGGTGGGCGATCGCCGCCTCGAACTCGTCGAGCGCGTCGAGCAGCAGCCGGGAGAGCAGGAGTGAGGACGCCACGCCGGTAGTCTAGCGGGCGTCCTCGCGGCGGGCCGGAGCGCCTACGCGGCGCGGCGGCGGAGGGCGGTGTACGGCCGCTCAGGGCGCGCCAGGCGCGGGAACTCCGCCGGCCGGAGCGCCTCGCGCACGCCTTCACGCATCGCCAGGTCGCCGCGCAGCCACTGGCTGACGAGCGCCGACCCAGCCACCCCCACGATCACCCCGAGCACGATTGCAAGCATCATCAGTCGTGACCCCCGTCGCGTCCGTCCGGCCCGGGATAGAACGGGCGTTCGTTCGGAACAGAACGGACGATAGAACGAGCGTTCTACGGTGTCAAGGCCGCGGGTGGCACCCCACGCGCCTCACCAGAGGTCGCCCTCGCGGAGGTCGAGGTACACGTCGGCGTCGTCGAAGTCGGCGCGATGCTCCCGGGCGAGCGGGCTGAAGAACGCCATCAGCGTCGCCTTGCCCAGGCTGTCGGCACGGAACGGCACCGCGCGCGTCCCGCCGACCACCACCGTCCGGGGCATGTGCGTCCAGCCCTGCGCCTCGTATAACGGCACCAGCGGCGGATCGCAGGTGAACACGCCGACGTCAGCGCCGGACGCCTCGATCCGCTCGCGCGCCGCGGCGACGAGCCGCGCCGCATGGCCGCGACGCAGGTGGTCGGGATGCGTGGAGACCGCGCTCAGCCCGCACGCTCGGTAGGCGAAGCCGCGATGCACGATCGTGCGCCTGGGGATCGCGAGGTAGGCGACCACGCGACCGTCCTCGACCAGTAGCATGCACTCCGGCTCCGAACGCGGGTCGTGGAGCGGGCGGTCGAGACGCGCCTCGATGGGGCGGCCGGAGGGCCACGCCGCCTCGAGGATCGCGAGCGCCTGCGCCTTCAGGTCGCGAGGGACCGCGTCCTGTGCGAACGCGAGGATCTTCGTGGTCATGCGGGCCGCCTCAGTCGACGAGCCCCGGCATCACGACGTCCGTGAAATAGCCGAGCGAGCGGGTCGCCTCGGCGTGGGTCAGGTTCCCCCACTGGAACGAGCCCACGAAGTAGTTTGCGCCGCTGTCGGCGCAGTACCGCTCCACGTAGCGGCGAACGGTCGCCGGCGAGCCGCAGACCAGCGCCTCCGCCTCGATCGCCTGTTCCGGCGTGATGCGCATCGTCTGCACCGTGTTCGGGCGCGCCGCCTGCTGCACCTCGCCCGCCACCTGCTTCTGGAACCACTCGGAGCGCTGGACGACCTCGTTGAACGCGCCCGCGGCGCCGGTCGTCGCATCGCGCCCGCCCGGCGCCGGCTTCGCGAAGTGCGAGAGGTACGAGTGGTAGGAGTTGATGGCGCGCTCGCGAGCCTCCTCGTCCGTGGGGGCGATGTAGATGCGGCGGGTGCCGCCGTAGAGCGGCTGCTCCGGGCGGTAGATCTCCGGGCCGTCCGTTGCCTTCGCGCGCTCCCACGCCTCGCGGAAGATCTGGGAGACGGCGGCGATCTGCTGCACGGAGCCGTTCGCGATGAAGTTCGCGCCGCGCTTCGCCGCCGATTCCGGGTTACCGGCCCACCACAGCGGCGGGTGCGGCTTCTGGTACGGGCGCAGTTCCATCCACAGGTCGACCGCATCGAAGAACTTGCCGCGGTAGGAGAGGAAGTCCGTCTGCAGCCCGCGGCGGAGGATGTCCAGCGTCTCCTCGAACCGCTCCACGTTGTCGTCCGGGTTCTCGCCCCACATCGCGAGTTCCGTGCCGCCGCCGGTGCCCGGCCCCACGCCGAGGTCGAAGCGGCCCTGGCTCAACTGGTCCACCATGCAGATCTCCTCGATGAGGCGGATCGGGTGGTGGAGCGGCAGCACGAAGACGAGCGGGCCGAAGCGCATCCGCTTCGTGCGCTGCGCCGCCGCCGCGAGCAGCACCGCCTGGTTGGGCGCGAGGCACAGCGGCGAGTGGTGGTGCTGCGCCACGTGGTAGGAGTAGAACCCCGCGCGGTCCGCCTGCTCCATGAGTTGCAGGCGTTCCTCGTACTGCTGGGCGATCCCCACGTCGTCGCGGCGCTCGATGTGATCGAAGATGCCGAACTTCATCGCGATCCTCCTTCGGCCGCGGCCGGGCGGCCGAACAGCACCTCCTGCGGCACATCGAAGCGTGCCGGGTCGACGAGCGTGCGCTGCAGGAACAGCGCCACGTCCGCCATGCACAGTTGCATCACACCGTCCATGCGCACGAACTCGTGCCGCAGGCCGTCGTACAGGCGCAGGTCGGCGCGCACGCCCGCCGAGTGCAGCGCCTCGAAGAGCGTGACGGACGAGCGGTACGCGATCACCTCGTCCGCCGTGCCGTGCAGCAGCAGCGTCGGCGGGTAGGCCAGTGACACGTGCGTGATCGGGCTAGCCAGCCGCAGCGCCTCCTCCGTGAGCCCGGGCCCGAGGGAGTCGCCGGCGCTTGCCGGGACGCCCTCGTTCGTGCGCTCGGCGCCGGGGACGAAGCGGATCGGCGGGAAGAACCCCACGACGGCGTTCACGGCCTCGTCGATGCCCGCGTGTCCACCCTCGCCGCTGAACGCCGCGTGGCCCGGCGTCCCCGCCGCGAGGAGCGCGAGTTGCGCGCCAGCGGAGAAGCCGATCAGGGCGATGCGGTCGGGGTGCGCGTGCAGGTGTGCAGCGTTCGCCCGCGCCCACCGCAACGCGGCCTTGGCGTCGTGGATGTGCGCGGGCCACGACGCCTCGCCCGTCAGGCGGTACTCGGCCGCCACGACCACGACCCCGTGCGAGGCGAGTTCGAGCGCGCGGTCGCGGAGCGTCGCGCGGCTGCCGGCGCGCCAGCCGCCGCCGTGAAACAGGATGGCGGCGGGGAGGTCCGCGTCCGGGAGGTCGGGGTGGTAGACGTCGCAGCGGAGGTCACGGCCGCCACCGGAGCCGAACACCACGTCGGCCTCGATCGTGACAGGTACGGCTGGCATCGGCGCCCCCGGCGAACACGTGCGTGGTGGGCGCACGATACGCGCCGGGGGAGGCGCGTCAACCGCGGGTGCGACGCCTAGCGCGACGGGCGCAGCGCCGCCTGCCCGCCGAGGTACGGCCGTAGCACGGCCGGGACCTCCACGGAGCCGTCCTCCTGCTGCCCGTTCTCCAGGATCGTCGCGACCGTGCGGGGGAGGGCGACGCCGGAGCCGTTGAGGGTGTGCAGGTGGCGCACCTTGCCGTCCGCGCCGCGGTAGCGGAGGTTCGCGCGGCGCGCCTGGAAGTCCAGGAAGTTCGACACGGAGGAGACCTCCAGCCACTCGCCGGCGCCCGGCGCCCAGACCTCGATGTCGTAGGTCATCGCCGAAGCGAACGTGAGGTCGCCCGAGGCGAGGCGGATCACGCGGTAGCGGAACCCGAGCGCGCGGACGACGGCCAGGGCGTCCTCCAGCAGCTGCTCGTGGGCGCGCCAGGAGTCGTCCTCCTCCGTGAAGAGGACCATCTCCACCTTGTCGAACTGCCAGCCGCGCTTGATGCCGCGCACCTCGCGGCCGGCGCTGAACTGCTCGTGGCGGAAGCAGGGCGTGTACGCGGTGTGCTGCACGGGAAGCGCGGCCGCGTCCAGGATCTCGTCGCGGTACATGTTCGTGACGGGGACCTCGGCGGTGGGCACCAGCCAGAGGTCCGTGCCCTCCGCGTGGAACATGGTGTCCGCGAACTTCGGCAGTTGCCCGGTGCCGACGAGCATCTGCTCCCGCACGAGGAACGGCGTGTAGACCTCGGTGTAGCCCTGCTCACGGTGGAGGTCGAGCATCCACGCAATCAACGCCCGCTGTAGCCGCGCGCCATCGCCCTTCAGGATGTAGAACGAGGAGCCGGAGAGCTTCGTCCCCCGCTCGAAATCGATGAGGCCGGAGCGTTCACCGACCTCCCAGTGTGGGAGCCGCGAGGCGTCCGCGTCCGGGTTTGGCGCGTCCTTCACCGCGACCGGCGTGTCCAGCCGTCGCTCCCAGCCCTCGGCCCCGTCGCCCTCCAGGATGATGACAGCGTCTTCTTCGCCGCCGAGCGGGACGTCCGGGTGGGGGATGTTCGGCATCTGGAGCAGCAGCGCGTCGAGCGCCCCGTCCAGGTCGCGCAGGGACACCTCCAGTGTGTCGAGCTCGCCCGCGACGGCGCGCTGCGCCTCGATCAGCGCCTGGCGCTCCTCCGACGACTTCGCGGAGCCGATGCGCTTGCCGGCGTCGTTGCGCTCGGCGCGCATCTTCTCGACCTGCATCAGCAGCACGCGCCGCCGGTCGTCCGTGTCGAGGATGGCGTCGAGCGGGGCCTGCGTGCGGCGCTCGCTGAGCATGCGGCGCACGTCATCGGTGCGTTCCCGGATCGTCTGGATGGAGAGCACGCCGTCCTCCGCCTAGCCCCGCGACGTCATCGCCGAGGCCGCGCGCCGCGCCGCCTCGATCGCCGCCAGTCCGAGTTCCCGTACATCCTCCGCGATCTGCGCCGCGGGCGCTCCCCCCGGTGGGGTCGGGGGCGGCGTCTCGCCTCGCAGGGTCGTCTCGTCCACCCATTGCCACGCGTGGCCGTCCTCGCGCAGGACGGGCGAGGCGTCGAGCGGGCGCGTGAAGTAGATGAGGTCGATGTGCTGGTGCCGCTCCGCCAACGAACCGTCGCGCTCGATGTCGTACACGCCGATCGTGACCGGCGCGGCGAGTTGCGGCGGCTGACGGTACGCGAACGGCTGCGCATCGATGATCTCGACCGCCAGCCCCGTCTCCTCGTACACCTCGCGCAGCACCGCCTGTACCGGGTCCTCGTCCGCCTCGATGTGCCCGCCCGGGGGCAGCCACATGCCGAAACGGTGCCAGTGCAGCGCGGTGCGCCCCTCGTGGGAGACGAAGCCGGTGACGGTGAAGTGGCGGTGCAGGGCGGCGCTCCGAGGGCTGGCGTGCGGGCAGAGGGCTGAGGCGGGAGCGTAACAAGCCCGCCCCGCTGCGCCTACACGCCGCCGTCCCTCGGTGGCCGGTGCAGCCAGCCGAGGTCGAAGTCGTGCAGGGACTGGAGGATGACGTGGGCGCGCTCCTGTGGCGGCGACGGCGCCACGCCGTGGCGGATCTGCACCACGTGGTACCCGGCGGCGTGCGCGGCCTCGATGCCGTGCGCGGAGTCCTCGATCGCGAGGCAGCGCGCCGGCGCTGCGCCGATGCGGGCGGCGGCGTGCAGGTAGATGTCCGGCGCCGGCTTCCCGCGTGGCACCTCGCTCGAGGTGACGAAAAACCGGAACGCCTCCAGCAGCCCGATCTGGCGCAGCGTCCGCTCCACCCAGCGCGGCGAGGACTGCGAGGCGACGGCGATGGGGACGCCGTGCCCGCGCAGCGCCTCGATCAGGTCGGGCGCGCCCGGCATGGGGTCGAGGGTGATGCGCTCCACGTACTCGTTCACGGCGGCGCTGATCTTCCGCGCCAGTTCCTCGTGCGATTCGGGGCGGTGGAAGGTGCGTCGCAGCCAGTCGGTCGTGAACTCGGTCGTGGAGCCGATCAGGTGGAGGTTGTGCTCCCACGTGAACTCGGCCGGTGCCAGCAGGTCGCGGATCGCCTCGAACCAGAGGATCTCGGTGTCGGCGAGCACGCCATCGAGGTCGAAGATGACCGCGTCGATGGCGCGCGGCGCGTCCGTCATCGCTCGGCGGCGTCGGCCTCGGCGAGGCGGGCCGCCTCCGCGCGATGCTTGAGCGCCCACAACGAGTCGCGGAGCGCCTGCAGCCGGTGCGCGCGGTGCACGAGCGGTTCGAGGACGGCGGCGAGACCGCCGGCCGCGCGGTAGGCGAGTTCCACGGTCACGTGCACCTCGTGCGCGCCCTCCACGTGGAGCGCCCAGGTGATCGACTCCACGGCGGAGTCGCCGTCCCGCACGTAGGCGACGAGGTACGGGTCGGCCAGCGGCTCGCGGCGCAGGCGCACCGGCTCCACGCGCCCGGGCAGGGCGAGGTTGAACCGCATCCCCTCCGTGTCCGCGGAGAAGTCGCGGACGTGGGCGGAGAGCCACTCGTCGTAGGTCGTGGGGTCGGCGAGGCGGGCGCGCACCTCGGCGGGGACGGCGTGGATGTGGATGTCGTCCCGCAGCCGCTGCAGGCCGTCCCGGGGCGCCTTTGGCGTCTCGTATCCGGCCAGGTGGTTCGTCACGCGTCGCCCCGGTCACGCATGGTGGGGAACAGGATCACCTCGCGGAGCGAGTGCTCGCCCATGATCAACTGCACGAGGCGGTCCATGCCGATGCCGAGGCCGCCCGCGGGCGGCATGCCGTGCTCGATCGAGACGAGGAAGTCCTCGTCCGCGACCTCGGCCTCTTCGTCGCCGCCGGACTGCTTCGCCGCCTGCTCCTCCATGCGCTCGCGCTGGTCGACCGGGTCGTTCAGTTCGCTGTAGGCGTTCGCGATCTCGTAGCCGAGCGCGAACAGCTCGAAGCGCTCGACGGTCTCGTCGTCGTCGACCTTCTTCTTCGCGAGGGGGGAGAGCGCCGTCGGGTAGTCGAAGATGAAGGTCGGCTGGATCAACTTCGGCTCGACGAAGGTGGACATCAGTTCGTCCAGGATCGTCGCCCAGGAGGCGCCCTCCGCGACCGGCACGTTGCGCTGCCGTGCGACCTCGCGCAGCGCCTCGGTCGTCGGGTACTGGCGGTAATCGATCCCGGTGTGATCGAGGAGCGCGCCGTGGTAGGTGGTGCGTGCGAACGGTGGCTTGAGCGAGAGCGTGACATCGCCGTGCTGGAACTCGGTCGTGCCGTGCACCTGGAGCGCGACGTAGCCGAGGAGTTCCTCCACCATCGCCGCGACATCGTGGTAGTCGGCGTACGCCTCGTAGGACTCGAGGAGCGTGAACTCCGGGTTGTGGCGGTAGGAGACGCCCTCGTTGCGGAAGACGCGGCCGATCTCGAACACCTTCTCGAAGCCGCCGACCAGCAGCCGCTTCAGGTGCAGCTCCAGCGAGATGCGCAGGAACAGATCGCGGTCCAGCGCGTTGTGGTGGGTGATGAACGGCCGTGCCGCCGCGCCACCGGCGTGCTCCTGTAGCACCGGCGTCTCGACCTCCAGGAAGCCCCGGTCGAGGAAGAAGCGGCGCACCGCGGAGACGATGACGGAGCGGGCGCGGGCGACTTCCCGCGAGCGTTCGTTGGCGATGAGGTCCAGGTAGCGCTGTCGGTAGCGCGCCTCCGTGTCCGTCAGGCCGTGCCACTTCTCCGGCAGCGGCCGGAGCGCCTTCGTGATGACGCGCCACGCCGTCACGCCCACCGTCACCTCGCCGGTGCGGGTGCGGAAGACGCCGCCTGTCACCTCCAGGAAGTCGCCGAGGTCCACGAGGTCCAGGCGGTCGTAGTCCTCCAGCGCGTCGCGGCGGAAGTGCAACTGGATGCGCCCGGAGCCGTCCCGCACATCGAGGAAGGCGGCCTTGCCCATCACGCGCTGCGCGGTGACGCGCCCGACCACGGTGACCGTGACGGCGTTCTCCACCTCGCCCGCGGCCTCGAAGGCGGCGACCGCCTCCGCGGCGGTGTGGGTGCGGGAGACGCGCGCGGGGTAGGCGTCGCCGAGGGCGAGCAGGCGCTCGCGCTTCTCGATCCGTTGCTGGATCAGTTCGTGCTCGGACGGCATCGATCCTCCGAGGGGGCGCGCGGCGACGCGTGGGCGTCGCTTGCGTCACGTTCGCATACCGGCACGATACGCGCGCCCGCAGGGGGCCGCGACCCGCTCCCGGCGACGGTGAAGGCTAGGAGATGGAGGTGACGGTGAGTTGCGTCTCGCCGCGCGGCGTCTGGATCGTCACCTGGTCGCCGCGCTTCTTGCCGAGCAGCGAGCGTCCCACCGGCGACTTGTGCGAGATGCGACCCTGCGTCGGGTCCGCCTCGGTCGGGCCGACGAGCTGGTACTTCCGGCTCTTGCCGTCCGCGCCCTTCACGGTCACCGACGACCCGAGCTGGACGACCTTCGACTTGTGCGCCGCCTCTTCGTCGATCAGCGCGGCGTTCTCCAGCGCGCGCTCGATCTCCGCGATGCGGCCCTCGAGGAACGCCTGCTGGTTCTTCGCGTCCTCGTACTGGGCGTCCAGCTGGTCCGGGCCCAGTTCCTGGGCGTCACGGATCAACTCGGCCACCTCGGCACGCTTCACGGTCTTCAGCTCGTGGAGTTCCTCCACCAGCCGCTGATAGCCCGCCTTGGTCAGGAGAACCGGCTCCTCGGGCATGGCACTGTCCCTCGTACAGAACTGGCCGGCCCTGGAGGCCGGCCCGGATGAATGGGGCTCGGGATCAAAGACGCGGACCCGCCACCGGCGGCTCCGCACCGCGCACATGATAGCCCGTTCGTGACGCCCTTCGCAATCGGCACGCGAACGGACGTTCTGTCGAGGCCGGGGCAGCCGGTGTAGACTGGCGTTCGGCGGGTCGCGGGCTCCTCGGAGGCCCGCCGGGGAGTGCGTCTCATCAGCCCCAGGCCACCCCTCCGCTTCGCCGTGTTCGGCGCGCTGGCGTTCGCGCTCGCCTTCGCGGGCGGCGTCACCGGCGCTCTCCTCGCGATCGCGCTCAACGGCGACCCAACGCCCGAGGCGGCCCCGGCCGCCGTTGCCTCCACCCCGGAGCCATTGCCGGAGGAGCGCCTCCGTGCCGCCGTCCAGCGCGTCATGCCCTCGGTCGTCACGGTCGTGGCCAACGACACGGGCGTCTTCGGGAGCGGCATCGTGGTCGCGGACGGCATTGTGCTGACGAACTACCACGTGGTGGAGGACTCCGCGTCCATCACGGTCGTGCTCGCGACGGGCGAGGAACGTCCCGCCTCGGCGCTCGCGGATGACTCCCCCTTCCAGGACGCGGCGCTGCTCCGCATCCGGGGCGGCGGCCTGCGGGTCGCGGAACTGGGCTCCCCGGCGGGCCTGCAGCCCGGTGACCCCGTCGCGGTCATCGCCGGTGGGGTCTTCGACTTCACGAACCAGGTGAAGGTGGGCGTGCTGTCCGCCGGTGGTCTGGACTTCCAGCGGGATGGGGTGGTGTTCCACGAGGTGCTGCAGACGGACGCAGCCGTGAACCACGGCGACTCCGGCGGGCCGCTGATCGACGCGAGCGGGGCGGTGGTGGGCCTGGTGACGAGCGTGATCCGCCAGTCCGGCACGGACACCGCCGTCACCGGCGTGGCGCTGGCGCAGTCCATGGACCTGCTCCGGCCGTTCGTGGAGGCGGTGCTCACGAGCGGCGCGAACCCGCGTCCCCGCCTCGGCATCGAGCGCATCGCCCGCCACCACGTGCCGCTGGATGATGCCCGCGCCGCGCAGGTGGGGCTGCCCGTTACGCGCGGGGCAGCGATTATTGGCGTCGAGTCGGGGAGCCCGGCCGCGGAGGCAGGGATCACCCCCGGCGATGTGGTCGTCGCCGTCAACGGCGTGGCGATCGACCTCGACCGTCCGTTCGTGAACCTCCTCGCCGCCGCGCCGACCGGGAGCGAGGTGCTCCTGACCGTCGTCCGCGATGGTGTGACGCGAGAAGTGACCGTGCGCCCTCGGCCCGCCACGCCCGGCGGGCCCTGAGCGAAAGGATCGGCATGAACCAGAACGACGACCGCCGCCCGAACCCGGTGCGGCCCGATCCGCCGCTCTTCGCGCCCGTGGTCTTCGGCGACGACGACGACCCGCCGCGTTCCCGCGGGCTGCGCCCGCCGGGCGGCGGTGGCGGCGATTACGAGAGCGACTCGGGGCTCCTCCGCGTCCTGGCGGTGATCGTCGTCCTCGGCCTGGTGATCATCGCCCTCGTGCTGCCGTGGTCGCCGCTGCGCGTCATCGGCGGCGGCTCCGATGGCGACACGGTGACCTGGCGCGCCCGTGACGAGGCGCCGTCCGTCCCGGAGGGCATGGTCGCGCTCAGCAAGCTGTACGAACTGACCGTGCCGGACGGCCTGGCCGGCCCGCTGTCCGTCGAGGTCGACCTGATCTCGCCGACGACGGACGGGAACAACCTCGGCTTCTATGCGTGGGACGGCTCCACGTGGACGCGGCTCGCGCCGGTCACGCTCGCCACGGACGGCTCGAAGGTGAGCGGCTCCATCCCGGCGAACTCCGTCAGCCTCGCGGTGATGCGCCGGACGGTGATGGCGGGGTCGCTCGCGCTGATCATCGAGTCGGGCGCCACGCCCGATCCGCGCGCCACCGGCTCCGCCTCCGTGATCGCGGTCGTGGCCGCGCGCCCCGCGCCTGGCGCGGTGGACGGCGGCCTCGCCGTTGCGGCGGAGGCGCTGGAGCCGGCGATCGCCACGGCGCGGTCGGCGCGCGTCTACTTCGGCGTGACCGATGCCGGCGACACCGCGGCCGTGCCGTCGATCCTCGCCTCGCCCGACCTCACCGCCACGCACATCGACGCGATCCTCGCCGAGGTGCGCGCGCAGGGCGGCGCCGGTGTCTACCTGGACTACGCGACGCTGCAGGCGGGCGAGCGCGACCGGTTCACGGCGTTCGTCCAGACGCTGGCCGCGCGCACGAAGGCGGAGGGCCTCGGTCTGGTGCTCGCGGTGCCGGCGCCGTCCTCCGCGGACACCGGCGCGTACGACTGGCCGGCGCTGCTGGCCCACGCGGACGCGCTCTGGCTGCGCGTGCCGGCCGACCCCACGCGGCTCTTCGGGGCGCTCGAGGCGGGCGTGCAGGCACAGGACGAGTCGCTTCTGAGCCGTGTCATGCTCGTGATCGATCGTCGTTCGACCGAACTGACCAACGGCAACTTTGGCGCACTCATGACCCGGGATGCGCTGGCGCTCGCAAGCACCATCGACCGCAACAACGTGGAGGCGATCGGCCCCGGTGGGCCGGTGACACTCCGCGCAGGCACGCTCGGCGAAGGCGGCGTGCTGGCGTGGGACGACCAGGCGCGCGCGGTGACGTTCACCGCCCGCGCCGCCACGGGCGACCGCACCTTCTGGCTCACCAACCGCTACTCCGTCGCGTTCCGCCTGGACCTCGCCGCGCGGCTCGGCCTCGGCGGTGTGGCGATCGAGGCCGGGAGCGATGGCGACGCGCTGCCGGACATCTGGGCCCCGGTCGCGGAGTACCTGGACGGGGGCGTGGTCACGCTCCTGCGGCCGTTCGGGCCGTACCTCGTGCCGTGCTGGCAGTCGGAGGGTGGCACGCTGGAGGGCCAGGGCGACTGCTGGGTGACGGAGACGCCGCCCGGCACCGTGGTGTGGCGAGCGCCCTCGGAGCAGGGCGCCTACACCGTGCGTCTGGTGGTCTCGGACGGCGACGCGTTCGTGGCGCAGGAGGTCGCGTTCCGCGTGGGCGAGGATGTCCCGGAGCCGACGCCGACGCCGAGCGCGACGGAGGCGCCGACGGCCGAGCCGACTCCCGAACCGACCGAGGAGCCCACGCCGGAGCCGACCGAGGAGCCCGCCGAGGATCCGACGCCCGCGCCGCCTGGCCCCACCGGCCCGGCCGGCCCGGCCGGGAACGACTAGCCCGACGTGCCGCATGCGGCTGGCGGCGGGCTCCGGGTGATCGCCGGGAGCGCGCGCGGCCTGGGGGTTTATCGGCCGCGCGGGGTGTGGACACCCCCCCCCCCCCGGGGGCGGCGCGGGGCGCGCCTCGCGATGGGCGAGGA
>BTUI01000010.1:0-119889 GCA_045863195.1 Chloroflexota bacterium
CCGCGTGGTGCTGGCGTCCGTGCGCCCCGCGCCGGGCGGCGCTATGATCGGGCTCCTCCTCGAGCGGGAGTAGCTCAGCTGGCAGAGCATCTGCTTCCCAAGCAGAGGGTCGCGGGTTCGAATCCCGTCTCCCGCTCCACACCGAATCCTCAGTCACGACGCCAGACTCACCGGACGGCCGCCACGCGAGATGCGGCCGTTTAGCGTGCGTGCGGGCAAGCACGCACCGTTTGACGCCGTTCGAACGCTGATCGAACGCGCGATGATTCTGACGTTTCTGATGCGGCCCGCTCTGATGCGATGTGGAGCGCATTTCTCCCTGAGAGTGATCGGATCGAGAATCAACGCGACATCGAGATGGACGGACGCGCGTATATTCGAGGGCAGGCGCTCAGAGATCGGCCTGGTTATCGATGCCTAGCGTCGCAGCACCATTGTTCTCCCGACTCAACCTCCGCTGGCGGTTGCTGCTTGGCGTAGCCCTCTTCTTTCTTCCGGTGCTCGTGGTGCAGGCGTGGAGCGCGGACGATGAGCGTGCGCGTGCGGTCCGAGACGCGCGGCAGCAGGCGCTGAGCCTGGCGCAGGTGGCGGAGGCGAACTACTCGCAGGTGGTCCTCGCCGGCGAGGCGGCGCTGGAGGTACTGGCGGACACACCGCCGGTGCAGATGGGATCCGGGGCCGAGTGCAACGACCTCCTCCGCATCGTGGGGCAGTCGCACCCGGCCTTCGCGGCGTTCTCCGTCGCTGACGTGGATGGCCGTCTCACCTGTTCGGGCTCCCCCGACCGGATCGGCCTGAACATCGCCGACCGCGAGTACTTCCACCGTGCGCTCCTGACGGGCGGCACCGTGAGTAGCGGGTTCCTGCTCAGCCGGGCGACCGGCGCGCCGACCGTCACCCTGGCGACGCCGATCGCCAGCGCCGAGGAGATCGCCGGGGTCCTGATCCTGGCGCTCGACCTCGGCTGGTTTTCGGAGGTGTTCGGCAACCTCGACCTGCCGCCCGGCAGTTCACTCCGGTTGACCGGAGCGGGCGGTGATGACCTGATCCACCTGACGGACGGCGAGCCGGACGGCGGCGAATCCGTCACCGCGGAGCAGACCCTGCGCCGGACTGCGATCACCGACGGCGTCGACGGGTTTGTCTCCGTCTCGATCCCGCGCGCCGAGGTGATCGGCGGCGCGAACGCGCGCATGTGGCGGAACCTGGCGGTGCTGGGCGGGGCGACGGGGTTCCTCGGCCTGCTGTCGTTCGTGGTGGTCACCGCCACGGTGCAGGCCCCGCTGAACCGGCTGGTGGGTTTCACCCGCCAGTTGTCCGGCGGCGACTTCGACGCGCGGGCCGCCACCGGCGCGCTCGACGCCCCCGAGGTCGTCCAGCTCACCGAGGCGATGAACGTGAGTGCGGAGGCGCTGAGCCTCTTCGAGCGGAGCCTGCTGGACCTTGCCACGGTCGACCCGCTGACCGGACTCGCGAACCGAATCGGCTTCGCCCAGGCGTTGGCCGGGCTGTTTGACGAGGCTCGTGACGCGGGCGAACGGGTGACGGTCGGGGTGGTGGGCATCCGTGCGTTCACGGCGATCAACGCGACGCTGGGCTTCGAGGTCGGCGACCGCGTCCTGCAGGGTGTGGGGAGCCGCATCGTGGAGGCGCTTGAGCCGGGTGCGATCGTGGCGCGGCTCAGCGGCGACTCGTTTGTCGTCGCGCAGCGGGTCTGGGCGGGGGAGGTTGAACCGCTCGCGCTCGCCCTCCGGCTGCACTACGTCCTGACCGCGCCGCTCATCGCCGGGTCGACCGTCCTGCGCGTCCGCCCGTACATCGGCGTCGCAGACTTCCCAGCGGACGGCGACCAGCCGGAACGCCTCATCCGCCGCGCGGAACTGGCCTCTCGTCGCGCGCGTGACGACGCCCAGCGATGGGCCCGGTTCGATCTCGGACGAGACGAGCCAGACCGCGAGCAGGTCCACCTGCTGGACGCCCTGCAGGGCGCGCTGGAACGATCCGAGCTGGAGGTGCATTACCAGCCGAAGGTGGCGCTCGCCTCCGGGGCGCTCTCCGGCGTGGAGGCGCTGGTGCGGTGGCGTCGTGATGGTGAGTACGTCTCGCCCGCACGGTTCATCCCCATCGCCGAGCAAGCTGGGATGATCCCGGACCTGACGCGCGCCGTCCTCGGGATGGTCGTGCAGCAGCTGGCAGCCTGGCGCAACGCCGGACATGACGTCCATGTCTCCGTGAACATCTCGGTGCTCGATCTGGCCGATGACGAGTTCACCGGCATGGTGGAGGGTCTGCTCGCGCGGTGGGGGGTGCCTCCGGGACTCCTGGAGCTGGAGATCACGGAGACGGCGCTGTTGCGCGAGGCGGCGACCGCCCGGGCGGCGGCCGAACGCCTCACGGCGATGGGGATTGCGCTGACGGTGGACGACTACGGGGTCGGGTTCGCGCCCCTGACCTACCTCACGGCGTTCCCGCTTCGCGCCATCAAGCTCGACCGCGCGTTCGTCGCCGACCTGGTGACGAGCGAGCAGTCCCGGACGATCGTGGCGGCGACGATCGCGATGGCGCACGGGCTCGGGTTGGAGGTGGTCGCCGAGGGCGTGGAGACGCAGGACGTTGCCGACATCCTCCGGGGCCTCGGCTGTGATCACGCCCAGGGGTATGGGTTCGCCTACCCTGGGCCGGCCGCGGAGGTTGCACGCTTTGCGGGTGGCGCCACCCCCGCCGCGTGGTTGCCCGGCGGAGGCGTGGCGTGACCGAGGCACTCCGTCGCCACCCCGGATTGGCGCTGTTGTGCGGTGTCCTCGCGGTGGCGATCCTCTCAGGCTGCGGGCGGGCGGAAGCGGACACCCTGACGCTCCTGCGGGAGGCGGGGAGTGTCAGGGTCGGGTTCGCGGATGAGCCGCCGTACGCCTACCTCGACGCTGGCGGGCGGCTCGTGGGTTCCGAAGTAGCGGTCGCGTCGGAAATCTTCGGCCGGCTTGGGGTCGACTCGCTCGTGCCGGTCCGGCTCCCGTTCGACGAACTGATCCCGGCGCTCGAAGACGGCCGCGTGGACGCGGTGGTCGCGGGCATGTTCATCACGCCGGAGCGCTGTGCGCGGGTGGCGTTCTCCAATCCGACCTATGCGGCACCCGAGGTGCTGGCGGTGCCGGTTGGAAACCCGCGCGGCTTCACCCGGTATCGCGACATCAGGGACGCGGGCGGAGTGGTTGGCGTGCTGGGCGGGTCGGTTGAGGCGGAGCACGCCCTCGGCGCCGGCATCCCGGCCGACCGCATCGTCCATGCGGACGACCCGGTCGACCTCGTCACGCTGCTCACGGCGGGGGAGATCGACGCGTTCGCTCTGACCTCGCTCTCAGTTCGGAGGCTCCAGGCCGTTGCCGGCCAGCCGTTCGAGGTCACCGCTCCGTTCATCCCGCTCGTCAACGGACGTCCCGCGGTGGGCGCCGGCGGGTTCGCGTTCCGTCCGGGGGACGGGGGCCTCGTGGAGGCGGTCAACCGTGAACTCAGCCGGCTGCGCGAAGGTGGCGCCATCGAGGCACTCGTGGAGCCCCACGGCCTGACCGCCCGCGAGCTCGTGCCCGCAGCGAGCCTGACCGCCGAGGGGCTCTGCGCGGGCGCCCCATAGATCATCGGACCGCGCGGGGGAGCAGCGCGCCGGCCGACCTCGAGGTCCTCGGAGCCCGCGGAGCACGCCGTTGCTCGACCGTCACGCCCCGCGCGTGACGGTCGAGCGAGCGAGGGAGGCTACCGCGCGGGGGCGACGTTCACGTTGAACGCGAACACGTTGTCCGGGTCGTACTTCGCCTTCACCGCCTGGAGCCGGCGCATCGTCCCCTCCAGGTAGGCCTCCTGCTTGCGGGCCTCGCCGTCGTCCTGCAGGAAGTTGACGTAGGTGCCGCGACGGGCGGCGGCGATGTGCTCCCAGGTGTCTCGGGTCCACTGGCGGTGGGCGGCGCCGTCGTCCTCCGGGTCCAACCAGATGGAGATGATGCTCACCATCAGGTCCACGTCGCGGTGGGCGAAGGCGGTGGCATCCGCGGGGACGCGCGCCATGGCGCCACCGAGGCCGCGCAGCTGGATCTCGTTCAACGGCGACGACGACGAGCGCATCGCCGTCACGAGCGCGTCCAGCTGAGCGTCCGACAGGTCGTCCGCGAACATTGAGCGGATGCTGGCGCCGTGCCGCTGCTCCGCCTCCACGAAGTAGGCGAACATCATCGGGTAGGGACCGTACGTGACGGTGTCCGCGATCGGCTGTGCGAGGGAGCGCAGCGGCGCGAGCGCCTCGTCGAGGCCGCGTTCGTCGCCCGTCCACACGACGCCGACGAGGACGACGGGCTGGCCGACGACCTCCTCCGGGATGAACGGCGCCGGGGGCGCGGCCATCATGAAGGCGATCGTCGTGAGGTCCTCGGACGCGCGCGGGGTGTAGTCCACGTAGCCGCGGAGCACCTCGCGGGTGGCGGGAAGGACGATCAGGCCGGCATGTACCATGCCGCTGGGGGCGAGGCGGAAGGTGAAGTCGGTGATGATGCCGAAGTTGCTGCCGCCGCCGCGGATCGCCCAGAAGAGATCGGGGTGCTGCGTCGCCGAGACGCGGAGCACCGCGCCCTCGGCGGTGACGACGGTGGCTGCGAGCAGGCTGTCGATGGTCAGGCCGTACTTCCGGACCATCCAGCCGATGCCGCCGCCGACGGTGAGGCCACCGATGCCGACGGAGCCGGTGTCGCCGGTGGTGAGCGCGAGCCCATAGACGCCCGCCGCCGCGCCGAGCTCGTTGGAGCGGACGCCCGGCTGGACCACGGCCGTGCGCTCGATCGGGTCGATGGTGATCGCCTTCATGCCCCCGAGGTCGATCAGGAGCGCGCCGTCCTGCACGGAGTGTCCCCAGACGGCGTGGCCGCCGGAGCGGGGTACGAACGCGATGCCCCGCTCGCGGGCGAACCGGACGGCGAAGGCGACGTCCTGCGTGCCGGCGCAGCGGACGATCGCCGCCGGGTAGCGGTCGAAAGTGATGCTGACGATCTGGCGGGCCTCGTCGTACTCCGGGTCTCCCGGGACGACGACGGTTCCGTCGATGCCGGCCCGGAGGGCGTCGAGCGACTGGGCGTCGAGGCGGTGGATGGGTGCAGCGGTGGTGGTCATGTCAGTCTCCTTTGTGCCGGAGGCTCGTCTCCCGAGCCGTGGCGCTGAGCATGCCCGGGAATCCCGCTGTCCGTTCCTAAGCGCCCGCTACCCTTCCCTCACTCTTTCCTAGAGGGATCGGATAACATTCCTAACCACTCCGACGTGCGGCCCTGGAGGCCTCCGCCTCTCCCGGAAACACGATGTTTCTCATCGACGACGCGCTCAAGGAATTCTGCGAGTCAGGCGTGAGCGCCCTTCTCGGCACGGTGGACGCCGAAGGCCGGCCACACCTGTCCTATGCGTGGGGCCCGCGTGTCCACCCGGGTGGCGCAGCCGTCAGCGTGTACGTCGACCGCGAACGAGCGGTGGCGCTGCTGGCCGGCAGCGACGTTGGCGCGCAGATCGCGGCGACCTTCACCGATCCGGTAAGCATGCGCTCGTTCCAGTTCAAGGGGCGCCTCATCGGCACGGGGGAGCCCAATGACGCGGAGCGCCACTGGGTGGAGCGGCACCGCGACGCCTTCACGACGACGACCTCGCTGGTGGGTGACCCGCCGCACGCGATCCGGAACCTGTGGATGCAGGGCCCCACCGTACGCGTCGACATCTCCGTGGATCGTGGGTTTGACCAGACGCCGGGACCGAACGCGGGGCAGCCGCTGTGACGGACGCGTTGGAGGTGCCGCTGGAGTCGATCCCCGGCTGCTTCGAGGGGGTGATCCCATCCGTGATCTGTACGGTGGGCGAGGATGGCGCGCCCAACGTGACGTACCTATCGATCGTCCACCGCGTGGACGACCAGCACGTGGCCCTCTCCCGGCAGTTCTTCAAGAAGACGGACGAGAACACGCAGCGGAATCCGCTCGCGCAGGTGGGGTTGGTGGATCCGGACACCGGCCGCCAGTTCCTGCTCGACCTGCGGTACGAGCGGACGGAGACCTCCGGGCCGCTGTTCGAGCGGATGCGGACGCACCTGGACGCAGTGGCGGCGCAGGACGGGATGACCAACATCTTCCGCCTCAAGGGCGTCGATATCTGCCGCGTGGAGCGGAGCGTGATGGCGCCGTGCGACTTCCCGGAGTCGGTCCCGCAGCACGATGTCTCGCTGGCGCAGGTGGAGGCGGTGGCGCGCCGCGTGGGGATGGCGGAGGACCTGGACGCCCTGCTGCAGGTCACACTGGATGCCTGCCGTGACCTGGCCCAGTGTGACCACGCATTCATCATGTTGACAGACGAAACGGCCGAGCGGCTCTACACGGTGGCGAGCATCGGCTACGGCGACTCCGGCACCGGGTCCGAGATCGAACTCGGGCAGGGTCTGTTGGGCCTGGCGGCCGCGCGGCGGCAGTCGGTGCGGGTGACACACATGACGCGTGATCTGCGGTACGCGCATGTGAGCCAGTCACCGCCGGGTGATGAGGCCTCGACGGGGCGGATTCCGCTGCCCGGGCTGCCCGGGGTGCAGAGCCAGTTGGTCACGCCCATGCTGGCGCACCGCCAGCTCGTGGGCGTGATCGTGCTGCAGAGCGACCGGATCGGGGCGTTCCATGCGGCGCACGAGTGCCTGGTAGGGATCATCGGCAGCCACGTGGCGGTGGCGATGACGCTCCTGGCCTCGCAGGAGGGATCAGCGGCGGACACTCCTGCCGCGGACGAGTCCCTGCCGCCCATCGTCGTGAAGTACTACCCGGAAGACGAGAGCGTGTTCCTGGACAACGAATACCTCATCAAGGGCGTCGCCGGGGGGATCCTCTGGCGGCTGCTCAGCCAGTACGTGTCCGAAGGGCGCGAGGAGTTCAGCAACCGCGAGCTGCGGCTGGACGCAACGCTGGCGCTCCCGGACATCAAGGACAACCTGGAAGCCCGATTGATCCTGCTGCGAAAGCGTCTGGAGGAGCGGTGTGACTACCTCCGGATCGAACGAGTCGCGCGTGGACGCTTCCGTCTGATCGTCGCGCGCCCGCTCTCGCTCCACGCCGTCGAGGGTGCGCGCGAGCACTGACCGCGTCCGACCCAGGTCCGTTCGTCGGGGCACGATGCCCGGCACCGGCGAGCCTTCCGAGTACAGGGTCGCGGGTTCGCGAATCCCGTCTCCCGCTCCACACGACCAGCGACGGGCGCGACCCCAGACACACCGCCCCGCACCTTCACGGAAGCGACCCGCGAACCGGGCTCGAGAGCGTGCCTCGCGAATCCGCCCGGCCCAATGCCGCTCCATGGTGGTCCGAGCGCGCAATCCTCCCGCCGCGGGTTGAACGGTCGGGCGAGCCGTGTAGCCTTCGAGGTGCACGCTCGCAGCGGAAGGGCAACGCCATGAAGAGGTTCATCCCGGTCGCACTGGTACTCGTCATGGCGCTCGGCATCGTCGGCTGCGAGATGGAGCGCCAGAAGGCCGAACTCGCGACCAGCATGAATGACATGATCGACACGCAACTCAAGACATCCTGGCAGGCGGCCACGGGCGAGACGCTGTCCGGCGCCACGACGACCATCGAACGCGGCCGCCTGAGTGAGAGCCACGCCATCATGGCCTCGATGATCCTCATGGGGCGTGGCATGGAGTCGGACCTGTCGACGTACAAGGACCTGTATCTGGTGGAGTTCACGGACGCGGGCGGCGTAGAGCGCGCCGCCGTCTACGCGAACGGCGAGGTCATCCTGCCGGCCAGTGCCGGGCAGTAACGCCGCTCCACATCCGTCGCGCGTGAAGTCTGGGAAGCCCGCCGTCAGGCGGGCTTCGTCGTGTAACGGGCACCCTCAATCGGGGTTGATCGTGAGTAAGTTGAGTGGTTTACTCATCTTTATCGACCCAGCAGCGACTGAGCAGGACGTCACATGGCCGCGACCGTTACCGCCCCCGCCGCGCCGCGCCGCCCCGTTAGCCGGGGTGTTGGTGTTCCGGTCGCGGTGATTGTCGGGCTGGTCGCCGTCTACCTCGTGGCCGCGAGGGCCGGCGGGGCGCTTCCGGCGTTCTGGGTGGTGGGGCTGGCGTTCGGCTTCATCGTGCAGCGCAGCCGGCTCTGCTTCACGTCCGCGTTCCGCGACCTGTTCCTGATGGGGCAGGGGCGCACGATGCGCGGCATCCTGGTCGGCCTGGGCGTCGCCACGCTCGGCTTCTCCATGATCATGTCGACGATCATCCCGAACCCGGGCGCCGGCTTCCTTCCGAACGACGCGCACATCCTGCCGCTGGGCATCGCCACGGTGGCCGGCGGGCTGATGTTTGGCTTCGGGATGGTGGTCGCCGGCGGCTGCGTCTCCGGCGCGCTGTACCGCATGGGCGAGGGCTACGTCGCCTCCTGGGTGGCGATCGCCGGCGTGATGATCGGCCTGTACGGCCTGAACCGGACGTGGAACTGGTGGTGGGACCGCTCCATCAGCACGGACGCGTTCGTCTGGCTGCCCACCGACCTCGGCTACGGCTCCTCGATTGCCCTCACCATCGTCGCGCTGGCGGCGTCTTACCTCGGGGTGCTGTGGTGGGAGCGGCGCGCCTCCGGGAACATGCCCTCGATTCCGATCAAGCGCCGTGAGCCGCCCCCGCCGACGACGGTGGGCGACGACGTGCGCGTGATCGGACGCCGGATCTTCCGCCAGGAGTGGAGCCCGCTGACCGGCGCGGTCGCGCTCGCGCTGCTGAACGTGCTGCTCTTCATCCGCTACCGCCCGCTGGGCGTGGTCGGCGAGGTCTCCCGCTGGTCCAGCGACATCGCGGACCGCCTCGGCGCGGGCGTGGGCACCCTGAAGGGCCTCGACGGTCTCGCCGGCTGCGCGCCGGTGCTGGCGGAGGGCGCGTCCTGGTTCACGGATGCGTTCATGTTGAACACCGGCATCATCGCCGGATCGTTCACGGCGGCGATCCTCGCGCGCGAGTTCCGGATCCGCGCGCCGCGGTCGCCTCGGCGGTACCTGCAGTCGCTCGGCGGTGGCGTGATCATGGGGTACGGCGCTGGGCTGGGCCTGGGCTGCACGATCGGTGCGTTCTTCTCCGCCGTCCCGTCGCTCGCGCTCAACGGCTGGGTGTACGCGGTCGCCCTCGCGGGTGGCGCCTACCTGGGCGTGCAGGTGATCCGGCGGTTCCCATGACGGCCACACCCCCGACCGAGGCCGAACCCCGCACCTTCGACCTCCGTGGCATCGCGATCACGGAGCTGCTCCCGCAGGCGGAGGTGGCGATGACCGCCGCCGCCGAGGGTGCGGTGCGGGTGCTGACCGACCAGGAGGTCGTGGTGAAGTACGTCACCCCGACCGCCGCAACTCGTGGACTCCGATGCCGCTTCGGTCCCCCGAAGGATGGCGTCTGGCGTATCGACCTGTCACCGCGGGAACCTCGGCCGGAGCGGCCGGCGGACGCCGCGGATGGGAATGGAGGGAACGGATGACCCAGCAGGACGTGCCCGTGCTCGACGTGCGAGGGGAGATCTGTCCGTACCCCATGTTGCGCACCAACCGCGAACTGGATGAGGTCCGGCCCGGCATCGCCGCGCTGGACGTGATCACCGACCACCCGCCGGCACTCTCGACGATCCCGCCGGAGGCGATGAAGCGCGGCTACGGCTGCGAAATCGAAGAGATCGACGATGGGGAGTGGCGCATCCGCATCTTCAAAGACGAATAGACCCGACGCCGAGCGAACACACCGGCCCGTTGAGGGCTAGCAGGAGATTCCGATGACTGTCCGAACACACCCACTCACACGCCGGCCGTCGCGCCGATGGCTCCTCGGGGGCCTGGCCGCGCTGGCGGTCCTCGGCGGCGCCGCCTGCGCCTCGGACGACGAGGCCACGGCCGACCCGACCGCAGCCGCCGGTGCCGCTACTGGTGCGGCCGCCACGGTGGCTGCCGCTGCGCCCGCCGCGGAGGACACCTCGGGCCTCGCGGAGCGCGGCTACGCGGAGGGCCACCGCCTCGTTTCCGGCGCCTGGCTGGAGGAGCGGCTGACCGACCCGTCGATCGTCATCCTCGACCTGCGTGACGAAGAGGCGTTCGCGGCTGGTCACATCCCCGGCGCGCGCCTGGTGGTCCCGGGCCCGAACTTCTCGCGGACGGACGAGGCTGGCGTGAAGGGCCAGATCGGCACGGCGGAGCAGGTGGCGGCCGCGCTGAGCGCTGCCGGCGTGACGCCCGACCAGACCGTCGTCCTGTACGACGGCAACAGCAGCCTCTGGGCCGCCCGCGCGCTCTGGGTGCTGGACGTGTACGGCCACGCTCAGACGCGCATCCTGGACGGCGCCTGGAAGGCCTGGGCCGCGGAGAACCGCCCCACCACCACGGAACCGACCGCGGTGACGGCCAGCACCTACGCCTTCAGCGGCGCCCCGAACGCGAACATCATCGCGAACTTCGAGGAGCTGGTCTCCGCCATCAACGACCCGTCCAAGCTGGTCTGCGACGCCCGCTCCGCGGAGGAGTACGCCGGCCGCGACGTCCGCTCCGCGCAGGGCGGCCACGTCCCCGGCGCCCAGAACGTGGACTGGACGACGGCGGTGAACGAACAGTCCCAGTTCAAGACGGCGGAGGAACTCGCCGCGGTCTACGAGGGCAAGGTCCTCACCGGCGACACCAACCAGACCATCTACGTCTACTGCCAGACCGGCGTGCGCGCGGCGCACACGTGGTTCGTGTTCCACGACCTCCTCGGGTACGAGAACGTGAAGAACTACGACGGCTCCTGGGAGGAGTACGGCAACCGCCCGGACGCCGTGATCGAGCGCTCCTAATCGGCCCCAGGCTGGTATGACTGGAGGGCGGGGGCTAGATCCCCCGCCCTCCGCATCCCGGCTGAAGGAACGAGGCGGCGATGGCACCCCGTCCCCGCGATCTGCGGACATTCCCTCCGGTTCGCCGATCGCGGTGGACGGCGGTGGCCGTCCTCCTCGGAGTCATGGGCACGCTCCTGGTCGCGTGCAGCGATGGGAGCGACGCCCCGCCAGCTACGTCCGGCGAAGGCGAGCGGGGGCCGGTGGAGATCCATGTGCGATGGCACGTGGAGAGCGACCTGCCCGCCACGGTCACCGTGCACGAGCCGCCACCCGGCCAGGCCCTGTACGAGGTGCACACCTACGCCGCGGGCGAGCCTCCCGAAGCCGGTGCGCTGATCGAGGACGGTGTCCTGCACGCTCCGTACGGTGAACCTCGGCGCTTCATCGCCGTCGTGCAGAACGAGTCGGACGCGCCGCTGCGATTCTGGGTCACGCCGCATCTGCCGGTCCCCCACCTGGGCGCGGACGGCCTGCTGATGTTCTGCCTCTGCACCGGCGAGTCCTACGAGGTGCCGGCGGGTGGGACCTGGACGCGGGTGATGGAGTTCGGCGTGACGCGTCGGGCCGGGCTGCAGGGGCCGGTGACCCTGACCCACGTCCTGATCCCGGGTGACCCGCCGGGTGCCGGACCCACCGGCGCTGCTGACTGAACAAGGAACCGAGGTCCATCATGCCCACCGAGTCACCCCGCGGACGGATCGCTCGCTATCTGCTCGTGGCGGCCATCGTCACCGGCATCGCCGGTGTGTTCGTGCAGCGCGAGTTCCTGGCCGAGCCAGACGACGCGCTGGAGCAGGGGCAGGCGCTGGAGGTCGGGAAGCCGGCGCCTGACTTCACCCTCGAGACCGCCGATGGCACCTTCCGGCTGTCGGAGGCGCGGGGCAAGGTCGTGGTGGTGAACTTCTGGGCGAGCTGGTGCGTCCCCTGCCAGTACGAGATGCCAGAGTTCCAGGAGGTACACGAAGCGCGCGCTGAGGGGGGCGACTTCCAGATCGTGGCCGTGAACATGACCTCCGCCGACACGCGCGCGGAGGCGCTGGCGTTCGTGGAGGCGATGGGACTGACGTTTACCGTGGCGTTCGATGACACGGGCGTGGTGACATCCGGGTACGGCGTGCTGGGCCTCCCCGCCACGTTCTTCATCGACCGCGAGGGCATCCTGCGCGCGCGCACCTATGGCCCCGTGCTGGGCGAGCGCCTGGCAGAGAGCATCGCCGCCGCCGGCGGTTGACCGGGCCCTCTGACCTGGCCCGATGAGCGCGGCCCGTCCGAGGCGATACGCTTGAGGCATGGGCCGTCGTCGCATCCCCGCGTGGCTGATCGGCAGCCTGGTGTGGCTGACCGTGGCATGTGGCGCCTCGGACGCGGCTCCCGTGACGGCCACGCCCGCCATCACGCCGGTCGCAACGCCGAGCCCCTCGCCCGACCCGACGGAGGAGGCGACCGAGGTCGTGCCGGTGCCGGACATCCGCGTGACGCGGCTCCGCATCCCCTCGGTCGGGATCGATGCGCCGGTGGGCGAGAGCCAGGTCGTCCCGAACGATGCACCGCCACCGCCGGGGTGCGATCCGGCTCCGCCCGGTCAGACGACGTTGACGGTGCCACCGCAGGGGATCGTCACGCCGGTGGACTCGTTCGACGGGCTGGAGGGACGCGCGTGGTTGTTTGGCCACAGCCGCTGGCAGGGTGAGCCAGGGCTGCTGTTCGCGCTCGCGGATCTCCGCGCCGGCGACGAACTGGTGGTGGACGGGGTGGACCGGCAGA
This sequence comes from Chloroflexota bacterium, assembly GCA_045863195.1. GTDB lineage: Bacteria > Chloroflexota > Dehalococcoidia > UBA2979 > UBA2979 > W-Chloroflexi-9. The sequence continues at coordinate 12,657 of BTUI01000010.1, forward strand.
CCGGCGAGGCCGTCCTCGATCAGCGCTACGTCGTCGAGGGCATCTACCTCGCCGACCGCGATTCCGGGCGCGCGCTCGTGACGGGCGAGGCGGCCGCGGCGCCCTCCGTGATCCTCCAGACGAGCGTGCGTGAGAGCGGCGAGGGCCGCCCGTGGATCTTCGACCGCGAGGCGCTGACGGCCTCCGCCTCGAACCTGGTCGAGGGCGACCTGGACGACCCCTGCAAGTACCTCTTGCTCTTCGTGGTGGCGCGGGCCGCCTGATGTGAGGCCGCCGGCGCGAGCGCCGACGAGGGCCTCGCGAGACTCATTTGATCCGCAGCCAGCCGAAGAACACCTCCATCGGTGCGGGGCGGCCCACCGCCGCCGTGATCGCGCGCTCGTTCTGGGCGGCGGCGGTCTGCGTCAGCGCGCTCATCGTCGCGTACCTCGTCGCGGCCTGCTGCATCTGCAGCCGGAGTGCCGCGCGAGGGTTGGCGACCGCGGGGAGCGTGCTCTGCTCGCGGCTCAGGATGACGGAGCGGCGCTTGAGGCCGGGCGGGAGTAGCGCGGGCATTCGGATGTCGTCCGCCGAGCGGTCCGCGAGACCCGGCGGGAGCTCTCCCTCGTCCTTGTGTGCGAGCCCGGGAGGCAGCGAGGTCACGATGCTCCAGCCCGGCGGCAGCGCACTGGATGGCTTTCCGGGGCTGCCGCTCGCGGCGCTGCCGTTTCCGTTGCCATTGGCGCTGCCGGCGTTTCCGTTGCCATTGGCGCTGCCGGCGTTGCTGCTGCCGTTGTCATTGGCGGCGCTGCTGTTGCCGTTGCCACTGGCGGCGTTGCTGCTGCCGTTGCCGCTGGCGGCGTTGCTGTTGCCGTTGCCGCTGGTTGCGCTGCCGCTTTCGGTGCCCGTGGCCGTGCTGCCCGGGTCGCCATTGCCTGAGTGGCCGTTGCCAGCGTTGTTACTGGGCGAGTCCGTGCTGCCGATCCCAGAGTTGCCGGGCACGGTCGGAGAGGTGGACGTGGAGGTGCCGGTGCCGGTCGTGATCGGCGGGACCGGTGGCGTGACCGATGCCCCCCTGCCCGGCTTCGGAGCCTTCCCCTTCAGCGCGCCCGAGTAGGGCGGCCAACCGGGATTCGTCGGGGCCGGTTTCCCAGCGGGCCTGGCGGCCTTGCCGGGGCCGTTCTTGCCGGCTCCCTTCGCCTTGCTCAAGGCGAGGCTGGTCGGTGGTAGCGCCATCATCCCGAATGCGGACACGGGCTTCTCGAAGCGTGGCATGGTGGATTCCCCTCCCACGTAGCCGGATTCTCTCCAGTTATCGGCTCGGTTCGGGCGTTTCTGAAGGGGACGTCAGGGTGTTTCCGCTGCGGAAGCGGGAGGACCTGTCGATAGTTGTGGGCTCGCTGGCTGGCGCGCCTGCTATTCGGGACTGAGTTGGGCTGTCTCGATGGCGTACACGAAGCCATCCCGGCCCCCGAAGTAGGTGATGCCCGCTGCCTCGTCCACGGTCGGAGCGCCGCGCACGGGCTCGTTCGTGCGGTAGCGCCAGCGTCGCTCCCCACTGGCGAGGTCGATGCCGTGGACCTCGCCGGTGTGCATCCCGGCGACGACGAGGCCGTCCCCCACGCCGAAGGTGACCACGAGCGCCTCCGAGGTGTAGCGCCAGCGGATCGTGCCGGTGGTGCGGTCCAGCGCGACGAGGTCCGGGCTGGCGTCCACGACCACCACATCGCCGGCAACCACGATCGGCTCGCGGGACGGTTCGCCGGTCACCGTCCGCCACGCCTCGACGCCGTCCGGTGCGATGGCGACGACGTGTGGGTCGGGTGCCGCGATGAGCGTGCCCCCGGCATCCAGGACCGGCCCAGCGAAGGTGGTGCCGAGTGCGCGCGTCTCCCGAAGGGTGCCGGTGGCCGGGTCGATGAGGTGGAGCCGGCCGCCGAGGTCGCCGGCCGCGATCAGGCCTCCGACGGCGGCCAGGCCAGCCTCCAGGCTGCTTCCGACATCGGTACGCCACACCTCGACGCCGTCTCCCAGCGTGAGCGCGACCACCGTGCGGTCGCGGGTGGTGACGGCCATGAGGCCGTCGACGACGAGCGGCGCGGCGTTCGCGCGCAGTCCGTCCGCTTCCCACAACACCGCACCGTCGAGGCTGACCGCCACGACGCCGCCCGCGTCCGTGCGCGCGATCACCCGGCTGCCATCGGTCCGGAGCGCGCCCCGCGGAGGGGAGCCGACCGGTGCGCGCCACCGCACCGCCCCGGTGACGGGGTCGAGTGCGAGGAGGTTGCCCGCCTCGGTGCCGGCGTAGAGCGCGCCTGCGGCGAGGAGCGGCCCGGCGCTGACGGGTGCGCCAAGGTCGGCGCGCCACACCGTCGGCGGGCCGCCGTCTCGTGCGAGGACGGCGATGGTCACGACGGCGGCGAGGAGCAGCACGCCCAGCGCGATGAACGTCTCGCGGAGGCTGACGGCACCCATCGGACGAGGATGGCGGTGCGATCCGTGGGCGTCCTTAACCGCGGCAGAACCTGCGGACGTTCCTTAACCCACCTTTGCCATGCCCCTGACCCGCCGTTGATCTGGCGGTCCCGGGCGCGTGCCATCTTCGACTCGTCGGGTGCGCGTCCGCGCGCCCCGTTCTCCCCGAACGCGAAGCGCGGCTGCGGCGATGCCGCCCGAGCGCGAGAGGCTGGACATGCTCACGATCAAGAACCTGAGCCATGTGTACCCCAACGGGTACCAGGCGCTGAAATCGGTCGACTTCTCGCTCAAGCAGGGCGAGGTGGTCGCCATCATCGGCCGGTCAGGTGCCGGCAAGTCCACCCTGCTCCGGTGCATCAACGGCCTGGAGCGCGCCGCCTCCGGGACGCTGGTGGTGGACGGTGTCGACCTGATGTCGGCCGGAACCTCCGAGGTACGCGCGCTCCAGTCGCGCGTCGGATTCATCTGGCAGGAATACAACCTCATCGAGCGCCTGTCGGTGATGAACAACGTCCTGGCCGGACGGCTGGGGCGGAACCAGAGCCGCGCGACGTGGGGCTTCCACTTCACGCAGGAGGACCGCGAGATCGCGGTGAACGCGCTGGAGCGCGTGAACATGCTCCACCGCGCGAAGTTCCGCGCGGACCGGCTCTCCGGCGGCGAGAAGCAGCGCGTGGGCATTGCGCGCGCGGTCGCACAGCAGCCCTCGCTCATCCTCGCGGACGAGCCGGTCGCGTCGCTGGACCCCGAACTCGCCGAGCAGGTGATGGCGGACCTGGTGCGCGTCGCCCGCGAGGCGGGCGTCGCCACGCTGATCAACATCCACGACGTCGAACTCGCGACGCAGTTCTGCGACCGGATGGTCGCGATCGCGCAGGGGACCGTGGTCTACGACGGCCCCGCCTCCGGCCTGACGGACGAGGTCCTCAACCGCACGTATCGCTTCGACCGGTCGCCGAAGGTCTACGGCCGCACGGTCATGCGCGAGGCCGTCGCCGCGGCGTCCCGGCTCGACGAGGAGGCCGAGCGGCTCCTCCGCGAAGTCGACCGCAAGGTGGGGAGCAACGTCTAATGGCAGCATCCGGCACGACCCGCCCCGTCTCCACCACCCCCGAGGTTGATACCTCCGACCTGCTCCGCATCTGGCCGAAGGTCACGGGCGGCGCGATTGGCCTCGGTGTCGCACTCATCCTCGTCTACCTGTGGGGGATCGCCGACACCAACGCGTCCCCGGGCACGCTGGTCGGCGGCCTGCCGAACATCTGGAACTTCGTGGTGCGGATGTTCCCGCCGGCGTTTGAGACGCGGCAGGAGCCGCTCATGACGCCGTACGTCGACCTCGTCGTCTTCTCGATCCCGCGCGTGGGGTTCGAGTCGATCACCTACCCGATGCCGACGATCGTCTTCGCCATCATCGAGACGGTGCAGATGGCGGTCATCGGCACCACGATCGCGATCTTCCTCTCGATCCCGTTCGCGCTGCTGGCGGCGCGCAATATCGCGCCGCACCCGCTGGTCTACCAGGCGGCGCGCATGGTGCTGAACTGGAACCGCGCCATCCCGGACCTGATCTTCGCGCTCATTTTCGTCGCCGCGGTCGGCCTCGGCCCCTTCGGCGGCGTGCTCGCGCTGGGCATCGGCTCCATCGGCTTCATGGGCAAGGTGTACGCCGAGGCGATCGAGGCGATCGACCCGCAGCAGGTGAAGGCGATCCAGGCGACCGGCGCGAACCGGGTGCAGACGATCTTCTACTCCGTCTTCCCGCAGGCGATGCCGATGGTGACGTCCTACTCGCTGCTGCTGTTCGAATCGAACGTGCGATCCGCGACGATCCTCGGACTGGTCGGCGCCGGCGGCGTGGGCTTCACGATCACGAAGTACATGTCGCTCTTTCAGTACGACCGGCTGCTGGGCGCGCTCATCTTCATCATCCTGATGGTCACCATCGTCGACCGCTTCAGCGCCTGGCTGCGCGGGAAGCTCATCTAACACTCGAAACCTCGCGGGCCCTCGCTCCCCAGACGAGGGCCCGCTGGTGATGCCAGAGGGAATACGGGACAACGAAGTTCCATAGGAGTACGGCATGAACTTGACCTGGCGCGGGCCACTGCTGGCGGTAGCCGGCGGCGCGGCTCTGATCCTGGGCGCGGCGTGTGGGTCCGACTCGGAGACCACCACCGCGACCCCGTCCACCGGATCGCCCGCGGCGTCCGCCGCGACGGCGGCTCCGACCGAGGACCCGAAGGCGGGCTGGCCGGAGGAGATCCGACTCGGCTTCTTCGGCGGCGACGACGCCGAGGAGGTCCTGGAGCGCGTTGAGCCGATGCGCGTGTACCTGGAGGAGACGCTGGGCCGACCGGTGACGATCTTCACCGGCACGTCCTACGGCGCGGTCATCGAGGCGATGCGCGCGAAGCGCGTCGAGGGCATGCTCGTGGGCCCGTTCGCGTACGTCCTCGCGGTGCAGGAGGCCGGCGCGGAAGCGCTCGCCGTCAGCATCTCCTGCTCCTCCAGCGAGGACCCCTGCAAGGTGGTCGAGAACCGACAGCCGCACTACTTCAGCGTCGTCATGGCGAAGAAGGGCAGCGGTATCGAGTCAATCGATGACCTCCGCGGCAAGGACTTCGCCTTCGTTGACCCCGCGTCGACGTCCGGTCACCTGGCGCCGAAGACGCTGATCATCAAGAACGGCGTGGATCCGGACGTTGACATGAAGACGGTCTTCGCGGGCAGTCACCCCACCGCCGTCCTCGCCCTCGAGAACGACAACGTCGTCGCGGCCGCGACGCACGAGAACAACCTGCTCAACCTGATCAAGGAAGGCCAGGTCAACGGCTGCTTCTACGCGGACGGCATCGCCAACCGTGGGACGCCGCGCACGCCGGAGGAGATCAAGCAGACGGCCGACGCCTGCGAGGACGGCAAGATCGTCATCATCGCGCAGTCCGACCCGATCCCGAACACGCCGTTCGCGGTGCGGAGCGACCTCCCCGACACGCTGAAGCAGGCGATGAAGGACGCGCTGCTGGCGATCAAGGATGACCCGGAGGCGGTCGCCCTGGACCGTCGCTGGTTCGTCGACCCGACCGAGCAGCTCGGTCTGCAGTCCCTGGACCAGTACTACAACTCGCTCCGCGACATCGCGAAGCTGCTTGACCTGGACCTGAAGGAACTGGCCGAGAGCTAGCCCCATCCAGTCCCGAACGGCGAGCCACCCCTCCGTAATCGGCCGCCAACGGATCAGGAACGGCCCGGCGTCCCCCGCCGGGCCGTTCCGCGTCTTCCGTCATGCGCGCATCCGGTGATCGATTTCGACGCTCTTGAACTGCCCGTAACGCAGCCCTAATCGCCCCGGATCGTCTCGCGCCTAGCGTGATCGCTGGACACACGGAAGGCGCGTTTCACGCGCCGCCACCCCACGGGGAGCATGTATGGAACGTGAGGCACGCCTCCAGGCGATCGCCTGCGCCGACCCGGAAGACCTGGTCGCGCTCGCGGACGACGTGCTGGAGACGCTGGATGTTGAGGTCACCCGCGGCCCGACCGTGGGCCTGCTGATGGTGCGCGTGGAGGAGCCGCTGGAGCGGCTGCCCTTCAACTTCGCGGAGGTCACCGTCTCGGAGGCGGAGGTCGCCGTTGGCGCCCACCGCGGCTACGCGATGGTCATGGGCAAGTCGCTGGAGCGCGCCCTGGCCGGCGCCGTCGTCGACGCGGCGGTCGAGGCCGGGCACACGCTCGCCCCGCGCATCGAGGCGTTCCTCGTCGAAGCGCAGCAGGCCGCCGACCAGTCGTGGGCCGACCGCTGGGCCGTCATCGCCCCCACCCGTGTGCGATTCGAGGACGTGACATGAGCACCGTGCCACCGATCAGCGTCACCGCGGACCTGGAGCAGCGCACCTTCCGCGCGCTCCTCTCTGCGATGTCGATGCCGGGGACGATCGAGACCGTTGAAGCCCGCCGGGCCGAGGACGGCGAGTGGGGCGCCCCGATCGCCGTCGCGCAGTCGCTCCTCGACCACGAGGTGACGTTTCACGTCGCGGCGGCGCCCGGCCCGGAGGAGACGATTCTGCGGCGCACTGGCTCGCGCACCGCGCCGCTGGAGCGCGCCGGCTACGTCTTCGCGGACGCCGAGCACGCGCTCGCGGCCGTGGAGCGCTCTGTCGAGGGGCCGCTGGAGGAGCCGGAGCGCTCCGCCACCGTCGTGATCCTCTGCGAGACGGTGGGCGAAGGCGCGCTCACGCTCACGCTCTCCGGCCCGGGCGTGGACGGCGAGACCACGCTCCGGGTCGGTGGGCTGGACCCGCGCGTGATCCGCGCGCGGACGGAGCGCAACTGGCCGTTCCCCACCGGCATCGACCTTGTCCTTGTTGACCCGACGGGACGCCTCGCGGCGCTCCCGCGCAGCACCACGGCCACGCTGGCCGTCTCCCAGGAGGTGTCGTAATGGGGTACTCCTCCGTCCGCGGTGGGCTCGACGCGATCGAGCACGCGGAGCGGCTGATCCAGGACCAGGTCACACAGGGTGACCACACGCTGAGCGTGGAGCAGGTCGCCGACCACCTTCAGCTGATTACCGACCAGGTGATGGGCGAAGGCGGCGTCTATGACGTGGGCCTGGGTTCGCTCGCCGTGAAGCAGGCCGAGGGCGACCCGATCGAAGCGGCGTTCCTGTTGCGCGCGTACCGCACCACGCTGCCGCGCCTCGGCTACTCGCTCGCCTCCACCGGGCGGGAATTGCGCATCACGCGCCGCATCTCCTCCGCGTTCCGGGACATCCCGGGCGGCCAGGTGCTGGGGCGGACGCGCGACTACACGCAGCGCCTGATGGACTTCGCGCTCCTCGATGGCGTCGCCCCGGAGCCGGCGCAGCCGGCCACCGGCGAGCCCGCGCCGGATGACGACGAGTTCCCGCTCGTCATCGACTTCCTGCGCGCGCAGGAGTTGATGCCGCAGGCGCCGGAGCGCCCGGACATCGAGCCGTTCGACGTGACGCGCGAGCCGCTGCGCTTCCCCGCCACGCGCTCGGCGCGCCTCCAGGGGCTCGCTCGGGCGGAGACGGGTGCGCTGCTGTCGCTCGCGTACGCCGGCATGCGGGGCTACGGCGGCGACCACGGCTACATCGCGGAACTGCGGCAGGGCGAACTGCCGGTGAAGATCTCGCACCCGGTGACCGGGCGCGCTGTGACCATCGGCTGGGTGCCGGTGACGGAGTGCTACCAGCTGGTCGGCGGGCAGGCCTCGAAGTCGAAGGAGCAGCCGGACTACACGATGGGCTACGGCATGGTGATCGGGCGCAACGAGCGCAAGGCGATCTCCATGAGCATCATCGACGCCTCCCTGAAGAAGGAGGTGAAGTCCGGCAACGTCATCGAGGATGAGGAGTACGTCCTCTACCACTGCGACGCCATCGAATCGATGGGCTTCGTGGAGCACCTCAAGCTCCCGCACTACGTGGACTTCCAGGCCTCCCTGGTGCGCACGAGCAAGGTGCGCGAACTCGTGAAGGCGGCCCGCACCAATGCCTAGCGTCACCACACTCCTGGAGGAGCGCGGCACCGCGTTCGCCGGCTACTCCTTCGCATTCCTCGATGACATGGCGAAGCGGGAGATCCGCCGCGCCATCCTGAAGGGTGTCGCCATCCCCGGTCACCAGGTGCCCTTCGGTTCGCGCGAGATGCCGATCGCGCGCGGCTGGGGCACGGGCGGTCTGCAGATCACGCTCGCGCTCGTCGGTGGGCGGGACGTCATCAAGGTCATCGACCAGGGCGACGACGCCTCCGTGAACGCGGTCAACCTGCGCCGGCTGATCGCGAAGACGACCGGCGCCACGGAGACCCTCGACACGGCCGAGGCGACGCTGATCCAGACGCGCCACCGCATCCCCGAAGAGGTCATGCGCGAGGGCCAGGTCCTGATCCTGCAGGTGCCGATCCCGGAGCCGCTGCGCATGGTGGAGCGCTCCGTCGCGAACGCGCGCGCGATGCACGCGGAGATGGACTACTCCCGCATGTGGCTCGCCCTGTACGAGGACATCGTGCGGCGCGGCGAGGTGAGCGCCGGCGCGGGGTACCCCGTGCTGGTGAACGGCCGCTTCGTGATGGCGCCGAGCCCGATCCCGCGCTGGGACATCCCCAAGCTGGACGACGCCCGCTGCCTCTTCCTCTTCGGCGCCGGCCGGGAGAAGCGCATCTACGCGGTGCCGCCGTTCACGAAGGTGCAGCCGCTCGAGTTCGACGACTACCCGTTCGACACCGAGCACTTCGACGGCCTTGCCTGCGCGCTGTCCGGCGCGACCAACGCCTACATGGTGCAGTCGCCCACGGAGGACGGCGGGACGCGCTGGACCGCCTCCGACACGAACTACGCGGACAAGGTGAAGGCCGGCATGGAGGTGGACACCCAGTGGAAGCGCTAACCGAGACGGGCCACCGCCCGGCTGACGCCGCCGCGGACGAGCCGCTGCTCCGCGTCCGCGGGCTCACGAAGATCTACCAGTCCGCGACCGGCAGCCGCATCGTCGCCTGCGAGGACGTGTCGTTCGACCTCTACCCCGGCGAGGTGCTGGGGATCGTCGGCGAGTCCGGCTCCGGCAAGAGCACGGTGCTCCAGTGCCTTTACCAGGACGTCGCCCCCACGTCCGGCGAGGCGTACCTCGCCTCGTTCGAGGGGGGCACGCGGAACCTGTGGGAGGCCGACCGGCGTGAGCGCCGGCACATCCGCACGCACGACATGTCGATGGTCTACCAGAACCCGCGCCAGGGGCTGAACCTGATGGTGACGGCGGGCGGAAACATCGCTGAGCGGCTGCTGGCCGCGGAGTGGCGAAAGGTCGCCGACATCCGCGCGAAGGCCAGCGACTACCTGAGCCGCACGGAGGTGCCGCTGGACCGGATGGACGACTTCCCGGCGTTCTTCTCGGGCGGCATGCAGCAGCGCGTCCAGATCGCGAAGGCGCTGGCGAACAACCCGGCGCTGGTGCTGCTGGACGAACTCACCACCGGCCTGGACGTCTCCGTGCAGGCGGGCGTGCTTGACCTCGTGCGGGACATCCAGCACCGCCTGGGCATGACGGCGATCGTCGTCTCGCACGACCTCGGCGTGATCCGGCTGCTCGCCGACCGCACGCTCGTCATGAAGGACGGGCATGTGGTGGAGGCCGGGCTGACCGACCAGATCCTCGAGGACCCGCAGCACCCGTACACGCAGCTGCTCGTCAACTGCGTCACCCACTAGCCGAAGAAGAGGAGGTCGAGCGCGTGACCGATCCGCTGCTCTCCGTCCGTGACATCAGCAAGCAGATCACCCTGCACATCCTGGACGGGAAGACCGTCTCGCCGTTGCGCGGCGTGTCGTTTGACCTGGACCCGGGCGAGTTCCTCGGGATCGTCGGCCCGTCCGGCGCGGGGAAGTCGTCGCTCATCAAGTGCCTGAACCGCACCTACCTGGCGGACGGCGGCACCGCGCACTACCGCACGGCGGGTGGCGAGGTCGTCGACCTCCTCCACACGGACGAGCGGACCATGATCCGCCTCCGCCGCACGGAGATTCACTACGTCTCGCAGTTCCTGAAGGCGCCGCCGCGCGTGGCGGCGCTGGACGTGGTCGCCTCCGTGATCGTGAATCGCGGCGGCGAGCCGGCCGAGGCGCGGCGGCGTGCCGCCGAGACGCTCTCGATGCTCGGCATCGGGCCGGAGTTGCAGTCCTCGTACCCCTCGCTGTTCTCGGGCGGCGAGCAACAGCGCGTGAACGTGGCGCGGGCGCTGGTGGACCCGCCGCGGCTGCTGCTGCTGGACGAGCCGACCTCCGCGCTGGACTCGGAGAACCGGGCGCGGGTGCTGGAGATTGTGCGCCAGGCGCAGGCGAACGGCACCGCGATGATCGGCATCTTCCACGACATCGAGATGCTCCGCGCGCTCGCCGACCACGTGATCGTCCTGGAGGACGGCCGGGTCGCGCAGTACGGCTCGATCCACGAGGTCGAGATTCCGAACTACATCGAGGCGGCCGCGGCCGAGTTCGTCTAAGCCCTCGGGAGAAGGACTTCCATGACCGTAGCCATCACCCACGCCAACATCGTCCTCGGCGACCACGTGCTGGAGGACGCGAACCTGGTGATCGAGGACGGCCGCATCGCCACCTTCGGCCCGTGCCACGAGGTGGCCGTGCCGGACGGGGCGACGGTGCTCGATGCCGACCATGGCATGTACCTGATGCCCGGCATCATCGACACGCACAACGACGGCCTGGAGAACGAGATCAACCCGCGTCCGCGGGCGGCGCTCCCGCCCTCGTTCGCGCTTCACAACTACGAGCGCCGCGCGCTGGCCGCCGGCGTCACGACCTCCTTCCACGCGATCACGTTCGCGAACATGCTCCGCAGCGAGCGGACGATCGCCGACGCCGCGGCGCGCACCGAGATCATCCGCGCGGGGCGCGCCGGCGCCTCCATGGACCACCAGGTGCTGCACCGGCTGGACGTCTGGACGCCGGAGGGCGTCACGCCGCTCCTCGACTCGATGCGCCTGTGCGACGTGCAGGCGATGTCGCTGAACGACCACACCCCGGGCCAGGGCCAGTACCGCAACCTGGAGGCGTTCAAGAAGACGCTGGAGGCGTACCGCGCGGACGACCCCTCGTTCGACGCGCAGGCCGAGATCGACCGGCGCATCGCCGAGCGCCGTGACGACACCACCACGCTGACGGGCGTGTACGACCGCGTGACGCAGGCCTACGCGGAGGCGCCCTTCGTCATCGCCTCGCACGATGACGACTCGCCCGAGAAGGTGGACGTCATGCACAGCCTGGGCGCGACGGTCGCCGAGTTCCCCATCACGAACGAGGCGGCGGCGCGGGCGCGCGAACTGGGGATGTGGATCACCGTCGGCGCGCCGAACATCGTGCGTGGCGGCTCGACCAGCGGGAACTCGGACGCGGCGGAACTGGTGGGGCTGGGTCTCGCCGACATCATCTGCGCCGACTACCACTCGCCGTCCATGCTGCTCTCGATCTTTCGCCTGGTGGACCGTGGACTCGCGACGCTGCCGCAGGCGGTGAAGATGGTGACGGCGAACCCGGCCGCGGCCTTCGGGCTACTCGACCGAGGGCGCATCGAGGTGGGCCTCAGCGCGGACCTCGCGCTGGTGCAGCTGGTGGACGGGCACCCCGTGGTGCAGGCTGTGACCTACCGCGGCCGCCCGGTGTACGCGAACGCGAACAGCCTGCCGCGCCCGAAGGTACTGACGGCGTGAGGCTCACCGTCCTCGGTTCCTCCGCATCGCAGCCGGCCGCCGGCGACGCCTCCTCCGGCTACCTCGTGAGCGCCGGGGAGCAGGGCGCGCGGACGCATGTGCTGCTGGACTGCGGCAGCGGCGTGCTGGGCAACCTGCTCCAGCACGTCGCCCTACCGGAGTTGCGCGCGATCTTCGTCAGCCACATGCACCCGGACCACTACATCGACCTCATCGCGATGCGGTACGGGCTGCGCTACGGCGAGCACGGCGCGCGCCCGGTGGACGTGTACCTGCCGCCGGGAGGCATGCGCCAGTTGCAGGCGGTCTCCGAGGCGATCTCGAAGACACAGCCGTTCTTCACCGGCGCGCTCGACCTGCACGAGTACGTGCCGGGCGTCGCCGTCCCGGTGGGCGGGCTCTCGGTCACGCCGCAGGCCGTGGTCCACGGGATCCCCTCGCACGGCATGCGTGTGACGGACGGGCAGGCCACGCTCGCCTACTCCTCCGACACGGTGATGTGCCCGGAGCTCGAGGTGCTGGCGAAGGACGCCGATGTGCTCCTGGCGGAGAACACGCTGGGTGGAGGCGCGCCAGACCACCACTATCCGCGCACGCACCTGTCGGCGGCGGAGGCTGGCGTCGTCGCGGGCCTGGGCGGCGTGGGGACGCTCGTCCTCACGCACTTCTGGCACACCGCGGACCGCGCTCGCGCCCAGCAGGAGGCCGCCGCCACGTTCACGGGCCGGGTGATCGTCGGGCGGCCGCACCTCCAGGTGGAGGTCGGCGCGCCGGCGGCCGTATCCCCGTAGCGCCTGCGCGCTCAGACGAGGTCGACGAGTACGCCGAAGTGGTCGCTCGGCAGCAGACCGTCGACCGGCGTGTCCAGCACGACCCGGGCGACGCTCGGCGTTAGCGCCGCTCGCTCGCCGGTAGCCGCCAGCAGATAGACGTAGTCGAGCCGCGCCTCGACGACCTCGTCGCCCGCGAGGTGCCGGATCGTGGCGGAACGGGCGGGATCGCCTGCCGCCTCGAACGCATCGAGGGCGTGCCAGCCAGCCGCGCCTGAGCGCAGCATGGTGTGGACGGTGTGTCCCGCACGCGCGTTGAGGTCGCCGGCGAGCACCCGTGCCGCCGCGTCGCCGTGCCACCACGGGTCAGCGAGCACCTCCACCGCCTGCGCGACGCGGAGATCGTCGCGGTGACGCAGGTGGGTGAGGTGCGTGTTCGCGATGCGCACGAGGCCGCGGGGGCCCTCGACCGCGACGAGCAGCGCCGCGCGGTCGCCGTCATCGGGGTCGTCGGGGAGCGCTCTCGCGGTGACCTCCACGACCGGCCAGCGCGAGAGCGTCGCGAGGCCGGACCACGAGTCCACGGTGCCGCCATCGACCAGGCGCGGCTTTCGTCGCACGGCGTGGAACGCCACGGACATGCCGAGCGCCTCCGCGAGCCGCCGGCGCGTCGACCGCGATCCGTCGGTCGCCTCCAGCACCTCCTGGGCGACGACGATGTCCGGCTCCAGCGCGACGAGGCCGTCCGCGAGCACCTCCAGGCGCGCGGCGTAGTCGCCGTCGCCCTTGCCGGTGTTGATCGTGACGATGCGCAGGCGTTGGCTCACGCGTACTTGCGGACGAACGCCTCGGCGTCCCCGGCAAGGTCGTCGAACCGCGCCTCGAGCGTCTCGCGGTCCCACTCCCACCAGGCGATCCGCTGCATCGCCTCGGCGATCTCTCGCGGCAGGCGTTCGCGGATCGGATGGGCCGGGACGCCGCCGACGATGGTGTACGGCGCGACGTCCTTCGAGACGACGGCGCCGGCCGCGATGACCGCGCCGTCGCCGATGGTCACGCCGGGCAGCACGATCGAGCCGTGGCCGACCCAGACGTCGTTCCCGATGACCACGCGGTCGCCCCGTCGCCACTGGAAGAAGTCGGCATCATCGGCCTCGCCGAACCCGTAGGCGACGCGGCGATACGTCATGTGGTGCTGCGTGGTGCGCCACATGGGGTGGTTGCCGGGGTTGATGCGGGTGTGCGAAGCGATCGAACAGAACTTGCCGATCTGGCTGTAGATCACGCTGCACTGGTCGACCAGGTAGGTGTAGTCACCGATCGTCGACTCCGAGATCGTCGTCATCGCGCCGATGTCGCAGTACGGGCCGAGCGTGGAGAGGGTGACGCGCGCCTCCGGGTGGATGCGCGGCTCCGGCCCGAGGACCTTGCGAGCGGTGGTCGCGGCCGGCGGCGGCGTGTCGATGGTCATCGCGGGGTGCTCCTCGTTCCAGGGACTAATGCGGCTGGGTGCCGGCGCCGTGCCGGTGTGGCTCCGTGCCGGGCCCGTGGTCGTGCCAGAAGGAGCCGAACGGCACGGCGGTGGCTCGGCGGCTCTCGTCGGCGGGGGTCACGCCGTACACGCGGCGCGCGGGCAAGCCGTCCACCGGGCAGGCGACGGGGCGTGCGAGATCCTCCGCGGCGCGGTCGACATCGAACTCCGCGCCGCACGCGCTACAGGCGAACGGGTAGAGCGGCACCGGCACCTCCAGGTGGTCTGACCCTACGCGGGCGCTGTTTCGGCCGTGTTGTGGCGCTGCACGCTAGTCGTGCCAGCCCAGTCCCGCCGGTAACGGGACGAAGGGCCCTCCCTCCCCCCGGGACCCCGTGATGAACTCTCAAACAACATGTAGTGACATACTAATCGTTTGCGGCGCGCTCATATTTGGGAACGGTAATGCTGGCGGGTGCCGGCAGGGGGAGGACAGGACGGATGGACGTGAAGCGGCTGGTGATGCGCGGCGTGCTGGTTACCGCAGTCGCCCTCGGCGGGTTCACCGCCGTGGCGTGTGGCGGCGGTGAGGACGAGGGCGACGCGGCGGCGGCGACGACCGAGGCGGCGGTGACGGCGACGGCGGAGGAGCACGAGGATGACTCGGACGACCTCATCAAGGGCCTGGCGCCGAAGGACTTCTACAACGCGAACTGCGCGACCTGCCACGGGCCGAACCGCGAGGGCGGTGTGGGGCTGCCGCTGACGCCGCAGTCGCTGACGAACACGGACGAGTTCTACGCGGACACGATCAAGAACGGCCGGGCCGGCACGGGCATGACCATGATGGGCACCATCCTCGGCATGTCCGACGAGGAGATCGCCACGCTCGTGGAGTTCCTGAAGACGGACCAGCCCTGATCACGAACACCCCTCATCACACAAACGAACAGGGCCGCGGGTTTGCCTGCCCTGCGTCACAGCAGAGACACCGCGGGGCAGCGAGAGAGGCTTGGGAACGTACATGGCATTGACCAGGCGTGAGTTCATCAGCGGCACAGCCGCGGGTGCAGCGGGCCTCGTCGTCGGAGGCGTGGTCGGAAAGGTGGTCGGCGGCGGCGGCGACGATTCGGCCGCGACCACGGGCGGGACGGTGACGAACGTCTCGTCCGACATCACCGCGATCGCGGAGGCGCGAGGCCTGGAGCCCGGGGACATCGCGAAGGCCGTCAAGACGTTCGTGCCGGGCGGCAAGCCGAACCTGGACGAGTTTTACGTGTTCTCGTCCGGCGGCCACTCCGGCCAGTTGATGGTCATGGGCGTCCCGTCCATGCGCATCCTGAAGATCATCGGCGTGTTCACGCCGGAGTCCTGGCAGGGTTGGGGCTATGGCTCCGAGTCGGACGCGATCTTCAAGGGTGGCACCACGAGCGATGGCGGCGCGGTGTCGCCCTCGCGGCCCACGCTCACGTGGGCGGACACGCACCACCCGGCGCTGAGCGAGACGAACGGCGAGTACGACGGCCGCTGGGTGTACATCCAGGACCGCGCCAACGGCCGCATCGCCATGGTCGACCTGCGCGACTTCAAGACGAAGCAGATCTACGACGTCCCGAACCTGCAGTCCTCGCACGGTGGTTGTTTCGTGACGCCGAACAGCGAGTACGTACACATCTCCACGAAGACGCCCACGCTCCGGCCGGGCGTTGACCCGACCACGGCGCTGGAGAACTTCGCGGATTCCTTCCGTGGCTACTCCACGTTCCTCGCGCTCAACCCGCAGACCGGCCGGTTCGACATCGACCGCTCCTTCCAGGTCGAGCTGCCGCCGTACACGCAGGACCTGGCGGACGCCGGGAAGCTTCTGAGCAACGGCTGGGTCTTCATCGGCTCGTACAACACGGAGATGGCGTACGGCGGCAATCTGGAGGGCAACCCGCCCATCGAGGTGGGCGCCTCCAAGGCCGACTTCGACTACCTCCACATGGTGAACTGGAAGAAGGCGGAGCAGGTCGTCGGTTCCCGCTCCGTGATGCAGAACGGCATCCGCGTGATCCCGCTGGATGTCGCGGTGGAGGAGGGCATCCTCTACCTGGCCCCGGAGCCGCGGAGCCCGCACGGCGCGGACGTGAGCCCCAGCGGGCGCTACATCGTCGTCGGCGGCAAGCTAGACCCGCACGTCACCATCTACGACATCGAGATGATCGAGAAGGCGATCGCCGCGGAGGACTTCGAGTCACGCGACCAGTTCGGCGTGCCGATCCTGCGGTTCGACTCCGTGGTCTCCGGCCGCGTGGAGGTGGGCGCCGGCCCGCTGCACACGCAGTTCGACGACAAGGGCTACGGGTACACGTCGCTGTTCCTGGAGAGCGCCGTCGCTAAGTACTCGCTCGGTGCGCCGGACTTCAGCCCGGAGGAGTCGTACAAGCTCGTCGACAAGGTGCCGGTCCACTACAACATCGGCCACCTGGTGGCGATGGAGGGCGACACGGTCAAACCGGCCGGCAAGTACGTCATCGCGCTGAACAAGTGGTCGATCGACCGGTACGCGGGCATCGGCACGCTGAACCCGCAGAACTTCCAGCTGGTCGACCTGACCGGCGAGAAGATGGAAGTGCTGTCCGACACGCCGATCGGCATGGCGGAGCCGCACTACGTGCAGGCGATCCGTGCCGACCGCATCAAGTCCTGGGACGTCTACCCGCCGGGCACGGACCAGATCACGATGGAGCCGAGCACCCACGCCATTGCGGCTGGCGGTGAGCGCATCGAGCGCAACGGCGACACCGTTGAGGTGTACATGAGCGTCCAGCGCTCCAACTTCAAGCCGGACATCATCCGGGTGAAGAAGGGCGAACGCATCGTGCTGCACCTCACGAACGTCGAGGTGACGCCGGACGCGACGCACGGCTTCGCGGTGCCTCGCTACAACATCAGCATGAGCATCGACCCCGGCGAGTACGCCCGGATCGAGTTCGTCGCAGACGTTGAGGGCGCGTTCGCCATGTACTGCACCGAGTTCTGCTCCGCGCTCCACCTGGAGATGCAGGGCTGGATCATCGTCTCGCCGGAGGCGTAGGGCGCGCGCGGCCGGGGCGGGCAACCGGATGCCCGCCCCGGCCACCGCGCCGGATGGAGGCAGCGACGATGCTGTCCCGCAGAAGGTTCCTGGTCTTCCTCGGATCCGTGGGCGCCGCGGGCGTGGCCGGTGTGACGATCGGCTGCGGCGGGGGCGAGGCGGACGCCATGCCGGAGATCCGCTACGGCGAAGAGCCGTGCCGGCACTGCGGGATGATCATCGATGACCCCCGCTTCGCTGCCGCCCGGATGGACCACGGCGAGCGCCACTTCGACGACATCGGCTGCCTGGTCGAGAACCTCGTCGAAGAGCCGGCGGTCGAGGGCGTGGCGACCTGGGTACACGACTTCAACACCGAGGCGTGGGTGGCGGGATGCGATGCCACCTACGTCCATTCGACCGCCGTGAAGACACCGATGGCGTACGGCGTCATCGCATTTGCCCGACGCGAGGACGCGAACGCCGCGTCCATCTCGCTGCCGGGGGACATCATCGCGTGGGACGCGCTCGCCGCGACCTGCGTGGCAGGGAGTGCGTCGTGACCGCAGGAGTGAAGCAGGGCGAGGTGGCGCGGGCGTCCGAGACGGCCCGCCCGCGCATTGATGTGCTGTGGTTCGGGGCGTCCCTGGTGTCCGCGGTGCTGATCGTGGTGGCGGCGTTCCAGCCGCTGTGGAAGCTGACGCTGAACGCCCCCCAGTACCCGAACGGCGTGCGCCTGACGGCGTATGGATCCCGCATGGAGGGCGACCTCCAGGAGATCAACGCGCTCAACCACTACGTCGGTATTCCCAAGATCGATCCCGCGAGCATCGTCGAACTCCGCCTCTTCCCGTTCGTCATCGGCGGACTCGTGCTGCTGTTGGTGCTCGGCGCGGTCTTCGCGCGGCACCGCTGGCAGCGGGCGCTGATCGCGGTCGCCGCGTGGGGGCTGCCGCTCGGATTCCTCGCGGACCTGCAGTGGTGGCTCTACCGCTATGGCCACGACCTGCACGAGGACGCGCCGATCCGCCTCGAGCCGTTCACGCCGAGGGTGCTCGGTGCGACTAAGATCGTGAACTTCGACAGCGATGCGGCCGTGACCGCCGGGTTCTGGATGCTCATCGCGGCGGCGCTGCTGGTGACGGCCGCACCCTGGACGATCCGCTTCGTCCGCGACTCCTGGAACAACACCGGTGACGCGTCCGGCCGCACCGCCTCTTCAGCCCGGGTCGCCGTGCTCGCGATTTCCCTCCTCGCGGGTGCGGCGGCCCTGTCTCCTCAGGCGGCGCAGGCGCAGGACGCCCCGCCCGCTTCGATCGCCGCCGCGATCGCTGCCGCGCCGGCCGGGGGCACCGTGGTGATCCCCGCTGGCACGTACCAAGGTGCGCTCGTCATCGACCGCCCGGTCGTCCTCGTCGGCGAGGGGCGGCCGGTCATCGACGGCGGCGGTGAGGGCGACGTGGTGCGCATCACGGCGGCGGGCGTGACGCTGCGCGGCTTCGAGGTCCGCCACTCGGCGCGCATCGTGACCGGTGAACCCGCAGGCATCCGCGTCCAGGCGGACCGCGCCACGCTGGAGGACAACCGGCTTGTGGACGTCCTCTACGGCATCGTGCTCGACGAGAGCGACGGGCACGTAGTCCGTGGCAACCACGTGAGCAGCGTCCTCGAGCTGCCGGCAGAGCGGCGCGGGCACGCGATCTACGCGTGGTACAGCGCGGGCAACCTGATCGAGGACAACACGGTCACGCTCGCGAAGGACGGCATCTTTCTCGGCTTCGCCACGGACACCGTGGTGCAGCGGAACCGGGTGACCGACCTCCGCTACGGCCTCCACACGATGTACGCATACGGCCTGGTGCTGCGCGACAACTCGTTTACGGACAACGTGGCGGGCGCGAGCCTCATGTACTCGCGGGACGTCCTCGTGGAGGGCAACGAGTTCTCCGGCAACCGGTCGCCGGCCTCCGGCTACGGGATCCTGTTCAAGGACATGGACGACGTGTCCATCATCAACAACCGCATCCACCACAATCGCCTCGGCCTCACCGTGGACGGGGCCCCCGCGACCCCCGGCGCGTTCGTGACGCTGGAGCGGAACCTGATCGCGTTCAACACGATCGCCCTCCAGCTCTTCACCACCACCGACATGACCTTCGTCGAGAACTCCTTCATCGGAAACGTGCAGCAGGTGGAGAGCCTGGGCGGCAGCCTGGAGACGCACAACCGCTGGTCGCTGGACGGCCGCGGCAACTACTGGGACGACTACGAGGGGTACGACGCGAACGGCGACGGCGTGGGCGACCTGCCGTACCGCTACGAGGGCGTGTTCGATGACCTGACGAGCCGCAGCGAGGCCGTGCGCGCGTACGCCTTCACGCCAGCGCGTGGCGCGCTGGATCTGGCGGCGCGCTGGTTCCCGATCTACCGCCCGACCCCGCGCGTGGTGGACGAGGCGCCCCTGATGACGCCGGTCGTCCGCTTCGCGGGGGCGCAGCCGGTGGGCCCGTCCGCCGGCGCTGCCGTGGCCAGCCTGGCGCTCATCACCATCGCGGTCGCCGTGTTCGGCTCCGGCGTCTGGACGGTGCGGGCAAGGTGGCGGACATGCTGAGCGTCCAGGGCCTCTGCAAGCGCTACGGCTCGACGTCGGTGCTGGACGGCGTCTCCTTCGACCTGGACGCCGGGCGGGTGCTGGCGATCGTCGGGGCGAACGGTGCCGGCAAGTCCACGCTCCTCAAGAGCATCCTGGGCCTTGTCCGCTTCGACGGGACGGTTCGCCTCGATGGCATCGACGTCGCGCGTGACGGCCGCAAGGCGCGCCGGCGGATCGGCTACCTGCCGCAGCACCCGGCGTTCCACGGCGACCTGACGGTGCTGGAGACGGTCGCGTTCTACGCGCGCCTCCGCGGGGTCCCCGCGGCGCAGGCGCCGGCGGCGGTGGAGGCCGTGGGCCTCGTACCGCACGCCGACAAGGAGGTCGACGCGCTCTCCGGTGGCATGAAGCAGCGGCTCGCGCTGGCGGTCGCGCAACTGGGCGACCCGCCGCTCCTCGTCCTGGACGAGCCGACGGCGGGCCTGGACGTGGCCGCGCGGCTGGAACTGCGGCGGTTCGTGCAGCAAGAGCAGGAGCGCGGCCGCACGGTGATCCTTTCCACCCACTGGATGGAGGACATCCCGGCGATGGCGGACTTGGTCCTCGCGTTGGAGGATGGCCACGTGGCCTACTTCGGTGAGGCCGCTGCGTTCGCCGCCGCGTCCGCGCCGCAGAGCCGGATGTTCCTGCGGCTCAACGGCCGCACGGAGGAGGCGCTCCCGCTCATCACCTCGCTCACCGGCAACGCCGCGCACGAGGGCGAGTGGGTGGCGGTCACCTGCCTCGCTGCGAGCAAGGCACAGGTGCTGGCCGCGCTCTTCGGCGCGGGCATCAAGGTGCTGGACTTCCGGGTGGAGGACGCGCCGGGCGTGCTGGCCTCGGCCGGGCGGGGAGGTGACTCGTGACCGCTGCCACCGCCGTGATGATGAAGGAACTCCGGGACGCGGTGCGCAGCCGCTGGCTGGCGGCGTTCGCGGTCGCCTTCGCCCTCGTGGCGCTCGCGCTCGCCGGGCTCCAGCAGGATGGCGACATCGGCGCGCAGGGGTTCAACCGGACCACGGCTGGGCTGATCAACCTCGCCCTGCTGTTGGTGCCGATGCTGGCGCTGGCGATGGGTGCGGGCGCGGTTGCCGGCGAGCGCGACCGAGGCACCCTGACGACGCTGCTGGCGCAGCCGCTGACGGCGACGGAACTGCTGCTCTCCAAGTACGCCGGTCTGAGTCTCGCGATCTGGATGACGGTGGTGCTGGGCTTCGGCGCCGCGGGCTTCCTCGTCGCCCTCGTCAGCCCGATCCAGGACTTCGGCGGCTACCTGCTGTTCATCGTCCTGGCCGGCGGGCTGGCCAGCGCCACGCTGAGCCTTGGCGTCCTCATCTCCGTCGTCTCCGAGGGACGGACGAAGGCCGTGGCGATTGCGATGCTGGCGTGGTTTGTCGTCGTGATCTTCTACCAGCTGGTGGCGATCGGGATCGCGCTCACCATCGCGCCGTCCGGTGGCGCGCTGGTGCTGGCCGCGGTGCTGAACCCGGTCGAGGCGATCCGAATTCTGGCGGTCCTGAGCCTGGAGCCGGACCTTCGTGTGCTCGGTCCGCTCGGTGCGTATCTGCACACCGAGTTCGGCGTGGGGGGAAGCGCGCTGCTGCTCGGCGGCGCGACCGTGGCGTGGGCGGCGGTGCCGCTGGCGTCTGCGGTCGTGATTTTCAGGAGGCAGGACATCTAGTCGCGTGAGGCGTGGCTGGAAGGAGGCCGTCCATGGACCTCGGTCTGGGACAGGCAGGTAGTCATTCGTTGCGCATCGTGATCTACCTGGCGCAGCAGTACGGCGGTGGCCGACGGAAGGCGCGCGAGATCGCGGACGCGCTGAGCATCCCGGTGAGCCACCTGCCGGTCGTCCTCGCGAACCTCGTCCGGCACGGGATCCTCACCGCGACGGCCGGGCCGTACGGCGGCTACACGCTCGCGATGCCCCCCGGCCAGCTGACGCTCCTGCAGGTGATCGAGGCGACCGAGGGGATGATCCACGAGCACACCTGCCTCCTCGACGGCTCCGCGGGCGAGCACGAGGACTGCCCGGT
Organism: Chloroflexota bacterium; assembly: GCA_045863195.1. Classification (GTDB taxonomy): domain Bacteria; phylum Chloroflexota; class Dehalococcoidia; order UBA2979; family UBA2979; genus W-Chloroflexi-9. The sequence continues at coordinate 34,329 of BTUI01000010.1, forward strand.
GCATCGGGCGTGGGAGTGCGCGCGAGACTCGCTCGTCTCCACGCTCGACCACACCAGCGTCGCCGATCTCGTCGGTGCCTGACGGGCGGGCGTGGCCGCCAGGGTGGCCACGCTCCTAGCCGGGCCGGGTGCTACTGTTCGGCATCCGCTCGCCGCTTGATCCAGCCGAAGGACTCCCATGAGGGCCATCGCGCAGCGCCTGCCGTTCCATTACGGCTGGTTCCTGATGGGCGCGGGCGTGCTCTGCAACACGGTCTCGAACTTCGCCACGTTCTGGGCCGTCTCCATGTGGGTTCCCGCCATCGCCGACGACTTCGAGGTAGCGCGGACGCCCGTGGTGACCGCGTTCATCGGCGGGCAGGCCGTGTCCGCGCTGGTCGCGCCGTTCATCGGGCGCTATATCGACCGGAACGGCGCGCGCCGGCCGCTGCTGGTGGGATCCGTGGTGTTCCCCGGGGCGTTGCTGCTGACCTCCATGGCCCAGGGGCTGCTCCTCCTCTACATGGGGTGGATCGTCGTCGGGCTGGTGCGAGGTCTGACGCAGCCGATCCCGTTCAACTGGCTCATGACCCGGTGGTTTGACGGCCGGCTCCGGCAGTCCGCGCTGGGTGTGCTCACCGTGGGCTTCAGCCTGGGTGGGGCGACCTTCCTGCCGGTGCTCGCGGAGGTGCAGCGGTCAACCTCCTGGTCCTTCACGATGCAGGTGACCGCCGTCATCGTGTTCGTCCTGCAGGGTGTGACCGCGCTGTTCCTCGTCCGTAACCGTCCGGCCGACATCGGCATGGTGGCGAACGTTGGTGCGAGCGACCGAGGCCTGGCGCAGGTGCCGGCGGAGCAGGCGTGGGGCTTCACCGCCGCCGCCGCGATCCGTACGCCGGCGTTCTGGCTGCTGGGCTTCGCGCTCATGCTCTTCTTCATGGGCCAGGGCTCGGTGACCAACCTCGGGCTGGACTTCTTCCAGAGCCGGGAGGTGCAGGCCGGCGCGGCGGTGTTCGCCGCGGCGTCCTGGGTACGCACGATCGCGCGCATCCCCCTCGGCGCGACGCTGTCGCGGTACCGCACGCCCTATCCGCTGGGGGTGATCGTCGCGATCTCGCAGGGGATCGCGGTGGCGGCGCTGCTGCTGAGCACGGATCTCGTCGGGATCAGCATCTTCGTGGCGCTGTGGGGCATCGGCGGGGCGTTCGGGCCGATGCTCGAGCCGTTGTTCATCCCGCGCGTGTTCGGCGTGCGGCACTTCGGCGCGGTGAGCGGCAGCGTGGCGCTGGTCGCGTTCGTCGGCCAGCTGATCGGCTCGATCGGCGGCGCGTTCCTGTTCGACGTAACCGGGTCGTACTCGATCCCGTACTGGCTCTACACGGGCGGCTTCGGCGTCGCGGCGCTGCTCTTCCTCGCGGTGCGATGGGCGGAGGCGCGCCCCGGCCACATCGCGAAGGCGGAGGCGATGGGCCGGCCCCCGAGCGGGTAGGCGACTCGCCGTGGCGGGTTAGAGTGCGACCACCTGGCTGCGCTCCGGCAGGTACGTATCCCATCCCAGTTCGCGCTGCACCGCTCGGCTGAGGGCGGCGGATGCTTCCGGCGTGCCGTGGGTGACGAACACCAGCCGGGGCCGGTGCTGCATGCCGCCGAGCCAGCGGAGGAGATCCTCCCGGTCCGCGTGCGCGGAGAACTCCTCGATCTGCTCGACGCGCGCCCGTACCGGAACGTGTTCGCCGAACAGGACGATCTCGTCGGCGCCTTCGACGATCCGCCGTCCGAGCGTGCCCGGCGCCTGGAACCCCGTGAACAGGATCGTGCACTCGGGCCGGGAGGCGTTGTGGAGCAGGTGGTGCCGGATCCGCCCACCGTCGCACATGCCGGCTCCGGCGATCACGATGTGGGGCGCCTCCACCGCGTTGATTGCGCGCGATTCCTCGGAGGTGTCGGTCACGCGCAGCGTCTTGAACTCGAAGCGGGAGTCGCCCGTCCGGAAGCCCTCCGCGACATCGCGGTCGAGGAGGTCCGGGAAGTCGCGGAAGACGCGCGTGACGGCGATCGCCATGGGGCTGTCGAAGTAGACCGGGGCGTGCGGGATCAGCCGCTGATCGAGGAGGCGACGGAGGTGGTACAGGACCTCCTGCGATCGCTGCACCGCGAAGGCGGGGATGATCACGTTCCCGCCCCCCATCACCGTGCGGGTGATCACGTCCGCGAGGCGCGCCTCGATGTCGCCGGACGGGTGGGTGCGGTCACCGTACGTCGACTCCACGACCACGTACTCCGCCTCCGGGGCGCGCGACGGGTCGTGGAGGATCGGCCGTCCCCGACGGCCGAGGTCGCCCGAGAAGAGGATGCGGGCACGCTCGTTGCCCTCGGTCCACTCGATCAGCGCGCTCGCCGAGCCCAGGATGTGCCCGGCGTCCCGGAAGGTGAGCGAGATCCCGCGCGTGAGGCGCGTGGTGCCCCCGTACTCCGCGGTCTGCACCTGCTGCAGCGCCTGCGAGACATCGGCCGCCCGGTAGATCGGCGGCGGCCCCTCCTGCGACCGGCGGTGCGACCGGTGGTGGTGGCGTGCGGCGATCTCCGAGTCGTGCTCGGCGATGCGCGCGACGTCCTCCCAGACGATCTCGAGGAGCGCGGCGGTCGCCGGGGTGCACCAGATCGGCCCCCGGAAGCCATCGTGCACCAGCCGCGGGACGTAGCCACTGTGGTCGATGTGCGCGTGTGTCACGACGATCGCGTCGAGGGTGGCCGGGTCCACCTCGAACGGCTCGAGGTTGATCGGCTCGACGTCCGGCTCCTGGAACAGTCCGGCGTCCACGAGGATGCGCATGCCGCCGATGGTGAGCAGGTAGCGCGAGCCGGTCACGGTGCCGGCCGCCCCCAGGAACTGGATCGTCGCGTCCATCGCCATGCCGCGGCCCTCCGTGCTCGCCCCTCCTCGGAGGCGTTGCTCGGCACAGTGTGCCACCCGCCACCGGTGCCGGCGCGGGACGTTGGTCGCCCGGTGGGCGGGCCCGGATCCACGCTTGTTATCATCCCGCCGCTGCGCCCTGGATGGGACGCGCGGACGCCAAGAAGGAGCATGTGATGCCGAACCACCTGGACGGGAAGACCGCGATCGTGACGGGAGGCGGCCGGGGCATCGGGCGCGGCATCGCCCTCGCGCTGGCGGAGCAGGGTGCGCGCGTGGTGGTGAACGACTTCGGTGGCTCGGTGGAGGGTACCGGCGCCGACACCTCGCCCGCGGACGACGTGGTGGCGGAGATCCGCCGGCGGGGCGGCATCGCGGAGCCGAACTATGCGGATGTCTCCGACCACCGCGCCGCGGAGGCGCTGGTTGGCCAGGCGATCAACACGTGGGGGCACCTGGACATCCTCGTGAACGTCGCGGGCATCTTGCGCGAGCGGATGATCTTCAACATGACGGAGGAAGAGTGGGACGCGGTGATCCGCGTCCACCTGAAGGGGACGTACAACACGACCCACTTCGCATCGATCCACTGGCGCTCCACGCGCCGAGGCGGGTCGCGGCTGATCAACTTCACCTCCACGGCCGGCATCAACGGCTCGCCGGGCCAGCCGAACTACGCCGCCGCGAAGGCCGGCCTGATCGGCTTCACGAAGTCCTGCGCGAACGCGCTCGGCCGGTACGGGGTCACCTCCAACGCCATCGCCCCGGGCGCCGCGACGCGCATGACGGACCGAGGCCGCGCGAACGCGGACGCCACGCGTTCCGGCAACGCGGAGAGCGCGCGCGTGGCCGGGACGGAGCGCGACCCGGAGAACGTGGCGCCGATCGTGGTCTACCTGTGCTCGGACGCCGCGGCCAACGTGAGCGGGCGCACCATCGGCGCGTCCGGCTACCGGGTGAGCCTCTACAGCGACATGGAGATCGAGCGCGAGATCTACAACGACGGCCCGTGGGACATCGACCGGCTGTTTGAACTCGCGCCGAAGTCGATCTTCCGCGGCCTGGAGCCGCCGAGCGGCGACGCGCTCCGCATCGGCGCGTAGCGGCGTCAGGCTGACGAGCGGCGAGGAGGCTGCGATGGCGACCGAGGTTCACGAAGTAGAGGTGCAGGAGGGCGTCGTCTTCGGACGCGGCGGTGGCCGTGACCTCCGCTGTGATGTCTACCGACCGGCCGGTGTCGCCGGGCCGCTCCCCGCCGCGCTCGTGTTGTACGGCGGCGGCTGGGTGCGCGGCAGTCGCGAGGCGGTGCGCGAGCAATCGCGCCGCCTCGCCGAGCGCGGCTTCGTCGCGGTGGCCGGGGAGTACCGGCTGTCCGGCGAGTCGCGCTGGCCGGCGCACATCCACGATGTGAAGGCCGCGCTGCGCTGGATGCACGCGAACGCCGCCACGCTCGGCATCGACGCGTCGAAGATCGCGGCGGTGGGGTTCTCCGCCGGCGCGCACCTGTCGCTGCTGGCGGCGGGGACGCCCGGCGACCCGCGCTTCGCCGGCGATGGCGGCAACCCCGGCGCGTCCGAGGCGGTGGCCGCGGTGGTGGCGTTCTACCCGCCGGTGCACTTCCACATGCCGGGGGAGAAGCGGAGCGGTGCTTCGCCCGCCACGGCGCTGGCCGCCGACCTCACCGCCCAGGAGGCGGAGACGGCCGCGCCGATGACGTACGTCTCCCCGGCATACCCGCCGACGATGCTGCTGCACGGCACCGCCGACAAGGTGGTGCCGGTCTCCGCCTCGCTGCGGATGCAAGAGGCGCTGAGCGCGGTGCGCGTGCCGGTGGACCTGCGCCTCTACCACGGGCTGCCGCACGGCTTCCCGCGACTCCCCGGCCTGATGGAGGTCGCGATGACGGACGTGGCGTCCTTCCTGGACCGCGTGATGGTCGCGCCGGAGCGGTACGTGATCGACGGGACGATGCCGCCGGGCACCTAGTACCGTCGTCCGCATGACGGCCACCGACGAGGAACGCGACCGCCTGCTCGCCCGATACCGCGAGGCGCTCGCCGAGATCGCCCGGCTCTCGCAGCCGGACGACCTCGGCGCGGGCGAGCGGACGGCAAGGCTCGCCGGGCTGGCTGCCTGGCAGGCCGAGGCCGACCGCCTCCACGCGCTCCTCGCCACCGGCGGGGACGCCCCACCGCGCTGACCGGACGGTACGATCGAGGCGGATCGGTGGAGGCGAGATGCCCGGGGAACGCGAATCACGGCTGGTCTACTCCACGGACGGCGAGCGTGTCGTCCAGGCCAGGTCGCGCCCTGCGCCGGGCTCGAAGGCTGCGCCGTCGAAGCAGCCTGCGCGCACAGACCCGGACGATGGGTTCGTGCGGGTGCGGCGCGAGAAGTCCGGTCGTGGCGGCAAGACCGTCACCACCGTCACCGGCGTCCGTGGCTCCGAGCGCGACCTGGACGACCTGCTGAAGGTACTGAAGCAGCACTGCGGCGCGGGCGGCACGCGCGAGGGCGCCACTCTGGAAATCCAGGGCGACCATCGCGACCGGCTTCACGCGAAACTCGTCGCGCTCGGCCACCGCGTCAAACTCGCCGGGGGCTAGCCGGGCCAGTCGCCGGACCCCCGTCCGGGGACGGCAGGAGCGAAGGGCGTAGACTGCCGCGATTCCCGGTGCCCGCGTGGCGCGGCCCGGTAGAAGGCCGCGTCCTGTGCTGCGCTGGATCTCCGAACGCATCTACTACGGCTGGGTGATGGTGGGCGCGGCGCTCGCGATCAATGCCGTCTCGTCCACCGTGAACCCGGTCGTCTTCTCCTTCATGATCGGCCCGATGGCGGACGACCTGGGGATCCCCCGGAGCGAACTCGCCTGGTCGTTCACGCTCCGGCTCGTCGCGGCGGGCCTGGTGGGGCCGTACCTCGGCGTCCTGATCGACCGCCACGGCACGAGGTGGATCGGAGCGGGGAGCGGCGCGCTCGTCGGCACGATGTTGCTGCTGCTCGCGATGTCGCACGACCTCTGGGTGATCTACCTCGTCTTCGCCGTCTCGGGGCTCGCCGGCCTCGGTGGGCCCAGCGGGCAACTGCTGACGCAGGTCCCCCTCGCCAAGTGGTTCGTCGCGAAGCGCGGTCGTGCGCTCGCCATCGGCACCATGGGCATGGCGGCGGGCACCACGGTCGCGATTCCGGTCACGCAGTGGCTCATCGAGGGCCACGGCTGGCGGACGACGAACGTGATCTTCGGCCTCGTCGTCATGGCAGTGGTGATCCCCGTAAGCGCGATCTTCGTGCGCCGCACCCCGGAGGACATCGGCCTGTTCCCGGACGGCGCGGACACGCCGCCGTCCGAGGTCACCGGGCAGTCGCCTCACCTCGCCCACCTCACCACCACCGAGGACTGGACGGTGCGCGAGGCGATGCGCACGCGGTCGATGTGGCTGCTGCTGGTGGCGCTGGGGATCGCGGGCGTGGTGCTGACCGGCACGCTCGTCTACCGCGTCGACTTCTGGCGTGACACGGGCATGTCGCCCGGCCTCGTGGCGCTGGGCACCACGCTCGATCCTCTGACGGTGGTGTTCTCCGTGTTCGCCTTCGGGCTGGTCGCCGACCGCGTCCCCGTCCGCTACCTCGGCTTCGTGGGCCTCGGTGGCCTCGCGGCCTCCACCGTGCCGATGATCCTCACGGATGGCGAGGCGTACACGATCGTGCTGCACAACGTCCTGTGGGGCGCTGCTGCCGGCGGCTTCATCACGCTCAACAACCTCGTCTGGCCGAACTATTTCGGGCGGGAGTTCCTCGGCGCGATCCGTGGGGTCGTGCTGCCGGTCTCGATCGCCGCATCGGGCATCGGCGCGCCGCTGTTCGGCTACATCCTGGACGCTGGTGTGGAGCCGCGCCGCCTCTGGTTCGCCGCGACGGTGACCTTCGCGCTCGCCGCCGTGCTCGTGCTCCTCGCGCGCCCGCCAAGGCGTCCCGCCACGGGCGTCGGGCACGCGCCTGCCGCGATCGTGACGTAGACTGCCGCGAGCCCGCCACCGGGCACCGGCCGACGAGGGGACGACGAGCGACATGGCGCAGGGCCGCCCGGGGTTGAGGCAGGCGGTCGCCGCCCTCGCGTACCCGGACTACCGGCGCTTCGCGGCGTCCCTGCTCCTGACCTCCATGGGGGCGCAGCTCGTCCAGACCGCCACCCTCTGGCAGGTCTACGAGCTCACCGGCAGCGCGCTTCTGCTCGGCCTCACCGGGATCGCGAGGGCGGTGCCCCACATGGTGCTGTCCCTGGTCGGCGGGGTGATCGCGGACCGGGTGAACCGCGTGCGGCTGATCCAGGTCGGGCAGGTGCTGAACGGCGTCCTCGTCCTCGCCCTCGCGCTGCTCACCATCACGGGCACGGTGGAGGTGTGGCACCTCTACGTCATCACGTTCCTGAACAGCGCCTTCACCGCCGCGACCCAGCCCGCTCGCGCTGCCCTCATCCCGTCACTCATTGGCCAGGGGAACCTGGTGAACGCGATCGCCCTGAACGCGACGATCATGCAGACCTCGCAGATCATCGGGCCGGCGCTCGGCGGCATCGCCCTCGCGTGGATCGACATCGGGCCGACCTACGTGATCAACGGGGTGATGTACCTCGGCGGGATGATTGCGATCATCGGCATCCGCGCGCCGGTGACGCCCCCGAAGGCGACCGAAAGCCCGTGGCAGTCGTTCCTCGACGGCCTGGCGTTCGTCCGGCAGCGGAAGGTGATCGTCTCGCTGCTCCTGCTCGACCTCGCGGAGACCGTGTTCGGGAGCTACCGGGCGCTGCTGCCGATTGTTGCGGACAACATGGGCGCGGGCGCGACGGGGTACGGCTTCCTCAGCGCCGCGCCCGGGGTCGGTGCGCTGGTCGGGGCGACCTTCATCCTGTCGCTGGGCGACATGCGCTACAAGGGCCTCTACACGATCTTCGGGGTGCTCGGGTACTGCGTGGCGCTGGTCGTGCTGGGCCTCTCACCGTGGCTGTGGCTCGGGCTGATCGCCTCTGCGCTCCTCGGCGCGACCAACTCCATCCAGATGATCCCGAGGAACACCGTCATCCTCGCGATCTCCCCGGACGCGCTCCGCGGCCGCGTGGAGGCGTTCCGCAGCATGATGGCGGGCGGCGGCCCGCCGCTCGGCTTCGCGTTCAGCGGCGGCCTGGCGGCGGTCGTCGGCGCGCCGCTCGCGCTCGTCATCGGCGGCGTGGTGTGCGCGGTCGCCGTCGCCGGTATCGGCGTCGCCGACCGCGAACTGCGCGACCCGGACCTCGGTGCACCGCCTCGGCGCGACCGCGTGGAGGCGTGACGACCGGACGCGCCGCCTAGAAGGGCAACTCCACGCCCACGCCCTGTTCCCGCGCCTTGCGGAGGACGTAAGCGCTGGCGGCGACATCCTCGATGCCGATGCCCTGGCTTTCGAAGAGCGTGATCGCGTCCGCGGAGGGGCGGCCGGCCACGCGTCCGCTCACCACCTCGTGCAGTTCGACCGCCTGGCCCCAGCGGAAGACGCCGCGGTCCGCGGCGGAGATCAGCTCGCCGCACTCGATCTTCGCCTGCTCCAGGTTGTCGACCGCGATCAGCGCGGACCGCTCGATGGTGGTGTCGTCCACCTCGCGCTTCGCGTAGGAGTTCGACCCGGCGGCGACCACGCAGGTACCCGGCTCCAGCAGCGAACCATCGAACACCGGCTCCCTCGCGCTGGTGATCGCGACGACGATGTCCGAGCCGCGCACCGCCGCCTCCGAGGAGTCGACCGGCATGACGTCGAGGCCGAGGCGGTCGCGCATCTGAGCGGCGAACTGGCGTCGGGTCTCCTCCGTGCGTGCGAACACCTTCGCCTGGCGGATCGGGCGGACCGCAGCGATCGCCTCGAGCTGGGTCTGCGCCTGGCGGCCCGCGCCGATGACGCCGACGACGCCGGCGTCCGGCTTCGACATGTACTTCACGGCCACGCCGCTCGCCGCGCCGGTGCGGATCCAGGCGAGCGTGCCCGGCTCCAGCAGCGCCTCCAGCCGGCCCGTGTCCGTGCTGTAGAGCACGGTGAGGTTCGAATGCCGGATGCCGTATGCCCCGCTCCCCAGGACGCTGCCGCCCATCAGGGTGGACCCGGCCCGCCCGTACCGCCGCCGCTGCCGTGCCACGTTCTCCACGAGGCCGCGCGACTCCTGCCGGAACAGGTCATCGAGGACCTCGATGCACTCGTCCATCGGCAGCAGGCGCTGCACATCCGCGTTGGTCAGGTAGATCGCCACGTCCGGCTCCCCTCGTGCGTGGGTCAGTGTATGTCCCGGCCGGACGGGCACCGCGCCTCTGTGTTGTCGTTGTCACGGGGTTGGGTCGTGCTACTCTCCGCACTTCCCGTTCACGTCAGGGATGGGGCTCCGGTGCCGGCCGGAGGAGGAGGGAACCGTGGCGACGCTGCGAGACCGACCGCGGACTGAGGCATCCGCCCCCGCTGCGACGGCTGCGAACGAGGTGCGTGCTGAGGCCGCCGGCGGCGGCGCGCCGCCACCGCGCCGTTCCCGCTTCGGCCTGCCTCGCACGTTCGAGTCGTTCCGCGACCGCGAGTTCCGCTGGTTCTACCTCTCGATGCTCGGCCAGATGGCCGCGATGAACATGCAGTTGGTCGTGCGCGGCTACCTCGCGTACGTGCTGACCGGGTCGTACGGCGCGCTGGGCCTCGTGGGCCTTATGGGCGGCCTGCCGATGCTGGTGCTCGCGCCGTTTGGCGGCGTCCTCGCGGACCGCGTGTCGAAGAAGAAGGTGCTCCAGGTCGGGCAGTTCGCCAGCATGACGAACGCCGGCGTCCTTGCCGCGCTCGCCTTCGCGGACGTGATGGCAATGCACTGGCTGCTGCTCTCCGCGCTCGCGCAGGGCATCGTCATGGCGCTCACGATGCCGACGCGGCAGGCGATGATCCCGGACATCGTCGGCATGCAGCGCATGATGAACGCGGTCTCGCTGAACATGGCCGGCATGAACACCATGCGGCTGTTCGCGCCGGCCGCCGGTGGGTTCATCGTGGAGTTCTTCGGCTTTGGCTGGGCGTTCACGGCCATGGCGTCCATGTTCCTCATCGCGATCTTCGCGCTGATGCAGGTGACCCGGCAGAACGCGACGGCGCCCGGCAAGGCCGGCGACAGCATCGGCGGTGTCGCGCTCAGCAGCCTGCGGGACATCGCGGAGGGCATGCGGTACATCGTGCGGACGCGGCTGATGCTGGCGCTCCTCGGCATCTCCTTCATCTCGTCGATCTTCGGGATGCCGTACCAGTTCCTGCTGCCGGGCTACGTGGCCGACATCTTCGACGGCGGCGGCGCCGAGGTCGGACAGTTGCTGGCGATCAGCGCCGTCGGCGCGCTCGCCGGTGCGCTGGTGCTCGCCACGCTGCCCTCGAAGCGTCGCGGCTGGATGCTGCTCGGCGGCTCCGCGGTGCTGGGGGCGGGGCTCTGGGCGTTCGTCCAGACGGACTCGTTCTGGGTCGCCGGCGGCCTGCTGATGATCGTGGGCCTCGGCTCGTCGTTCCGGCAGGCGCTGAGCCAGGGCCTGCTGCTCTCGAACGTGGAGAACGCCTACCGAGGGCGCGTGATGGCCGTGTTCATGATGCAGATGAGCATGATGCAGCTGTCCACGTTCTTCGTCGGCGTGATCGGTGACCGCGTGGGCATCCAGAACGCCATTGGCGGGCTGGGCATCGGCCTGCTCCTGACCGTGGCGTTCTTCACGCTCTTCGTCCCCTCGATCCGCCGGCTCGACTGAGCCGCGGTCGAGGGCACTCGACGGTCACGCGCTGCGGAGGCTCCGCGCCCGGACGCCGATGATCGCCGCCGCGCTCACGAGCACGAGGCCCGCGCAGGCAAGCGCCCACGGCGCGCCCGCGCGCGCCGCGACCGCGCCGAGGACGATCGGGCCGATCCAGCCGAAGCCGATCGCCACGCCCCAGGCCCCCAGCACTCGCCCGCGCAACTCGTCGGGGACGTGCTTCTGCAGCAGGATCCACTCGAGCGCGTCCACCATCGCCGCCGCCGCCCCGACGCAGCAGACCGCGAGCAGCGACACGAGGTACCAGCCCGACAGCCCGAGGGCGATGAGGCCGAGCCCGAACGCGCCGAACACCCCCACCAGCAGGATGCCCTGCCGTCGCAGGTCGCTCAGCAGCGTGAGCGCGATCGTCCCGAGCATCGACCCCACCGACGAGGCGGCGACGAGGCCGCCGAGCCCGGTCGCGTCGACCTCCAGCACCCGCTCCGCGACGACCGGGAGCAGCGACTGGTAGGAGAACCCGAGGATCTCCACCAGCACCATCATGCCCAGCAGCAGCGCCACCATCGGGATGCGCACCACGGTCCGCAGGCCCTCGATGACGTCCGTCAGGAGCGAAGCCCCGGAGCGGGCGATGTTCCGCGCCGGGGCCGGGATGCCCGCGTAGATCACGGCGGCGGCGGCGACGGGGATCGCGGCCAGGATGAAGGTCGGTCCGGGGCCGAGTACCTCGATGAACACGCCGCCGCCGACCGACCCGAGCGCCGCGACCGCGCGCTGGCCGGTGGAGGTGAGCGCGATCGCGTTCGAGAGCCGCGCGGGACCGACGATGTCGCCGGCGAGGGCGTGCAGGTTCGCGGTGCTGAAGATCATCCCGCAGCCGCTCAGCGCCACGAGCGCCAGCAGCGCGCCGACCGAGAACCGGTCGAGGTAGACGAGCGCCGCCATCACGAGGAACACGGCCGCGGTGCCGGCCGCGGTCAGCGCGAGGACCCTCGACCGCCGGTACCGGTCCGCCACGGCGCCCGCCACCGGCCCGAGGATGATGCTGGGGGCGGATCGGGCCGCGAACGACGCCGCCGTCAGGAAGACCGAGCCCGTGGTGTCCAACACGAACCAGCCGACGGCGACGCGCTCCATCCACTGGCCGAGCGCGAACAGCACGGCGCCGGCCCAGAGCCGGCGGTAGCCGGGCACGGAGAAGGACACCAGCGCGCGCGGCCCTCGGGGCGGGTCAGTCACCGAGGCCAGGGCGTCCGCCTTTCGTCCGTGTCCGTCCGCCGATCAGACTATCGCCGCATGTGCATGTCGACGAAGTCGACGACGCGGCGGGCGAGGTCCAGACGGTGCGGCAGCCTGTGGAAGCCGTGCCCCTCCTCCGGGTAGACCACGTACTCCACCACACCCTCGGTCCGCCGCACCGTCTCCACGATCTGCTCGGACTCTTCCGGCGGTACGCGCACGTCATGGTCGCCCTGGAAGACCAGGAGTGGGGTGCGGATGAGGTGCGCCTTGTGGATCGGCGAGATCGTCCGCAGGAACTCCGGGTCCTCGCCGTACTCGCGCGAGCGGTGCTTGCGCCGCCACGGGCCGGTGAACCGCAGGAACGTCTCGAAGTTGGCGATGCCGTAGAGGTCGAACGCTGCCGCCCAGCGGTCGGGCGCCTCCGTGATCGCGGCGAGGACCATGAACCCGCCGTACGACCCGCCGAGGACACCGATCCGTTTCGGGTCGACCTCGCCGTTCCCGGCGAGCCAGTCGGCGGCGGCGATCAGGTCGCGCACGGAGTCCATGCGCTTCTCCACGTCATCCGCGTGGCTCCATTCCTTGCCGTAGCCGGAGGAGCCTCGGACGTTCGGGACCAGCAGCGCCACGTCGCCGCGGGCGAGGAGGTACTGCGGGCCGCTGTACCGCTCCCAGAGCGCCGGGCGGCTCTGCATCTCCGGGCCGCCGTGCACGAGCACCAGGCAGGGGAGCGTCCCGTCGCGAGGCGCGCCGTCCGGGACGTAGTAGAACGCCGGGATCTCGCGGCCATCGAAACTGCGGTAGCGGATCAGCCGCGGCTCCGGCAGCGAGTCGATCGGCAGCCCGCGCGTCTGGCTGGAGGTGAGCCGGCGCATCCGGCCCGTCTCCACGTCCGCGACCCACACGTCCGGGACGTGGCGAGGGCCCTCGAACGTGAACGCGAACGACCGCCCGTCCGGGTGCCACGCGGGGGTGCTGGCGACACCCGCCGGCATCTCGTCGAGCGGCAGCCGCGCGCCGAGGCGTGCGTCGGCCGTGACCTCGTACGCCTCGAGCCGGCCGTAGCCGTCCTCGTTCACCACGAGGGCGAGGCGGCGTCCGTCTGGCGTCAGTGCCAGCGCCTCGATCTCCCACTCGCGCTCCAGCAGGTACTCGCGTTCGCCGGTCGCAAGGTCGATCCGCTGGAGCGCGAAGAACTCGCGTCCCTCGTTCGCCAGCACCAGCACGGCCCCGGCCGGGTGGATGTGCCCATACGTCCACTCGGAGAGGTCGTCGTGCGGCGTGAGCAGCCGGGGCTCCTCGATGCCCTCGACATCGACGAGCCAGAGCGTGGCGTCTGCGGAGATCTCCAGGTTGGGGCGGGTGACCAGCAGGTGGTGGCCGTCCGGGGAGAACCGCCCGGCGGCGTTCATCCCGTCCTGCTCCAGAACCAGTCGCTCCTCGCCGGTGTCGACGTCGAGCACGTAGATGTCGAAGAACGCCGGGTTGCGGCGGTTCGATCCGTAGGAGACGGACCGCCCGTCCTCCGACCACGCGCCGAAGTTGTGGATCACCCGCGGCTGCGAGGCGAGGGCCCGGCTCGTGCCGGAGGCCAGGTTCAGGAGGTGCAACTGGTACTGCTCGTCGCCCCCGTCGTCCGCGATGTACAGCAGTTCGTCGCGGCTGGGGCGGAACGCGACCTGGTAGATGACGCCGCCGGTGTCGGTGAGCGCCCGCGCCTCGCCACCGGCCGAGGGGATGAGCCACGCCTGCGAGACCCCCGAGCGGTTCGACCGGAACGCCACGTTCGCGCCGGTGCGGTCGTAGGAGGGTTGCTCCGACACCTCGATGCTCACGAAGTCGTCCAGCGTGAAGTCCGGCATCGCACCGCCCCCTCGCCGTCGTGCGGGTGACGGCGAGGGATAGTATGCGTGCGTATCGCAACCGTGATGCGTCACGCGAGGGGAGAGCGCCATGCCCACCGCCTTCGAGCGCGCGCTGGAGCGCGCCGTCCCCGGGGTGATCGAGGAGACCGTGCGCGTCACGGAGATCCCGGCGCCCACCTTCCAGGAGCGCACCCGCGCCCGCTACGTCCATGACCGCCTCGCCGGCATCGGCGGCTGGTCGTACCTGAGTATCGACTCCCACGCGAACGTCGTTGCCGTGCGGAAGGGCGAGCCCGGGCTGGCCCGCATCCTGCTGTGCGCGCACCTCGACACGGTGTTCCCGGACGCCGCCACGCCGGTGGTGCGCTCACGCGGCAAGCTGACCGGTCGCGGGGTCGGCGACAACAGCCTCGGGGTCGCCTCGATGCTCGGGGTCGCCGAGGTGATGCAGGCGACAGGCGTGAAGGGCGTCGGCGACATCATCTTCGCGGCGAACGTCGGCGAGGAGGGCCGAGGCGACCTGCGCGGCGCGCGGCGTCTGGTGAAGGAGTACGCGCGTGACTTCGATGCGATGATCGCGATCGAAGGCCATTCGTTGAACCGCATCCAGACGCAGGCGGTCGCCTCGCTGCGCTACGAGGTCAGCGTGGAGACGGACGGCGGCCACTCCTGGGGCGCATACGGCCGCCCAAACGCGATCGCGCTGCTGGCGCGCGCGATCGTGGCCCTCGAGCCGCTCATGCCGGATCCGGCGGCCACGCCGAAGACCACGATGAACGTGGGCGTGATCCGGGGTGGCCGCAGCGTGAACACCATCGCGCCGGACGCGGTGTTCGAACTGGACATCCGGTCGGTCGAACCGGCGAACGTCGACGCGCTGTTGAAGCGCGTCCGTGCGGCGATGAGGGCCGCCGTGGGCGCGGGCTTCGAGGTGAAGATGAAGCGCATCGGCGCGCGCCCCGGCGGGACGATCCGTGAGGATGGGCCGCTGGTGCAGGCGATGCTCGGCGCGCGGAAAGGCCTCGGTCTGCCCGCGCCGGAGTTCTACGCCGGCTCCACGGATGCGAACGCCGCGCTCGGTGCGGGCTTCCCCACGACCTGTATCGGCGTGACGACGGGCGGCGAGGCGCACACGCCGCGCGAGTGGATCAGCACCGCACCGATCCGTCAGGGCGTCCCGTACCTCGGCCGTGCGATCGTCGCGGCGGCGCGCCTGCCGAGGTCCACGTTCCGCCGGTCAACGCGCCGGGCGTAGTCCCGCGTGAAGTCCCGGCGGGCTCGGGTCGTACGGGCTAGGGCGTAACGTTCGAGGCGCCCAGACTGGTGGCATGGGCAGTACCACCGTCCTCGGACGCCGCGCCGACCACCGCCTCGCGCTGGTGCTCGTCGTCGCGCTGCTTGCACCCTCCCTCGGGCCGGCCGCTGGCTATGACATGTGGGCGTGGTTCCCCGACCATGGCCACGCGGCCCTGGGCGCGGTGCCCGGCAACCACACCCACCCGTGGGACGCCGCTCCCGCCTCCGGTGCGGCCGCCGAGGTCGAGTTCACGGCGGGCAGCCTGCTCGGAGCATCGATCCTGCCGGTGTTGCTTGTGGCCGTGGCGCTCGCTCCGGCGATGGTGTCGCGTGTGCTCGCGGAGCGACGCCAGCAGGTGCCGATGGCAACGGTGCCTGATGTCGAGGGGCCACCCCCGCGCTGACCTCCCCCGTCGATCACTGACGATCTGGGAGGCTCCATGAATCACGTGAAGGCACGCCGGCGCGGATTCGCCGTCGGGCTGCTGGCCGCCATCGCCGCGGTCGCCCTCGTGGGGTGTCGCGAGGAGGCGCCGGACTTCGCCTCGGCGGTCGCGGATCCGCCCGCTGCCATGCCGGCGTTCGAACTGGTGGCGGAGGATGGCTCGCCGTTCCGGCTGGCCGACCTGCAGGGGCGGGTGGCGGTGGTGTACGTGGGGTACACCTTCTGCCCGGACATGTGCCCGCTCACCATGTCCCTCCTGGCGGAGGCGGTGGACCTGCTCCCCGCTGAGGTCAGGGACGGGGTCCAGGTGGTGATGCTCACTGCCGACCCGGAACGGGACACCCCGGAGCGGACCGGGGAGTACGTGGCGTACTTTGACCCCGAGTTCCTCGGTGTGTCCGGTGACCCGGATGCCGTGCATGAGGCGCTCGCCTCGTGGGGCATCCACCCGGAGCATGGTCCGGTGTCCGCGAATGGCGGCTATGCCGTTTCGCACCCCACGCGTACCTATGTGTTCAACCGGGAGGGGCTACTGCGGCTGTACGTACCGCACGACCTGCCGGCTCAAACGGTCGCCGACGATCTCGAACTCGTCTGGCGCGAAGGGAATGACTGATGTTCAACAACATGACCCGCACCGCTCGACACGCCCTGCTGTTCGGCGGGCTTGCGCTCGCCGGCCTCACGGCGGTGGCCTGCTCATCGGATGAGGACGCCGAGGCGACCCCTGTCGCGACCGCTGAGGTGACCGCCGCCGCCACGTCCGAGGCGACCGCCTCCCCGACCGAGGCGGCCCAGCCGGCGATCGAGGTCGCCGAGATCCGCGCCCGCGCCACGCCCGGGCTGGAGAACGAGAACAGCGCCGCGTACGCGAAGATCACCAACCGTGGCGCGGAGGCCGACCGCCTCGTCGGCGCCTCGGTGGACGCGTCAATCGCCGCGACGGTGGAACTGCACACCACCGTGAAGGAGGGCGACATGATGCGCATGCAGCAGGTGGACGGCTGGGACATCGCCCCCGGCGAGACGCTGGAACTGGCCCCGGGCGGTAACCACGTCATGATCCTCGGCCTGGTTGACCAGTTCGAGGTGGGCGAGCGCTTCACGCTGACGCTCATCTTCGAGCAGGCTGGTGAGATCCAGGTCGAGGTGCCGGTCATGGAGATCGCCACCTCCGGCATGGGCGGCATGGCGACGCCGGGTGCGATGAACTAGCACCGGGTCGAGCGGATGCAACGAGGGGCGGCCGCGAGGCCGCCCCTCTTCGTTCCACCGCGCTCGGAGGGTGCTACCAGGTGTGCTCCGCCTCGTACGGCGCATGTGCCAGCCGCAGCGCCGCGTCCCACCGCCCCAGGGCGGCGCGGTCGCGGACGCCCTCCAGCAGCCCCGCGCGGTGCGCCTCGGACGCGGAGTACCGCCCGAAGACGAGCGATGCGAGCGTGTCCGGCGTGAGCGCGAAGTCCACGTCCGCGCCGTCCGCCCGTGAGACCGCGCCGCCCTCGGCGGAGGTCGCCACGCTCCAGCGCCCCGCGTTCCACTCGCAGAACGGGTCGCGCAGGTCGAAGCGGAGTGCCGTCTCGGCGGCATACGGTCGCGCTGCGAGGGCATCCTCGACGGTCACGAGGCGGGCCATGATCCCGTCGCGGAGCGAGGCGTTCAGGAGCCGGGGCTCCACCAGCATGAGCGGAAGCGGGTCATCGCTCGGCGCGTTGTCCCAGACGATCTGCTCCACGTTGTCGTAGCCGCCGAGGACGCCCCAGAGCGCCTGCGTCGCCTGCGGCGTCAGGGCGAAGTGGTCCATCACCCGCAGCACGTGCGGGCCGGCGCCACCGGCACGGCCGTGGACGTAGACGACATAACCCTGAGGTTCGCCGTCCTCCTCGTACGCCAGGATCACCTGTCGCTGGCCAGCGGGCGGATCCTGCAGCGGGCCCGCGTCCCACATCGGGCGGCCGCGGTGGATCGTGGCCGTCCGGTCCTCGCGGAACCGCCGGTAGACGTCCACGAGCAGCCCGAACTCGGTCGCCACGTCCACCTCGCGCACCCGACCGTGCTGCGGCAGGGGATGGTGGAACTGGATGTGACGAGGCTCCACGCGGAAGGTCTGCCGGACGTTCACGGTGCCGTAGCCGTACCGCTGGTAGATCGCCATCCACGCCGGGTGCAGGCCGGCAATCGCCACCTCGCGGCGCTCGTGCATCTCCTCGAAGTGCTTGCGGGTGACCGCCCGCAGGTAGCCCCGGCGGCGGTGGGCCGGGTGCGTGGACACCTGTGTCACGCCGGCCATCGGCACCGCGCGGCCGTTGAGGCGCACCTGGAGCGGCCAGAAGGCGTAGGTCGTGGCGATCTCCCCATCGACGAACGCGCACATCGTCCACTCTGGGGCCATGCCGCTGAACATCGCCTCGGGCAGGGCAAGTTGCCTCGACCCCTGCCGCGCCAGCGCCGGCATCTCTTCAGCGCGGGCTGGGCGGATCTCTACGTGGGGCACGCTGGTTCCTCCATCGTCACGGGGCACAGATGGGCGGGAAGTGTATCCGCGTGGGGCTGGCGTCCGCCCGCGCGGGGGCGCGACCCCGGGCGCGGACTTGAACATCTCTGACGGAGGGTGCTATACATGACTAAGTCAATCAACTTTAGAAAGAACAGAGTGCGCCCGGATGGGCGTCTCAGTGACATCGACCCGGAAAGGACACCCAATGCCCCTGTTCCTGATCGAGACCCCCATCCCGGACGGCGGCAAGGAGGCCACGGAGGCCCTCTTCGGCACGCTGGCAGCGGCGGCAACGAAGGCGAACGGCGAACTGATCGAGGTCCAGGTGGGCGTGGACGCCGGCCTGGTCTACGCGATCTTCGAGCACCGGGTCTCCGAGGTGCTGGAGGCGATCCTGCGCCAGGCCGGCATCGCCTTCGAGGAGGTCGCTCCGGTGCGCCTCGTCGGCGTCGAGCTGGAGGACGTGAAGGCACGCAAGGCCTCCACCGGCGCGAACTACCTGGTGGAGTGGGACATCCCGGCCGGGGTGACCATGGACCAGTACCTCAACCGCAAGCGCGAGAAGGCCCCGCTCTACGCGAACGTCCCGGAGACGCAGTTCCTCCGCACCTACGTTCGCGAGGACATGGTGAAGTGCCTCTGCTTCTACGACGCCCCGGACGAGGACGCGGTCCGTCGCGCCCGTGAGGCCGTGGATACGCCCATCGACCGCCTGACGCGGCTCGGGTAGCACCATGGCCGCCCCAGCCGCCGGTCCGCGCCTGCTTGCCGATGACGCCCTGCACGAGGCGATCCGTGCCTACGTGGGCCCGCGTGCCCCGGAGGTAGACGCCTGCCAGTGCACGCTGCGCGAGGGCCTGGCCCACCTCGCCGAACTCGGCGCGGTCGACCTCGGCGTGCTGCGTCGGGACGACGCGGCCGTGTTCGAGCGGATGTGCGAGGTCACGGCGACCGTCGCGCTGGACGACATGAGCCAGGCGTTCTCGCTCTGGGCGCACCGCATGGCGATCGAGTACCTGTTCCAGTCGGACGAGGCGTGCCACCTGCGGTCGACGGTGCTCCCGCGGCTGCTCAAGGCGGAGGTGCTCGGTTCGACCTCCTTCGCCTCCGCGACCGCGAACTACCTCGCGGGGACGCCGCTGCCGCTGACGTTCAAGCGGCGCCCGGACGGCGGCCTCGTGGTGAGCGGGCGGATCGCGTGGGCCTCCAACCTGGAGCCACCGTTCATCTCCGTCGCTGCCGCCGCCAACGCGGACGACCCGTCCGACCGCGTGGTCTTTGCCTATTCGGAGGCCACGCCCGGCCTGAAGTTGCCGGAGTACCCGCGCATCCTCGCCCTGCAGTCCACCGCCAGCACCTCCCCGCTCTTCGAGGAGGCGCACGTCGCGCCGGAGGAGATCCTGACGCAGGACTTCGAGGGGTTCGTGGGGCGGATCTTCCCGACCTTCCTCATGATCCAGTGCTCGTTCTGCTGGGGCATGTCACGGCGCGCGCTCGCGGAAGCGGAATCCGGCCTGGCCGGCCCCGCCGAGATCCTGCGCGACGACTACGAGGCGCTCCGCGCCCGCTTCACGGACGCGGAGACGCGCCTCCGGACAATGGCGTCCACGGCTGACCGCACGCAGATCGCGCACCGCGACCTGCTCCAGTTGCGGCTCGACTTCGGTCGGCTCGCCGTCGACTCCGTGGCGCTGGAGGCGAAGATCGCCGGCGGCCGCGGCTACATGTTGCACAGTGGCACCTCCCGCCGGCTGCGCGAGGCGGCGTTCCTGCCGGTGCAGGCGCCTACGGAAATCCAGTTGCGATGGCTGCTGTCCCGCTCCGCATAAGCGGGGCCACCCGCCGCTTCCGGGACCGCGGACACCAGTTCACGGTCTTCGAAGGCCTGGATCTGGAGGTCCAGGACGGCGAGATCTTCGTGCTCCTGGGGCCCAGCGGCTGCGGCAAGAGCACCCTGCTGCGCGTGATCGCCGGCCTCGACGCGCTCGATGAGGGCGCGGTGGCACTCGAGGGCAACGAGCACGGCCGCGATGTGGGCATCGTCTTCCAGGAGCCGTTGCTCCTGCCGTGGCTGACGGTGCGCGAGAACGTGGCGCTCGGCCTCGGCTATCGGGCGAACGCCGGCGCGCGCCGTGACGGCGTGGTGGACGAGACGCTGGCGGAGTTCGGCCTGGCGGACCTCGCCCACGCCTACCCGGACGAACTCTCCGGCGGACAGGCACAGCGCGTCTCGCTGGCGCGCACGGTGGTCACTCACCCGCGGGTGATCCTGCTGGATGAGCCGTTTGGCGCGCTGGACCCGCTCACGCGGCGCACGATGCAGCGCTGGCTGTTCGGCATCCAGCAGACGCTGGGCCTGACCGTGGTCATGGTCACGCACGACGTGGACGAGGCCGTCCTGCTCGGTGACCACGTTGCCCTGATGTCGCCCTCGCCGGGGCGCATCTTCCGTTCTTGGCGCTTCCCGCGTGAGGCGCGCGACTCCGCGCACCTGGCGACGACGCGCGAGGAGGTGCTGCAGGCCTATGCCGAGGTCGCCGGTCCGGCGGCGCTCGTGCCGGCCCATCCCACCATCTGAAGTCAGGTCCGATCCAAACGAGTGACCACGCCGCTCCACCGGCGAGATCGAGGTTGAACGAAGTGTCTCCGATTCTGTGGACCCCGCGCGACGGGAACCCGAGCACCCTCGGGCGTCGCACCTTCCTGCGTGGCGCCGGCGCCGGCATGCTTGGCCTGGCCGGGGCGGCGCTCATCGGCTGCTCCGACGACGGCGAAGAGGCGACCGCGACGGCGACCGCTGCCGCGACCGGCACCGTCGCCGCCGGCGACCCCTCCGCGACCCCCGCCGCCCTCGAGAAGACCGAGGTGCGCGTTGGGTACCTGCCGATCACGGACTCCACGCCGCTGGTCCTGGCGCACGGCCTGAACTACTACCAGGAGGCGGGCCTCACCGCCCCCGACCCGACGCTGTTCCGCGGCTGGGCGCAGATCGCGGAGGCATTCCAGGCGCGCCAGCTGGATGTGGTGCATCTGCTCATGCCGATGGCGATCTGGCTGAAGTTCGGCCAGAACGTCCCGCTGCGCCTGGTGGCGTGGAACCACACGGGCGGCTCCGCACTGACGGTGGCGCCGAGCGTCAACGCGGTCTCCGACCTCTCCGGCAAGACCGTCGCCATCCCGTTCTGGTACTCCATCCACAACGTGGTGCTGCAGATGCTGCTCCGCGAGGCGGGACTGAAGGTGCTCACCCAGGGCGAGCCCTCCGCCCAGAACAGCGAGGTCAAGTTGGTTGTCATGGCCCCGCCGGACATGCCGACCGCCCTCGCGAACGGCGCCATCGCCGGCTACATCGTGGCCGACCCGTTCAACGCCGTTGCCGAGGTGAACAACGTGGGCAAGATCCTGCGCTTCATCCCGGACGTGTGGTTCGAGCACGCCTGCTGCGTGGCGATCATGCACGAGGACGACGTGACGGAGCGCCCGAACTACACGCAGGCCGTGGTGAACAGCCTGGCCCGGGCGCAGGTGTACGCGCGCGAGAACCGCGCGGAGGCGGCGCGCATCCTCTCCGGCGACGGCAATAACTACCTGCCGCAGCCGCGCCCGGTCATCGAGCGCGCGCTCACCCACTACGACGTGGGCGAGTACGGCCCGAGCGGCGCGATCAAGCACGCCGACTGGAACACGGAGCGCATCGACTTCCAGCCGTTCCCGTACGGCTCTTACACGGAGGAACTGGTGCGCCAGTTGAAGAACACGGTGGTGGAGGGCGACAACTCGTTCCTTCAGAACCTGGACCCGGCGGAGGCGCACCGCCTGCTCGTGGAGGACAAGTACGCGCGCGCGGCGATCGACCACGCGGGCGGCGCCGCGAAGTTCGAGGTCGACGCGTCGCTCCAGCGCACCGAGCGGATCGGCGTGTGAGATCGCAGCCCGCCCCCGGCGCGGCGACTGCAGGTGCAGGGCGAGGCTCCCGCGGCCGCGCCCTGGCCCTGGCCGTCGCCTACCCGGTGGCGGGCTTCCTCGCACTCCTCGCCCTCTGGTGGGGGTGGATCACCTTCTTCGTGGAGCCCGGTTCGTTCCAGGCGGCGTTCGCACCGGACCGCGCGTTCGGCGCGCTCCGGCGTCTGCTGGAGGACGGGACGCTCAACCGCCACGTCATCGCCAGCCTGAAGCGGATCGCGGTGGGCCTCGGGATCGCGACGGTGATCGGCATCCCGTTCGGGCTGGCGCTCGGCGGTCTGCCCGTGTTCGCGAAGGCGGCGGGGCTGGTCACCTCCTTCGTGCGGATGATCTCGCCGCTCTCCTGGACGCCCCTCGCGATCATCTGGTTCGGCGTCGGCGACCCGCCGGTCTACTTCCTCATCGCCATTGGCGCGGTCTGGCCGATCGCGCTCAGCACGAGCGCTGGCGTCGCCTCGCTCGACCGGCAGTGGATCATGCTCGCGCGGAGCCTCCGGGCGAGCCGCCTGGAACTGCTCAGGACGATCATCTGGCCGGGCGTCCGCGGCGATGTGCTGACGGGCCTCCGGCTGGGCCTCACCACCGCGTGGATCATCCTCGTGCCGGCGGAGATGCTCGGCGTGGACTCCGGGATGGGCTACTTCATCCTGGACTCGCGTGACCGCTTCGCGTACGCGGACCTCGTCGCCGCGATCATCGTGATCGGCGCGCTCGGCTTCGTCCTGGACCGCCTCGCGCAGTACTTCCTCACCCCGCGCCGCCGCACCCGCGCCCGAGGCGTGGCGACGCCGGTCGTCCGCTCCGCGGGCGCGCCGCTCCCTGGCCCGGCGGAGTACCGCATCTAGGCGCCCGCCCCCCGACGTTGCTTCCCGCCTCCATAGTTGACGTGCGCGTACACGTTCGTGATAGTGCCGCTGCCACCGCGCGCCGGGACACCCTCGGCGGCCGCGTCGAGGCGGGCCGGCCTGCTGCGCCGGGAAGGGACTCACGATGGACTGGAACGACACGCCGGAACAGGCGGCCTTCCGCCAGGAAGTGCGCTCGCTGATCCAGACGCGCCTCCCGGAGCGCTACCGCGGCGCGACCGAGGAGGAAGGCTCCTGGGGCGCCGACCGCAAGTCGAGCAACGAACAGGTGCGCCAGGCCGCGATGGACTGGGCGAACGCCCTCGCGGAGAAGGGCTGGGTCGCCCCGCACTGGCCGAAGGAGTACGGCGGCGCGGGCCTCACCCCCATGGAGCAGTTCATCTTCCGCCAGGAGATGGCGCAGGCCGGCGCTCCCGCGGTCGGCGGCATGGGCGTGCAGATGCTCGGCCCCACGCTGATTGTCCACGGGTCGCCGGAGCAGAAGGCCGCGCACCTGCCGAAGATCCTCTCCGGCGAGGTGGCGTGGTGCCAGGGCTACTCCGAGCCGGGCGCCGGCTCGGACCTCGCCAGCCTGCAGACGCGCGCCGTCCGCGACGGTGACGAGTACGTGATCAACGGCCAGAAGATCTGGACCTCCGGCGCGCACAACGCCGACTGGATGTTCGCCCTCGTGCGGACCGACCCGGATGCGCCGAAGCACCGCGGCATCTCGTTCTTGATCATGGACCGCCACACGCCGGGCATCACCATCCGCCCGCTCATCAACATGGGCTGGCGGCACGGCTTCAACGAGACGTTCTTCGAGGACGTCCGCGTCCCCGCCAAGAACGTCGTCGGCGAGGTCAACCGAGGCTGGTACGTGGGCGCCTCGCTGCTCGACTTCGAGCGCTCCAACATCCAGGGCGCGATCACGACGCGGCGCTCCATCAGCGACCTCGTCGAGTACGTGAAGACGCCGGACGGCCGGATGAAGTCGAAGTTGGGCACCAGCGGTGCGCTCCGCCATGAACTGGCGGAGGAGTACGTGCAGACGGAGGTGCTGTTCAACTTCTCGTTCCGCATCATCTCCATGCAGAACCGCGGCCTCATCCCGAACTACGAGGCCTCCACGGCGAAGTTGTACGCCTCCGAGCTGGTCCAGCGGCTGGCGAACACGGGCACGAAGATCTTCGGCCTGTACTCCAACATCTGGGACGACCACGACCCGAAGGCGCCGCTGAAGGCGCGCTTCACCCACTCGTACGTGATGGACGTCCCGCGCACCATCGCGGGCGGCACGTCAGAGGTGCAGCGCAACATCATCGCCACGCGCGGCCTGGGTCTGCCCCGCGGCTAGCGGCCGCACGCTCACGGCAACAGGAAGGCCCGCCATCCGGCGGGCCTTCTCGTTGCGCGCGGTCCGCGCGAGGTCAGGAGGCGGGGCGCGGCGGCACCGGGTTCGCTTCCCGCCACGCGAACCAGTTGGACTTGGGCAGCGTGCCGGCCTTGAACTTCGCCTTGGTCTCCGCGAACACGCGGTCGATCTCGGCGTGGAACTCCTCCAGCGTGCCGTTGTTGTGGAAGACGTGGTCGGCGGCCGGCGCGCGGTCCTGCCACTTGCGCTGCGAGTCGAGGCGCTGCTGTGCCTCCGCGTCGTTGAAGTTGTTGCGCGCCATCAGGCGAGGCTTCGCGATCTCGTCAGAGGCCGCGACCAGCCAGGTCGCGTCGCACCACTGCGAGTAGTTCGCCTCGATGAGGTTCACCGCTTCGAGGATCGCGACATCGTCCGGCCCGAGGGTGGCACGCCACCGCTCGATCGTCGTGCGCATCTCGTCTTCGATGTTCCCGATCGCACGCGTCCACCGGCGCATGTTCTCCGGGTTGCCGAAGACGAGGGCGCCGACCTTCTTGCGGTCGATGTAGCCGTCCTCGCCCACGATCTCCTGGCCGAACTCCTTCACCGCGTTGTCGAAGCCCGGCTTCCCGGGGTCGAACATGCGGTGGACGATCTTGTCGGCGTCGCCGTGCGTGACGCCGTACTTCTCCACGAGGTAGGTGCACAGGCCGCTCTTGCCGGTGGCAATCGACCCGGACACGCCGATGATCATGGGCATGCAGGACTCGCTTTCATCGCAGGTGCGCGCGCAGACTACCGCCCGCGCGCCTCATCTGCACCCCCGCGCCGGGCCAGCAGACCCAGTATCCTCCGGCAGCGCGCCACGCGGGAGTGGCCGGGCCGGGAGGGCATGATGGCCGGACAACCGTTGCGAGTCGGCGTGGTCGGCGTGGGGTTCGGGGCGACCGTCCACGTCCCCGCGTTCCAGTCCGAGGGCTGGGAGGTCCGCGCGATCTCCAGCCGGAGCGAAGACCGCGTCCGCAGGGCCGCCGCCGACCTCGGCGTGGCGGAGGCGCTGACCGACTGGCGTGAACTCGTCGCCCGCCCGGACATCGATGCCGTCGCCGTCTCTACGCCGCCGGCCGCGCACCACGAGATCGTGACCGCCGCGCTCAGCGCCGGGAAGCACGTCCTGTGCGAGAAGCCGTTCGCCCTCAGTGCCACCGAGGCTGCCTCGATGGCCGCGCTGGCGAAGGAGCGCGGCCTGACGGCGATGGTGGCGCACGAGTTCCGCCACGCGCCGCAGCGCGCGCAGGTGCGCGAGTTGCTGGACGAGGGCGCCATCGGCACCCCGCAACTGGTCTCCGCGGAGTTGTTCCTCGGACGCGCCGCGCCGGCCACGCCGCCACCGGCCACCTGGGCGAGCCGCGCCTCCGAGGGCGGCGGGTTCCTCGGCGCGCTCGGGTCGCACTACATCGACGGCCTGCGCCACTGGTTTGGCGACGTCGCCTCCGTCTCCGGCACGCTCCTGACGCTGCGCGCGGAGCGGTTGGAGGGCGGTGCGGTGATGATGGCGGACACCGACGACTCGTTCTCGATCACGCTCACGTTCCGCAGCGGCGTCGTCGCGACGATGGTCGCGTCCTCCGCCGTCTCGCCTTCACAGGGCGCGCGGATCACCGTCGCCGGGTCGGGCGGCGTGCTCTTGCTCACGCAGCGCGGCCCGAACCCGGAGCCGGACGGCATCGTCCTCGCCGGGAAGGCGGCCGACCGCGCCCTGACGCCGCGGGAGATGCCGTCGCGCTTCCGCCCGTTCGAGGATGACCGTGACCCGCGCCTCGTGGCGTTCCGGCTGCTGGTGCGCGACTTCGAGGCGGGCATCCGCGAGGGGCGGTCGCCCTCCCCGAACTTCGAGGACGGCCTGAAGTGCCAGCAGGTGTTGGACGCGGTGCGCGAGTCGGCCCGGACGGGCCGCCGGATCGAGATCGCCTAGCGGGGGGCCTCGATCGCCCGCCGCAGCGCGGCCAGCGTCTCGGGCGCGTGGCCGAGGTCGAGCCGCAGGAGTTCGGCCGCCAGCGCGCGGTACAGCGCGGCGAGGTCGGGCGTCGTCGTGAGCGCCGCGAGGTGCCGCTCGACCGTCTCCACGTCGCCGCGCGCGACCGGGCCGGTGAGCGCCCGCTCCAGCGGCAGCGCCGCCACGTTGCGGGCGGCGGCCAGGAGCAGCGGGGCCAGCGCCTCCCGCGCCGCCTCGGGTGACAACCCCGCCGCGGACCAGGTCCGCGCCGCCGCCGCCATCAGGGCGACGGCATCGTTCGAGGCGAAGACCGCCGCGGCGTGGTAGGCCGCGCGGTCGACGCCCTCCAGGCGGACGCTCCGCGCACCGAGCGCCCCTGCCAGCGCCTCCAGGCGGGCGCCCAGCGGCTCCGGCGCTTCGATCCCGCAGGTGATGCCACGGAACAGCGCGGGCGCCTCCTGCGGGGGCGTGCCGGCGGGGAACGTCTGGAGCGGGTGCAGGCACCCGGCAAGTGCGCCTCGGTCGGTCGCGCCGGCGAGGGCTTCGAGCCCGAGCGCGCCGGAGTGGTGGACGGCCGCCTGCCCGGGGCGCCACGACAGGCGGGCCGCCAGCGGCGCGATCTCCCGGTCCGGGACGGCCAGGTAGACCACGTCGCAGCGCTCGATCAGCACCTCGACCGGCGCGCCGGTGACGCCCGGCAGCGCGAGGAGCGCCGGGGCGGGCGGACGGCGGCTCGCGACCATCACCGGGGCGCCGGTGGCCGCGAGGGCTGCGCTGAGGGCCGTTCCGAGGCGGCCCGGGCCGATCACGCCGGACGCGACAGACATTCGTCCCCCCGAAACCGCCTCATCGTATTGCGTGCAGCGACCGAAAGAGTATTGTTCCGCATCATTCCGATTCGCATCACAAATGCGATATTCATGGGAGGCACCAACTTGCGCCGATCTCTAGTGGCTGGGGTGGGAGGGCTGGTGTTGTTGGCCCTCGCTGCGACTGGCTGCGCATCGGACGAGGAGACCACCGAGGCCACGGTAGAGGCCGTGGCCACGGCGGCCGCGACCGAGGAGGCGCCCACGGCCACCCCCGAACCGGCGCCGACGCCGGACGCGGGGAACATGCTGGGGGCTCTGGTGCAGATCGACGGGGCAGGCTTTGCCGCGATCGACTCGAACCTGAACGGGGAGAAGCCGGAGATCGCGGCTGCGTGGCTCGGCAAGGTCGAGAAGGCGTCGCTCGCGGCGCAGTCCGTCCTGTGGCCTGACGCGACCAAGGGCGCGGTCGACGCGTTCGTGAAGGCCGCGAACGACCTCGCGGGTGCGCTGAAGGCGGACGACGCGGCGAAGGCGGCTCCGCTGGCGAAGGCTGCCGCGGAGGCGCAGGCGGCCCTGTCCGCGGAAACCTACAAGGCGGTGTCCGCGGCCGGTGCGAAGTCGGTCACGGGCGCTGGGCCCACGCTGGGCGCCCTCGGCGTGATCAACCTCGCCGGGATCGCCACGATGGAGAAGACGCTGGTCGACGGTGGCGAGGTCAACGCCGCCTGGGAGGGCCGCGTCGCGAACGCGCGCATCGCCGCGTCCGCGCTGGAGTGGCCGGGCGAGTCGCAGGCCGCGGCGGACACGTTCATCAAGGACGCGACCGCCTTCGAGGCGGCGATCAAGGCCGGGGATGCGGCGAAGGCGACCGAGGCCGCGACGGCCCTCAACAAGTCGCGCGGCACGCTGGCGACCCGCGGCTACGGCGCCCTGTCGGGCATGCGTGAGACGGCTGACGGCAACGGCGCGAAGCTCGCGGCGCTGGCCGCGGTTGACAACGCCGCGTTCCACGACATCGACGAGACGTTGAACGGCGACAAGGCCGAGGTCAACGCCGCGTGGGCCGGCCGCATCGGCACGGCGAAGCGAGCCGTGCAGACGATCAAGTGGGGCGAGGGCGTCCAGGACCTCGCCACGACCCTCTCGCGCGCCATCTCCGCCCTGGAGACGGAGCTCGCGGTGAAGGACAAGGACGGCAAGCCTGCCGTGGACATCGCGAAGGCCGCCGCGGCGGCCAAGGCCGCCCACGAGGCGCAGCACGCCTTCAGCGAGAAGGCGTACGCCGGCCTCGGCAGCGGGGTGAGCGCTCACTAGTTCGCCCTTCGGTCCCGGTGGCGGCATCCGCCGCCCCCGGGGCTCCCGGGGTGCCCGCGCTCCAGGCCGATGCGATCCTTCGGGGACCCCACCGACGGAGCGCGCCGTGGCCCCAGTCCCGACCTTCGCGCCGTCCCGCCGCGCACCGAGGCGTGCAGCACTGATCCTGGTGCTCGCGTGGCTGCCGGGCCTCGCCTTCTTCGGCCACTGGTCGGAACTCGCGGCGCCGCTCGGTATCCTTCCGGCCCCGTCTCATTCGCACGCGGCGTCCGGCGACCACGCCGACCACTGTCACGCGGATGTCTCGACCTGCGCCGACCAGGGCAGCGCGCCTGTCCCCGTGGTCCCGCCGCACCTCGCCCTCGGCGTGGCCGCGACCGTTGCCCTGCTCCTCAGCGTGAGCGGGAAGCGCCTTCCCCTCGGGCAATCGTGGCTACCGCTGACCCCTCCACCGCGCACCGCCTGAGGCGTCCCCGCGCGGGACGCACGACTCACGCGATGCCTACCGGAGGGATTCCCCTTGCGACGCTCGTTGATTGCGGGTGCCGGCGGCTTGCTCTTGATCGCCGCCGTCACGTCCGCCTGCACGTCTGACTCCGATGACATGACGCCGACCACGGCCACGGCCACGGGGACGGCCACCCACACTGCCGAGGCGACCCCTCACACCGAGGACGCACATGGTGCCGTCGACCCCGGCGACCTGCTCGCGGCGGTGATCCACCTGGATGCCGCCGGCTTCCACGCCATGGACGACGCGCTGAACGGCGATGCGCCCGAGATCGACCCCGCGTGGCTCGGCGCCGCCCAGCGCGCGCGGGTGGCCGTGGAGGCGGTTGCGTGGCCGGAGGGCCTCACGGACGCCGTGGAGGCGTTCGTGACGGCGAGCGCGGCACTCGAGGCTGCCCTCGACGCAGATGACGCCGCGGCCGCGGCTCCGCTGGCCGTGACGGCACACGATACGCAGCACGCCCTCAGCCACGAGGCGTACCACGCGATCGGCGAGGCGGAGCCAGCCTCCGGCGGTGGGGCGACGCTGGCGGCGCTCGTGATCGTCGGTCGTGCCGGGCTCGTAGAGATGGCGTCGACGCTCGCCGGCGAGACGCCCGCGATCGACGCCGCGTGGCTCGGACGGGTAATGAACGCGCGCGCGGCGGCGGAGGCCGTTGCATGGCCAGGCGAGTCGCAGGCCGCGGCGGACGGCTTCATCGAGGCGGCGACCGCACTGGGAGCCGCGATCGAGTCGGACGACGTTGCGGCGACCGCCTCAGCGGTCGAGGTGGCGCTGCAGGCGCAGTCGACGCTCGCCACGCGCGCCTACGGCGCGCTGTCCGGCATGCGCGGCTCGGCCTCGTCGCCCGGGACGGTGCTGGCGGCGATTGCGATCATCGACGGTGCTGGCTTCCACGCCATGGACGACGCACTGAACGGTGACGCGCCCGAGGTCGATGCCGCGTGGGCAGCGGCTGTGACGCGAGCGAAGCGTGCCGCTCAGACCGTGGCGTGGCCGGAGGGCGTGCAGCCGGCTGCCGATGCGTTCGTCGCCGCCGCCACCGCGCTGGAGACGGCGCTGACCGCGGCGGAGGTCGACCTCGCGGCTGCGGCGGAGGCGGCGGTCGCCGCGCACGAGACGCAGCACGACCTGAGCCATGACGCGTACGCTGCACTCGGTGGTACCGCCGGTGGGCACTAAGCGATTCGGGCTGGTGGTTGGGCTGATGGCGGCGCTTGCCGCCATCAGCCTCGCCTCGCCTCGCCCCGTGGCAGCGCACGCCGACTTCCTCCGCTCCGACCCGCCGGCGGGGGAGGCCGTGCGGTCCGCGCCGGGGCGCCTGACCGTCTGGTTCACGCAGGAGCTGTTCCGGCGCGCGGGTGCGAACGTGCTGGAAGTGACGGGGCCAGGAGGCGAGCGGGTTGAGCTCGACGATGTCGTGGTCGACGAGGTGGATCGCACGCAGATGTCCGTGGGGCTTAAGCCTGACCTGCCCGCCGGGGAGTACTCGGTGGCGTGGACCACGCTCTCGGCCGTGGACGGCGACACGCACGAGGGCTCCTTCACGTTCACCATCGACCCGGAAGCGCCGGCGCCTTCGCCCGCCCCGGAAGTGGTGACGCCAGTCGCCACCACCACCGCCGATCCGTCCCCGACGCCGGCGACGGCGTTGCCATACCCGGATGAGCCGGGAACGTTCCCGTGGTGGGCGGTGATCGCTGCGGCGGGCATGGCCGCGGCCGGACTTGCCGGGGCGTGGGCGCTCCGGCTGGGTGGCCACCGCTCGTGAGGCGTACCGCCACGATCCTCGCGCTGGCCGTCCTTGTCCTCGCGGGGGCGTGGGCGGCCACGCGGGGCGTGGCGGAGGCGCATGCGGTGCTCGTGCGCTCCTCGCCCGCCGCAGGCGCGCAGTTGCCGGCCGCGCCGAGCGTTATCGACCTCTGGTTCTCGGAGCCGCTCGAGGCGCGCTTCTCGACGTTCGAGTTGCTTTCCACGGGCGGCGAAGCGCTCCCGGTGGACGGGCGGGCGGTGGATCCGCTGGACCCGTACCACCTGAGCGGATTGCCGCGCGGCCTGGGGCCGGGCCTCTACACCGTGTCGTACCGCAACGTCTCGCAGAGCGACGGGCACGAGTGGAGCGGGTCGTTCGCGTTCACCGTGCTGAATCCGGACGGCAGCGTGCCCTCAGGCGAGGCGTACCAGCCCGAACTCGGGCGGCGGAACTCGCCCGCGAACATCCTCGGCCGGTGGTTCACGTTCCTCGGGTTCTCGCTCGCGGCCGGCGGCGCGCCGCTGCTCTGGACGCTCCGTCGCGCGGAGCGGGCAGCGGGCCTCGTGCCGTTGCACGCAGAGGCGTCCCGGCGCGTCGCGCTGGCGGGGCTCCCGCTGCTGGTTGCGGGCGGCGCGCTCGTCATCACCGCGCAGGCGCAGGCGATCCCGGGGGCCGGCATCGTCGAGATCGCCGGCACCACGCGCGGCGGCACGATCTGGCTCTGGCGCATGCTCGCCGTCGAGGCCGTCTCGATCCTGCTCGTGCTGTCGTTCCTCGCCGCCCGCTGGCGCGCGAGGCGTGGCGAAGTGGTGACGCTCGCTGCGCTCCCGCTCGCCGCGCTCGGGGGTCTCGCGACGGTGTCGCTGCTCAGCCACGCCGCGGCGGCGCCGGGTTGGGGCTGGGCCGTCGCCTTCGACCTCGTGCACTTCGCCGTCTCCGCCGCGTGGATCGGCGGCCTCGTCGTGCTACTGGTACTGGCACGGGCCGCGAGCGGCGCCTCGGTCGAACGTGGCGCGGTGATGGTGCACGCGGTCGTGCCGTTCGCGACGTTCGCGGCCGCGTCCGTCTTCGTCCTCGGCGTGACCGGCGTGCTGCGGTCGCTGGGCGAACTGCCGTCGCTGCCCGCCCTCTGGGAGACGGAGTACGGCCGCTGGCTGATCGCGAAGCTGGCGCTCGTCCTGCCGATGCTCGGCGTCGCGTGGCTGAACCGCCGCGCGGTCGCCGCATCACGCGGCGCGAAGGGGAAGGCCGGGCTGGAGGCGGCAGCGGCGCGGGTGCGCCGCCTGTTGCCGCTGGAGGTCGCCGCCGGCGCGGCCGTGCTGTTCACCGTCGCCGTCCTCGGCCAGGTGCCGACGCCGCGCGGTGCGACGGCGGTCGAGGCGGCGCCGGCGTCCGTGTTCAACGGTGTGGAGCAGTCCGGCACCCTCGCCGTCCACCTCCAGGTGACCCCGGCGGTCGTCGGCGACAACACGCTCCGCATCCACGTCTACAGCACCGCCCCCGCGGAGGGCTGGGCCGGCGATGCACCCACCGGCGAGGTGACCCGGGTGCGCGTCACGTTCGCGCAGGCGGGCGCCCTCGGCGGCGAGTCGGTGGACGCCGTGCCGCAAGGGCAGGGCATCTACACCGCGCAGGGCTCGTTCCTGAGCCTGGCGCTCACCTGGAACCTCACGGTCGATGTCGCGCGCGCCGGACAGGACGACGCGCGCTTCTCGTTCGTGGTGCCGATCGGGACGGGTGCCGCGGACGGCGCCTCGCGCGCTGCGTTCGCCTCGCCCGCGCCGCAACTCACGACGAGGGTGCTCGGCGCGCTGATCGCGCTCACGCTCGGCGCCGGCCTGGCGCTCGGGTGGCGGCATCACCCGCGCTACTCCGCGGCGACGCAGACCGCCGGCTGGGTGCTGATCCTCGGTGCGGTGTGGGTGGGGACGACCGGCGGTGGCGGCGGCACGGTCGGGAACCCCTCGCCCGGTGATCCGGCGGCGATCGAGCGCGGAGCAACGCTCTTCCAGCAACGGTGCGTGACCTGTCACGGCGACGAGGGTCGAGGCGACGGCCCGGCCGCCGCCGACCTCACCCCGCCGCCGGCCGACCTCCGCCTCCACGTGCCGCTGCACCCGGACACGGAGACGTACCTGTTCATCACCAACGGGGTGCCGGGGACGGCCATGCCGGCGTGGGAGGAACTGCTGACCGAGCGCGAGCGCTGGGACCTGACGAACTACCTGATCGAGGCGTTCTCGAACGGCACCCAGCCGGCGCCGTAGTCCTCCACGACCCGCTCGTACAGGCCGCGCACCGTTTCGAGGTCGCGCGACTGGAAGATCGCCGCCTTCAGCGGCCGCGCCTCCGGCCGCCCGGCGACGTACAGCGCCAGGTGCTTCTTCGTCTGGAGCAGCGCCTCGTGCGGCGGCATCATCTCCGTGATCAGCGCCAGGTGCGCCTCAATCACCTCTCGCTCGCGGGCGACGCGCTCCGCCGGCGGCCGCGCCTCGTGCGCCTCGTCGAACAGCCACGGCCGGCCGAGGGCGCCGCGGCCCACCATGACGCCCGCGCAGCCGGTCTCCTCCATCATGCGGCGCGCCTCCGCCATCGAGCGGACGTCACCGTTGCCCGTGACGGGGACGTCCACGGCGCGCACCACGTCCGCGATCACGTCCCAGGGGGCGCGCCCGGTGTATCGCTGCGACCGCGTGCGAGGGTGCACGGTGATGCCGTCCACGCCCACGTCCTGCGCCATGCGGGCGACCTCCACCGCGTTCAGGTGGTCGTCGCTCCAGCCGCCGCGGATCTTGATGGTGAGCGGTACGTCGATGGCGCGACGGATCGC
Source organism: Chloroflexota bacterium (assembly GCA_045863195.1). Lineage (GTDB taxonomy): Bacteria > Chloroflexota > Dehalococcoidia > UBA2979 > UBA2979 > W-Chloroflexi-9. The sequence goes on from BTUI01000010.1 coordinate 67,727, forward strand.
TGTCAGCAGCCGCGCTGTCGTCGCCACGTCGCGCATCAGGGCCGCGCCCTTGCCGCGCTTCGTCACCTTCGGCGCCGGGCAGCCCATGTTGATGTCGATGATGCTCGCGCCTGCCTCTACGAGGCGTTCCGCGGCGGGGACCATCGCCTCCGGATCGCAGCCGAGGAGTTGCATGGCGACCACGCCATCCTCCGGCCAGATGCGCGCCATGCGGAGTGTGCGCTGGTTGTCGTAGCGGAACGCCTCCGCGTCGATCTCCTCGTTCGTCGCGAAGCCCGCGCCACAGGCCACGGCCACGCGCCGGAAGGGTGCGTTCGTGTACGAGGCCATGGGCGCGAGGCGCACGGGCGCGGCGGCGATGAGGGCGGCGAGGTCGAGCGTCGGCATCTGTCGAGTATGGCCGCCCGGCGGGACGAGGTGAAGTGCGATGAAGTGCGGGGCATGAAGCGAAGGGGCCCCGCCGTTGCCGGCGAGGCCCCTCGATGGTTCGCGTGGAGCGCGAGGCTACACGGTGAGGACCAGCGTGCCGGTGGCGGAGAGGCTGCCGCCGGTGCCGTTCACGATGCAGGAGTTCGCGTTCGTCTGCTTGCCCTTCAGGCCGTGGACGCCGTCCTCGGCCGTGCGGGAGAGCTGGCGGTACGCCTCCACCAGGAGCTGCATGCCGTACATACCGGAGTGGTTGAACGACAGGCCGCCACCGTTGGTGTTGACCGGGAACGAGCCACCGGGGGCGGTGCGCCCGTCCTTGAAGAGGCTCGGGCCCTCGCCGCGCTTGGTGAGGCCAAGCATCTCCGCGGTGATGGCGACGGTGATCGTGAACGAGTCGTAGATCATCGCCATCTCCATGTCCTCCGGGCCCATGCCGGCCATCTTGTAGGCACGGCCGGCGGACGCGGCGGCGGAGGTCGCGGTGAAGTCCTTCATCTCCAGCATCGTCTGGTGGCCGATCGCCTCACCCGCGCCGGCGACCCAGACCGGCGGCGTGCGGAAGGAGCGTGCGGCCGCCTCGGAGGCGACGATGACGGCGCCGCCGTGGTCGGTGACCAGGCAGCAGTCCAGGATGTTCAGCGGCCAGGAGATGATGCGGGAGTTGATCACGTCCTCAACGGTGATCGGGCCGCCGTTGGGGTTCGTCTCCTTGGAGTGCATCACGGCGCGCGGGTTGAGCATGGCCCACTTGCGGGTGCTCACCGCGATCTCCGCGAAGTCCTCCTTGGTGGTGCCCCACTGGTGCATGTGCCGCGTCATGGCGTGCGAGTACTGCGACGGGGCGCCCATCACGCCGTACGGCGTCATGAACTGCGCGTCCGGGCCGAGTGCGTCGCCGCCGCCGCCACCCGCGGCGCCCCGCGGGAAGGAGCGCCGGGAGTAGCCGGCCTGGCCGTTCACGACCACGCCGATGTCGAACATGCCGGCGTTGATCGCGGCGACCATGTGCGCCACGTGGATCTGGAAGGAGCAGCCGCCCACGGCGGTGGTGTCCACCCACTTCGGCACGATGCCGAGGTACTCCGCATACGCGTTGGCGCCGCCCGGGTTGGCGATCGCCTCGATGTCCTTCGTGGTGATGCCGGCTTCGCGGCAGGCGTTATGGATCGCCTCCACGCCGAGCATCATGTCCGTCTTCGGGGTTGTCGGGTACCCGATCTCGTCCGCTTCACCCGCCGCGACGATGGCGGCGGCCTTCGAGGGGTTGCTGGGCATCAGTTCCTCCGCTTCCCTAGCCGACCACGCGCCAGTACGGGATGGTGACGTCGTCGTTGGCCTTCTCGAACTCGATCCGGCACAGCGCGCCGATCTTCTTCATGATCTCCTCGGGCTTGGTGGGGTCCACGCCGCGGAGCACCGTGAAGATCCGGTCACCTTCGCGCAGGTCGATGTAAGCCGTGACGAACGGGGCCTCTTCCGCCCAGCCGCCGGCGGCGCGGTGCTGCACCGCGAACGTGTGCAGGTACCCCTCGCCGGTCGCCTCGATCCATTCGATGGACCGGGAGCCGCAGTTCGGGCAGACGATGCGCGGGTAGAAGTGTACGCGGCTACATGCCGTGCACCGGGGCAACTTGAGCTTGCCCTCCTTCGCGCCGTCCCAGTACGGCTTGTTGACGAACGGATCCGGGATCGGGATGGGCTTGTTGTAGTCGGGCAATCGACACCCCCTCCTCGCGTCGCTCGAAGGCGACAGGCTGGCTCATGCCGGGGGCGGGCGCCCGCGGGCGCGCGGAAGGTACGCCCGAGGCGAGCAGGGCGTCAACGAACGTTGTGGTGCGTGAAACAGTGTGATGCGGAACGGGCAGGCCGGAGCCCCGCGGCCGCTCAGGAGGCGGCGCGCAGCGCCTCCGTGGCCGCGTCGGTGCCGCCCTCGGAGGCGACGTAGCCGGGGTGGCGGTGGGCGCGGAGGTGTTCGATGGCGCGGGTGATGAAATCACCACAGGCCGGGCAGAGGGTGCAGAGGGTCAGGCCCGCGCCACGCGGCACGATCGACCACCGCTGGTGTGAGAGGAAGACCACCGCCCCCTCAGCACGCTCCATCCGCACCGCTTCGGCCTCCAGCGGGCCCTGGCAGCAGTCGCACGCCTGCGTGCTGATCATCGGACGCCTCCCCGAGGCGACCGGGTGAGGAGGAACGCAGCCGAGTTGACGTAATCAGCGCACGGGTCGCAGAGGACGTACTCGACAGGCTCCTGGCCGGGCACGAACCGGGCGTCGCCCTGCTGGCTGGCCGGCACCATGGTGCCGGCGGTCAGGGTGACGCCGCGGACCTCGCGGCCCAGCGGTGCATCGCACGTGTCGCAGCGGATCACAATCGCCATGCCCCGATCTTCGGCAGGGCGGACGGGTTCCCGAAGCCCCCGGATGTGCCGAGGGCCGGCCACGCGGTTGCGCGACCGGCCCTCGACGTTGGGCCGAAGCCCGTAGGGCGGGCTATTAGCGGCGGCGGAAGCCGTTCGTCGGGCGGCCGCCACGGCCACCGTTGCCGCCGGGGCGGCCACCGCGGGGAGCCGGACGGGTGCCCGGGCGGCCGCGGAAGGTGTCCGGCAGGACCGCGCCGGCCGGTGCGTCCCACGCGCCGAGGTCATCGAGCCGCTCGTCGTCCGGGCGCATCGGGACGATGGCGTAGTCCACGCCGGCCTCGCGCTGGACGCCGACGACATCCCGCGCCTGGTCGGAGAGCACCAGCGTCACCACCAGGCCGTCCGCGCCGGCACGGGCCGTGCGGCCCGAGCGGTGCAGGTAGGTCTTGCCGTCCTCCGGCGGGTCGAAGTGCAGCACCACGTCCACGCCGTCCACGTGCAGGCCGCGGGCCGCCACGTTCGTGGCGACGAGGACGCGCGCGTCACCGGCGGAGAAGCGGGCGAGCGTGCGCTCGCGCTGGTTCTGGCTGCAGCGGCCGTGGATCGGCAGCGCGCGGCGGTCATCCAGGTCCAACTGGTCGGCGAGGCGGTCCGCGCCGTGCGTGGTGCGGGAGAAGACCACCGCACGCTCAGCGCCGGCCAGGATGCGCGCCGCGACGGCGAGCTTGTCCTCGTACGACACGCCGATGAAGCGCTGCTTCAGCGTCTGCACCGTGGGCGTGTCGGAGATGACCTCCAGCCGGACGGGGTCCTGCTGGTAGCGGCGCGAGATCGAGCCCGCGACGCCGTCCAGGGTGGCGGAGAAGAGCAGCGTCTGCGGCTTCTCCGGGATCTGGTCCAGGATGCGCTGGATCTGGGGCAGGAAGCCCATGTCCGCCATCTGGTCGGCCTCGTCCAGCACCACGAATGAGACGTCGTCCATCGTCAGTTCGCCGCGCTCGAGGAGGTCGTTGAGGCGGCCCGGCGTGGCGATCACGATGTCCACGCCGGCGTGCAGCGCGCGGATCTGGCGGACCATGGAGGAGCCGCCGTAGATCGCGCACAGCCACAGCCCGCGCGAGGCGGCGAGCGGTGCGAGTTCGTCCGCGACCTGGTTGGCGAGTTCACGCGTGGGCACCAGCACCAGCGAGTGCGGGCGGCGACGCTTTGCCGTGGTCGTGCGCTCGATCATCGGCAGGCCGAAGGCGAGCGTCTTGCCGGAGCCGGTCTGGGCCATGCCGCAGACATCGCGGCCGGCCATGGCGTCCGGAATGGTGAGCGCCTGCACCGGGAACGGGCGTGTGATGCCGTTCGCGGACAGCGCCGTGACAAGGTCCGGCGACAGGCCGAGCGCCTCGAACGTGGTGTCGAGCGCCGGGTCGCCGGTCTGGGTGGAGGTGCGGGCCGGGGTCGTGCCGGCCGGCGGGGTCATGAGTACCAGGAGATGCTCCCTCTCGGGGATGTCGGTGCCAGTGCAGGGGCCGGCCCGGTGCGCTCGCGCGCCAACGGGAACGAAGGAACGCCCCACCGACGGCGGGCATTCCGCTGCTCGTGTGAATCTCAGAGGCCGGTGCACCGGGCGGTCGGGCCAGCGTTCGGACACTGGCGGCCAGGCGTTCTTCCGGGCGTCACACGAACAGGCCGTCGTGCCGAGAAGAAGGAGGAATCTGAGGAGTCTGTCGCGCTGCCCTCGCGAATCGTGCGTGGACGGGGCGGCGAACCTGCAACCACCGTACCACGCTCCCGCGGTACGGGTGCCATCGGGCATGTCCCGAGGTCCGAGGGGCTACCGGCCGATGAATTTCGGCGCGCGCTTCTCCCGGAACGCCTGCACGCCTTCCTTCGCGTCCTCTGTGTTGCGGGCGAGTTGGGCCAGCCGCGTCTCGTAGTCCGTGAAGCCGTCCAGTTCCGCCAGGACGGATCGGTTCACCGTCAGTTTCCACGCTGCGTAGGTCTTCGTCGGGCCGTTCGCGAGTTCGTCGATGAACGCGCCCAGGCTCTCCTCCCACGTGGCGGCTGGCCACAGGCGCTGGAGGATCCCGACGCGCTCCGCCTCCACGGCGTCGATCACGCGACCGGTCATCAGCAGGTCCATCGCCCGCGACTGCCCGATGAGCCGCGGGAGCAGGAGGCCCACCCCCTGCCCGGCGAAGATCGCCTTCCCCGAGCGGATGTCCCCGATCACGATGTCGTCCCGCGCCACGCGGAAGTCGCAGGAGAGCGCCGTCACCCACCCGGCCCCGTGGCAGAGGCCGTTGAGCGCGGCCACCACCGGCTTCGGCGCGCTCATGAGCGTCTTCACGAGGTTGTGGTGCGGCCCGAGGTTGGTGGAGAGGCCCACCGGCTCGCCGTAGCGGTCGGGGCGGCCACCCATGCCGCCGACGATGTCGTCGCCGGAGGAGAACGCGCGGCCGGTGCCGGTGATGACGATGACGCGCACGTCCTCGTCGCGGCCCATCGCGCGGACGAACTCGGTCACGCCCTCGAGCATGTCGAAGGTGATGGCGTTCAGGCGCTCCGGGCGGTTGAACGCGACCGTGGCGACCGCGCCGTTTCGCTCGAACCTCAGGCCGTCAACGGGATCCATCGCTGCCCCCTCCTCATCGCGTCGAGCGGCGGCAGGCTACCACGAACGTCATGCGCCGTGGCCGCCCGCCGCGCACTCTCGCTCAGGCGGGCAGTGGCGGCTCCACCCCTGCCGGGAGGGGCACGTCGAAGACGTTGAGCGTCATCGAGACGAGGCCGTAGTAGCCGACGATCCCGACGAGGTCGACGACACCCCGCTCCCCGAACACCTCGATGGCGCGGGCGTAGGTCGCGTCCGACACGCGCTTCGTGTTCAGGAACTCCGTCACGAAGTCGTAGATGGCGGCCTCCGGGCCGGTCACGTCCGGACGCACCCCCGTTCGGATCGCCTCGATCACCGCGTCCGGCAGCCCGGCCTCCCGCGCGAGGCGGGCGTGGGCGTAGAACTCATACTGGGACTTCCAGTACGCGCCGGTGACGATGATCGCCATCTCCGACAGGCGCGGCGGGAGCGAGGAGTGGAAGCGGCAGAACTCGCCGAGCCGCTGCGCGCGGTCGGCGAGTTGCGGCGACCGCAGCCACGGGTCGAACGGGCCGCGAAGGCCGCCCCGCGGCCCGGACACGATCGCATTCGCGACCTCCTGCTGCTCGGGCGTCAGGTGGTCCAGGTCCAGCGGGGTCAACCTCGGCATCGGTCAGTCCTCTCGTGTGTCGGGCGCGGCGGTCACGCCGGTCGGAAGACGGGGATCGGGTACTCCCCGGAGTCCTGCGGCTCGAAGACCACCTGCACGCGCATGCCGATCTTCACGTCCTTCGTGGGGTCGCCCACGCCGGTGATGCCGCTCAGCATCCGGAAGCCCTCGTCCAGGTCGATGTAGGCCACGGCGTACGCGCCGAGGTCGGCGAAGGCAGGGCTGCGGTTCTGGCGCACCACGGAGTAGGTGTAGACGGTGCCCAGCCCCTTCGACACGCGGGTCGCGAGGCGGGTGGAGCCGCAGGCCGTGCAGTGCGAGCGCGGCGTGAAGACCACGCCGTTGCACGCCTCGCACACCTGGTAGCGGAGTTCGTTCGCCTTCGCGCCGTCCCAGAAGGCCTGCGTGTCGTGTTCCGGGAAGACGGGCTGCAGTCGGTTGGCCATGTTCGGATTCCCTTCGGTCGGTGGTGCGTTAGTCGGCGGCGAGGATGACGGTGCCGCCGGCGTGGGTGGCGCCCAGGAGGCCACCGTTGCCGTGAGCGACCGCCAGCTTCGCGCCGGGCACCTGGCTGGTGGACTCGCCGCGCAACTGCCGCGCGGACTCCAGCAGCAGGAAGATGCCGCGCATGCCGGGGTGGTTGGAGGAGAGACCGCCGCCGTCCGTGTTCAGCGCCGGGCCGCCGGGCGTGTCCCAGCGCAGCCGGCCGCCCTGCACGTATGACCCCGCCTCGCCCTTCTTGCAGAAGCCGAGGTCCTCCAGCATCACCGCGACCGTGATCGTGAAGGAGTCGTAGATCATCGCGATGTCGATTTCGCCGGGCGTCACGCCCGCCTGCCCGAATGCGACCGGGGCGCTCTGCGCGGCCGCGCTGGTCGTGATGTCGTTCTGGTTCGTCTTGTACGCGGTGGCCTCGCCGGCGCCGATGAGCCAGACGGGCTTCTTCTTCGTCCCCTTCGCCACGTCCTTGCTCGCGATCACGATCGCACCGCCGCCGTCCGAGACCATGCAGCACTCCAGGAGGTGGAGCGGGTCGGCCAGCATGCGCGACTGCACCACGTCATCCACGGTGATCTCGCGGATATCGGCGAAGTTCAGGTCCTGCATCGCCTGCACGGCCTGAGGGTTACGCATCGCGTGCGCCCGCGTGGCGACGGAGATCTCCGCGAGCTGCGCGGTGGTCGTGCCGTACTCGTGCATATGCCGGTGCGCGACCATCGCGTAGTTGGAGATCAGCGTGACGCCGTACGGGTTCTCCATGTTCGACTGCCACGAGCCGCCGGCCCTCGGGCCGCCGGTGCCGATGGGGATGCGCTGGCTCGCGGCCTTCGAGCCATACGAGAGCACGGCCACGTTGCAGCGGCCCGCCGCGATGTCTCGCATCGCGTGCGCGGCGTGGAACTCGTAGGAGGAGCCACCCACCATGGTGGTGTCGATCACCTTCGGCTTGATGCCGAGGTAGGGCGCCAGGCCCAGGCCGCCGCCGCCTTCGCCCTCACCGGCGTCGTAGAGGCCGTCCACGTCCGCCCAGGAGAGCCCTGCGTCCTCCAGCGCCTTGCCGATCGACTGCGCCTTGATCTGGAGCGCCGAGACGCCCGGGTCCAGCCGCTTCGGCCATTCGTAGATGCCGACGATTGCGGCGTCCCGTTGCTGTGTCGCCACGCTGCACCTCCCCCGACGGCTCCCCCGGGCACCCGGTGCCCGGCAACACGGCCGTCATTGCGGGCGGAATGTAGCGCGGATATCGTCGCGGCGTGCGCATCGCCGTCATTTCCGACACCCACCTGCCGTCACTCATCCGCACCCCGGACGAACTGGGGCCGCAGCTGGCCGCCTTCCTGGCCGGCGCCGACCTGATCCTCCACGGCGGGGACGTGGTGCGGCCCTCCGTCCTCGACTGGTGTGAGCAATTCGCGCCGCTCCTCGTCGCGCGCGGGAACAACGACGTGTTCGACGACCGGCGGATGGCGGAGCGTCAGATCGTGGACATCGAGGGCTGGCGCATCGGGATGGTCCACGAACTGCGCCCGGAGGAGCGCCCGGTCTCCGTGCTGGTGGAGGAGGCGCTGGGCGGGGAGCGGGTGGACATCCTGATCGGCGGCGACACGCACATCGAGCGGCTGGAGTACCGGGACGGCGTGGTGGTGCTGAACCCCGGCTCGCCCACGCTGCCGCATCACCGCGAATTCCGCCTGGGCGCCGCGGCGCTCCTCGAGATCACGCGCGACCGCCTGCACGCCGAGATCGTCGCCCTCGGCCACTCGGCGGATGCGGTGAATCCGACGGTGCCGCGCCACTTCGAGATCATCGAGCGGCGGATCGTCGCCGCCTCGCACAACGGCGAGCGGCTCCCGCTGGAGGGTGCCGCGGGCTGACGTCAGTCCCGCGCCAGCTCCCAGCGCTCCAGCACCTCGTACACCTCGCCCTGGAGTTCGCGGTACTCGACCGCCGCGATCGCGTACGGCTCGTCGAGCGCGAGCGCGGCACGGGCCGCGGCGACCACGTCCGGTGAGGCGGTGGCGGCGTTGCGGAGGCAGGACACGTGCCACGGCCAGGGGCGGAGCACGGGGAACCGCGCGTGCGCCCCATCGAACAGCCGCTCGCGCGCCGCGTCCAGCGCCTCGTGCGCCAGCACCTCCACGTACAGCGTCTCGGTCCCGCCGGAGAAGCGGTGGACGCCACCGAGGTGGACCGGGACGGCGGCGGGGAACGCGTGCACGACCTGCCGTGCGAGGGCGTCCCGCGCCTCGCGTGAGTCATCGTGCGGTGGGTCGTAGCAGAGCGTGACGTGGGGCGGATAGCGCCGTGCCTGCGCGGGGTCGTGGACCAGCCGCCACGCCTGGATGCGCTCGCCCGCGGCGCCCTCGATCGGCGCGATCAGAATCCGCCGGCCCTGCTCGCTCATGACACCTCCCGAGGACTCGTCGAGGTGCATCGTCACGCCCGTCCGTTAGGAACGCGTCAGGGCAGCCGGCCCGCGCGGTCGAGGAACGCGTCCACGATGCCGGCGAGGCCGGGCTCCTCCGTGTCGCCGTAGTCGTACCGCGCGCGGATTACCGGCACCGGCACGTCCAGCAGCGCGGCGAGGTCGATCGGCGTCCCCGACACCACGAGGTCGACCGGAGCGGTGGTGATGCTCGCCTGCAGCGCCGCAATCTGCTCCTCGCCGTAGCCGAGCGCCGGCAGGACGTTCCCGATGTGCGGGTAGGTCTCCAGCGCCTCCCGGATCGCCGGCGCGGCGTGCGGCCGCGGGTCGATGATCTGCGCCCCCGCCTCGGTCGCCGCGGCGTAGCCGGCGCCGTGCGACATGCCGCCGTGCGTGAGCGTGGGGCCGTCGTCCACCACCAGCACGCGTCGGCCGCGCACCGCCTCGGGATCGTCGAGGCGCACGAGGGAGGCACCGCGGACGATCGGCGCGGTGGGGTTCAGCCGGCGCGCCTCCGCCTCGGCCGTCGCGACCTGCTCCGGCGTCGCGGCGTTGGACTTCGCGACGACCACGACGTCCGCCATGCGCAGCACCGCCTCGCCGGGGTGGTGGCGCGCGGCGTCCAGCGGGCGGAGCGCGTCCGTCAGCGCGATGTGCAGGTCGGGGCGCAGGAACGGGAAGTCGTTGTTGCCGCCGTCCCAGATGATGACGTCTGCCTCGCGCTCCGCCAGCGCGAGGATCGCGGCGTAGTCCACGCCGGCGAACACCACCGTCCCCGCCTCGATGTGCGGCTCGTACTCCTCGCGCTCCTCGATCGTGCAGTCCGCCGCCTCGAGGTCCTCGCGGGTGGCGAGGCGCTGTACACGCTGCCGTTCGAGGTCGCCGTACGGCATCGGGTGGCGGAGCGCGGCGACGCGCAGGCCGCGCGAGCGGAGGCGGCGGCTGATCCAGCGCGAAGTCTGCGACTTCCCGGTGCCGGTGCGTACGGCGGAGACCGCGATGACCGGGACGCGGGCCGTGAGCATCGTGCTCGCGGGGCCCAGCAGGGAGAAGTCGGCCCCCGCTGCGAGGGCGCGCGAGGCGGCGTGCATCACCGTCTCGTGCGTGACGTCGCTGTACGCGAACACCACCTCGTCCACGCGTTCCGCAGCGCAGATCGCCTCCAGGCGCGCTTCGTCCTCGATCGGGATGCCGGAGGGGTACAGCGGCCCGGCGAGCGACGCCGGATAGCGCCGGTTGGCGATGCCGGGGATCTGCGTCGCGGTGAAGGCGACCACCTCGCAGGCGTCGTCGTTGCGGAAGACGGCGTTGAAGTTGTGGAAGTCCCGGCCCGCCGCGCCCATGATCACCACGCGTCGACGGTCCATGCGGGGGCCTTCCTCTAGGGCGTCTCGTCCGCCTCGAGCGCGCAGATCGCGTCCAGCCCACGATACCGGCGTCCGCTGTCCATGCCGAAGCCCACAAGCCAGCAGTCGTCCGCGGTACGGAAGGCGAAGAAGTCCGGCTCGATCGCGGCGGCGCGGCGTTGAGGCTTGTCGATCAGCACGCACACCCGCACCGGCGTCAGCCCTCGGTCGGCGAGCATGTGGACGAGGGCGGACATCGTGGTGCCGGTGTCCAGCAGGTCGTCGACGAGCAGGACCGGGGCGCCCGGGTCAATGGCGCGGTCGAAGCGCTCCGGGAAGTCGATCGCCGGCTCCGTCAACACCCCGTCCCCGGCGTAACTGGACGCGAAGATCGGCGCGATCAGCCACTTGCCCGGGGCGATCCGCTCGAGGGCGGCGCTGAGCGCGGCGGCGATGTGCAGCCCGCCGGTCAGCACCGGCACCAGGTTCACCGCCGGCGCGTCCTCGAACGCCTCGGCGATGCGGTGTGCCAGGCCGTCCACGCCGGCGCGGACCTCGTCCGTGCTCCAGAGCACGCGCAGGTGCGGCGCGGCGGGCGTCTCGGCGGGGCGGAGGTCGGTGCTCACGGGCGGCTCCTCACCGGTGGCGGCATTGTAGGCGCATCGTCAGCCACGTCATTCGCGCCAGAAGGCGCGCCCCAGCGCGCCCGGCGGTTCGCCCTGGAACAGCCGCCCGAAGGCGCGCGAGCGCGCCGCCAGCCGGCGGATCTCGGGGCGGTTCACCAGCACCAGCGTCATGATCATCAGCGGGAACGGCATGATCGGCAGCACCTGGGAAAGGTTCGGGAACGCCGGCTGCAGTTTCAGCGCCAGGACCTGCAGCAGGCCGAAGAGGTAGCACCCGAGGGCGGCCCGGCCGGGGTGCCAGCCACCGAAGATCACGATGGCGAGCGCGATCCAGCCGTAGTTCGCGATGTGGCCGTCCGACCACCCCGCCTTCACGTCCAGCGAGAACGCCGCGCCACCGATCCCCACGAGCGCGCCGCCGAGCACGGTGTACAGGTAACGCAGCCGGTTGACCGGGATGCCCCGGGCGAAGGCCGCCTCCGGCCGCTCGCCCACGGCCTGCAACTCCAGCCCTCGACGCGTATTGAACAGGAACCACATCGAGAGGCCGATGAGGATGAACGAGGCGTAGACGAGCGGGTTCTGCGCGAACAGGATCGTCCCGACCACCGGGAGTTCCGAGAGCCCGGGGATGTGCCACGAGCCGACGAACGGGCCGGGTTTGCGGACGTAGTCCTGCCCGAGGAAGGCGGAGAGGTTCGCCGCGAGCAGCGTGAGCACGAAGCCCACCGCCACCTGGTTCAGGCGCAGCTCGATGCTCGCGAAGGCGACGATGAGCGCGATGAACGCGGAGACGGCGGCGGCGGCGAGGAAGCCGAGCGTGACGCTGCCGGTCGTGAACGCGACGGCGAAGCCGACCATCGCGGACAGCAGCATGCTGCCGTCCAGCGAGAGGTTCACCACGCCGGCCTTCTCCGTGATCGTCTCGCCGATGACGGCGAACACCAGCGGCGAGGCGGCGGCGATGATCGTCGCGATCGTGGCGGCGGAGATATCAGGCACGGTCCGCCGCCTCGCGCTCGCGCTCGTGGAGCGCCTGCCAGCCGCTCGCCAGTAGGACCGCCAGCACCAGCGCGCCCTGGAACACGCCGCCGAGCGAGGAGTGCAGCCCGAGGCGCAACTGCAACTGCACGCCGCCGGCGGCGATGATCGCGAAGAAGAACGCGATCGGTGCGGTCCAGGCGATCCGGAAGCCGGCGAGCAGCACCACGAGGATCCCGAGGAAGCCGTACCCGCCGGAGACGGACGGGACGAGTTTGTGGTGCTGCGCGCCGACCAGCACCGCGCCGGCGATGCCCGCGATCGCGCCGCTCAGCAGGAAGGCGTACATCAGGTACCGCGCTGTGGGGATGCCGAGACGTGCCGCGGACGCGCGGCCGTTCCCGGTCGCACGGAGCCGGAGCCCGAAGCGCGTCCACCTCAGCAGGACGAACACGAGCACCACCGCGAGCACACCGAGGCCCACCGCCAGCGGGGAGACGCGCAGGCCCTCGAGCGTGGGGAACCAGGCGGCGTCCGGGAATGGTTCGGTGCCGCTGGTAGAGGCGATGCCGGGGCGCTTCCACGGCCCGAGGACGAGGTAGATGACCGCGCCGGTGGCGACGAACGTCAGCCCCAGGCCTCCGAAGATCTCGTGGACGCCGCCCTTCACGTTCAGGACGCCCAGCAGCGCCGCCCACGCGGCGCCGCCGGCAATGCCGGCCGCGATCATGGCGCTGATGACGACCGGCGCGGGGGCGTCGAGCGTGCGCGCGACCCAGGAGGCGGCGATCGCGCCGGCGATGATCTGGCCCTCCACGCCGATGTTCCACAGGCCGGCCGTGAACGTGACAACCAGCGCCGCGCAGGCGAGCGCGAGCGGCGCCCACACCATGAGCGTGTCGCCGATGCGCTGCCGGCCGTCCACCGACCCGCGCACGAGGTGCTGCACCGTCTCCACCGGCGGCGCGTCCGCGACCCAGAGCAGGACGAGGCCGACCGAGAGCGCGATCGGCAACGCGACGAGCCTTGGCGCGGCCGCCCGCGCGAGGGCGATCGCCCGGCTCACGCCGCCACCCCGCCGATGAGCAGGCCCAGGTGCTGGAGATCGGTCGCGTCCGCGCGCACCTCCCCGATCACACGGCCGGAGAAGCAGACCAGGATGCGGTCGCTGTACGTCATGAGTTCATCGAGGTCGGAGGAGGCGAAGAGGAACGCGGTGCCGGACTCCCGGCGCGCGAGCAACTGCCGCCACACCCATGCCGCCGACTCCACGTCCAGCCCGCGCGTCGGGTGCTCCATCAGGACCACCGAGGGCGACTCCGGCATGAGAGCGAGCAGGAGCCGCTGCTGGTTCCCGCCGGAGAGGGCCTCCGGCACGGAGTCCGGGCGGCCGCGGATGGAGAAGCGCTCGATGCGTGCCGCCGCCTCGCGTTCCGCCTCGCGCCAGTCGATCGCGACTCCGTCCCGCGCCGTGGTGAGCGCGACGTGCTCGGTGATCGTCAGCCCCGGTACCAGCCCCTCGCCCAGGCGGTCGGCCGGCAGGTAGTGCACCCCCGCCGCCATCCTCGCGCGGTAGTCGAGGCGGCCGAGGTCACGGCCGTCCAGGGTGACCTGACCCGCGCGGAGCGGCAGCTGCCCGGCGATCGCGCGCAGCAGCACGCGCTGCCCGGCGCCCTCCAGCCCGGCGAGGCCGACGACCTCGCCGCGGGCGAGGTCCAGCGAGACGTCCGAGATCGAGGCGGCCGCCTCGCGTGCGCTCGCGTTCGCGAGGCTGAGCAGCGGTGCGCCGGCGACCGGCGCGGGGCGTGTCCCCGCTTCCACCGAGCGCCCGAACATCAGCGCGACGAGGTCCTCGGCGGGGACGGGGAGGGTGCGCTCCCCGGCGACCCGGCCCTGCCGCAGCACCGTCACGCGCTGGCAGATGTCCGCGACCTCCTCGAGTTTGTGTGAGACGAAGATCACGGACATGCCGTCCGCCGCGAGGCGTCGGAGCGTGGCGAAGAGTCGCTGTCGTTGCGCCTCCGAGATCGCGGTCGTCGGCTCGTCGAAGATGAGGACGCGCGCCCCGAGCCAGATCAGGCGGGCGATCTCCAGTTGCTGGCGTTCGCCGACCGTGAGCGTGGAGGCGGGCGCGTCCGGGTCGATCTCGAACCCGAACTCCGCGCAGACGCGCTCCAGCGCGGCACGCGCCTCGGCGCGTTGCAGGCGAAGGCCCCCCGGCGCGCCGGTGATGAAGTTGTCGAGCGCGGAGAAGGGAAGAAAGACCAGCGGCTCCTGGTGCAGGATGCCGATGCCCGCGCGGATCGCGTCGCCAGGTGAGCGGAGGTCCAGGCGCCGGCCGTCCAGGTGGATCGTGCCGGCGTCCGCGGTGAGGAACCCGGAGAGCACCTTCACCAGCGTGGACTTGCCGGCGCCGTTCTCCCCCAGCAGGCCGTGGATCTCGCCCGCCTCGAGGGCGAGCGAGACCCCGTCGTTCGCCACGACGCTGCCGAAGCGCTTGCGGATGCCATCCAGCACCAGGCTCATGGCAGCGTCGTGGTCGAACGGTTGCGTCGCTACTGGGCCGCGGATGCCCCCTGGATGCCCTCGAGCAGCATCTTCGTGTACCAGATCTGCTGCGGGGTCGCGGTCGCACCGTCCGCCAGGAAGGCAGAGCCGTCCTGGAAGTTCAGCGGGCCGCTCCACAGGTTGATCGAGCCGTTCGCGAGGCCCGCGATGAACGCGTCCAGCGCGGTCGCGTTCTCCGCCGTCAGGCCGTCCCCCTTGAGGAAGCCGATGGCGCTGGTGTCCGGGTTGTTGATGTCCGCCCAGTCCGGCCCGATCCACTGGAAGGTGGCCTGGAACGTGCCGTCGATGACCGACTGCGCGACCTCCAGGTAGGCTGGGCCCCAGTTGAAGTACGGCACGCCCAGGCAGACCTGCGGCGCCTGCGAGCAGGCGTCCTCGAAGTCGTACGGGACGGCCCACACGGTGTTGCCCTCGGCGGCGACCTGGCCGGTGCGGACGATCGCCTCGGTCGTGTCGATGCCAGAGATGATCACGTCCGTGCCGTTGGCGTGGAACTCGTTCACCACCTGCGTGGGGTCAAGCGTGACGCCCGGGATGTTGAACCAGAACCCGATCCACGTCACGTTGAACTGCAGGTCGGCGGCGTCGTTGCCGCGCACCTCGGTCCAGCAGTGGCGAGCGCCCAGGTAGGTGGAGTTCACCAGCCGGCGCGTCTCGTCGTTGATCAGCGGGCCCAGGTAGGAGATCTGGCCGCTCTCCGTCTGCAGGGCGGCGGCGCAGCCGGCAATCATCTTGCCGTACTCCATCTCGCCCATGATGTTGCCGAGGTTCGCGAGGTCGGGGCGGTAGTCCTGGCCCTCTGCCCACGCGTTGTCGCCGGACGCCCAGATCATCGGCACGTCCGGGTGCTGCGCCGCAGCCTCCAGGATCCCGTCCTTCATGTCGTCCGAGGTGGCGAGGATGAGGCGCGCGCCCTGGGCGACCATGTCGTCCACGATCTGCGGGATGGTGACGTTCGGCGAGTCCGCCGGGTTCACCTTGTCGATCACGATCACCTCGGCGCCGAGCGCCGCGGCGGCGTACTGCACGCCCTCGAAGTGCGCCTGCGACCAGCCGTGGTCGTCCCGGGGGCCCACCAGCAGCAGGCCGATCTTCAGCGGCTCGCCCATCGAAGTCGCCGTGGCCGTCGCCTCACCGGCCGCCGCCGTGGCGGCGGCGGTCGCTGTCGCGTCGGTCTCCTCGCCGGAACACGCCACGCCCAGCAACAGCAGGGCCGGCGCGACCAGCGGGAGGATCGCTCGCCTCATACGCATGTATCAGTTCCCTCCGAAGTGGGGCGCCGCACGACGTGTGCGTGCGGCCGCCCGAATCCGCGTCCACGAACCATGAGTGGGAGCCGCGTCGCGCGTCCGGCAAGGGGAGTGGGCCGGGGCGCGCACTAACGTGTTCGTAACGTTAGGCATCGTGTGTAACACGCGGATGAACCGCCCTCAAGATTGCGCCGTCTTCTAACGCATGCGTTGTGAGCGAGGTCGAGGGAAATCGTTACGCCGGCCAGAAATACAGGATCGCCGGCACCGCCACGCCGATCACGATCACCTGGAGCAACAGCCCCACGCGCCAGTAGTCAGAGAATCGGTACCCGCCGGGCCCCATCACCAGCAGGTTCGACTGGTGGCCGATCGGCGTCAGGAACGAGGCGGACGACCCGACCGCCACCGCCATCAGGAACGGGTCCACCGACACACCCAGCCCGTCCGCGATGCGGAACGCGATCGGCGCGAGCAGCAGCGCCGCCGCGGCGTTGTTCACGATGTCGGAGAGCGTGGCCGCCACGATCAGCAGCACCAGCAGCACCAGCGGCACCGGCAGGTCACCGCCGATGGAGACGAACCCGCTGGCGATGCGCGCCGCGGCGCCCGTCGATTCCAGCGCCTCGCCCACCGGGATCATCGCGCCGAGGAGTACCAGCACCGGCCAGTTGACCGACTCGTAGGCGTCGCGGAGCGAGATCAACCGCGCGCCGCCCATCCCGAGCACCGCCGCCAGCAGCGCGATCTCGATCGGCACGAGCCGCAGCCCGGCCGCCGCGAAGAGCGCCCCGCCGAACAGCGCAACGGCCAGGGCGACCCGAGGCCTGGCGCGGAAGCGGACGCCGCGCTGCGCCAGCGGCAGGCACCCGAGTTCCGGGATCGACCGCGTGAGCGCGTCTGAGGTGCCCTGCATCAGGATGACATCGCCCGGCTGCAGGCGGACGTCGCGGAGCCGCTGGCGGATGCTGCCGCCGGATCGGGCGATGGCGATCAGGTTCACGCCGAACCGCTCCCGCAGTCGCAGGCCGCGCGCCGAGCGCCCGTTCAGCAGGGTGTTCGGCATCACGACCGCCTCGACGAGTTCGACCTCGTCACCGGAGATCGCCTCCGTCACGTACTGGCCGCCCGCCATCGGCTGCACGCCGGCCGCCTGCACGAGCGCGTCGAGGGCGTCCGCGTCCGCCTCCACCACCAACACGTCGCCCTCGCGCAGCCGTTCGTGGCCGGAGGGTGCCGGGAGGCGGTTGCCGCCGCGAATGATCCCCAGGATGGCCGCGTCGCCGTCGCCCATCGCCTCCACGTCGCGCACGCGCTCGCCGGCCGCAGCCGCGCCCTCCACCACCGCGACCTCGGAGAGGTAGCCCTCCACCTCGAAGAGTTCGTCCGCGCCGGTCGTGTCCTCGCGCCGCGGGACGAGCCGCCAGCCGATGAGCGCGAGGTAGAGGAGGCCGGACAGCGCGATCACCACGCCGACGGGGAAGTAGTCGAACATCGCGAACGGCTCCAGGCCGTCCCGGGCGCGGGCGCTCGCGACGATGATGTTCGGAGGCGTCCCGACCAGCGTGGTGAGGCCGCCTAGCAGCGATGCGAACGCGAGCGGCATCAGCAGGATCGAGGGCGAGTGCCCCGCCTTCCTCGCGACCTGCGTCGCCGCCGGCATCATCAGCGCTAGCGCGCCCACGTTGTTCATGAACCCGGACGCCGCCGCGACCAGCCCCGTGTTCGCGGCGACCACCGCCTCCGGACGCTTCCCGGCCTTGCCGAGCCACTGGGCGATGAGGTCCACCAGGCCGGAGTTCTCCAGCCCCCGACTGACGATCAGCACCGCTCCCACCGTGACGACCGCGGGGTGCCCAAGGCCGGAGAACGCGCGGTCGGTTGGGATGATGCCGAGCAGCACGAGCGCCAGGAGCGCCAGGAGCGAGACCACATCGAACCGCCACTTGCCCCACGCGAACATGACGAGGGTCGCGAGCAGGGTGACACCCACGATCACCTGGTCCAGCGTCTCTTCGCCCATGTCAGGCCTCCCCATCCCGGACACCCGGCCGCAGCAGGAGCACCGCCAGCAGCGCGGCGAGGATTGCGATCGCGACGCCACTCGCCAGTCCTCGGGATCCCGGAGGCACGAGCGCGCTGTACGCAATGTTGTAGGTAGACGCGACCAGCATCTGCGTGAAGCCGAGGAGTGCGGAGGCCAGCCCCGCGATCTGCGGGAACGGCACCAGCGCACCCGCCATCGCCGAGGGCCGGGTGAGGCCGAGGCCGATCGCGGTCACGAACATCGGCGCCAGCACGCCGGCGACGTGGTGGATGCCCGCCCAGGCGAGCGCGGCCATCACCGCGCTCCCTGCGACCGAGACGAGGACGCCCAGCCGCACCACCTCGTGCGCCGCGCGACGTGAGACGAGGCGGCTGGACCAGGTGGCGCCGGCCATGATCCCGAGCGCCACGAAGGCGAACGAGAACCCGTAGACGCGCGGGTCCAGCCCGAGTTCGTCGATCAGCACGAAGGAGGAGGTGGAGATGAAGACCAGTTGGCCGCTGAACATCAGTCCCATCACCAGCGCGTACGCCACGTAGGTGCGGCTCCGCAGCACCGTCCGGTAGTCCGCGACCAGCCCACCGAGGCCCCTCGCGCGGTCCGCGCGGGCGACGTTCGTCTCGGGCAGCAGCGCGCGGTAGCCGCCGGCGAGGACGACGCCGGCGAGGGCGAGCGTGACGAAGACGGAACGCCAGCCGAACGCCTCGTGCAGGAAGCCGCCGGCGATTGGCGCGAGCGCCGGGGCGAGCGGCAGCGCGATCGCCATGTACGAGAGGACGCGCGCGGCGCGCTGCTTCCCGTACACGTCCAGGACGATCGCCTGCGCGAGCGCGGGCCCCGCTCCGCCGCCGAGGCCCTGCAGCACCCGCCCCACGATCAGCACCGTCGCAGACTGTGCCGTGAGGGCGACCACGCCGCCCACCGTGAAGATCGCCATACCCGCCAGCAGGAGCGGGCGGCGGCCGTATCGGTCGGACGCCGGGCCGTACACGATCTGCGACCCGGCAAACGAGACGATGAACAGCGTGACGGCCAGCTGCATCGTTGACTCGGGGACGCCGAACTCCACCGCCATGGCGGGCATGGAGGGGAGGAACATGTCCACCGTCAGCGGTGCGACCGCGCTGAGGGCGACGAGCAGGATCGCCGCGGGCAGCGCCTCGGCGCGCCGCCGGTGCCGGGCATCGATGGTGGGTGGGGTCGTGGCCATCGCCGCAGGATACGCGGCTCCACGAGGCTGCCGATGGTTCTGCGCGGAGTAAATGCCGGATCGACGCCTCCGTGTGATGCTGGATCCACCATGACCAGCAGCGAATTCTCCCGGTCGCTCCTCGCGCGGCGGTACAGCCGTCGGCGCCTGCTGCGCGGGGCCGGCGTGGTCCTCGGCGGGATCGCCGGGGCGGCGCTCGTCGGCTGCGCGGACGGCGGCGAGGGCGTCACCGTGGGGACGGCGTCCGCCACCGCGACGCCGGCGGCACCCACGCCGACGCCGGCCGTGGCGGTGCCGCGCTTCACGGACGCGCTGCGCGTCGCCATCGAGGGCGCGCCGTCCACGCTCGACCCGTTCGCGAACGCCTCGCCGTCCGCGCGCACCGTCGCGCTGCATTTCTACAGCCGGCTCTTCCGCGCCGACACGGGGCCGAACCGCGACCCGTGGGCCTCCGGCGTCGTGCCCGACCTCGCGGAGGGCGTGGAGACGCAGGACGGCCAGACGTGGACGGTGACGCTGCGCCAGGGGGCGGCGTTCCACCGCGTCGAGCCGATCAACGGCCGGCCCCTGACCGCCGAGGATGTCGTGGCCTCCGTGGCCCGGCTCCAGTCGGTGGACTCCCCCGTGCTCGCGCGGCTGCGCCACTGGACGCGCGTGCAGGCGGTGGATGGCCGCACCGTGCGGTTCACCCTCGCGGCCCCGTCCGCCGACTTCCTGGACGAACTCGCGGACCCCACCCTGCTCGTGGTTGCCCCGCGCGAGGCGCTCGAGGGCGCCGTCGACCTCGCGATGACGCCGGTCGGTTCCGGGCCCTGGATGCTGCAAGGCCGGGGCGAGGGGGGGCTGCGCCTGATCGCGAACCCCGACCTGACCGGCGAGGCGGCCCCGGCGGTGCCCGTGCTGGAACTTGACGACCTCGCCGCCTCGGTCGCGCTCGAACGCTTCCGGGAGGGGCGCCTGCACGTGGCCGGCGTACGCGCGGAGGACGTGCTGCCGCTGCGCGCGGAGCAGCACGAGGTCCACTGGCGCGGGCAGGTGCCGCCGCTGACCTCGTTCCTCTACTGCTCGCCTGAGCAGGGCGTGCCCTGGCGTGATGAGCGCTTCCGGCAGGCGCTCTCCCTGCTCCAGGACCGCGACGCCCTCACGGAGGCCGCCTACAACCTGAAGGCGTTCCGCGACGCGGGGCTGGAGGCCCCCGTCCGCTGGAACAACCTGCTCCCGGCCGGCTTCACCCGCTGGTGGCTGGATCCGGCCTCGCGCGACCACGGCGACACCGGGCGGCTGTTCGTCCACGACCCCGTGGAGGCGCGCCGCCTGCTGGACGCCGCCGGGTATGACGGCTCACCGATCCCGTTCCTGCTCCCCGCGGACGTGTACGGCCCGGCGTTCGATGTCGTCGCGGATGGCATCGCCGCGGCCCTCTCGGCGGGCGGCGTGACGCTGGAGGTCGTTCGCCAGGACTTCGCCTCTGAGTACCTCCCGCGCACCTTCGTCGGCGACTTCTCCGGGATCGCGTTCGGCCACCAGTCGCCGTTCACGCAGGTCGGCGACTACTTCGCGCGCATGTTCGGCCGCGACGAGACAAACCACGGGCGCGTCCGCGACGAGGTGATCGACGACCTCGTCGCGGCGCAGGCGGCCACGCTGGACGCGGACGAACGGCGGCCGATCATCCACGACATCCAGCGGCGCAACGCTGCCGGGATGTACTACGTCCCCGCCCAGGCCGGCGTCGCGCCGCTCTGGACGGCGTACCAGCCGTATGTGCGGGGTATCCGCCTCGGACGTGGCGCCGGCGTCGGCGCCGAGGTGCATCCGTTCCTGTCGCTGGAGGGGTAGCGGGGGTTAGCGCCGGCGGGCGATGTAGTGCGGGCTCGTGTTGAAGAACACGTCCGCCGCTTCCATCACCGTCTCGGTCAGGCTCGGGTGCGGGTGGATGGACATGCGCAGGTCGTCCAGCCGCGCGCCCATCTCCACCGCCAGCACGCCCTCCGCGATCAGTTCGCCCGCGCCCGGCCCGGCGATGCCCACGCCCAGGACGCGCTCCGTGCCCGGCTCCACTATCACCTTTGTCACGCCGTCCGTCCGCCCGAGCGTGATCGCGCGGCCGGAGGCGGTCCACGGGAAGCGCGTCACCTCCACCTCGATGCCGCGCGAGCGGGCACCCTCCTCGGTCAGGCCGCACCAGGCGATCTCCGGGTCGGTGTAGACCACGGCCGGGATCGCCGCCGGCTCCCACGCCGCCGGCTCGCCCGCCATCGCCTCCACCGCCACGCGTGCCTCGTGCGTGGCCTTGTGCGCGAGCATCGGCTCCCCGGCGACGTCGCCCACCGCGAAGATCGAGGCGTCCGTAGTGCGGCGCTGGTGGTCGACCTGGATGAAGCCCCGCTCCGTGACCGTCACGCCCGTGTGCTCGAGGCCGAGGTCGGCGGAGTTCGGGCGGCGGCCCACCGCGATCAGCACGCGGTCGAACACGCGCGTGGTCTGCGCCTCCGGCCCGGCGAGGTCGGCCTCCACGCCCCCGTCCGCGTGTTCGCGGAGCGCGGCGACGCGCGTCTCCAGCAGCACGCCGTCGAGGAGCGGCGTGACCTCGCGCGCGAGGATGCGGACGAGGTCGGGGTCGGCCCCGGCGAGGAGCGTGCCCGTCATCTCGACGACCGTCACCTTCGACCCGAGCGCCGCGTACAGCGTGGCCATCTCCAGGCCGATGTAGCCGCCACCCACGATCAGCAGCGTGCCGGGCACCTCTCGCAGTTCGAGGGCCGCCGTCGAATCCCACACGCGGTCGGAGTCGAGGCGGAGCGGGCCCGGGATCACTGGCGATGAGCCGGTGGCGATGATCGCGAAGTCGAACGACACCTCGGTCAGTTCACCCTCGCGCTCCACGCGGATGGTGCGCGGGCCGGCGAACCGGCCGCGGCCTCGTACCTGGCGGACGTGCCGCGCACGCGCCAGCATCCCCACGCCGCCGGTGAGTTTCTCGACGACCTCGTCCTTCCACCCGCGCAGCCGGTCGAGGTCGATGGTGGGCGCGCCGAAGGTGACGCCGAAATCGGCGGCGTGCTCCGCGCTGCGGATCACCGCGGCGGCGTGCAGCAGCGCCTTGGAGGGGATGCAGCCCACGTGCAGGCAGACGCCGCCCGGATTCGCGCGCGGGTCGATCAATGTCACGTCGAAGCCACGCTCGGCGGCCAGGAAGGCGGCCGGGTAGCCGCCGGGGCCAGCGCCGAGGACGGCGAGTCGGGGTCGGGCCTCGGTCATCTCGTCAGCCCTCCAGCGCCATCAGCATCGGGTTGCGGATCGCCTCGACGATCCAGGACATGAACCGCGCGCCGTCGGCACCGTCCACGACGCGGTGGTCGAAGCCGAGCGACAGGGGCATCAGGAGGCGCGGCGTCCACTGCTTCGTGGCGTCGTCCCAGACCGCCGTGCGCTCCGCGCGGCCCAGGCCGAGCACGGCGACCTCCGGCCAGTTGATGATCGGGTCGAAGTACCCCGTCCCGAGGCTCCCGAGGTTGGTGACGGTGAACGTGCTCCCCGTCATCTCCTCCAGCGTCAGCCGGTTCTCCCGCGCGCGTTCCGCGATCTCGTTCAGTTCGACGGAGATATCGATGATGTTCTTCTGGTCGGCATCCTCGATCTTCGGCACCACGAGCCCGCGGTCGGTGTCCACCGCCACGCCGAGGTGGATGTAGCGCTTCAGGACCACCTCCTGCGCCTCCACGTCCAGCGAGGCGTTGAACTTCGGGTGCGCGCGGAGGGCGGCCGCGACCACCTTCAGCATCATCACGGAGATCGTGAGGTTGCCCCCGGCCGCCTGCGCGCGCGCCTTGAACTGCTGTCGCATCTCCTCCATCGCCGTGATGTCGGCGCGGTGGTACAGGTGCACGTGGGGGATCTCCGCCCACGACTGGGCGAGGTTCCGCGCGACGGTGCGGCGCAGCCGGCTCATCGGCTCGCGCGTCACTTCGCCCCAGCGGGTGAAGTCCGGGAGCGGCCGCGCCTCGAACCCCCCGGCGGTCGAGGGCGTCTCGCTCACCGGCGAGGATGCCGGAGCCGCCGCGCGTGTGCGCGCTGCCCGCTTCACGTCATCCTCGTTGATGCGTCCACCCGGCCCGGATCCGGTGACGGTGGCGAGGTCTACGCCGACCTCCCGCGCGAACTTGCGGACGGCGGGCGAGGCGAACACCGGGGCGTCGCCCGGAGCGTGTGTTGGCGTGGCTGCTGGCGTCGAGGCGGCGGGAGCCGGCGTGTCGGCGGGGGCGGGTGGGGGTGCAGGCGTCGGTGTTGCTGCGCTGGGCTGCGGCGCGGGCGCCTCGGCAGCCGGTGCCGCGGCGGGTGCCGAGGCTGGCTCAGGTGCTGGCTCCGGTGCTGGCTCCGGGGCCGAGGGCGCTGCGGGGGCGCTCGGGCGCTCCGCAGCAGCGGCCGCCTCCACGCTCACGAGGACGGCGCCGACGCGGATCGTCTGGCCGGGCGCGACGTGTACCTTCGTGACGACCCCGGCACTGGTCGCCGGGACGTCCAGCGTCGCCTTCTCCGTCTCGATCTCGAGGATCGGCTGGTCGACGGCGACCTGGTCGCCTTCCGCGACCAGCACCTTCAGCACGTCGGCCTCGGTGATGTTCTCGCCCAGGCTGGGCAGCACGATGTCGGACATCGGTCGGTTCCTCTCGCGCTACCGGGTCGCCGGGTTCGGACGCTCGGGGTCGATGCGGAGCGCCTCGCCCGCGCGCACGGCGAGACTCACCGGCACCTGCTCCTCGCGTGCAAGCGCGGAGAGCGCTGCGAACGCGATGTGACGCGCGTCCACCTCGAAGAAGTCGCGGAGCGTCTCGCGCGTGTCGCTGCGCCCGAAGCCGTCCGTGCCGAGCGCGACGACGCGCGCGTCCACCCACTTCGCGAGGCCGTCCGGGAGCGCCTTCAGGTAGTCGGACGCGGCCACGACCACCTGGCCGTGCCCGAGTTGCTGCGCGACGTACGGCTCCTGCGGTGGCTCCGCCGGGTGGAGCAGGTTCCACCGCTCTACCTCGATCGCGTCGCGGCGGAGTTCCGTGAACGAGGTCACCGACCACACGTCAGAGGCGACGCCGAACTGGTCGAGCAACAACTCCTGCGCGCGCAGCACCTCGTTCAGGATCGCGCCGCTGCCGAGCAGGTGGACGCGCGGCTGCCCGGCCTCGCCGAGCGAGCGGAAGCGGTACATGCCGCGCACGATACCGTCCCGGACGCCCTCGTGGTCCGGCATGGGGGGCTGGCGGTACGCCTCGTTCGTCACGGTCAGGTAGACCAGGCGCTCTTCGCCCTCCACGAACATGCGGCGGATCCCGTCTTCGAGGAGGACGGCGATCTCGTAGGCGAACGCCGGGTCGTAGGCATGTAGCATCGGCACGACCGAGGCGAGGACGTGGCTGTGCCCGTCCTGGTGCTGCAGGCCCTCGCCGTTCAGCGTCGTGCGCCCGGCGGTCGCGCCGACGAGGAACCCGCGCGTGCGCGCGTCCGAGGCGGCCCACACGAAGTCGCCGACGCGTTGGAGCCCGAACATCGAGTAGAAGATGAAGAACGGCAGCGTGGTCGTGCCGTAGTTTGCCGCGGAGGTGCCCGCCGCGATGAACGAGGAGATCGACCCCGCCTCGGTGATCCCTTCCTCCAGGACCTGGCCGTCCTTCGTCTCCTTGTAGAAGAGCAGGTTCTCGCGATCGACCGGTTCGTACTTCTGGCCGTGCGACGAGTAGATCCCGAACTCCCGGAAGAACGTCTCCATGCCGAACGTGCGCGCCTCGTCCGGCACGATCGGCACGACACGCCTGCCGACCTTCGGGTCTCGCATGAGCGCGGCGAGCATCCGCACGAACACCATCGTGGTGGACGCCTCGCGCTCCCCGCTGCCCGCGTAGAATTCCGCGAACGGCTCGAAGGACGGCGCCTCCACCGTGCCGTGTCGGACGCGGCGCTGCGGCAGCGATCCGCCGAGGGCGGCGCGGCGGTCGCGCAGGTAGCGCATCTCCGCGCTGTCCGCGGCCGGGCGGTAGAGCGGCGCGTTCGCCACCTCCTCGTCGGAGAGGGGCACCTTGAAGCGGTCGCGGAACTGCAGCAGTTCCTGCACGTTCAGGTGCTTCTGCTGGTGGGAGATGTTGCGCCCCTCGCCGGCCTCGCCCAGCCCGTAGCCCTTGATCGTGCGCGCGAGGATCACCGTGGGCGCGCCCCGGTGTTGCGAGGCGGCGCGGTAAGCGGCGTACACCTTCTCGGTATCGTGCCCGCCGAGGCGCATCCGCCAGAGCTCATCGTCGGAGAGGTGTGCCACCATCCGCGCCAGTCGCGGGTCGGCGCCCCAGAAGTGCTTCCGGATGTAGGCGCCGCCGGCGACGGTGTACTTCTGGTACTCGCCGTCCACGATGTCGCCCATGCGGTCGGCGAGGACGCCCTCGGTGTCCTGCGCGAGCAGGGGATCCCAGTCGCCGCCCCAGATCACCTTGATCACGTTCCAGCCGACGCCGCGGAAGACCGCCTCCAGCTCCTGGATGATCTGGCCGCTGCCGCGCACCGGGCCGTCCAGCCGCTGCAGGTTGCAGTTCACGACGAAGACCAGGTTGTCCAGGTGTTCGCGCGCCGCGAGCGAGATCGCGCCGAGCGCCTCCGGCTCGTCCGTCTCGCCGTCGCCGAGGAAGCACCACACCTTCTGGTCGCTGGGCTCCTTCAGCCCGCGCGCCTCCAGGTAGCGCATCATCCGCGCCTGGTAGATCGCCATGAGCGGCCCGAGGCCCATGGAGACCGTGGGGAACTGCCAGAAGTCCGGCATCAGCCACGGGTGCGGGTAGGACGACAGGCCGTCCGCCGAGAGTTCGCGCCGGAACGCATGCAACTGAGCCGGCGTGAGCCGCCCCTCGAGGTAGGCGCGCGCGTAGATGCCCGGCGAGGCGTGCCCCTGGATGTAGATCAGGTCGCCGCCGGAGGGGTGGTCGGGACCACGCCAGATGTGGTTGAACCCAACCTCGTAGAGCGTGGCCGCGGAGGCGTACGTGGAGATGTGCCCCCCGATGCCGGGGAAGCGGTCGTTCGCCTCGCTCACCATCGCCAGCGCGTTCCAGCGGACGATGCTCTTGAGGCGATCCTCCACCGGCAGGTTGCCCGGGTAGGCGCCCTGCTGCGAGGCCGGGATCGTATTGACATAAGGTGTACGCGAGGTGACCGGGAGCGTCACCCCGAGGCGCTGCGCCGCGATCTGGAGCGACTCCAGCAGGCTGCTCGCCCGCTCCGCGCCGCGGCTGCGCGCTACGTCCCGCAGCGCCGCGATCCACTCCTGCGTCTCTACCCAGTCCGGCGTGGAGGGCACATCCGGCGCCGCCGAGGGCTCGTCGCTCATCGCATCGCTCCCCGCGCGTCCGTCCCGCGCGCTCCGTCCAGCCTATCGCAGCACCGTGAT
The DNA here is from genome assembly GCA_045863195.1 of Chloroflexota bacterium. Taxonomy (GTDB): domain Bacteria; phylum Chloroflexota; class Dehalococcoidia; order UBA2979; family UBA2979; genus W-Chloroflexi-9. The sequence continues at coordinate 94,150 of BTUI01000010.1, forward strand.
ACCGGGGCGGTGCGGCTCCGTTGCTAGACTCGATCCATGACCGCCGAGGCCACCCCGCGCGCGACCTGGATCGCCTGCCTCCGCGCCACCGGCGTGGCGTACGAGGCCGGACTCGCGTGGCAGCGCGCCACCGCCGCCGCCCTCCGCGCCGGGACCGGCGCCGAGGCGATCGCGCTGATCGAACACGCCTCCGTCTACACCCTCGGCGCGCGCGGTGACCGCGGGAGCCTGCGCGTCCCGGCCGAGGCGCTCCGCGCGCCGCTGATAGAGGCCGACCGCGGCGGCGATGTGACGTGGCACGGCCCGGGCCAACTCGTGGGCTACCCGATCCTCGACCTGCGCGCGCGCGGCATCCGGCCCGCGGACTACGTCCGCGCGCTGGAACGCGTGCTGATCGAGGCGTTGCGCGTCCTCGGCGTGGCGGCCACGACGGTGCCCGGCCGGCCCGGCGTCTGGGTCGGCGACGTGAAGGTCGCCGCGATTGGCGTACGCGTGCGTGACGGCGTGTCGACGCACGGCTTCGCGCTGAACGTGGACCCGGACCTCACCTGGTTCGACGACATCGTGCCCTGCGGCATTGCGGATGCGACCGTGACCTCGCTTCACGCGCTGCTCGCCGAGCCGCCCTCGATCGAGCGAGTGGTGGAGGTCGTACGCGGCGCGTTCGAGGCGGAGTTCGAGGTCAGCGTGATCGGCGCGGAGACCTGGGATGCGCACGAGCGGGCGGCGCACGCCTGGGTGCGGCAGCGGTGGTCATGAGCGCACCCGCGCCCGGCCGCGATCCGAAACCGCCCTGGCTGAAGGCCCGGTTCCCCTCCGGCGAGCGGTTCAGCCACATCACCGACCTCTTGCGCTCGGAACGCCTCCACACCGTCTGCGAGGAGGCGCGCTGCCCGAACATCGGCGAGTGCTTCAACAGCGGCACCGCCACCTTCATGATCCTCGGTGACGTCTGCACCCGCGCCTGCGGCTTCTGTGCCGTCACCTCCGGCCGCCCGGAGGCGCTCGACCTGCTGGAGCCGTACCGCCTCGCGAAGACCGTCGAGACGCTCGGCCTCGACTACGCGGTCATCACCTCCGTGAACCGGGACGACGTGCCAGATGGCGGCGCGAGCGTGTTCGCGGCCTGCATCCGCGCGATCCGCCGGCTGCGCCCCGGCTGTCGCGTGGAGGTGCTGATCCCCGACTTCGAGGGCAACGCGGAGGCCCTCGCAACGGTCGTTGAGGCGCGTCCCGACGTCCTGAACCACAACATCGAGACCGTGCCGCGGCTGTACGCCCGCGCACGCCCGCGCGGCGACTACGCGCGCACGCTGGATCTCTTCCGCCGCGCTCGACGCCTCGACCCGGCGATGCCGCTGAAAAGCGGCCTCATGGTCGGCCTCGGGGAGACCGAGGCGGAACTGCACGCGGTGTTCGCGGACCTGCGCGCGTCGGGCGTCGATGTACTCACCGTCGGCCAGTACCTCCGCCCGACGCCGAAGCACCTGCCGGTCGCGCGCTACTGGCACCCGGAGGAGTTCGCGGCGCTGAAGGCGCACGCGCTCGACCTCGGCTTCGCGCACGTGGAGGCGGGGCCGTTCGTGCGCTCCTCTTACCACGCGGGCGAGCAGGCGGACGCGGCGCGCGCCGGGCTGGAGGCGTCCCGTGGCTGAGCGGCTCGTGATCATCGGTGGTGACGCGGCGGGCATGACCACCGCCACGAACGCGCGCCGCATGCGCTCCGCGGAGGCCCTGGAGATTGTGGCGTTCGAGCGCTCCGACTGGATCTCGTTCTCCGCGTGCGGGGAGCCGTACTACGTCAGCGGCGACGTGACCCCGTTCGAGCGCCTGCTCATCCGCAGCGTGGAGGAGTTCGCGAAGGCCGGCATCACCGTCCACAAGCGCCACGAGGTCACCGCCATCGATCCGGACGCGCGCACCGTGACCGTGCGCGACCACCTCGGCGGGCGCGAGTTCACCGTGGGGTACGACCACCTGATGTACGCGACCGGCGCCCGCGCGCGCCGTCTGCCGGTGGAGGGCATGGACCTTCTCGGCGTGCACCAGATGCACGTGCTGGATGATGCGCTCGCCGTCCGCCGGCTCGTCGCGCAGCGTCCGAGGCGCGCCGTGGTCGTCGGCGGCGGCTTCGTCGGCATCGAGATGGCGGAGGCGTTCCACGTCAACGGCATCGAGACGACCGTGGTCGCCTCGGGCATCGGCCTCCTGGACGGTGCGTTCGATGTGGAGATGTCCGAGCGCATCACGGAGGCGGTGCGCGCGATGGGGATCGGCGTCGTGACCGGGCACCGGGTGGAGTGCCTGCACGGCGAGGGCGGACGGGTCACCTCGGTCGGCTGCGGCGACCGAGCGATCCCAGCCGACCTGGTCGTGATCGCCGCTGGCACCGTGCCGAACGTGGAACTGGCGAGGGCGGCCGGGCTCCGCCTCGGTGAGAGCGGCGCCGTGTGGGTGGACGACCACCAGCGCACGAGCATCCCCGGCATCTACGCCGCCGGTGACTGTGCCGAGGTCACGCACCGGCTCACCGGCCGCCCGCTCAACCTGCACCTCGGCACGCTCGCGAACCGGACGGGGCGGGTCGCTGGCTTCAACATCGGCGGCGGGGACGAGGCGTTCCCCGGCGTCCTCGGCACCGCGATCACGAAGTGCCTCGACCTGGAGATCGCCCGTACCGGCCTCACCGAAGCCGAGGCGCGAGCCGCCGGGTTCGACGTGCTGGCGACGACGTTTGAGGCGACGACGGCCGCTGGCTACTGGCCGCACGCCCGGCCGATGTGGGTGCGCGCCGTGGCCGACCGGGCGACCCGCCGCCTCCTCGGCACGCAGATCGCCGGCGGGCCGACCGCCGGGAAGCGGGTCGATGCGCTGGCGACCGCCATCTGGAACGAGATGACGGTGGACGCGCTGCTGAACGTAGACCTCTCCTACGCCCCGCCGTTCTCCGGGGTCTGGGATCCGGTGGCGACGGCGGCGCGGGTGCTCCAATCGGCTCTGGACGCCTCCGGGCGCGCGCCTCGATAACGTCCGGAGTAATGCCGGTCCCCGACACGCGATCTTCATCGGTTCCGCCGATCCGGGTGATGCGCCTAGGAACGCCCGGCGTATCGTCGAAGCATGGGCCGTCGCCTGTTCCCCAACGTCTACGAGGGCTGGATCGTCGTCGGGTCGGCGGCGTTCATCATGCTCGCGATGTCCGCCTCGTTCTTCTACGGGTTCGGCACGATCTTCAACGAGGTCATTGACGAGTTCGGCTGGAGCGTGGCCGCGACCTCGCTCGCCTTCTCCCTCCGGTCCGAGGTCGGCGGCATCGCCGCCCCCCTCGTGGGCGTGATGATCGACCGGGTCGGCCCGCGCCGGGTGATGATCGCGGGCCTGCTCGTCTCCGCGCTCGGCATCGTGATCATGTCGCTCATCCAGGAGATCTGGCACTTCTACGTTGCCATGCTCGTCATCGCCGTCGGCTCCTCGGCCGCCGGCGGGCAGGTGGGCCTCGTCGCCGTCGCGACCTGGTTCGAGCAGCGCCGGGCGCGGGCGATGTCGTTCATGACGATCGGCGGCGGCCTCGGCGGACTGCTCGTGGTGGGCATCGCGGCGCTGGTCGAACTCCTCGGCTGGCGGGTCGCGCTTCAGGTGATCGGCGCGTTCATGGCGAGCGCCGGCATCGTCGTCGCGCTCAACATCCGCGCGAGGCCGGGCAACCACCCGCAGCCGATGGACGGCATCCGCTACGCGGACGACGAGGTGGTGCCGGCGCCGGCCGTGCGCTGGGGCATCCCCGTCCGCACCGTCCTGAAGTCGCGCTCGTTCCTGTTCCTCGCGATCGGCATGTCGCTCTACGCCTTCGGCTCCACGACCTTCGTGGTGCACCAGATCCCGTACCTGGAGAAGGACATGGGGGTCTCGAAGGCGGTCGCCTCCACCAGCGTCGCCGCATTCACGGTCTTCTCGATCGTCGGCCGGCTCGGGTTCGGCATCCTCGCGGACCGCTTCTCGAAGCCGGCCGTGCTCGCGGCGTCTACCGGGATGGTGGTGGTGGGGCTGGTGCTGCTCGCGCTCGCAAACAGCTTCCTGACGGCGATGATCGCGATCCTCATCATCTCGCCGGGCTTCGGCGGATCGATCCCGGTGCGCCCGGCGATGCTCGCGGACTACTTCGGCACGAAGTACTTCGGGACGATCAACGGCCTCGGGTCGCTGATCATGACGACCGGCGGTGCGATCGGGCCGTGGTTCGTGGGGCGCGTGGTGGACCAGACCGGCCACTACCAGTTCGGCTGGTACGTCACCGCCGCTGTCACCGCGCTCGCGATCCCGCTCTTTCTCGCCTCCCAGCCGCCGCGCGCCCTTGTCGAGGTCGCGAAGCGCGAGGCGGAGTCGGAGCCGCAGGACAGCCGTGGCGGCGACCTGTCGACGGCCGGGGGCACTAGGCCCGCACCCGGCCGCCGCCCGAAGGGTCGCTAGGACTTCTTCGGGTAGATCTCCATCAGCACGAAGTTGGACGAGGTGGGGTGCACCCAGGCGTTGCCGCCGTTGGGGGCACGGTTCACCTTGCCGCCGTTATCGATCACCTGCTGCACGAAGGCGTCCGTGTCCGCGCACTCGTAGGCGAGCAGGTAGATGCCCTCGCCGTGCGGGTTGAACGGGTTCACGCGCTCCTTCATCAGCTTGGCGATCGGGCTCTCGTCCGAGACCGGGCAGATGAGGTGGCACATCACCTGCCCGTTGTAGCCGACCGGCTGGTAGGTGAAGTTGCCGATCGGGTTGTGCGCCTTCTCGCCGATCTTCGTCATGCCGAAGCGGGACTCGTAGTGCGCGATCGCCTCGTCCAGGTCGTGGACAGCGACGGTGTAGTGCTTGAACGTGATCACGGAGTGCTCCCATCAGACCTCGGTTGGCGTGGGGAGACTAGCAGAGCCGGGAAGCGGGGTCGCGAGGCGTCCCCGCCCCGCCGAGGCCTACGCCTCAGCGAAGAGCGGCCCGCCCTTGTCCAGCACGGCGCCGGAGCCGTCCGCGGCCACCACCACCGGGCGCTCCTCGCAGTAGACCTCGGACTCGCACTTCACGAACTGGAAGACCGGCTGGCCGTCCCGGTGGTCGAAGTGGATGTGCCACGTCCCCAGCACCAGGTTGTCGGCGCGCCCCTTGGCGATCTCCGCCTGCAGCACCGCTACCAGTGCTTCGAGTTCCTTGAGGCCCATGCATCCCGCCTTTCCCGTCGATCAAGTGTACCCCGGGAGGGTATCCGGGGCCGCTGGCCGTAGGCGACGTCCTCCATAGAATGGGATCAGCGAGGGGGTGCGCGTGGCCGTTCAGGACGCCGCCGGCAAGGCCAACACCGGCAACTACTTCGAGGACCTCACCACCGGGCGCGAGATCGTCCACGCGGTGCCGCGGACGATCACCGAGGGTGACGCCGCGATGTACATCGCCCTGACGGCCGCCCGGCAGCCGCTCTCCTGTGATGCCGAGTTCGCCCGGTCGCTCGGCTTCCGCCGCGAACTGGTGCATGACCTCCTGCTCTTCCACACCGTGTTCGGGAAGTCCGTCCCGGACGTCTCCCTCAACGCCGTCGCCAACCTCGGCTATGCGGACGTGCGCTTCGGCGTCCCCGCCTACCCCGGCGACACGATCACGAGCACGACCAAGGTCATCGGCCGCCGCGAGTCCAGCACGGGCGACACGGGCGTCACCTGGGTGCACACCGTCGGCCGCAACCAGCGCGGCGAAGAGGTTCTCTCGTTCATCCGGTGGGTGCTGATGAACAAGCGTGATACCTCCGGCTTCACCGGCGTGGACGAGGCGCCGAAGACACCCGCCCAGGTGGACCCCGCCGCCTTCCACATCCCGGCGGAACTGGACCTCTCCCGCTTCGACCCGGCCGTCACGGGCGGCCGCTGGTTCTGGGAGGACTACGCCCCCGGCGAGCGCATCCACCACGTGGAGGGCGTCGCCATCGAGGAGGCGGAGCAGCAGATGGCGGCCCGCCTGTACCAGAACATCGCCCGCGCGCACTTCAACGCCCACGCGCTGAAGGGCACCCGCTTCGGCAAGCGCGTGATCTACGGCGGCCACATCATCTCCATGGCACACGCGCTTTCCTTCAACGGCATGGAGAACGCGATCCGCATCCTGGCCTTCAACGGCGGCACCCACAGCAACCCCACGTTCGCGGGCGATACGCTGTTTGCATGGACCGACGTCCTCGAGTCGATCGACCTCGGGCGGCCGGACGCGGGCGCGCTGCGCCTGCGGCTGGTGGGCGTGAAGAACGCCGACCCGTTCACGGAGGACCAGCCGTTCAAGGTTGCCGACGACAGCGGCCGCGAGCGGTACCACCCGAACGTGGTGCTCGACCTCGACTACACCGTGCTCGTACCCCGGCGGACGTAGCCGCAGACCAAACCAGCCAGCACGTCCACACGCGCGGCAGCAGCGAAGGACCGACCAAATGACCACCACTGACGTTTCCCCCGCCGTCGCCGCGCGCACCCTCGTGGATGCCGCCCAGCGCGTCGTGGACGCCGCCGTGAAGCGCGCCGCCGAGGTCACCGAGCGCGGCGCGAAGATCGACGACCACCAGGTGCACACGGAGCGCATCGCCTACGTCGCCACGCAGGTGCGCGCCGCGCGCGACCTCGTCGCGTACGTGGAGCGACTGCAGGCCGCCGGCAAGCCGGACGCGCTGCAGGAGCGCATGGCGCATGTGTACGCCGCGGAGGTCACGCACGCGCTCCGCTCTCAGGTGGAGGCGGCCTGGGACGACTTCGGCCTGACCGAGGCGGACGTGGCCCCGCTGCACGAGGCCGGGCTGCGCGTGCTGGTGCGCGCCGGCCTGGACGAGGCGGGCATCCGCGCCATTGGCCGCGAGATGATCGCGACCGGCGGCCAGAACAACTGCGACCTGGAGGACGAGGTCGCCGCCCTCACGCGCGACATGGCGCGTGACTTCGGCAAGACCGAGGTCATGCCGATCGCGCAGGAGATCCACCGCAAGGACCTGCTGGTGCCGGACGACCTGCTGCGGAAGTTCTCCGCGCAGGGCTTCTTCGGCTCCTCCATCCCGGAGGAGTACGGCGGGACCGGCATGGGCGACCTGCCGATGATCATCATCACGGAGGAGCTCTCCGCCGCCTCCCTCGCCGCTGCCGGGTCGCTCTCGACGCGCCCGGAGATCCTGACGAAGGCGCTGCTCGCCGGCGGCACCGAGGAGCAGCGGAAGCACTGGCTCCCGCGCATCGCGCGCGGCGAGGAACTCGTCGCCATCGCGGTGACGGAGCCGGACATCGGGTCGGACGTCGCCTCGCTGCAGACGAAGGCGGAGCCGGCCGAGCACAACGGCGTGAAGGGCTGGCGCATCAACGGCGCGAAGGCGTGGAGCACGTTCTCCGGCCGCGCGACCGTCCTCGCGCTGCTCGCGCGCACCAACCCCGATCCGAAGAGCGGCAACCGCGGCCTCTCCCTGTTCATGATCCCGAAGCCGCCGTTCGAGGGGCACCACTGGCGCTTCGAGCAGCCGGAGGGCGGCGTGATGGAGGGCACCGCGAACCCCACGCCGGGCTACCGCGGGATGCACTCCTTCACCATCGCGATCGACAACGTGTTCGTGCCCCACGACAACCTGGTCGGCGGCGACGCCGGGGTCGGCAACGGCTTCTTCCTGCAGATGGGCGGCTTCGCCGCCGGCCGCCTGCAGACGGGCGGCCGCGCGTGCGGCCTCGCGCAGGCGTCGCTGGAGAAGGCGTGCCAGTACGTCGCCCAGCGCAAGCAGTTCGGGATGCCGCTCGCCGAGTACCAGCTCACCCAGTACAAGATCGGCCGCATGGCGGTGCTGATCGCCGCCTCCCGCCAGACCACGTACGCCTCTGCCCGCAACTTCGACACGCGCGCGCCGGAGCCGAGCATGGCGAAGCTGCTCTCCTGCGACGTGGCCGGCGAGGTCTCCCGCGAGGCGCAACTGCTGCACGGCGGTTGGGGCTACTCGGAGGAGGACCCGATCGCCCGCTACGTCGTGGACGCGCTGGTGCTGCCCATCTTCGAGGGGGTGAAGCCCACGCTCGAACTGAAGGTGATCGGCCGCTCGCTCCTCGCCGGGGCGTAGCCGGGGAGGGCGCCGCCTATCGTCGCCCGAGCCTCGAGGGCGGCGGGAGGCGCTTGAGGGCGTCCAGGTTCACCTCGATCCGCTCGTGGATGTCGGCGAGCGACCGCTGGGCGTCCGCGATGCCGCGGTTGTAGTAGAGCGGCGCGATCTGCTCCTCGAACTCAGCGAGGAGCAGGTCCACGGCCAGGTCGCTCCACTCCTCCTCGCGCTCGGCGCGGAGGTACGCCGCCAGGCGGTGCGCGGCGTGGTCGCGCTCCTCGCGCTCCAGTTCGTGGCCCATCGGGACTCCTCGTCCGTTCGCGAGCGTCGAGGCGTCACCGTAGCATCGGCGTGGAGGCCCGCACGATGTCCGACGACGCTCCCGGCACGGCCGCGCACGAGCACACCGAGGACTGCCGCGCCTACTTCCAGGCGTGGCTGCGCTACCACCTCGTCGCCTCGGACGTGAGCGGGCGGTACGACGCGGACGCCACCGGCAACGCCGTGCGCGAGCGGGCGATGTTCGAGCGGCAACTGCGCGCGCTCGGCTGCTCGCCGGAGGCGTTGCTCGCGGAGTGGCGTCAGAGCGAGGCTGAGGTGGACGCCGACGGCTGAGGGCCACCGTCACCGGTGGCCCTCAGCGCCCATCGATTCTGGCGTCCGTGCTAAGCGGTCGGCGGCGGGACCGGCAGTGCGGAGACGTACTGTTCCACGTAGTTCAGGTTGTCCCCGGCGCGCTGCACCACGCGAAGCAGATCGCTCATCAGGGAGACCTCCTCCAGCTGTTCGTCCACGAACCACTGGAGCAACCCTCGCGCCAGGTGGTCGCGCTCCTCAATCGCCAGATCCATGAGGTCGTTGATGCACTTTGTCACGTTGAGTTCGGACGACAGCGCGAGTGCGATGGCCTCCTCCACGTTCACGAAGTCCGCCTGCCCCTGCGCGATCGAGGGGATCGCGGCCACGCCGCCGGCCTCCGTGACGTAGTGCAGGAACTTCGCCGCGTGCGCCGCCTCTTCGTCGGCCTGGCGTTCGAACATCGTCGCGAGTTGGGGGAGCGCCTCGCGTGCGAAGTAGGCGGCGATCATCCGGTACTGGATCGACGCGAGGTACTCACGGCCGATCTGCTCAGAGATCGCCTCCGCCAGCCTGTTGCTGATCAGGGTGCTGCCGTTCATCGGACGCCTTTCGCCGTGCGGCCCTTCGGCCGCGTGGGTTCTCCTCTCATCATGGGCGAGCCGTGGCGCTCCTGCCAGTCAAGAAGTCCCAGAAATGACGGGACGGCCGCCGAGGTTCCTCGACGGCCGTCCTGTTGTGAATGCCGGGGGCTGTTACGCCTCGCGGTAGAGCTTCACCACGGTCACCTTGCCGGGCGCGGCCTGCACGCAGAGGTCGCAGAGCGTGCACTCGTCCAGGTTCGCCTCCACCGTCTCGATCGCGCCCTCCGAGGGCGACTTGAAGATGTCGACGGGGCAGGCCTCCACCAGCGACTTGCAGAGCGCGGCGTTGCCCTGGACGGCGGGGTCGATGTCGACACGGATGAACATGGCCATCGTTACTTCCCCAGCCCTTCCTGGATCAGCCGCGGGATGTCGCCGATGCGGTCCGCCACGGTGATGCCGGCCGCGGCGAGGTTCGCGATCTTGGAGGTCGCCGTGTCCGCGCGCCCCTCCACGATCGTGCCGGCGTGGCCGAAGCGCATGCCCGGCATCTCGTCCATGAACCGGCCGGCCATGAACGCCACGATCGGCTTCTTGGAGCCGGAGCGCTTCATGTAGTCCGCCAGTTCGTACTCGGCGCGCCCACCGGGCTCCGAGTAGATCGCGATCGCCTCCGTCTGCGGGTCGGCGTCGAAGAGCGGCATCAGTTCCGCGTACGTGCTGCCGATGATCGCGTCGCCGCCGATGCTGACGGCGGTGGAGACGCCCAGGCCCGCCTCCGAGAGCGAGTTCGCGATCTCCACCGTCATGCCGCCGGAACGCGACATCACGCCCACCTTGCCCGGCTTGAACGCCCGCTGCGTCGCCTCGGCGGAGCCGCCGATGCCGCCGACGCGCGTCTTGCCCGGCGAGATCACGCCCAGGCAGTTGGGGCCGATGATCCGCGTGCCGCGCAACTGCGCGTACTCCACGAACTGCGCCACCTGCTTGCGCGGGATGCGCTCCGTGACCACCACCACCAGCGGGATGCCGGCGTCGATCGCCTCGAAGACCGCGTCCGCCGCGCCCACGGGCGGCACGGAGACCACGGCGGCGTCCACGCGCTGCGACTCCGTGAAGGCGCGCACGGTGTCCTCCACCGGCAGGCCGTGCACCTGGCGGCCCTTGCGGCCGGGGGTGACGCCGCCGAGGAGTTTCGCGCCGTAGTCCAGGCATTCGCGGGCCATCGTCACGGCCTCGCGGCCGGTGATGCCCTGGATGATGAAGGTCGTGTTCTCGTCGACCAGAATGCTCATCGGGCTACGCCTTCTTCATGTTCTCGACGGCGATCCGGGCGGCCTCGTCCATGGAGACCGTCCGGTCGACGTACGGGACGCCGTACTTCTCGAGGATGGCGAAGCCCTCGCCCTCCCACGACCCGGGGATGCGGAAGAGCGCGATCTTGTCGGCCGGGTTGAACCCCGCCTCGATGCACCCCTTCACCACCCCGCGCGCGACGATGTCCACGCGGGTGTTGGACACCACGTTCATCATCACCGCGATCTTCTTCACGTTCGGGCGGGAGACGATCAACTTCGTCAGGTTCGCCGCCTTGGAGACGGAGGGGTTACCGCCGATCTCGCAGTAGTTCGCGGGCTTGCCGCCCGCGGCGCGCACCGCGTCGAACAGCGTCAGCGATCCGCCGCCGGCGCCGATGATCAGCCCCAGGTCGCCATCGAACTCCGTGAGGTTGCCCGCCACGCCGCGCGGGTCCGCGCCGTCGATGCGTTCCGCCTCCATCTCGAAGTCGGTCGGCGGGCGCGCCTGGCGCTTCTCGTCGCCGACGAGGCCCAGGTCCTTCAGCAGGTCCAGGTGGGCGCGCTGCGCCTCCTGCTCCATGTCCGCGTGGCAGTCCAGCGCGATGATGCGCCCGTCCGCCAGCTTGCCGATCGGGTTGATCTCGGCCAGCGTCATGTCCCGGTCCAGGAACAGCCGCGTGAGGCCGGAGACGATGCGCGTGAGCGCCGTCAGGTCGTTGCCGGTGATGCCCACCCCGGCCACCGCGGTCTTCGCGATGTAGTCTGAGAACGGCCGCAGCGCGGAGAAGTGCGTCCGCGAGAGGTGCTCCGGGTGCTGCTCCGCGACCTCCTCGATGTCGATGCCGCCCATGTCCGAGAAGATGATCACGGGGCGCTTCGCGCGTCCGTCGTAGGTGACGGCGGCGTAGTACTCCTGCACGACCTGCTGCTTCTCTTCGACGAGGACGCCGACCGGCAGGAGGTCCTTGATCGGCAGCACCAGGATGTCGGCGGCGTGCTTCGCCGCCTCGTCCGGGGTGTCGGCGAACTTCACGCCGCCGGCCTTCATGCGGCCGCCCGAGAGCACCTGCGACTTCACGACGACCGGGCCGCCGATCGTCGCGGCCGCCTCGCGTGCCTGCTCCGCCGTGGTGCAGAAGTGGCTCTTCGGCAGCGGGATGCCGGCCTTCGCCAGGATCCGCTTCGACTCGTACTCGTAGAACCGCATCGGCGTTCCTTACCGCGTCACCGCGTCCACCCTCCGAGGGCGTCCGCGGGCTGCTGACTCACGCGCCTGCCCGGAGGCGGAGGCGCATCATCGCATTCTGGACGAGACGCCCGTTCCTGTCTGCCGTCCGAGGCCGAACTTTCGCCCTGCCGGCTGCGGCTCGCGTCGTTCGGGTGCCCCGGCGAACAGCGTGCCGCCCGTTCTCGCCAGCCGTACGCGAGGCTGAACCTCGCCTCACCCGGCGACGAACGCGTCCCGCCCATCGTCCGGCTCCGCGGCGCCAAAGCGCGCCCGGTTCCCCGGCCTTCGCGAGACGCTAGTACTCGCGCTCCCCGGGGGCGAAGCCGTGATGGGGGTGGAACCCCCATCACATCTCATCCCCTCTCCCATGGGGAGAGGGGCCCCCCGGCGTAGCCGGGATGCCGGCAGTGCGGGTGAGGGCGGCCCGTGAGGGCCGCTGCGGGCCCACGAAACGCCCTCGGGAGGTCGTTACCCCTCGATGCCGTAGGCGGCGGCCATCTGCGGGTCGCGCTTCGCGATCATCACGGCCAGGTCCCAGATGACCTTCGCCTGCTTCCACGTCGCGTCGTCCTGCATCTTGCCATCCAGCATCACCACGCCGGAACCGTCCGGCATCGCGTCCAGGATGCGCTTCGCGAACTTCACCTCGTTGGGGTCCGGGGAGAACACCCGACGCGCGATCTCCACCTGGCTCGGGTGCAGCGACCACGCTCCCACGCAGCCCAGCAGGAACGCCGCGCGGAACTGGTCCTCGCAGCCCACCGGGTCGGCAATGTCGCCGAAGGGGCCGTAGTACGGGTAGATGCCCGCGTTCACGCACGCGTCCACCATCCGCGCGATCGAGTAGTGCCACGGGTCCTGCTGCGCCGTCAGGCGCGCCGCCTCCGGGTTCGCCGGGTCCGGGTCCGTCCGCACGAGGTAGGACGGGTGCCCGCCGCCCACGCGCGTGGTCTTCATCCGCCGCGAGGCCGCCAGGTCCGCCGGCCCGAACGACATGCCCTGCATGCGCGGGCTGGCGAGCGCGATCTCCTCCACCTGGGCGACGCCTCCGCCCGTCTCGAGGATCGCGTGCACCATGATCGGGCGCTTCACGCCGGCGCGCGCCTCCAGCTGCGCGAGCAGCCGGTCGATGTAGTGGATGTCCTGCGCGCCCAGCACCTTCGGCAGCATCACCACGTCCAGGCGGTCGCCGATCTCGGAGACCAGGCGGGTGATGTCGTCCAGGAACCACGGGGAGTCCAGCGCGTTCACGCGCACCCAGCAGCCCACGTCGCCGAAGTCGTTGTCCTTCACCACCTGGATGAAGCCCTCGCGCGCCGCTTCCTTGTCGGCGACGGGGACGGCGTCCTCCATGTTGCCCAGGAGCACGTCCACCTGCTGGAGCATCTCCGGCACGCGGGCGGTCATCTTCGGGTTGGCGGCGCTGAGGAAGTGGATCATCCGGCTGGGCGTGGCCGGGATCTCGCGCCACGGCTCGGGCGCGCCAATGGCCAGCGGGCGGAAGAAGTCCTTGGGGCTGCGGAGCATGCGACTCTCCAGGCGGGTGCTCGCCGCGAGGCGTCCAGTGTACGGGGATCAGGGTGCTCGGGCGCCCCGGAGGCGCCCGCTCGGACGCTATCCGCGCGGCCGATCAGCGTCAACGCTGGGGGGAGGGAGGAGGGAGGTCGCTGCCAAATTCCCGCTGCGTAACGGGCTCCCTCACACGGGGTTCGTCAAAAGGGGCCAGCTGCTGGCAGGCATGCGCAGCAGGGTACTTGAGGCTGAATGAGCTGAACCCAGCCCCAGTTCGGCTCGGACTGCGGCACCCCGGCAGCCTCTCGATTCGAGTCGCAGGGAGTTGAACGTTTCGCTCTCCGGCAGTCGATGCGGCTGGCGATTCGCCGGACGCGATGAGGTTAGACTCATCCCGGGCACTCCCAGCGATGAGTGTTCGATTGGGGGAGAGGCATGCCGTCACGTGATGATGGGTGGGAGGAGACATGGAGGCCGATAATCACGATCCTCATGCGGGCATCTGACCCGCTTGCCGAGGCTCGATACGGCTCCACTTTGAACTCTGTCAGCGCTGAGCCGGGTGAAACCCTTGCGATCCTGCGTAGAAATGCGAGGTTTGCACTCCAAGAAATCGAGGATGGTCGCGGTCGAGAATTGCCGGTTGTACTTTGGGAAATGCTTGAGATCGAATTTCGAATTCACGATGCGGAGTTGAAGAAGCATCAAAATCGAGGGTTATTCTCGATTCTAGGTGGATATAACATTTTCGAAGCTCGAAAATATCGCAACCGCCTGCTGAATGCTCTCGCCCAACCAGGTCACTAGTCTGCCTCTGGGCACCGCTGGTGGCGGGTAGTGGGACAGGACGTTGAGTGTACTGCACGCGTGGTCGGCTACCGTGACCGGCCAGAGGCTTGCCCCAACGACTGACTCGCTCGGCATCCGACCAAGCGACGGCGGCCGACTTGCCACCGAGCGATCAAGATGCCGTGCCCGCCCGGCTGCGGCCGGATTCATCGATGTCGTGAGCGCACATAGTCCCGTAGCCGACGGATCAGCCATCCCGGGACGTAATCCCCACCATCTCGGCTAAACCAGGCCACTCGGTTCAACTCTCCACATTCGGTACATCGTTGAACCCGATGGATGGCCTCATCCGCGTCGAGCGGCCAATCGAGATCACGGGCAACTCTCGCCAGTACCTCCGCGTCCTCCGTGAACTCGAAGCAGTGTTCATGCTGGGGCATGATTTCGATCCTTCCAATCGGTGGGATGCAAATGCGTGCTAATCGTGCTGCGCCCTCGCAGGCGGAAGGTCACGCCAGTTCGCTGCCGGCGGGCGCCTCGGGCGGCATGCGGTCGAGGACGAGGCGCGCGAGGAGCGCCGGGACGGCGATGGCGAGGCCGAGGAAGCCGAGCGTGGAGGCGTTCCGGAGCGGGGCGCGGGCGACCTCGCCGGCCATGCCGGAGACGGTCTCGGCGAGCGGGGAGCCGTCGCTGCCGGCGAAGCCGATCAGCAGCACGCTCAGCAGGCCCGTCACGCCCACCGGCACCGCCGCCAGCACCAGCCCCACGCCGAGCGCCTGCAGCCGCCCCACCCCGTGCCCGCCGTACAGGACGAGCGCACCGAAGGCGACCGCGGCGATACCGGCAGCCCACGAGAGCGTCACCGCCACGCCGTGGTTGCTGTCCGAGAGCACGTGCATCACCAGGCGCGCGCCGCCGGCGTTGCTGAACCAGCCGCCGCCCGTCGCGTGGTCGCCGATCGCGAACGCGTCGATGCCGTCGCGGCGGACCGCCTCGGCGGCCGCGTCCAGCAAGGCGGCGTGCCACTCCGCCGGGCCGCCCGCCTCCACCTGCGCGCGGGTGAGCGAGGCGCCGCGCACCTCGAAGCCGGGGACGGCGACGGGGGCGTCCGCGCCGGGCGCGGCAGCGGCGGCGATGCGGATCTCGCGCTCGTGGATCACCAGGTGCGCCTCCAGCCCGGTGATCGCCTCGATCCCCCGCCCGATGAGCGCGCCGGCGACGGAGGGGCTGGTCACCTGGGTAGTCGTGAACGCCATCAGCCACACCGCGGCGGCGATGGCGAAGACGGTCACGGCCGCCGTCAGCCACGTCGCGGAGCCCCGGTAGCGGGTCTGTTCGAGGTCGCGCAGGGTGACGCGCGGTGCGGGCGTGCCGTACACGCCGGAGTCGGTCACGACCGGCGCGGGCGTGTCGTCCGGCTCCTCCACGGGGTCGATGCGCTCGCGCGGCTCGTCGGTCATGCGCGCACCACCTTCGTGCCGGTCGCGAGTTCGTGGAGGGCGGTGCGCCCGGCCAGGACGAGCGCGACCGAGGCGACCGAGGCGGTCGCGACCAGCACCGTCATGGAGGCGAGCAACAGCGCCAGCGGGTAGACGGTCGAAATCGCCGCGACCGCCGTCAGCCAGCCCCAGCCGGGTAGCGCCGTCGGCGCCAGCGCGAACGAGAGGAGGCGGCGGGCCGGGCCGCCCTCGACGCGGAAGCCGGAGCGCCGCAGGCCCGGCGTCGAGCCACCTCGGACGAGGTCGAACGCGGCGAGGCCGTACCAGGCGGGCAGGCCCGCCATCAACAGCGCGAATGCGAGCGCGGAGTCGCCGGCGCTGGGGTCGGTGCCGCCGCCGGTGCGGACGACGATCCAGCCGAGCGCCAGCATCCCGCCCACCGAGGTCGCGACCGCCATCGCGAGCAGGTCAAACGCGAGGGCGTTCGCGCGCGCCGTCAGCGCGCCGTCGGCGCGGTCCGCCGTGGTGGCGGGCAGGGCCAGCCCCGTCGGTGGGGTCGCGGATGGCGTCGTGGATGGCGTTGCGGATGGCATCGAGGGGATCATATCGCGCACACTGGGATCGCCCGCCCCCGCCGTGTTCGAGGATGGACGCACCGATGACCCGCGCACGCGCCCTCGCCGCCCTCGGCGCCGCCGCCGTGGCCGTCGCGCTCGTCGTCGGAGCGGTCGCGGTGCGCGACCGGGTGGCGGGCGACCGCTTCGACCTCCTGCGCTGGCAGATCGACACCGCCCCCGCGAAGGCGGCGGCACGCATCGGCGCGCCGTTCCGCAGCGAGCCCGACGCGGACGAGGCGCTGCGGCGCTACTTCGCCGCCGACGCCACCGCCGAGGACCGCCGCGCGATGGAGAACGCCGTCGAGCGGCTGATCGAGGCGCGCATCGACGCGGTGCTCCGCGACCTCGGCGTCCACGCGCGGCTGCGCCTGCCCGGTACGGCGATGCCGCCCGTGAGCATCGAACTCGCCGCGCCGCCGCGCGTCCTCGTGGTCTCGCCGCGC
The DNA here is from genome assembly GCA_045863195.1 of Chloroflexota bacterium. Classification (GTDB taxonomy): domain Bacteria; phylum Chloroflexota; class Dehalococcoidia; order UBA2979; family UBA2979; genus W-Chloroflexi-9. The sequence goes on from BTUI01000010.1 coordinate 110,719, forward strand.
AGCGAGATCCGCCGCGAGCGCGCCGACCTCCTGCGCCCCGACCTGATGCTGGCCGACGCCGAGGCGATCGAGGCATCCACGGAGGCGGGCGACGCGGGCGTGTCGGCGCTCGTCGTCGGCTCCGGGGGCGTCGCGACCTACCCCGCGATCGTCGTCGGTGGCGCCTCGTACGCCGCGACGGTCGAGACGGCGGCGCACGAGTGGGTCCACCACTACCTGACGTTCTACCCGCTGGGCCTGCGCTACTTCGGGTCGAACGACCTGCGCACCGTGAACGAGACGGTCGCCGACATCGTGGGCGAGGAGGTCGCCGCGATTGTCATCGAACGGTGGGGCGACCCCACCGTCGCGCCGCCGGCCGCGGCCACCCCCACGCCGGCCATCGACCGGGACGCCGTCCTCCGCGACCTGCGCGTGGAGGTCGACGCGCTGCTCGCGGACGGCCGCGTGGAGGAGGCGGAGGCGCGGATGGAGGCGGTCCGCCTGGAACTGTGGGACGCCGACGTCCGCATCCGGCGGGTCAACCAGGCGTACTTCGCGTGGTTCGGCACGTACGCGGCCCGGCCGGACGCCGTGGATCCGATCGGCGCGCAGCTGCGGGAGGTACGCGCGCGCTCGGACAGCCTCGCGCAGTTCCTCGAGCGGGTGCGCGGCATCGGCTCCCGCGAGGACGTGGAGACGCTGTACCGGGAGGTCGGCGGCGAGGGCTAGCGGGCGATGATGCGGCGGAGGGCGGCGCTCAGGCGGGCGGCCGCGCTGCGCTCCTTGCGCGGGACGCGCACCCGGCGGTCGCCGACGCGCTGCCCGCAGGCCTCCTGGAGGGCCTCGGCGCGCTGGGGCGCCTGCGTGGCGGAGTCGGTCGTCCCTGCCATGGCTTCGATCATCCCGCGTCCGCGGCTGAGATCAATGATCACGCCGCGAACAATCGCCCGGCCGGGCGGCTAGTCCGGTTCCGTCTCGTTCTTGACGAACACCAGCACCTCGGCGGCCGTGTCGCCGAAGAACTGGTCCACGACCACCACGCGCAGCGTGTACGGCCCGTCCGGCACGGCGGTGCTGTCCCAGGTACCGATCGGTCCCGCGATGACCGAGCCGGCGGTCGTGCCGACCGGGCTGAACGAGCCGGGGTTCACGCCGGGGGCGACCTCCAGCCGCACCTGGACGGCGCCCGGGGAGGCGGCCGTCCCGTGGACCGTGAACCGGCCGGACACCTGCGAGTTCGCGAGCGGGTTGCTGATGATCACCACCGGCGCCGAATCATCGACCGGCGCGAGGAGGCCGTTGTCCACGCGCACGGGGATCGTGTAGGAGCGCTGGCCCAGGCTGCGGTCCAGCAGCGACACGCGGATGCTGTACTCCCCGTTGGGCACGGAGAGCGTGTCCCATGTCCCCAGCAGCCCGTTGGTGACCGGGGCGATCGAGGCGTTCAGACGCACCCAGGAGCTGGGCGCGGAGCCGCGGCCCCACTCCACCGTGAAGCGTACGAAGTCGTCCGAGGCCGCCCGCCCGCGGATCTCGAGTACCCCCGCGACCGTCCCGGACGGGGCGGGCGTGTCCACGCGGACGACCAGCGGGCCGGGCGTCTCTTCCTCGGGCGGCGCGAGCAGCGAGCTCACGCCGAAGCGCGCGGCCCACTCCAGCAGACCGTCCCACTTCTCGACCTCCTCCTTCGGGAAGGCCAGGCGCACCTCGTTGCGGACGAACTGCGCGGGGGTCAGCGGCGTAGCGCGCAGCCCGGTGCGGGTGTCGATCGGGATCTCCTGCCACCAGGAGTCCTGCAGCGCCGCCAGTTGCTCCTCGTCGCCGGGGATGACCTCGGCGGCGTAGAGGCTCTTGTACCGGTTCATCGCCGGGCAGAGGTCGGTCGGGAGCATGCCGGAGGGCCAGCAGACCTCGCGCTCCACCACGCCGGGCGGGCGGGTGAAGGTGGTGCGTGGCGCCTCCAGGTACTCCAGCGCGCGCACCATGAAGTCCTTCCACGCCCGCAGGGAGACGGAGGTGGAGGTGATGCCGACGATCGGCGCGTTGTCCGCGTTGCCCGCCCACACACCCGCCACGAGCTCCGGCGTGTAGCCCAGCGTCCACGTCTCACCGATCTCACGGGAGTCCTCGAACGGCTCGCTCGTGCCGGTCTTGGCGGCGGAGGGGTACCCGTTCGGCAGGGCGAGCGCGCCGCACGCGCCGTAGGTGATGCACTGGTTCCGGCCGTCCGAGAGGACGGAGGTGACGAGGTAGGCGTACTCCGGCGCGATCACCTGGCGCTCCAGCGACTCGGTGTACTCGTACAGGACGTCGCCGTCCGGATCGGTCACCTTCAACAGCGCGATCGGCTCCAGCGTGCGCTCGCCGGGGTCGAGGGCGGGAGTCACCAGCGGCTCCTGCCCGCGCATGACGCCGTTCGTCGCGAGGACCGAATACCCGATCACCTGGTCGAGCAGCGTGATCTCGCCGCCGCCGGTCGTGAGCGCCGGGCCGTACCCCAGCGGGTTATCGAGCGTGGTGTAGCCGACGCGCTTGAGCGTGTTGATCGTCTCCGGCACGCCCGCGTAGATGATCGCCTTGATCGCGGTGATGTTGAGTGAGTTGCCCAGCGCGCTGGCCGCGGTCATGGGGCCCTGGAACCCCTGGATCGGGTTGCGCGGCGCGAACGAGTCGCCTGTCGAGAAGTCCACGATCTCGAACGGCGCGTCGATGATGCCGGCGCCAGTCCCCCAGCCCTTCATGAACGCCGTCATGAACGTGAACGGCTTGAGCGTGGACCCCGGCGAGTTCAGCGCCACCGCGTTGTCGTTGCGCCCCTCGATGTCGTCGCGGAAGTAGTCCCGGCTCCCGAGGTAGACGAGCAACTGCCCGGTGTTCGGGTCGATCGCGACGAAGGCGCCGTTGAACAGGTTCGCCTGCTCGCCGAAGTCAGTGACGTAGGTCTCGACGATTTCCTCGGCCATGTGCTGGAGTTCGAGGTCGATCGTGGTGACCACCTCGAGCCCCTGCTCGTACAGGGCGCGCTCGCCGAAGCGGGCGGTGATCTCGTCCGCGACCCGGCCGAGCACGAAGTGCGGTGCCTCGATGTCAAAGCGGCTCTGGCGGAAGACGAGCGGCGTCGCGAGCGCGCGATCCGCCTCGCCCTCCGAGATGACGCCGCGCCGCACCATGAAGTCCAGGACCTCCGCCTGCCGGGCCTTGGTCAGGCTGGTCGGCGAGAGGCGTCCGGTGCTCGGGTCCAGGTTGGCCGGGCTGAACGGGTTGTAGACCGCCGGTGACTGGGGGATGCCAGCGAGCATGGAGGCTTCCGCCAGCGTGAGCTGGCTGGCGGGCTTGCCGAAGTAGCCCTCCGCTGCTGCCTGGATGCCGGTGTAGATGCCGCCGTAGGCGATGGAGTTCAGGTACCACTCCAGGATCTGGTCCTTCGGGTACTTCTCCGTCAGTTCGACGGCGATCACCATCTCCTTCAACTTGCGGGCGATCGACCGTTCCTCGCGCTCGGCGCGGTCCATGTAGACGTTGCGCGCGAGCTGCTGCGTGATCGAGGAGCCGCCGGAGCCCTCCAGGAAGCCCTCGCCACCGATCAGGAACGGCGCGAAGTTCTCCACGCCCGCGCGGATCGTGCCGCGCCAGTTGATGCCGTTGTTCTCGTAGAACGACGGGTCTTCAACGGCGATCGTCGCGTCCTTCATCGCCTGCGAGATCTCGTCGAGCGGCACCGGCCGGCGCAGGCCTCCGAGTTCGTCCACGAACTCGTACATCAGCACGCCGTTGCGGTCGTAGATCCGCGCGCCACCGCGCGAGAAGCGCGCGATCAGTTCCTCCGCCGGGATCACGTCGTCCGCGATCGCGTTGTACTGGGCCATGCCAAAGACCGCGCCGGCCCCCGCGACCCCCACGCCCGTCACCACCAGCAGGAGCAGCACTCCGACGATGCCGAACACCAGCCGCCCGCGCCCGCCACGCGGTTCGTGGCGGCGACGCCAGCGCCGGCGCATCGCGACGCGGGAGGCGCTCACGCTCGCGGCTCCTCGCGGCGCAGCACCACGAGGTGCGAGAGGCCGAAGCGCCGCAGCGGGTTGTGCTCCGCCCAGTAGCAGAACGCACGCACCGCCTTCGCCAGCACGCGGCTCCGCGCCTCGATGTTGTCGAAGCCGGGATACACGTAGGTGTGGTCCACGATGCGGAGCGGCTGGCCAGCGATCAGGCGTCGCCAGTCACCGTGACGGTAGGCGCGTGCGTGCGGCACCAGCCGGTGGCGCAGGCGGTCCGGCAGCCAGTTCACCAGCGGGATGTTGCCGAAGATGTACCTGCCGCGCAGGTAGATGCCGTGCGTCTCGAAGGGGTACAGCCGGTTCGGCGCGTAGAGGATGCACGTCCCGCCGGGGCGGAGGACGCGCGCGATCTCCGCGAGCGTCGCGCGGTCGTCCGCGACGTGCTCGATGACCTCGTTCAGGACGATGACGTCCAGGCTGGCGTCCCGGAAGGGGAGCGCCTCACCGGCGGCGGCGAAGAAGCCCTGCACGCCGTCCGTGCCCGTCTTCGTGACGCGCTCGCGTGCCTCCGCCAGCCGGTTGTGCGCGATGTCGCTGCCCAGCGCCATCGCCCCGCGCCGCGCGAACGCACGCACGTACTCGCCGAGGCCGCAGCCGAGGTCGAGGACGCGGCGGCCTTCCAATGAGACATAACGCTCGATGAGCGCGAGGCGTCGCTCCTGGCCCGATCGCCAGACGAAGGAGGGGTTGCCCAGGCGTGCGGCGTCCGGCTGCTCCGGGCCGGGCCGTGACGCCGGGGACGGCGGCACGGCGGGGGATTCAGTCATCACGGCTCCAGGCGCCCGCCCGGCTCTTGGTGGCTCCGGCCCGCAGGCCATCCGTGGAGGAAGCACCTCCATCGTAGGTCCTCTGGCCCGGTGGGGGGAGCGACTTCTAGAATAGCCCTCTACCCCTGTTGGTCGACCCGTTACCCATGTCCCCGCGTCGGCCGGCGCACCGCGGACCGGGCGAGGAGTACGCATGGCACTGACGCCGGACGAGGTCCGTCACATCGCAACCCTGGCCCGACTCGCGCTCTCCGACGAGGAGACCGAGCGCTACCGCCTGCAACTCTCCGCGATCCTCGAGCATTTCGAGGCGCTGAAGGAGATCGACACCACGGACGTACCGCCCACCGCACAGTCGCTGGACCTCCACAACGTGGAGCGGCCGGACGTGGTGGCACCCTCCATGCCCCGGGAGGACCTGGCGCTGAATGCGCCCCGCATGGAAGACGGCTACCTCCGCGTGCGGGCGGTGCTGGAGTAATGGCGAACATCGACCTCGACCGCTCCGCCCACGAGCACGCCGCCGCCCTGCGCGCCGGCGAGTACACCGCGCGCGCCCTCGCCGAGGCGACGCTGGCGCGCGTCCGCGCGCAGGAGCCCGCGCTCAACGCCTACATCACCGTCACGGACGACCTGGCGCTCGCCCAGGCGGACGCCGCGGACGCGCGCCTGAAGGCCGGCAACGCCGGCCCGCTCACCGGCATCCCGGTCGGCGTGAAGGACCTGCTCGCCACGAAGGGCGTCCGCACCACCGCCGCCTCCCGGATGCTCGGTGAGTTCATCCCGCCCTACGACTGCACGGTCGTGCAGCGGCTGGCCGAGGCCGGCGCGGTCACCATCGGCAAGACGAACCTGGACGAGTTCGCCATGGGCTCCTCCACGGAGCACTCCGCCTTCGGCCCGACGAAGAACCCGTGGGACCTGGAGCGCGTGCCGGGCGGCTCCTCCGGCGGCTCCGCCGCCACCGTCGCTTCCCGAGGGATCCCGATCTCGCTCGGCACCGACACCGGCGGCAGCATCCGGCAGCCGGCGGCGCTCTGCGGCATCCTGGGGCTGAAGCCGACCTACGGCCGCGTCTCCCGCTGGGGTGTGGTCGCGTTCGCCTCGTCGCTCGACCAGGTGGGGCCGTTCTCCCGGGACGCGGAGGACGCCGCCGCGCTCCTGAGCGCCGTCGCCGGCCACGACCCGATGGACTCGACGAGCGCGCCGGTGCCGGTGCCGGACTTCACGGAGCGCTTCCCGCGCGGGCTGGACGGCCTGCGCGTGGGTGTGCCCGGCGACTTCTTCGGCGCCGGCATCGAGGATGGCGTGCGGGAGGCGCTGGAGCGCGCGATCGACGTGATGGCGGCGAACGGCGCGATCATCAACCGCGACATCGCGCTGCCCACGGCGCAGGCGGGCCTCACCGTCTACTACATCATCGCCCCCTCCGAGGCGTCCGCGAACCTCGCCCGGTACGACGGCGTGAAGTACGGCTTCTCCTTCAAGGAGGGCCGCAACGCCGAGGACGAGATGTCGCAGACGCGCGGCCGTGGCTTCGGCGCGGAGGTGAAGCGGCGCATCATGCTCGGCACCTACGCGCTCTCCGCCGGCTACTACGACGCCTACTACCTGAAGGCGCAGAAGGTGCGGACGCTGATCCGCCGCGAGTTCGACGCGGCGCTGGAGCAGGTGGACGTCATCCTCGGGCCGACCAGCCCGAACGTGGCGTTCCGTCTCGCCGAGAAGCTCGACGATCCGCTCGCGATGTACCTGAACGACCTCTACACGATCCCCGTGAACATTGCCGGGAACCCCGGCCTGAGCATCCCGTGTGGCTTTGCGGACGGCCTGCCCGTCGGCCTCCAGTTGATCGGGCGCATGTTCGACGAGTCCACGCTCCTCGGCGCGGCCCACGGGTTCGAGCAGGTCACGGACTGGCACCGCCAGGCGCCGCCCGCGCGGGGCTAACCCCCGCGCGACGGCGTCCCGGCGGTCTGCTACTCTCCGCGCCCATGACGAACGGCCCTTCTCGATTCGGTCTCCCCCGCGACAACGGCAACGGTGCCGGGACGCCCCGTCCCCCGGACGACGGCGGCCGCGGTGATGGCGACGATGGCGGCGAGGACGAGGAGATCACCCTCTCCATCAAGGGCGTCCGCGCCCGCCAGTCGCCGGACCGGGAGGGCGAGGTCGAGGTCGAACTCGACACCACGCGCGGCACCATCACGCTCGACATGACCGTCGCGGAGGGGAGCACCGGCGTCGCCGTGTTCCTCGGCGGCGCCGGGGGCGGCTCGACCGGCCCCGCAAACGAGGTGTACGTGCGCGCCGGGCACATGCTCGTGCCGCGCGGGATCACCTCCGTCCGCGTCCGCTATCGGGACGCCGGGGAGTGGGAGGAGTGCCTGGCGGACACGCTGGGCGCCTGCTCCTTCCTCAAGGGCATCGGCGCGCAGCAGGTGGTGCTCGTCGGCCACTCCTTCGGCGGCGCGATCGCGATCAAGGCCGCGGAGATGTCGCCGATGGCGACGGCGGTCTGCTCCATGTCCACGCAGCGCTTCGGGACGTTCGAGGTGGAGCAACTGGGCAAGCCGCTGCTCCTCATCCACGGATCGAAGGACGAGGTGCTGGACAAGGCTGCCTCGGAAGATGTGTTTGAGCGGGCGAAGGATCCGAAACGGCTGGTCATCCTGCCGGGTGGCACCCACAGCCTGAAGGAGCATCCGGACGAGGTATACGACCTCCTGATGGACTTCATTAGCGCCAACCTCCAGACCGGCGGTGCGAAGGGATAGCGGCCGTAACACGGTCTTCGCAAAGGCCTATGGCGGGGGTGCTATGCTCACGCACAGGGCGCAAGCCCTGATCCGGCTACTCCGCCCCGGGCGGATGCCACAGCCGGAACCGACTTCGTCAGTGACCCAGAGGGGGTCTGCGGGACGGCGGTCAGCCGGACGCCGCGGACAGCAAGATGGGACGAAACGATGACGACGGACACCCCCAAGCTGGTACCCGGCCTGGAAGGCGTTCCCATTGCCGAATCCGCGATTTCGCTGGTCAACGGCCAGGCCGGGCGACTCAGCTACCGCGGCTACTCCATCGAAGAACTGACGCAGCCGGGCGTCTCCTTCGAGGAAGTCGTGGCCCTGCTCTATGACGGCGAACTGCCGTCGCAGGCCCGCATCGACGAGATCACCCGCCAGCTCGAGGCCGACCGCGCGCTGACGCCGGAGCAGATCGAGTTCGCCCGCTCCGCGGCGAAGCTGACCCACCCGATGTTCGCGCTGCAGGCGGCCGTGGCCGCGCTGGGCCCGCGCGACAACAACTTCGAACTGAAGGTGGACACCACCACCAAGCGCGGCATCGCCCTCGTCGCGAAGGTCGGCCACCTGGTCGGCGTCATCGCCGAGGCCGCCGCCGGCCGCCCCTACACCGGGCCGAAGCCGGGCGAGTCGCACGCGGAGATGATGCTCCGCATGATCACCGGCAAGACGCCCTCCCCGGAGCACCTCCGGGTGATGCAGGCGCTGCTCATCCTCCAGGCGGACCACTCCGCGGGGAACGCCTCCACGTTCACCACGCGCGTGGTCACCTCCACCAAGGCGGAGCCGGAGGCGGTGGTCTCCGCCGCTATCGGCGCCCTCTCCGGCCCGGCTCACGGCGGCGCGAACGAGCACTCGCTGCGCCTGTTCCTGGAGATCGGCGACCCGGCCAGCGCCGAGCCGAAGATCGAGCGACTGCTGGACGACAAGTACAAGATCCCGGGCTTCGGCCACCGCGTGTACCACGTGAAGGACCCGCGCTCGAAGGTCATCCAGGTGCTCGCCGCCGAGGTCATCAAGCCCGGCACGAAGGAGCATGACCTCTACCAGATCGCGCTCACAGTGGAGAAGGTCGCCACGGACCGCCTCGGCGACCGCGGCCTCTTCCCGAACGTCGACCTGTTCTCGGGCTGCGTGTTCGCGGCGATCGGCATCCCGATCGACTTCTTCACGCCGGTCTTCGCTGCCTCCCGCACGGCTGGCTGGATGGTGAACATGCGCGAGCAGTGGGACTCCGGCAACCGCATCTTCCGCCCGGCGCAGGTCTACACCGGCTCCGGTGACCGCGCCTTCGTCCCCGTCGCGAAGCGCTAACGCTCGGCACTCCGAGGCGTGCCGCCGGCCCGAGGTCGGGCGGGGCGTGCCCACCGGTCGAGGCGAAGCGCTGCGGCTCGTGCTCAGCGCAGTCGGGCGTGGGCGTGTCCGTGGTCAGGCGGGGCGTGGAGGCCTCGCGGACCAGGCTCAGCCGCGTCCGGCCCGTCGCGGCAGCGACCGGGGGCGGAGCCGTCATGGGGGTGGAACCCCCATGACATGCATCCCCCTCTCCCACCGGGAGAGGGGGGC
>BTUI01000011.1:0-117037 GCA_045863195.1 Chloroflexota bacterium
GGCCCCCCCCGGCCGGGCGGGCCGGGCGGGAAACGACTCGCCCCACGTGCCGACTGGGGCGGGGGGCGGGCTCCGGTTTCTCGCGGGGCGGGCGCGGGGCCTGCTTTTTACGCGGCCGCGCGCGGAGACGACACGCCCGACCGCCGGGCGGCTGCGCGAGGCGCTCTTCGCGATGCTCGAGTCGGCTGGCGCCGACTTCTCCGCGGTCCTTGACCTGTACGCGGGGAGCGGGGCGCTCGGCATCGAGGCACTCTCGCGCGGCGATGGGACGGCGACGTTCGTGGAGGCGGACGCCCGCGCGGCGGCGGTGATCCGCGAGAACCTCGCCCACGTCCGCTTCACGGACCGCGGCCGGGTGGTGGTTGGAAAGGTGGAGCGCTGGCGCGCTGCGCCGGGGGAGCGGTACACGCTGATACTGGCCGATCCCCCGTATGATGGCGCCGCCCCATGGGGCGCCATCGAGTCCGCGGTGTCGGACGTCCTCGCCGAGCATGCCGTGATCGTGGTCGAACACGATGCACGGACGGAACCGCCGGAGCACCTGGCGGGGCTGACGCTCTGGCGAGACCGCCGGCAGGGTGCGGGCGCGGTGGCCATCTATCGCTCCGCCGCTCTGGAAGAGGACGAGGACGCATGACGGTTGCCCTGTACGCGGGACGGTTCGATCCGGTGACGAATGGCCACCTGGACATCGCGAGCCGGGCGGCCTCCATCTTCGAGCAGCTGGTGGTGGGCGTGGCGGCCAGCCGGTCCGCGCTGTTCACGCTGGAGGAGCGGATCGCCCTGTTCGAGGATGGGCTGAAGCGCGCCGGGGTCACCAACGTCCGGGTCACCTCCATCGCCGGCCTCACGGTGGACGAGGCGCGCGCGCAGGGCGCGCAGGTGCTCGTCCGCGGCCTCCGCGCCGGGGACTTCGGCTACGAGTTCGACATGACCCTCATGAACCGCCACATGGCGCCGGACATCGACTCGGTCTACCTGATGACGTCGCTGGAGCATTCCTACGTGAGCGGCACCCGTGTCCGTGAGCTCGCCTCCTTCGGGCGGGATGTGAGCGAGTTCGTGACCCCCACCGTGAACGATGCGATCCTGAAGAAGTTCCGCCCCGCCTGAGTCTGCTCCCCGCCGCCGAGGAGGCGTGCCGCATGGATATCCTGCACCTGGTCGACCGCCTCGAGGAACTGATCGCGGGCGCCCAGAAGATGCCCATTGGCAACCGCGCGATCCTTGATCGCCGCCGCATGCTGGATCTCATCGACCAGATGCGCGTCGCCGTGCCGCACGAGGTGCGGGAGGCGCAGGACATCGTCGCCACCCGGGACTCCATCCGCCGCGACGCGGAGGAGGAGGGCCGCCTGATCGTCGCGCAGGCGGAGGAGCGTGCCTCCCGCATGGTGGAGGCGAACGAGATCACGCAGGCCGCCCGCCGCCGCGCGGAGGAGATCGCGCTGGAGGCGGAACGTCGCCTGGAGATCCGCATCCAGGAGGCGAACGAGGACATCCAGCAGCGCATTCTGGAATCGCGCCGGATCGCCCGAGAGCAGATGCAGGCCGCGGACGACTACGCCCGCGAACTCCTCGAGCGGCTGGAGCGGCAGCTGTCCGCGTTCACCCGCTCGATCCGCGCTGGCATCGAGCAGCTCGAGCCGGTGCCCCAGGCGCCGGAGGGCTTCTCGCCGCTGGACGACGACGGCTTCACGCCCTCGTCCGCGCCGCAGGTGGAGGATGAGCCGGCATACCGCGAACTGCCCGCGAGCAGCCGCTACCAGGCGCCCGCGCCCGTCGCGTACGACGACGACTTCGACGACGACCCGCGCGACCGCGAGGGGGAGGACCTGGAGAACCTGCTTCGCCGCCCCGCGCGGGCGACCGCGCCGTCCGCCGACCTCGCGCCCGCAGAGCCCGGCGTGATCGACGACTTTGAGCACGAGCCGCTGGACGACGACCCCTTCACGCGGCGCCGCCGCTAGAGCCGTCGCGGGACGGGGTCAGCGCAGGGGCGAACCAGGGGTTGCCGCCGCGCCCGGCCAGAATCCGGTCAGCAGTTCGTCGACCCACACACGGGCCTCGGTGGGCGTCCCGTCCTCCGCGGATGTCAGCATCTCCACGCCATGCGCGCGGCCGGGGTAGAGGCGCACGCGCTCGGCGGGGATCCTGCCGGCCTCTTGCAGTTCGGTGAGGGAGTGGGCGGCGGAGAGGTCTTCCTCCGTCGCCGCGAGCGCCACCCGGTCTGCGACCGGCACGATCGACTCGCGGGTGAGCAGCAGGTCGAACTCGCTCGGGGTGGAGAGGCCGATCACGCGGAGGTCGGGCTCGCCGGCGGCGACTTCGATGGCGACCGCGGCGCCCATGCCCGCGCCCACGAGCATGATCTGCTCGAAGCCCTGCTCACGCGCGAACGCCACGGCGGCGCGGGCGTCCTCCACCATGCCGGGGATGTCGTCCTGGTCGCCGTCGTCCCGCGCATCCCCCTCCTCCTCCGTGTGTCCGCGGAAGTCGAAGGTGATGGCCGAGACCGGGATCCGGCGGATAACCGTGGCGTAGTCCCACCACGTCGCCTGCGTTTCGCGGTACTCGTGGAGGTAGATTGCGACGCGCACGGGGTCGACGCGCCAGAGCCTGGCCTCCACGGCGTGGCCGTCCGCCGTTTCGAGCAGGTGCATGGACGCCCCAGCCTCCTGAGGCGGGGTTGGCGTGGGCGTCACCGCCGGGGGCGCCGAGGAACACGCGACGAACAGCGCCGCGATCAGGACGCCGGCCCAGGCCCGCGGGCGGGGCGCCCTCATCCGCCCGCCCGCACGACGATGTTGAGCAGCCGTGCCGGCACGTACACGACCCGAGTGACGGTCTGCCCCGCGAGGTGCGCCGCCACGTTGGCGTCCGCCCGGGCCGCCTCCAGCGCGGTCGCCTCGTCCGCGCCGTTGGGGACGCTGACCTTGCCGCGCACCTTGCCGTTCACCTGCACCGGGAGGTCGATGGTGTCGCGCACCGCCAGCGCCGGGTCGAACGCGGGCCAGGCCTGTTGGTGGATCGAGTAGGCGCCGCCGGTCTTCGCCCAGAGTTCCTCCGCGATGTGCGGGCACGCGGGCGCGACCATGAGCAGCAGGAGCCGCACGGCTTCGTCCCAGGAGGCGCGGTCGGCGGTGCCGGCGTCGCGCAGACGCTGGAGGGCGTTCGTGAGTTCCATGAGGGCGGCGATGGCGGTGTTGAAGCGCATCGTCTCGTACGCCTCGCCGACGCGCTTGAGGGTGGCGTGCGCCTCGTGCTGCAGGTCTCGAGCACCGGCGGCGCCGTCCACGAGCGCGGGCGGGTCGGTGACGACGGCCCAGACGCGGTTGAGCCAGCGCGCCACGCCGACGATGCCGTCCACGTTGTACGGGCCGCCCTGGTCCCATGGCCCCAGGAACATCAGGTACGCGCGGAATGTGTCCGCGCCCCACTGCTGCACCTGCGCGTCCGGCGCCACCACGTTGCCGCGCGACTTGGACATCCGCCGGCCGTCCGGCCCGAGGATCTGACCCTGCGAGTAGTAGCGCGTGAACGGCTCATCGCCGGGCACCAGGCCCATGTCGCGCGCGACCTTGTAGAAGAACCGCGCGTACAGCAGGTGCATGGTCGCGTGCTCGGAGCCGCCGGTGTACTGGTCGACGGGCAGCCACGCCTGCGCCGCCTGCGGCGAGAACGCGGCCTCCGTGTTCGCGGGGTCCGGGTACCGCATGAAGTACCAGGAGGAGCACATGAACGTGTCCATGGTGTCCGTCTCGCGCCGCGCCGGGCGGCCGCAGTCCGGGCACACCGTGTTCACGAACGCCTCGGAGGTCGCGAGCGGGGACTGGCCGGTGGGACGGAACTCCACGTCGTATGGGAGCTCCACGGGCAGCTGGTCGTCCGGCACGGCGACCGGGCCGCACTCGTCACAGTGGACGATCGGGATCGGCGCGCCCCAGTAGCGCTGGCGGGAGATCAGCCAGTCGCGCAGGCGGTAGTTCACCTTGCGTTCGCCCAGGCGCTGCTCTTCCAGCCAGGCGGTCGCCTTGGCGATCGCCTCCGCCTTGTAGAGGCCGTCCAGCCACTCGCTGTTGAACGCGGGGCCGTCGCCCGTGTAGGCGGCGTCCGGCCAGTCCTCCGGCGGGCGCACCGTCCGCACGATCGGCAGGCCGTACGCCTTCGCGAAGTCCCAGTCGCGCTCGTCCTGCGCGGGCACCGCCATGATCGCGCCCGTGCCGTACGAGGTCAGGACGTAGTCGGCGAGGTAGACCGGGACGGGCTGCTGGTTGAACGGGTTGATCGCGTACGCCCCCGTGTACACGCCGCGCTTCTCCAGCGCGCCCTCGGTCGAGAGCCGCTCGATCTCCGTCTCGCGGCGGACGCGCTCCACGAACTCCTCGACGGCCGCGCGCTGCTCGGGCGTGGTGATGGCCTCGACGAGCGGGTGCTCCGGGGCGAGGACAGCGAAGGTCATGCCGAAGGCCGTATCGGGGCGGGTGGTGTAGACGCGGAACGACAGGTCGTCCCGGCCCTGGATGCGCATCGAGAACTCGGCGCCCTCTGAACGGCCGATCCAGTTGCGCTGCATCAACTTCACGTGCTCGGGCCAGTCAAGGTCGTGGTTGTTCAGCAGTTCCTCAGCGTAGGCCGTGGTGCGGAAGAACCACTGCTCCATCTGGCGCTGCACGACCTCCGTGTCGCAGCGCTCGCAGCGGCCGTCCACCACCTGCTCGTTGGCGAGCGTGGTGTTGCAGGAGGGGCACCAGTTGGCGAACGCGTCCTTGCGGTAGGCCAGTCCGCGCTTGAACAGCTGCACGAACCACCACTGCGTCCAGCGGTAGTAGTCCGGCGCGCTGGTGTTGACCTCGCGCTGCCAGTCGAACGTCGCGCCCATCATCCGCAGTTGCCCGCGCATCCGCTCGATGTTGCGTGCGGTCCAATCCGCCGGGTGCAGGCCACCCTTGATCGCGGCGTTCTCCGCCGGCAGGCCGAATGCGTCGAAGCCCATCGGGAAGAGGACGTTCCACCCGTTCATCCGGAAGTACCGCGCCAGGGTGTCGGACGGCGACATCGCGAACCAGTGGCCCACGTGCAGGTCGCCGGAGGGGTACGGGAACATCGTGAGGTGGTAGCGGTTGGGCCGCCCGGGGACGGTGTCAGCGGTGCGGTAGAGCGCGTCCTGCTCCCAGCGCGCCTGCCAGCGCGGCTCAATCTCGCCCGGCTGATAGCGCGCGGCATCGGCGGTCTGTGGGTCGGCGGTCATGGCGGGGCGTCCTTCGACGTGTGCGGGAGGGGAGCGGTGGCCCGGCACGCGGGCCCGGCGACGCCGCAGGGGCGGCGTCGCCTACATAAGGACGAGGAGGAGGCCGTGCGTCGACGTCACCCCGGAAGTATCCCGACGGCCGTGAACGGGCGTCAACATGAGCGCGTCGCCGCCTACATCGCGACGACGATGAGCAGGCCGACGAGGGGGACGCCGAGCGCGGAGATGAAGAGCAGGCGCTTCGCCTCGTCCAGGCGCGCGGTCGGCTCCTGCGTCGCGAACGCGCGGCGCGCCTGCCAGACGGTGGCGGCCACGTACAGGACGAACAGCGCGATCACCGCGTTCAGCATCGGTGGCTCCTCCCGCGCCGCTCGGCGCTCCCCTCATTCCAGCGCACCGGCGCGCCAGTCGCCACCGAGGGCAACCCGCGACGGACTCCGGCTACGGAGAGATGAGGCGTCGCACCGGTTCGCCGAACGACAGCAGCAGCAGGTCACCGCCCACCTGCCGGATCGCGGCGACGCTCCCGGCGTCCTCCAGGACGATCACCGGCGACCCCGCGAGGTCGGCGCGGAGCGCGTACACCTCCCCGGAACAGAAGTCGGCGTACAGGTACGCGCCTTCCACCTCGGGCACACCGCCCTCGCGCACGACCGGGCCGCCGGTCACGGAGCAGCGGCCGCCGCCGTGGCTGTAGGTCGCGACCGGCATCGTGAGGCCGGTGCGGTTGCAATCGCTCGTCCGGAAGCAGGCGCCGCCCTCCATCACGTTCCACCCGAGGTTCGCCCCCGCCGTGGCGATGGAGATCTCCTCCTGCTCGTTCTGGCCCACGTCACCCACCCAGAGCGCGCCGGTCGCCGCGTCGAACTCCATGCGCCACGGGTTACGCAGGCCGTACGCCCACACCTCGGCGCGCACGCCGGTGCCGCCGACGAGCGGGTTGTCCGCCGGCACCCGGTACGGGCGGCTCGGCGAGGCGTCACGCACGTCCAGCCGGAGGATCGAGCCGAGCAGGGTGGTCGGGTCCTGGCCGTGTCCCTCCGGGTCGCCGCCGCTGCCGCCGTCGCCCAGTCCCAGGTAGAGCATCCCGTCCGGCCCGAAGCGGATCGCCCCGCCGTTGTGGTTGGCGAACGGCTGCGGCACCTCCAGCACCACGAGTTCGCTCGATGGGTCGAACGCGCCGTCTGGCGTGCGCGTGAAGACGGAGAGCACGGTGCGTCGTGGCGAGGCGGCGGAGTAGTACGCCCACACCCGGCCGTTCGAGGCGAACCCGGGGTCGGGGTGCATGGAGAGCAGCCCCTCCTCGTTCCCGCCGCGCAGCACCCGGTCGCGCAGGTCGAGCACCGCCTTCCGCCCGGCGGCGTCCAGGCGGTAGAGGACGCCCCCCTGGTCCACCACGTACACGGCTTCCGGATCGTCCGGCAGCGCGAACACGTCCACCGGACGGTCGAACGTGACCGGTGACAGGTGGACGGAGAGCGCGACGGGCGCGGGGTCCGCGCTCGGCGGCACCGGTGCCGTTGAGGTCGGCGAGGGAGTCGCCGTCGTCGTGGCGCTCCCGGTCGCCGTGGGTGTTGCCTCGGTCGTTCCCGTGGGCGTTCCGGTGGTCGTCGCGGTCGCGGTTGTGGTGGCGGCCGACGACGGCGACGCCTCCGGCGGCGACTCGTCCCCGCCGCACGCCACGGCGAGCAGCCCCGCGACGAGCGCGGGCAGGATCAGGCGTCGAACGGGCATGGCGAGGCCTTTCGGTCTCGGGAGCGCCTTCAGGCTACCAGCAGGCGTCCGCGCCTAGCGGAGTGCGTCGCCGTAGCGGTACTCCTCGGTCACGTCGTCCAGGCGCTGCTTCACGTCCGGCGCGAGGCGCTGCGTGACCGCTGCGAGCGAGTCGTGCAACTGCTCCGGGCGGCTCGCGCCGATGATCGGCGCGGTCACGGCCGGGTTCGCCAGCACCCAGGCGATCGCCATCTGCGTCATCGGCAGGCCGGCCTCGTCCGCGACCAGGCGGATGTCCTCCACCGTCTCGAACTCGCGGTCGTGCCAGTAGCGCTGCCGGTACATGGAGCCGGCGTTCTGGATCGTGAAGCGGGAGCCCTCCAGCGGGCCGTCCTCGTTGGAGTGCTTGCCCGTGAGCAGCCCGCCCGCGAGCGGGTTGTACGGGATCACGCCGATGCCCTCTTCCTCGCAGAGCGGGAAGAGCTCGCGCTCGAACTCGCGGAAGAGCAGGTTGTAGCGCGGCTGCACGCTGTCGAAGCGCACCACGCCCATCGCCTCCGAGCGGCCGATCGCTCGTGCGAGGCGGAACGCGAGCCAGTTGGAGACGCCCACGTACCGCACGCGGCCAGAACGGACCACGTCCTCCAGCGCGCGCAGCGTCTCGTCCACGGGGGTGTGCGGGTCAAAGCCGTGCAACTGGTAGAGGTCGATGTAGTCGGTCTGGAGCCGGCGGAGCGAGGCGTCCACCGCGTCCATGATGTGCTTGCGGGACGCGCCCTGCTGCCACCGCTGCGGGCCGGTGGCGCCGTGGCACTTGGTCGCCACGATGAAGTCGTGGCGCTGGCCCTGCAGCCAGCGCCCCACGATCTCCTCGGTGCGGCCGGCGTACTCGATGCCGCCCCCGAGCGGGTAGACGTCCGCGGTGTCCAGGAACGTGATGCCGCCGTCCGCGGCGCGGTTGAGGATGGCGACGGAGGTGTCCTCGTCGCACTGGAGGCCGAAGGTCATCGTCCCGAGGCAGAGCCGCGAGACCCACAGCCCGGTTTTGCCCAGCCGTACGTGTTCCATCGTGAGGCCTCCCCGCGCGTGGCGATGCCGGGCAAGTCGCCCGGCATGCCCATCGAGGGTACCAGCCGCCGCCGTGAGCGCTCGGCCCGTCAGGCGCGGGCGCGGCGGTCGCCCAGCGCGACCAGCACGCGCGTCACGATGGCGCCGAGGAGGACGGCGGCGGTGCCGATGTACATCCAGCGCACCGCGGGCAGCGCGGTATCGGTGCCCGCCGTCACGCTGTGCGCCAGCGCCAGCACCATCACGCCGAACGCCAGCGCATGGATCGCGCGCCATGCCGCGTACGGCACCCGCTTCCGCCACCACGACGTGGCGGCAATCACCGCCATCCCGATGAACGCCACCGTGCCGATCGCGACCGGCCCCGTGAGCGTGCGCGAGGCGAACGGGATGACCGTGGCCCACGGCGTCACGCCGGCCTCGGCGTGGAAGACGGTGGTGACGATGTGCAGCACGGTCGCGACCACGGCGGAGAGGGTCCACTGCTGGTGGAGGTCCATCACCGCCTTGCGCGACACGAGGCCTCCCGACCCCTTGGACGAGATCAGGACCCCGAACAGCACCGAGAGCGCCAGCGCGCCGTAGGCGACGAATCCCGTGGCGCGGCTCGCCCACCACAGCACTGGCTCCTCGGCGGTGGCGGCGGCCGCCCACAGCCGGAGCGCGAGCGCCGTGGCCGCCGCGCCCATGGAGGCGAAGAGCAGCGCGCGCACCGGCACCGGCAACGTCATCGTGTTCATGCGAGCCACCGTCCCATCCCGGGCGTCATCTCCCACCGCCCGTCGTGTTCGACCATCGCTTCGCCATCCACCGCGTGCACGGCGGCGAGGCCCCGCGCCGGCGAGGCGATCACCGCGGTCGCCAGCATGTCGGCCGTCGCGGCGTCCTCCGCGACCACCACGGCCGTGGTCACCCCCGTCACCGCGGGCAGGCCGGAGGCGGGGTCGATGATGTGGTGCGCCACCCCGCCGCCTGCCGAGGGCCAGCGGCGGCGCAGCGTGGAGGAGGTGCAGACCGCGCCCTCGTCCATGCGGACGGCCTGGCCGTCGGCTGCGCCGGCGAGCCATGGGTGTCCGCCGGCGTCCAGCCCGGCGGCGCGGAGGTCGCCGCCGCCATCCACGAACCAGGAGGTCGCACCGCTCGCGGCGAGCTGTGCCGCGACGCGGTCGACCGCCCAGCCCTTCGCGACCCCGCCGAGGTCCACGGAGCCACGCCCGTCCAGCCGCACGGTGTCGCCCCGGACGGTCACGGCCGTCCCGCACGCGGGCCGCATCGCGATCCCGGCGGAGGCGGGGTGGGTGGCGATCAACTCGAAGGACCGGTCGTACCCCGCGAGTGCCAGCGCCTCCGCGACGCGGATGTCGAACGCCCCGTCGGTCAGCACGTGTGCCTCCAGCGCCAGCGACACGACCTCCGCCAGCCAGGGATCGGTCGCGACCCGCTCCCGGTTGAGGCGGCTCAACGCCGAGTGCTGCCGGAACCGGGAGAGGCGCGCCTCGATCTCGTGGACGAGCGCCTCCGCCCCGTCGAGGTCGGCGTCGTCGCCGGCCGCGATCCACCACTCGGTGTTCATCGCACGGAACGTGCGGTCAGTCGTGCCGGTCATGACGCCCTCGATGGCCGCGTGACGATCACCCGGCGCGGCGCGGGCGTGGGGACCAGCCCCGCCGCGTCCGAGGCGTTCGCGGACGCCATCGGCGGGCTCGCGATCGCCAGACCGGTCGGTGCGGGCACAGCGGCGAGGGCCGCCGCGTCCGCTGCCTGGTCCCGGTCGGTGGTCACCACGCTCAGCCAGGAGGCGGCCAGCATGGCAGCCGACCCGGCGATCACGGAGAGGTTGACCAGCATCCGCCGCTCGCCGGCGTCGCGCTTAGTCGTCATCGTCGTGGTCCTCGTGCTCGCGGTGTTCGCGCTCCTCGTGCTCCTCGTGCTCCTCGCCCTCCTCGTGGTCGTCATCGTCGTCGTCGTGACCACGGGACGTGGGCGCGTCCATGTAGACGTACTCGACCTGCTCTCCGTTCGCGGACTGGACGATCTCGGAGCGGGCGACGCCGGCGGCGAGGGCGGCATCGATCGCCGCCGGGTCGGCCGCCGCCTGGGCCGCCAGCGCCTCGGTCGCGGGGGATGCCTCGCCACGGTCGAAGCCCACGGTGGAGCCGGCGATCACGATGACTGCGGCGGCCACGGCCGCACCGGCGATGCTGTATGCGAATCCGACTGACTTGCCCATGAGGGGGCCTCCTTTGCTCTGGAGCCATCCTCCCGCCGGGGCGTTGAGCCTCCGTGTGATCCGTCTGTGAGTTCTCACATCTCCGGTCACAGGCGTTTCACACGGAGCGGGCGTACGCTCGCGGCATGAGGCTGCTCGTGGCAGAGGACGACCAGCGCCTGGCGCGCATCATCAAGCGCGGCCTGGAGGGCGAAGGCCACGTCGTCGACGTGGTGGAGGACGGCGATGCCGCCCTGGCCGCCGGCCAGGACCGCGATTACGACGTGCTGATCCTGGACGTGATGATGCCGCGCCTCGATGGGTTCGAGGTCGTCCGCCGCCTCCGCGACCGGCAGGTGGGCACGCCCGTCCTGATGCTCACGGCGCGCGGGGAGACCGAGGACCGCGTGCGGGGCCTGGACTCCGGCGCGGATGACTACCTCGTGAAGCCGTTCGTCTTCGAAGAGCTGTCAGCGCGTCTGCGCGCCCTTGGCCGCCGCGCCGTCACGCAGCACCCCGTCCTCGCTGCCGGCCAGGTCTCGATGGACCTCGTGAAGCACGAGGTGCGCGCGGTCGGGGCGGTCGTGGACCTCTCGCCAACCGAATTCCGGCTGCTGGAGACGCTGCTGCGCAACGCCGGCCGGGTGCTCACCCGCCAGAGCCTTCTGGCCCGGGTGTGGGGCTACGAGGACGAGCCGGAGGCGAACGCGGTCGACCTCTACATCCACTACCTCCGCCGGAAGCTCGGCGATGCCGCCGTGATCACCACGGTGCGAGGCGTTGGCTACCGCCTTGAGGCGGACGGCTCCCGGCCATGATCCGCCGCGCCCGGCTGCGCCTGACGCTCACCTACACAGCGATCTTCATCGCCATGCTCGTGCTCCTCGGCGGGTCCGCCTACGCCGTCCTGCGGCGCGGCCTGGACGAGGAGGTCGACCGCGGCGTCCGCACCGTGGTGGAGGCGTGGCTGAGCACCGCGCCGCCGCTGGAACGGCTCGACCCGCTCGACCTCGACCGGGAGTTCGAGGGCGAGACGGCGGACGTGTTCCTGCTCGTGTTCCGCGCGGACGGTGCGCTGCTCGCGAACCCGAACCGGGTGGAGGCGGACGAGTTCGCGGAGGACGGCCTGCTGGAGCCGGCGCTGGACGGCCGTACCGTGTGGGCCTCGGCCGAGGAACACGGCGACCGCTTCCGGCTACTTGTCGCCCCGGTCTGGCATCGGGGCGAGGCCGGCGGCGATGTGGAGGGCGTCGTCGTCGGCGGCCGCAGCCTCGCCTCGTACGACCGGCAACTGCAGTCGCTGCTGGCCGTGCTGCTCGGCGCCGGCGTCGGTGGGATCGCGCTGGCGGGCCTTAGCGGCTGGGTGCTGGCCGGGCGCGCGCTCCGCCCCATCGCCGAGGCGTACGAGCGCCAGCGCACGTTCGTCTCGGACGCATCGCACGAACTGCGCTCTCCCCTCGCCGTCATGGTCGCTGGCACCGACCTGCTGCTCCGCGACCCCCTCACCGAGGCGCAGCGCGAGGCGGTGACGGACCTGCGCGACACCGCCGTGGAGGCGTCCACGCTGGTCGATGACCTCCTGGAACTCGCACGCCTCGAACGGGCCGCCGGGACGGGCGACGCGCGGACAGCGCTCGACGCGGTGGCCCGGGACGTGGTCGCGCAGATGCGTCCGCTGCTCGAGGCCCACGGCTCCACCGTGGAGCAGCGGGGTCTACCCGTCCTCGCCCGCATCGGTGAGCCGGCCGTCCGGCGGGTGGTGCGCGCGCTGCTGGAGAACGTGACCGCGCATACGCCGCCCGGCACGCCGGTCGAGATCGAGACGGCGGAGGTGGACGGCCACGCGCTGCTGCGGGTCGCCGACCGTGGCCCTGGCGTGCCCGAGGCGGCGCTGCCGCTGCTCTTCGAGCGCTTCACCCGCCTCGACACTTCGCGCACGCCGGGCGGCGGCCACTCGGGCCTGGGCCTCGCCATCGTCGCCGGCCACATCCGCGCCGCCGGCGGGAGCATCGAGGCGCACAACCGCCCCGGTGGCGGCCTGCAGATCGACGTGCGGCTGCCGCTGGCGCGGTGAAGCGCTCGGTGATGGGCGTTCAGGTCGGTCGTGAGGGCTCGCGGGGATGAGTGTGGTGGACCCGAGGGGGCTCGAACCCCTGACCTCGACACTGCCAGTGTCGCGCTCTCCCAGCTGAGCTACGGGCCCATCGCGAGCATGGGATGACCAGTGTAGGGACGCCGCGCGCTAGAGGTCTAGCGCCCGTCCGCCGGCCCTCGACCGGCCTCGCGGGCCGCCTCGAAGACGCGGCGCGGGAAGTTCGTGGTGACCGCGTCCACGCCGAGGCCGACGACACGGGCGATGTCGCCCGGCCCGTCCACCGTCCAGCAGGCGACCTGCAGCCCGAGGTCGTGGGCGAGCGCGACCGCCTCCGGCGACAGGGAGGTGTGGATCGGGTTGATCCCGGTCACGCCGAAGTGCGCGGCGAGGCGGATGCGCTCCTCCATCGCGGGCCACGGCAGCGGCTCGTGCGTCAGGTCGAAGTAGATGGGGAAGCCAGCGAACCGCCGGAGCGTCCGCTCCACCTCGTCGTCGAAGGTGGGCGTGAACCACGCCCAGCCCTCGGCGCCGGCGCGGCGCACGGCGGCCTCCACCGCCGCTTCCACGGCGTCGCTCGGCGCGGGGAGATCGAGGACGATGGCGGCGCGCCCGCCGAGGCAGGCGAGCGCCTCGTCCAGCGTGGGGATTGGCTGCGGCTCGTACCCCTGGGGGACGCCGCAGCGCAGGGCCTGCAGTTCCGCCGCCGTCACGTCCGCGACGGCGCGTGGGTCGCCCGTGGTGCGCGCGAGGGTGGCGTCATGCATCAGGACGAGCACGCCGTCGCGCGTGGCGCGCACGTCCACCTCCACAGCGTGGCAGCCGTCCGCGACGGCGCGCTCGATGCCGAGCAGCGTGTTCTCGGGCGAGTCGCCCTCGTTCGTGCGGTGCGAGATCACGAGCGGCCTGCCCGAGGGGTGCATGACGCCTCCACGTGTGCTGCGGGGATCGCCGCGGAGGATCGCACGTCCGCATCACCGGCGCGTGAAGGCGCGACCGCAACCACACCCGTGGTCGCCGTGCCATACTCCCGCCACGCCGCTCCGCGGCCGTTGACGGGAGCCTGCCCATGCCCGGCCCGCTCGAAGGCATCCGTGTCGTCGACCTTTCCCGGCTCGCGCCGGGGCCGTACGCCTCCATGCTCCTCGGGGACCTCGGCGCGGAGGTGACGTTGGTGGAGGCACCGGCGGGCGCGGTGCAGGTGATCGGCGGGCGTGAGGCGGACGAGGCGGCCGCGGAGCGACGCCGCGCCTACGGCGCGCTGGGGCGGAACAAGCGCTCGATCGTCGTGAACCTGAAGGCGGAGGAGGGACGGGCGCTCGTCCATGACCTCGCGCGCGACGCGGAGGTGTTCCTGGAGGGCTTCCGGCCCGGCGTCACCGATCGCCTGGGCGTGGGGTACGAGGCGATCCGCGCGACCAACCCGCGCATCGTCTACGCCTCGCTCTCCGGGTTCGGGCAGACGGGGCCGTACCGCGACCTGGTGGGGCACGACATCAACTACATCGCCGTCGGCGGCGCGCTCGGGATGATCGGGCGCGACGGCCGGCCGGCGCTCCCGCAGAACATCGTTGCGGACTTCGCCGGGGGCGGGCTGATGACGGCGTTCGCCATCGTCTCCGCGCTGCTGGCGCGTGACCGCACGGGCGAGGGCCAGTACCTGGACATGGCGATGTCGGACGGCGTGCTCTACCTGCTCGCCAGCGCGACCGGCGGCGTCCTCGCCGGGGGCGCACCGCCGAGGCCGGGCGGCGGCAACCTCGGTGGCCAGTCGCCGCACTACAACGTGTACGAGTGCGCCGACGGCAAGTGGATCTCGATCGGATCGCTGGAACCGCAGTTCTGGGCGAACCTCTGCCGCGTCGTCGGCCGCGAGGACATGCTGGACGGTGAATACGATGCCGCGCGGCTGCCCGAATTCGGCGAGCACCTCGCGCGGTTCTTCCGCGCGAAGACCCGCGACGAGTGGTTCGCGGACCTGCGCGCCGTGGAACTGTGCATCGCGCCCGTCCTCGACCTGCGGGAGGCGCTGGACGACCCGCACCAGCGCGCGCGGGGGATGGTGGTGGAGGTGCCGGACGCACGGCTCGGCGCTGTGCCGCAGGTCGGCATCGGGCCGAAGTTCTCGGCGACACCGGGGACGGTGCGCTCCACCGCGCCTCGGCCCGGCGAACACACGGACGAGGTCCTGGCGGCGCTCGGCTACGAGGCCGAGCGGATCGCCGGACTGCGGGAGCGGGGCGTCGTCGCCTGAGCGACGGCTAGCCGGTGACCTGGAAGATCACGTTCGCGCTGGCGATCGCGTCCCAGATCGACTCGGCGAGGAACGGCCCGGGGCCGATCTGGTTCGCGCCCGTCGAGAGCAGCGACATCACGACCACCCAGGCGCCGAACCCGGCGAGGTTCGCGAGGGCGACCGCGCCGCCTCGGCGGCCGGCGACGCTCGCGAGCGCCTCGTTCGTCGCGACCACCCACGCGCCCAGCAGGAAGAGGCCGACGCCGAACGAGACGGACGGCACCGCCATCAACGGGCCGAGGGCGAGCGGCCAGCAGGCGAACCCGGCGGCGCGGACGAGTTGTTCGACGCGCAGCGGGAGTCCGGTCAGGCGCTGCAGCACCGCCGTGGCGACCACCAGCCACGCCACCCAGAGCGCGCCAGAGAACGCCGTGCCCAGCACCGCCGTCTTGAGGAAGACCGTCGGCCGGTCCCCGAGGCCGGAGGTAACCCACCACAGCCATCCGCCGAGGCCGTAGAGGAACAGGCTCGCCGCCGCGACGACCACTGCCGGTGCGGTCGCCCTCGCGTCCAGCCGCACCTCGTCGAACACGGCGGTGTCGAGCGCGACGAGACGGCGGAGGCGCGCGGCCGTGGAGGTGAATGCTGACGGCACGCGGGACTCCTCGCACGCTGGAAGCGACGGTGGGTGGGACCCCGGGGAGCACGTTGATTCTACCGGGCGGGGTGTGAGGACGGTGTGAGGCGGTTGGGTCCGCGGCGTTAGAGCGGGCGCTTCACCGGGATTCCGGCGCGCCTCGGATACCGGTCGCTCAGCGCGCCCACGCGGCGCACCAGCACCACCGTCTGCTCCGGGGCGTCCGGCGGCAGCGGCACCAGCACGGGTGGCAGGGCGACGCCGCCAAGTTCCGCGAGCGCGTTCGCCGCCTCGGCGAGCTCGTCCTGCCAGCGACTCCCCTTCGGGGTGGCCAGCACGCCGTCCGTGCGCAGCAGCGGCAGCGCGTACTCGACGAGGATGCGCACCGCCGCGAGGGCGCGCGCCACGACGAGGTCGAACCCCGCGCGCAGGCCGGCGGTGCGGCCGGCGTCCTCCGCGCGGGCCTGCACCACCTCCACGTTCGGGAGACCGAGCGCGGCGACCACCTCGCGGAGAAACTCGCAGCGGCGGCCGTGCGTCTCGATGAGCGTCAGCTGCAGGCCAGGCTCCACGATCGCCATCGGCAGGCCGGGGAAGCCGCCGCCGGGCCCGAGGTCCGCCACGCGGAGGGGGACGCCTGTGATCAGCCCGGCCGAACGCAGGGCGGCGAGGAGCGCCAGCGATTCCCCGAGGTGGCGGCGCTGGATTTCCGCCTCGTCCGCGATCGAGGTGATGCCCGCCCACTCGTTCCGGGCCAGGATCAGGTCCAGGTACGCCTCGAACGCGTCGCGCTGGGCGCTGGTGAGGGGGATGCCGAGGCGTTCCGCCTCCACCAGCAGGGGGGCCATGCGGTCGGCGGGGGCCAGGTCGGCGGCCTCGGGCAGGGCGGGGTCGGTCACGGGGGGCTCCAGCGGGTGGCGGGCGCGCGTTGACACGTCCGCCGAGCATTCTCGTAGACTGGTAGGAAGCGCGGAACCCCGGTTCGCCGACACCCAATACGTACGGCCAACACGGATAGCAAGGCGGGAGGCCGCCCGATGGCGGAGCCTGTGACCGCGAGCGAGGCGCTCGCACACTTCCAGAACTCGTTCCTGAGCGAGCCCGAGAAGATTGAACACGATGTCCCCATCGTGCGCGTCTTCGTGGATTGGTTCGGCGCGAATCGCCGGATGTCGGAGATGACCGGCGCGCAGGTCGCGGCGTACGTGAAGCAGCAGACCTCCGGCGCGCCGGCGGAACTGGAGCCGGTGCGCGCCTTCCTGGCGTACTGCTCCCGTGTCGCCTTCACCGAGGCGAACCTGGTGCCGTTCCTCCAGCTGGGCCCGGACGCCGGTGGCGCCCGGGGCGGCCGAGGCGCGAACCAGGAGCTCGGTGGCAACGCCTTTTACGTGACGCTGGAGGGCCTCCGATTCCTCGAGCAGCAGCTCGAGGACGAGAAGGCGAAGCGCCCGATGATCGCGGAGAAGCTCCGCGAGGCGATGGCGGACAAGGACTTCCGCGAGAACGCCCCGCTGGACGCCGCCCGTGACGAGCAGGCGCACATCGAGATGCGCATCCGCGACCTCGAGGAGAAGCTGCGCAACGCCGTCATCATCGACGAGCAGGCGAAGGGCGGCCGGGCGAACGTGGGTTCGTTCGTGCGGCTGCTGAACCTCTCCACGTCCAAGGAGCAGCAGTTCACGCTGGTGAGCCCGGCCGAGGTCGACCCGAAGAACGGCAAGATCTCGATCCAGTCGCCCGTGGGTATCGCCGTGCAGAACCGTTCCGAGGGTGACGAGGTCACGGTGAACGCGCCGTCCGGCCCGATTCCGTTCCGGATCGTGGAGGTGCGGGGCTAGGGCGCGCCCGGCTCCCATCCCATGCCGGCGGTCATCCACGCGAACGGGCTGGTCAAGCGGTACGGGGAGATCACCGCGCTCGCCGGCGCCTCCTTCGAGGTGCAGGCGGGCGAAATCTTCGGCGTGCTGGGCCCCAACGGCGCGGGGAAGACCACGCTGGTCGAAATCCTCGAGGGGCTGACCGTCCCGACGGAGGGCACCGCCTCCGTCCTCGGGCTGCCCGTGGTGGAGCAGCCGGACGCCGTGAAGGCGCGCATCGGCGTGCAGTTGCAGGCGTCCTCCTACCACGAGTACCTGACGCTCCGGGAGATCCTGTCCCTCTTCGGCTCCTTCTATCCGCGCGCGGCGGATCCCATGGCGCTGCTGCGCCGCGTCCGGCTGGAGGAGCGCGCGGACGCCCGCATCAAGCACCTGTCGGGCGGCATGAAGCAGCGCTTCTCGATCGTCGCGGCGCTGGTGAACGAGCCCGAACTGGTCTTCTTCGACGAGCCGACTGCCGGCCTCGATCCGGACGCGCGCCGCGACCTCTGGCAGATCGTCCGCGACGTGCGCGAAGCCGGGGCGACGGTGGTGCTGACCACGCACTACATGGAGGAAGCGCAGGCGCTCTGCGACCGGGTCGCCTTCCTGAACGCTGGCCAGATCGTGGCGCTCGACACCCCGGCCGGCCTCATCCGCTCCCTCCACGCCCCGTACCGCGTGACCCTGACCACCACGGCGCCGCTGCCGGCAGGTGGCATCGAGGCGATCCCTGGCGTGTCCGGGGCCACGACCGAGCGCACGCCGGACGGCGCGGTCGCGCGGCTGCAGGCGGCGGAGACCCCGCGCGTGGTCGCGGCGCTCACGGCGCTCGCCGGCGAGGCTGGGGCCACGGTCGTGGACCTCACCGTGCAGCCCGCGACGCTGGAGGACGTGTTCCTCTCGTTGACCGGACGGGGGCTGGCCGGATGAAGGCGATGCTCGGCGCGAGCCTCAAGATGGTGCTGCGCGACCACCAGGCGATCTTCTGGGCGTTCGCCTTCCCGATGCTCTTCCTGGGCGTCTTCCGCCTGTTCTCCTTCGACTCGTACGGCACCACGAACCTGATCGTCGCCGGCGATGTCTCCGACCCGCGTGCCGCGGCGCTCGTGCAGGCGCTCGGCGAGGTCGAGTTCCTCGAGGTCACCGTGCATGACGACCTCGTGGACGTCGCCGCCGCCGAGGCGGTGCTGCGCGACGGCGACGAGGCGGACGCCGCGCTGGTGGTCACCGCGAGCGAGGGCGCGACGGCGCACGCTGACCTGGTGATCGCGATCAGCGACCCGATCGGCGCCTCCGTCACG
Organism: Chloroflexota bacterium; assembly: GCA_045863195.1. Lineage (GTDB taxonomy): Bacteria > Chloroflexota > Dehalococcoidia > UBA2979 > UBA2979 > W-Chloroflexi-9. Next base: position 18,367 of record BTUI01000011.1, read on the forward strand.
ACCGCCTCGATCCAGTCGGTCGTTCAGGAGGTGAACCTCGCGATGACCGGCGCGCCCCGTGTGATCGAGGTCGCGGCGCGCACGCTGGACACGGAGGAGTCGACCTACTTCGCATTCATCGCGCCGGGCATCATCGGCATGGGGCTGATGTCGTTCGCCACGATCAGCCTCGCGGGGTCACTCTCTCGCTACCGGGAGGAGGGCGTGCTGCGCCGCATCCGCGCGACGCCCCTGGCGCCGTGGCGGTTCTTCGCCTCGGTGGTGGTCGCGCACCTGGTGATCGCGACCGCGCAGATCGCCCTGCTCGCCACGTTCGCGCAGGTGCTGGGCGGCGACGTGCTGCGTGGAGGGCTTCCGTTCCTGCTCGTCGCGGCCTACGGCACGCTGATCTTCCTGAACATCGGGGTGATCATCGCCGGCCGCGTGCAGGGCCGGGGCGCGGTGGAGGGCGCGGCGAACGCGGTGACTCTGCCGATGATGTTCCTGAGCGGCACGTTCTTCCCGAAGGAGGGGCTGCCGGACCTCATCCAGCCGTTCGTCCAGGCGCTGCCGCTCACGCACATGCTCAGCGCGCTGCGCGGGCTCACGCTGGATGGCGAAGGGCTGCTGCAGCAGGGGCCGTCGCTGCTCATCCTGACGGCCTGGGTGCTGGCGACGTTCGTCCTCGCGCGGTTCTCGTTCTCGTTCCGCGACTCGTAGCGCTCGCCTAGCCGATCACCCCGCGGTCGATCACCATCGCCGCGAACAGGGCGGCGAGGTAGAGCGTGGAGTAGCGGAACATCCCCCGCGTCCCCAGCAGCCCCTGCGCGCGGTACATGCGGATCGCGAACCAGGTGAAGCCAAGCCCGCCCGCGAGCGCGGTGGCGAAGTAGATCCAGCCAAGTTCCGCCGCCGACCCGAACATGAGCGTGACGCACAGCGTCAGCACGGAGTACGCGACCGTCTGGCGCTTCGTCTCCCGCTCGCCCAGGACCACGGGCATCATCGGGATCCGCGCCTCGCGATAGTCCGGCTCCAGGGCCAGCGCCAGTGCCCAGAAGTGGGGCGGCTGCCAGTAGAAGACGATGAAGAAGAGCAGGAGCCCTTCCACCGACACGTCGCCGGTGACGGCAGCCCAGCCGATGAGCGGCGGCATGGCGCCCGCCACGCCGCCGAGCACCGTGTTGTGGACGGTGTGCCGCTTCAGGTACATCGAGTAAATGAAGACATAAAAACCGAACGCGCCGAGAGCGAGGAGCGCCGAGAGGCCGTTCGCCGTGAAGTAGAGCCACGGGCCGGACGAGAGGCCCATCGCGAAGCCGAAGATCGCCGCGTGGGTCGCGGGGACGCGCCCGCTCGGGATCGGCCGGTTCTGCGTCCGGCGCATCACCCGGTCGATGTCGCGGTCGATCCACATGTTCACGGCGCCCGCGCCGCCTGCGGCGAGCATCCCGCCGATGAGCGTGGCGATCACCAGCCAGGTCCCCGGCCAGCCCTCCGCCGCGAGCACCATGGCCGGGACGGTCGTGATCAGCAGCAGCAGCATGATCGAGGGCTTGGTCAGGGTGAAGTAGTCGCGCAGGATCTGCCCGGCGCGCGCGCGCGGTGCGGCGTGATCCGCGAGGGGGGCGCCCTGGCCGGCCTCGGTCCGCACTCGCTGCACCCTCCGCCCGGGTGACCGGCGCCGCCGTCGCGGTCCGGAACCTGTGGAATCCTCAGAATCCGATGCTACCCCCGCGCCGCCTCAGGGAGCAGGGGCGGAGCGGCGGGCGAAGGTCAGCCCTCGCGACGTCCCGCGGGGCGGTCCGCTTCTTCGAGGCGTTCCTCCAGCCGCTCAATCTCGCGTTGGAGCGAGCGGATGCGGCCCTGCAGGAGCAGCAGGTAGACGAAGAGGCAGGCCCACACGACTGCGAACCCGGCGAAGAGGTACTCGAGGTTGTCCATTACGCCCCTTCGCGCCGGTCCACGCCGGCGCGGATGCCGGCGAGCCGCTGGTGCAGCCGTTCCGCCTCCGTGCTCAGGGAGATGAGCCACGCGGCGAGGAGGAAGACGGCCACGAAGCCGATCAGCAGCACGATCAGCATCTCGCCCGGCAGCGCCGGCTTCGTGGTGAAGATGATGGGCTGCGGGTGCAGCGTCCGCCACCACCGCACCGACATCTGGATCAGCGGGACATCGAGGAACCCGACGATGCCGATGACCGCGGCGTAGCGCGCGGCCTGCTCGTCCGTGGAGTCGGAGACGGCGCGCGCCAGCAGGTACGCGGAGTAGATCAGGAACAGGACCAGCGTGGTCGTCAGCCGGGCGTCCCACGTCCAGTAGACGCCCCAGATCGGCTTGCCCCAGATCGCGCCGCTCAGCAGCACCAGACCGGTGAGCAGTACACCCACCTGGGCGCTGCCGCGTGCGACGGCGTCCCAGCGCATGTCGCGCTTCCACAGCACCATGATCGAGGCGACGAACGTGACGAAGAACGCGGCGTAGGTCGTGACCGCGGCCGGCACGTGGATGTACATCAGCCGCTGCACTTCGCCCTCGATGATCTCGCGCGGCGCCGCGACGAGCGCGCCGACGATCATCGCCATCATCGCGACGCCCGTGGCGGGCGGGAGCACGCTCCATCGCAGCGCCAGCAGCCGCATGGCGAGGGCGGTCATCGTTCCACCGCGATCGGGAACAGCAGCACGGAGATGAGCGTGCTCCACAGCGCGAACACCGCCAGCAGCAGCATCCACGGCGCCGTCCCCGCCTCGATGCCGAGCGAGGCGCCCGAAGCGCGCACCGCGCCGATGAGCAGGGGGATGAGCAGCGGCATCGAGAGCACCGGCAGCAGCACCGCGCGTGCGCGGAGGCGGCTCCCCATCACCGACAGGAGCGTGGTCAGTGACACGTATCCGACGGTCCCGATGAACACGATGGCCAGCAACTCCGGGGTGAGGAGGGAGATATTGAAGAGGATAGTCGCCAGCCCTAACTGGGCAAACTCGATCACCAGCAGCGCGATCAGGTTGCTCGCCGCCTTACCCAGGAAGATCGAGGTCGGCGACACCGGTGACAGCAGCACCGCGTCGAACGTGCCCTCGTCCGCCTCGTGCTGGAACGACTGGCCGGCGGCGAACACGCCCGCGAACAGGAACGTGGTCCACATCACGCCCGGCAGGAGCGGGCGCACGTCGCGCGTCGCGAGGTCGAACGCGAACGAGTAGATGAGCACGCTGATCGTGGCGAACGCCGCCGCGGAGAGCCACGCGCTGCGGTTCCGCCACGCCAGGCGCAGATCCTTCTGCATCACCACCCACGCCAGGTTCATCGTGCCGCCTCGCTGGCGGCGGGAAGGCTCACTGTGTCCTCGATCACCCGGCCACGTTCGAGCCGCACGAGGCCGGTCGCCCACGCCTCCACGCGGTCGACGCGGTGAGTGGCGGCCACCACGGTGAGGCCCGGCGAGGCGAGTGCGAGTTCGTCGAGGAGTGCGACGCCCTCGGGGTCGAGCCCGGTCTCCGGCTCGTCGGCGAACAGGATCGCCGGCCGGTGGACGAGCGCGCGCGCCAGCGCGAGGCGCTGGTGGTAGCCACGCGAGAGGACGGCCGCCGGCTCGCGACGGCGGAGCCACAGGCCGACCGCGCGCAGCAGCTCCTCGATGCGAATCTCGGCATCCGGCACGCCGTACAGGCGCGCGAAGAACTGCAGGTTCTCCAGTGCGCTCATCTCCTCGTACACCATCGGCTGGTGGCCGAGGACGCCGATCGCGCGGCGGAGCGCGGCGGGGCGCCGGCCGAGGTCGTGTCCGGCGACGGTCGCGCGGCCAGCACTGGGGGAGACGAGCGTCGCGAGCATCGCCAGCAGGGTCGTCTTGCCAGCGCCGTTTGCACCGAGCAGCGCGACACGCGCGCCGGCGGGGATGCGCAGGTCGACCGCGCGTACGACCTCCAGCCCGCCGTAGCGGCGGGTGAGGCCGTGCGCCTCCACGGCGATCGCGGCGGTCACGCCGCCTCGCGGCGTCGACGGGTCGCGGCAACGGCCACCGCGCCGGCGAGGAGCACCAGTGCCGTGGCCGCGCCGATGGCGGCGCCCGAGGGCTCCGTGAGGGTGTTCACGTTCCGCTCCGGGGCGAACCCGTCCAGCCGGACGATCAGCCCCTGGCCGGGGCCCACGCCCGACTGCTCCACCACGCGCAGCGTGTTCGCCGTTGCGCCCTCGCCGATGCGTTCGTCGTCCGCGCGGCGCGCCTCACCCTCCGGCTCCATTCCGCGCAGGAAGCCCTCCGGGACGCGCACGGCCACGCGGTCGGTCTGGAGCGGCGCGGTGACGCGGAGCAGGTAGGCGTCCTCCTGCACGTCGTACTCGACGAGGTAGCGGGTGATCACGGAGGTCGTGGAGAGCGGCCGGATCGGGAGCGCGGCGCTGATGCCACCGGCCTCCAAGGTGAAGGTGCCTTCCGGGTTGTCGCCGGAGCCCTCCAGCGTGCCCTCCGGGGCGGGGAGGCGCAGCGTCACGCCGCCCTCGCCGCCCACGTACACGCGGTCCGAGGGGTTCCGCACCAGGTCCTCGCGGAGCAGCCCCATCTGGCCGAGGTCGCGGTCGATCGCCACCACGGTGACCACGGTCGACTCCACGGTCAGGTCGGGACGCTCGGTGGTCGTCTCGTACACGGTGACGTCCTGAATGACCTCCGGCGCGGCCCCGTCGAGGATGGCTGGGGGCACAAAGTACTGGACGCCCCGGTAGGAGATGACTGGCACGTAGGTGCGGCTGAGGATCGCCGGGACGCGCGCCTCGTACCGGCCGTCCGCGACCTCCGCGTCGACTGTCCCGGACACGGCCTCATTCTCGAGGATGATGATGCGGACGGAGAGCGCGGACTCGTCCAGCGTGGCGCCGGCGGAGCCCATCGTGATTGCCCCCGCGATCAGCCCGTCGTTCGCCTGCCCGCTCGCGCCGCCCGGGACGGCCGCCGTGCCGAGGCACGCGACGGCAAGGAGCGCGCGGAGCACCCAGCGACGGCTCATCGGGCATCCTCGCCCAGCGCACGGAGTGCCTCGGTCACCTCACGGAGGCGCGGGCCCAGCGCACGGCGCGCATCCGCCCGGTCCGCCTCGGTGATGCGTCCGGTGGCGAGGTCGTCGTCGATCTCGCGGAGCTCGGCGAGGATCGCGGCGCGCCGCGCGAGCAGGTCGTCGACCGCCGCGCCCGCGTCCGGCCGCACGTCGCCCGGGCGGGGCCACGCGACGAAGACCGCCGTGGCGGCGGCAATGGCGGCGAGGATCGCCCACTCCGTCACGCCTCGCGCTCCTCGTCGGCGCGGAGTTCCGCATCGATCCACCCGTCGTCGACCGGAGCGCCGGTCGTCGCCGCGGGTGCCGGGCGGGCGCGACGGCGGAGCGAGAGCAGGAACCACCCGCCGGCGAGGCCGACGAGGGCGACCGCGCCGCTCACCCATCCGAAGAGCCAGAGGTTGAACCCCTCGCGCGGCAGTTCGGCGCGCACCTGCGGGCCGTAGCGCGTCTCGAAGAACAGGATGATGTCGTCCGCGTTGGCGCCGGCGGCCAGGCGCTCGCGGATGATCTGCTTCATGTCGCGACAGATCGCGAGTTCGCACACGTCCAGGCGCTTGTTCGTGCACTGTGGGCAGAGCAACTGGCGTTCGATCGCGATCGCCTGCTCCTCCGTCGGCGGGAGCTGCGCGGAGGCGTCCCGCGCGCCGCTGACGAGGGCGACGCCCATCCCGAGCGTGACGGCGACGGCGGCAGCGAACAGGAGCGGGACGCGGCGAAGGGTCATGCGCGCTGCGCTCCGTCCGGCGCGGCCGCTTCTACCTCGACCGGGCGGCGGGAACGGAAGGGCGCGAACGCCAGCAGGCCGCCCGCGGCGTAGATGCCGCCGCCGATCCACAGCCAGGCGATGAGCGGGTTCACGAACGCCTGGATCTCGGTCAGCCGCTCCGCGTCCCATCCCTGCACGAACAGGTAGAGGTCGCGCGTCAGGCTGCCGTCCACGGCCACGATGGCGACCGGCTGGTCCGGGAAGTTCGAGAAGAAGCGCCGTCCCGGCTCCAGCACCGTCACGAGCTGGCCGTCACGCTCGATGCGGACGCGTGCCACGACCTCCACGTCGATGCCGTTCACCCCCGGGGTGCGTGCCTCCAGGTCTTCGAACGTCATGGTGTAGCCACCGGCCTCGAACGACTGGCCGGGCAGCACCACGGCGCGCGTCTGGCTCTGGTAGACGGAGGAGCCGATGACCCCGATCGCCATGACCGCCACGCCGATGTGGACGAGGTAGCCGCCAAAGCGCCGCGGATCGCGGTTGAACAGCGCGCCGAAGGCAGCCGGCCACGGGACGCCTCGGGCGGCGCGCAACGCGCGCGTCCCGGCGGCGTACTCGCGCAGGCTCGTAACGATGATCGCGATCGCCCCGGCGAGCCCGGCAAGGGCGAACGGGTCCCGCACGCCGGCGACGCCGAGCGCGACGAGGGCGAGGGCGGTGACCGCGAACGGCATCACCAGGCGCCGCTTCAGCGTCCCGGGCGCCGCCTTCCGCCACGGCAACACCGTGCCGGCCGCGGTCAGCAGGAGCATCACGATCAGCAGCGGCCCGACCACGTCGTTGAAAAACGGCGGGCCCACGGTGATGCGGACGTTCTGGACGAGTTCGGAGAACACCGGGAAGAGCGTGCCGCCGAGGATGACGAGCGCCATGGCGATCAGCACGTAGGTGTTCAGGATCAGGCCGGTCTCGCGGGACACCAGCGACTCGAACTCCACCTCCGCGTGCATCCTCGGGAGCCGCCACACGATCAGGACGACCGAGGCGAGGACGACGAGCCCGACCAGCACCAGGAAGTAGGAGCCGACCTCCGACTGCGCAAAGGAGTGGACGGAGGCGACCAGGCCGGAGCGCACGTTAAACGTGCCGAACACGGCGAGGGCGAACGCCGCGAGCACCAGCACCAGGTTCCACAGCTTCAGCATCCCGCGGCGCTCCTGCACCACGAGGGAGTGGAGGAACGCCGTCATCGGCAGGAGCGGGAGGATCGCGGAGTTCTCGACCGGGTCCCAGCCCCAGTAGCCGCCCCAGCCGAGCACGGTGTAGGCCCACCAGCCGCCGAGGAAGTTGCCGATGCTGAGGACGAGGAACGAGGCGAGCGCCCACCCTCGGGCGTGGTGTACCCACGCCTGGTCCAGCCGTCCGGAGAGCAGCGCTGCGGCGCCCAGACCGAACGGGATCGCGGTGGAGACGAGGCCCGTGAGGAGGAACGGCGGGTGGACCAGCATCCCCGGGTCCACGAGCAGCGGGTTCAGCCCGGTGCCGTCCACCGGGGTCACCGGGCTCAGCCGGAACGGGGAGGCGAAGAACACGAGCGCTACGAGGAACGAGGCGATGACCACGCCGAGCGTGCCCACGGCATGGGGCGCGCCCCACGGGATCTTCGGGACGGTGATCAGCACGAACGCCGCCATGAACACGGACATGGACCAGGTCCAGAACAGCAGCGACCCCGGTTGCCCGCTGTAGAGCGAGGCCCACTTCATCCGCGCCTGCATCTCCGTCGAGGAGACCGAGGCGACGTGGGCGATCTGGAAATCGTTCGTCAGCAGCGCGTACCCCAGCGCAAGGATCGCGATCGTGGTGAGGGCGGCGACGGCGACGAGCGCACGCCGTCCCGCGAGCACCGCGGCACGCGAGTGCCAGTGCTGTCCGTACACGGAAGCGGCGACCGCGACCACGGAGGCGGCCAGCGCCGTCAGGAGCGCAGCCGCTCCCACCGTGGCGGTGATGTTCACCGGCGCGCCTAGTCGGCGCCCGGCGTCGCCGTGGCCGGGACGAAGTGCGAGGAGATGGAGTCGGACGGCGGGGTGTCGGCGAAGAACTCATCCTCGTGCTTGATGATGATCGAGTCCGCGTCCACCACGCCGCCGGCGAGACCGGTGCCCTCCACGACGACGAGGGCATACGGCCCGAACATGTTCGGCACCACGCCGTCCTCGAAGCGGATGGAGATGCGGTCGTCCACGTCGCCCTGGATGTCGAAGGCGACCGGGCGGCCGGCGACCTCCGTCACCGAGCCCTCGACCACGCGCCCGGCGACCCGGACGCGGGTGTCCTCCAGGTCCGGGTTCGCGAGGTACTCGGCGGGGGTCAGGTAGTAGGAGATGGAGGAGCCAGCGGCCTTGAAGGCGAGCACGCTGATGGCGGCGGTGGCCACCACGAGCACCATGATCAGCCGCGCGCGGCGGCTGGCCAGCAGGTCAGTCATGAGCGTTTCCCCGTGTCCCCGGCGATCTCCTCCAGGAGGTCGCGGAGCGTCTTCTCGTCCAGGCGCCCGTCGTACCGAGCCCGGATCTGCAGGCCGGGCTCAATGAAGTAGGCGGTGGGAAGCCCCTGTACTCCGTACTCTACATAGACCGTGCCCTCGGCGTCTGCCGCCAGCGGGAACGACAGCCCGTGGCGCTCGATGAAGCTCTCCGCGTCCGAGCGCACGTCCCAGATGTTCACGCCGAGGAAGACATAACCGCGGTCACGATATTCCGGCCAGAGCGCCTCGATGACCGGCGCTTCCTCCTCGCACGGGTAGCACCAGGAGGCCCAGAAGTAGAGGAAGACGGGCTGGTCGGCGGCCTGCTGGAGGTCGAACGGGGCGCCCTCGAAGGTCGTGAGGGTGAACGGCGCGGCCGGGCCGGAGGCCTCCGCGCGGCCGGTGGCGGATTGCCCGACGCCACGCTGCATCGCCACGGCGAGGACGATCACCAGGCCGACCAGCACCGCGCCGGCAGCCCCCGCCACCCATCGAGCGAGCCGTGGATTCATTGTGTTGAGGCTACGCGGCGGGGCGCTCTGACTTCAACGAGCGGCGGCCTCCGGGCTTCACGGGCGTGGTGGTTCGTGCGGCCGCGGGGCCAACGTGTAGTAGCGCTGGCTTGACCGTGTATACCGCCAATGTTACTTCTGCCATGCCGCGCGACGAGGGCGGGGCGGGTCTGCGTGTGTAACGCGCGTGTCACGCGCCGCACGCCGTGGGTCCGTGAGCTGCCAAGTACGGAGGACGCTGTGGGCAGGTCTGGTCCGGGGCGATTGATCGCCATCGTTGTATCCTTGGTGCTCACGGCGGTGACCGTGGGCTTGATGTATGTGGCGTTCGTCGACTCGGCGGACACGCCGCAGACGACGTACCAGGCCATGTCGGACAACGCCCAGAAGACTCAGGACGTCTACACCCTGATCTTCATCCTCGCCGGCATCGTCTTCGCCGGCGTGATGGCGGCGACGCTGGCCTTCTCCTTCATCTTCCGCGAGCGCGAGGGCGCCAAGGCCCTCCAGATCCACGGCAACTCCAAGCTGGAGGTGCTGTGGACGCTGCTCCCGGTCCTCATCGTCGTGATCATGGCGGTCCCGACCTTCCAGGTGATCGCTGAGACCACGGGCGACCCGCCGGACGGCCACATCACGGTCCGTGCCACCGGCCACCAGTGGTGGTTCGAGTTCGAGTACGAGGACTATGGCCTCGTCACAGCGACCGACCTGCACCTCCCGGTCGATGTCCCGGTCCGGGTGATCCTCAACTCGGACGACGTCATCCACTCCTTCTGGGTGCCGCAGCTGTCCGGCAAGGTGGACATGGTTCCCGGCCACAACAACCAGCTGTGGTTCACCCCGAACACCCCCGGCGAGTACCTGGGCCAGTGCGCCGAGTTCTGCGCGCTCTCCCACGCGAACATGCGCTTCCGGGTGTTCGTCCACACCCAGGCCGACTTCGACGCCTGGATGGAGTCTGCCCTGGCTCCGTCCGTGACCCCGACCGAGGGGCTGGCGGCTGAGGGCGCGAACCTCTTCACGATGAAGGGGTGCATCGGCTGCCACACCGTCCGCGGGAATGACATCGCGATGGGCGTGGTGGGGCCGGACCTCACCCACTTCGGCTCCCGCTCCCGCCTCGCCGGCGCGATGGTGCCGAACACCGAAGAAGAGCTGCGGCGCTGGCTGGCGAACCCGCCGGCCATGAAGCCGGGCTCCATCATGCCGAACCTCAACCTCACCCCGGCTGAGATCGACGGTCTGGTGGCGTACCTGTACAGCCTCAAGTAGGCGTGCGGCGGCTGTGACGAACACGAACGGCAAGCGGCGGGACTGCACCGCACGCAAGGTTGGAGGACGCTAGATGGCCACGGCTGTCGGCACTCTGTCTCACTCGGAAGACCGCTCCAAGATCTGGGAGTGGATGACCACGGTCGACCACAAGAAGATCGCCGCGCTGTACGGCGTGACCGGCTTCATCTTCTTCCTGATCGGCGGCATCGAAGCGACGCTGATCCGGACGCAGTTGGCGGTGCCGAACGGCACCGTACTGGACGCGGACCTCTTCAACCAGCTGTTCACGACCCACGCCCTGACCATGATCTTCCTCGCGATCATGCCCATGGGCGCGTCGTTCTTTAACTACTTCATCCCGCTCCAGATCGGCGCGCGGGACGTGGCCTTCCCGCGGCTGAACGCGCTGGGCTACTGGACGTACCTCACCGGTGCGGTCATGCTCACCGGCTCCTTCTTCCTGGGCGGCGCCCCGGATGGCGGCTGGTTCGCCTACGCGCCGCTCACGAGCACGGAGTACGCGCCGGGCAAAAACCTGGACTTCTACACCGTCTCCCTCCTGATCCTCGGTGTGTCGTCGCTGATGGGTTCGCTGAACTTCGCCGTGACCATCATCAACATGCGCGCTCCGGGCATGACGATGATGCGTCTGCCGGTCTACATGTGGATGACGCTGGTCGTCTCCTTCCTGCTGATCCTGTCGCTGCCGATCATCACGGTGGCGCTGATCCAGCTCTACTTCGACCGCAACTTCGGCACCAACTTCTTCAGCCCGGACGCGGGTGGTGACCCGATCCTCTGGCAGCACATCTTCTGGCTCTTCGGTCACCCCGAGGTCTACGTGCTGATCCTGCCCTCGATGGGCATCGTCTCCGAGGTCCTGCCGGTGATGTCGCGGAAGCCGCTGTTCGGCTACTCGGCGATCGTCTTCGCCGGTGCGGCCATCGGTGTCCTCGGCTTCGCGGTGTGGAGCCACCACATGTTCACCACCGGTCTGGGCACGGTGCCGCAGATCGTGTTCTCCGCCTCCACCATGGCGATCGGTGTCCCGACGGGCATCAAGATCTTCAACTGGCTGGGCACCATGTACGGCGGCAACATCCGCTTCACCACGGCGACCTACTTCTCCGTGGCGTTCATCGTGCTGTTCACGATCGGCGGCATCTCCGGCGTCATGCACGCCTCGCCGGCGGTGGACGGCCAGCACCAGGACACCTACTTCGTCGTCGCGCACATCCACTACGTGCTCTTCGGCGGCGCGATCATGGGCATCTTCTCGGGCATCTTCTACTGGTTCCCGAAGATGACCGGCCGCTTCCTGGATGAGACGTGGGGCAAGTGGTCGTTCTGGACCATGTTCGTCGGCATGAACCTGACGTTCTTCCCGATGCACTTCCTCGGCCTCGCCGGCATGCCTCGCCGTATCTACACGTACGACGAGGGCCTGGGCTGGGACACGTGGAACCTGGTCGCCACCATCGGCGTGTACATCATCGTCCTGGGTGTCTCGATCTTCATCGTGAACTTCTTCAAGACGATGCGGCAGGCGCCGACCGCCCCGGACAACCCGTGGGACGGTGCGACGCTGGAGTGGGCCACCTCCTCCCCGCCGCCGGAGCACAACTTCGACGTGATCCCGGAGGTCCGGGACCGCGACCCGCTCTGGTACAACCGCGACCACGGCATTGCCGCGCCGCCGGTGCCGGAGCACAACCACATCCACCTGCCGCCGCCGTCCTACATGCCGCTGATCGTGGCGCTGGGCGTGGCCCTGCTGGGCATCGGTGGCCTGTCGCACATCGGGGTGTCCGTCCTGGGCGTCGCGGTGACGATCTACGGCGTCTGGGGCTGGGCGCTCGAGCCGACCGAGTAACTACGGGTCGGTCGGGTCGAGATACGAGTAAGCAGCGAGCAGGAGGCGGTCATGGCCGCAGCAGCACACGACGCGGGACATCACACCTCGCTGGGGGTCGATAACCGCAAGCTCCTGATGTGGATCTTCCTGGCGTCAGAGTGCCTCTTCTTCGGCACTCTGATCTCCACGTACCTGATCTTCAAGGGGCAATCGCTCGTCGGCCCGTTCCCGGGTGACGTGCTGGACATCCCGCTGACCTCGGCGAGCACGTTCGTGCTGCTGATGTCCTCGGTGACCATGGTGCTCGCCGTGTACGGCGCGCAGCACGGCCGGCTGGGCCTGATGCGGGGGATGCTCCTCGCGACGATCCTGCTGGGCATCGGCTTCCTGGGCTTCCAGGTGTACGAGTTCCGGCACTTCGGGCACCTGGGCCTGAACCTGGGCACCAACCAGTTCGGCGCCTCCTTCTACCTGATGACGGGCTTCCACGGCACGCACGTCGGCGTCGGCGTCCTCTACCTGACCTCCATCCTCATCGGCTCGATGCGGCGCAGCGGTCTGGGCAAGGACCGGGCGCTCTGGGTCGACACCGCGGGCCTCTACTGGCACTTCGTGGACGTCGTCTGGATCGTCATCTTCACCATCGTCTACCTGATCCCGGAATAGCCGGACCGGAGGAGGACCGCCATGGACCACGAGGCGACCGCAGGCCACGGCCACGGGGAGCACCCGCCCACCACCATCCGCCAGTACGTGATGATCGGCCTCATCCTGGCCGTCATCACGGCGGTCGAGTTGTGGGTCTCGTACGCGGGCCTGGGATCGCTGGAGATCCCGCTGCTGCTGATCCTGTCCGCCGTGAAGTTCGGTATCGTCGCGGCGCTGTTCATGCACCTGAAGTTCGAGCACAAGTTCATGACCCGCGTGTTTGTGTTCGGGCTGGTGCTCGCGGCGTTCCTCCTCTTCGCCGTGTGGTCGCTCTTCCTGCACGACGACACGGACGCCCGCGTCCTGCCGGACCGCAGCGAGATCTCCGCGCCGGCCCACTAGGCCGCGCTCGGCCGTTCGAGGTCACACGAAGGCCCGTCCGCAAGGACGGGCCTTCCGCTTGTCCGCCGGCTATTGGGTGCCAGCCACGCGAGCGCCGAGGGGCCGCCACGCGGCGCGGGCATTGCCGAGGGCGGGAAGGCTGGGGCAACGCCGGGTGACGGGCCCGGAACGCCGGCCCGGCCGGGCCGCGCGCCGTCCGGGCGCGGGGGGCTCGATGGCTGCCTCAGGCGCCCCGCACCGCAGGTAGGCGACAGTGCCCGGGCTTCGCGAGGAGCCGCCTAGCGGGCCGCCTCGGCGTCGAGCGCCAGGCGCTGGGCGTCCCGCAGGCGCTCCTCCTCGCGCTGCTTGCGCTCGGACTGCCGCCACCACACCTGAAAGATGACGGCGGCGGTGACGAGGTTCACGACCTCGCCGAAAGGCACCCACATCAGCAGGCCGGCGATCTCCTGGTCCTGCTTCGCGTCCCACGGCAGGAAGAGCGCCACGCGCGTGTAGGTCTCGTACAGCGGCTCCGGGCGGAACGTGATCATCGCCGCCAGGATGTGCTTCGGGATCATCGCGCTGTAGAAGTAGACGATGCGGAAGCCCATCGGAATGCGCGACCGCAGCGGCTTCGGGTCGATGATGTTCCACCAGAACAGGATGGAGACCACGAAGAAAGAGAAGTGCTGGAAGAGGTGGAGCAGGTCGTTGTTGAGCGCTGTGTCGTACCAGCCGGGCATCAGATGCCACGCCCACTGCATCACGGTGAAGATGCCCACCGCGACCGGCGGGAACGTCAGCGTGCGCCACGTGTGCTTCCAGACGCGGCTGCGCAGCACCGGCGTGATCAGGCCCCGCTTCACCCACTTCGGCAGCCCGCGCAGCATCGGCGTGGTCGGCGCGCCGAGGAGCAGCAGCGGCGGCACGAACATCATCACGACGTTGTGCTGGACCATGTGCATCGAGAAGTGGTGCTCACCGAGGCGGTCGAGCGGCGACTCGATCGACATCAGCAGCACGAACAGGCCGAAGTAGTACGAGAGCGTCCGCCAGCGCGAGTGCTCGCGGGAGCGCTCCGGCCAGCGGCGCAGCCCGCGCGCATAGAAGAACCCCGCGAGGGCGACCGGGATGATGACGATCGGGTCGAAGTTCCACGCCAGCCACCAGTCGCCCTCGATGCCGTCGTGGGCGGGGCCGGCGACACGGCCGGCGGCTTCCAGGACTGTGACGAGGGCCACGGGCTGCTCCGTCCCGCGCGGTGGGGTGCCTCCAGTGTCGCCTCCCGGAGGGTCAGGCGCACGCCGCTAACGCGCGGCGGCGTCCTCCTCGGCGCGCATCCGCCGGTACCAGACGAGGAAGATGGCGACGACGGCGAGCACATGGATGGCGTCGCCGCCGATCCACATCACCAGGCCGCCGAGCACCTGGTCCTGCCTCGGCGTGAGGTCGAAGATCGGCTGCGCCGCCGCGTACGAGGGGTAGAGCAGCCCGTCCGAGAAGACGATGGTGGCCGCGAGCGCGTCCTTCGGGACGGCGCCGGCGAAGACGTAGAAGATCCGCGCGAGGTGGGGGATGCGCGACCGCAGCGGGTGCGGGTCGATCACGTTCCACCAGAACAGGGCGCCCGCGATCAGGAACGAGGCGTGCTCCAGGTCGTGGCCGAGGCGATTGTCGAGCGCCCATTCGTACCAGCCGGGCCCCAGGTGCCACGCCCACATCACCACCGAGATCGTCGCGATGCCCGTCGCCGGGTGCGTGAGGACTCCGGTGACGCGGTGCGTGAGGCGGCTGGCGGCCAGCGGCCGCACGATGCCGCCGTGGATCCACCTCGGCAGGCCGCGCAGCAGTGGCGTGGTGGGCGCACCGAGCAGCATGAGCGGCACCGCGACCATCATCAGCAGTTCGTGCTGCACCATGTGGAACGTGAAGTGGTGCTCGCCGAGGCGGTCGAGCGGTGACTCGATCGACAGCACCAGCACCGCGACCCCGGCGAGGAAGAGCGCGGTGCGCCACGCCGGGTGCGGCCTGCTGCGGTCCGGCCAGTGGCGGAGGCCCCGCAGGTAGCACGCGACGATCAGGCCCGCGGCGATGAGCAGCGGCGGGTCGTAGGACCAGGCGAGCCACCAGTCGCCCTCGATCACGGCGCCGTGCGCCACGGGCGCGCGCTCCGCGAGGGTTGTAGCAGGGGACAGGGTCGCCACGCGCGCGCCTCCTGCCGCCAGTGTGAGGGACGGGCGGCGGATGCGCATGCCGCCTCCCCGCGCATTGACCCGCGCGCGGCGGCTCCGTACCATCGTGCCTTGACAGGTTGCGTACCAAGTACGCAAAGTGCGCCCGCGAGCCGCGAGCGTCTCGATCGGACTCCCGCCATGCACTCGCTCCGCGTCGCGCTCGCGCAGATCAACACCACCATCGGTGACTTCGAGGGCAACCGGGCGCTCATCCTGGACGCCGCCCGACGCGCCGCGGAGCAGGACGCCGACCTCGTCGCCTACCCGGAACTCGCGATCACCGGCTACCCGCCGGAGGACGAACTGCTGCGGCCGGCGTTCCTCGCGGACGCGGAGGCGGCGCTGCAGCACCTCGCTGCCGAGGCGCGCGACCTGCCGCCGCTCGTCGTGGGGTGCCTGACGTTCGACCAGCACCTCTACAACAGCGCCGCGATCCTCTTCGGCGGCCAGGTGGTGGCGCGCTACCACAAGCAGCGCCTGCCCAACTACGGCGTGTTCGACGAGGAGCGGTACTTCCAGGCGGGCGAGGAAGGCCTGGTCTGCGTCATCGGTGGCGTCGAGGTGGGCATCACGGTCTGCGAGGACGCCTGGTACCCCGGCGGCCCCGTCAGCGACGCCGCGATCGCGGGCGCGAAGGTCGTGGTGAACATCAACGCCTCGCCGTTCCACTACGGCAAGACGCGCTCCCGCGAGCGCATGATCGCGACGCGGGCCGCGGACAACACGGTGGCGATCGCCTACGTGAACCAGGTGGGCGGCCAGGACGAACTGGTCTTCGACGGCAACTCGTTCGCCGTGGACGCCACGGGCGAACTGATCGCCCGCGCCGCGTCGCTGCGGGAGGACCTCATCGTCGTCGACCTGCCGGTCGAGGAGACGGTGCGCCTCCAGCTGCATGACTCGCGGCTCCGACGCATGCGAGCGCAGGGGACCGACTGGCCGGTGCGCCGCGTCGACGTGACCACCGCGCACAACAACCGCGCCCGCCCCACACGCCCGGCGGCCGTGGCCCCCGCCCCGGACGACCTGGCCGAGGCGTACGACGCGCTGGTGCTCGGCACGCGCGACTACATCCGCAAGAGCGGCTTCCAGCACGCCTTCGTCGCGCTCTCCGGCGGCATCGACTCCGCCATCGTGGGGGCCGTGGCGGTGGACGCCCTCGGGCCGGAGCACGTCACGGGCGTCTCGCTGCCGTCGCGGTACTCCTCGGAGGGCTCGGTGAGCGACGCGGTGGACCTGGCGCAGCGGCTGGGCATCCGCCTCATCTCGATGCCGATCGAGGCGATGCACCAGGCGGCGCTGGACACGCTGGCGTTCGAGTTCGGGCCGGGCGACGCCGGCACGGCCGGCGAGAACGTACAGTCGCGCATCCGCGGGCTGCTGATGATGGCGCTCTCCAACCACACGCCTCGCTCGATGGTGCTGACCACCGGCAACAAGTCGGAGTACGCCTGCGGCTATGCCACGCTGTACGGCGACATGGTCGGCGGCTTCGCGGTGATCAAGGATGTCCCGAAGACGCTGGTGTGGCGGCTCTCGCGCTACCGCAACACGCTGGGCGAAGTGATCCCGCTCTCCTCGATCGAGAAGCCGCCCTCCGCCGAGTTGCGCCCCGGCCAACTCGACTCCGACTCGCTCCCCGAGTACGAGGTCCTTGACCCGATCATCGAGGCGTACGTGGAGGAGGACCTGTCGCTGGACGCGATCGTCGCGCGCGGGTTCGACGAGGCCACGGTGCGCCGCGTGATCGACATGGTGAACCGTAACGAGTACAAGCGCCGCCAGTCGCCGCCGGGCGTGAAGATCACCCCGCGCGCCTTCGGGCGTGACCGGCGGCTGCCGCTCGCCACGCGCTACCGGGGCTACTAGCCGGGGCTAGTGCTGCGGTTCGTCGCCCCCGAGGGCGTCCGCGACCTCGTCCAGGTCGATGTCGCCCCGGGCGGCGACCGCCGCGCTGAGCGTGTCGATCGCGGTGAGGCGGATCCACGCCTCGAACGCCTCACGCACCTCGGTGTAGGCGGCCTCGACGCCCTCCTCGAACTCCGGGCGGGTCATGGAGGCCTCACGCGCCTTCGACACCTGCTCGAGCAGGCGCTCGATGCGCGGTGCGACGCGCTGGTAGATCGTCTCGAACTCCTCGGCGTCCTCGAAGCGGCCGCGGTCGCGCATGATCTGCAGCGCACCGAGGACCCACGCGAGCGCCCCGAGGAGCGTCCCGGCCTCCGGGCGGCGCACCTCCAGGTGCACCGGCATCGCACGGTCGCGCCGGCCCTCCGGGCTGGTCACTCGTGCCGCTCCCCTTCGTAGGCCACTGTGGCGGCGGCGTAGTACGCGCCGATGAGCGCGGCGTTCGCGCCAAGCGCGGCGGGGGCGACTTGCGGGCCCGGCGCGATCTCGTCCAGCACGCCCTGCAGCACGGCGCGGATCGCCTCCACGTGCGCTGGGTCGCCGTGCAGCACGATCACCGTCGGGTCGAGCAGCGCGCTGGCGTCCGCGAGCAACGAGGCGACGGTCTGGACTGTCTCGTCGTCCAGCGGCTCGTCGGGGGACATCGGCGGCATCGCCGGGAGCGCGCCCGCGCGTCCCGCGCCGCCGCCGACCACGCGGCCGGAGGAGAGGATCGCCGCGCCGGGATGCTCGTAGAGCGACACGTACAGCGCGTCGAACGCGCCAGCAGCGGCACCGGCGGCCACCTCGCCACGGAGCGCCGCCTCGGTGCGGCCGAGGGCGACGACCGGGGTGTCGATGTGGCGGCGGAGCGCCTCGACGACGGCGAGGTCGTGCCACGCCTCCTGCCCGTCGCTCTCCGCGAGGCGTCCGTTCGGCCCGTCCACGACGCCCGGGCACGCGACGCCGATGGCGAGCGCCCAGCGCTTGTTGCCCTCGGCGGCGAAGAGGGTGGAGATGCGCCCGCCGACCTCCCACGCCCACGCCTCCTCGGTCGGGAGATCGGGCAGCGGGAAGGACTGGCGGAGCAGCGGCTCGCCGTCCAGCGTGGACATCATCAGGCGGAGGTCGGACGCGGTGAAGTCCACCGCGACCACCACCGGCTCCGGACCTTCGGCTACTGGCTCCACTGTTCCACCTTGCGCAGCACCGCGTTCACGTCGTCCATGTCCTTCGAGGTGAGCCCGCCGTGCAGCGGGATCGCGATCAGTTCACCCGGCAGGCGGCTCGCGGCCGCGAAGTGCTCCGGGGCCAGCCGTCCGTCGCCCGCCAGGGAGGCGAGCACCTCCGCGTCGAGGTGTAGCGAGGGCCCCACGGCCGCCTCGCACGGGACGCCCTCGGCGCGGATCGCCGCCAGCGTCTCATCGAGCGGTCGCTTCCACAGCACGCCGCGCAGCCTTACCACGTAGCGGTCGTAGGCGTGGTGGATGTACCGGCTGTGCGGCATGGAGGCCAGCGCCTTCGCGCGGCTGAGGCCGAACGTCAGGTCCCACGCCAGCCGCTGCCGCGCCTCGATCTCGGCGTCCGCGCCGCGCAACTCGGCGAGGGCGATGCGTGCCGCCCCCTCCGGAAGCGCGCCGCCCGCGGCGTCGCGCGCCGCCCGGGCGGCCTCCGCCTGTACGGGGTCGCGCAGCACCAGCAGCGCGCCGCCGGAGTCCGGCGTCGCCGCGCCGGCGGTCAGCACGTGCCCCGCCCCCATCGCGAAGACCGCACGCCCCGTCCGTCCCATCGCCTCGCCGCGATACGACGCGCCAAGGCCGTCCGTCGCGTCCTCGATGATTGGTGCGCCGCTGTCGGCGGCGACGCGGGCGATCTCCACCATCACTGGCGGGTGGCCGAACGCGTGCGCGATGCCGATCGCGCCGGTGGCGCTGCTCAGCGCGCGCGAGAGCCCGCGCGTGGAGAGCGCCACCGCATCCGGCTCCACGTCGCCCGGCACCACGCGCCAGCCGGCCCGGCGCGCGGCGGCCGCGAGCCGTTCGCCGAGGAGCGCCGGGACAACGACCTCGTCGCGCCCGAGCGGCTCCAGCGACGCGAACGCCGCGTCGAACGCGGCCGCCTGGTCACGGTAGGCGATGACGGCGGACGCGATCAGCCCGAGGCGTGCCGCGAACTCCGATTCCAGCGTGGCGAGCGGCGCGATGTCGTCCGCGGGTGTGGGGATGGCCTGCGCCGGCCACACGGAGGTGCGGAGCGGCGTACCGCCGTCGATCGCCAGCGGGGGAGCGGAGTCCTCGGGCATGCGTCCTCGAGTCCGGGTGCGCGGTCAGAGCAGCGAGCGTACGGGCTGCGCCGGAGGTGCCGCAACGACACGCCGCCGCGGGAGGTGAGCGTCTCGCCTCGCTGCATACACTGGATCGAGGGCGTCCGATGGGCGGTCGCCGCACCGGGAGACGACGCGTGCTGCTGCGCCTGCGCGACCGCGAGATCGACTGCACCCACCGCACCCGGATCATGGCGATCCTGAACGTCTCGGACGATTCGCCGGTCGCCTTCTCGCGCGTCGGTGTGGGGCAGGCGCTGGACCGCGCGGTCGAACTCGCGCGCCAGGGCGCGGCGATCATCGACATCGGGGCGCACTCTACCGCCACGGGCGCGCGCGACCTGACGGCGCAGGAGGAGATCGACCGCGTCTGCCCGGTGATCGAGGCGGTGACGGGCGCTGGCATGCTCGCCTCGGTGGACACGTGGACGCCGGCGGTCGCCCGCGCGGCGGCAGAGGCGGGCGTCCACCTGCTGAACGACGTCACCGGGTTCATCGATCCCGAGATGGTGGGGGTGGCCGCCGAGTTCGGCCTCCCCGGCTGCGTGATGCACATGCGCGGCGAGCCGAAGCACCACCGCGAGGTGTCGCAGGAGTACGCCGACGTCGAGGCCGAGGTCCGCGGCATCCTCGTCGAGCGGGGACGGGCGCTCGCCGCGCAGGGCGTCCAGGCGTGGCTGGACCCCGGCTACGCCTTCGGGAAGACCGCCGAGGACAACATGCGCCTGCTGAACGGCCTCCCCGCGCTCGTCGCGGAGGGCTACCCGGTGCTCGTCTCCGCGTCGCGGAAGGGCTTCCTGGCGGAGGTCATGGGCCTCCCGTACTCGCAACGCTCGGAGGGGCTGCTGGAGGCGACGATCGCCTTCAACGTGCTCGCGGCGTGGCACGGCGCGCATGTGGTGCGCGTGCATGACGTCCCGGAGGTCGCCCACGCCCTCGCCGTCGTGAACGAGGCGCGTCGACTCGCCGCGGAGCGCCCGGACTAGGCCGCCTCGGTCAGTTGGAGGGCCGAGGCGTAGCGGTCGCCGCCGGCGTGGCGGTGGCGCGCGGCGTGGCGGTCGCCGTCGGTGTGGACGGGGCGGTGCCGCGGGGGCGGTCCGGGTACGCGAAGTCCTCGCATGCCTCGTTGTTGCCATTCATGTCGATGCGGTTCGGGTCGCCCGGTCGGTTCACCCGCAGCGCCTCCTGCGCGTCCGCGTAGGAGGAGAAGTCGCGGCAGTTGTATCGGTCCTTGCCGTCCGTGAAGAACGGACTGACCGCGGGCGTGGCCTCCGCGTCGGAGGGCGAGGCGGCCAGTGACGCGGTGTCGACGTCCATGGTCTCGAATGCCGGGCTCGGGGCCGGGGTTGCGACCGGAGCTGGTGACGCCTCGAGCGCGGCGATCTGCTGCGTGAGCGCTTCGACCTCGCCGTTCAGACGCTCGACCTCCGCGATCACGTCCGCGAGGGCGGTGTCGGGCTCGCTCGCCCCTGCCGGGAGCGTGGCGACCATCCACCAGATCGTGACCGCCCAGGCAATGAAGGCGAGCGCGGCGGCGGCCGGGAGCCAGCGTGGGAGGGTCATCGGGGTCACGGCGCACCTCGCGCGGTCGTTCGGGGAGACATTCCGAGGCTATGGGGTGGCCGCCCGGCCGCGAATCGGGGTTTCCCCGGTGAGGAGGCCTGACGATTGGCCGGGGACAGCGGGCCGTACCATCGACGCCTGAAGGCCGGCACGCGGAAGGCTGGCACGCTGGAGGCTCGCATGGACGTGCCCGTACCGCGTCGGAACCACCTCGGCCAGCCGGTCGGCGTGGAGGTGCCGGGCTGGACGCCCCGCCCGAGGCCGGAGCGGACGCCGCTCGCGGGCCGTTTCGCCCGCCTCGAACCGCTCGATGTGGCGGCTCACGGCGACGACCTCTGGGCAGCGTTCGCGCTGGACACCGAGGGTCGGAACTGGACCTACCTGCCGTACGGCCCCTTCGATACGCCCGAGGCGTTCCGAGCCTGGCTGACGGCGCAGGCGGCTGGGGACGATCCGCTTTTCTTCGCGATCCTCGACATCGCGAGCGGGAGGGCGGTGGGGCTCGCCTCGTACCTGCGGATCGACCCGGAGGTCGGCTGCATCGAGGTCGGCCACCTCAACTTCTCGCCGCTCCTCCAGCGCCGGCCGGCGGCGACGGAGGCGATGTTCCTGATGATGCGCCACGCCTTCGACGACCTGGGGTACCGGCGGTACGAGTGGAAGTGCGACAGCCTGAACGCGCCCTCCTGGGCGGCGGCGGAACGCCTCGGCTTCACGTTCGAGGGGATCTTCCGGCAGGCGCGTGTGGTGAAGGGCCGCAACCGCGACACCACGTGGCTCTCGATCACGGGCAGCGAGTGGCGGCGCCTGCGTGCCGGCTTCGAGGCGTGGCTCGCGCCCGCGAACTTCGAGGCGGACGGACGGCAGCGTCGCGCGCTGCGGGAGTGCTTCGAGGCGGCAGGCGACCGGCCGGGGGCCTGAGCCCGCGGCCGGTCGCCCTCAGGCACCGTCAGGCTGCGCCGACCGCCGCCTTCGCCGTGAACCATGGCGCGACCTCGCGGTAGTCCACGAGCCGCTCCACCACCTGGGCGATACTCAGGAGGCGCATGTCGTCGAAGTGCGCCGCCGTCAGCATGAAGCCGACCGGGAGGCCCTTCGAGGTGAGACCCACCGGGATCGAGACGGATGGCTGCCCGGTGAAGTTCGCCGGGCTGGTGTTGCGGATCAGCAGGGCGCTGCCCATTGCCGCCGTCAGGTCGTACTCCTTGCCACCGAAGGCGAGGCGTTCCGCATCGATGGGGAACGCCGTCGTGATCGTGGTGGGGGCCACGAATACGTCGAACCGGTCGAAGAGCGCCGCGAACTCGGCGATGACGATCCGGCGGGCGCGCAACGCCCGAGAGTAGTCCTCCGCGCGCAGGTACTGGCTCGCCAGCAGCCGGTACCGGATCGCCTGGTCGGCGTACAGGTCGCCGCGCTCTTCCAGCAACTTCGCGTGGTAGACGAAGGCGTCCGAGGCGGTGAGCATGCGCGACGCCAGCATCAGGTCGATGCTGCCGAGGCTGAACGGCACCAGCGTGGCGCCCGCCGCCACCATCCGGTCGATGGTCGCGCGGCAGGCCGCTTCGACCTCGGCGTTCAGGTCCTCGAAGAAGAAGTGCTCCGGGACGCCGACGCGGACGCCGGCGAGGTCCTGGCGCACACGCATCGCGCCGAGGGGGTGGTCGACGCTCGTCGAGTCGCGTGGGTCGTACCCGGCGAGGACGCTGAGCATCAGTTCGGCATCGGCCACCGTCTTCGTGTGCGGGCCCACGTGGTCGCCGGACCAGGTGTTGAACACCGAGCCGCGGTTGCTGACCAGTCCGTGCGTCTGCTTCAAGCCCACGTGCCCGCAGATAGAGGCGGGGATGCGCACCGACCCGGCGGCGTCCGTCCCCAGCGTCGCGTAGGCGATGCCGGCGACCACGGCCGTGGAGGAGCCGCCGCTGCTGCCGCCGGCGATGTGGTCCGGCGCCCACGGGTTCCTCGGCGACCCGGTGTACGGGTTGATGGAGGTGCCGCCCGAGGCGAACTCGTGCATGTTCAACTTGCCGAGCGAGATGGCACCGGCGCCGAGCAGCTGGTCCACCACGTGCGCGTTCTCCGCCGGCACGCGGCCCTTGAGGACAGGCGAGGCGCATTCCGTCGGGATGCCGGCCGTGTCCAGGTTGTCCTTGATTGCCACCGGCACGCCGTGGAGCGGCCCCCACACCTCGCCGCGTGCGAGGGCGGCGTCCGCCTCCACCGCGCGCTGCATCGCCGCCTCCGGCATGAAGTGGACGAACGTGTGCAGCGTGGCCTCGGTCGCGGCGGCGTGGTCGATGCAGGCGCGCGTGACCTCGACCGAGGTGAGGCGGCGCTCGCGGATCGCCTCGGCGACCTCGATGAGTGACAGGGCGCGGATCTCGTCGGGGGTCACTTCACGCTCCCTGCGCGGTAGACGAGCGCCGGGGGCGTCTCGGAGAGGTCGACCGTGCGCAGCTTCTCGCCAGCGGCGGTGATGAGGTTGTAGTAGGGCAGGATCTCCTGCATCAGCGCGTCCGGGTACCCGCGGCGCACCGTGAGCGCGTCTAACTGCTTGAACTCTTCCAGCGTGAGCATCGCGTGCCTCTCTCCAAACCGGCGGGAGATCAGCATCGCGGATGCCCGTTGCCGCCTCGTGACGGTGCGGTCACGACGACGTTGCCGGAAGGTTGAGCGGAGGCGTCGCTACGCGTGCCCGACGAGGCTCGCGAGGTCGTGTTTCGCGTCCAGGATGTGCGCCCAGAGGTCGCCGCGCCGCTGCACGTGGTCGTAGGCCGTGCGGATGGTGAAGTCGGTCGGGAACACCTTACCCAGGTCGTCCCAGCGCAGCGGCATGGAGACGGGCGCGCCTGGCTTCGCGCGCGGGGAGTAGGCGCACGCGAGGTTCTTGATGCGCGCGTTCTGGTTCGCGTCGAAGAACACCATCCCGCGCCGCTTCTCGGACGCCCACTCCATCGTCACTTCGCGCGGGTGCTGCCGCACGAGGAACCCGCCGAGGGTGTGCGCGACGCCTCGGATCGTCTCGTAGTCGTACTGGCGTAGCACCGGGACGTAGATGTGGAGGCCGGTGGCGCCGGAGGTCTTCACGAACGAGGAGAGCGCCGCGGAGTCCAGCAGTTCCTTCAGCCACAGGCCCACCTGGCACGTCGCCTCGAAGGCGCGGCGGTTGAGTTCGGGCTCGCCACCCTTCGCCTCGTCGCCCCGGTAGATGTAGGGATCGAGGTCGAACAGGACGAAGTCCGGGTAGTTCAGCAGCGAGCGCTCCACCTGCGCCTTCGAGCCGTGGAAGTCGCGCTGCAGGTGGTGGCCGTCCGGCTCCGGGTTCACGCGCGCCAGCGAGGTGTGCAGGGCGATGTCCGCCATCTGCGCCAGCCACACGAGCGTGGCGAGGTTGTTCACCAGCAGGTACTGCTGGTCGCCGCGCTCCGTCTCGCTGTGCACCATCACCGTCCGGACGTACGGCGGCGGGTCGTCCACGTGCTTCTGGTAGAAGTTGTTGCCTTCGATGCCGTCGGGGAAGCGGGTCATGGTCAGCGGCCGGTCACGCACCTGTCGCAGCAGGTACGGCGACATGCGCGCGTAGTACTCGATGAGGTCGCGCTTGGTGGCGGCGGGCTGGTCGGCCGTCGCCGGCCACAGCACCTTGTCGAGGTTCGAGACGCGGATCGAGGCGCCACCGACCTCGATCTCCCCTTGCTTCTTCAGCGCGCGCACCTGGGCGATGACCGACTCCACGTCGTCGGCGCCGGATGGCGGGGCCGCGGCAGGCGCCATCGCCGGCGGCGCGGCGTACGAGGCGAGGCGCACGGCTGCGGCGGGCTTGTCGTCCCGCACACGCAGGAACACCGGCGCACGCAGGTACCCCTCCGAGGTCACCTGCGCGAACTCGACCTCCACCACCATCTCCGGGCGCACGAACGTGGTGTCCTTCGCCAGTTCGGGCGGCAGCGGGAGCGGCGCTGCCTCGACGCGAACCGCATCGAGGCGCGCGCGGAGCCGCTTCAGCGTCGCCTCATCGAACCCGGAGCCGACGCGCCCAGCGGGGACGAGGGCGCCGGAGGCGTCACGGGTCGCGAGCAACAGGCCGCCGAAGGTGCTGCCGCGCGAATTCAGGCCGCGGGTGAAGCCCACCACGACGAACTCGTCCGTCTGGCGGTGCTTCACCTTCAGCCATCGCGCCGAGCGCGCGCCGCTGGTGTAGGTGGAGTCGCGATGCTTCGCGACGAGTCCCTCGAGGCCCAGCGCGGTCGCCGCCTCGTACGCCGCGACGCCGTCGCCCTCGAACTGGTCGACGAGGCGGATGAAGCCGGCCGGGGCGAGCGTGCGCTGGAGAAGCGCGCGGCGGGAGGTCAGCGGCACGCGGCGCACGTCCACGCCGTCCACGTAGGGCAGGTCGAAGACGTAATAGACGACCGGGATGTCGCGGTCGGCCTGCCGGATCTCCACCTCGTTCGTCAGGTTCATGCGCTGCTGCAGCCGCTCGAACGAGGGCACCCCGCGCTCATCGGCGGCGACGATCTCGCCGTCGAACACCGCCGTGTTCACCGGCTGCCGGAGCAGGGCTGCGGCCAGTGACGGGTACTGCGCGGTGATGTCGTTGCCGCGCCGGGTAGCGAGGCGTACCCGACCACCTTCGATGTGCGCGGTGGCGCGGATGCCGTCGAGTTTCGGCTCGAACACCCAGTCGGTGTGCGAGAACGGCTCCCGCACCTGCTCGGCGGCCATCGGCTCGACGGAGGCGATGAACGGCGCGCGCTTCGCGCCCGGGAGTTCGTGCGCGAGCAGCGGCGGCGGCGTGACGGACGGCACCTGCCGCCCCGCTTGCAGGTCGGCGATCGTGAGGCCAGTGAGCACCGAGTCCTGGTGCGCCTCGGCGAGATCGACGCGCGTGGCCCACTCGTCCTGGTGCTTGAACGCGAGCCAGGAGTCTGGCGCCTGTGCGGTCTTCACCAGCGCCCATGACCCCTTCATGCGGTGGCCGCGGAAGGTGACGGAGATCTTCCCGTCCGCGATCTCCTGTCGCATGCGGCGGTGCGCCTCCTCGCGGTCCTCGAAGACCAGCGGGCCGTCCTCGTCCGGGGAGTAGGTGCCCCGGTCCCAGACGATCACCTCGCCCGCGCCGTACTCGCCCTTCGGGATCAGCCCCTCGAACACCGCGTAGGAGAGCGGGTGGTCCTCCGTCATCACCGCCAGTCGCTTCTGCTTCGGGTCGGTGGAGGGGCCACGGGGGATCGGGAACGAGCGCATCACCCCATCGATCTCCAGCCGGAGGTCGTAGTGGAGGCGCGTGGCGCGGTGCTTCTGGATCACGAACGTGAGCGGCGACTCGTTCGGCGCGGGTGACGGTGCCGCGCCCGCCGGCTCCGGCGTGCGCGTGAAGTCGCGCATCGAGTCGTAGCGTTCGAGTGCCGCCTCGGGCGCGGCGGGGGGCGTGGCCTCCGCGTCGCCGGTGCGCCGAGGTTTGCGTGCGGGCATGCGGCGCGGCCCCTCGTTGTCGCCGCGCTACGGCGCGGGCGTCTTCTTCGCCCGCGTCGCACGCGCCGGCTTCGCCGCCACTGGCTCGGGCTCGGCCTCGGCGACTGCCGCCTTCGTCGTGCGCCGCGAGGGCTTCGCGGCGACCGGCTCTGGTGCGGCCGGGGTCGCCTCCGGTGCCTCGGCGGCCTCCCCGCGGCGCGCCTTCGTCGCCTCGATCGAGGCGCGGAGCGCGGCCATGAGGTCCACGGTATGCGCCGGCGGGGCGGTCTCCTCGTGGACGACGACCTCGCCGCCCTCGAGCTTGTTCGTGATCATGCCGAGCAGGATGTCGCGGTACTCGTCCCGGAACTTCGCCGGGTCGAACGGCTCGTGGAGCATGTCGATGAGCGCGAACGCCATCTTCAACTCGGCGTCGGAGACGTCCACGCCGGTCACGTCCGTGCCCTCGTACGGGCGCACCTCGTCCGGGTAGAGCAGGGTCTCGATCGTGAGGTGGCCGTTCTGCGGGCGGAGCGCGATCAACTGCTCCTTCTGGCGCATCGCCAGCTTCCCGATCGCCACCAGGCCCTTCTCCTCCATCGCCTTCACGAGGAGCGCGTACGGCTTCACGCCGACCTCGTCTGGGTCCACGTAGTACGGCTTCTCGTAGTAGACGGGGTCGATCTCGTCCGCCGCGACGAACTGCTCGATGGCGATGGTGTGCTTGCTGGGGACGGGCAGCTGCTCGAAGTCCTCGTCATCCAGGATGACGAACTGGTCCTTCGCGTACTCGTACCCCTTCACGATCTCGTCGAACTGCACCTCGCGGTCGAGCGTCGGCGACCAGCGCAGGTACTTGATCGGCTTGAGGTCCTCGCCGGCCAGTTGCCGGAAGGAGACGTCCTTGCTCTCCGTGGCGGTGTACAGCTTGATCGGGATGCTCACCATCCCGAACGAGATCGCGCCGCGCCAGATCGCTCGTGGCATGTGCTGCCCCCTCGTCGCCGGCCGTGACGCCCCTGGGGAGCGCGCCTGCGGCTACTTGCGAGGGATCGAGTATAGGACGCTGTGGCCGAGGCTCCGGCGTGGCCAGCGTCACCGCCGGTCCACGACCCTCAGGATCGCGGCAGCCCCTTGAGCATCGCCTCGAACGCGTCGATGGCGGCGGCGGCATCCTCGCGGGCCTGCGCGCGTCCCAGGAGCATTGGCGCGAGCGATTCGATCGCCTCGGCCAGTTCGGGGTCGTCGCGCCGCAGCGATTCGTGCGCCTCCTGCGGCGTCCGGCCGTGCTTCCAGTAGGGACGGAGCGCCTCCACCACGATCAGCCCGCCGAGGAGTTCGACGCGGCGCGCGGCCGGCAGGTCGGCCTCGTCCAGCATCACCTCGATGGCGGTGCCAATCTGGTCGGGGGTGCCGCTCCGCAGGTCGAGGCGTAGCAGCGCACGCTTCAGCGACTTCGGCTCGGGCGAGCGACGCGGGGAGAGACGTCCGGCCATGGGGCGACCTCGGGCAGATGCAGACTGTGAGTCCGCGTGGGCGGCTCAGCAGTTCTAATGTTCTATCCCCGTCCGAGGTGAGCGTACGCCCGCACCCGCAGGCGACGCAAGGGCTAACCGCCCGCGATTGCCGGGACCAGGAAGACCTCGGAGCGCTCGCCGACCGGCTCCAGCGGGTTGTTCTCCGTGATGACGGAGTCGATGGCGACGGCGACCTCGCCGCGCAGGGCGCCCTCGTCGATCAGGACGGTGCCCAGCGCCGGGTACGCCTCGCCGAGGGCGGCGATCACGGCGCCAAGCGAACGGCCGGGCACCTCCACGGTGGCCCGGCCGTCCGTCAGCGCTCGCCAGTGTGCAGGGATGTGCACCGTGGCCATGTCCGTGCCTACTCCGCCGGCAGCAACTCGTCGAGGATGCGGGCCGGCGTCATGGGCGTGTGGTACAGCCGCACGCCGATGGCGTCCGCGATCGCGTTCCGGATCGCCGGCTGCGGGGGCACGATCGGCGCCTCGCCGACGCCTCGGACGCCGAACGGGTGGCCGGGGTTCGGTACCTCCACGAGCACCGTGTCGATCATCGGGACATCGTTCGCCACCGGGATGCGGTAGTCGAGGAACGACGCGTTCACGAGGTGCCCCTCGGCGTCGTAGAAGTACTCCTCGTTCAGCGCCATGCCGATGCCCTGCACCGCGCCGCCCTGGATTTGCCCCTCCACGTACGCCGGGTGGATCGCCGTCCCGACGTCCTGCACGGCCGTGTACCGCAGGATCGAGACCTTGCCCGTCTCGCGGTCCACGTGCACGTCCACGATGTGCCCGGCGTAGGCCGCGCCGGCCGTGTTGCGCCGCGAGGTGGCCGAGACGGCGATCAGGCCGCCGGTGCTCTGCAGTCTGCCGGCGATCTCCTTGAATCCGAGCCGGCGAGGCGTCCCCTCTTCCGTCTGCGGGCCGGTGACCCCACCGTCCTCGTACCGGACCTGGTCCGCCGGCACCTCCCAGACGCGGGCCGCGCGCTCCACGAGGCGGCGCTTGATCTCCTCGCCCAGGTCGTAGGCGACCCAGCCGCCCGCGAACGTGGTGCGGCTGCCGCCGGTGACGGCGGTGTAGCCCACGCTGTCCGTGTCCACCACGTGCGGCTTGATGTCGTCCATCGTCAGGCCCAGCGTCTCCGCCAGCTGCATCGCCAGCGACGCACGCGTCCCGCCGATGTCCGTGGAGCCGAGGATGAGCCCGACCGTCCCGTCCTGGTACACGGTCGCGCTGGAGGAGGACTCCATGCCGCCGTTGAACCAGAACCCGAGCGCCACACCCCGGCCGACGTCCTCGCCCTGGATTTCGGAGGTGTAGTGCGGGTGGCTCTTGATCGCCTCCATCACCGCGGTCGCGCCGATCTTCGGCAGCGGCTGGCCGGCCGCGTTGCGGGCGCCCTCCGTGATCGCGTTCTTGAGGCGCAGGTCCATCTTGTCCATCTCGAGCATCTCGGCGAGCTCGTCGATGGTGGCCTCCACCGCGTACTCGGACGCCGGCGCGCCGGGAGCGCGGTAGGCGGCGGTCTTCGGCGTGTTCGTCACCACGTCGAAGCCGTCCAGCCGCAGGTTCTCGATGACGTACGGGCCGAGCGCGCACTGGACGCCCGCGCCGACGGAGGAGCCGGGGTACGCGCCGGCGGCGTACGAGAAGACACCCTCCACCGCGGTGATCGTGCCGTCACGCTTCGCGCCGATCTTGACGCGGTTGTGCGTGGCGGAGGTGGGGCCGGTGGCGCGGAGGACGTCCGCCCGGGACATCCACATCTTGACCGGGCGGCCCGTCTTCTTGGAGAGCAGCGCGGCGACCGGCTCCAGGTAGACCGGGATCTTCCCGCCGAAGCCGCCGCCGATCTCCATCGGCACGACCTTGATATGCCCGACGCCCACGCCCAGCAGCACCGCCACCTGGTCGCGCACGGAGAACGCGCCCTGCGTGGAGGTCCAGACGGTGATCTCGCCGTCCTGGTTCCAGTGCGCCGTGGCGTTCTGCGGCTCGATGTAGCCCTGGTGGAACTGGCTCGTCGTGTATTCGCGCTCGATCACCACGTCCGCGGCCGCGAACCCGGCCTCGATGTCGCCCTTCTCGAGGCGCATGTGGAGCGCCACGTTGGTCGGGCGGCTCGGTGGCGGCGTGACGCCGCGGGCGCGCACGTTCGTGCGCAGCTCGTCGTGGAGGATCGGTGCGTTCTCCAGCATCGCGTCGCGCACGTCGATGACGGGCGGCAGCACCTCGTACTCGACCTCGATGAGGTTGAGCGCGTCCTCCGCGATGTGCAGGTCGGTCGCCGCCACGGCCGCGATGGCGTGCCCGTGGTACAGCACCTTCGACCCGGCCAGGACGTTGTCGATGAGCCACATCGGGTTGGCGCGGCCCTCGCCCAGGTCCAGGTCGCCGGACTCCTGGCGCGGGAAGTCCGCGTTCACCAGCACGGCCTTCACGCCCGGCAGCGCCAGCGCCTTGCTGGTGTCGATGCGCTTGATGCGCGCGTGCGCGTGGGGGCTCCGCAGGGTGGCCCCGTAGAGCAGCCCCTCCAGCTTGATGTCGGCGCCGTACTCGGCGCGGCCGGTGACCTTGTCCACGCCGTCCGGGCGGACCGGGTTCGTCCCGATGACGCGGTACTGCGGCTTGTCGGTGGCGACCATTAGCGGCCCTCGTTCATCTCCCCGGCGGCCTTCAGGACCGCGCGGACGATCTTGTCATAACCGGTGCACCGGCAGAGGTTGCCCGCCAGCCAGAAGCGGACCTCCTCCTCCGTCGGCATCGGGTTCTCCTCCAGCAGGGCGCGCGAGGACATCAGGAAGCCCGGCGTGCAGATGCCGCACTGGAGGGCGGCCTCTTCGAGGAAGGCGCGCTGGAGCGGGTGCAGGTGCTCCCCGTCCGCCATGCCCTCGATCGTGTCGACGCGGGCGCCCTCCACCTCCGCGGCCAGGACGAGGCAGGAGTTCACCAGCCGGCCGTCCAGCATCACGGAGCAGGCGCCACAGTTGCCGTTGTTGCAGCCCTCCTTGGAGCCGGTCATGTTCAGCCGCTCGCGCAGTGCCTCCAGCAGGGAGTCGCGCTGGCTGGCGAGGAAGGCGACCTGGTCGCCATTGAGGGTCGTGCGGATCAGGATCGCGTCGTCGGTCGTGGTCATCGGTCGTCCCGCTTCCTAGCCGCGCGCGCGTTCGATGGCGCGGCGGATGACGTGCTCGGTCAGCACCCCGGCGAGGTGCTTGCGCTGGCGGATGGTGCCGCGCATATCCGTGATCGGCGTCGCTGTCTCGCGCGCGGCCGCGGCGGCTGCCGCGATCACGTCGTCCGTCAGACGCCGCCCACGGATCGCCTCGGCCGCGGCGGGGACGCTGAGGGGCGTCGCCGCGACGGCGCCGAGCGCGAAGCGCGCGTCCGCCACCACGTCGCCCTCGAAGGCGATGTACGTGGCGGCGTTCACGACCGCGATGTCCATCTCGTTGCGCGGGATGAACCGCTCCCACGCCTGGCCGCTACCGGCGGCCGGGGCGGGGAAGTGGATCGAGGTGATGAACTCGCCGGGCTGCAACACGTTCCGGCCAGGGCCGGTGCAGAACTCGGTCACGGCCTCCTCGCGCGGGCCGCGCGGCCCGGCCACGCGGGCCACGCCGCCGAGCACCATCATCGCGGGGATCGAGTCCGCCGCCGGGGAGGCGTTCGCGAGGTTACCGCCGAGCGTCGCCCGGCCCTGGATCGCCTTCCCGCCGATGACGTGGGTCGCCTCCGCCAGCGCGGGGAAGCGCTGCTGGACGCCGGCGTCGCCGTAGATGCGGTAGAGCGGGGTGGCGGCGCCCACCGTGAGGCCGCCGCCCGCGTCGTGCGTGATCCCCATCAACTCCGGGATGTGTTTGATGTCGACGAACAGTTCCACGCGGCGACGCCGCTCGCGCGCCTGCACGATGACGTCGGTCCCGCCGGCCAGGACGCGGGCGGTGTCGCCCCCGTCACGGAGCAGCGTGATCGCCTCATCCACCGAGGAAGCGCGCGCGTACCTGACTGCCTGCATCCGGCATCCTCTCTCGGAGCGCCTGGTGATGGCGCGAAACGGTCGCCCGGAGGCGCGACGGCGAGGCTGCCGCCGGGGTGATTATGCCACGTCGCGTATCTCGCCTCGTGACGTTGTTGTTACGTCTCGCGGCTTCGGAGGACGGCGCCGGCGATCGCTGCCACGCCGAGGGCGATCAGCACCCCCGGCAGCAGCAGGTCGTACCGCCATTCCGCCACGTCCACCGCGTCCAGCATGAACAGCACGCCGAGCACGATGAACACGAGGCCGGTCAGCGCCGCGCCCGGGTGGAACCCGGTCTGAGTCTCCATTAGCGCACCCTCGCAGACCCGAACAGCACCGAGACGTCAATGTCCAGTCGGTTCGTGGCGTTGTCGTAGTCCTCTGTGCGGTAGGACCGGTCCACCGCCACCCCGTCCGCGTCGAAGGTCGGCGCGTCCACGCTGCCGAACACCGAACTCGCGGAGAGGCGGTACGGCACCCCGGGGGGCAGCCGCAGCGTCGCGTCACCGAAGGCGACGCTCACCGAGACATCAGTGGTGCCCGCAGGCACCTCGAGGTCTGTGAGGTCCACCGTCATGGAGCCGAACGCGTGGCCGTAGGAGTCGTCCAGGTCGTCCGCCCGCGTCACGTTCACCCGGCGGTCGCCGAAGCCGCTGCCGACCTCCACGTCCACGGCGGAGGTCGCCCCGAGGACCACCGAGACGCCGATCGCCAGCGCCACCAGCCCACCGTTCAGCCCCTTCCGCGCCTCCAGCAGGATGAGGAGGCCGAGGAGGATGAGGACGCCGGAGAGAAGTGCCTGCCACGGCGGCAGGTCGATATCGAGCCGCTGCAGGAGCACGAACGCGCCGACGGCGATGAGGATGACGCCCCAGACGATCCCCGCGGCGGCCCCGTTCGACTTGCGCGGCTGACGGGGCGTGGTCGTCCCGCCCGCCTGCGCGATGCTCGTGCCCGTCCCGGCCTCCGGCATCACAATCCACGCGACGATGTAGGCCGCGATCGCAGCGCCGCTGGTGAGGAACGCCATGACGACGAGGCCGACGCGGATCAGCACCGGGTCGACATCGAAGTATTCGGCGATACCGCCGGCCACGCCGGCGATCATCTCGTCGTCGCGAGAGCGCATCAGCCGTTTGCGCGGGGGTGTGGGTGGGGACTCGCCTGCGGCGGGCGGGGCGCCGTCGGCGGGCGCGTCGCTGGCTGGCTGTTCGGGCTCGGTCGTCATCTGCCGCCTCCTCGGACTCCCCTCCGCGCGGATCGTACGCCCGGCGGGAAGCCACTCGGGGCCAGCCGTTACGTCCCGGGCGCCGCGAGGCGTCCCTCGTGCGAGTGCATCACGAAGGCCGCCAGCCGGGCCACGCTCTGCAGCAGGCCGAGGCACTCCGCGGTGAGCGGTGTCGCCCCCGTGGAGCCGAGCAGGATGAGGCCGGCCGGCCGCTGCTCGACGAGGATCGGCATCGTCCCCACCTGCCGTCCCGGCAGCCCGTGCTCCTCGCCCGGCCCGAACGTGGGCGACTGGAGCGCCGGTGGCAGCACCAGCGTCCCGCCCGCGACGCCCAGATGCAGCGCCTGCGCGATGACCTCCGCGGCAGGGGCCTGCGCGTTCCGCGCGCTCAGCGTGGACGTGACAGCGGTGCCGGAGGCGAGCGCGACGTATGCCCAGTCCCCGGCGTGCGCGCCGAGGCCGTGCGCGATGGCGTCCGCGACCTCGCGGTCGTCGCGCACCTCCAGCAGCAGGCGTCCCACCTCCACCAGCACGGCGTTGGTCCGCTCCTCGCGGCGCTCGCCGGAGAGGTCATCGATCTGGACGACGAACTCAGTGCCGCCGCTCCCCTGGATTGGCGCTACGCCGACCTCGACCGGGATGACGTGGCCGCGCGACCGCGCGGCGAGCTCGCGCTCCGATCCGCGGACACCGGGCATGGCCACCATCTCCTCCAGCACCGGGACGGCCTCGGGCGTCAGGAACTGGCGCAGGTCGGCGTGCCGCAACTCCATCACGCCCACGCCCAGGATGCGCTCGGCGGCGCGGTTCGCCGTGAGGATCGTGAAGTTCCGGTCGATCGTGAGCAGGCCGTCGAGGAGCGAGTCGGAGAGCGACTTCAGCCGCGCGACCGCCTCCTTGCCCTCGCTCGCCGTCTCCACGGCGGCGCTGGCGTTCATCTCCCGCTCCACGAGCGCGGCGAGGTGCTTCAGCGCCTCCACGTCCGTCTGGGTCAGCGTCCTCGGCCGGTAGTCCACCAGGCAGAGCGTCCCGACGCGATGCCCGCCGGGGCCGTGGACGGGGACGCCGGCGTAGAACCGGATGCCGTCCGGCTTCGTCACGTCCGGGTTGTTCGCGAACCGGGGATCCAGGCGGGCGTCCGGCACGATCAACGGCTCCTCGCGCCGGATCGTGTGGTCGCAGAACGCGATCTCGCGGGATGTCTCGCTCACCGGGTAGTCGTCGCGCGCCTTGAACCACTGGCGCTGCTGGTCCACCAGCGTCACGAGCGCCGTGGGGACGTGGAACCCCCACTTGGCGAGGCGGACGATCCGCTCGAACCGCTCCTCGCGAGGGGTGTCCAGCATCTGCAGCCGCCGGAGCGCCTCCAGCCGCGCCAGTTCGTGCCGCTCCTCCAACCGTGCCGCCATGCCATCCCCTCCACCTCTGGCAGCCACCGGCCGTAGCGTACCGACTCCCGGCAGGTGCTTGCGACCGGCCGCCGCGTTATCGTGCGCGCCGTACGAAGGGTCCCGACACCCCGCCGAACGGAGCCACCTGTGCAGGTCCTGCTCGCTTCGCCCGAGATCACATGCGACCACTGCATCGCCACGATCCAGCGCGTGGTCGACGCGATGGAGGGCGCCCACTTCGTCGCGGGCGACCCGGACACGCGCCAGTTCACGGTGGAAGTCGCCTCCGGCGCGCTGCTCGATGCGCTCGCGGAGCAGCTGGCGGAGGAGGGCTACCCGCTGGGCGAAGTCGGCGTGGGCGCGGCAGAGCATCACGGCGACGGCCCTCACCCGAACCTCACGCCGGACTGGCGTCCGCAGGCGTACCGGGTGGAGCGCACGGATGTCGGCGCGAACGTGAACTACGACTGCTACTGCGGCTGCGACGCCGGCTTCGCGCTCGACCGGTCGCAGGCGGATCCCGCCACGGAATCATGCTGCTGCGGCAACCACATCCTCGTGGGGACGGGCGCCGGTGCACGCATCGCCGGTAAGCTCGACGACGCCGGGGCCTTCCGGGTCGACGTGCAGACCGTGACGATGCCGTGGGGGCAGCCGGTGGAGGTCGCGCTGGCGATCCCGCGCGCGGACTGAGCGCTGGTTACGCCTCGCGGCGGCGGGTGTACCGCCAGAAGGTGAACGCCGCGCCGAGCGTGGTGAGGACGAACCCGCCGAGCACCGAGATCACGATCGGGAGCAGCGTCAGCGACGCCAGCACGACGAAGGCGCTCCCCAGCCCGGCCAGGATGCCCTTCATCGGTTTGCCTCCGCGTGCCCGGCCATCCGCTGGCCTCGCCTGACCTCGCTGCAATGCAGCCTACCAGCCTCCCCCGGTGCGGTACGGTGGAAGGGTGAGCGAAGGAGGCCGCCCATGACCGGTCGTACCCGCGTCCCCACCCCCGTGAACGAGCCCGTCCGCGCGTACGCGCCCGGCTCCCCGGAGCGCGCATCCCTGAAGCGCGAACTCGACCGCCAGGCGGCGACCGCCGTGGAGGCGCCGCTCCGCATCGGCGGGGAGCCCGTCACCACCGGGCGCCTGGGCAGCATGCGGATGCCCCACGACCGCGCGCACACGCTCGGCACGTTTCACCAGGCCGGCCCGGCCGAGGTGGCCCAAGCGATCGAGGCGGCCCGTGCCGCGCGCCCGGCGTGGGAGGCGATGCCGTGGGAGGAGCGCGCCGCGATCTTCCTGCGCGCCGCCGCGCTCCTCGCCGGGCCGTGGCGTGACCGCGTCAACGCCGCCACCATGCTCGGCCAGTCGAAGACCGCCCACCAGGCGGAGATCGACGCGGCGTGCGAACTGATCGACTTCCTCAACTTCAACGTCCACTTCCTGCAGGGCATCCTGGAGGGGCAGCCGCAGTCCGCGCCGGGCACCTGGAACCGGCAGGAATACCGCGCGCTGGACGGCTTCGTCTTCGCCGTCACGCCGTTCAATTTCACCTCGATCGCCGGGAACCTGCCGGCCGCGCCGGCGCTCTGCGGCAACACGGTCATCTGGAAGCCGGCCTCCGCCGCCGTCTACAGCGCGCACGTGCTGATGGATCTGTTCGAGGAGGCGGGACTGCCGCCCGGTGTCATCAACTTCGTCCCCGGGCCCGGCTCCGAGGTGGGCGACGCCGTCCTCGCGCACCCGGACCTCGGCGGCGTCCACTTCACGGGCGGCACGGACACATTCCGGGCGATCTGGCGTCGCGTCGGCGAGGGCATCGAGGGCTACCGTCAGTTCCCGCGGCTCGTCGGCGAGACCGGCGGCAAGGGCTTCGTGTTCGCGCACCCCTCGGCGGACCCGGAGGCGCTGGCGACGGCGCTCATCCGCGGCGCGTTCGAGTACCAGGGCCAGAAGTGCTCCGCCGCTTCCCGCGCGTACATTCCGGACACGCTCTGGCCGCAGGTGCGCGAGGCGCTGTTCGCGGCGGTCGACGAGATCGCCGTGGGCGACGTGCGCGACTTCCGCAATTTCATGGGCGCGGTCATCGAGGAGTCCGCCTACCGCCGTCTCAGCGGCGTGATCGCGGACGCCCGGGGTCGCCTCGGTGCGGGGGTTGTGGAGGTGGCCGGCGGCCGTTGCGACGACTCGGCCGGCTGGTTCGTTGGCCCCACGGTCGTCGTCACCACCGACCCGCACGACCGTGTGCTGCGCGAGGAGTTCTTCGGCCCCATCCTCGGCGTGTACGTATACGACTCGGCCCGTGTCGAGGAGACGCTGGCGCTCTGCGAGTCGGCGGCGCCCTATGCGCTCACGGGGGCGGTGTTCGCACGCGACCGTGCCGCGGTCGTGCGCGCCTCGGAGGTGCTGCGGCACGCCGCGGGGAACTTCTACGTGAACGACAAGCCAACTGGCGCGGTCGTGGGCCAGCAGCCGTTCGGCGGCGCGCGCGCCTCCGGGACGAACGACAAGGCCGGCTCGGCGCTCAACCTCCTGCGCTGGCTCTCGCCGCGCGTCACGAAGGAGACCTTCGACCCGCCGAGGGCGTACCCGTACCCGTTCATGGCCGAGGCGTAGGCGGGGATGCCCTCGCGGCTCCCGCTCGCGGGGCTGGTGGTCGCCCTCGCCCTCGGCGCCGGCGTGTTCGCCTCGTCCGTACCGGCCGCGGCGCAGGTGCCCGTCGCGGGCGTGCCTGCCACGCCGCGCGCGCTGCCCTCGGGCTGGACGGCGGTCGTCTGGCGCGGTGAGCCGCTGTTGTTGTCGGCCGCCCTCTCACCGGCGCGAGTGCGCTTCGCACCGGACGTCACCTCGCCCGCCCGAGGCGTGCCTCTCGACTACCTGAGCGTGTGGACGTGGGACCCGCAGACCGGGGTGATCCGCTCCTGGCGGTACGGCGCACCCGCATTCGTGAATACGCTCCAGCGCTTCGAGACCGGGCAGCGCTACTGGCTCCACGCGACCGCGGACCTCGCATGGGGTGAGGCGTCCCCGTCGATCCTCGACCGCGCGCAGGTCGTCTCGCTCTACGGCTACCCCGGGATCCCCGGCATGGGTGTCCTCGGCGCGTACTCCGCGGACGGTGCGGCGAGCGAGGCGATCCGCCGGGCCGCCGAGTACGCCGCCCTCGCCGGCGGCGAGGTGCTCCCGGCGCTGCACCTGATCGTGGCGGTGGGGCAGGCGCAGCCGGGCTCGGATGGCCTCTACCTCGGGCGGATGCCGTCCGAACTGCTCGATGAGTACGTGCGGGTGACTCGGGAGCGCGGCCTCCTGCTCTTCCTGGACGTGCAGATCGGCTGGTCCGATCCCCTGGCGGAGACGAAGCGTCTCGCGCCGTGGCTGGCGGAGTCGCACGTCCACCTTGCACTCGACCCGGAGTTCGCGACGAAGCGGAAGGGCGAACCGCCGGGCGTGGCGATCGGCACGGTCACGGGCGCCGAGGTGAACCAGGTGCAGGCGTACCTGGCCGGGCTGGGCGCTGGCCGCAAGATCCTCGTGGTCCACCAGTTCCGTGACGACATGGTCACGGCTCCGGGCGACATCCGCGCCACGGACGGCGTCGACCTGGTGATCGACATGGACGGCTTCGGCCCGCGCTTCCAGAAGCTGTGGGGCTATGACCGGTACGCGCTGTCCGCGTACTCGCAGTACCCCGCGATCAAACTGTTCCTCGCATGGGACACGCCGCTCATGCCGCCGTCCGAGATCCAGGGCCTTGCGACGCCACCCCGCATCGTCATCTACCAGTAGCGAGGCGGCACCGAGACGGGAGCGCACGACGCACGCGCGTTAGGATCGCCTTGGCACGGCGTGTGCCCGCGGAAGGAGTACGGAGCGCATGGCGAAGGACGAGTCGTTCGACATCACCACCGGCTGCGACCTGCAGGAGGTCGACAACGCCGTCAACCAGGCGGTGAAGGAGATCACCGGCCGCTACGACTTCAAGGGCGTCCTCGCTGAGGTCGAATACGACCGGACGAAGGGCACCATCTCCATCCACGCGGAGGACCGCTACAAACTGGACGCGGTCTGGGACGTGCTGCTCGGCCGCATGATCGCGCGCAAGGTGCCCGTGAAGAACCTCAAGCGGGGTGAGGCCACCGAGGCCTCCGGCGGCACCATGCGGCAGACGGTGACGCTGGTGCAGGGGATCGAGAGTGACACGGCGAGGAAGATCGCCGCGTTCATCCGCGATCTGAAGATGAAGCGCGTCCAGGCCCAGGTCCAGGGCGATGCTGTCCGCGTCACAGGCCCCTCCCGCGATGACCTCCAGGCGGCGATGCAGGCGCTGCGAGGCGAGGACTGGGGCGTGGAACTGACCTTCGGCAACTACCGGTAGCGCCCCGGCAGGCCTCGGTCAGAAGACCCGCACGCGGAACGTCCCACAGTCCGCGGGTTTGATCTCGCCGTCGACATCCACGTTCATCGGCCGGGCCACGTACTTCATCAGGTGCGTGGCGATCGCGTCCGCGATGAACTCTTGCTCGCTGATCTGTTCGCTCAGCAGCCCCGCGTTCTGGTCGAAGATCGTGAACGTGCGCGTGTTGCCGTCGTAGCGGATCGCGAACTCGTGGCCGCTCTGCCCGCGCTCACCGTCCACCTCCGCCTTCACCACGACCACCCCACTGAACGAAGTGTCGAGGTCGAACCACGGCTCGAGCATGGCATCGATCTCGGTGGCCATGCCGTCCGCGGTGTGTCCCTCGTACGCGCCGTCGATCTCCATCTCCCGCGAGCCGCCGCCGTCATCCGCGTCGTCGCCCTCGGCGTCGCTGTCGCTCTCGCCTTCGGCTGCGGCCCGCTGGTTGAAGTACTGGCGGAACTCGTCATGCCGCTGGTTCACGTTCTGCAGGGTCAGGCCGTTGAACCAGTCTGCCCCGTGGCCCTGCCCGCGCGCCCAGTCCACGAAGACCTGCGTCACGATGTCTGAGTCCGCCTGCATCCCGTTCACGATCAGGTCGAGCAGGTTCTTCAGCAGTCGAGCACGGCCGAGCGCGACCGTGGCCATGCCGCTCCGGTCGACCGTGGGGTTCACGAAGTCCAGCAGATAGGCCGCCGTCAGCGCATTGCAGATGCCGGGAAGCCCGCGCCGCGTCATCTCATCGATCAGGCGGGAGGTGTCCCACTCCGCCTCATTCGCGTCCGCAGCCAGGTCCTCGGCGATGCCCGGCCCGGCATGCTCGTCGGCGTCGCTCGCATCGGCGTCTGGCTCCGCGTCCGAGTCGTTCCCCGCGTCGTCACCGGACTCGTTGTCGGACTCCCCGGACTCGGCGTCCAGTTGCTCTGCGTCCGCCTGCGCCTCCGCCTGCGCCTGCTGCGCCGGGAGCCCGAGGACATCGCGCGGGACGGTGATGTTCGCCGCCTCGAGCGCGGCGGCGGTCATCCAGTTTCCCTCATGTTCGAGGTCCATCGTGCCCTCGACCACGGAGTAGGAGTACTCGTAGCCTCCGTTGGCAGGCTTTCGCTTCCAGCGCTTCCCGTTGCGGTCCAGGCTGTCCCACACCTGCACCTGTTGGGCGTCGGGCGCACCCCAGGCACGGCTCACCGCGCGCGGCGGGAGACCGACGCGTACCGATGGGCGTCCCGCCCGCGGGCCGCCCGGTGGCGGCGCGTCCGTCTCCACGGCGCGGGCGAGGGCGCGCGTCGCGCGGTTGCCCGCGCGCTGCTGCAGGTCGAGCCACCCCGTGGCCGTCCGCCGCTTCGGGGCGTCCGGCCGCGCGGCGTCCGCATCAGCGGATCGATGCTCGCGCTCGAAGGGCATCCTCGCCGGCTCCTCCGCGCCGCCTCGATCGCTGTTAGCGGATCCGCACCGTTCGCCGAGCCAGCGCGGCGCCACCGAGCGCGACCGCGAGCAGCGCGAGGCCGAGCATGGCCGTTGACGAGGCGCGGCCGGTCATCGGCGCGCCGTCGCCGGTCGCCGCGGGCGTAGGGGCGAGCCGCCCCTGGCTCACGCTCTGGACGAGGCTGAGCGTGCAGGCACCGACGCACGAGACGATCACCTGCTCGCTGCAGGTACCGGCACAGGCGGTGGACGTGGTCACGACCACGGTGCAGGGGCCGTCACAGGTGACCGGCGGGTCACCGGCGGGAGGATCCACGACCGGCGGGTCGGCTGGTGGCGGGTCGCCCCCGGGCGGGTCGTCCGCCGGCGGATCCACCTCGGGCGGCGCGGGGCCGCCGCACTCGCCGTCGCACGTGATCTCGGTGATGGTCGTACAGGGCCCGGCGCACTCGATCTCGGTGAGTGGCGTGCAGGGGCCGTCGCAGATCGTCGTGATCGTCGTTTCGCAGTCGCCCTCGCACTCCGGCGCTTCGATGGTGCACTCGCCGACGCACGAGGTGGATGTCGTCGTCGTGCAGAGGTCGTCGACGCAGTCGACCTCGACCTCCGGGCCGTCGAGGCCGGGCGGTGGGCAGGGGAGGAAGGCGCGGGAGCCCCGCTCGACC
This sequence comes from Chloroflexota bacterium, assembly GCA_045863195.1. Classification (GTDB taxonomy): domain Bacteria; phylum Chloroflexota; class Dehalococcoidia; order UBA2979; family UBA2979; genus W-Chloroflexi-9. Next base: position 59,414 of record BTUI01000011.1, read on the forward strand.
TCAATGCCCATCGCGCCGCCACCGCCACCCGCGCCACCGGCACCACCGGCACCACCGGCACCACCACCGGCCCCGCCAGCGCCACCTGCGCCACCTGCGCCGCCGCCACCGGCCCCGCCGGAGGGAGTCGCAGTCGGGGTCGGCGATGGGTCGGCCTCACCACCGGGTTCACCGAGCTCGATGCACGTGTATTCCTGCGCGTTCAGCGGCGTGAGGAGCGTGGAGCCGGGAGTCGCCCCATGCGCGGGTGAGGCGGCGAGCAGGACGAGGGCCGTCGCAATGACGGCTCCCAGGAGAACGAGGGCGTGCGCCCCCAGCGATCCGCGGACGCGCAGCGCAGCGTTCGACCTGAGCACGTGGACTCCCTGTGGTGGGCGGGGGATGCGTCCCGGCGGCGATTCCGGGGACGCGGGGAAGATACGCCTTCCTCGGGCGCCCGCAACGGCGGGCGCGCCGAGGCGGGTCGGCGGGGCCGCCCGTCATCGCGCTTGTAATCGTCCGCGTGCTGTGGCACTGTCCGCCCGTCCACCCGATAGGGAGAGGACGGCCCCCGTGGCCGACCACGCGACCGACGCCCCCGCTGCCGTACGGCCCCTGCCGAGGTTGCCCGCGTCCATCGGCGGCCGCCCCATCTTCTACGGCTGGTACATCGTCGGCGCTGCGTTCATCGCCTCGATGATGGGCACGGGCGTCCAGGTCTACTCGCTCGGCGCGTTCCTGAAGCCGATGACGGAAGACCTCGGCTGGACGCGGACTGATCTGTCGCTCGGCCAGACCATCTCGACGCTCTGCTCCGGGATCGTTGCGTTCTGGGTCGGGCCGCTGCTCGACCGGCACGGTGGCCGCGTACTCATGGTCGCCGGCGCGGTCGCGATGGGGATCGGCTTCCTCGCGCTCGGCCTCGTGCACTCGTTGTGGCAGTACTACCTGGTGAAGGGCGTGCTGGTGACGGCCGGCTCGGCGATGACCGGGCTGGTGGTCGTGAACGTCGCGCTCTCCAACTGGTTCATGCGCCGGCGAGGCGTCGCCATTGGCATCGCGGCGATGGGCGTCTCCGTCGCCGCGCTCATCACGCCGCTGCTCGCCACGCAACTGATCGAGGCGTTCGGATGGCGGATGGCCTGGGCGCTGCTTGGAGTCACGATCCCGTTCCTGATCGTGCCCATGTCACTGTTCGTCATGCGCCGTCGCCCGGAGGACCACGGGCTGGAGCCGGATGGCGGCGCGGTCGCATCCTCCCGCCCGCTCTCCAAGTCCCGGGCTACCTCGGCGGCGCTACAGGGCGTGGTCTGGACGCGACGGCAGGCGATGCGGACGCGCAGCCTGTGGATGCTCAGCGCCGCGTTCTCGCTCGGCAGCATGGGCCTCAGCGCGCTCTTCCTGCACCTGATCCCCTACCTCTCCGACAGCGGCCTGAGCAGCGCGCAGGCGGCGAGCGTGTTCGGGATGGTGGGGCTGGCGGGGCTGATCTCCAAGCCGTTGTGGGGCCTTGCGCTGGACCGCTTCAACATCAACTACTGCGCGGCCTCCGAGTTCCTGCTGATGGGCCTCGGTCTCTTCTCTGTGACGCTGGTGGACCACGTCCTGCTGCTCCACCTGGCCGTGTTCCTCCTCGGCGTTGGCATCGGCGGCGTCAGCACGGTGCAGGAGGTGGTGTGGGCGGACTACTTCGGCCGCGCCACGATCGGCATGATCCGAGGCCTGACGCGGCCGTTCACTGTGCTCGCGAGTGCCGGCGGCCCCGTCTTCGCCGCGCTCGCCTATGACACGCGCGGCTCCTATGAACTCGCCTTCTACGTCTTCATCGCGACCTACGTGGCTGCCGCCGCCGTCGTCCTCGTGACCCCGTACCCGAAGCCGCCCCCGGGCGAGGATGCGGACGCACCGCGCGAGTCCACCGCGCCCGCGTCGCGCCCCGCCGCGGCGCGCTGACCGAGGCCGCTCTCCTCGCGCTAGTGGCTCCCAGCGGCGTCACGTTCCGCCTCGATCGTGCGCTCGATGTTGAGGCGCGCAAGCGAGTGCAGTGCTGGCGCCGGGAATCGCGCCGAGGGGTTCGCCTGGAACTCGTACCAGACGCCGCCGCGCTCCCAGCGGAGGTAGACGACGGCCGGGCCAAGGCCGGCGGGGCTGTCGAACCCTCGGACGGCGGTGCCGCGCACGGTCCAGTCGAGGTGGGAGGCCCCGTCCGGGATCTGCGTGAAGCGCCGGATCGACCGCGACTGGCTGAGCAGGAACAGCGGCCCGTCCGCCTCCACCGTGAACGTCAGCCGAGGGGTGCCGTCCGGCCGGTCGACCGACACCGCGCCGATGCCCATGGCGCTGCCGGTGCCGCATGGCGTCACCGGGTCGAAGTCGAGCACCGCGCGCGCCTCGGCCAGCCGCTCCGCCTGCTCCGGTGTGAGCGCGAGTGCCGCGCACCCTGCCCCGTCCGGAGCGCACCCGGCGAGGATCAGCGTCACCAGCGCCAGCATCACTGTCACCGTGGTCCTCATCGCCGCCGACGGTACGCCTCGCGCGGTGGCGTCGGTACGATCCCCGCGGTGCACCGAGGCGTGCGGGAGGGCGAGGCGGACGTGCGCGAGGTGCAGCCCGCCACCGCGCGTGCCTCCGGGCTCGTGTTCCTCGCGGCGCAACTGGTGCGGTTCGGGTGGCAGGAGGCGCTCTCCTGCGTCTTCCCGGTCGTCATCTTCGTGGCGCTCGCGGTCACGGACGCCGTCCCGCTCCCGCTGTTGCCTCGCTACGACTGGCTGCTCGCCATCTGCCTCGGGATGCAGTGGTGGATGGTGCGGTCCGGCCTGGAGACGCACGACGAACTCAAGGTCATCTCCGTCTTCCACCTGATCGGGCTCGCGCTCGAGCTGTTCAAGGTGCACCACGGCTCGTGGGTCTACCCGGACGAGGCGTACAGCAAGGTGTTCGGTGTCCCGCTCTACAGCGGCTTCATGTACGCCACCGTCGCCAGTTACCTCTGCCAGGCGTGGCGTCGCCTCGATGTTGGGCTGGTGCGCTGGCCCCCGTTCGCGCTGGTCGTGCCGCTGGCGGCGGCGATCTACCTCAACTTCTTCTGGCACCACTACTGGCGCGACGTGCGCTGGTGGCTCACGGCCCTGGTGCTCGTCGTCTTCTGGCGGGCGTGGGTCACGTTCGTCGTGGGCGGCATCCGCTACCGGATGCCGGTGGTGCTGGCATTCGCACTCGTGGGCTTCTTCATCTGGATCGCGGAGAACATCGCGACCTACTTCGGGGCGTGGCAGTACCCCGACCAGGCGGAGGCGTGGCGGATCGTCCACGTGGCGAAGGTGTCGTCCTGGCTGCTGCTCGTGATCGTCTCGTTCCTCATCGTCGCCACCCTGAAGCTGGTGAAGGACCGCCGCGCCGGCCGTCCGCCCGGCACCCCCGCCAGCGAAGACGCCCGCCCCTGACCGCGGCGCGTCCGAGGCGGAGCCGCCTCAAGCCTTGCGGGTCGACCGGCGGACGACCCCCGGGTGGCTGCGCGGATGTCAGTCGCCCACGGGTATATCCTTGCCTCGTTCGCGAGGTGCGGGACAGCCGTCCGGCGCTCGCGTCCTGCCTCGTTGACCAGCGCGGAGGCTGATGACTGTGGCGAAGCGGGTGTACGTCGGCATGAGCGCTGACCTGATCCATCCCGGTCATCTCAACGTGTTGCGGCGAGCCCGAGAGCTCGGGTCGGTGACGGTCGGCTTGCTGACGGACGAGGCGATCGCGAGCTACAAGCGCGTGCCGTTCATGACGTTCGAGCAGCGTCGGGAGATGGTCGCGAGCCTGAAGGATGTCGACGAAGTCATCCCCCAGCGCACGCTCGACTACGTCCCGAACCTTGAACTCCTGAAGCCGGATTACGTGGTCCACGGTGATGACTGGCGCGTCGGGCCGCAGCAGGCGACCAGGCAGCGGGTGATCGAGGCGCTGCGAGGGTGGGGCGGCGAACTCGTCGAGGTGCCCTACACCGAGGGCATCTCCTCCACGCAACTCCACGCGGCGATGCGAGAGATCGGCACCACGCCCGCGATCCGGCTCCGGGCGCTGCGACGTCTCCTCGCGAGCAAGCCGCTCTCCCGGTTCATGGAAGTCCACAACGGGCTCACCGGGCTCATCGTGGAGCGTGCCCAGGTCGACCTGCCCGCGGGACGCCGCGAATTCGATGGCATGTGGGCCAGCAGCCTCACGGACTCGACGATCCGCGGGAAGCCCGACATCGAGGCGGTCGACGTCTCGACGCGGATGCTCTCACTCCACGACGTGCTGGAGGTGACCACCAAGCCGATCATCTACGACGGTGACACCGGTGGTAAGCCGGAGCACTTCCACTTCACGGTGCGCACGCTCGAACGCCTGGGCGTCTCCGCCGTGATCATCGAGGACAAGACCGGGCTGAAGAAGAACTCGCTCCTCGGGAACGACGTGCCACAGACACAGGAGTCGATCGACAACTTCAGCCTGAAGATCACGACCGGCAAGAAGGCGCAGGCGACCGACGAGTTCATGATCATCGCTCGCATCGAGAGTCTCATCCTCGGGCGCGGGCAGGACGACGCGCTCGAACGCGCACGGGCGTTCATTGCGGCCGGCGCGGACGGGATCATGATCCACAGCCGAGCGGACGGCCCCGAGGAGATCCGGGAGTTCTGCGAGCGCTACAACGCTATCCCCGACCGGCGGCCGCTGGTGGTCGTGCCGACGAGCTTTCCCCAGGTCCGCGAGCACGAACTCGCTGACATGGGGGTGAACATGGTCATCTACGCGAACCATCTGCTGCGGGCTGCGTACCCTTCGATGCTCGCCGCGGCGCACTCGATCCTGGAGCAGGAGAGCGCGGGTGCGATTGAGGACCGTCTGCTCTCCGTGGATGACGTCCTTCGCCTGATCCCGGGAACCCGGTAGTGGCCATCCCGCCTGGCCGCCTCTACGACGCGTTGCTCGCGAACGGAGTGGCCTTCTTCACGGGCGTCCCGGATTCATTGCTCGCGCCGCTCTGCGCCCACATCAGCGAGCACAGCCCTCCCGGGATGCACCTCGTCGCCGCGAACGAGGGCTCCGCGGTCGGCATTGCTGCCGGCTACCACCTTGGCTCGGGTCAGATGCCCGCGGTCTACCTCCAGAACTCCGGCCTCGGCAACGCGGTGAACCCGCTGGCGTCGCTCACCCACGCGCGCGTGTACGCCATCCCGCTGCTGCTGATCGTCGGATGGCGGGGTGAGCCGGGGACACGAGACGAACCGCAGCACCTCGTCCAGGGGGCCATCACGCTGTCGCAGCTCGACCTGCTGGGGGTCACGCACGCCATCGTCACGGCGGACAGCGATGTCGACGCGGTCGTGCGCGATCTCGTCGGTCGCGCGCGCGCGACGAGTGCGCCGGTCGCGCTTGTGGTGCAGGCGGGCGCGCTCGCGTCGGTGGCTCCGTCTGTCACGACCGAGGGGCTGGCGCGGGAGGCGGCACTGAGCCTGATCCTGGATGGACTGCGGGACGGCGACCTCGTCGTCGCGACGACCGGCAAGACCTCGCGCGAACTCTTCGAGCTCCGGAAGATGCGGGGCGAGGCCCCCGCCGATTTCCTGACCGTGGGCAGCATGGGCCACGCCTCCGCGATCGCCCTCGGGGTCGCACTGGCGGCCCCGGCCCGGCGCGTGTTCTGTCTGGACGGCGATGGGGCCGCCCTGATGCACATGGGCAACCTCCCCACCATCGCGGCAGCGCGGCCGGCGAACCTGGTGCACGTCGTCCTGGCGAATCAGGCGCATGAGTCTGTGGGCGGCCAGCCCACGGCGGCACCGGACCTGGACTTCTCGCGCCTTGGGGCGGCGGCTGGGTACGCCTCCTCCTTCCGTACCGCAGACGCGTCCGGCTTCGCCGAGGCGTGGCAGCGCCTGGACGGGAGCGATGGCCCGGTGCTCTGGGAGATCCTCATTGCGGTCGGCTCGCGAGGGGATCTCGGGCGTCCGACTCAGACGCCGGTCGAGAACAAGCACGCGTTCATGCGACGCGCCGGCGCCGGCGAACCGTGATGTGGTCGTTCCACCATCCCGCTCGGATCGAGCAGGTCGAAGGGGCGCTCCGTGCCGCCGGCCGGCACATCCCCACGGGCGGCTCCACGCTGGTGGTGACGACGCCGGGCGGGCTGCGCCGCGGCTGGGCGGACGAGGTCCGCGCGGGCATCGATGGGGCTGCCGCGGCGTATGGCGAAGTCGCCTCCGAGCCCGACCTGGACGACCTCGACCGCGCGATCGAGCGCCTTCGACCGCAGTCGTTCAGCGCGATCGTGGCAGTTGGCGGTGGGTCCGTCCTCGACACCGCGAAGGTGCTCGCATGCATGCTTCCGGCGCGCGGACTGTCCCTTCAGGCCGTATTGCGCGAGGGGGCCGCGTACCCGGCAGAGTCGATCCCAACGGTCGCGATCCCGACCACGGCTGGTTCGGGCGCTGAAGTCACGCCGTTCGCGACCGTCTGGGACCGGCGCGAGGGCAGGAAGCGGTCATTCGCGTCGACGCACTGCCTGCCGCGCGTCGTCCTCCTCGACCCCGCACTCACCCTGAGCCTGTCCGAGTCCGACACGCTGTACCCGGCGCTCGACGCGATCTCCCATGCGCTCGAGTCACTCTGGAACCGCAACCGGAGCCCGCTCACGCGAGCGTTCGCGGTCGAAGCGCTGCGCTTGCTCTCCCGCGCGCTCGCGGGCGTGCTCGCCGATCCCGGGGACGTGAGGCACCGAGCGGCGATGCAGGAGGGGAGCCTGCTGGCGGGGCTCGCGATCTCCCACACTCGGACCGCGCTGGCACATTCGATCTCGTACCCCCTGACCCTCCACCACGGCGTCCCGCACGGCCTTGCCTGCAGTTTCACGCTGGTCGCGCTCATCGACCGCTGCCGCGCGCTCCTGGACGCGGAGGCCGGCCCGGACCTGGTCACATCGGTGCGAAGCCTGCTCGACCGGCTAGCCTTACCGAGCCGCCTGGCGAGCTACGTCGGAGCCGACGAGGTCACCGCGCTGACCGGCGACATGCTGGAGCCGGAGCGAGCGTCGAACTTCATTGAGTCAGCGGATGAGCGCCTCGTCGAGGCGGTCCTCACCGAATCTCTGCACCGATAGCGATGGATGCGAGCCTCGACCATGGAGTCAATCCGCGAGCTACGTGTGAAGTGCCAGGGCGTGCACGCGGGCGACTGGACGGTGCAGCCCGTCCGCTGGGTGTCGATCTACCTGACCAGGATCCTGATCCCGCTGGGCCTCACCGCGAACCAGGCCAGCATCCTGAACCTCCTGGTCGGCCTCGCCGCGGCCGCCTGTTTCGCGGTCGGGGTCACGGCGTGGCCGCTTGGCTGCGCCCTGCTCGCCCTGAACATGATCCTCGACTGCGTCGACGGTGAACTCGCTCGGTACCGCGGGAGCTCGTCGCTGACCGGCCTGTACCTCGACCGCCTGAACTCGCTCACGATGTATCCGTCCGTCCTGCTCGGGCTCGGATGGGTGACGGCCGAGCGGTATGACTCGCCGGCCATCCTCATCGCCGCCGCGATCGGCGCGTGGGGGTTCGTGGCGCTGCGTCTCGCGAAGGCGAACGTGGACGTGAGCGCGATCGATGCCCTGCGCCGTCCCGGAGATGTCCCGCGGGGCCAGGGCAAGGCGCCGGTGGCGGACGCACCCGACCTCGGGAACGCCTTGAGGCAGGGCGGCGCGCTCCCGGCGGTGGTGCTGGACTTCATCCTGGTGCGCCAGCTGGGCTTCGTGCTCGTCGTCGTGGCCGCCACCGCGTTGGAGATGGTCGTTGGCCCAGCGCGGATCTGGCTGTCGCCGGTGGCGGGCGTCCTCGCCGGCTACGCGGGCGCCGTGCTGCTCGCGTTCCCCGCGGCGGTCCTGCTCATCGTCCGCAGGTCCGCCGTCGACGAGACGTACGAGGTGATCCAGGCGGCCGCCGCCCGCCAGCGCCCGCGTCCCTAGCCCCGTCCGCGGTGCCCCGGCGTCCACTGACCCGGCACCTGGACTGCCCGGCGAGTGGGTGACGTTCGACCCTGCGGCGCGAGCGCGGTATCTATAAGAATGGCACTTGTAGATCGGGCGCGCGGCGAAGGCACTGCCTCGCTGGGGTGGGAGTCGGGCCATGGCGATGAATGGCAGCGGGTTCACGCCGATCGCGGTGGTGTCCGTGCGGACGCCCGAGCGCGAGCAGCGGCTCGCCCCGCCCGGCCTCTGGATCCCCGCGGCCGCGATGGCGGTCTCGCTCCTCATTGCCGCCCTGGGCGGCCTCACCCTCGGCATCCTCGCCGCGTTCGAGGTGAGCGTGGCGGGCGACCGCTGGCTGGTGGCCGTCCAGGCGCATGGCGAGTTGCAGCTCTGGGGCTGGTTCGCGGTGTTCATCGTGACGTTGCTGTTCGAGTTCATCGTCCGACTGAACGGCCGCGCCCCCGTCCCGCTCCGGACGCGCGTGCTCGTGCTCTCGCTGCTCGGCAGCGGCGCGCTGATCTCGGCCACGGGACGCCTCGTCGAGGGCGTCGCGCCGGCGCTCGTCCCCGCGGGCGCTTCGATGATGGCGGTGGGGGCGTCGCTGCTCGCGGTCACCGTCATGCGTATCCGTCCGGCCCACCCGTACCGCGTCGACCTCCACCCGCTGTTCTTCCGCGCGGGCGTCCTCTGGCTGCTCGTGGCGGCCGTCGCCGCCCTCGTCGCGTCGCGGCAGGTCGCCGGCGGCGCGACCTCGCTCGAGGAGTCCCACGTCGTCGCGGAGATCGTCCTCCGCGGCTTCGTCATGAACGTCACGTTCGCCGTCGGGCTGCGGGCCTTTGTCGGGCACCTCGGCCTGCCGCCGATGCCGGTGGAGCGCCAGCGGGTGCTGTTTGGCCTCGTGAACGGCGGCATCGTGGTGTGGGTCGCGGGCACCGGCGGCTTTGGCCTCCCCGGCTCCGAGGCGCTCACGGCGGCGGGCGACCTGCTCTTCGCCGCCGGTATGCTGTGGGCGACGTGGGCCTTCGACATCCTGCGGGCGGCGAGGCGCTGGCGACGGCCGGCCCACCGCGCGCAACTGCTCGTGCCGGTCGCGTGGGCGGGCCTCGTCGCCTACGCCCTGCTGCTCGCCGCCCAGGCGGTGCTCGTCCTCGGCAGCGACACCCGCCCCACACTCTTCGAGACGGGGGCTGCGAGGCACCTGCTCGCGCTCGGCTTCGTCGCGCCGCTGCTCCTCGCGATGTCGCACGTGGTGCTGGAGCGATTCCTGATCGGGCGTCTCACGGGCGAGCGCTGGCTGACCGCCGCCTTCGCCCTCCTGGTCGTGGCGTGGCCGCTCCGCGTGGTGCCGCCGCTCGTGGACGGCGGGATGGGCGAGGTGGCGCAGGGCCTGATGGGGACCGCCGGCATGCTGACCAGCGCCGCGCTGCTGGTGGCCGCCGCCGTCTCGGCGCAGAACGGCCTCGCCGCTGAGCGCTACGTGCGGCTGCTCCGCCGCCTCGACGCACGCTCCGCCCCCGCTCGGCCGGCCAGCGGCATGCCGGCGGTGCCGCCCTCGACCCTGATCCCGATGGCCGGCGACCCGCGACCCGGCACGACCGCGAAGGGAGCGACCCATATGCACGAGATCGATGTCCGCCCGGATATTGCGGCGGGGCGCGAGCCGTTCCCGCGCATCATGGCCGCCGCCCGCGCCCTGGGGCCCGGCGAGGCGTTCCGCCTCGTCGCGCCGTTCGAGCCGGCCCCGCTGTACGAGGTGCTCGGCGCGCAGGGTTTCCAGCACGAGGCCGCGGCACAGCCGGACGGCTCCTGGCACGTGACGTTCCGGCGCACCGCCGGCGCCTGAGGCGCGTCGCGACGTCCGCGTTCCGCTCGCCACGCCGCTGTGACACCCTCGTCCGCATGCTGCACCTGAGCGTTGACCCGGAGGCCCCCGACCCCGCCGCGATCCGGCAGGCCGCCGAGGCGATTCGGCGCGGCGAACTCGTCGCGTTCCCCACCGAGACGGTCTACGGCCTCGGCGCGGACGCCCTCGACCCCGCCGCCGTTGCGCGCATCTTCGAGGCGAAGGGGCGGCCCGCCGACAACCCGCTCATCGTGCACGTAGCCCGCGCCGAGGACCTCGACGCGCTCGTGCGGCGCGTGCCGCCCGAGGCGCACCTGCTCGCGGCGTACTTCTGGCCGGGGCCGCTCACGCTTGTCCTCCCCCGTCGCCCCCACGTCCCGGACATCACCACCGGCGGCCTCAACACCGTCGCCGTGCGCGTGCCCGCGCACCCGGTCGCGCTCGCGCTGATCGAGGCGTGCGGCCGCCCGCTCGCCGCGCCCTCGGCGAACCGTTCCGGCCGCCCGAGCCCCACGCGCGCCGAGGACGTGATCGCCGACCTCGGCGACCGCGTGGCGGTGGTGCTGGACGCGGGGCCGTGCAGCGTGGGCCTGGAGTCGACCGTGCTCGACCTGTCCTCCAACACGCCGGTGCTGCTGCGCCCCGGCGGCGTCTCGCGCGAGGCGATTGAGGCGGTCGTGGGGCCGGTGCGCCTCGGCGCTGGCGAGGCGGAGGGCGCCCGCTCGCCCGGCACGCGCTACCGCCACTACGCCCCGCGCGCCCGCCTGCTGCTCGCGCCCCCCGGCGAAGCCGAGCGCGAGGCGCGTCGCGTTGCCGCGTCGTCGCCGCCCGGCGTCCGAGTCGGCGTGATCGCGCGCGCCGCGCTCACCGGGCCGGCGGGCGACCTCGAAGCCCGCGTGTTCCCGGGGAGCGTGGAGGCGTACGCGCGCGGCCTCTTCGCCGCGCTGCGCGACCTGGACGCCGCCGGCTGCACGGTGGTCGTCGCCGAGTCCGTCCCGGACGAGGGCATCGGCCTCGCCGTCATGGACCGCCTCCGCCGCGCCGCCTCCGGCTCCGGCGGGGCGGGGGACGCGCGCGCCTGACCTCCGAGGCAGGACGACGTACGGGGAAATCCCGTACAATCTCCACGAGGAGTCCCCGATGCCCGCATCGTCCCGCCGCCGCAGCACCTCCGACGATCCGTCCGAGCGCAAGACGGACCGGCTCGAACTGCGCGTCACGCCCTCCACCAAGAGCCTCATCCAGCGCGCCGCCGCCGTCAGCGGCCTGACCGCCGGCGACCTGGCGTACGAGGGCGCGCGACGCATCCTCGAGGAGCACGAGCGGACGCACCTGACCGGCGCGGACCGCGAGGCGTTCCTCGCCGCGCTGCTCGATCCCCCGCCGCCGTCTGACCGGCTGATCGCCGCCCTGAAGCGTCGGCGCGCGCTGCTGGGCTAGCGTGTGGCGCTCCGCATCGAGCCGCTCGCGTCACATCACGACCGCGCTCGGTTCTCCTGCGGCGACGCCAGCCTCGACGAGTGGTTCCGCCTGCGCGCCGGCCAGGACCAGCGGCGCAACGTCGCGCGCGTCTTCGTCCTCGTCGATGACGATCTCGGCGTGGTCGGCTGCTACAGCCTCAGTTCGTTCTCGCTGGTGCTGGACGACCTGCCGGACGCGCTGGCGCAGCGGCTCCCGCGCTACGGCTCGGTCCCCGCGGCGCTGATCGGCCGCCTCGCCCGCGACGTGCGCGTCCGAGGGCAGGGCGTCGGCGAGTTGCTGCTCGCCGACGCCGTCACGCGCATCCTCGGCGCGGGGCAGTCGGTGGCCGTGTACGCCATCGTCGTGGACGCGAAGAGCGAGGCGGCCGCGGCGTTCTACGAGACGTTCGGCTTCCGCCGCTTCCCGAGCCGCCCGCTCCGCCTCTTCCTCCCCACCTCCACCGCCGCGTCCGCCCTCGAACGCCTGTAGCAGGCGTCCCGGCACCCCTCGGAGACAACAACGCCGCCCATCGGGCGGCGTTGTTCTCGGTGCTGCGATGGTCGGGGAGGCGGGATTTGAACCCACGACCCCCAGTCCCCCAGACTGGTGCGCTGCCAGACTGCGCCACTCCCCGACCGTGGGCTTCGATGCTAGCAGACCCCGCCCCTACGCCAACCCGCCGGCGCGGGCGAGGGCGACGAGGGCGAGTGCGGCCGTGGCGATGCCGCCGTACTCGATGACCAGGCGTGAGGTGAACTGCCGCGTCAGGTAGGCGTGGATCACGCCCGTCGCGAAGTAGAACACCACCAGCAGCGCCAGCCCCGCCATGTAGCGGTCCAGCGGCAGGTAGTGGATCAGCCACCGGCCCTCCGCCACCACCAGGCCGGAGACCAGCGCGAAGCCCAGCGTCTCCGAGGGGTCGATCTCGCCCTCGCGCAGCAGTTCCACGGAGAGCATCGCCGTCGCCAGCCCCACGGCCACCATCGCCGGGAGCAGGCCGACCTGGAACACGTACGTCAGGCTGAAGAAGGCGAACGCGACGAAGTAGGCGATGGAGGTCACCACCACCCGCGCGCGCGCGTACTCCAGCGCCGCCGGGCGCACGCTGGCCACTTCGCCCCAGGTGAGCGCGCCGAAGCCGAGGCCCCCCGCGAGGCCCGTCAGCAACACCCACTCGCCGCGCGCGTTGTGTTCGATGAGCACCGGCACGGCCAGCATGTAGAGCGCGGGCAGGAACAGGTAGGGCGCCGTCTCCTGGCCCGCCTCGAACGGCGCGCGCCACGCGGAGCGCAGGACGCCATCCATGCCGAACACCACGGCGGCGGCGCCCAGCAGCAGCCACCAGCGCGGCGACGGCTCGATGAGCACGAACGCCAGCGTCACGACCGTGGCGAGGCCCGTGATCACCGCCATCTGCGCCGTCAGCGGCACCGCGCGACGGATCGAGGGCGGCGGGAGCGGCTCGGGCTCCGGCTCGGGGGTGGGTGCGGGCTCCTCGACGGATGCGCCGGCATCCTCCGCGGGCGCCTCGAGCGCGGGCGCCTCCGAATGCACCTCGGCCGACGTCTCCGGCGGCTCTGGCAGGGCGGGCGCCTCGAGCGCCGGCGTCTCCGCCGGCGTCTCGCTTGCGGGCAGCGCGGGCGGCTCCTGTTCCGTCGGGAGCGTGGGGAGGACGGGGCGCGGACGCCGCACTTCGACCTCGCGCGTCTCGATGCGCTGCGTGGAGGTGGGGGTGGCCGGCTCCGACGCCGCGAGCGGCGCGCGCGGCTCCACGATGCGCGCGGGGCGCAGCGTGACGCCCTCCGTCTCCGCGTCCGCGGGCAGCGCCAGCGCCTCCGGCTCCGCGCCGGCGGCCGCCTCCACCTCGGCGTGCGGGCCGCGACGGAGCATGCGCGAGAACAGTCCGCGCGAGGCGGGCGCGGGCGTGCCGGTGGGCGCCTCCGGGGGGGCCTCGTCGCCCGTCTCGGGCGTGGGGGCGTCCCCGGAGGGCGGCCGTCGCTCGTCGTCCATCGTCACCGTGCTGTCACCGCGCGCTCGCCATCGGCCGGGCTACTCGGCGGCCAGCACGGGCTGCGCAAAGCCGAAGATCTCGGCGGCGTTCTGGTAGCGGATGCGGTGCGCCTGGTCCTCGGTCAGCCCGACCTGGTCGAAGATGCGCTCCAGGTTCACGACGTGCTGGCCGATCTCGTCGTTGTTGCAGTCGGAGCCCCACGTCAGCTTCTCGACGCCGATCTCGTAGCCGATCAGCCGGCGCTCCACCGCGTGCCGCTCGATGGTGTCGCCGCCGGACATGTCCAGGAAGACGTTGTGCCGCCACCGCGTCACGGACGCCGCCTCGTCGTAGTTGCCGGTGCCGCCCATGTGGGCGCCGATCATCTTCAGCATCGGGAAGTTGTTGGCGATGGTGTCCATGTGGAAGGGGCGCATCCGCATCGCGGAGACGTCGCGCGGCTGCATGCGGCCGGCCTGGCGCATCCGCTGCAGGTTCGCCGCGGCCTTCGGGTCACGCCTCGGGTGGGTGATCGAGTAGTCCACGCCGCCGCCGATGACGCCCATGTGCATCAGGATCGGCATGTCGAGTTCCTCGGCCGCCTGGTAAATGGGGAAGTACTTGTAGTCGTCGTACGCGCGGCGGACGCCGATCATCTTCAGCCCGCGGTAGCCGAGTTCGCGCAGCCGCTTGATCTCGCGTCCGTTCGACTCCTCCGGGTCCACCACGGCGGAGGGGACGAACAGGTCCTCGTGCCGCCTCGCGTAGACCAGCGAGTCCTCGTACGACAGGCCGAAGCGGCCGCCGCACAGCAGCGAGGCTTTCACGACGCCGGCGGCACGGAGCGCGTCCGCGCGTTCGTCGATCGCCTTCGCGTGGTCCTGGTCGTCCGGGTTCTCCCAGTTGCGGGGGAAATGGCAGTGCACGTCCCAGATCGGGTGGCTCATGGTGGTCCCGTCGACTCCAGCGGTGCGCATTGGCTCGGTGCGTTCTGGGGATCGTACCGCAGCCGTCCCGGCCAGCCACGCTCACGCCCCATACGGCGTCACGCTCAGGGGCGGCGGGCCGTCTGGTAGAAGCGCAGTTCGAAGCCCACGCGCGCCCAGAACGCGATCGCGGCGGAGTTGTCGCGGAGGATCCCTGCCTCCACCTCGAACGTCCCCCGCGCCCGGTGGTCGGCGAGGATCGCCTCCACCGCCGCGCGCCCGACGCCGTGGCGGCGGAAGGCTGGTGCGACATAAAACTCGGCGATCGAGGCGACGTTCCGGCTCTCGTCCGGCCAGTCCGCGTCCACGCGCACCATCGCGAAGCCGGCGCGGATGCCGTTCGCCTCGATCCACAGGAGTTCGCGCCCCTCCATGTCCGCGAGGACGGCGGCGCGGTACGCCTCGTCCGTGCCGTGGGACTCGGCGGCGTGCGGGTCGTAGATGTCCAGTTCGCGGTGGTACGGCTCCATCATCGCGAAGTAGTCGTCGATCTCCCACGGCTCCACCGGGCGCAGCGTCACGTCCATGCCGCCGGCCATTCGACAGGCACCTCGCCCAGCCCGCGGATCACGCGCACGCCCTGCGGGTGCTTCCCCGTCCCGTCCCGGTCGAGGAGCAGCGCGCGCATCCCCAACCGCTCCGCGCCACGCACGTCCGCGCTCACGCTGTCGCCCACCATCACGCAGGCCTCGCGCGGCGGGTCGCCGGCCACAGCCAGCGCCGCCTCGTAGATGCGCGGGTGCGGCTTCCGCGCCCCCACGCGCGCGCTGGTGACGGTGCCGGCGAGGTAGGCGCCCGCGCCCAGCCCCTCGACGATCTCGGGGAGGCGCCAGACGTGGTTGGAGACGATGACGCTGCGCACGCCCGCCGCGGCGAGGCGCTGGAGGCAGGGCAGGGCATCCTCGTACAGCCGGTAGAAGCGCGCCTCGCCCTCCAGGTCGGCGATGCGTTCGCCCGCACGCCGAAGCGCGCCCTCGTCGGCGGAGTCGCCGAGGGCGGCGCGCAGCCGGTCGACGGCGATGTGGACGCGCACCTCGTGGAACGCTGCTTCGGAGGCGGACTCGGCGGGGTGGTACGCGCCGTCAGGGGTCATCCAGCGGCCCCACGCGTCATCCAGCGGACGCGCGCGCAGCGCCTCCTCGGTCACCGCGAGGCCGCACTCGGCCGCCGCCTGCGCGTACACGGTGAAGTGCGAGGGCGACATGTAGCCCAGCGTCTGGTCGAAGTCGAAGAACGCCGCCTGGATGCGCATGTGCCGACGATAGCCCCGCCACCCCGCGCCCGCGAGGCGTGCCCGGCCCGATGGGTCAGGCCGCCCGCGAGACGCGCTCGCTACGCCGCGGCGTGCTCCGCGAGGAGGCCGTCCCGGATCTCCAGGATGCGGTCGGCGCGCGCGGCCATCTCCAGGTCGTGCGTGACCATCACGCACGCCTTGTGACGGCCGTGGACCTCGTCCCGGAGCGCCTCCACCACCTGCGCGCCGCGCTTGGAGTCCAGGCTGGCGGTCGGCTCGTCCACGAGGATGAGCGCGGGGTCGCGCATCAGCGCCCGCGCGATCGCGACACGCTGGCGCTGGCCGCCGGAGAGCCGGTTGCCGGGCTGTGCGGCCGCCTCGGTCAGCCCGAGTTCGGACAGCAGTTCGTCCGCGCGGCGGGCGAGGGCTGCGCGGTCCGCCCCGCCGAACTCGCCGACGAGCAGGAGGTTCTCGCGCGCGGTCAGGAACGGCACCAGGTTGCTCGCCTGGAAGACGAAGCCGACGCGGTCGCGCCGGTAGCGCGTCCGCGCGCCACCATCGAAGCGCGCGACGTCCTCGCCGCTGACGAGCATGGAGCCGGAGGTGGGCGTGAGCAGCCCGCCGATGATCGCGAGCAGCGTGCTCTTGCCGGAGCCGGACGGCCCGACCAGCGCCACCATCTCGCCCGGCTCCACGGCCATCGAGACGCCTCGGAGCGCGTCCACGCGCTGCGGGCCTTCGCCGTAGGACTTGGTGATGTCGGTCAGTTCGAGGAGTGCCATCGGTCGCCTCGTCCCTACTGCTGCTGCTGCATCGCGATGATCGGGTCGATGCGGCCGATCTGCCGCATCGAGAGTGCCGCTCCCAGGACGCCCGCGATCACGACCGCCACCAGCGAGGAGATGATCGCGGAGGTCGTGAACGCGATCGGGATCGCATCGGAGGAGAGCACGGTCGCCTTGGTGAGGACAGCGAGCCCGGCGGCGACGAGCGCGCCGGTAAGCGTCACGACCGCGACCTGCAGCATCCCCTGCACGGTGAGGTAGACGCCGCTCGCCCCGATCGCCTTCAGCACGCCCAGCAGCGCGACCTTCTGCAGCGTGATCACATAGAAGAACACGCCGATCACCATCGCGCCGATCAGGAGGCCCATGTAGCGCAGCGCGTTCACCGTGCCCTGCTGCGCGGAGACGCCCTCGATGTTCCAGAACGCGGTGTCCTTCGTGACGACTTCCCAGCCGGTGCCGGTCGCGCCCTCCAGGTTGTCGCCCTGCAGCAGGACGATCGAGGCGTACGGCGTCTCGTCCTCCACCGCGAAGTAGGAGATCTGCCGCCACGTGTCCCGGTGCAGGTACATCGCCGGCTGGAAGAAGAACGACCCCTCGTCCACGATGCCGACCACCTGGAACGGCTCGACCGCGAGGCCGACCGGCACGAGGAGCGTGTCGCCGATCGCGGTGCCGGTGAGGCTCACCCACGTCCGGTCCACCAGCAGCCCGCGCGTGTCCTCCGGGGTCAGCGCGCGGCCCTCGATCACCTCGGGCTCGGCGATGCTGCCGAGGTCGAGGCCGATGAGGGCGGCCGTGTCTACCTCGCCCGGGCGGAACTCGATCGCGGCGGCCTGGTAGCCGATCGGCGCGGCGGCGGTGACGCCGGGCGCGGCGGCGATGTCCGCGACCTGTGCCTCGCTCAGTTGCGAGCGGATCACGGAGAGGTTGGAGCGGTCCGAGTAGGCCAGGTAGTCGCCGTCCAGGCCGAGCAGCGCGGTCCCGGCGGCCTGGTTCAGGCCGAGGCCGAGGCCCGTGACCATCAGCACGAGGTAGGCGATCAGCGTCACGACCCCGGTCACGAGGCCGAACTGGAGCCGGCGGCGGGCGATCTCTCGAATGGCGAGCATGCGGCGTCCTCCTGGATCCAGCATGTCGCGGATTCGCCCGGTGGGAAGCCCCCTACGCCGGGACGGCGGCACGCTCCCCGGCGAGCATCTGCAGCACCGCCTCGACCGGCGTCAGCCATGCCTCGCCGAGGGCGGCACGCGGCAGCCGGATCTGGGTGCGCCCCACGGTCACCCCCTTCGGGAACGCCGGCAACGCGCGCTGGGCAAACGGACGGCGCTCGGTCGAGGTGATCACCACCTCGCCGCCATCGAGGCGGATCGAGGCGACATCCGCCCCGCGCGCCGCGAGGCGGATGCGTACCAGCGCCAGCAGATGCTCCAGCGGCTCCGGCAGCGCGCCCAGGCGGTCCGCCGTCTCTTGCGCGAGCGCCTCCGCGTCCTCGCGCGAGCGCAGCGAGGCGATCCGCTGGTACAGCGCCAGCCGTGCCTCGATCTCCGGCACGTACGACTCCGGGACGTGCGCCGCCACCGGGAGGTCGATGGCGACGGCGCGGAGGGCGTCGCGCTCCTCGTGCGGGAGGGCGCTGGGTGCGCGGTGCTCCGCCTTCGCGCGCAACTCCTCCACCGCCTCGGACAGCATCTCCGTGTACAGGTCGAAGCCGACCGAGGCGATGTGGCCGCTCTGCTCTGCGCCGAGCAGGTTGCCGGCGCCCCGGATCTCCAGGTCGCGCATCGCCACCTGGAACCCGGCGCCGAGTTCGCTCGCCTCGAAGATGGTGGAGAGCCGCGCCTGCGCCTCCTCGGTGAGGATGCGGTTCCGCGGGTGGAACAGGTATGCGTACGCCTGGTTGCTGGAGCGGCCCACGCGCCCGCGCAACTGGTACATCTGCGCGAGGCCGAGCATGTCCGCGCGGTCGACGATCAGCGTGTTCGCGTTCGGGATGTCGATGCCCGACTCGATGATCGTGGTGCAGACCAGGACGTCCGCCTCGCCCTCGCCGAACTTCTCCATGACCTGGCGCAGCACGCCCTGCGGCATCTGCCCGTGCCCCACGATGATGCGCGCCTCCGGCACCAGTGCCCGCAGTTGCTCCGCGAACACGTCGATGCTCTGGACGCGGTTGTGCACCACGTACACCTGCCCGCCTCGCTCCATCTCGTGGAGGATCGCCTCGCGCGCGATCTGGTTGTCCCACTCCATCACGAACGTCTGCACCGCCCGTCGCCCCTCGGGCGCGGTTTCGATGATCGACATGTCGCGGATGCCGGTCAGCGCCATGTGCAGTGTGCGCGGGATTGGCGTCGCCGAGAGCGTGAGGACGTCCACCTCCAGGCGCATCCGCTTCAACCGCTCCTTGTGCGTCACCCCGAACCGCTGCTCTTCGTCGATCACGACCAGACCGAGGTTCGCGAACTCCGCGTGCGCCTCCAGCAGCCGGTGCGTGCCGATGAGGATGTCCAGGTCACCGCTGCGCGCCCGCGCGATCACGTCCCGCGCCTCCTGGTCCGTGCGGAAGCGCGAGATCACGTCGATGCTGACGGGGAAGCCTGCGAGGCGTTCGCGGAACGTCTTGAGGTGCTGCTGCGCCAGCACGGTGGTGGGGACGAGGACGGCGACCTGGTAGCCCTCCTGCACCGCCTTGAAGGCGGCGCGCACTGCGACCTCGGTCTTGCCGAAGCCCACGTCGCCGCAGATCACGCGGTCCATCGGGCGGGGCGACTGCATGTCGCCCTTCACGGCGCGGATCGCCTCCACCTGGTCGGCCGTCTCCTCGTACGGGAATGCGGCCTCCATCTCCTGCTGCCAGGCGGTGTCCCGCCCGTACTCGTGGCCCTCCAGCAACTGTCGCGCCGCGTACAGCCGCACGAGGTCCTGCGCGACGACCTCGATGGCGTGGCGGACGCGCTGGCGGGCGCGCGTCCACTCCTGCGTGCCGAGGCGGGTGAGCCGCGGGACGTAGCCAGCGGGGCCGCTGTAGCGGGTGACCCGGTCCACCTGCTCCACCGGGACGAACAACTTGTCTTCGCCGGCGTACCGGAGTTCCAGGTAGTCGCGCGGCTCCCCGTCCACCTCGCGCCGGACGATCCCGCCAAAGCGGGCGATGCCGTGGTCGGCGTGGACGACGAAGTCGCCCGGGGACACCTCCGCGAGGAAGCGCGAGCGGTGGGTGGCCGCGCGCTGCCGCAGCGTGCGACGCCGCTTCACGAAGCCGAACAGTTCGCGGTCGGTCTGGAGCGCGATGATGCCGTCCGGGCCCTGGATCACCCAGCCCTCGGCGAGCGTCCCCTGCAGCAGCGCCACCGTGCCGCGTGCCGGGCGCTCCGGGACGTGCTCCGTGACGGACGCCTGGATGCCCTCCTCGCGGAGGATCTCCGCGTAGCGTTGCGCCTGCTGCGTGACGATGACGAGGCGGTCGCCGCGCTGCTGCTGCCGGTAGGCGTCGCGCGCGGCGTCCGTGAGCCGGCCCGCGTAGGCGTCCGCCTGCCGGAACGGGATGCGCACCGCGCCCGGCTCCGCGCCCGTCACCCACCGGCCGAGTTCCACACGCGCCGCGTGCGCGTCGATGGCGACCCGGAGCGCGCCCGCATGCTCGTGCTGGAACGGTGCGCGCGCGTCCAGTTCGCCGCGCTTCGCCAGTTCCTCGCGCCGCTCGCCCGCGAGGTCGTCGAGGTCGGCACACGCCGCCTCCACCGCTTCACGCTCATCGAGGACAAGGAGCCAGTCGCGGCGCAGGTGGTCGAGGATCGTCGCGTCCACCGCCATCGGGCCGGTGAAGTCGGGGGCCGTGAGCGTGCCGGCGCGGAGCGACTGCAGTTCGTCTCGCGCCTCGCGCCCCGTCACCTCGTCCAGGTGGTCGGCGAGGCGGTTCAACTCTTCGCGCGTGGGGAACCACTCCGTCGCGGGGCCAATGCGCACCTCGTCGAGCGTGCCGGTGGTGCGTTGCGTCTCCGGGTCGAACGCGCGGATGGAGTCCACCTCGGGCCCGAAGAACTCGACGCGCACCGGCACGGGTGCCCCCGGCGGGTACACGTCGACCAGGCCGCCGCGCCGTGCCGCCTGCCCCGGCGCCTCCACCAGCGGCGCCATCTCGTACCCCGCCTCCACGAGGGCGAGCGCGAACGCCTCCAGCCCCAGTCGGGCGCCGCGAGCGACCACGCCGGGGCCGCGGCCGAGGTCGGCCGGGCGCAACGTGTGCGCGGCGACCGCTGCCGCCGAGGCGACGACGAGCGGCGGCTGATCGCCGCCGCGCGCCATGCGCGCGAGCACGCCGATGCGCTCCCACGTCACGTCCGGGTCGTGGCCGTCACGCGAGTAGGGGAGCGCCGCCCGTCCGGGGAAGTGCATCGCGGCGTCGCCGGCCCAGGCGCGCAACTGCTCCACCATCGTCTCCGCGTCCGCCTCGCGCGGGACGACGAGCAGGAGCGGGCGGCGGGAGCGCCGCCAGAGCAGCGCGGTCGCGGCGGCCTTCGCCGAATCGGGGACGCCAAGGCGTGCCGGACGGCCCGCATCGACCTGCGCGTACAGGTCGGTGAGCGGGTCGAGCGTCCCCAGGACGGGGAGCAGCGCGCCGAGGTCGATCGCCATGCCGTTGCGTCCTCGCGGTTTCCGTACACGCACGCGCGAGCGGGGCCGCCCGCGTTGGGGTGGCCCTCGCCGAGGTCGTGCAATGTCTGAACCGAGTGTACGGCGGGGGTCCGCGGCGGGCTACGCGGGCGGTCGGGACTCCTGGTTCAGGTAGCGCAGTCCGGCCTCGTACCCTGCGGTCACGCTCAACTCGATCGCCGCAGAGACGCGCTCCAGGGCATCCTCGAGCGCGCGTCGCTCCGGCCCGGTGGGGGAGGAGAGCACCCACGCGGCGATGCGTTCCGGGTCGCGGACGGGTGCGCCGTGGTCGTATGGCCGGTCGATGCCGACGCGGATGCGCGGGAACGCCTGTGTCCCGAGCACGCCGATGATCGACTTCATCCCGTTGTTGCCGCCGGTGCCGCCTTCCAGCCGCATCCGCGTCTGTCCCACGGGCAGGTCCAGGTCGTCGTACACGACGATCATCTGGGAGGGGGCCGCCTTCAGCCGTCGCAACTCCGCGGCGACCGGCCCGCCCGCCTCGTTGTAGTAGGAACGCGGCCGGGCGAGGTGGAGCGCGTGGCCATCGATGTTCGCGCGGCCCGTGCTGACGCGGCCCTCCCGCTTCATCGTGACGCGGTGGCGCTGCGCCAGCATCGCCACGAGCCAGGCGCCCACGTTGTGCCTCGTGCGGGCGTACTCGTCGTCCGGGTTGCCCAGGCCCACGACGAGCACCGGCCGGTCGGCGGGCGCGTCGAGCGCCACCGGCTCCTCGCGGGCGGGCGTCTTCAGGCGGAACGAGGCGAAGCGGCCGAGTGGCATGGGGGACATCGTGCGTGCGGTCGCCGTGCGCGCGCAACCGCCGAGGTGCGGGCGCGGTGCTTCTGACCGGCATCACGATTCGCCTCGGCCCGCGCGCGGGCGATTCGCGTCGTGTTGTTGCGGGGCCGGGAGGGGGTACCTACCATGCGCCGGGCGACGCGGCGTCTGTTCGCGCCCGTGTTCCCGTGCGCATCTACCGGGTGACCGATCGGAGATGACCGAATGGCTGATGTGATCGCCGCGGCTCGGGCCGCTGGGCGCACCCTCCTCACAGAGGTGGAATCGAAGGAGCTGCTGCACGGTGCGGGGATCCCCGTCACCCGTGCGAAGCTCGCGAAGAAGGTGAAGCAGGCCGTCGAGATCGCTGCGGAGATCGGCTACCCGGTCGTCCTCAAGATCGTCTCGCCGGACATCGCCCACAAGTCGGACGTCGGCGGCGTCGCCGTCGGCATCGACTCCGAGAAGGCGCTCCGTAAGGCCTACAAGGAGATGATGGACCGGGTGGAGGCCGCTGCGCCGGGCGCCCGCATCGAGGGCATTTCCGTGCAGCAGATGGCAAAGCCCGGCACCGAGGTGATCGTGGGCTCCACCACGGACCCGCAATTCGGCCCGGTGATGATGTTCGGCCTCGGCGGCGTGTTCGTCGAAGTGCTGAAGGACGTCGCCTTCCGTGTGGTGCCGCTGGAGCCGCGTGACGCGCGCCAGATGGTGCGCGAGATCCGCGGCTTCCCGATCCTGGAGGGCGTGCGCGGCGGCCCGGCCGCCGACCTCGGCGCGCTCGAGTCGCTGGTGCTGAAGGTCTCCGAGTTCGTCTCTACGCACCCGGAGATCGCCGAACTCGATCTGAACCCGGTGTTCGCTTACCCGAACGGCGCGCTGGCGGTGGACGCCCGCGTGGTGCTGACGGAGGCCGCCTCGTGAGCCCCGCGGCGAAGCCGGCGCGGGCCTCCAGGGCCGCGCTCATCGGCAACTCCGGCACGATCGACCCGGCCCGCCTCCACCGCGCGCTGAACCCGAAGACGGTCGCCGTGGTGGGCGACAAGGGGCCGAACTACAACTGGATCACGAATCTCAAGGAGTTCACCGGCAAGGTCTACTCCGTCCAGCTGGACGAGAAGGAGATCCCCGGCATCCTGGAGCGCGGCGTCCCGAACTTCCGCTCGCTCATGGAGATCCCCGAAGAGATCGACCTCGTGATCTGCGCCGTGCCGCGGCAGGTGACGCCCTTCATCATGAAGGACGCCGTCGCCAAGCAGGTCGGCGGCATCTCCATGTTCACCTCCGGCTTCGCCGAGACCGGCGAGGAGATCGGGGTGAAGCTGCAGCAGATGGTGTACGACACCTGCGCGGAGAGCGGCATGCCGCTCGTGGGCCCCAACTGCATGGGTATCTACAACCGTCGCCTGGGCGTGAAGTTCACCGGCACGCAGGAGCAGGGCGAGGGCGGCGAGGTCGGCATCGTGTCGCAGAGCGGCACGCACGGCATCGCCATGACGATTGGCTCGCAGCGCCTCGGCGTGAAGGTGACGCGCGCGATCTCGATCGGCAACGCCGTCGTCCTGAACGAGGCCGACTACCTCCAGTACATGCTGGACGACCCGGATGTCCGCGTCATCGCCATGTACCTGGAGGGCGTCCGCAGCGGCCGTAAGTTCTTCGAGGTGCTGAAGCGGGCCACCCGCCAGAAGCCGGTCATCCTCTGGCGCGGCGGCCGCACCCGCGCTGGCGCCCGCGCCGTCCGCTCGCACACCGGCTCGCTCGCCTCGGACGACGCGATCTGGTCGGCGCTCGTGAAGCAGGCCGGCGCGATCAGCGTCGACACGCTCGAGGACGTCGTCGACACGATCGCGGCGCTGGTGCATGCACCGGCCACCCCGAAGCGGAACCTCGCGCTCGTCGCGATGACCGGCGGCCAGTCCGTCGCCATCACCGACCAGTTCGAGCGCGCCGGCTTCGAGGTCCCCGAGCTCTCCAAGAAGTCCTACGACATCCTCTCGGAGTTCTTCGTCACCATCGGCGGTTCCTACAAGAACCCGTTCGACGCCTCCTCCACCATCGGTCGGGAGACGGACAACCTCGCGAAGATCTTCGAGGTGCTCGCAAACGACAAGGCGATCGACGGCGGTGTCGCGTTCGAGCTCGGCTCGCGCGGCTTCGGCGACGACTCCGGCCGCTTCGACGAGGTGCTGGGGCTGCTGCGCGCGTACCGCGACCGCACCGGCCTGCCGGTGGTCTGTCTGATGCCAGACGGCGGCGTGATGGGCGGCGACGCCGAAGTGCTGGTCCGCGCCCGCAGTCACGTCGCACAGGCCGGGTTCCCGGTCTACCCCTCGTTCCAGCGCGGCGCGCTCGCCCTCGGGCGTGCGGCCTCCTACTGGGCGTGGCGGAAGGAAGTCGGCGCGCGCCCGCGCGCGACGGCGAAGGCGTAACGGATCACGACACCCCCGGGGCGTGCGGGCTGGCCCGCATACCCCGGGGGTGTATCCTTTCCCCATGGAACCCACCCCGCACCCCACCCCGCCCGGCGGCGCCGTCTACCTGGACAGCGCCGCCTCCACGGCGCTGCGGCCGGAGGCGTTCCAGGCGATGCTCCCGTTCCTGACCGGTGAGTTCGCGAACCCCTCCGCCCACCACGAGCATGGTCGCGTCGCGCACGACGCCCTCGAGGGCGCGCGCGATAGCGTTGCGGAGATCCTCGGCGCGCTCGCGGAGGAGGTCGTGTTCACCTCGGGCGGCACGGAGAGCATCAACACCGCGATCAAGGGCGTCGCCTTCGCGCAGTCGGAGGCCGGCGTCGGCCGCCACATCGTCACGACCGAGATCGAGCACCACGCCGTGCTGCACTCCGTCCAATACCTCGAGCGCTTCGGGTTCGAGGTGGAGCTGCTGCCGGTCGATGAGTTCGGCCGCGTGACGCCGGACGAGGTCGCCGCCGCGGTGCGCCCGGACACGGCGCTGGTGTCGGTCGCGTACGCGAACAACGAGGTCGGGACGGTGCAGCCGATCCAGGAGATCGCCCGCGCGGTGCGCCAGCGCGCGCAGGCGCTCGGGCGGCGCGTGCCGTTCCACACGGATGCCGTCCAGGTGCCGAACTCGCACGCGCTGGACGTGGAATCGCTCGGCGTCGACCTGCTGTCGCTCTCGGGCCACAAGTTCGGCGGCCCGAAGGGGACCGGTCTGCTGTACCTGCGCCGGGGCGTGCCGTTCCTCGAACTGCTTTCCGGCGGTGGCCAGGAGCGCCAGCGCCGCTCCGGCACCGAGAACGTGCCCGGCGTGGTCGGCATGGCGACCGCGCTGCGTCTCGCGCAGTCCGAACGCGAGGCGTTCGTCGCCCGCACCTCCATGCTGCGCGACCGGCTGCTGGCGGCGATCCGCCAGGCCTGCCCGGACGCGCGGCTGAACGGGCACCCCACGGAGCGACTGCCGCACCACCTCCACGTCTGCTTCTCCGACCTGGAGGGCGAGGCGCTGGTGAACGAACTGGACGCGCTCGGCATCGCCTGCTCAGCGGGCGCGGCGTGCACCTCCGCGACGTGGGAGCCCTCCCACGTCCTGCTGGCGATGGGCGTCCCGCTGGACCTCGCGATCGGCTCGCTGCGCATGTCGCTCTGGCCCGCGCTCACCGAGGTGCAGATCGACTACGTCGCGGCGCAGTTGCCCGGTGCGGTGCAACGGGTTCGCGCGGCGGCGCTGCCCGCGATCTAACGCCCTGCGAGGCTCCTCGTGGCGCCCAGTGCCGGCGATGCCGAGGGCTGTGCGGCCGCTTCCAAGCATTTGCCTATGCAGTGCAACAGATCGCTTTACATATCCGTTGTCGCGAGGTACCGTCTACACAGTTGATCCATTGAGCCGACGAAATGGAAGCAACGGTGCCCGACTCCCCGTTCGATGAGTACCTCGACCTGGTGGAGGCTGCCCGCGAGTTGGGCATCCATCCGCAGAGCCTGCGCCGTCTGATCAAGCAGGGACGTGTCCCCGCGACCCTGTTCGCGGGCAAGTACCTGATCGAGCGCGACAAGCTGGACATGTTCAAGTCCAGTTACGACCCGCGCCCGGGCCGTAAGCCGATCCGCCGTCTGCTGTAGGCACACCCGGAGCAAGGCGATGACACACCGCGCCGACACCGTCCCCCGTTAGGTCCGAGGCCCGCCCTCGCCTTCACGCCCACCATCCGGTCTGCGGATGTGGCACCGTGCCCGCATCCGCGCGCGTGAAGAGAGTCTCCCCGTGCATCCTCGTTCCTTCTTCGGGCCGCCGATCCCGCGTGACCCCGGCGTGTCGTCTCGTGCGGCCCGCCTCGCCTTCTTCGGTCGCTTCGCGGATGAACTGCTCTACGGCGCGACCGACGTGCTTATGCCGACGCTCCGCGCCACGTTCGGCCTGACGTACACGCAGGTCGGCCTGCTCCACCTCGCGCTGCAGTACGTCGCCGCGGTCGTGGAGCCGGTCTCCGCGCTGCTCATCGATGTCTGGGAGCGCCGCTGGCTGCTGGCCTGGGGCGCGGCAGGCATCGGGCTCGCCGTGATGCTCGTCGGCCTCGCGCCGGCGTTCGTGGTGCTGCTCGTCGCCTTCGGCATCTACGGCCTCGCCTCCGGGCCGCTCGCCCACACCGCGGACGTGGTGCTGGTGCAGGCGCACCCGAGCGCGCCCGGCCGCGCCTTCGCCCGCGCGACCGCGCTGGATACGACGGGTGCGCTGCTCGGGCCCGCCCTCGTCGCTGCGTGGCTCTGGTTCGGCCTCGACTGGCGCTGGCTGCTCGTCGTGCTCGGCCTCGGCGGCATCGCGTACGGCGGCGTGCTCGCGGTGACGCGCTTCCCCGGCCCCGCGCGGGAGGCGTCCGAGGACGGCGCGGAGTCCGAGGGCGAGGCGGCGGGCGGCCTTGTCGCGCGGCTCGCCGGCAACCTGCGCGCCGTCGCCGGCGACCGCGCGGCGCGCGTGTGGCTGCTGTTCCTGTTCGTCCACGGCGTCGTGGAGGCGCCGATGGTGTTCCGCGCGATCTGGCTCGTGGACCGCGGCGGGATGACACAGGTGATGGTCGGCGTCTATGTGCTGTTCGAGACGGCGGTGGCGCTCCTCGGGGTGCTCGCGCTCGATCGCTGGCTGGGCCGTGCCACGCCGCGCCGGGTGATGATCGTCGCGGCGCTGGGGCTGCTGCTGCTCTACCCGGCGTGGTACCTGGTGCCGGGCACGTGGGCGCGGTTCGTCGTGGGGGCGCCGCTGGGGTTCCTGTTCGCGGTGTTCTGGCCGATCGCACGGAGCCAGTCGCTGACGACCGCCTCCGGCCGGCCTGGGGCGGTCACGGCGGTCAGCGCGGTGATGGAACTCGTGCCGGTCGCGCTGCTACTGGCGCTGGCGGCGGAGGTGGTCGGCCTGACCGCCGCGCTCCTCGGCGCGCAGGTGGCCGGCACCGCCGTGCTGCTGCTGGTGACGTGGCGCTGGCTGCCCTCCATCGCCTCGCGCGGGGCGACCGAGGGCTAGGCGGGCGGCTCGATCGCGATGTCCGGCGCGTTGAGGTCGGTCATGTCCATCTCAAGCCGCAGGATCTCCTGGCCGGCGCCGTTCTGGCCGACGATGACCATCCGCAGCGGTGCGCCGAGGGCTTCCGCGAACCAGAGGTCCGCGATGAAGGTCGCGTCCGGGCCCGCCTCCGGCGGCAGGACCTCCTGGTCGGACTGGAAGACCTCGCGGAACTGGTCGGGCGTCATCGTGTAGCGGCGTGCCTCGTGCCCGTTCACGCGCTCCATCGTGTGCGTGAGCGTGCCGAGGCGCGCCGTGAGGTCGTCCAGCGAGTAGTCCTCGCTCGCGCGGAAGATGGCGGACGGGCGGTACTCGAACTCTGCGACGAGGGGGCTCGCGGCGTCCGTCGCGGCGCTCTCGCGCCACGGCCCGTCGCCTTCGCGCGTCCACATGCGGTCGCCCACGCGCACGCTCTCCATCGCGAGGCTGAGGTCGCCGAGGGCGAAGGTGGTGATGCTCTGCTCCCGGTCGGGGGCGAGCGCTGCGCCGGTGAGCGTCAGGCCGAACGTCTGGCCCGGCTGCAGCAGTCCCGGCGGGATGTTGGCGGCGTCCAGCCCCTCCGGGTCCAGCGTGACCTGCACGTTGAACCGGTACCCGGAGAGGTCATCGAGGTTCGTGACCCGGAAGCCGGAGGCGGCCGCCGCCGGCTCCGGTGTCGCCTCGTCCGTACCGCCGGTGCACGCCGCGACCAGCAGGGCCGCCAGCAGCGCGACGGCGGCCGCGGCGGCGGTCGCAACGTGCCGGCGTGGGGTGGCTGAACGCATCGTCGCGAATCCTTCGGTCGGCCCGCCTGCAGTCAGAACGGTACCCCGGCGCGGGGCGTTCGGTGAACCCCGCTAGTCGAACTCGGAGCGCGGCTCGCCGTCGCGGTGGAAGTAGGCGAGCGCCCGGTCGAGGTCGGCGCGGCTCACGTGTCCGGCGTTGTGCAGGAACGTGAGCATCACCTCCAGGCTGAGGATCGCGTGCAGCCGCACGCCGATCGCGTCCAGGCGCGGCGCGGCGCCCTGCTCCCGGTCAATCAGGACCACCGCGTTCGTGACGTGCAGGCCGGCATCGCGCAGCCCCACGACTGTCTCCACGAGCGAGCCACCGCCGGCGGCCAGGTCGTCCACCACCAGCACCCGCTGGCCGGGCCGGTAGATGCCCTCCACGTGCGGGGAGACCACCTCGTCCGGGTCGCGCGGCGGGCGCAGGTAGAGGAGCGGCTTCTCCATCTGGAGCGCGAGCGCGGTGGCGACGTGCAGCCCGCCGATTGGCACGCCGGCGATCGCGTCGAACGGCTGCACCGTCGGCTTGCGCAGCACCATCCCCATCGCGAGTTCGTCCTCGATGAGGCGCACCGTGCGCTTCAGCGCGTCGGGCCGTGAGATGAGCAACTTCGCGTTCACGTACACCGGGGAGTTGCGCACGGTGCGGCCGAGGCTGAAGTCGCCGAACTGGATGGCGCCCAGCCGCCAGAGCGTCTCCGCGAGCCACAGCCGGCCCTGCGCGTCGTCCGGCTGCGTCATCTTCGGCCTCCCACTGCGAGCGCGTCAGGGTTCACCAGGTGCTCCGGGCGCGCGCCCGACAGTCCTGCCAGCAGTCCGTCCACCGCCAGGTGCGCCATCCGCACCCGCGTCTCCTCCGTGGCGCTGCCGAGGTGCGGCGCGATGACCAGGTGGGGGGCGGAGAGCAGCGGGTCGTCCGTCGGCAGCGGCTCGGGCGTGGTCACGTCCAGCGCGGCCCCCGCGATCACGCCGTCGCGGAGCGCCGCCGCCAGCGCTCGCTGATCCACCACGCCCCCTCGGGCCGTGTTCACGAAGATGGCGTGTCGCTGCATCCGCGCGAAGAAGGAGGCGTCACACATGCCGGCGGTCTCCGGCGTCAGGGGCGTGTGCATCGAGACGTAGTCGGACTGCGCCAGCAGGTCGTCCAGCGCCGCGTACTCGCCGGGGAAGTCCGGCTGCGGCCGGCGTCCGTGGTACAGCACGCGCATCTCGAACGCGCGGGCACGACGCGCGACCGCGGCGCCGATGCGGCCGGGCCCGACGATGCCGAGCGTGGTGCCAGTGACGCCGTGGCCCAGGAGCCACGTGGGGTTCCACGGCCCCCACCCGCCCTCGCGGACCGCGCGTTCACCCTCCGGCAGCCGGCGCGCGGCGGCCAGCAGGAGCGCCCACGTCATGTCCGCCGTCGCATCCGTCAGGACGCCCGGTGTGTTCGTCACCAGCACCCCGCGCTGCGTGCAGGCGGGGACATCGATGTTGTCGTAGCCCACGGCCATGTTCGCGACGACGCGCACGCGCGGGCAGGCGTCCAGCAGCGCGCCGTCCACGCGGTCGGTGAGCATCGTGAGCAGACCATCGGCGGTGGCGGCGCGGGCCGCGAGGTCGGCGGCGGGGGGCGGCGTTTCCGCCGTCCAGAGGTCGACCACCGCCGCCTCGCGGATGCGCGCGATCGGGCTGCCCGCCGCCTCGCCGCCGGGCAGCGCCCGCGCGACGAAGGCGCGCGGCGTGCTCACGAGGCGGGTCCGGGGCGTGGACGGTGGCGAAGGTGCATGGGGCCGATTGTACCCGTCCCGCCCGGTGCGGTCGGGATCACCAGGCGATCGTGCGGTCCGGCATCACCAGCGGCACCGGGATGCCGCTGCCCATCGTTTCGGTGCGGCCTTCCAGGTAGTACCAGCCGGTCAGGGAGCACGTGACGGCATCCAGTTCGTCGTGCGAGATGCGACGGCGAGGCAGCCCGCGCACGCCCGCGCGCTTGAGCCCGCGGCGGAGGCCGTCGACGCCGGCGCCCTTCCGCGGGATGCCGATGATGTCCTGCGTCATGCCGGGGTAGACCTCCACGACCTCGAACCCCTCGGCGGTCAGGTGTTCGCGGAGGGCGATGCCGCGCAGCGTCATCTTCACCATCGAAGGGAGCAGCGCCGGGAACGGGCGGTAGCCCTCCGCGGCGGCGATGCGGTCGACCTGCCGCATGATGCCGAAGCGCGCGCACTCGCAGGTAGGGTCGGTGCAGTCGCGGCCCTCCGGCAGCGCCAGCGGCGCGTCGATCGCCACGAGGACGGGACGGTGCGCCTCCACCAGTGCGAGAATCTGCTCGTCAGTCCGCACGGTCGCCAGGCTGTGGCAGCGGTAGGTCGGGTCCATCAGCGCAACGCCGGTCGTGTAACGTGGCCCGCTGCGCAGGTCGATGCCGAGGACGAACGGTGGCGGTACACTCGACATACCAGTAAATCCCGAGCAAAATACTCAAGTATTCGGACGGCATCGCGCCCGTCCGTGGTGGGAGGATAGATGGCTGAGCAGCGCCCCGGCGAGCCGTTCAAGCGGATCGACGTGCACGAGGCGAAGGCGATGATCGACGCGGGCGGCGTGCAGGTGATCGACACCCGCGAGCCGCACGAGCACGCTGAGGGCCACGTCCCCGGTTCGCTTCGCATCCAGCACATGGCCGTGCTGGCTCAGGCGGACAAGCTGGCGAAGGATCGCCCGATCCTGTTCATCTGCAAGTCCGGCGGCCGTTCCGCCGTGGCAGCCGAGTTCGCCGCCGCGCTCGGCATGACGGACCTGTACAACGTGGACGGCGGGCATGACGCCTGGGCGGCCGCCGGCTATCCGATGGACACCGGCGACTAGGCTCGCCCGCGTCCCTGCAGACTGCGGCCCCGCTCCGGCGGGGCCGTTCTGTTTCCTCCGTCCCATCCGTCCCGGGACGTTGGCCCCTCCGGATCAGGATCACTCCCGCCCGATGATGCAGCCGCAGCCGAGGGAGGCATCAGATGGCGATGGAAGCCGTGATTGCTGGGGTGGTCCTGGGGACGCTGGGGACGCTGTTCGCGCTCTTCCTCGGCATCTCGTCCGCGCGGATCGAGCACCAGCGTGAGCACGAGGCGGGCCACGGCGCGTCCCACTAGTCCGCCAGCCGCGGCGCCCACCATCCCCCGGCCACGCCGGTCAGCTGGTCGGCACGTCCTGCCGCCGGCCCTCGAGCAGCGCGCTGATCGCGCCGAGCAGTTCGCGCGTGTCGAACGGCTTCTCCAGGTAGCGCACGCGGTCGCGCAAGATCAGCGCGCTGTTCCGGTCGCCCTCGATGTCGCCGCTCACGATCAGCATCCGCTCCGCCAGGTGCGGCCAGCGCTGCTTGATCACCTCGTAGAGCGCGGCGCCACCCATCTCCGGCATGCGCATGTCCGCGATCACCAGGTCGAACTCGTCGACCTCCAGCCGCCGTACCGCCTCGGTGCCGTTCGCGGCCACGGCCACGTCGTAGCCGGCCGAGACCAGCACCTCCTGCGTCAGCGCACGGATCGGCGCTTCGTCATCCACCACCAGGATGCGGGTGCCCGGCACCGTGGGCGTGATGGGGGCTGGCTCCGAGGTTTGCCGCGCCACCGGTAGTTCCATGACGACCTGGGTCCCTCCGCCGGGGGCCGCTTCGACCCACGTCCGGCCTCCGTGCCGGGTGACGACGCCGTACACGATAGCGAGCCCCATGCCCTGCCCGGAACCCACCTCGCGGGTGGTGTAGAACGGCTCGAAGACGCGACCGCGCACCTCTTCCGGGATGCCCGGGCCGTTGTCGGTGACGGTCACGTACACGCGGTCTTCCGTCGCGGAGGTCGTGATCGTGACCTCCCCGCCGCGGGGCTGCAGCGCCTGCTGCGCGTTGCTGAGCAGGTGCAGGAAGACGTCCTCGAACTGGGCCTCGTCGCCGATCACGTCCGGCACGTGGCCGAAGCGAGGCACCACGCGGATGTCGTCCATCTCCAGCGCATAGCGTCGGATGTCCACCACGCGCCGGATCACCCGCTCCAGGTCCAGCGGTTGCCGTTCCGCCGGCCGCTGGCGCGCGAAGGAGAGCAGGTTGCGCACGATCCGGGACGCTCGCTCCGCCTCCGATTCGATCGTGGCGATCGCCTCGTCCCGTTCCATCCCGTCCAGCGACGACAGGATCTGCGAGTAGCCCAGGATCGAGGTGAGCGGGTTGTTGAGTTCATGCGCCACCCCCGCCACGAGGTCGGAGAGCACGGCGAGCCGCGGCGCATGGTCGGTGGGGGGCGTCGGCGGCGAGACCGCGACAACGGGCGGCGGGGTGGCCGGAGGCTCCGCGAGGGGCGTCGAAGCCAGCGTGCCGTGCGGGGCGATGGGTGCTGCCGGCGCGGGCGTGGCCGGGACGGGCGTCCCGAGGCGTGCCCCGAGCGGCCGCAGGATCGCCTCGGCGTGGACTCCGTGCACGGGGGCGAAGCCGCCCGGCGTGCGCGTGAACAGCGCAGCCGCGCCCACCACGCGCTCACGCGCGTAGAGCGGCACCAGCATCTTCGCCCGCATCCCGAAGGCGACGAGCCGGTCGAGGGGCGACCGGCCGCCGGCGGAGGCGTCGTTCGTGAGCGACGGCTCCCCGTCCACGCGCAGCCGCGCCTCCTCCGGGCTGAGCGGCGACCAGACCGTCCCGGCGGCGACGCCGGCCATCGGTGACGGGTAGACGGCGACCGTCTCCGCGCCGGGCACGCCGTCCGAGGTGAACCGAATGGCAGCGGCCCAATCGAACGCCACGGCGGCGCGCAGCGCCTGTAGCACGGCGCGTGCCACGTCGGCCTCGCCCGCCACCTCCCGCAACGCCTCGTGCGCATCGATCTGCGCCTGCAGGTGCGCGGCGGGGTCGGGCGTGGCGGGCTCGCGGTAGGCAGGCGCTTGCAGGCGGATGAAGGCGAAGGGAGCGCCGTTGCCACGGCTGCCGGATGCGTCCACCTCCACCGGCGTCGGGGTGAAGGTGAACCGGAGGCGCGCACGCCACTCGACGCCGCGGCCGAGGGCGTCTCGGGCGGCTTCCAGCGCGGCGGCATCGCTCCCCGCGACGAGCGAGGCGAGCGAGCGCCCGGTCAGGGCGTCCGGGCGGGAAGCACCGATGAGCAGGCACGCCGCACCGTCCGCGGCGACGACCTGCAGGTCATCGTCGACGACAAGCCAGCCTGCCTCCCCGGTGGCCCCTCGCCCCTGGGGGTGGTCGGTCATGATGTCGGCCGCGCGAGATCGACCGCCTGGGGTGCGGTCTCCGCCTGATCGCGCTGGCCGCGCTCCGTTCCTCTCGCCTCGATCATCGGAAGCGATCGAGGCGAGCCGTACCCTGACACACGCCCCGGGGTGCCGCAATCCTGCGATGCGCCCTCAGCAGTTTCGGGCTATCCACAGGCCGTAGGACGGGCTTCGGACGTCAGTTCCGGCGGTCCGGGTTCGCCCACCGCTGCGCGACAACGGCGGCGGCCTGCTGGTGCGTCGCCGCCACCATGGAGCCCAGCAGGTCGGAGGCGCGCTCCAGCCGCTTCCGGACGTCCAGCGTCTCCAGCAGCCGCTGGAGCTCGCGCGGCTGCACGAGGCCCTGCGCGGCCCCGCCGATGGCGTCCGCCAGTGCGCCGGGCGCTTCCGGGGTGTCGATGCGGCGGTGGTACTCGTTCGCGATCGTGTGGCGGAGGCGCAACAGCCGCTCGAAGCGGGCGCGGGTGTCCGCCAGCAGCATCTCGGTGACCTCGCCGGCCTCGTCCACCGGGTACTCCACGTCCGCGCTGAGGTAGGGGCGGTCGTGGTGCAGCGTGGTGATCCGGAAGCGCCGCACGCCGCGGAGGGTGAGCGAGAGCCGTCCGCCCGAGGCCGGCTGCACGGTGACGATGCGGGCGGTGGTGCCGGTGTGGAACGGCGTCGCCTCGCCCCCGACCTCCGCCCCCTCGCGGATCAGGGCGATGCCGAACGGCTCGTTGTGCTCGACACACTCGGCGACGAGGGTGCGGTAGCGCTCCTCGAACACCGTCAGCGTCAGCGGCATGCCGGGGAACAGCACCGTGGACTGCAGCGGGAACAGCCGCAGGAAGGTCACGAGGTCGCCACTCGCCAGGCGATGACCGCGGCCGCCGCCAGCAGCGCCCACAGCGCACCTCGGAGCGCGCCACCGGTCGAGGCGGGCGCGGCCCGGCGGTCGCCTTCGACCGCGCCGTTCCACCCGGCGTCGATCAGGACGGCGGCGGCGCGGTCGCGGTCCACGAGCGGGACGCTGATCGGGTAGACGAATGCGAGCGGCGGCGCGCCGATCCCGACGAGCGGCGAGCGGCCGGGGAGTGCGAGCGCCGCGTCGTCGAGTTCCACGACCGCCTCGATCCCGGCGGCCTCGAGCGCGTCACGCCAGCCTTCGGCGAGGGCGGCGTCACGCACCACGGTCAGTCGCACAAGGGCAGCGTCGTCTGTTCCCTGCATACAGGGATGGTACAGGCTGTGTGCGGGGGCCGTTCCGCTACGCCGGCTGGAGCGCCCGCATCCGCACGGAGGCGAGGCCAGCGGCCTGCCCCTGCAGCGACCACAGCGCCATTACCGCGCCGCCGTCGTAGTAGTGCGGGACGTAGACCGTGCCCGGCGCCACGCCGTCATCGATGCGGGCGGCGATGCGCACGGTCGCGCCGTTGCCCGCGAGTTCGATGGTGTCGCCGGCGCGGATGCCCGCCGCCTCGGCGTCGCGCGGGTTCACCCACGCCGACTCCTCGCGGTGCAGCTTGTCCGCCTCCTCGGAGCGCATCGACGCGCCCTCCCAGGAGGTGAAGAGCGAGCGGCCGGTAATCACCGCGGAGCCATCGACGCGCGCCGGGGCGGCGGCGACGGACTGCGTGCGGGCCGACAGGCCGTCCTCGGTGACCACGCGGGTGTTGCCGGGGGCGGCGGCGATCGCCTCGTACGTCGGGTAGCCGGCGACCTGCGCCGCGATGTCGCGCGCCACGTCCGCCGCGCCGCCGTAGCCGAGCGCCGCGCCGAGGCCGTTCGCGATGGCGATGAGCGTGCCCAGGCCGTCCGGCGTGACCGCCTTCGGCTGGACCGCCGGGCGGTGCCGCTGCACGCGGCGGTCGGCGGAGGTCGTGGTGCCGTCCTTCGCGAAGAACGCGCTCTCCGGCATCACCACCGAGGCGTGCTCGGCGGCCGTCGAGCGGACCGAGTCGATGACCACGAGCGCGTCGAGGTTCTCGAGCGCGGCCTCGATCGCCGGGGTTCCCGGCGCGCTGAGCAGCGGGTTGTCGGCGTGCAGGATGACCGCCTTGATCTCGCCGGCCTGCGCGGCCGCGACGATCTCCGCGAACGACTTGCCGCCGACGCCAGGCGTGATGCCCATGTCGGTGACGCCGTGCGCGTTGCCCTCGGCGGGCAGGTAGTGCAGGTGGTGCGCGGCGCGGTCGCCACGGAGCGCGACCGCGAGGTTCGCGGCGGCCTTCACCGTCTCGCCGGCGAGTGCGCCGTCGTGCGCGTTCGGGGCGACGATGACGGAGGCCAGCGAGTCGGCGGCGGCCTTCGCGCGGGCGACCGCGTCCAGCGCGGCTTCCCACTGCGCGGCGTCGATGCCGGCCGGGACGGTACCGCCCTCGGCGAGCGCCTGCACCACCGCGGCCTCCTGGCCAGGGTAGACGCGCAGGACGGCGTGGGCGCGGCGGTCGAGCTCGCTCCACTGGGGCGAGACGAGGACGAGGCGAGCCTTGCCCTTCACGACGGCGTCCTTGATGCGGAGCGAGATGACCTGGTGAGACTCCTCGAGGTCACGCGCGACCGCCACGATCGTGGCGCTGCGCTCGATGTCCACGAGGCTCGCTGGGATGCGGTCGGTGCCGAAGGCGCCGCGGATCGCCTCGATGGCCGCGCGGTGCGTGGCGCCGGTGGCGAAGTCCACGTGCGGCGTGCCGATGGCGCGCGCGATGCGGGCAAGGACGTACGCCTCTTCGTTCGTCGCGAGCGGCGAGCCGAGGACGGCGACCGCGCCGGCGCCGCCGGCGGCCTTCGCCGCCTGCACCTCCGCCACCGCGCGCTGCACTGCGTCCTCCAGGGAGGCGGGCAGCAGGCGGTCGCCGGAGCGGGCGAGGGCGCGCGAGAGGCGCTGCTTCGCGGGGATGGCGTCGTAGTGGAAGCGGCCGCGGACGCAGATCTGGTCGCGCGAGACGGGGTTCAGGCGGTCGGGGCGCACGATCACGGGGCCGAAGTCGTCCGCGACGCCGTACGAGATCGTGCAGCCCACCGAGCAGCCGTTGCAGGTGGAGTTGGTCCAGTCATCCGCGCGGCCGAGCCACTTGTTCGGCTTCTCCATCAGCGTGGCCGTGGGGCACACGTCGATGCAGGCGCCACAGAAGTCGCAGTCGGACTCGTGGATCTGGCCGCCGGTGCCGAAGGCGATCTGTGTGGTGTGGCCCTTGCCGGAGAGCGTCACCGCACCGGTGTGGCGCAGGTCGGCGCAGGCGCGGACGCAGCGCGTGCAGATGATGCACATCTGCGGGTCGAACTCCAGGTACGGGTTGCCGCGGTCTGGCTCCGGGGGCGGCGTCTCGTAGTAGGAGCGGGTCTCGCCGACCCACGGCTCCTCGAAGTCGCCCTGGTCCACGATCTCGCAGGAGGTCTGCAGTTCGCAGCGGTAGTTCTTGGAGCAGGTGAGGCAGCGGTGCGTCACCACGTCGTCGCGCAGGCAGATGTCGCCCGGCATGCAGTGGACGCGGCGGTGGCAGGTGAGGCAGCGGTCCGGGTGGTTCGCCAGGATCATGGACATGACGGACTGGCGGGTGCGCTTGGTGTCCGGCGTGTCCGTGCGGACGACCATGCCCTCCGCGACCTGTGCCACGCACGCGAGCTGGAGGTTGGTCGGGCGGCCGCCCTCGATCTCCACGATGCAGGTACGGCAGCCCGCGTACGGCTCCAGGCCGTCGATGTAGCAGAGGTTCGTGATCGAGACGCCCTGCTCTTTGATCACCTCGACCAGGCGACGTCCGGCCTGCGCCTCGATGTTTCGCCCGTTCAGGTTGATCTGCGCCACGGCTCCCCAGCCTTCATCGGTGGGGCGGGGCATCGCCCCGCCGCCTCACACCCGAGGGGTGCGAGGGTGTCTGCTCGTCGCTACTCGCGGACGTGCCGTCCCGGCAGCCGCTGCGGCCCGAACGGGCCGCCCACACCCGCAACGTCCACCCGGGAGCGGGCGGTCGGCATTGCGGTGATCAGCGGGATCGCGTCCTGCGTCTGGCCGTTCGGGTAGCGCCCGCCGGTCTCCGACAGGTAGGTCTGCGCCTCGCGCGTCAGCGCGTCGCGGTCCCGGTACATGGATTCGAAGACGTACACGGCGTCGTTGTAGCGGCCGCCGGCCTGGATCGCCTGGTACGGGCACGCCTCCGTGCAGAGGCCGCAGTACATGCAGATCCGGAAGTCGATCTCGTAGCGGTCGATGTTGAGCGTGCCGTCCGGGCGGGGGGAGGTCTGGACGAGGATGCAGCCGTCCGGGCAGGCCTGGGCGCAGGTGGAGCAGCCGGTGCAGCGCTCCTCGAACCACAACAGGTTCGTCCGAGCGCGCACGGGAACCTCGCGCTGCTGCTCGGGGTAGTTCACGGTGATCGCGGGGCGGAAGACGTGCTTCAGCGTGACCAGCATGCCACGGGCAACGCCCAGTCCGTAGGCCACAACGCCTCGCTTTCCGTCACCGTCAGCCTGCGCCCGGCAGCATAGCCCACGATGCCCCGGAGAGATACCCGAGGCGGCGCCCGGCCGACGCTCGTGCACAGTATCACAAGCGTTCGCTTCGGAAAGGGCCGCCCGCTAGCCGAACGCGGCCTGCGCCGTCACCCGGGGACGGTCGCGAAGCCCTCTCGCACCTCGTTCCCGCGGAGGTACGCGATTCGCACCGGCTCGCCCGCACGCAGCAGCCGCTGAACCAACCACAGGTCGCTGAGAGTGAACACAGCCGCGTCCTCCACCCTCAGGAGCAGGTCGCCCGGCTCCATGCCGGCCTCCCGCGCGAGCCCGTCGTGGACGGCGCCGATCTCCACGCCTCCCGCCGTCTCGATCAGGTCTGCGCCGATCCGCCCGAGCCGCCGGAATCCGTCCCCGCCGATGTGGCGCACGGGCGGGATCCCGCGCTCAAGATGCACAGCGAAGTCGTACATCGACTCAACCCAGCCCTGGAACCGACCGCCGTGCCGGTTCCGCAGGGTGCCGGTGGCGGTTGAAGTGGCCCGGGTCAGCGTGAGTCGCGCGCCGGCGCCGGCGTCCGCGACCGTGACCGACATCGTCGCCAGGTCGTCGCCCTCGGTCTCCGTCCAGGTCAGGTGGCGCTCGTCGCCCGTGTCCCGTCGTTGGACCTCCGTCACCACGATCGCGCCGCGCCCGTAGTACGGGTCACCGGTGAAAACGTGGTTCCACGGGGTGGATGTGCTGCGGTCGATGAAGGCCGTCCACACGCGGTCAATCGGAATCGCGAACTGCCAGGTGCGTGACCACTCCATCACGCGGCCCCTTCCTCCCGTTGTGTCGGGATGTCTCAGCCCTCCCTCATCACGCGGCCCGGTGGCCGCGCCTTACCCGTACGCGGCCCGCGCCGCCTCGTACGCCTCCGGCGTGTCGAGGTCGATCGCGACCGTCGGCTCGCCCTCGATGCGGACGCGGCGCACCGCGCGACCGGCGAGGACGCCCCGCAGCCCCTCGCTCGCTTCGGTGGCGGCGGCGAGCGCGGGGAGCAGCGCCCCGCGCAGCGCGACGGGGTGTCCGCCGTGCTCGGCCCCGGCGGCATCGAGGTACACCGGCTGCACGGCGTCTGCCTCGATGGCACGCGCCTCCTCGATCAGCCGCGCCACCAGCGAGGCCGGCGCGGGCTGGTCCACGTTCTGGACGACCACCAGGTCGGGCGCGGGGCCGCCGAGGAGCGCCCGTGCGCCCGCCCCGAGCGAGGTCGCGCGGCCCTGCGCCCAGCGCGCGTTGAACACCAGCGTCGCCGGCTCGTCGCGCAGCGCGCGCCGGACCGCCTCGGCGTGCCCGCCGAGCACGACGACGACCGGGTCGACGCCCGCGGCGCGCAGTTCGTGCACTGACCACGCGGCGAGGGTCGTGCCACGCCAGGTGAGGAGTGCCTTCGGCGACCCCATCCGGGAGGACGCCCCGGCCGCGAGCAGGATCGCCGCGGCGGTCATGCGGATGCGGCGGTACGTGCCCGCCAGCCCTCGATCGCCTGGTGGACGGCGGCAGCGGCCAGCACGGAGCAGTGCACCTTCGCCTTCGGCAGTCCACCGACGGCGGCGGCGTAGTCATCGCGCGTCAGCGCCTCGGCGCTCGCGAGGTCGCGCCCGGCGAGGAGTTCGGTGGCGGCGGAGGAGGTCGCGATCGAGGCCGGACAGCCGGAGGAGAGGAAGGAGGCGCGCGCGATGCGCCCGCCCTCGATCTTCAGGAACAGCCGCAGGGAGTCGCCGCACACGGGGTTCGTCACGAACGCCTCGGCGTCCGCGTCCGCCATCGCCCCCGCGTTGCGCGGCGACTGGAAGTGGTCGATGAGGACGGCGCTGTAGACCTCGGGCGAAAGCGATTCAGCCATGCGCTCATTCTCGCACCGCGCGCGAGCGCGGTGCGGCGCTAGTTCCGGCGTCCGCCGGCGAAGGCGACCTCGAGGGGTTGGAGGCAGCGCAGGCCCTCGAGGGGGGCGTCCTTCGCCATCGCCAGCACCTTGATGCGGCCGAGGCCGGTGGGGTCGATCAACGTCTCCGCGGCGCGACGCTCGGCGGCGTAGCGCTGGACATCCTCGTGCGAGCGGGCCGAGGCGATCTGGACGGCCTCCGCCAGGCCGAGCACGGTCAGCGCCTGCGCCTGGCTCGTGAGCTGGGCGGCCTCCCAGCCCTCGGCGGCCGCGGCGAGCGAGGTGAAGTCGACGTGGTAGGTGAGGTCGGTCAGGCCGGGCTCGGCGAGCGGATCGGGCTGCGGGCTGTGGCCTCGGAACGCCATCAGCGTCCCCTGCTTCCGCCACGAGGCGTACAACTCCGACGCCGGATAGCCGTAGTCGATCGTCAGGACATAACCACGCTCGAAGCGTGCCGCGAGGCGTCGCATCACCTCCGGCCCGGCGAGGCTCACCTCGGCGCGCGCGTCCTCGCCCGGCAGCAGCCCGAGGCGGTCGAACGCGGCGCGGATCGCGGGCGTGCTCGGCTCGCCGGTCGTCATCGCGAGCCCACCGTCCTCGGCGGCCACGTAGCACTCGAGGAGATCGTCGCCGCGCCGCTCCACGAGGTGGGCGGGGAGCGCGTCGAAGAACTCGTTGGAGATGAGCACGCCGGTCACCGGATCCGTGCCGCGCAGCCAGTCCTCGGTCAGCGCGTGTTCCGCCTCGAACCCGCGGGCGGCGAGGGCGGCGCGCTGGTCGGCGATGCGGTTCGGGTGGCCGTCCAGCACCACCGGGCGCACGGCGGCGAAGCACTCCGGTGCGCGTGCACGCAGCCACGTGAGCATCGCCGCCATGAAGACGCCGGAGCCGGCGCCCGGCTCCACGAGGTGGAACGGGGCGGGCCGCCCGAGGCGGTCCCAGCACTCCAGCACCTGGCGCGCCCAGAGGTAGCCGAAGATCGGGTGCACCTCCGGGGAGGTCTCGAAGTCGCCCTCGCGGCCCCAGCGCAGGCCGGGGCGGCTGTAGTAGCCGTGATCCGGGTGGCCCAGCGCCAGCGCCATGAACTCCGCGAACGTGATGCGGCTGCCCGCCTCCTCGATCCGTCGCAGGATCACCGGCAGGAGCGGCGCGCTGGAGGCGGCGAGCGCGAAGTCGTCCGCGAGCAGGAAATCATCGAGCGGTGCGGCCATGCCGGGATCGTACCCGCGCGGCGGGGCTAGAGCGCGTTCAGGACGGTGACGTGATTGCTCGTGATCGCGTCCACGCCCCAGCGCGACAGCTCCTGCGCGCGGTCGACCTCGTCCACGGTCCATGCGCCCACGTACCCCGCGCGGCGGCGGAGCGCCTCCACGGCGTCGGGGCTGCCGAGGAGCGTGTGCCGCACGACGACCGGCGTCTCGCGGAGCATGCCGGCGTCTCGTGCGGCGAGGTAGTCGCGCAGCTGGCGCTCGGAGCGCACGGAGTAGCCGACCCACAGGCCGGGGAGCCACTCGCGGGCGCGGTCCGCGACCGTCCAGTCCTCGCAGGTGAGCATGAGGTGGCTGACGTCCGCGAGCGGCGCGATCGCGCGCACCAGTTCCGGCGCGGGGTCGCCGAACCACGAGCGCAGGTCGATCACGAACCGCGCGCGGCCCTCCACGGCCTCGAGGATCGCCTCGAGCGGGACGGGGTGGCGACGGATGCGCGGCCCGCGGTTGCCGATGACGAACGGGAGCGGGCCGAATGGGCGCTCGTGGTGCGCGAACAGGTGGTCGCCGTGCACCCATACGTCCGCCTCGATCGCGTCGACGGCGGGGTGGCCCGCCATCTCCAGGAGATCGGGGACGTTGCCGGCGCGGTGGAGGATGCGCGTGACGGGCATGACGCCCCGGGCGGCGCTAGCCGCCGAGGCCGAGCGCCTGCACGAAGACGGAGCGCGGGCGCGCGTGGTCGAGTTCGACCAGGAACAGGCTCTGCCACTGGCCGATGTAGGCGGCGCCGTTGTGGATCGGCATCGTTTCGCTCGCACCCAGGAACAGGTGCTGGCAGTGGGCGTGGCCGTTGGCGCACTCCCGCTCCGTCATGTTCACGGTGCGGATCGAGAAGTCGTTGTGCTCGTAGTAGTCGCCGGCAGGGGCGATGCGGGACAGGATGCGCGCCATGTCGTTGAGCAGCAGCGGCTCGTGCTCGTTCAGCACGATCGCGGCGGTGGTGTGGTTGGACATCACGACCACCTGGCCCATGGTCACGCCGGAACGCGCGATGACGTTCTGCACGTCCGCCGTGATGTCGATGAACTCGAGCGCGTGGGAGGTGTGGTACTCCAGCGTCTCCGCGTACGCCACGAACGAGGACGACGGGGCCGCCGCCGAGTGAAGCGGGCGGACCGACGGGCGAGGGAGGCTGTCGACCATGAGGCTGCGGCTCTTTCGCGGTGGATCGACCGGCATGTCCGAGACTATCAGGGGCGGGAAGGCCGCGCCACACGCCCGC
Source organism: Chloroflexota bacterium (assembly GCA_045863195.1). GTDB lineage: Bacteria > Chloroflexota > Dehalococcoidia > UBA2979 > UBA2979 > W-Chloroflexi-9. The sequence continues at coordinate 101,500 of BTUI01000011.1, forward strand.
CCCGGCCGGCGCTAGCGGCTCTCCGGGGCGCCCTCCGCATGGCGGCGGAGCGAGCGGACCGTCTCCGCCACGGTGCGGATGTCTCGGGCGCCGGCCCGGTACTGGACGTACTGCTCCAGGTCGGTGAGCGCGGAGCGCACCTCCCCCATCCGCTCGCGGAGCATCCCACGGTCGCGGATCTCGTCCAGGTCCCACGGGAAGAGCGCCAGCAGCAGGTCGATGACCTTCGCCGCGCGCTCCTCGTCGCCGCGTTGCAGGTAGCCGGCCTTCAGGTTGTGGAGGAGGCGCTGGAGCGTCTGGCGGGGGGTGAGCGCGTCCAGGTAGTGTGGCTTGAACGGCACGCGCGCGCCGAACAGGTTGCGCACCAGCAACTGGCAGTCCGCCTCGCTCAGCAGCCGGCCACCGTGGAAGACATCGAGGTAGATCGGCTCGCCCTCCGGGGTGCGGTAGCGGCAGAGGACGTGGCCCGGGAGGCCGACCGGCTGCACGTCCAGTCCGGCGCGCTGGCACACCTCCGCGAACACGATCGCCAGCGAGACGGGGATGCCCTTCCGCTCCGCCAGCACCCAGTGCAGGTACAGGTTGCGCGGGTCGTCGTAATGCTCCACGTTGCCGCGGAAGCCGAGTTCGCGGAAGAACAACTGCGTCATCGCCTGGACGGCCCGCCGAGGGTGCTCGCGCGCGTCGTTGCGGGCGAGTTGCTGCGCCAGCGTCTCTGCCATGTCCTGGATGCGCCGCTCGCACGCGTCGATATCCAGATCCGGGTACTCGGACCGGGCGATGAGCAGGGCGGCGCGGGCGAGGGGGAGGTCGTCTGCGGGGCCAGTGACGGTGGCCCGGAACTGCTGGAGGGTGACCTCGAACGCGGTCACCGGGGCGGCCTCGTCCGGGCGGGCGTGAAGCCCTCGAAGCGCACGATCTTGAGCGCGACGACGAGCAGCAGCGCGATGATGCCGAAGACGATGAGCGGGCGGTAGTCCTGGTAGAAGGCGAGAACGGGGACGAGCGTCAGGCCAACGAGGCCGGCGATGCGCTTGGACCGCACGACCGCGACGATCACCGCCGCGACGGCGACCGCCGGCAGGGTGGCGGCGGGGACGAGCGCGATCAGCGCGCCGACCGTGGCCGCGGTGCCGTTGCCGCCATCGAACCGCAGGAAGATCGAGTAGTCGTGCCCGAGGACGGCAGCGAAGGCCGCAGCGATGGCGACGCCGTCGCCCAGGCCCATCCAGTAGGCGAACGTGACCGCTGCCATCCCCTTGCCGACATCGCCGAGGGCGACGATCAGCGCGGGCTTCAGCCCCACGTTGTCCCAGACGTTCATCATCCCGGGGTTGCCGTTGCCGATGGAGCGGATGTCCCGGCCCGTCACCAGGTACACGACGAGGTACGAGGTGGGGATGGCGCCCAGCAGATACGCGATCGCCAGGGCCGTCACGATTTCCACTCGGGCCGCCTCCATTCCGGGAGTTCGATGATAGCACCGGCCCTCGGACGTGCTGCCCGGCGACTGACGCGGCTTACTGGACGGTGATCGTCCCGGTCATGCTCGGGTGGAGCCGGCAGGCGTACGCGAACGTGCCGGCCGCCGTAAACGTGTGCCGGAACGGCGTCCCCGTGAGGTTGCCGGAGTCGAACAGCCCATCGGCGGAGGTCGCCGTGTGGGGTGTCGGCGCGTCGCCGTTCGTCCACTCCACGGTCGTCCCCACGACGACGCTGATCGAGGGCAGCGTGAAGTTCGCGATCGTCGCGCTGACCACGGCCGCCGGCGCGGCGGGAGCCGCGTTCCCGCCGGACGGCGCGGCGGCCGAGGTCGGGGAGGCGGCCGCACTCGTCGCGGCTGGCGTGGAGGACTGAAGGTCGTACGGGTCCGCCGGTGGGGTCGCGGCGCTCGTGCCGGTGGAGGTGGCGACAGTCGCGGTGGCCTCGGTGGGCGCAGCGGTCGAGGTGGAAGCGGCGGGGGCGGCGTCCTCCGAGCAGGCGATGGCGAACGCGGCGGCGACCGCTGTCAGGACAAGGGCGAGGCGCTGGGCGCGCATGGGGCGAACCTTCCACCCGGCCACGCGGCCGGGGGCACAGGTGGGTGGGGCCGTCAGTATGACATGAGTAATACGAGGCGCACGGCTGGCCGGATGCCCGGTAGCGAGGCGGTCAGGCGTCCGGGATCGGTTGCCGTCCGGAGAACCCGGTGCTGCGCGGGTGCCACCAGCGGATCTCGTCCTCGCCGGCCTTCCAGCACCAGTACGCCTCCACGCCGTCGATCGTCGTCGGGAAGTCGATGAGCCCGTCGTCGATCCCCTTCACCTCCGCGCCGGAGGCCAGGATCGCGCGCAGCAATGCCTGTGCCTCCTCGCCGAGCGTGCGCTGCGAGGCGCGGAGCGCGCGCATCTCCCGCTCCCGGACGACACCGTTGTTGAGGTGGATGCGGCCGATGTAGTTGAGTTCCGACTTCACCGCGCGGAGGCGTCGCTGCGTCGCCTGCAGCGCCACGACCCGGTCCCGGATCGTCGCGAGGGTGGCGCGGGCCTCCTCGAGCGTGAACTCTCGGCCGGGCATCGCGGCGGGCTAGCGGTCGAAGGCGGCGAAGCCGCCGGGCTGGCCGGAGGCCGTGTCCGGGGCGGTGCCGTCCCAGCGCGGTGCGGCGTCCGGCGGCGTCTCGGGGCCCTCCGGCTCCCACGCGGGCGGCTCCCACGGAGCCTCCGGCTCACGCGGTTCCTCCGGGGCCAGACCGGCCACGCCCATCGCGGCGCGCTCGACCATCTCGCGTAGCCGCGACAGGTCGCCGCCGACGGCGGCCACGGCGACGTTCACGGCGAAGGCGGCGAGCCAGGAGGGGATGTGCAGCCATGACCACGGCACGTCTCGCACGCGCATCGCGGCGACCAGGCCGGGGACCAGGTCCTGGATACGCACGGTGACCCGGCGGAGGTCGACGGTCTCCGGCGGCTCGCCCGCCTCGACCCGCTGGCGCACCTCCAGCGCCACGCGCCCGAGCACTGCGCCGAGGGCGGCCGCGATGAGGATGAGGAGCATGGAGCGGAGGCGTCGCATCATGCGTTCGACGGTACGTGCGCGCGTGAGAGGGGGTCAACCGCCAGCGGGGGACGGGCCGTAGACTGGCGTTCTTGCGAACGTGAGAGCGAGTACCGCCCTGGCCCCGTCCACGCACCCCACCGCGTCCGCCGGGCGGATCTTCCACGGCTGGTGGGTCGCCGTGGCCGCGTTCTCCGCCACCTTCGGCTCGGTCGTGTTCTTCAACCCGGTGCTGGGCGTCTTCGCGCAGTTGCTGGAGGCGGAGTTCGGCTGGCAGCGGTCGGACATTGCCGCGGCGATCTCCCTCGGTGGTCTCGGGGCGGCGCTGGCGGCACCGGCGACGGGCGCTGTGCTGGACCGCTGGGGCGGCCGCTGGGTGATCGTCGGGGCCTCGATCGGCATGACGGCATGCGCGCTGGCGCTGAGCCAGATGTCGGCGCTGTGGCACCTCCTGCTCTTCTACGGCATTGGCCGCGCGCTCTCTGTCGGGGCGATGAGCCCGAGCGGGATCGTCGCGATCTCCAACTGGTTCATCCGTAAGCGGGCGATGGTGAGTGGCATCGTCGCCGTGGGCCCGCGCATCGGTATGGCGACGTTCCCGGTGGTGGTCGCCGTGGTGATCGATGTGAGCGGGACGTGGCGCGCGGGCTGGTTCGCCCTCGCCGCGATCGCGCTCAGCATCTCGATCCCCTCGATCCTGTTCATGCGACGACGGCCGGAGGACATGGGGCTGCTGCCGGACGGCGACGCCGCACCCGAGCCGGACGAGGACGGGCGCATGCCCGCGGCCGCGGTCGACCGCGACTTCACGGTGGGCGAGGCGGTGCGTACGCGCTCGTACTGGATGGTGGGGCTGGGGCTGTCGTTCGTGATGTTCTGCGGCGGCGCCGTGAACTTCCACCAGATCCCGCACCTGGTGGACCAGGGGCTGCCGCGCACGCAGGCCGCGCTCGTCGTCACCGTGTTCTCCGGGACGGGCGCGCTCGGCGCGCTCCTCGGCGGTGCACTCGCCTCGAGGATCTCCGTGCGCTGGACGATGGTGGTGGCGCTGGCGGGGATGGGCGCGGGCATCCTGCTGCTGATGAACGCGGCGAGCCTCGGCGCGGGCATCCTGTACGGCGTGTCGTACGGCCTCTTCTTCGGCGCGCAGATCGCGATGGAGCAGGTGGTGTACGCGGACTACTTCGGGCGGCGGGCGCTCGGCAAGATCCGCGGTTCGTTCCAGCCGGTGCTGCTGGCCGTGAACGCCGCCGGACCGTACGTGGTGGGCGTCTGGTACGACCAGACCGGCTCGTACTCCACCGCGTTCGCCTCGTTCAGTGTGATGTTCATCCTCGCGAGCGTCGCCGTGGCGTTCGCCCCGTACCCCCGCCCGCCGAGGCGCGACGCGGTGCCGGCTACCGGCAGAGCGTGAACACCGTGCGCTGCGGCACCGTCGGGCCGTAGTCCCAGAACTGCGTGTACAGCGCCTGGAACGTGCCGAGGTACGACTCCGTGGCCGCGCAGGCGATCTCCGGCGTGTTCCCCTGGCGGATCGCCTCCCGGTAGATGCTGGCGGCGGCGCCGTGCATGGAGCCCTCGTGCCCGCCGACCGCGCGGTCGAGGTAGGTGAGCATCCCCGCGGCGTCGCCCGCGCGTAGCGTGGCGAGGGCGGCGCGGAAGTACGAGTACGGGACGAGTTCGGTGCGCTCCGCGGGCTGCCCGGCCTCGCGCTTCCAGTCGCGCAGCGTGGCGTCCGTGGTCACGTCCACGTAGAGCGCCCGTGCGGCCAGGTAGTCGCCACGCGCGTAGAGGGCGTCCGCGTCGTTGACGAGGTGGATCAGGAACACGGGGGCGGCGGCCTCCGTGGTCGCCCGGAACTGGAGGCCGCCCCACGCGACGGTCACGACCTTCGGCCGCGCCGGTCCGGCCGTGGTGCTCGCGGGTGCGCCGCCCTCCATCCGGATCTCGCCGCCCTCGCTCACCTCGAACTCCGCGATCGACTCCACGCTCGCCTCGGGCGCCAGGTTCAGGACGGTGCCGTTGTGCTGGCTCGCCACGATGAGGTGCGTGCGGCAGACGGAGTCCTCGCACGCCTGCCAGGTGATGACGACATCGTCGAAGCCGTCGCGGGTGAGGTCGCGGACCTCGCGGACCTGGACCCCGGCCGTGGCGGCGTTCGCGAGGCCGCGCGCGGAGTTGAAGTAGCGGTAGCCAGCCTCCTGGTCCTCGAAGAACCAGATGTCACCGAGGCCGACGGCGTCGCCGCGTCCGGGGAAGTTCAGGACGTAGAGCCACTCGTCCTTGCCGTCGCCGTCGAAGTCCACGGGCAGGCAGCGCGGGCCCTCCTGCTCCTCGGCGAGCCCCCACTCCTTCACGAGTTCGGGCAGGCAGCCGGCGATGTCCGCGCGGCCGCCCGCGAGGTACTCGGCGACGGCGATGCCGCCGCCGAACGGGTTCTCCGGGAGCGGGGGGAGCGGGACGGCGCGGGGGGTGGGCGTGGCGAGCGGCGCCGCCTCGGTCGGGGTGGCGTCGCCGGTGCCGGTGGTGATGCGGATGCCGCCGTCGCTGCCGCAGGCACCCAGCGCGAGGGCGAGGGCGGCGACGAGCGCGACGTGTGCGCGGACCGAGGGGAGCCCGACGCGAAGCCGGGTCGAGATGCGCTTCTCCATGCGTTCCGAGCGTAACACCCGGGCCGTGGAGCGCCCTCCCGCGATGTTGATACGGGGAATTGATCAAGTGTCTTGACGAGTGCGCGGTTCTGTGGTCTACTTCCCGAATCGCGGTCGTCCCCGTCCTTCGGGGTGGAGGCGACCGGAGGGGGTGGGGGATGGCCGACACGCTGGACCCACGCACTCTGATTGCAGAGGCGGCCGGTACGTTCACCGTCGTCTTTCTGAGTGCGGGTGCCATCGTCCTGGCGGCCGGGAACGCCAACATCGGGCTGCTGGAGACCGGTCTGGCCTACGGCTTGGCGGTCGCGGTGGCGACGGCCGCCCTGGGCGGCGTCTCCGGTGGGCACTTCAATCCGGCCGTGACGGCCGCGATGTGGGTGACCCGGCGGATCGACTCGGTGGGTGCCGCGGGATACGTGATCGCCCAGCTGGCGGCCGCGATCCTCGCAGCCCTCCTCCTCACGGCGCTCTACCCGGAAGGGTTGCGCGCCGCGTCCAACCTGGGGACGCCGGCGCTGGGTCCGTCCACGGACCTGCTCCCGGCGGTGGGGATCGAGGCGGTCCTCACGTTCTTCGTGGTGCTGGCCGTCTGTGGCGCTGCCGCGACGGGCCAGGCCTCGCAGGCGGGCGGGATCGCCGTCGGCCTGGCGGTGACGGTGGATGTCCTCGCTGGCGGCCCGCTGACGGGCGCGGCGATGAATCCGGCGAGGGCCTTCGGGCCGGCGCTGGTGTCGGGGACCTGGGACGACCACCTGGTGTGGTGGATCGGCCCGCTGGTCGGGGGCGTGGCCGCCGGCCTGCTGTACCACTACGTGTTCGCCGAGGAGGCGAAGTAAGCATCGTTCCCGCGCGCGGCGTGCCGCGCGAGCGTTTCAGAAGCCTCATCTGTCGAGAAACAATTACCCCCGCCGCACGGCAGATGAAGGTGAGAGAGCGGACCGCGAGGTCCGCTCTCGCTTTGTCCGAGGGGTGTCCGAGGGGGATCGCGCTCCGCTACCGCAGCCCCGTCGAGCCGTGACCTCCGGCGCCGCGCGCCGTCTCCTCCAGCGAGTCGACCTCGCGCCAGTCCACCGGCACCAGCCGGCTCACGACCAGCTGCGCGATCCGGTCACCGTCGCGAACCTCGAACGGTGCGGCGTCCGGCAGGCAGTAGAGCGTCACCATCACCTCGCCGCGGTAGTCCGCGTCCAGCGTGCCGAGGACGGCCATCACGCCCTTTGCGGAGAGCCCGGAGCGCGGCCGGATCTGCACGTCCGTCCCCTCCGGCACCGCCATGGCGAACCCGCACGGGATGCGTACCGGCATGGTGCCGACGCTCACCGGAGCATCGAGGCTGGCGTGGAGGTCGTAGCCGCTCGCCTGGGGCGTCTGGAGCGCGGGGATGCGTGCACCGGGGCGCAGGCGCAGGAACCGGGCATCGAGGGCCCCGGGGGGCGCGTCTCGGTCAGCGGCGAGCGTCATCGGGCGGTGTCCTGTCCTCGTGCCGTCCGAGCGTAGGCGTGCGCGTTCGTGCGGGGCAGGCGTGCATCCACGCGCGTGTCCACGGGTTGCGCACGTAGCGGCGGGTGGAACGCATGAGCCCCGCACGGGGCGGGGCTCATGGCGGTGTCACGAGGACGGGGCGGGTTACTCCGCGGCGGCGGCCTTCTTGAGGCCCTTGCCCTTCTTCGGGGTCAGGATCTCGACCGGGTAGACCTTCTTCTTGAGCATCTCGCGCGGCGGGTCGATGTAGATCGCGTTCCAGCCGCAGGACTGCTCGCAGAGGCGGCAACCGACGCACTTCTTCGGGTCGACCGTGGCGATGCCGTAGTAGTCGTGGTGGTTCGGGGCGTCCTGCAGGGAGAGCGCGTCGAACGGGCAGACGTTGATGCACAGCTCGCAGCCGGAGCCGATGCAGTTCTCCTCCACGATCTTGGAGAGCGGGAGTTCACGCCGCGGGAAGGTGCGGCAGAGGTCCCCCATCTCGTCGAGGATCGCCTCGGGCGGGCAGACGGCGCCGCAGGCGCCGCAGTCGATGCAGAGTTCCGCGTCGATGATGTGGATCTCGTTGCGGCGACCGGTGATCGCCTCAACGGGGCACTTCTTGGTGCAGGCGGTGCACCCGATGCAGGTTTCGATGATCTTGTAGGCCAAGGAAGCGCCCCTCGGGTCGACGGCGTCCGGGTTTGACGAACAGTAGCATCGGTGCCCGTGCCGGGCAATATTCGCGCATCCGTCTTCGCGATTGCGTGACGGCGAGCGGACTCAGTCCGGCAGCAGCATCCGCGCGAGGTCGTTCACCTGCAGCGGCCTGGGGAGGACCTCCGCCCCCCGCAGCCGGGCGTCCGGGTCGCCCAGCACCAGGAACCGCGTCTCCGGCGAGAGCGCGCGCACCTGCGCGAACACCGCGGCAGCCTCGTCACCGGTGCTCGGCAGGTCGAGGATGGCCAGGTCGTAGCGCGCGTGGCGCATCCAGCGGGCGGCGTAGCCCGCCTCGTGCCCGAGGTCGACCGCGAGGTCCATCTCCTGCAGGAAGAGCGCCAGCGCGACGCCCGTGCGCGGGTCCGGGCTGATCACCAGCGCGCTGCCACGTCGGGACATGCCGCTGCTCGCGACGGTGTCGGTCCACTCCCACGGGTTCATCGCGGCTCCTCCCCGTAGTTATCGGCAGGCCGGGGCCGCTCCGGTAGGCGCTGGTAGCATGGCGGTATGACCGCGCTGATCCCGTCCCGGTTGCGGCACGCGCCGCGCGTCCGCCTCGCCGGCTCGGCGGCGGTCACCGATGGTGCGCTGGAGGTCCGCGTCGACGGGCTCGTATGCGGCGTCTGCGCGGCGCGCACCGCGAGCGCGCTCCGGAGCGTCCCGGGCGTGGAGGCGGCCACGGTCGACCTCGCTGCCGGGCGTGCGAGCGTGCGGCTGCGCGAAGGCGCGGCTCCGGACGAGGCCGCGATGCAGGCGGCGGTGGAGCGCGTGGTCATTGGGATGGGCGTGCGACGCTGGCTGGAGCGACGGCTGAAGGGGCGTGACACATGACCGGGATCCAGGTGGGCGGCCACGTCTCCTCCTCCGGCGGCATCTGGAAGGCGATCGAGCGCGCCGTCGCGATCGAGGCGGAGGCGCTGCAGATCTTCGTGAGCGCGCCGCAGACCTGGCGTGCGACGAAGCACACCGCGGACGCGGTGCGCCAGTTCCGGGAGGCGCATGCCGCCGCCGGCCTCGGCGAGGTGTGGGTACACAACATCTACCTCGCCAACCTCGCCGCCGTGGAGGCGGAGCAACTGGAGAAGTCGGTCGGCTCCGTGGTGAACGCGATGCGGGTCGCGGAGGAGATCGGTGCCTCCGGCGTGGTACTGCACACCGGGTCGCACCGCGGCCAGGGGATGGACGCCGTGCGTGACCAGGTGGTCGCCGCCATCGGCCAGATCCTGGCGCAGGCGCCCGGCCAGGCCGTCCTCGCCCTCGAGACGATGGCGGGGCAGGGCGGCGCGATCGGCACACGCTTCGAGGACCTCGGTGGCCTCATCCGCGCCGTGGGTTCGCCGCGGCTGCGCGTGTGCCTGGACACCTGCCACACCTTCGCCGCCGGGTACGAACTCCGCACGCCCGAGGGCGTCGCCGAGACGATGGCGGAGTTCGACCGCGAGATCGGCCTCGACCTCCTCGCCGTGGTCCACGCCAACGACTCGAAGATGCCGATGAGCAGCCAGCGCGACCGTCACGAAAACATCGGCGACGGCCACCTCGGACGCGCCGCGTTCGAGGCGATGTGCGCGCACCCCGCGTTCCACGGCAAGGCGTTCCTGCTGGAGGTGCCGGGCATCCCGACGGAGGCGTTCCCGAAGGGGGACGGGCCGGACCTGGAGAACATCCAGCGGCTGAAGGCGATCCGGGACGCGGCCGGCGCGCCCTTGAAGACCCCGGCTAAGGCGAGGCGGTAGTCAGCGCCGGGCATGCAAACGGCCCGGCAATCGCCGGGCCGTCCTCGCTGGGCGCTGCTCGGACTAGGTGCGGACGCGACGCGGGTGTCCGGCCATCGACCGGAACTCGTCCTCCCAGTGGAGGATCTCGCGGACGATGAAGTCGGAGACGGCACCCTCCTGGGTGGGCACCTCCGGGTCGGCGCGGAAGATCTCCATGATCCGCTTGGTCATGGAGTCGTGGTCCATCAGGGCGTCGCCGGTCTCCTCGCGCACCTTCAGTTCGGTCTGCATGACCAGGTCGCAGAGTTCGGACGGGATGAACCCGCCCAGTTCCTCCGACACCATCTCAGCAATCCAGTCAGCGCCCTCTTCCAGGAGCTTCTGGTCGAGGGTCCGCTCATCAGCCATGCGGTGATCCTCCCGCTGCATGCGCGCCATCAGACGTGCCGAGGGTAGTAGACGCCGCCGGGGATGCGCGAGGGGCCGACGTTACCCCACCCAGGGCCCCTGCCCGCTGATCCTGGTCACGTCCACGTCCACCCGGACGCGCGGCTCGTCCGGCCGGTGCGCCGGGTAGGTGTCGCGGCCGAGGTACTTCTTCGCCAGGCCGTCGATCTGCTCCACCGCGCCCTCGTCGATCAGACGCGCGGTGCCGGCGAAGACGGCGTACTGGCGAGGGTGGTCGGTGTCCTGCACGGAGACCACGATGCGCGGGTCGCGCTCCAGGTTCCGGGTCTTCTTGCGGCCTCGGGCGGTGTTGAAGGAGACCGTGCCGTCGCGCGCCTCCACCCAGACCAGCGTGACGTGCGGGCTGCCGTCCGGGTTCAGCGTGACGACGTGCGCGTGGACCTGCTTCGCGAGGAGCGCGAGGGCGGCGTCCGAAAGGGTGATGGGCATGGCTTGACCTCGCTCGGCATGCGGCGGGAAGGTGTTGCGGGTGGCTGGGTCGGCTACCACCGTACGACATGATCCGCGCGGAGTCCGCCGATGCCCGTCCAGGCCCTGCTGCCCGTCCTGCTCTTCGTCGTCCTGTTCGTCGGGTACTGCCTGAACGACTTGCGCTCGGCGGAGGTGCGGCACCTGCCGAAGTGGGCGTGGGCGGTCGCGATCGTCGCCTCCGTGCCGCTCGGCGGCATCGCCTACCTCGCCTTCGGCCGCCGGGCAGGCTGAGGTCGTGCCGATGATCGTCGAGACCCGCTCGCTGACGAAGGTGTACGGGGGACGCCCGGCGCTGGACGCGGTGGACCTGCGGGTCGCCGAGGGCAGCGTGTACGGCCTGGTCGGCCCGAACGGCTCCGGCAAGACCACGCTGCTCTCGATCGTCGCTGGCCTGCGACGCGCCTCGGACGGGTCGGTCGTGCTGGGAGTGCCGCGTTCGGCGCTGGCGATCCTGCCGGATACGCCCGAGTTCGAGCCCTGGCTCACCGCCTTCGAGGTCGTCGACCTGGCGCGGGCGCTGGTGAATCCCTCGATCCCGCGCGAGCGCGTGACGGAGGTGCTCGTGGAGGCAGGCCTCCGCGACGCCATCGACCGGCGCGCGGGCGGCTTCTCGCGCGGGATGCTGCAGCGCCTGGGCGTCGCCTCCACGCTGATTGGTGATCCGGCGCTCATGCTGCTGGACGAGCCCTGCTCCGCGCTCGACCCGATGGGCCGGCGCGAGGTCCTCGACCTCGTCGCGTCGCAGCGCGGGCAGCGCACGGTCATCTTCTCCAGCCACATCCTGTCGGACGTCCAGGAGGTGTGCGACACCGTGGGCATCCTCCAGCGCGGCCAGATGATCTTCCAGGGGGCGCTCGCGGATCTGCTGACCGGAGACCGCACGCCCGGCGTGCTGGTGCGCGTGCGCGACGACGCCGAAGGCGTCGCTCGCTCGCTCGCCTCGGAGCCGTGGGTCGCCTCGGCGGTCGCGACCGCGCCGGGCGAGGTGCGCGTGGGCGTCCACTCCACGGAGCAGGCAGAGTCGTTGCTGGCGGGCGCTCTGGCACGCGCCGGGGCACGCGTGGTGAGCGTCCGGCCGGAGGAGGCGTCGCTGGAGCAGGTGTTCCTGGAGATGACGAAGTGAGCCTGTGGCGGCTCGAGGTGTTGCGGCTCCGCCGGACGTGGCGTGGTGCCGGCCTGCTCGCGGTCTTCGCCTTCTTCGGTCTCATCGGGCCGCTGACGGCGCGCTACCTGCAGGAGATCATCGAGCGCTTCGGCGGCACCGAGGGCGTACAGGTGATCTTCCCCGACCCGGTGCCGGCGGACGGGATGATCCAGTACCTCGCGAATGCCCAGCAGATCGGCCTGCTGGCGGTGATCGGCGTGGCGGCCGGGGCGCTCTCGTTCGACGCGACCGCGGACATCGCGATCTTCCTGCGGACGCGGGTCTCTTCAACCGCGCGGCTGGTGCTCACGCGGACCGCCGTGTACGCCGCGGCGGCCGTCGCCGCGTTCACGATCGGCGCGCTGCTGGCGTGGTACGAGACGTGGGCGCTGATCGGCCTCGTCCCGGCGGACAGCGTGATCCCGGGCATCGCCTTCGGGGCGCTCTACTACGTGTTCGTCGTCTCGATGGTGGCGCTGGCGGCTGGCCTCGTCCGAGGTTCGCTGGGGACGATGGTGCTGGCATTCGCGTTGATCGTGGGGCCGGAGATCACGATCGGGCTGGTTGCCTCCGCCGGGGTGTGGCTGCCGGGGCATCTCTCAGGCGCCCTCGCGGGACTGTCGCAGGGCACCACCGCCCCGGGCGACTACCTGCAGGCGTCCGCGGTCACGGTGGTAGCGGTGGCCGCCGCGCTCGTCGCCTCGATCCGGCTGCTCGACCGCCGCGAGGTCTAACGCACCGCCAGTACCTTCACGTTGACGGCAGGGTTCCGCGGTCTCTACGCTCCATGCTCGACCGGCCCGCCCGAACCTCGGGGGGATGTCGTCCCGGAAGGCATCGTCGATGGCTGCATTCGGTGGCGGACCGCCCGGCCGGGGCGGACAGAAGCCCTCGCTTCGCAAGGCGATGGCGGTGTTCGAGCACCGGAACTACCGGTTGCTCTGGATCTCGTCCACCTTCTCGTTCACGGGCATGCAGATGCAGCAGGTGGCCCGCGCCCTCCTGGCGTGGGAACTCACCGAGTCGTTCGCCTGGCTGGGCTGGATTGCGCTGTCGTTCGGCCTGCCGATGCTGATGTTCGCGCTCATCGGCGGCGCCATCGCGGACCGCATGGAGAAGCGCAACCTGACGCTGATGACGCAGACGGCGACCGCAGTCCTGGCGCTGCTGACGGGCGCGCTGATCGTTGCAGACCAGATCACGATCGAGTTGTTGTTCGCGATCGGCCTCGTGCAGGGCACGTTCTTCGCGTTCGGGATGCCGGCGCGGATGCCGCTGATGGCGGAGGTCGTTGGACGCGAGCAGGTGATGAGCGCGATCGCGCTGTCGAACGCCGCCATGAACGCGACGCGCCTGTTCGGCCCGGCCATCGCCGGCCTGCTGGTTGGCTGGTGGGGCGTGGAGTCCGCCTACCTGGTGCAGGGCATCCTCTACGTCTTTTCGTCCGCCATCCTGCTGTTCATCCCGACCGGGCTGGGGAAGGTGGAGAACGGCGGCTTCGCGCGGCCCGCGCAGGGCAACATGTTCGTGGAGATCGGCCGCGGTCTCCGCTACGTGGCGACCGACCCGCCGCTGCGCCTGCTCATCATCATGATGTTCGCCTCCACGCTCTTCGGGATGCCGTACATCCTGCTGCTCGCCGGCTTTGTCCAGCGCGACCTGGGGCAGGGCGCGGAGGCGTTCGGGTACCTCCAGGCGATCTCCGGCGTCGGCGCGCTGGTCGCCTCGCTCGCGATCGCCACGCTCACCGAGTACGACCGCAAGCCGCTCGTGCAGTGGGTCGCGGGCGTCCTGAGCGGCCTGGGGCTGGTCCTGCTGGCGGTGGGGTCGAGCATGGCCGGCTTCCCCGGCGCGATCGTCGCCACGGTGGTCCTCGGCCTCACGCTGACCGCGTACCAGACGCTGAACAACACGATGGTCATGGATGAGGCGCGGCCGGAGTACTACGGCCGCGTGATGAGCATCAACATGCTCACCTTCAGCGCGATGCCGCTGATGGCCGCGCCGCTCGGGATCCTCGCGGACGTGATCGGCGCGTACGAGCTGTTCACCCTCATGGGGGTGGTGCTGGTCGCGGTCATGGTCGCCGTGGCCGTGCTCAGCCCGCGCTACACCTTCAGCCGCCGCAACGGCCCGGACTGGCGTGCGGCGGACGCCGCCGCGAGTGCGCCTCCCCACGGGCCGATGGGAGGCGGCGCCGGCCGCGAGGGCGCCGGGACGCCGGCGGCGGCGCCGGAGCAGCGCTAGCCGCCTCGGTTCCGTTCACCCCGGCACAAGCATCCTTGCCGCGCCTGAGTACCATGCGCGATACCGACACCACGGGCGTGATGCTCGCCCGTGCCCGTGTGTCCGCGGAGGAGGGGTGCGACGTGGGTTGGCGTGATGAGTTCCAGCGCAAACTGATGTCGTTCGAGGACGCCGCCCGGCTCGTGCAGGCGGGCGATGTCCTGTTCACGCCGATTGGTGGCGACGCACGGTCGTTCATGCCGGCGTTGTTCTCCAGGGTCATTGAACTCGGCATGCAGGTGAAGATCCGCGCCTGCTCGCCGACGCCGGCGCAGGAGTGGTTCAACGACGAGTTCGCCGACATGGGGTTCGACCTCAACAGCGAGATCTTCGCCGGGCCCACCGCCCGGCAGGCACTCTCCGGACGGCGGGCGGACTTCTACATCCAGTTGTTCAGCAACCAGATGAACATCTACGACCACCGGGACGACCAGGACCCGCTGGACGTGTTCGTGACGCAGGGTTCGATGCCGGACGAGAAGGGGTACATCCACTTCGGCGGGTCGCCGTGGGCGAAGGGTGACTTCATCCGGCGCGCGCGCGTGAGCATCGTGGAGTGCTGGCCGTTCATGCCGAACATCCGCACGAACGAGCGCGTCCACGTGAGCGAGGTGTCGGCGTTCGTCATGACGTCGCTCACGGAGAAGCCGCCGACCGCCGGTTCGGTCGCCTCGCCCGAGACGGCGACGATCGCCGGGTTCGTGAACGAGATCATCAAGGACGGCGACACGGTGCAGATCGGCGCGGGCCGCACCGCGACGCACCTCGTGACGAACGGCCTCTTCGCCGGTAAGCATGACCTGGGATGGCACTCCGAGATCACGCCCGCCGGTGTGGTCGAGGCGATGATGGACGGCACGATCAACAACAGCCGCAAGTCGGTCGACCGAGGCCTGGGCGTGACCACTGTGGTGGCGCCTCGGACGCCGGAGGAGGAGGCGTGGCTGACGCGGCCGGACTGCCCGTTCGAGACGCGCTCGGTGATCTCGGTGAACTCGATCGTGAACGTCGCCGCGCAGGAACGGATGTGCGCGATCAATAACGCGTTCACCGTGGACATCGCCGGCCAGGTCTGCTCCGAGTCGATCGGCACCACCGTCTACAACGGCACCGGGGGCCAGCCGGAGTTCCAGATCGGCGCGTTCATTGCGCGCGGCGGCAAGGCGGTCACGGTGCTCCCGGCGAGCGCCGCGGGAGGCCTCGTCACCCGGATCGTGCCGAGAATCGACGACGGCTCGTACGTGACGGTGCCGCGCTCGTTCACGGACTACGTGGTGACGGAGTACGGCATCGCGCGACTCGCGGGAAAGAGCCAGCGGCAGCGCGCGGAGGAGATGATCTCCATCGCCCACCCGGACCACCGGGGCGAACTGCGGAACGCGGCGCGGACCTACTTCTACCCGGGCATCACGGCGGTGCACGCCGACTGAGGTCCGCGGCGCAGATACATCGAGGCGCGCCCGCGGTCATTCCGCGGGCGCGGCCGGGTCCGCCTCGGCGCCCCCGGCCGCGCCCCGGCCCACGAGGGCCATGAGTTCGCGCCACTCACCCGGCGCCATGCCGGCCGCCGTCGCGGCCAGCGT
>BTUI01000012.1:0-103626 GCA_045863195.1 Chloroflexota bacterium
GCGGGCCGGGCGCCGGGGGGGGGCGGCAGGGCCCCCCGACCGTTAGGGTCTTCAGCCGGCCGGCGCCTGCGGGCGCCCCTTCGAGGTGACGGTTCGGTCGGGCTTACCCGATCTTCAGGCTGTTCTCCGCCGCCTTCTTCGTGTCCGGCTTCAGCATCTCCTTGCGGCGCTCCTCGAACTTCGTGATGTCCGAGGCGTGCTGCAACGTGATGCCGATGTCGTCCAGGCCGTTCAGCGTGCGGTGCTTGATGAACGGGTCGATCTCGAACGTGCGCGAGAACGAGCCGTCCGAGGTGGCGATGGTCTGCGCCTCCACGTCGATCACCAGTTCGGCCGTCGGGAGTTCCTCGTGCCGGGCGATGAGGTAGTCGATGTCCTCCTGCGGCAGGACGATCGTGAGCAGGCCCACCTTCGAGCAGTTGTTGCGGAAGATGTCCGCGAACGAGGGCGCGACCACCGCCTGGATGCCCATGTCCTCCAGGCCCCACACGGCGTGCTCGCGGCTTGAGCCGGAGCCGAAGTTCTGCTGCGCGAGCAGGATCGGGGCGCCCTGGTAGGCGGGGACGTTCAGGACGAAGTCCGGGTCCTTCCGCCAGTCGAAGAAGGCGAACGGCCCGAAGCCGGAGCGTTCGATCCGCTTCAGGAACTGCTTCGGCATGATCTGGTCGGTGTCCACGTCCGCGCGGTTGAGCGGGATGGCACGGCCGTGGACGGTGCGGATCTGGCGCATGGCTACTTCCAATCCCGAATGTCGACGAAGTGGCCCTCGATCGCGGCGGCGACGGCCATCTCCGGGCTGACCAGGTGGGTGCGGCCGCCCGCGCCCTGCCGGCCCTCGAAGTTGCGGTTGGAGGTGGACGCGCAGCGCTCGCCCGGCAGCAGGATGTCCGGGTTCATGCCCAGGCACATGGAGCAGCCCGGCTCGCGCCATTCGAACCCCGCGTCGGTGAAGATCTTGTCCAGGCCTTCCGCTTCCGCCTCGAACTTCACGAGGCCGGAGCCCGGCACCACCATCGCGCGGACGCCGTCCGCGACGTGCCGGCCCTTCACGAGGGCGGCGGCGGCACGGAGGTCTTCCATGCGGCCGTTCGTGCAGGAGCCGATGAAGACGCGGTCGACCTTCAGGTCCTGGATCTTCTGGCCCGGCTTCAGGTCCATGTACTTCAGCGACCGCTCCGCCGTCTCACGGGCGGACGGGGTGGGGGCGTCCGCCGGGTCCGGCACCACGCCGGAGACGGGGACGCTCTGCGCCGGGGTGGTGCCCCAGGTCACGTGCGGCTCGATCTCCTCGCCCTTCAGCGTCACCACCGTGTCGAAGGTCGCGCCTTCGTCCGTGGTGAGCGCCTTCCACGCCTCCACCGCGCGGTCCCAGTCCTCGCCCTGCGGCGCGAACTCGCGGCCCTTGAGGTAGGCGAAGGTCGTCTCGTCCGGCGCGACGAGGCCGGCGCGGGCGCCGCCCTCGATCGTCATGTTGCAGACCGTCATCCGCCCCTCCATCGAGAGGTTGCGGATCACGTCGCCGCGGTACTCGATCACATGGCCGACGCCGCCGTCCACGCCGATCTTTCGGATGATCGCCAGCACCACGTCCTTCGCGGTGACGCCGGGCTTCAGGGAGCCGGTGACCTCCACGGCCATCGTCTTCGGCTTCGACTGCGGCAGCGTCTGCGTGGCGAGCACGTGCTCCACCTCGGAGGTGCCGATGCCGAACGCGAGCGCGCCGAAGGCGCCGTGCGTGGAGGTGTGCGAGTCACCGCAGACGATCGTCATGCCCGGCTGGGTGAGGCCGTGCTCCGGGCTGATGATGTGCACGATGCCCTGGCGGATGTCGAAGATGTCCCACAGGGGGATGCCGAAGTCCTTCGCGTTCTGCTGCAGCGTGGCGATCTGCTGCGCCGACAGCGGGTCCGGGTTCGGCTGGTCACGGTCGGTCGTGGGCACGTTGTGGTCCACGGTCGCCAGGGTCAGGTCCGGGCGTCGGACGGTGCGGTTGGTCATGCGCAGGCTCTCGAACGCCTGCGGGCTCGTGACCTCGTGCACCAGGTGCAGGTCGATGTAGAGCAGGTCAGGCTCGCCCGCGGCGGAGCGGACGACATGCTGCTCCCAGATCTTCTCGATGATCGTCTTCGGCACGGCTGCTTCTTCCCCCTGAATGGACTCGCGACGCCTACCGGGAGGCGGCGGCGATCGCGCGGTTCAGCGCGTGCAGGTACGCGCGTGCGCTGGCTACCAGAATATCCGTATCGGCGGCGCGCCCCTGGAAGGTGCCGCCGTCCGTCTGTACGCGGATGGTGACCTCGCCCTGCGCGTCGATCCCCTCCGTGACTGACTTCACGCTGAACTCCGTGAGTTCGTGGTGGGTGCCGGTGACGCGGTTGATCGCCTGGTAGATGGCGTCCACCGGGCCCGTGCCAATGGCGGCGTCCTGCCGCAGCTTCCCATCCGGCCCGATCAGCCGCACGCTGGCCGTGGGCGCGCCGTGGTCGCTGCTGGAAACCTGCACGAGGTCCAGCGTCCACGCGTCCGTCACCTGGATCTGCGTCTGCTCGCTGATGATCGCCATCAGGTCGCGGTCGTCCACCTCGTCCTTCGCGTCCGCCACGTCCTTGAACGCGGCGAAGATGCGAGCGAACTCCTCGTCCGTGGGGTGCACCCCCAGGTCGGCGAGGCGGGCGCGCACCGCGTGCGACCCGGACACCTTCGTCAGGACGATGGAGTCGCCGGCCGGGATGCCGATCGTCTCCGGGTCCATGATCTCGTAGGTCTCGCGCATCTTCAGGATGCCGTCCTGGTGGATGCCGGAGGAGTGCCGGAAGGCGTTCTTGCCCACCACCGCCTTGTGCGGCTGCAGCGCCATGCCGGACAGCCGCTCCACCAGCTTGCTGGCGGCGTAGAACTCGCGCGTGTTCACGTCCGTGTGGACCTTCATGACGTCCGCACGCGTCCGGATCGCCAGCACGACCTCCTCGAGCGCCGCGTTGCCCGCGCGCTCGCCGATGCCGTTGATGGTGCCCTCCACCTGCCGCGCGCCGCCCAGGATGCCGGCCAGCGAGTTCGCCGTGGCCATGCCCAGGTCGTTCTGGCAGTGGACGGAGATGCGGATGCCCTCCGTCTCCGGCACGTTCTTCCGGATCGAACGGATGAGGTCCTCGAACTCGCTGGGGATCGCGTAGCCCACCGTGTCCGGGATGTTGATCGTCGTCGCGCCCTCAGCGATGGCGGCGCGCACGATCTCGTAGAGGAAGCCGCGGTCGGAGCGCGTGGCGTCCATCGGCGAGAACTCCACGTCGGAGACGTACTTCTTCGCGTGGGCCACGGCGGAGCGGGCCATCTCCAGCACGTCTTCCTTGTGCTTGCGGAGCTGCTGGCCCATGTGGATCTCGCTGGAGGAGATGAAGACGTGGATGCGGGGCGCTTCTGCGCCGCGCACCGCCTCGTACGCCGTGTCGATGTCCGAGTGGACGGCGCGGGCGAGGCCGGCGATGACCGGGCCCTTCACCTCCCGCGTGATCGCGGCGATCGCCTCGCGGTCGCCGGGGGAGGTGGCCGGGAAGCCGGCCTCGATGATGTCCACGTTCAGGCGGGCCAGCTGTCGGGCGATCTCCACCTTCTCGTCCATGGTGAAGGAGATGCCAGCGCTCTGCTCGCCGTCCCGCAGGGTGGTGTCAAAGATGTAGATCTTGTCGGTGTCGCTCATGGTCTTCGGGCTCCGTACTGCTCGGTCCTGATGGGCTGGGGGCCGCCCTCCCGTCCGCCTGCGGTCAGGCGGAGGAGGGCCGCATAAGGACGAGGCCAAGGCCCAGGCCGAGCAGTCCGAGGGCCGGCGAGCGGCGCGCCTCGGCGGAAGCAGAGACGCCAGCAGAGACGGGACGAGGCCGGCTCACGCCGGCCTCGACACTCACGGACGCGCGCGCGGGCGCCGCCGGCCGTACGACGTACGTGCGTACATCGGCGGTGCGGGGGCGCGACGCGCGGGCGTCCGTGGTCATCGTCGGGTGCTACTTCCCCTGCTTCAGCCAGGCCATCATGCCACGGACCTCTTCGCCCACGATCTCGATGGGGTGCTCCGCGTTGATGCGGCGCAGCGCCTTGAAGCGCGGCTGGCCGGCCTGGTTCTCCAGGATCCACTCGCGGGCGAACTCGCCCGTCTGGATCTCGTCCAGGATCTTCTTCATCTCCGCCTTCTGGGCGGCATTGCCGATGCGCGGGCCACGGGTGTAGTCGCCGTACTCCGCGGTGTCGCTGATGGAGTCGCGCATCTTCGCCATGCCGCCCTCGTACATGAGGTCGACGATCAGCTTCACCTCGTGGAACGTCTCGAAGTAGGCGGACTCCGGCTGGTAGCCGGCCTCCACCAGGGTCTCGAAGGCGTTCTTGATCATGTGCGTGAGGCCGCCGCAGAGGATCGCCTGCTCACCGAACAGGTCGGTCTCGGTCTCCTCGCGGAAGGTGGTCTCCAGGATGCCGGAGCGGGTGGAGCCGATGCCCTTGCCGTACGCCAGCGCCGTGGCCAGCGCGCCCTCGGTCGCGTCCTGGTGCACGGCGACCAGCGCCGGGACGGCGCCGCCCTCCGTGTAGACGCGCCGCACGAGGTGGCCGGGGCCCTTCGGCGCGATCATCGTCACGTCCACGTCCGGCGGGGGGACGATGGCGTTGAAGTGGATGTTGAAGCCGTGGGCGAACATCAGCGTCTTGCCCGCGGTCAGGTGCGGGGCAATGTGGTCCGTGTAGACCTGCCGCTGCACCTGGTCCGGGACCAGGATCATGATCACGTCCGCGGTCTGGGCGACCTCGTCCACGGTGCCGACCTTCAGGCCGGCGGCCTGGACGGCGGCCCAGGACTTGGAGCCCGGGTAGAGGCCGACCACCACGTCCACGCCGGAGTCGTGCAGGTTCTGCGCGTGCGCGTGCCCCTGCGAGCCGAATCCGATGATGCCGACCGTGCGCCCCTTCAGGACGTTCAGGTCTGCGTCGGAGTCGTAGTAGATCTTCGCCACTCGGATGTCTCCCCTCGGTCGCGGCGCTTGCCCCGCGTCCCGCGCTCGCGGCCGGTCGACCGACCTGCGTTTACTTGCTGCTGAACGGCAGGTCCCCCTCGGGGAGCCGCCCGATCTCCTGGTGGAAGCGCCGGACTTCCTCGGTCTCGTGCTGGTGGGTCGCGGTGGTCCGCGGACCGCGCGCGAGGGCGATCCGGCCGGTGCGCACCATCTCGCGGATGCCGTACGGCCGCAAGTTCTCGATCAGCGCGTCCAGCGTGTCCGCCGCGGCCGTCAGCTGGATGATCACCGTGGTCGGCGACACGTCCACGACCGAGCCGCAGAAGATGTCCACCACGTCCAGGATCTCCCGGCGCTGGTCCGGCCGGCAGGCCACTTTGATCAGCGCCAGTTCCCGGACGACCGATTCGGACTCGGACAGCGTCTCCACCGTCACCACGTCGATCAGCTTGTCCAGCTGTTTCTCGACCTGGTCGACGATGCTCGGCGGCCCCTCCACCACGATGGTCATGCGGGAGATGCCCGGCTCCTCCGTGGTGCCCACGGCGAGGCTCTCGATGTTGAAGCCGCGCCGCCGGAACAGGGAGGCGACCCGGTTCAGGACGCCCGGACGGTCTTCGACCAGCGCGGAGACGGTGTGCGTATTCGTGCTCATGGCAGTGCCCTCTGTCTCCGTGCCTACCGTGCGACCCGCCGGGGGCCCTCGATCGTCTCCTTGAGCGCGGCGCCCGAGGGGACCATGGGCCAGACGTTCTCCTCCGCGACGACCTGGAAGTCCAGGATCACCGGGCCCGGGAAGGCCGCCGCCTCGCGGATGGCGTCCTCCACCTGCGACTGGTCGGTGACGCGGATGCCGCGGATGCCGTACGCCTCCGCGATCTTCACGAAGTCCGGCTGCGACATGGCGACCGAGACGTAGTTGTCGTTGTGGAACAGTTCCTGCCACTGGCGGACCATGCCCAGGAACCCGTTGTTCATGATCGCCATCTTCACCGGCAGCCGCTCGTCCACCATGGTGGCGATGTCCGGGAAGGTCATCTGGAAGCCGCCGTCGCCGCAGATCGTCCACACCTGCCGGTCACGACAGGCGGCCTGCGCCCCCATCGCGGCGGGGACCTCGAAGCCCATCGTGCCCAGGCCGCCGGAGGTGATGAACTGGCGCGGGCGGCTGATGTCCATGAACTGGGCGGCCCACATCTGGTGCTGCCCCACACCCGTGGTAAAGATCGCCTCCCGACCGGCGAACTCCGCGATCTTGGAGACCGCGAACTGCGTCGTCAGGTCGCCGCCGCTCGGGATCGACATGGAGTGACGGTGCTCGCTCCGCAGCGTGTCGATCCAGCGGATCCACTCCACGTGCGACCGCTTCTCGATGGCGTCCGTCAGTTGCGGCAGCACCTGCTTCAGGTCGCCCACGACCGGGGCGATGGTGACGAGGTTCTTGCCGTGCTCGGCGGGGTCGATGTCGACGTGGACGATCTTCGCCGTGGGGTTCATGTCCGCGAAGCGGCCCAGCGCGCGGTCGTCCATGCGCATGCCCAGGCCGATGATCACGTCCGCGCTGCTGGCGGTGTGGTTCGCCCAGTAGGAGCCGTGCATGCCCATCATGCCGTACGCCAGCGCGTGGTCCTGCGGGATGCCGCCCAGGCCCAGCAGCGTGTTCAGGATCGGGATGCCGCCACGCTCCGCGAAGCGGCGCAGTTCCTCGGACGCGTCCGCCTGGATGATGCCGTGGCCCGCGAGGATCACCGGGCGCTCCGCGGCGTCGATGATCGCGGCCGCCTGCCGGACCGAGTCGACGTCCGCCTTGCCGGGGACGCGGTAGCCGCGGACGGAGACCGTTTCCGGCCACTCGAACTCGGCCTGCTCGATGAACACGTCCTTCGGGATGTCCACGTGGACGGCGCCCTTGCGGCCGGTGGTGGCCAGGTAGGCCGCCTCCGCGATGGTGCGGGCGATGTCCTGCGCCTTCATCACCAGGTAGTTGTGCTTCACGGTCGGCATCGTGATGCCGGTGATGTCCGCTTCCTGGAAGCCGTCCCGGCCGATCAGGGCGCGGATCACGTTCCCGGTGATGAACAGCGTGGGGACGCTGTCCATGTGCGCGTTCGTGATCGCCGTGACCAGGTTCGTCGCGCCGGGGCCGGAGGTGGCGAGCGCCACGCCGAGCCGGCCAGAGGCGCGCGCGTAGCCGTCCGCGGCGTGGCCGGCGGCCTGCTCGTGCCGCACCAGGACGTGGTGGATCTCCGGGTGTGCCGGGAAGCGGTCGTACAGCGGCAGCACCGCGCCGCCCGGGTACCCGAAGATGGTGTCGACGCCCAGCCGCTTCAGGGACTCCAGCAGGATGTCCGCGCCGCTCATCATCGCCATGGGAAGGGTCCGTCTCTACTGGGTGCGCCGGCGCGTCAGAGCGCCCCGGCCAGATCTCGCTGGGGACACGCGAAGCCACCCGTCACGCGGGCGGCGGGCGACGCATGCGGCAGAGCGCAGGCGTCGCCTACGTAAGTACGAGTACGAGAAGGCCCAGGCCGCGCAGGGGCGCAGCGGGCAGGGTGGGGGCGACGAGGTGAGTCGGAATCGCCATAAGAAGGTCAGTGTGCGCTGTCCGCCGTGCGCCGTCAACCTCGGGTGACCCCTACGGCTCCCAGACGCTCGTGGACGGGTACGCGCCCGACCAGGCGAACCAGTAGACCACCTGGGAGGCGACCGCCGGGATGACGCGGCTGTTCCGCGTGTTCAGCAGCCGCTCCTCGTCCACGAACCAGCGCAGACCGTCCGTATCCACCGCCTCGCGGTCCTCCGCCGGGCCCTCGATGCGGTCGATGGTCGTGCCACCGGCGGCGTAGACGGAGACGCCGAGGCCCGGCCCCGGCGAGATCAGCACCAGCCGCGTCCCGCCGACCTCGTCGTGGACGATGCCCGCCGCCTCGACCGCCTCCAGCGGGTAGGCCCGGGCCACCCCGCCGACGACGACGCCGAGGACACGCGCCTTCGCCGGCAGCCTGTCGTCGATCTCCGGCACGGGATAGAGCGGTGTATCGCTTTGCGTGTCCGGGCGGATCGCCACGCCCTCCGCGTAGTCACGCACGAAGCCGGTGTCGAGCGAGAGCACGCGGGTGTTCCGGTAGCGGTCGCTCCATTCGCCCCACGTGGTGCGGGTGGAGGGGAGCAGGGTGAGGCGAGTCCCGGCGGCCGGCCCGGTGACGGCGCGGCCCTGCACGGCGTCCCACAGGCTCAGCGTCTCCTCATCGAAGAACAGCCGCCGCGCCTCCCACGCCAGCCCGGAGGAGGCGAAGGTGTAGCGCGTGCCGTCCGAGGCGGCCGCGCCAAACACCGCCGCGCCGCCGCAGGCGATGCAGTGCCACACCTGGATCGCCGTGCCCTCGATGCTGTCGGTGACGACGCCGTGCCACGCCACGATGCGTTCCGGGTAGGCGCGCGCCACGCCATCGATCATCACGCCGTAGATGATGTCGCTGCGGGAGAGGTAGCGCTCCTCCACGCGGTGGACGGTGTCCGGGGCGGCCAGCGGGGGAACCTGCCCCACGCCCTGGAGTCCCCACACCAGTTCCTCCGGCCCGGGGCCGTCCGCAGGACGCTCCTCGCGGATCAGCTGGGTGAACTGGGGGTCGATGATGGAGAGCAGGCCGCCCTTCCAGGTGGCGTACTCGTCCGGGAGTGGCGGCGGGTTTGCGATCATCCACGCGTACCAGTCGGCAGCGGAGGCGTGCCGTTCGCCGGTGAGCGTCTCCAGCGCGTCCCGCACCCAGCGTTCCCAGCCGATCTCCATCCAGAGCATGTCCACGAGCGGCGCGATGAACCGCCGGTCGCCGGACGCGCCGATGCGCTGGAGGACGGTCACGAACTCCTCGCCCGGCGGCAGACACTCCCGCGCGAGCGCCGGGTCGTCGTACCAGCAGACCAGGTCACGGAGCGCCGTCCCGATCTCGTTCGCGGTCAGCGGCGCGGGCGTGGCCGTCGGCGTCTCCGCCAGCACCACCGGCCGGAACACCGGCTCCTCCGTCGGCGTGGCGACAGCCCGCGGCGACGAGTCCGGGTTCGCGATGCACCCACCAAGGAGCGCGGAGGCCAGCAGGATGGCGGCGAGGCGGGTGCCCCCTCGCGCCACGGTCAGCCCCGCGCGACCCGGCGGGAGGAGACGAACCGCCCCGCCTTCGCGACCGGGCCGAGCAGCGCGCGCCCCGGGCTGCCGAGGCGGTAGGTCAGGTCCACATACGTGGTCTCGCCGCGGATCGCGGCGCAGGCGCCGCCCCAGAACGGGCCGAAGTGCTGCAGCAGCCACACGAACGGGTCCGGCCACGCGTGGAAGATCTCCATGAGCGCGGTGGAGGTCTCCACCTCCGGCATCAGTTCCCGCTCCAGCGCCAGCTGGTAGCCGGCGAGCGTGGCGACACGCCCCGCGAGGTAGTCCTCCACCGCCGGCGCGATCAGCGACCCGGAGCGCAGCGCCCCGTAGATGCCCTCGCCCGAGAGCGGGTCGACGAGGCCGGCCGCGTCGCCGACGACGGCGGAGCCGGCCGCGGCCATCACCATGCCGCGACGTTGCATCGGCAGGTGGTGGCCGCGCAGGTTCTGGAGGTCGGCGACCTCGAAGCCGTAGGTGCGGCACATGCGCTGCAGCAGGTCACGGAGTTGCGGCCCCATGGCGCTCTTCCAGCCGCCCACGCCGATGTTGATGTGGTCGCCCTTCGGGAAGATCCAGCCGTACCCGCCGGGGTAGTCCCCGAAGTGCAGCACGACGCGATTGCGGAACTCCGCGGGCACGCCGTCCGGGTACGGGTAGTTGCCCTCGAGGGCGACCGCGCTCTCCCCGGCCGCCTCGTAGCCGAGGCGGTTGCCGGCGACGCCGTTCGCCCCGTCCGCGCCGATGATCACGCGCGCGTGGTGGGTGTCACCCTTCGTCTTCACCTCGAACGAGCCGTCCGGGAGGCGGGTGATGTCCGTCACGCCGTCGCCGTCGCGGAACTCCACCCCGGCGGCCTGCGCCTGCTCCACGAGGAAGGCGTCCAGCCGGAGGCGCTGCGTCATGTAGGTGATCGGCGCGGGCGCCTCGCGGGTGACCTCGCGGAAGCCGCGCACCTTCATCCGCGCGCCCGTGATCACGTCCTCCACGACCGGGTCGAGTGAGAACGGCAGGAGCGAGGCGCAGCGGATGGTGACGCCGCCGCCGCACGGCTTGTCGCGCGGGAACTTCGCCCGGTCCAGCAGGAGCACCTGCGCGCCGCGCTCCGCGATGGTCCGCGCGGCGGTGCTGCCGGCGGGCCCGGCTCCGACCACGATCACGTCTGTCTGCATGATCCGATGCTAACGGGTGGTGTCGCCTCGGTCAGGGTGGGTCAGACGCCGCGGGTGGCCATCAGGAAGGCGAGGAGGAAGCCGCCCTGCAGGACGGCGGCCGTGACGAAGAGGACGTAGGCGGCCACCCGGTTCCACGCGTAGAGCATGGCCCCCGCCACCACGTTCACCACGAGCGCGATGGAGGCGGCCCGGCCGATCTCCAGCAGGTCACCCCGGTTCACCAGGTTCAGGAGCGGGGAGGGCGAACTGGCCGGGAAGCGGCTCTCGAACGTCTCCGGGAGGCTCCCGTACTGCCAGCCGACGACGATCCACATCACGACGCAGAGCGCCGCCGCCACCGCCGCCAGCGTCAGGCCCCGACGGTCGTGCAGGAACCCCTGCAGGCCGGGCGCGCTCCGCTCCACGTGGTGAGCCACCCTGGCCGTGGGGCCCAGGTCTTGCCGCAACTGGATCTCGCGGGCGAAGTCCGCGGGGTCCGGCACGGAGATGGCGTAGTTCCGCTCCGAGGTCATCACGTACAGCACCTGGTCCGGCGTCTGGTGCGTGGAGTAGAACAGCACGTCGCCGATGCGCTGGATGTGCGCCGCGCCCACGTGGTAGCCGAGCCACGTCACGCCTCGGACGCGCGGGACGCCCACCGCCGTGCCGGGGACGAGCCGCTCGATCTCGCCGAGCGGCACGATCTGGCGCGTCGCCCCCCAGTGGATGACGAGGCCGTTGCGGTCTACGGCGTAGGAGAGCGTGGCGAGCGAGGCGGTCCAGTACGCGAACATCGCCGCGAGGACGCACGCGCCGCCGATCAGGATGTAGGTGGCGGCGGTGGCGACGTTGAAGTCGCGGCCGGCGGCGAAGATCGCCAGCACGGTGGCGATGCCGAGCGCCCACGCCGTCAGCAGGCCGCCGACGAGCAGTCCCAGGGCACGCGGGGGCTGGTAGTACACGCGCGCTCGCCCCTCTCCTCGTGCCGTCCGGCCTCGGTGACCAGTCTACCGAGGCCGGACGGTGAGGGGGCGTCCGGCGGGTGTCCGCTAGGAGGCGGCGACCTTCGAGCCGCCGAAGACCGGCGTCAGCCAGTCGCGGTACTGCGGCAGGCGACCGGTGATCGCCTTGAAGTAGGTCTCCTGGATCTGCTTGGAGACCACGCCCGGCCGGCCGTCGCCGATGGCGACCCGGTCCACCTCCGTCACCGGGGTGACGTGGGCGGCGGTGCCGGTCATGAAGATCTCGTCCGCGATGTACAGCTCGGAGCGGTCGATGCTCCGGCGCTCCACGCGCAGGCCGAACTCGCGCTGGGCGATCTCCAGCGCCGTCTCCAGCGTGATGCCCTCCAGGATGTTGTCGCTCGCCGGCGGCGTGATCAGGACGCCGCGACGGATCATGACGATGTTCTCGCCGGAGCCCTCCGAGACGTGCCCGTCCTGGTTGAGCATGATCGCCTCGTCGAAGCCGTTGAGTTGGGCCTCGGTCTTCGCCATGGCGTTGTTCACGTAGAGGCCGTTGACCTTCGCGCGTGCGGGGATCTCCGTGTCGTCCACCCGACGCCAGGAGGAGGTCTGGCAGCGGGCGCCAGCCTCCGGGTCCAGGTAGGCGCCGAAGGGCGTCACGTAGACCAGGAAGTCATCCTCCAGGTTGTGCATGCGCACGCCCACCATCTCGGACGACTTGTAGACCATCGGGCGGATGTAGACGTCCTCCCGGTAGCCGTTCTGCTTCACCAGGTCGTGGATCGTCTCCACGATCTCGTCGTCCGAGTACTTCAGGGACATCCGCATGATCTTCGCGCTCTGGCGGATGCGCTGGATGTGCTCGCGCACCTTGAACAGGTACAGCTCGCCGTCGTCGTCGTTCCAGTTGCCGCGCACACCCTCAAAGACGGCGGTGCCGTAGTTGAAGGCGTGGGTCATGATGTTGATGTTCGCCTGCTCCAGCGGGACGAAGCGGCCACGGAAGAACGCCGTCGGTGTCGGCATGGTGACTCCTGTACTGGGGGCCGCCACCCTCGGACGGGGGTGCGCCGGTGTGCGCGGGATCATAGAAGCCGCGCGGAACCACCTTCAACCGGCCATCACCCGCGCCCGGACGGCCAATCGCCGCAGGCTAGACCGGGCCGCCTGCCCTCGATACCGTCCGAGGGCTGACGGGCGCCCCGCGCAGGGCGCGGAAGGGGTGCCGGTGCTCATCTCGATCGGCCTGCTCGCCGCCGGGTTCCTGATTCTGCTCGTGGCCGGCGACCTGCTCGTCCGCGTGGCGGCCCGGCTGGCGCTCCGCTTCGGCATGGAACCGGTCGTCATCGGCGCCACGGTCGTCGCCTTCGGGACGTCGATGCCGGAGCTCACCGTCAGCGTGATCGGCGCGCTGCAGGGCGCGGACGGCGTGGCCGCCGGGAACGTCATCGGCTCCAACATCACGAACATCCTGCTGGTGCTCGGCCTCGCGGCCACGATCGCGCCGATGTCCGTCCACCAGCGCATGCCGAAGATCGACATCCCGATCCTGCTCGTGGTCACCGCGTGGGCGCTGGTGATGTTCGCGGACGGGGAGGTCAGCCGCCTGGAGGGCATCGCCAGCCTCGGTGGTGTGGCGCTGTTCACCTTCGCCCAGGTGCGCTGGTTCGCCTCCGAGGACGTGCTGGAAGAGGTCGTCGACCCCGGGGCGCTCGCGGTGAAGTCGCGCCTGGGGCTGGACGTGCTGCTCCTCACCGGCTCGATCGCCGCGCTTGCGGCCGGTTCGACGCTCTTCGTGACCGGCGCGACGGATCTGGCGGAGCGGGCCGGCGTCTCTGAGTTCGCCATCGGCGCGACGGTGGTCGCGGTGGGCACGAGCCTGCCCGAGATCGTGACGAGCGTGATCGCCGCCTGGAAGCGGGAGCACGACATCGCCGTGGGCAACGTGATCGGCTCCAACATCTTCAACGTCCTGGCCGTCCTCGGCGCGGCCGGCCTCGCCCGGCCGATCGTGGTCGACCGTGCCCTCTTCGAGTTCGAGCTGCCGGTGATGGCGCTGTCGGCCGTCTTCCTCTTCCCGCTCATCTGGCGGCGGTTCCGCATCGGGCGGACGGAGGGCGTGTTCCTGACCGCCTCCTGGGTCGCCTTCACGGTCATCACGCTGCAGCGGGGGGGCGTCGCCTAGGGGCGTCCGAGGCGCCTCTGCGCGTTACCGCGCGACCCCTCATCATCAGAGGGCTCGCCCGCGCGGTGCGGGCGGCTAGCGAAAGAAGCCCCCGTGCTCGCCTCGGCGCTGCTGCTCGTCGGTGGCCTCGTGATCCTCGTCCTGGCCGGCGACCGCCTCGTCCGCTCCGCCGGCCGCCTCGCATTCCTCCTCGGCATGCCGCCCATCGTCATCGGCGCCACGGTCGTCGCCTTCGGGACGTCGATGCCGGAGTTCACCGTCAGCGTGATCGGCGCGATTCAGGGCGCCTCCGGCGTCGCCGCCGGGAACGTCATCGGCTCGAACATCATCAACATCCTCGCCGTCCTCGGCGCGGCCGCGGTGATCTCCCCGATCGCCGTGCACCGCCGGATGCTGCGCTTCGACCTCCCGATCCTGGTGGCGGTCACCGGCTGGGCGCTCTTCCTCCTCATGGACGGGGAGGTCTCCCGCATCGAAGGCGGCATCTCCGTCGTCCTGCTGATCGCCTTCAGCGTGGTGCAGTTGAAGTGGTTCGGCAGCCCGGAGGTGCAGGCGGAGCCGGAGCCGGACTTCGATGGCATCCCCGTCCCGCACGAGGGCGACCGCCCGCGCGCGGCAATCGAACTGCCGCTCGTGGTCGCCTCGATCGGCGTGCTGGCCGCCGGATCGTGGCTGTTCGTCCGAGGTGCGACCGACCTGGCGGAGCGAGCCGGCGTCTCCGAGTTCGCGATCGGCGCCACGGTCGTCGCCCTCGGCACGAGCCTCCCCGAACTGGTCACGAGCGTCATCGCCGCGTGGAAGCGCGAGGACGACATCGCGGTGGGCAACGTGGTCGGCTCGAACCTGTTCAACATCCTGGGTGTGCTGGGCGGCGCCGCGCTCGCGCGGCCGGTGGGCGTGGACCTGGACCTGTTCCAGTTCGAACTGCCGGTGTTCGCGCTGACCGCGCTGATCCTGGTGCCGCTCGCGTGGCCGCGGTACCGCATCGGCCGGATCGAGGGTGGGCTCCTCGTGCTCGGGTTCATCGGCTACACCGCGATGACCCTGATCCGCGGCTCCTGACCGGGATGCCGGCCGTCGCGCGCTATCCTCGGTCGGAGGAGGCGACGCCATGCCGGAGATGACCCCCGAGGCGATCGAGGCGTTCCTGCGGGAGCCGCGCGTGGCCGTGCTCGCCACCGTGGACCGCGCGGGGCGGCCGCGGACGGTGCCGATCTGGTTCCTCTGGGAGGACGGCGCGGCCTACCTGTTCACCTCCCGCGCCAGCCTGAAGTGGCGCAACCTCCTCGCGAACCCGGCCGCCTCGCTCTGCGTCGACCACCGGGAGCCGCCCTACCGGTCGGTGATGATCGACGGGCGCGTGGAGGAGTCCGACCGGCCGCTGTACGAGGCGGTGCGGCGCATGGCCGTGGCCTACTACGGCGCGGAGCGCGGCGAGGCGTTCGCGGCGGGCTACCGGGACCGCCCGGACGTGGTGCTGTTCCGGCTGGTGCCGGAGCGGATCACCGCGCGGATCTCCTGAGGAGGCTGGCGATGTCGATCCCCAGCGGCGCTCGCTACCGCATCGGCGCGGTCGACTTCGCCGTCGTCAACGACGGTACCTACTGGTACGACGCCGGGGCGGTGTTCGGCGTGGTGCCCCGCGTGATGTGGGAGCGCGTCGCGCCGCCGCTGGACGAGCGGTACCGCATCCCGCTCGGCCTCAACTGCCTCCTGCTCCGCTCGCAAGGCAAGACGATCCTGATCGAGACCGGCGTGGGCGGGAAGCCGGGCGACCGCGACGCCGCGACACCGGCCGAGGAGGGGACGCTGCTGACCTCGCTCGCCGCGCTCGGCGTGACGCCCGAGGCGGTCGATGTTGTCGTGAACACCCACCTGCACGCCGACCACTGTGGCTGGAACACCCGCGCCGAGGGCGACCTGCTGGTGCCCACCTTCCCGAACGCGACCTACGTCATGAGCCGCGCCGAGTGGCGGGACGCCACCCACCCGAACGAGCGCACGCGCGCCACCTACCTCTCGAGGAACCTCGACCCCATCGCTGAGCGGCTGACGCTGGCGGACGGCGAGTTCGCGATCACGGACGAGGTGATCTTCGCGCCCGCGCCGGGGCACACGGAGGGCCACTCCAGCGTCATCGTCCGATCCGGGCAGGAGTGGGGCGTCTACCTCGGCGACCTCGCGCAGCACCGGGCGCAACTGGAGCGCACGCCGTGGGTCTCCGGGCTGGACGTGCTGCCGCTGGTCTCGATGGAGACGAAGAAGCGGCTGATGGACGAGTGCATCGAGGCGGGCGCGCTGGTGATGTTCTGCCACGGCCCGTACCCCGGCGTTGGCCGGATGACACGGACGCCGGAGGGCTTCCGGAAGTGGGAGGACGTGGAGCCGCTCGCCCATGAGCACGGCGCGGGCGAGGATCACGGTCACACTCACCCGCACGGGCAGGAGCACGCGTGACGCAGCCGCCGATCGGGCCGGGGGATTTCCTCCCCGTGATCCCCGCGCCCGTCCCCGCCGGGGGCCGCACGAACGTGCTGGCGCTGGCGCACCTGCACATGAAGGCCGGGTGGCACCCCGCCCCCGTCCACTCGTTCACGGTGCCCCTCTGGTACGGCGGCATGTACGACGAGCAGGAGGCCGCCCGCGAGCGCGCCGTCATCTTCGACCGCTCCCACCTCGGCCGGTTCTACGTGACCGGCGAGCGGGCGTCCGAGGTCCTCGCGCGGGTGTTCGCGACCGACACCCGTCGCATCCCGCCCGGCAGCATCCGCCGGCTCGTCGCCTGCCGCGCGGACGGGTCGATCCTGGACATCGCCACCGGCTGCCACATCGAGGAGGGCCGCTGGCTCATCGTCACCGGCCCGCGCGCGCAGGTGCGCCTGCGCGAGGAGGTGGAGGCCGCCGTCCGCCCGGAGGATGACGTGCTGGTGCGCGACCGCCTGGCGGAGAGCGTGCTGCTCTCCGTGCAGGGGCCAGAGGCCGCGGACATGCTCGAGCACGTCGTCGGGCAGACGATCCCCGGCGCGGTGCCAGCCGGCGAGGCGCACGAGATCCTGCTCGGCGGATTCCGCGCCCTCGTCGCGCACCACTCCGAGACGGGCGAGGACGGCTTCTGGTTCCTGCTCTCTGGCGAGGTCGCGGAGCACTTCTGGGAGAACAGCCTCGTCGCCGGCATGGCCCCCGCCGGCCTCGCCGCCTTCGACGCGATGCGGCTGGAGGCCGGGCTGATCGAGGCGCCCACGGAGACGCCCGCCCCGGCCACGCCGTACCACGCCGGCCTCGGCGACCTCGTGGACCTCGAGGATGCCGCCGGCCCGCGCGACTTCCCCGGCGCGGCGGTGCTGCGTGCCGTCGCCTCGCTGGGGCAGCCGGAGCGCGAACTGGTGGGCCTCCGGTTGGACGGCCCGCGGCTGGCGAAGCGCGGCGCGCGCATCACCGCGAACGGCAGGGACATCGGTGCGGCGGTGAACGCCGCCTACTCGCCGGTGCTGAAGGCCGGCATCGCGCTCGCGTACCTGCCGGCGACGTTCGCGCCGGGCCTCGCGCGTGTCGAGATCGATACGGACGGCGTGGGGCAGATGGCGGACGTCGTCGCGCTGCCGTTCGTCCCCGGCCCGCGCGAACTGCTGCTCGGCCAGGCCGGGCGCTAGACCACTGTCCCCGCCGGCACCTCCGAGGCGAGCGCGTGGACGTTGCCCTCGCCGTCCCGGAAGAACGCCATCCACAGGTCCTGGCGGCCGTCGCTGTGGATCAGGTGCGGCTCGCCGATGAACTCCGCACCGCCGCCGCGCATCGCCTCGTACCCCGCGCGCAGGTCCGGCACGCGGAAGTAGAGGACGGAGCCGGGGTGACGGAACTCCTCCGACTCCGGGATGTCCAGCATCAGCCGCACGCCGTTGAGGTCGAAGAACGCCAGGTTGCCGGCCTGGAAGAGGAACGGCAGGCCGATCACGTCGCGGTAGAACGCCACCGCCCGGTCGATCTCCTGGACCGGCATCGCGATCTGGAGGAGGCCGGAGACGCCGGGAGTGGAGGGTGTGGAGGTCATCGTGCGCACCTTCCTCGCGCCGCCGGGCGCGGGAGCGCAGTCTAGACCAGCAGGTCCGGCCAGAGATCCTCCACGTTGCGCGCGCCGCACAGCGCCATCGCCAGGTCGAACTCGTCGCGCAGGATTGCCAGCACGCGCGCCACGCCAGCCTCGCCGCCCACGGCGAGGCCCCACAGCGCCGGGCGGCCGATGAGCACGGCGCTGGCGCCGAGGGCGAGCGCCTTCACGATGTCCGTCCCGCGTCGCACGCCGCCATCGAGCAGCACCGCGCCGCGCCCGTCCACGGCTTCCGCGACGTCCGCCAGCGCGTCGATCGTGGAGATCGCGGTGTCGAGTTGCCGGCCGCCGTGGTTGGAGACGATCACCCCGGCGGCGCCGTGCGTGATCGCGCGCTCGGCGTCGTCGCCGCGCACCACGCCTTTCACCAGCACCGGCAGCGTGGTGAGCGAGCAGAGCCACGCCAGGTCATCCCACGTCAGGCCCGGGTCGATCATCGTGGCGAAGTACTGGAACAGCCCGGAGTCGCCCCCGTCCGAGGCGACCCGGGACATGGTGCTGGAGAGGTTCGCCGCGGTCAGCCCCTCCGGCAACGAGAAGCGGTTGCGGGCGTCCCGCTCCCGCCGGCCGAGGATCGGTGCATCCACCGTCATGACGATCGCCTCGTAGCCGGCCGCCTCGGCGCGACGCACGAGGTCGGCGGTCACGCCGCGGTCGCGGAACACGTACAGCTGGAACCAGCGCATCCCGCCGGGGGCCGCCTTCGCGACCTCCTCCAGGCTGGTGGTGGAGAGCGTGGAGAGCACCTGCGTGACCCCCGCCGCCGCTGCTGCACGCGCCACGCCCGCCTCGCCGTCCTCGTGCGCGAGCCGCGCGAATGCCGTCGGGGCGATCAGGACAGGCCAGTCGTGACGCCGCCCGAGGATCTGCGTCGACAGGTCGCGGTCGCCGACGCCGCCGAGGACGTGGTAGCGGATCGCGATCCGCTCGAACGCCTCGCGGTTGTCCCGGAGCGTGATCTCGTCCATCGCCCCGGCCGCGTAGTAGTCGCGCACCATCGGCGTCAGGCGCTCGTTGGCGGCGGCTTCGAACTCGGCGAGGTTGATGAGGGTGGCGGGGTCGGGTGGTGTCATCGGTGTCGTCGAGGCTACAGGACGCGCGGGTGGCACGCTCGGGCGGCGTCCGGCGCAGGGGTGGCCGCTAGTACCAGGCCTCCACCGGGTTGCCCCACTGGAACGGCCGCGTCAGCACGTGCCCCAGCAGGTGCTCCTGCGCGAAATGCCGCAGCACTTGCTGGATCGGCTCCGTCAGTTCCAGCCGGTAGGCGACCCCCTGCGCGTACATGCGGTCGTGCCACGCATCGAGGTACAGGATGCGCCCCGGCGCCGGCGGCAGGCTGCGCCCGGCCTCCGCCGTGGTGTCGGCCACGAACTGGAGCACGCGGTCCATCGTCCGCTGGGGGTGGATGCGTCGGGGCGCTACGTAGGCGTCGTGCGAGGGAATGTGCAGGCGCAGGGGGCTGCGCTCCAGGCCGCGCTCGTCCAGCGGCTCGAGCGCCGGCGGGCCGAGGTGTGCGGCTGCCCAGGCGTAGGCGCAGACCTCCGTCAGGACGTCCTGCACCCGTTCGTCGCGGTCGCCCTGGCCGTGGCAGGAGCCCGGCCCGTGCGCTGCGACCACGCGCGCCCGGAACGCCTCGGTCGCGCCGCCGTCCGAGGCGACATCGAGCGCGCGGCCGAGCCAGTAGAAGGGCGGGTTGTGCTCCGCGTCGCGGGTCTTCATCCACGCGATCCAGCACGGGTCGCCCTGGAAGTTCGGGGCGATCTCCGGCAGGAAGTCGTGGAGCCACTCGGCCATCTCGCGTGCGGGCATGTCAGGCATCGTACGCGAGCGCCGCCCTACGCCGGACGGCTCAGATCTTCGGCAGGCGGACGCGCTCGGTGTGGCCGGCGGCGGTGATGATCAACGCCACCACGCCCCCCGCGAGTGCCGCCGCGGTCACGTCCGTCGGCGCGAGGGCGAGCGTGACCGCGCCCCCGGCCGCGGAGCCGGTGGCGTTTAGGCCGCGGTGCAGGACCTGCGGGATCTCGCCCGCGAGCACGTCACGGATGACGCCGCCGCCGGTGGCGGTCAGGATCGCGAGGATTACGCCCGCCGGCCAGTCCAGCCCCGCCTCGCGAGAGAGGAGGGCGCCGGTCGCCGCGAACGCGCCGGTCCCCAGCGCGTCCGCCGCCTTCATGATCGGCTCCGGCGCGGTCAGTTTCAGCGCGCCACCGACGATGCCGATGAACGTCGCCCCGATGGCGAAGAGCAGGTAGTCCGTGGTCTGCAGGACGCGCGGGATGTCGCCGATCACGATGTCGCGGGTGAACCCGCCGCCGATCGCCGTCACCAGCCCCAGGACGACCAGCCCGTACAGGTCCAGTTTCGCCCGGATGCCCACCACGACCCCGGAGACCGCGAACGCGACGATGCCGATCCGGTCCGCGACGGCGACGAGGTCGAGCGGTTCCACCGAGCCCCCAACTCACGAACCCGGCGGCGGCCGCCCGGATGGAATGGCCGTACTGTAGCGCCGGTCGCCCCCTCGGAGGCACCGGCGTAACCTCGGCGGGTGGACGCAACCCTCGCCGACTACCTCCGCGCCGTGGCGTTGGGCGTCATCCAGGCGGTGACGGAGTTCCTGCCGATCTCCTCCTCCGGCCACCTCGTCCTCGCACCCCGCATCCTCGGCGACGAGGTTTCCTCTCTGACGTTCGATGTGGGGTTACACCTCGGCACGCTGGTCGCGGTGCTCGGCTACTTCTGGCGGGACTGGTGGCGCATCCTGTCCGCCGGCATCGCGGACCTCCTCCGCCACGGCCCGAGGGTCGCGCGCTGGGGCGGCGACGCGCGCCTGGGCCTCTGGCTCGCGGTGGGGACCCTCCCGGCCGTGGTCTTCGGGCTGCTGGCGCAGGATGCGGTCGAGGAGCGCTTCCGCCAGCCGGCGGTGGTGGCGGTGATGCTCATTCTCTTCTCGCTGGTCATCGAGGCGGGCGACCGCCTCGGGGGCACGGGACGCGAGGTCGAGCGGATGGGCGTGCGCCGGTCGCTCTTCGTCGGCGCGGCTCAGGCGCTCGCCCTGATCCCCGGCGTCTCCCGCTCCGGCGCCACCATCACCGCCGCCCGCCTCGCCGGCTACGACCGCCCGAGCGCGGCCCGCTTCTCCTTTCTGCTCTCCGCGCCGGTCATCCTCGGCGCCGGCGTGTTCCGCTTCGCGGATGCGCTGGGCGGGGACGAGACGGTGATGTGGGGGCCGCTGCTGGTGGGCGCGCTCACGGCCGCGCTCGTGGGGGCGGCCGTCATCCGAGGGTTACTCGGCTTCCTCCAGACGCGGACGTTGCGCGTGTTCGTCTGGTATAGAATCGCCCTCGGTCTGGTCGTACTCGGCGCCGTGGCGGCGGGGATCATCTAGCCCGCGCCCGCGTCGCGACCCCGCGGGTACCCCGAATCGAGGTTTGCCGTGCTCGAACGATTCGATCTCGATGGCAAGGCCATCGTGGTCACGGGTGGCGGCCGCGGCCTCGGTCGCGGCATGGCGCTCGCCCTCGCGGAGGCCGGCGCCTCGGTGATGGTCTCCGCCCGCACGCAGGAGCAACTCGACCGCGTCGTCGGCGAGATCCGCGCCGCCGGCGGGACGGCGACCTCGTTCGCCTGCGACGCCACCGACCCGCAGCAGGTGGACGCGATGATCGCGGCCGCGGCGCGCGAGTTCGGGAAGATCGACGTGGTCTTCGCGAACGCGGGTGGCGGCGGCGGCCCGACCGCCGACTTCCAGGACTATCCGGACGATGGGTTCGAGTCCGTCCTGGCGACGAACCTCAAGTCGAACTTCTACACCTCTCGCGCCGCCGCGGCGCAGATGGTGAAGCAGGGGAACGGCGGCGTCCTCGTCGTCACCTCCTCCGGCACGGCCATGCGCGGCAACCGCCAGTTCGCGTACCCCACCGCGAAGGGTGGCGTGATCTCCCTCGCGAAGTCGATGGCGGTGATGCTCGCCGGGCACAACATCCGCGCCCACTGCATCGTCCCCGGCTTCGTCTCGCAGGCCCCGCCCAAGGACGATCAGGAGCGCGCGTTCCGCGAGCAGCGCGGCAAGTTCATGCCGGTGCAGCGCCTGGGCGAGTGGTGGGAGATGGGCCCGCTGGCGATCTTCCTTGCCTCGGAGGCCTCCTCCTACATGACGGGCCACACCTTCGTCATCGATGGCGGCGGGCTGGCCGGCGGTCTGGGCCCGGTCGCCTTCCGGCCGCGGCACGAGTGGTAGGCGAGACGATGGCACGCACCCGCTACTTCGACCTCACCGGCAAGAAGGCGCTCGTCATTGGCGCGGAGCTCCCCGCGGGTGGCGCGATCGCGCGCGCCTACGCGGAGGCCGGCGCGGACGTCGCGATCTGCGCGCTCACCGCGGACGAGGCGGTCATGCGCGCCCGCGCGGTGAAGCGCGATATCGAGGCGATGGGCCGCACGGCGGCCGAGTACGTCATGGACGTGACGCTCGGCAAGAACGTACAGGTCACCACGCGCCAGATCGTGAAGGAGCTCGGCGGCCTGGACATGGTCGCCATCGCCCCCGACCTGTTCCTCGGCAAGCCGATCGAGAAGATCAGCGACACCGAGTTGCAGCGCGTGATGCAGGTGAACTTCAACGCGCACTTCTTCGCCGTGCGCCACGCGGCGGAGGAGTTCCGTCGCCTCGGCCAGCCCGGCCGCATCGTCTGCGTCACGAGCGTCCTCGGCGAGCGCGGCCTGCCGAACGCCACCGCGTACGCCGCGGCGCACGGCGCGGTCCACAACTTCGTCCGGGCCGCCTCCCAGGAACTCGCCGCCGACCGGATCATGGTGAACGGCATCGCGCTGGGCTGGATGGACTGGATGACCGACCGCATCGACCCTGCGGACGACGAGGCGCAGCGCGCCGTCCGCTTCACGGCGATGCGCCGCGCGGGCACGCCGGAGGAGGTCGGACCGCTCGCGGTGTACCTCTCGAGCGAGGTCGCGACGCGATACATCACGGGCCAGATCTTCCCCGTGGATGGGGGTCTGACCCAGCATCTGTAGACCTGTAGGGACCGCGCACCGACGCCACCGGGCGATGCGGGCGTAACCCGGGAGGAGGAGCCGTATGGGCATCCTGGACCAGTTCGACCTGACCGGACAGTGCGCCATCATCACTGGGGCCGGCACCGGCCTCGGTCGGGAGATGGCGCTGCACCTGGCGGAGGCCGGCGCTGACATCGTCGGCGTGGGGCGTCGCGCCGAGCCGATCGAGGCGGTCGGCGAGGAGATCCGCGCGAAGGGCCGCCGCTACCTCGGCTGTACCGGGGTGGACGTCACCGTCTCCTCCCAGGTGAACGAGATGGTGGACCGCGCGATCCGGGAGATGGGCCGCGTCACCATCCTCATCAACAACGCCGGCCTCGGCGGTACCGGTCGCGGCAAGACGCTCCCGGAACTCACGGACGAGGACTGGCACAGCGGCATCGACTCCAACCTGTCGTCCGCGTTCTACTGCTCCCGCGCGGTGATCTCCCACATGATGGAGCACCAGGAGGGACGCATCATCAACATCACCTCCGGCTGGGGCTTCCGCGGCGGGCGCAACAACTTCATGTACCCGATCGCGAAGGGCGGCGTGATCCAGCTCACCAAGGCGCTGGCGATGACCTATGCGCGTGACGGCATCCGCGCCTCCTGCATCGCCCCTGGCCTCTTCCCGAAGACGGACGACAAGGCGACGCTGGAGCAACTCGGCGACAAGCAGCCGGCCGGCCGCATCGGCTTCCTGCGCGAGATCGGCCCGCTGGCCGTCTTCCTCAGCAGCCCGTCCGCCGACTACCTGAGCGGCGAGACGGTCCTGATCGATGGCGGCTCCATCGCCGCCGGCATCACCCCGGCCGGTCTCGTGCCGCGGGCGGAGGGGTAACGATGGCGGTCTCCATGTTCAACCTGGCCGGCAGGCACGCGCTCGTCACCGGCGCCACGGGCCCGCTCGGGCGCGCCATCGCGGTCGCGCTCGCCGAGGCGGGCGCCAGCGTCTCCGTCACCACCCTTCGCCACGACCGCGCGGAGGAGGTGGAGGCGAACTCCATCCTCAACGAGTGCTGGAGCGCCGGCTCGAAGGGCGCCGCGAAGACGGTCGACCTGACTAACCCGTCGGAGGTGGCCCTGGCGGTCGCCGACCTCGAGCGGGAGTTCGGGCCGGTCGACATCCTGGTGAACGCGGCGCACGGCGCGAACATCAAGCCGGTGCTGGAGTCGTCCCTCGCCGACTGGACGAACGAGATCAACCGGAACGCCACCAGCGTCTTCGTCGCCTGCCACACCGTCGGCAAGGGGATGGTGGCACGGGGCCGCGGCCGCATCATCAACCTCGTCTCGCTCGTCCATGATCGAGGCGTCCCGAACTGCTCGCTCTTCGGTGCCTCGCAGGGCGCGGTGCTCGGCTTCTCCAAGTCGCTCGCGATCGAGTGGGGCCGCGGCGAGCCGCTGGTGGAAGACCGCGTGACGGTGAACTCGATCATCCTCGGGTTCATGGACCAGGTGCCCGGCCCGCACAACGATCCCGCCGTGCGCGAGGTGCTGGAGCGGTACATCCCGCTGCGCCGCCTCGGCACGCCGAAGGATGTGCAGGGCGCGGTGGTGTACCTGGCATCCGACCGTACGAACTTCGTCAACGGCGAAACGCTCGCCGTGGACGGCGCGATCATCCACCACGCCTAGTGACTTCCGAGGGCGAACCGTCGACCACTTCCGGCAAAGGCCATCCCGGCATCCGCTGGGGTGGTGACGGTTCGCTCTCGAAGCCGCCTCCGCGTCCGCAGGACGACCCCACCAGCCCGATGCACGCGCCGCCGCCGTTCCCGGCGACCGCGGCCGAGCGCGCAGCCCGGCCTCGGTTCGAGACCGACCGTCCGTACGCCTCGCCGTGGCGGCGCGTCGGCTCGTACCTGATCGATGTCCTCGTGAAACTGGTGATCGCGGAGGTCATCTTCTTCATCGGCGGCATGCCGGTGGCGATCGACCCGCTGGACCCGGCGGTGTTCCTGCCCATGGAGATGATCCGGCGCGGCTACGACCTGATCTTCTGGTCGCAGGGCTGGACGATCGGCGACCGGGTGCTGGGCATGCGCATCGTGGATGCGGAGGGCAACCCGCCCGGCTTCCGCCGCGCGATCCGACGCGTGTTCGGCGCCATGCTGAGCGAACTCGCGTTCTTCGTGGGCCACGCCTGGATGATCTGGGACCGCCGTCGCCAGACGTGGCACGACAAGATCGCCGGCACGTACGTCGTCCGGGTGGAAGAGCCGCGCCGCTAGTCGCTGACGCCGGGCGGCGGGGTGACCTCGATCGTGGGGTCGTTGAGGTCGAACAGGTCCATCTCCAGCACGAACGCCTCCGGGTCGTCCTCGCTGGCGGCGATCAGCAGCACGCGGATCGCCAGGCCGGTCTCCACGTCACCCCAGAGGTGCAGCATCATGTCGTGCGGCGGGAGCATGCCCGGGATCGTGGACTCCTCCGGCGTGAACATCCGGTTCACGGCCGCCGCGTCCAGCATGTAGTGGCGCGCCTGCCGGCCGTTCACCATCTCCACGCTGGAGGGGGTGTTCTCCAGCACGGACACCACCCGCCGCAGGTTCTCCTCTGACCCCCCGGCGAGGATCACGGACGGCGACAGCGCCACGTCCTGCCCCAGGAAGTCCTCCGGCGTCGCGATCGGCAGCTGCTCACGCCAGATGCCATTGCCTTCCCGGGTCCAGACCTGGCCGTCGATGATCACGGTCTCCCGCTCCGTCTGGAAGTAGCCGAGGTCGGTCCTCGCTACGGTGCGCTCGCGGTCCGGGTTGACCCGCTCGCCCTCCATCACGAGGTCGATGCGGAACGCTTCCAGGTCCAGGCCGGGCGGCGCCTGGCTTGTGTCGATCAGATCGGCGTTCGCGCGGAGGGCGACGCGGTAGCGGTAGCAGCAGACGTCGTTCGCCGTTGAGATCGTGAAGCCATCGATCACCCGTGGGGTCGGCGAGGCCGTCGGTGCGGGGACGGCGTCGGCGCCGCATGCGGCGATCAGGAGCGCGGCGAGCGCCGCGGACGCCACCCGGGATGCGCTGGCCAGCAGGCCGGCGCGCGCGGGTGTCATCGTGCCGCCTCCCAGGGGAGCGAGCGCGGCTGGAGCACCTGGCGCACGACGCCGTCCGCGACGAGGACGATGAGGTCCAGCGCGCCGTAGACCGCCGGGTTCATCCCGCGGAGCGCCGCGGTCACCAGTTCGTCCTTCGCGTGCGCCACGGCGGTGACCACCACCAGCACGGCCAGGTCGGCATCGCCCGTGCGCTTCTGATCGGCGGCCCGCTGCACCTCGGCGCGGAAGCGGCGGCGGATGTTCGCACCGTCCTGCGGATCGAGGTCTGGCGGGGGTGCCGCCAGCGTCACCCCGTGCGGCGCGGTGGCGGGGAGCCGGGCGACCGCCCAGTAGTCGTGCACGGGGACGTCCGCGTACTCCTCCGGCTCCAGCACGGCGGCGCGGTCGCGGATGCGCGCGATGATGATGTCCAGTTCGGCGCGCTGCTCCGGCATCCGGTGGATCGGCCGCGAGTCGAGGTGGAACGCGCCCGGGACGCCCTCGGAGAGTTCGAGCCAGACCGAGGCGAGTCCGCCGGCGACGGAGACGTACGCGCCGTCCGCCTGGATCTTCGCGAGTTTCACCGTGGCGGGCAGGCGGATTTCGCGGCGCTCGCCGGGCTCCAGCCCGCGCAGGCCGTGCGCCAGCATGATGCGCAGGGCGGAGGCGTGCGGTTCCGTTTCCGGCAGCGTGACCCGCGGCGGCACCCATACGACATAACCACCATCGGCGACGGCCGGGTCGGCGGCGACATCCTCCGTCAGCCATGCCTCGAGGGCCTCAACGCCGGGCGGCGCCGGGTCGGTATCCCAGAGGACGCCGGTGGCGACGCCGATGCGGCGGTCGCGTTGCCGGAGGACGGCGTCGAAGGGGCCCAGGTCGTCCTCCGGCAGCAGCCGGAAGGTGCGGTAGTACCGCTCGCCCATCCACGCCGCGAGCATGTGGAGCGCGGCGGTGCGGACGCCTTCAGATCCGGGCATGGGTAGACGGGCGTGCCGCCGGGGCTAGCCCTGCGACTCCGCGGCGGCACGCTTCGCGTCGCGCCGCACGAGGATCGGGTTCAGGCCGTTCACCAGCAGCTGCTGGCCGATGGTCACGTTCGCCAGGCCGAACGCCAGCACACCGCCCAGCTTCATCGCCGTGGCGAGCGCCGTGCCGTCGTTGTCGGTCCACTGCAGGATGAGGACGCCCAGCACCATCGCGAGGAGGAAGCCCACCGCGAGGAGCGTCGGCTCCCAGTTCTTGATGAACCGGGAGAACGCGCCGATCAGGCCCGCGCCGATGGCGATGTGGACGGAGAGGATGCCGAGGAGCGGCGACCCGTGGTGGTACCAGAGGTCGTACGCGGCGACCAGGATCACGAACAGCCCGACCGGCGCCACCACCGCGATCAGGATCCCGGGAAGATCGGCCCGCTTGAAGCGCATGCGTCTGTCCTTCCGCCGCGCGTGCATCTTCTCTGTGCGGGGCCGTCAGGACAACCACCCCGGGGCGTCCCGCCTCAGATATTCGAGCGCGACTGCCCGCCGTCCACGTTCAGCGTGACGCCCATCAGCCAGGACGCCCGGGTGGAGGCCAGGAACGCGACCGCCGCGGCCACCTCCTCCGGCCGCCCGAAGCGGCCGCCGGGGATGTTCTGCTCGATGAACGCCGCCATCCCCTTCGGGTCGTCCTGCAACCGCCGTCCCCACGACCCACCCTCGAAGGCGATCGAGCCGGGGGCCACGTTGTTCACGCGGATCCCCTCCTTCGCCCACTCCAGGGCGTAGGCCTTCGTCATCGCGATCTGAGCGGCCTTCGATCCGTTGTACTGGGGAGGCCCTCCGGACTCCCGGCCGTAGATGGAGGAGACGTTCACCACCGCGCCCTGCCCGGAGGCGGCCAGGTGCGGTTTCGCGAGTTCCATCAGCCGTACGGCGGAGATCACGTTCAGGTCGAACGAGGCGCGCCATCGCTCCTCGGGCGTGCCCTCGCGCACCGTCGCGCCGGCGTTGTTGACGAGGACATCGATGCCGCCGAACCGCTCCACGGCGGCGCGGATGAGTGCCGAGGCCTGTTCGGCGTCCGTGACGTCCGCGGCGAAGGTCTCCACCGTGGCGCTCGGGTAGGCGGTGCGCAGGATCAGCGCCGTCGCCTCCAGCGGCCCCGCGCCCCGGGCGCAGAGGAGGACGCGCGCGCCTTCCTCCGCGAACGCCGCCGCGATCGCGCGGCCGATCCCCCGGCTCGCGCCGGTTACGATCACCGCCCGCCCGGCGAGTCCCAGGTCCATGCCATGCCCCTCGATGTCCGCCGCCCACGTTGAGCCGATGGTGGCAGCGCAGCGCGTACGCGTCCACCCGCGCACGTAATAGAGACATGCTGGCAGTATGTATCGTCGACGCTGCGTTGACGCCCCGGATCGGGCGCTCCTACGCTCCCGGTACCCCCAACAGGAGAGCCATGGCCCTCGTCGCGCTGCACGCTGGCGGCCCCGTCGCCACCCTCACCATCGCCCCCGTCGAGGGCCGCTACGACCGCACGTTCATGGAGGCGCTCGCCGTCGAGGCCGCCCGCGTCGCCGCGGACGAGTCCGTCCGGGTGGTGGTGCTGCGCGCCGAGGGCGACTTCGGTGCCGGCTGGAGCGAGGCGGCGCTGGCGGAGCCGGAAGGGCTCCCGGTGGTGCCGCCGCTGGGTGCGGGGGTGGAGGTGATCGCCGCCATCCGCCAGCCGGTGATCGCCGCCATCGGCGGTGCCTGCGTCTCCGTGGGGCTGGAACTGGCGCTCGCCGCGGACATCCGCATCGCCTCGGACGACACGCGCTTCGCGCTGCCGGATACGCTGGCCGGCGCGGTGCCGCGGGCAGGCGGCACGCAGCGGCTCCCCCGCGCCATTGGCCGCACACACGCGCTGCGGCTCCTGCTCACGGGCGAGGAGATCGACGCGGCGGAGGCGCGCCGGATCGGCCTCGTGTCGGCGGTGACGCCGCGCGCCAGCCTGGACGCGGCGGCGCTCGCGATCGCGGAGGTGATCGCCTCGCGCGGGCCGATCGCGACGCGGCTGGCGAAGGAGGCGGTCCACCGAGGGGTGGAGATGCCGCTCGATCAGGCGCTGCGGTACGAGCTGGACCTGACCGTCCTGCTCCAGTCCACCGCCGACCGCGCCGAGGGGGTACGGGCGTTCGCTGCGAAGCGGCCGCCCCGGTTCACTGGTCGCTAAACCCGGCTACGCTGGCCGGCAGAGGGAAGAGGAGGGAACGGGATGAACGTCATCCTGAACACAGACGAGGCGCATGTCGTCCTCTCGCTCGTGACCTCGGCCGTGCTCGACCACGTCGAGATCTCGGACGAGGCACGCGAGCAGATCCGCGAATGGCGCCGCGAGCGCGGCCCGAACACGAGCGAACTGGACGA
This sequence comes from Chloroflexota bacterium, assembly GCA_045863195.1. Lineage (GTDB taxonomy): Bacteria > Chloroflexota > Dehalococcoidia > UBA2979 > UBA2979 > W-Chloroflexi-9. Next base: position 29,035 of record BTUI01000012.1, read on the forward strand.
CTTCACCATCGCCCTGAACGAGGCGATCGGGAACTTCATCGATGAGAACACGCGACGCAAGATGCGCGTCCGCGGCAAGGTGAAGGTGCAGGGCTAACCATGCGCGTGCAGTTTTCCGACGAAGAGTGCCACCGCATGTTCGAGGCGGTGATCGACCAGCTGGTCGAGTTGAACCTGTCCAAGTCTGACCGCGCCACGCTGCGCCGGTGGCGTTCCGCCGAGATGACCCCGGGCTCTCCGCTCATGCAGCGCATGGCGGAGCGCATGAACACCGAGATCCAGGCGAGCCACATCCGCTCCGAGGTCAGCCCGATCAAGAAGCCGGACTGGGTCTAGCCGCCCACACGGGCCGCGAGAGGGATCGCCGCGTGGCGGGTGACCTGGTCCGGTATGACCGCGAAGGCGACATCGCCTGGGTCACCCTCAACCGCCCCGACCGGCTGAACGCCGTCTCCATGGAGATGCGCGACCAGTTCTGGGGCGTGCTGACCGCGCTCCGCGACGATCCGACCGTCCGCTGTGCCGTGATCCGTGGTGCCGGCGACCGAGCCTTCTCGGCCGGCGCCGACATCACGGAGTTCGGCAGCGCCCCGTCCCTGCTCGCCGCGCGCGAGGCGCGCCAGCAGCGCGACCTCTGGGGCGTGATGTCACGCCTGGAGGTGCCGCTGGTCGCCGCCATCCACGGATTCGCGTACGGTGCGGGGATGGAGATGTCCCTCTACTGCGACCTCCGCATCGCTGCCTCGGACGCTCGTTTCGCACTCCCGGAGGTCACCCTGGGCTACATCCCGTCCGCCGGTGGCACCCAGACTGCCCCGCGCCACCTGCACCGCTCTGACGCGTTGCGCATGGTCACGACGGGCGAGCCGCTGACGGCCGAGCAGGCGTGGGAGGCCGGCCTGGTCCACACCGTGGTGGCGCGTGAGCGCCTCGATGACGTCGCACGGGCGTGCGCGGAACGCATTGCGTCCGCGCCGCCGGCCGCGATGCGCGCGGTCAAGCGGGCCGTCTGGGACGGCCTCGACCGGTCGCTCGTGGAAGGGCTGGCGCTGGAGCGCCGCCTCGCCGCTCGGGTGGCCGCCTCGTGAGCGGCGCGCAGGCGACCGGTCCGAAGACGGGTGGCGTGCCGGTCGGCCCCACGGTGCTGCTGCTGCTGTCGATGTTCTTCCTCGGGGTGGTCCTCTGGGGCTACTTCAACCGCCCGGACATTCGCATCGAGCAGATCGACGTAGGCGCGCTGGACGAGTTCGCCGTGGGCCGGCTCGTCGCGCGGCCGGAGGACAACCTCTACCTGGTTGGCATGGACGATGGCCGGATCCGTGCGCTGGACATGCGGAACCAGCAGACCGGCTGCATCGTGGAGTGGATCTCAGACGACGACCGCGGCCGGGCGCACAACCCGGAGGCGCAGCCCGGGGTCTTCCAGGATCCGTGCTCCGGCGCCGTGTGGTCCATGGTCGGGAACGCGATTTCAGGGTCCAATGTCCCTCTCAAGACCCCCGTGGCGGCCGTCCGCTCGGCCGTGGAGGGTGGCGAGTTGCGGGTCTTCGTGGAGATGATCAACCCCTGATCAGAGGGGCTGCACGGCCACGATCCTCAGTTACAGACACCCCGCGGGACGCTGTAGCGCCTGCGGGGGTGATTGCCTATGATGGCGCGGCTTCCGGGGGGGAAACGTAATGAATACAGCCGAGTTCCTGACCATCAGTGCCGCCATTGTGCCCGACCGGGTCGCCGTGGTCGGGCCGAACGAGCGCGTCACGTATGAGGAACTCCAGAGCCGCGTGAACCGTCTGGCCAACGCCCTGCAGGCGTTGGGCGTCCAGAAGGGCCAGAACGTCGGCGTGATGGCCGTGAACGGCCCCGAGTTCGTGGAGATCTACTACGCCTCCGCCGCGCTGGGCGCGACCATGGTGCCGCTCAACTTCCGCGCGAAGGCGGAAGAGTTGGTCTACATGGTGGACTCCACGGATGTCAGCACCCTGTTCATCCAGGAGCGCTACTTCGGCATCTACGAGTCCGTGAAGGATCAGCTGCCGAAGGTCAAGAACGTCATCACCATGGACTTCGAGAAGGCGGGTCTGCCCGTCTTCAAGTCCTTCCGCGACTCGGGCGACGACATCCCGGTGTTCACCGACATCGAGGAGAAGGACCCGACGATCATCATCTTCACCTCCGGCACGACCTCGTTGCCGAAGGGCGTGGTGCTCTCCTACCAGGCGCTGACCGCGCTGGTGGTGAACACCCAGTCGCCGGCCGACCCGACCGGCGACCAGGAGGTGATCCTGGTCTCGGTGCCGTTCTTCCACATCGCCGGCGCCACCACGATCATGAGCGCGATCTTCTCCGGTCGCCGCCTGGTCATCCTCCCCGCCTTCGAGCCGGAAGCCTGGCTGAAGGCCGTGGAGACCGAGGGCGTCACGCACGCCTTCGTCGTCCCCACCATGCTCAAGCGCATCATGGAGTCGCCGGCCTTCAAGGCGGCCGACCTCACCACGCTCCGCCTCATCACCTATGGTGCCGCGCCGATGCCGTTCGAGGTGGTCCGCCAGGCCGTTGACCTCTTCGCCCCGAACGCGAAGGACGTGGGCCTGATGAACTCCTACGGCCAGACGGAGGCCACCGGTTCCATGACCTATCTGGATCCGGACGACCACCGCCTGAACGGCACGCCGGAGCAGAACGAGAAGAAGATCGAGCGCCTGCGCTCCGTGGGCCGGCCGATGAGCGACATCGATGTCGCGATCCTCGCGCCGGATGGCCGCCGCCTGCCGGCGAACGAGCCGGGCGAGATCTGCATCCGCGGCGACCGCGTCATGCGCGGCTACAACAAGCGCGAGGACGACACCGCCGGCGCGCTCCGCGATGGCTGGCTGCACACCGGTGACGTCGGCAAGATCGACGAGGACGGCTACCTCTTCATCACGGGCCGCATCAAGGACATGATCATCCGCGGTGGCGAGAACATTGGCCCCGCCGAGATCGAGCAGGTCCTGGAAGACCACCCCGGCATCGCGGAGGCCGCCGTGATCGGCGTGCCGGACGTGGAGTGGGGCGAGATCGTCAAGGCGATCGTGGTGCCGGCGGACGACGGGATGGTGCCGTCCACGGAGGACCTCACCGAGTACGTGAAGTCCCGGCTCGCCTCCTACAAGGCGCCGGCGATGTACCAGTGGGTCTCCGAGCTGCCCCGCAACCACCTGGGCAAGGTGCTCAAGACCGACCTGCGCGAGATGTACGGCCAGCCCGCGTCCTGAGACGCCGGGTGTCAGGCAAGGGAGCCATCATGGCGGACACGACGAACCGACCGGCTCGCCCCCAGCGCCTCGTGGGTGCGTGGTGGGGGCCGGCCGTGGGGCTCTCCGCGCTGGGCTTCTACGCGTCTGCGACGATCCCGGACGACACGCCGACGCGTGAGATCTACTTCAACATCCCGGACGGCGCCTGGGCGGTCTACGTCTTCATGGCCGCCCTGGTCGGCCTGCTGGTGTACGGCTTCGTCCGTCACGCCAGCCTCTGGACCATCGGCCAGCCCACGCCGGGCATCCTGAAGGACATCCCGCACCGGCTCCGCAACACCGTGCGCATGGGCCTCGCACAGGACAAGGTTCGGCGCGACCGCTACGCCGGCATCATGCACTGGTGCATCTTCTCCTCCATCCTGGTCCTGACACTGGTGACGGCACAGGTCGCGCTGGAGGCGGACCTGCCGATCTCCTTCCTGCACGGCCCGTACTACCTGTTCTTCTCCTTCTACGGCGACCTCTTTGGCGTCATTGGCCTCATCGGCGTCGGTATGGCGCTGAACCGCCGCTACTTCTCGCAGATGCACCGCATTCGCTGGGACGAGCGGCTGGAAGACCACCTGATCATCGTTGGCCTGGGCCTGGTGCTGCTCTCCGGCTTCTTCGTGGAGGCCGCGCGCATCATGGTGACCGAACTGGAGCAGCACCCGGACTGGGCGCGCTGGTCGTTCGGCGCCTTCACCCTCGCCAAGGGGCTGGACATCTTCGGGTTCGAGGAGCACCAGCTCCTCTCGTTCCACGCCTACTCGTGGTGGTTCCACGTCTCGATGGCCTTCGGATGGCTGGGCCTGATCGTCTTCACCCGCCTGGACCACATCTTCTTCGCCCCGGTGAACGCCTTCTTCCTGCGCCCCGACTCTCCGGGCCGCCTCGCGAAGATCGAGAACATCGAGGAGCAGGAGGTCTTCGGCGTCGGCTTCATCCAGGACTTCACGTGGAAGCAGCTGTTTGAGCTGGACGCCTGCGTCCGCTGCGGTCGCTGCACGGAGGTCTGCCCGGCGAACATCTCCGGCCAGCCGCTTTCGCCGATGCACCTGATCCAGGACCTGAAGGCCCACCTCGCGGACGTCGGCCCGGCCATCGCGCAGCACCGCCACGAGACCGGCGAGGTCGGCCGTGAGGTGTCGACGGTCGCCCTTACGGGCGAGGTGATCCACGACGAGACGCTCTGGGCGTGCCGCACCTGTGGCGCCTGCATGCAGGAGTGCCCGGTGATGATCGAGCACGTCCCGACGATCGTGGACATGCGCCGCTACCTGGTCATGAGCGAGGCCCGCATCCCGGCGACGGCGCAGGCCGCGCTCGAGAACCTCGAGATGCGCGGCCACCCGTGGCGCGGCACCGCGCTGGAGCGCACCACCTGGATGGAAGGCCTGGAAGAGGTGCCGATCTTCGACGGCACGCAGGACTACCTCTACTGGGTGGGTTGCTCTGGCTCGCTGGTGGAGCGCAACCTCCCGATCACGAAGGCGGTGTTCCGCCTCGTGAAGGAGTCCGGTGCCTCGTTCGGCGTCCTCGGACAGGAAGAGACCTGCAACGGCGACCCGGCGCGCCGCCTGGGCAACGAGTACCTGTACCAGATCCTGGCGCAGCAGCTGGTGGAGACGTTCAAGGCGAAGAACGTGCAGAAGGTCATCACCAACTGCCCGCACTGCTTCAACACGTTCAAGAACGAGTACCCGCAGTTCGACGGCCACTTCGAGGTGATCCACCACACGGAGTTCCTGGCCGGCGCCATGCAGACGGGCAAGTTGAAGGCGAAGCACGCCGTCAACGCCACCGTCACCTACCACGACTCGTGCTACCTCGGCCGCCTCAACGGCGTGTACGAGGCGCCGCGCCAGATCCTGGAACTCGTCCCCGGGACGAACCTGGTGGAGATGCAGCGGAACCTGAGCAAGGGCCTCTGCTGTGGCGCCGGCGGCGGCAACATGTGGCAGGAAGAAGTGGGCGAGCGCCGCGTGAACCACGTGCGCTCGGAGGAGGCGGTCGGCACCGGCGCCGAGCAGGTGATCGCCAACTGCCCCTTCTGCATCCAGATGTTCGAGGACGGTGTGCCGGCGGTCCACCCGGAGGAGGAAGGCCGCATGCGCCCCTTCGACGTGGCGGAACTGCTGGAGAAGTCCGTATTCGGGTAACCCGCGGACGCTCGGGAAGCGCGCTTCCCGGGTGGTCGCGTAGTATGGGCGCGGGGGTGCGCCGGGGCTCTTGCCCGCCGGCGCGATGACATCGCCCACGTTCGGATGAGATCAAACGGCAGGCGGGACCATCCCGCCCGGTTGGCAGCGCGCGGGGCAGCGTCCCGGCGATGAAGGAGCCAGAGCATGCACATCGTGGTCTGCGCCAAGCAGATTCCCGACCCGGAGACGCCGCCTGCGGCGTTCAAGATCGACGCGGCGACGAACAAGGTCGTCCCCGCGCCCGGCATCGCCCCGGTGCTGAGCCAGTTCGACGGCATTGCCGCCGAGGCGGCCCTCCGCATCAAGGAGGCCAAGGGCGGCAAGGTGACCGTCATCTCCCTGGGCGCTGAGAGCGCGCAGGCCGCCATCAAGCAGGTGCTGGCGATGGGCGCCGACGAGGGTGTGCTCCTGAAGGACGCCGCCTTCGACGACGGTGACTCGCACACGACCGCGAAGGCGCTGGCCGCCGCGATCAAGAAGCTGGGCGACGTGGACGCCGTGTTCTGCGGCCGCCAGGCGGCTGACTGGGACATGGGCCAGGTCGGCCTGCTCATCGCCGAGGAGCTCGGCGTGCCGGTCTCGATCATCGCGAAGGGCATCGAGGCCACGGACAACGGCCTGAAGGTCCAGCGCGTGCTGGCGGACGGCTTCGAGACCGTCGAGACGCCGCTCCCGGCCGTCGTGACCGTCTCCAACGAGTTCGGTGAGCCCCGCTACCCGAAGCTCCCGCAGATCATGGCCGCCGCCAAGAAGACGGTGACGGCGTGGACCGCGGCTGACCTGGGCCTGGACGCCGGCTCTGTCGGCAAGGCGGGCGCCCGCCTCCAGCTCCAGAAGCTGTTCATCCCCGAGAAGAGCAGCAAGGTCGAGCTGATCGAGGGCGAGACCCCGCAGGAGCAGGCGGCCAACCTGGTCGCTCGCCTGCGGGCCGACAAGCTCATCTAGTCCTCGCCCCGCGTACAGCATCGGAGAACACTGAACGATGGCACAGAACATCCTGGTCGTGGGCGAGCTCGATGGCGGCGCGCCCAACACCACGACCCTTGAGCTGCTCGGCGGCGCGCAGGGCCTCGCGGCCGGCGGCACCGTCTCGGTGGTGCTGCTCGGCACCGGCGCCACGGCTGCGGCCGGCAAGGCCGCCGGCGCTGCGAAGGCGTACGTCTCTGACGACGCGAACTACGACACCTTCCGCGGCGAGCAGTGGCTCGCGGCGGTGCAGGAGGCCGTGAGCCAGTCCGGCGCCACGCTGGTCCTGGTCGCGCAGTCCGTCGTCGGCCGCGAAGTCGGCCCGCGCCTGGCGGCTCGCCTGGGCACCGCCGTCGCCATGGACTGCGTGTCCGTGGCGGACGCCGGCGGCACGATCCAGTTCACGCGCCCGGCTTACGGCGGCAACGCCCTGGCCACCTACACCATCGCCACCAGCCCGGCGATCGCCACCGTCCGCGCCAAGTCGTTCGAGGCTGCCTCGGGCGGTGGTGCGGCCGAGACCGTGGCCCTGCCGGCCGCCGGTGCGAGCCGCACGACCGTGCTCGGCTCGGAGAAGGCCCAGACCGAGGGCCTGCAGATGACGGACGCCCCCGTGGTCGTCGGCGGCGGCCGCGGCCTCGGCGCGCCGGAGGCCTTCCAGCAGATGGAGGCGCTCGCCGCCGCCATCGGCAAGGACAAGGCCACCGTCGGCGCCTCGCGCGCCGCGGTCGACCTCGGCTGGTACCCGCCGAGCCAGCAGATCGGCCTCACCGGCAAGGTGGTGACGCCGGACCTGTACATCGCCGTCGCCATCTCCGGCGCCAGCCAGCACATGGCCGGCTGCTCCGGTTCGAAGGTGATCGTCGCGATCAACCGGGACAAGGACGCCAACATCTTCGGCTTTGCCAAGTACGGCATCGTCGGCGACTGGAAGACCGTGGTCCCGGCCCTGATCGAGGAGATCAAGAAGGGCTAATCGCCCCTCTCGCGGTTTGCATGCGACCCACGGGAGCGGGGCGGGCCACTGGCTCGCCCCGCTCCTGCGTCCGGGACCGCACCGGACCGGTTGACGTATGCGGTAGGTTTCCTTGCGGCATCATGTGACCGCAAATACAATCGGGCCTGAGATCCAAGCCTGGAGAACATAATGATCGTCATCGGCCTCACGGGTGGCATCGCGGCAGGGAAGTCAACGGCTGCGGAACTGCTCCGAGAGTTCGGGGCGGTCGTGATCGACGCCGACCGGCTGGGTCACCGCTCCTACGAGCCGGGCACGCCGGGCTTCGAGAAGGTCGTCAACGCCTTCGGCCATGACGTGGTGGGCAAGGACGGCACCATCGACCGCCGGATCCTCGGCGGCAAGGTGTTCGGCGCTCCCGGCGAACTCCAGCGGCTGAACGCCCTCATCTGGCCGGAGATCCGCACGCTGATCCGCGAGGAAATCGCGCAGATCCGTGCGGCTGACAAGAACGCCGTCATCGTCCTCGAAGCCGCCGTCCTCATCGAGGCGGAGTGGCAGGATCTCTGCAACGAGATCTGGGTCGTCCACACCACGATCCCGACCGCCGTCGAGCGGCTGCGCTCGCGCAATGGCCTCACCACGGAGGCGGCCATGGCGCGCATCAACTCGCAGATGTCGACGAAGGAGCGGCTCTCCTACGCCCAGGTGAAGATCGATAACTCCACCACCGAGGCCGACCTCCGCCAGCGCATGACCAAGGCCTGGAAGGCGCTCCAGGACCGCCTCGGCACGGCGAAGAAGCCGGCCGCGAAGGCCACGCCCGCGAAGGCTGCCGCGACGAAGGTCGCCGCGAAGCCGGCCGCTGCGAAGGCCGCGCCCGCGAAGGCTGCCGCGGCGAAGCTGGCTGTTGCGAAGGCCGCGCCCGCGAAGGCTGCCGCGACGAAGGTCGCCGCCAAGCCGGCTGCGAAGGCCGCTCCCGCGAAGACTGCCGCGACGAAGGCCGTCGCGAAGCCTGCGGCGAAGGCCGCGCCGAAGACGACGACGAAGGCACGGCCAGCGGCGAAGCCCGCGGCCAAGCCGGCGGCTCGTGGAGCAGCACGCAAGTAGACTCCCCTCTCGCTCCAACGGAGGGTGCACGCATCGCCCGGGCCCAACGCCCGGGCGGTAGGCAGGATGACGGCATTGACGACTGAAGCGGCGGGGTTCAAGCAGATCGCGGTGGAGGACTTCCGGATCACGGAGGAGCCGTTCTACCTGCCCATCAACGACGAGATCGAACTCTTCGAGACCGCCTACGAGCGCAAGATCCCGGTCCTGCTGAAGGGCCCCACCGGCGCCGGCAAGACCCGCTTCGTGGAGTACATGTCCTGGCGTCTGCACAACCGCACCGCCGGCGGCCACGCGGAGGGCGTCCCGCTGATCACCGTCTCCTGTCACGAGGACCTCACCGCCTCCGACCTCGTCGGCCGGTACCTGCTCGAGGGTGACGAGACGCGCTGGATCGACGGGCCGATCACCCGCGCCACCAAGGTGGGCGCGATCTGCTATCTGGACGAGATCGTGGAGGCCCGCAAGGACACCACCGTCCTCATCCACCCGCTGACGGACTACCGCCGCCTGCTGCCCGTGGAGAAGCGCGGCGAGCTGCTGGAGGCCTCGGACGGCTTCCTGCTCGTCATGTCCTACAACCCGGGCTACCAGTCCGCCATCAAGGACCTGAAGCACTCCACGCGCCAGCGCTTCATCGCGATCGAGTTCGACTACCCACCGCGCGACGAAGAAGCCGTCATCATCGAGAAGGAATCCGGCGTGTCCCCCGCGGTCGCGCAGGACCTGGCGAAGCTGGCTGAGAAGGTGCGCAACCTGAAGGAGCATGGCCTCTCGGAGGGCGTCTCCACCCGTCTGCTCATCTACGCGGCCAAGCTGGTCGCCGGCGGCATCTCCCCGCGCCGCGCCTGCCAGGTCGCGATCGTGTGGGCGCTCACCGACGACGGTGAAGTGCAGCGCTCGATCGAGGAAGTCGTCACCTCGATCTTCGACGAGTAACACCCGCGAACGCCGTCGGCGCCCTCAGGGGCTCCGGCGGCGTCCGGTGCCCCGGAGGAGCGCATGTCGCTCTTGTCTGACCTGACCGCACGTTTCGCCCCCGACCTGAAGGGGTTCGGCGCCTCGCTGCCGGACGACTTCGCGACCGGCCTCGCCGGCCTCGAGGCGTTCATGGACGCGGACGAACTCGACCGCTGGGCGCAGGACGGCGTCGCGCTCGCCAACCACTCGCTGCGCTCGTGGGAGGCGGCCGGGGAGTACTTCCGCGCCTCGCCGGTCGTCGCGCCGCGCCTCGGCGTCGAAGGCATCCGTCACTGGGTCGAGCTCGCCACCGGCCTTGCCGGATCGTCCTCGCTCATGGCGGCGGCGTTCCTGAAGGGCACGCCGGACGCGCTCGCCTCGATCGCGAACGACGACCTGGACGAGTGGGCGCAGCAGGGCGAGAAGCTCTGCCGCGGCAACTGGAAGTCCATCGCGCTCGCCTCGCTGTTCTTCCAGGTCAGCCCGTCGCTCATGCCGAACCTGTCGCTGGGCAGCATCGGCCGCCTCGTGGACATCGTGGACCAGCTCACGGAGCGGTCGTACGAACTCGCGAACACCTGCCTGGAGGGCTCAGCGGCGATCTTCGCGAAGCTGGCCCAGGACGACCGGGAGCCGTTCCTGCGCTTCGCCCGCGCCGTGACCCGCGCCTCCTGGGCTGACACGCGCCTCTACTTCGAGCGCGGCCCGCGTCTGCTGGAGCAGGTTGCGCCCGACCAGCGCGCCACATTCCTCGACCTCGCGGCGCGCGTCACGACCGCGGTCGGCCGCCAGGGCTTCCCGCTCTTCTCCGACGCGGCCGAGGCGCTGGCGCAGATGCCGCCGGAGGACCACGCGGAGCTGCTGACCTTCGCGGGCCGCCTCGTGGGTGGCAGCCCGGCGGCGGCGATGGAGTTCCTGAAGATCGTCCCCTTCGTCAGCACGCGGCTCACGCCGGAGCAGATGGAGCAGTGGCGCAACGCTGGCCTGGACATCCTGGTCGGCGAGCGGAACGCGGAAGGCGCGGAGGCGTACTTCCGGCTGGAGTCCACGCGCGCCGAGGAGATGATGCGCTCGCTCTCCAGCCGGGTGGAGCTCGCCTCGGTCTCCTCGCTGCTGCGCATGTACGCGAAGGCGCTCTCCGGCCAGCAGGTCGCCGTGCTCTCCACGGAGGAACTGGTCGACAAGAACATCGGCTGGGTGACGGAGTCCGCCGCCACGACCGAGGGCTCCACGATCTACCTGCCACCGGTCGTCGCCACGTTCGAGGACCAGCTGACCAACTTCCAGGTCTACAAGGTCTTCACGACCCACCAGACCGGACGCATGGAGTTCGGCTCCTTCGAGTACCGCTGGGGCCGGGACGGCCTCTTCACCACCGCCACGGTGGATGAGCGCGAGGCCGTGCGCTCCGCCGCCCTCGCGGAGTCCGGCACCAAGCCGCCTGCCGTCGCGATCACCGCGATGCAGCGTTTCTTCAACCTGTTCGAGGACCGCACGCTCATCTCCGGCCTCTTCACGATCGCCGAGGACACCCGCATCGACGCGACGATCTCCCGCGAGTACGGGGGCATCCGCCGCTGGCTGCGCCGCCTGCAGGAGTGGGAGGCGGAACGCCGCCCGCGCGTGGAGCAGATGCCGCTGCGCCAGGCGTTCGTGGAGAACCTGCTGCGTGCCTCCCTCGGCCGGACGGACACGATCCGGTGGCCGTCCGCGTTCCGCGAGTACCTCGCGGAGGGCCTCGGCGCGCTGAAGTTGCTGGAGCAGCCGGACGCGAACGTGCAGGACTCGGCGGAGGTCGCCGCCTCGCTGTACGACATCGCGGCATCGATCCCGAACATCACCGCGCCGATCTCGGACGGCAAGTTCGACTGGGCCGGGCCGGACGAGGACATGCTCTCGATCCAGCCGGCGATGCCCGGCGGCGGCGATGGCCCGGAGATGAACCCGAACCAGGAGGAGGCGGCGTTCAAGAACCCGCCTCAGCCGGAGTTCCGCGGCGACTTCAAGCCGGAGCTCGTGCAGCTGCTTGCCCGCCTCAAGAACCAGCAGGAGGGCCAGCAGGACGGCGCCATGACCCCGCTCACCAAGGAGCAGATCATGGAGATGCTGGAGAACTCCACGGAGCTCTCCATCGCCGAGTGGGCCGAGGGCGACATCGACCAGAGCCTGGGCATGTTCCTGCAGAACCTCGAGAAGGAGGCCGGCCAGATGGCCGGCAAGGCCGACGAGAAGGCCAAGGGCGACGGCCAGCAGGACGGCACCGGCACGGAGGGCGGCGAGGAAGCCGAGCTCCCGGTCGAGGTGTCATGGTCCTACTACGACGAGTGGGACTTCCGCGCCGGCGACTATCGCCCGCGCTGGACCCGCGTCGGCGAGCGCCTCTCCAAGGAAGACGACTCCGACTTCTACCAGGAAACGCTCCGCAAGTACCACGGACTGGTGATGGAGACCCGCCGCCAGTTCGAGATGATGCGGCCAGAGTCGTTCAAGAAGATCAAGCGCCTGGAAGACGGCGAAGAGTTGGACGTGGACCTCACCATCGAGTTCCACATCGACAAGAAGGCCGGCGTCGGGCCGTCCGCGCGCATCTACAACCGCCGCAACAAGGTGGAGCGCGAGGTCGCCGTGGCGTTCCTCCTCGACATGTCCGCGTCCACCGACGAGGAGATCGAGAAGGTCCGCCAGAAGTACGACGAGAAGGACAACGACGACGACTTCGACGGCGACCCGCGGAAGTACTTCCAGTGGCTCGCCGCCCGTCGCGCGAAGGCGATGGTGGAGCCGCCGAAGCGCATCATTGACCTCGAGAAGGAGTCGACGGTGCTGATCGTCGAAGCCCTCGAGGCGATCGGCGACGCGTACGGGATCTACGGCTTCTCCGGGTACGGCCGCGACAACGTGGAGTTCCACGTGGTCAAGGACCTGAACGAGATGCTGACCGACAAGGTCGAGAAGCGCATCGGCGCCATCGAGCCGATCCGCTCGACGCGGATGGGCCCGGCGATCCGCCACACCGTGTCGAAGCTGAACGACTACGACGCCAAGGTGAAGATCCTGATCATGGTGTCGGACGGCCGTCCGCAGGACCACGGTTACGGCCGTGACCGCACGGAGAAGGAATACGCCGTCCATGACACCAAGCAGGCGCTGAACGAGGCGAAGCGCTCCGGCATCACCCCCTTCCTCATCACCGTGGACAAGGAAGGGCACGACTACCTGAAGCAGATGTGTGACGACATCGGTTACGAGGTCGTGGACGACATCGAGTCGCTGCCGAGGCGTCTCCCCACGCTGTACCGGCACCTGGCGGCGGACTAGTCCGCACCCGCATCGAGATCTGACCGGCCCCGCTCACGCGGGGCCGGTCCGCGTCTGCACCTAGAACGGCGTGACCCAGCGCCAGATCGACTCCACCGCCTCCACGGCGGTGAAGCCGTCCAGTGCCTGCGCCACGTGCAGGACGTACTCGTGCGCCAGTTTCGCCACGGTCGTCCCGGCGAGGGCGACGCCGAGCCCCCGCCGTCCGAGGGCGGCGAGCCAGCCCGGCCGCCAGTGGAGCGCCGCCGCCACGAACACGAACCAGAACTCGAACACGTTCGGGAACAGGAACAGCACGCGCCGGTCATCGGTCAGGTGGAAGGCGACGAAGCCGGGGAGGCGGAAGAGGAAGAGCGCGATCGCGATCGTGCGCACCGGGCCGCGCCACCGCAGCGCCACCACCAGGAAGGTGGTGAGGTAGACCTGGTCCAGCCATTTGTCCTTCCACTGGTAGTCGCGGAACCCACCCAGGTCCAGGAGGTTCATCGCGAAGAGGTCCGAGAGGTCGACGAGGATCGCGATGATCGCGCCAGCGAACGCCCACCGCAGCACGGGCAGCGCGCCGAGGATGCGCATGGCGCTGATGATCAGGACTTCCAGGTTCATGCGCGCATGATGCCGTGTCCGCGCCCGGAACGCAGAGGACCCCGCCGGTCATCCCGGCGGGGTCCTCCGTTTGCTTCCGTCGTTCTGGGGTCGGTCTGCCGGCCCTGACTATCGAGGGCCGGCTCCTGCGTGGTCCAAGGGAGTGTCCCTCCTCGCTTAGCCGGTGTGCCGGGTCTTCCCGAGCGACTGCCAGCGCACGATCACCATGCACCCTGCCTCTCTACCGGCGCCTCCCCTCGAGGCGTTTCCGGAACACCATCACCCTACACCGGGCGCAAGATCGTGCGAGTGCGCACGAGCACGAGGTGCCGGCCCCCGATCACGCTCGCAGCGCGAGCCGCACCGGCTCGCCGGCCCGCTCGATGCGCTCCGCCTCGCCGGCTTCGAGCAGCACGTCGAAGTGGCCGATGATCTCCGTCATCGCCTGGCCCAGCCGTTCCGCCGGCAGCCGCGAGAACAGCGCACGCGCGACCTCGAACGCCGTGCTGGCGCCGTGGCCGGCGAGGTGTCGGTGCACCTGCCGCGCGCGCCGCTCGTGGTGTGTGCGCCACCGGTCGAGGTAGACCGCCGGGTCGTGCATCACCTCGCCGTGGCCGGGGTAGACGGTGCGCGGCGCCAGCGCGGCGACCGCCTCGACCGATCGCAGGAACGGCAGGAGCGATGGCCACCGGGGCGCGGTCGGGTCGCCGGCGAGGACGCCGGGGAAGTGCAGCCCGGGCGTGGGGATCGTCGTCGGGAGCAGCGTATCGCCGGAGAAGAGCGCGCCGTCCTCCGCGCACCACGCGACGAGGTTGCCCGGGGTGTGGCCGGGCGCGGCGATCAGGCGCAGCGTGCGGCTGTCCGCGAGCGCCCACGTCGCGTGCTCCTCGGCGGGGACGATCGCCTCGCGCGGGCACGGTTCCCACGTCCCGCCGCGCGCTCCCCGCCAGGTGGCGAGGCGTTCGACGACCTCGGGCGGGCAGCCGTGGCGCGCGTACTCCGCGAGCCGCAGCGCCCGTTGTGCCTGCAGCCCGGCGAGGCCGGCCGCGACCGCCTCGATCCCCGCGCGTCCGGCGACGATGCGAGCACCGGCCGCCGCCCACCGGAACGCGAGCGCGGCGTGGTCGATGTGCTCGTGCGTGACGATGACGGCGCGGACCTCCGCCGGGGCGAACCCGATCGCCGCCGCCTGCGCGACCGCGAGGGTCCACGCATCGCCCCCGGCGACCTCGACGCCCGCATCGATCAGCAGCCACCCGCGCCCGTCCGTCACGTCCGCGAGGCGAAGCGCCCACACGTTGTTCTCGCCGAGGACGATGCGGGCGGGGACGAGCGGGCTCATGCGCTTGGTGGTGTCAGGAACTCGCATCGTGAGCCCTGGGCCCTTATGAGCCGCGTGTCGAGTGTCGCCAGCGGCGCATTCAGCGATTCCGCAGCGGCGATGTACCAGGCGTCGTACGGGTTGATGTTCGTCCGTAGTTGCCAGACTCGTTCCGCGACCGGGACGTAGGTGAGGAGATCCACCGGAAGGCTCAACAGTTCGGCGTGCGCCTGCGATGCCACCTCCGGTGACAGTTCGCCGCGCATCATCGTTCGGCGGAGTACGCTCGCGACCTCGGCCGGCATGAGTTCTGGTGAGGCGATCTGGTTCGAGGCGATGACTTCCTCTGCCCAGCGGCCGGTTGCGCCGCGGTCGATGAGCGCCGCGACGACGAAGGACGCATCGACCACCAGCATCAGCGGCGGTCGGCGTCCCGGGCTTCCAGGATCGCCTCGATGCTCAGGTACGTCCCCGTCCGCTCCTTGCGTTCCCGCACGCGGCGGATCCACTCATCCATCGTTGGGCGCTCTGCGAGCGCGATCAGTTCAGCGCGGAGGTACTCCTGCAGCGAGCGACCGCTCCCCGCGGCTCGGGCCGCCAGTTCGTCGTGGGTCTTCTCAGGTACGTTGCGGATCGTGATCGAAGGCATGCATGCATAATGCATGCATGCGCAGCAGATCGCAACTACCCCAACTTCGCTCCGGCGCGGGCCATGAGGTAGTTGCGCAGGAGCGTGAGCGCCTGCAGCACGGCGCGGCGCTTCGCCGCCTCTCGGCCCTGGTAGTAGCGGCTGAGGGAGTACTCCATCCGCTCGCCGTCGTAGAGCGCGATGTGCATCGTCCCGGGGGGCTGGCCCTCCAGTTCGTTGCCGCCGGCGATGCCGGTGATGCCCAGCCCGAGGTCCGCGCGCAGCTTCTCGCGCGTCGCCTTCGCCATCGCCTCGGCCGTCTCGCGGGAGATGACGCCGTGCATCGCCGGGATCTCGGCGGGGACGCCCTGGATGATCTTCGCCTCGGTGGCGTAGGTGACGAGCGAGCCGCGGAAGTAGTCGGAGGCGCCGTCCACGTCCGTGATCGCGGAGGCGATCGCGCCGCCGGTGGCGCTCTCCATCAGCGCCAGCGTCAGCCCCTGCTCGCGCAGCATGTTGCCGACGGCGGCCTGGATGCTCTCGTCGTCCACGCCCCAAACGTTCGGCCCGAGGATCGCGCGGGCGCGCTCCTCCATCGGCCGGATCAGCGTCCACGCCTCCTCGCGCGTCTGCGCCTTCGCCGCGATGCGGGCGTGTACGCCGTCCGCGCGGTGGTAGATGCCGATCGAGGGGTTCGTGGACTTGAGCAGCGGCGACAGCATCTCGTCCACCACGCTCTCGCCGAGGCCGGTGGTCTTGAGCGTGCGCGCCACGAGGATCGAGTCGGAGCGGCGCTCCAGTTCGGGGGCGACCTCGTGCTCCCACATCCGGGTCATCTCCGCCGGGGGGCCGGGCATCACCACGATGATCTTGCCGTCGCGCTCCACCCACCAGCCGGGCGCGGTGCCACGCGGGTTCGGGATTGCGCGCGCCGAGGGGATGAGCATCGCCTGCTTCAGGTTGCGCTCCGGCATCGCCGCCTGCCCCGGCCGGTTCATCCAGCGCGCGCGCAGGTGCGCCTCCTGCTCCGGGTCGATGGCGAGCGTCTCGCCGAGGACCTCGCCGACGGTCTCGCGAGTGATGTCGTCCTCGGTGGGGCCCAGGCCACCCGTGATGAAGGTGATGTCGGAGCGCCCCCAGGCGCGGCCGATCACCTCGCGCATGCGGGTCGGGTTGTCCCCCACCTGCGAAGCATAGAGGAGGTCGATGCCGTACTCCGGCAGGTGCCCGGCGACGAAGGCGGCGTTCGTGTCCACGATCTCGCCGAACAGGATCTCCGTGCCGACCGAGACGATCTCCGCGCGCATGCTCGCCACCCCTCGCCGGACAGTGCCGTCAGACCTCGTGCGCGCCGAGGATACCGCGAGGAGGGGGCGGGGTGGCCTCGGGCGGCCGGGGCACGCACAATGACTCGGGCGCGCCGGGAGGCCTCGGCGCGGCGGACAGGCGAGGGAGCGGGCCGTGGTTTCTGAGATCTTCGATGCGTCCCAGTGGGAGACCGTGCCGGGGTTCAACTTCCAGGACATCACCTACCACCGCACCCCCGACCGTCGCGTCGTGCGTGTCGCCTTCAACCGGCCGGAGGTGCGCAACGCCTTCCGCCCGCAGACGGTGGACGAGCTCTACACCGCGCTGGACCACGCGCGCGTAACCAGCACCGTGGGCTGCGTGCTCCTGACCGGCAACGGCCCCTCGCCGAAGGACGGCGGCTGGGCCTTCTGCTCCGGCGGCGACCAGCGCGTGCGCGGCAAGGCCGGCTACGAGTACCAGGGCGAGGACGGCGAGGTCGACCCCGCCACCCTCGGTCGGCTGCACATCCTGGAGGTCCAGCGCCTCATCCGCTTCATGCCGAAGGTGGTCATCGCCGTGGTGCCCGGCTGGGCGGTCGGCGGCGGGCACAGCCTCCACGTGGTGTGTGACCTGACGATCGCGAGCGCGGAGCACGCGCTCTTCAAGCAGACCGACCCGGACGTCGCCTCGTTCGACTCGGGCTACGGCTCCGCGCTGCTCGCGCGGCAGGTCGGGCAAAAGCGCGCGCGCGAGGTGTTCTTCCTCGGCATCAACTACTCGGGGCAGGACGCCTTCGAGATGGGGATGGTGAACAAGGTCGTCCCGCACGCGGACCTGGAGAAGGTGTCGCTGGAGTGGGCGCGAATCATCATCGGCAAGAGCCCCACGGCGATGCGGATGCTGAAGTACGGCTTCAACCTGCCAGACGATGGCATCCTTGGCCAGCAGCTCTTCGCCGGCGAAGCCACCCGCCTCGCCTACGGCACGGACGAGGCCGTCGAGGGCCGCGACGCGTTCCTGCAGAAGCGCCCCCCTGACTACTCGAAGTTCCCCTATCACTTCTAACAGGCGGGGCCTGTACCTACGCTGCGGGGCTCCGCCCCGCACCCCGGCGGTTGCTTCGCACCCGTCTGACTCCCGCTCGTCCTGAGCCTCGTCGACGGGCGAGGACGGCGCCCCGGTACGCCTCGAACCCTGGCGGGTGCGAGGGTGCAGCGGGGCGTGGTCTGACTGCGGCGGCGGTTCGACAGGCTCACCGCGAGCGGAAGCGGAACGGGAGGGCTGAGCCGGCGCATCCGGCCCGTCGCGGCAGCGACCGGGGCCAAGCCGTGATGGGGTGGAACCCCATCACATCTCATTCCCCTCCCCGCGACGGGGAGGGGGTAGCCCCCGGCGTAGCCGGGATACCCGGCTGTGGGGAGGGGCCGCCACGCGGCACGCCTCGTGCGCCACGAAGGAATCGGGCGCTAGGCCTTCTTCGCGGGCAGGTTGCTCAGGAACTGGTGGATCCAGGTGGCGGCGCGCTTGCCGTCCGCGATGGCGGTGACCACGAGGTCCGCGCCGTTCACCACGTCGCCACCGGCGAAGATGTACGGCACGTTCGTCTGGCCGGTGCGCTCGTTCACCTTCACCAGTCCCCAGCGGTCCGTCTCCACCGGCGCCTGCTGCGCGAATTCCGCGTCCGCGCCGTAGCCGACCGCGATCACGACCGCCGAGGCGGGGACGGTGTACTCCGACCCCTCCACCTGGATCGGGCGGCGTCGCCCGCTGGCGTCCGGCTCGCCCAGTTCCATGCGCACCAGTTCCACCGCCTGCACGTTGCCACTGGCGTCGCCGATGAAGCGCGTGGGCGTGGTGAGGTAGGCGAAGGTCACGCCCTCCTCCCGCGCGTGGGCGCGCTCCTCCGCGCGGCCCAGCATCTCCGCCTCGGTGCGGCGGTAGACGCAGGTCACCTGCGTGGCGCCGAGGCGGACGGCGGTGCGGACGCAGTCCATGGAGGTGTCGCCGCCGCCGATGACCACGACGTCAGAGCCGACGGCCGGGCGCTCGCGGAGGTGCGGGGGCAGTTCGTCCGGGCGCAGGTTGCCCCGCACCAGGAAGTCGGTCGCCTGGTAGACGTTCGTCAGTTCCTCGCCGGGCACGCGCAGCGGGTTGCCCACGCCGGCGCCGGTGCCGATGAAGATGGCGTCGAAGTGCTGGTCGTCGTGCAACTGGGCGAGCGTGACGTCCGTGCCGACCTTCGTGTTGTTCACGAAGGTGATGCCCATGTCGCGCAGCGACTGGAGCTTCTCGTCCAGGATCTGCTTGCTCATCTTGAAGTTCGGGATGCCGTAGCGGAGCACCCCGCCCGGCTCCGGCCACATGTCGTAGATCGTGCAGGAGTGCCCGCGCGCCTGGAGTTCCTCGGCGACGCTGAGGCCGGCCGGGCCGGAGCCGACGATGGCGACACGCCGGCCCGTGGAGGGCAGCGCGAGGCGTACCGGGAACCGGCCGAGCGTGCGGCGCTGGTTGTCCGCGATGAACGACTCCAGCCGGCCGATGGCGACGGGCGGGTGCAGGTTGCCGTCCGGCCGGATCGCGAAGCCCACCACGCAGGCGCCCTCGCAGAGCGACTCCTGCGGGCAGAGGCGGCCGCACATCTCCGGCAGGGTGGAGGTCTCGCGGAACTTCTCCGCGGCCCCCAGCACGTCGCCATCCTCCAGCCGCTTCAGGGCGCCCGGGATGTCGTTGTGGACGGGGCACGCCTCCATGCACGGGGCGGAGGGGCAGTCGATGCAGCGGGCGGCCTCCACCAGGGCGGCGCCCATGTCCATGAGGAGGTAGGTCTCGTCGAAGTTGCGGACGCGGTCGGCCGGCGCCTGCTTCGGCACGGGCTGCCGGGGGATGTTCAACCGGTCGTTGATGATCCGCGTCTGGTCGTTCATGGCCTCGCTGGGTCTCCGTGAGGAAGCCTGGATCCGGGGTGTGATCGTGCAGGGTAACACCGGCGTTACAGCGCGTGAGGCGCCTCACGCATACGTGAGACGCCTCACGCGCCACAAGTCGCTAGGAGGTGTGTTTCCGCAACGCCTCGATGCTTGCCTGCGCCCGCTCCACCTGCGCTCGTGCGAGCGCGGCGAGCGTCTCCGCCTCTCGCCCGGCGACCGCGACCGGCTCGCCGAGGCGGTCGCCCGCCGTCTCCAGCGCCGCCGCCGCGCGTTCGCCGAGCGCGGCGAGGTGCTCGCGCAGGGGGGCGAGACGCATCTCATGCGCCGCGTGCATCGCCCGGCCGCGGATACGGCGCACGTCGACGGCGGAGGCGACCTCCACGGCGGCGCCCGCGGCGCGCGCCTGCGCGCGTTCCAGCAGGTGGAGGATCTCCGTGTCCATCGCCACCATCAGCGACAGGTCGTGTTTGAGCGTCCACCCGGCCCGCTCCGTGGCACGGTAGGCCCGCGTCTCCGGCAGCCGTTCGGCGACCTCCAGGAGGGCCTGGCGCGCCTCGCGGAACTCGCGTGCGAGCGTGGCGGGGTGGAAGGGGGAACCCTCGGTCATGGCGCACCTCTGACGGCGTGGCGGCGGTGTCCGCCCGCGATACCGCCATCATACGGAAGTGGTCGGCGTCCGTGCTCTGCTATCCTCGCCCATCCCACACCACCAGCGGAGGTCATGGCGTGCAGGACGGGACCGAGTCGGCTTCGGCCGCGGCTGCGGCGGTACACGGCGTGGCGCAGCGCATCCGCGAGAACGTAGGGCGCGTCATCGTCGGCGCGGACGAGGCGGTGACCCTCGTGCTGGTGGCGGTGCTGGCGAGCGGCCACGTGTTGCTGGAGGACGTGCCCGGCACCGGCAAGACGACGCTCGCGAGGGCGTTCGCCCGCTCCATCGGCGGCACGTTCCGACGCATCCAGTTCACGCCCGACCTGATGCCCACGGACGTGCTGGGCCTGAACTTCTACTCCCAGAAGACCGGGGAGTTCGAGTTCCGCTCCGGCCCGATCGTCGCGAACGTGGTGCTCGCGGACGAGGTGAACCGCGCCACGCCCCGCACGCAGTCCGCGCTGCTGGAGGCGATGGAGGAGCGCACCGTCACGGTGGACGGCGAGACGCGACGCCTCCCGAGCCCGTTCGTCGTGCTCGCCACGCAGAACCCGGTCGAACTCGAGGGCACGTTCCCGCTGCCGGAGGCGCAACTGGACCGGTTCCTGGTCCGCATGAAGGTGGGCTACCCCACCCGCGCGGCGGAGGCGGAGATCATCCGCCGCTTCGAGCAGGCCTCGCCGCTAGAGACGCTGGAGCCGGTCGTCTCCGCCGAGGAACTCGCCGCGCTCTCTCCGCGCCTGACGGCGATCCACGTGGAGCCGGCCGTCATCGAATACGTCGTCGCCCTCACCCAGGCGACGCGCGACCACGCGGCGTTCGACCTCGGCGCGTCGCCGCGCGCCTCGCTGGCGCTGTTCCGCGCTGCCCGTGCCCGCGCGGCCATCGAGGGGCGCGACTACGTGCGGCCGGACGACGTGAAGTCGATGGCCCATGCGGTCCTCGGGCACCGGCTCCTGCTCTCCAGCAACACGCGCCTGCGCGGTCGCACCGCGGACGATGTGCTGGACGAGATCCTGATGGAGGTGCCCGTCCCGATCGCCGAGACGGCGTAGCGGGGAGATCGAGGCCGCCCGTGCGCACCCTGATGACGGGGTCGTGGCTGCTGGGGTCGCTCCTGCTGGCGGGGGCCGGCTTCGCCGCGGAATCCGTCACGCTCATCTCGATCGCTGCGCTGGTGTTCGGGACCGGCGGCGCGGCGCGCCTCTGGACGCGGCTCTCTCTCGAGCGGGTCACCTTCAGCCGCCGCCTGTCCGAGCACCGTGCGTTCGTCGGCGAGTCGGTGGACGTGCAACTGGCGGTGGAGAACGGCAAGACGCTGCCCGTGCCGTGGATGGAACTGCGGGAGACGCTGCCGCGCTGGATGCCGGCGAACGCGCGCACGAACATCGGCCATGCGGCGAACACGCAGGTGCTGACGCGCTCCACCGCGCTGGCCGGCAACGACCGCATCGAGTGGCCCGTCACCCTCCGAGCGGTGCGCCGCGGCTACTTCCGCGTCGGCCCCGGCCGGCTGCGCTCGGGCGACCTCTTCGGCTTCTTTGAGCGGGAGGAACCGGTCGGCCACCCGGCGGACGTGGTGATCGTGTACCCGCGCGTGTACCCGCTCACCGACCTGGGCCTGGACAGCGCGCGCCCCTTCGGCGACCTGCGCGGCGGCAGCCGCATCTTCGAGGATCCGAGCCGCGTGGCCGGCGTGCGCGACTACGAGCCGGGCGATGCGATGCGCCGGATCGACTGGTACGCCACGGCGCGCCTCGGGCGGCTGCAGTCGCGGCTGTACGAGCCGAGCCGGTCGCAGTCGCTGATCGTGGCGCTGAACATCCCGACGTTCGAGCACTCCTGGCAGGGCTCCGACCCGGTGCTCCTGGAGCGGGGCATCGCCGTCGCCGCCTCGGTCGCGCGGTGGGCGGTGGAGGCGCACTACTCGGTGGGGCTGGTCGCGAACGGTTCGTTCCCGGACGCGGACCGCACGATCTTCCTCGGCGCCGGCCGGCGGCCGGACCAGTTGAACCTGATCCTGGAGGCGCTGGCCACCGTCACGGCGTTCACCACCTCCGCGATGTCCGCGGCGCTGGAGGATCCCCGGCACCCGCTCCCGGGCGGGGCGACGGTGGTGGTGGTGGCGGCGGTGATGACGGAGGACCTGGCGGCCACGCTCCAGCGCCTGCGCGCCGAGGGACGCCGGATCCACGTCCTGAAGACCTCGCCCGGCGTCTGGCAGCAGCACCTCGAGCGCATCCCGGTCACCGATGTCTCCTCCACGATGGCGGTGCTGGAGCGCGAGGCGATCGAGGCGGGCATCATGGCCGCGCCGGAACCGGTGATGCCATGATCCGCTGGCGTCAGCCCTTCCTCGATGCCCTGTTCGTCGCCACCGAGGCGATCGTGTGGTTCATGGGCTTCCGCATCTTCGCGATGCTGGCGGAGGGCGCCCACCTGCAGGACCTGGAGCGCCGGTTGGTGCTCGGTGTGGCCGATGCGCAGGTCGGCCCGGACGAGGTGCAGGAGGCGCTCGCGGTGGTGCGCGAATCGTCCGGGGCGCCGGCCGGGCCGGGGCTGCTGCTGGTCCTCGTGGTGGCGGGGACGGCGTTCGCCGTGATGCGCGCCGTGACACGGGCGAAGATGGAGCCGGCGACCGCCGCGATGGTGCTGCTGGGCGGGAGCGTCGCCGCGCTCAACCTCTTCCTCCACCTCGCGATCAGCGGCGACGTGCGCATCTGGGACGTGAGCGGGTTCGTCGGCTTCCTCGCCGACCCCTCGCCGCATTTCGCGCCCGGCGTGGACCTCGTCGCGTTCGTGCAGAACCCGGACGTGAGCGGGCTGCACGGCGGCACGATGACGGGGATGTTCGCCGGCTTCGTCGCCATGTGGCTGCGGTTCGTGGTGGCGGCGCGTGGCACCGTGACGTTCGAGCGCGTCCTGCGCTCCTTCACGATCGGCTTCATCGTCGCGCTCGGGCTGGTCGCTTCAGCGGCGCTCGCCGGCCTCGGCGGGCTCGCGCGGTTCACGGTGCCGCAGTTCATCCTCGGCGCGCTCGGCCTGGCGGTGGCGCACCACGCGCGCGCCGCGATGACCGAGGGCGAGCGTCGCGAGGCGGCGTGGGCCTCGGCGCTGGGTGGCACGGTGGCGATGCTCCTCGGTGGTTCGGTGATCGTCGGGGTCGCGGTTTACCTGAACATCGGCGCGGGCCTGGAGGTCGGCGGCGGGCTGGCGCTGCGCGCGTTCCAGGCGGTGCTTGCGATCATCGTGATCCCGATCTTCTGGGTGCTCGAGACGATCTTCCGGTTCCTGCTCCCCGACTCCGTGCACACGAACGTGCTGGAGCGGATCTACGAGTTCCAGTTGATCCCGGAGGACGCCGAGCGGCCGGAGGGGGACGGCCTGAGCCTGCCCCGGGCGGTGGGCAACGGCGCCAAGTTCTTCGCCGTGGTCGCGTTCGGCTGGGTCGCCTACCGCGTCGCGCTGCTCCTGTTCGGCCGGCGGGGTCGCAGCCGCGAGGTGATCGAGGCGCACAGCGGGCTCGGCGGCGCGAAGCCGGCGGGGTTCCGCGAGATCCTGCAGGGCATCCTCCCCGGGCGGCGCTCCGCCCCTCGCGCAGAATGGGCGAACGCCCAGCCGATCTACCGCCTCTTCCTCCGCACGTTGCGCGACGCAGACGACCGTGGCCTGCGGCGTCTGCCCGGCGAGACGCCGTCCGAGTTCGGCATGGTCGCCGCGAGGACGCTCGACGGGCCCGTGCTGACCTCGGTGGGTGTGGCGTTCGACCGGGCGCGCTACGGGCGCCACCTGCCCGCGGGCGACGAGGTCGCGCGGCTGGAGGGCGAGGTGGAGGCGTGGGAGCGCGCGGTCCCCGTGACGCCAGAGTTGCGAGAGCGGGTGGCGGGGTCGCGGCATATCAGCCGGGACGACGCGTTCGCGCTCAAGATCGAACTGGCGAAGCGGCAGGACCGGTCGGACGCGGATCGCATGGGGCCCACCCTGGACGACTTCTAGCGGTTGCGGGGCGCGACGCGGCAGGCGTAGCCTGACGGCATGTGATTCCCGGGCGGGGTCGCGCGGAGAGCACGAATGCTGGCCCGAGTAGGCATCTTCGACTCCGGCGTGGGCGGCCTGACCGTGGCCGCCGCGCTGCACCGGCATCAGCCGGCCCTCGAGATTCGCTACGTCGCGGACACCGCGTTCTTCCCGTACGGCATCCGAGAGCCCGAGGAGATCGCGGAGCGCTCCGTCGCCGTGGTCGCCGACCTTGTGGCGGCCGGGATGAACGCCATCGTCGTCGCCTGCAACACCGCCACCTCCGCCGCGCTCGAACGGCTGCGGGAGGTGTTCGACCTGCCGATCGTGGGCATGGAGCCGCCGCTGAAGCCAGCCGTGGAGCGCAGCCGCAGCCGCCGCGTGGTGGTGCTCGCGACCCCGGGGACGGTGCGAGGCGAACGGCTCGCGCGCCTCCAGGAGCGCCATGCGGGGGAGGCGCGCGTGTGGAACATCCCCATGCCGGGCCTCGCCGACCTCGTGGAATCCGGGGAGATCGACGGCCCGCGGGTGGAGCGCCTGCTCCGCGAGGTGCTGGAGGGGCCGGTCGCGGAGGGCGCGGACGCGGTGGCGCTGGGCTGCACGCACTACGGCTGGCTGCGCCCGGTGCTGGCGCGCGTGCTGCCGCCCGAGGTGGAAGTCGTGGACGCCGCCGAAGCCGTCGCGCGCCGCACGCTGTTCGTGCTCGACCAGGCGGGCCACCACATCGACAGCCTGGCGCCGGAGTGCGAGGTGCTCTGTTACGCTACCGGGGACGCGGCCGCGCTGGAACAGACCGTGGAGCGGTTGCGCGCCGCAGGCGCCGATCTGCCGCCGATCCGCGTGGCGAGGCCTGTCGGCTAGCGCCCGAGGGAGACCATGACGACCGCCGCCGCCACCTTCCGGGACAAGTTCCGGGACGCCTCCACCCGCAACGAATCGCTGCTGTGCGTGGGGCTGGACCCCGACCCGACGAAGTTGCCGGCAGGGCTGACCACCCGCGAGTTTCTCTTCGGCCTGGTGGACGCCACCGCCGACCTGGTCGCCTGCTACAAGCCGAACATCGCCTTCTTCGAGCCCGACCTGGCGGAGGGCATCACGCTGCTCCGCGACCTCATCGCGTACATCCCGTCGGATGTGCCGGTGCTGCTGGACGCGAAGCGCGGCGACATTGGCCACACCGCGGAGGCGTACGCGCGTGCGGTGTTCGACTCGCTGGGGGCGGACGCGGTCACCCTCAACCCGTACCTCGGTCGCGACAGCCTGGACCCGTTCCTGCGGCGCGCTGACCGGCACGCGTTCCTCCTCTGCCGCACCTCCAACGCCGGGGCGGTGGACCTGCAGGACCTGCAGGTGGAGGGGCACCCGCTCTACGAGCGCGTCGCCTACCTCGCCAACGAATGGAACGAGCACGACAACATCGGCCTGGTCGTCGGCGCGACCTACCCGGCGGAGGCCGCGCGCATCCGCGAGATCTGCCCGGACCTGCTGTTCCTGATGCCCGGCGTCGGCGCGCAGTCGGCGGAAGTGGCCGCGGCGGTGCAGGCGGCGCTGGACGCGCGCGGGGGCGGCATCATCGTCAACGCTTCGCGCGGCGTGATGTACGCGGCGCCGCGCGAGGGTGAGCGGTGGGCGGACGCCTCGCGCCGTGCGGCGACCGACCTGCGCGACGAGATCAACCGCGCCCGCGCCCGCTGAGGCTGAGCGCACCTCGATGGCCCCGGAGGCCACCCCCACCCCGCCGCTCGACCCCATGGACCTGCGCATGGGGGACGTGCTGCGGCTGCGGAAGCCGCACCCGTGTGGCGGGTACGAGTGGGAACTGGTGCGGCTGGGTGCGGACATCGGCCTGCGCTGCCTGACGTGCGACCGCCGCGTCATCCTCGACCGCCCCACGCTGCGAAAGCGGATGAAGGCGTTCGTCTCGCGGGGCGCGGCGCTCGATCCGGCCGTGGAGCAGGCGCTGTACGGCAGCGAGCCGGGCTGAACCTGCGGGCGCGCCGGGCCCGTTCGTTGACGCCCTTTCCGGGCCGTTCCTACACTCGAAGTCCGCTCGTCGAGCGCATGCCGCCGTCATCGGGCGGCCCCGGGGGTCTCCGTTGCGAGAACTGATCATCGACTCGATCCGCGTCGGGCTCCGTCACTACCGCCGGGTGGTGGTGCTGAAGGAGAAGGAAGCGGACCGCTATCTGACGATCTGGGTGGGTGCGGACGTGGCGGACGCCATTGCCCTGCGCCTGCAGGACGTGCAGGTGCCCCGGCCCCAATCGCATGACCTGATGCTCTCGATGATCCAGGGCCTCGGCGGCTCCGTGACCTCGGTGGAGGTCACCGACCTGCGGGAAGACACGTTCTTCGCCACGATCCACGTGGACCAGGCCGGGCAGGACCTCGCCGTCGACTCGCGCCCCTCGGACGCGATCGCGCTGGCCGTGCGGGCCGGTGTCCCGATCTACGTCACGGACGACGTGATGGACCGGGCCGGCGTGATCCTCGACGAGGACCCCGAGGCGGACGAGGAGGGCGCGAAGCCGGTCCCGCCGACCGCCGAAGAACTTGAGAAGCTCGCCGTGTTCCGCGACTTCGTCGCGGGCCTCGACCTGGACGACCTCGGCAAGAACGAGGGGTAAGCGCCGCCGTTTCGGCGGAGCAGGGTGGATTCGTGCAGCCGCTCACAAGTCGGTTGATCCACCGATCTCGGGGTGATAGGGTTCCTCGCGGCCCGGAGAACAGCGGTTGCGCGAGCGGGCCATGTTGAATTCACCGGCGTTCGAACTCGTGGGAGTTGGCGCGTCTCTCGCCTTCTGGATTGTGGGCGGGGCGCTGCTGGGCAACCACCTGGACGGACGCTTTGACACGCGGCCCATCCTCACGCTGGTCTTGCTGGTGCTGGGGATGATGATTGGCCTGTATGACGCCTACCGGCGTCTGCGGGACGTCATGGCGCGGGTGGAACGGCAGCAACGCCGGAAGGGGCGGGAATGACGGCGCTCATCGCCTTCGGTGCCATCGCGCTCATCCTCGTCGGCTTCATCTTCGTGGGCGGCGCCCCGCCGTACATCACCGTTCCCCCGGACCACCTCTGGGAAGTCGGTGGCTTCACCATCACGAACACCCTGACGAGCGCATGGATGACCATGCTCGTCCTGATCCTGATCGCCGTGATGGCCGGGCCGAAGATGAGCCTGGTGCCGCGCGGCTTCTCCGGCTTCGTGGAGATGGTGCTCAGCGGCTTCTTCAGCATCTGCTCTACCGTGGCCGGCGAGCAGAACACGCGCCGCTTCTTCCCGCTGGTCGCGACCATCTTCTTCTACGTCCTGGTCTCCAACTGGCTGGCGCTGCTGCCGGGCGTGAAGACCGTGGGCCTGGCGCGCGCGGACTACGGCTATCAGCAGTCCGTGATGTCGCAGACCGAGTTGCCGCTCATTGGCTCCGTGGCCTACGTGCCGCTGACGCCGGACACCGTGAACAAGAAGGCCGGGGAAGTCCCCGTGCTGTCCGAGGAGATGGCGCACAGCCTGCACCTCGAAGAGGGTGAGTACACCCCGTCCGGCGACGAGACCACGTTCTCCGGTGGTGTCCGCGGCGTGTTCCGCCCGGTCCACACGGACATCACGGCGCCGCTGGCGATCGCGATCTTCTCCTTCCTGTTCGTGGAGTTCTGGGGCCTGCAGTCGCTGGGCCCGGGCTACCTGTCGAAGTTCTTCGCCTTCGGCGCGGTGTTCAAGAAGGGCCCGCTGGGCCTGATCGACATCTTTGTCGGCCTGCTTGAGCTCGTGTCGGAGTTCTCGCGTATCGTCTCGTTCACGTTCCGTCTGTTCGGCAACATCTTTGCCGGCAGCGTGCTGATGCTGATGATGACGTTCCTGACGCCATTCATCCTGATCCTGCCGTTCTACGGCCTGGAGATCTTTGTCGGCACGATTCAGGCGTTCGTGTTCGCGGTGCTCACGCTGGTGTTCGCGATGATGGCTGTCATCTCGCACCACGGCGACGAGCACGATGACGAGCACGGTCATGGTGAGGCGCACCACGCGGCGCACTAAGCGCCGTGGGATAGCAAGTTCGAGTCAGTCATCCGTGGTAATCCCGGCTCCGCCGGGCAGTCCGGGGGAGGAACATAGATGAAGGTTGCACGTCGTTCGCTGGTCGTGACGGCCATCACCGGGGCGCTGTTCCTGGCGTTTAGCGGTGTTGCCGGTGCGCAGGAAGCTGCCGCGGCTGCTGCGGACAACGAGTTCTCTGCGAACTCCATGAAGTACCTGGCCGCGGCCATCGCGATGGGCGTTGGCTCCATCGCCCCGGCGCTCGGCATCGGCATGATCGGTTCCAAGGCCATGGAGGCCCTGGGCCGCAACCCGGAGGCCGCCGGCGCCGTCCAGACCAACATGATCCTGACGGTCGCGTTCGCCGAGGCCATCGGCATCTACGCCCTGGTCGTCGCCATCCTGATCGGCTTCGTCTTCTAGGACGGGCCGAAGGAACTATCGCGGATGACGTGGGACGCGCGGTCTGGCCTGGTGCCGGCCGCGCGTCCATCCCGCTCATCCCAGCGAGGAGCGAACCAGTGATGATGCTGACGCACTCGCCCCGCCGATGGTCCGCCGCTGCACGGCGTCGTGCGGCTGCGGTTGCCCTCGGCGTTACGGCGGCCGCGCTGCCCGTCGTCGCCTCCGCTGCGGAGGACGTGGAGGGCATCGCCGCGCTCGGTGTGAACCTGCCGGGACTCATCTCCCAGCTGGTGAACTTCGGGATCATCTTGATCGCGCTGCGGCTCTTCCTCTGGAAGCCGTTCCTGCGCGTCCTGGATGAGCGTCGCCAGAAGATCGAGGCCGGCCTGAAGGCTTCCGAGGCTGCGGCGCACGCCGCCGAGAGCAGCCAGGAGGAGTCCCGCCGCATCCTCGAGCAGGCGCGCGCGGAGTCCCGCGACATCGTCTCCCGGTCCCAGGACACGGCGAACCGGCTCCGCGAGGAGCTGGAGTCGCAGGCCCGTCGGGACGCGGAGCAGATCGTCGCCCGGGCCCGGCAGGAGATCGAGGCGGAGCGCGCACAGGCGATCCAGTCCCTGCGCTCCGAGTTCGCGGACCTGACGATCCGCGCGGCCGAGCGCGTGGTGGGCCAGTCCATCGACGGCGCCGCCCACCAGCGGCTGATCGACGAGGTGCTGGTCGACTCCACGTTCGGACGGGACGGGCGCAACTAGATGTCCGGTACACGTGATGTCGCCGGCCGCCGCTACGCCCTGGCTGCCATGGCGATCGCCCGCGACGAGCAGGCGGTCGATGGCTGGGCTGAGGCGCTGGAGGCGCTGTCCGCGCTCACCGCGAACCCACGGCATGTGGACGCGCTGCAGGCGGACGGCATGACGGACGAAAAGTTCACCGGGATTGTCCGGGCCGTCCTGCCGGGCATCACGGCGAAGCAGTTGAACCTCTTCCGCCTGCTCCGGCGGAAGGGCCGCCTCTCCCTCGGTACCTCCATCGCGGACTACTTCCGCGAACTGGTGGACGAGGAGCGGGGCGTGGTCCGCGCGGTGGTGACCACCGCCGTGGACCTGGACGAGAACCGCCGGGCGCAGGTCCAGCGGCAGTTGGAGCAGAACACCGGCCGGCGCATCGTCCTCGAGACGCGCACGGACCCCGCCATCCTGGGCGGGCTCGTCCTGCGCATCGGGGATGAGATGCTGGACGGCTCCACGCGGACGCGGCTTCGCGGCCTGCGGTCCACGTTGGAGCGCGCCGCCTCCTAGGGGGCGGCGAGACGAACATCACGCACGCCGCCACGCGCGGCGAGAGAACGCTGAGGTAGAGCGATGGCCGTACGAGCAGAAGAAATCGCATCCATCCTGCGGGAGCAGATCGAGAACTTCGACGCCACGGCGACTGCCGCGAACGTCGGCACGGTCATCGAGACCGGTGACGGCATCGCCCGCATCCACGGCCTGGGCCAGTGCCAGGCGTCCGAACTCATCGAGTTCAGCGCCACGGACGAGTCCGGCCGGCCCATCCGTGGCCTGGCGCTGAACCTCGAAGAGGAGACCGTCGGCGCCATCATCATGGGTGACTACACCAAGGTGAAGGAAGGCGACGAGGTCCGGACGACCGGCTCGGTCGCGTCCGTCCCCGTGGGTGAGGTGCTCATCGGCCGCGTGGTGAACCCGCTGGGCGACCCGATCGACGGCAAGGGCCCGGTCAACGCCACGGAGACCTACCCGCTGGAGAAGATTGCCCCGGACGTGGTGTCCCGCGTGGGCGTGAACCAGCCGCTGCAGACCGGCATCAAGGCGATCGACGCCATGATCCCGCTTGGGCGCGGCCAGCGCGAACTGATCATCGGCGACCGCTCGATCGGCAAGACCGCCATCGGCGTGGACGCGATCATCAACCAGAAGCACTCGGACGTGATCTGCATCTACGTCGCGGTGGGCCAGAAGGAAGCGAAGGTCGCCCAGACCGTCGCCATCCTCGAGCAGTACGGCGCGATGAACCACACCATCGTGGTGACCGCGTCCGCCTCCGAGTCCGCCGCCCTCCAGTACCTGGCCCCGTACGCGGGCGCCGCCATGGCCGAGTACTTCATGGCCAAGGGCCGCGCGGTGCTGGTGGTGTACGACGACCTGACGAAGCACGCGTGGGCCTACCGCGAGGTCTCCCTGCTGCTCCGCCGCCCTCCGGGACGCGAGGCGTACCCGGGCGACGTGTTCTACCTGCACTCCCGCCTCCTGGAGCGCGCCGCGCGCGTGACGCCTGAGCTCGGTGGCGGTTCGGTGACGGCGCTGCCGATCATCGAGACGCAGGCCGGTGACGTCTCCGCGTACATCCCGACCAACGTCATCTCCATCACGGACGGCCAGATCTTCCTGGAGCTGGACCTCTTCAACGCCGGCATCCGCCCGGCCACCAACCCGGGCATCTCGGTGTCCCGCGTGGGTGGTTCCGCGCAGACCCGCGCGATGAAGAAGGTGGCGGGCACGCTGCGTCTGGACCTCTCGCAGTACCGCGAGCTGCAGGCGTTCGCGCAGTTCGGCACGGACGACCTGGACGCGGCGACGCGCCGCCAGCTGAACCGTGGCGCGCGCCTGACGGAGCTGCTGAAGCAGCCGCAGTACCAGCCGCTGACGCTGGGCCAGCAGGTCGCGATCCTGTACGCGGGTGTGAACGGCTACCTGGACGAGGTGCCCGTGGAGAAGGTCGCCGACTTCGAGCGCGCCTTCCACGAGTACATGGGCGCGGGTAACGCCGACCTCCTGAAGAAGATCACGGACTCCGGCGACCTGCCGGCGGAGGACGAGGAGCGCCTGAAGGCGGCGATCGTCGACTTCAAGGCCTCGGTCGCCTACTAGGCTGACCGGACTGACTGAACAGCAGGGCACCCGCGGCTTCGGCCCCGGGACGTAGGGAGATACGGGATGGCGGGCGGCGGCAGCGTTCGAGCGATCCGCGACCGCATCAGGTCGGTGAGCAGCACCGCGAAGGTCACGCGCGCTATGGAGCTCGTGGCGGCCTCCAAGATGCGGCGCGCGCAGGAGCGTGCGCTCGCGTCCCGGCCGTACTCGGACCAGATGTACGCCGTGCTCTCGCAGCTGGCGTCCGTCACCGCTGGCGCGGACGCCGCGGCGCTGCACCCGCTCCTGGAGCAGCGCGAGGTCAAGAGCATCGCGTACATCCACATCACGGCGGACCGCGGCCTGGCCGGCGGCCTCAACTCCAACATGAACCGCGCCGGCGCGGGGCTCCTGCTGGAGCACCAGCCGAACGTGGAGCGCGTGAGCGTGATCCCGGCCGGCCGCAAGGGGCGTGACTTCTTCCGCCGGTCCGGCATCGACATCACGGCCGAGTTTGGCGAGTTGGGGGACTTCCCCGCGTTCGAGGATGTCCGGCCCATCGCCCGCGTGGTGATGGAGGACTTCCTGGCCGGCAAGGTCGACCAGGTGATGATCGGCTACCAGCGGTTCGTGAACGCCGCCGTACAGCGGCCCACGATCAAGCAGATCCTGCCGGTGCAGCCGCCGGCCGGCGACGACGCGAAGTCCGTGGACTTCATCTTCGAGCCGTCGCCGAAGGAACTGCTGGCCACGCTGCTGCCGAGGTTCGTGGAAATGCAGATCTACGCCGCCGTGCTGGAGGCCCGCGCCTCCGAGCAGTCTGCCCGCATGGTCGCCATGCGGCAGGCCACGGACGCGGCGAAGGAAATGGTCGGTGACCTCACGCTCGCCTACAACAAGGCGCGCCAGGAGGGCATCACCGGCGAACTGCTCGACATCGTCGGCGGCGTCGCCGCGCTCGAGAGCAACGGGTAAGAGACAACAACGCCGGCAAGGCGGGAGGCACACATGGCATCCGGAATCGTGCGCCAGGTCATCGGCACCGTTGTCGACCTGGAGTTCCCGAGCGGGGATCTCCCGGGCATCTACAACGCCGTGAACATCGACATGAACGGCAAGAACCTGGTGGCCGAGGTGCAGCAGCACCTGGGCAACAACTGGGTCCGCGCGCTGGCCCTGGACTCCACGGACGGCCTCGCCCGAGGCTCGAAGGTGGAGGACACCGGCGCGCCGATCTCCATCCCGGTCGGCCCCAAGACGCTGGGCCGGATCTTCAACGTCATCGGCGACGTGCTCGACCCCGGTGAGGCGATCCCGGCCGACACCGAGCGCTGGGCGATCCACCGCCCGGCCCCGGCGTACGCTGACCAGGAGACCAGCGCCCAGATGCTGGAGACGGGCATCAAGGTCGTTGACCTGGTCGCCCCGCTGGCCCGTGGTGGTAAGGTCGGCCTCTTCGGCGGCGCCGGCACCGGCAAGACCGTGACCAACACCGAACTGATCCGTAACCTCGCCACTGAGCACGGCGGTCTGTCCGTGTTCGCCGGCGTGGGCGAGCGCTCCCGCGAGGGCAACGACCTCTGGCACGAGATGCGCCAGAACGGCGTGCTCGACAAGACCGCGCTGGTCTACGGCCAGATGAACGAGCCGCCCGGGGTGCGCCTCCGCATCGCCCTGACCGGCCTGACCATGGCCGAGTACTTCCGCGACGTGGAGGGCCGTGACGTCCTCCTGTTCGTCGACAACATCTACCGCTACACCCTGGCCGGCATGGAAGTGTCCGCACTCCTCGGCCGCATGCCCTCCGCCGTGGGTTACCAGCCGACGCTGGCCTCCGAGGTTGGTGTGCTCGAAGAGCGCATCACCTCCACGAAGAAGGGCTCCATCACCTCCTTCCAGGCGATCTACGTGCCCGCCGACGACTACACCGACCCGGGTGTGGCGACGACGTTCGGCCACCTGGACGCCACGGTCACGCTGGACCGCGGCCGCGTGGAGCAGGGCCTCTTCCCGGCCATCTCCCCGCTAACCTCCAACAGCCGCATCCTGGACCCGCTGGTCGTGGGCCAGGAGCACTACGACGTGGCCCGTGGCGTGGTCCGCACGCTGCAGCGCTACAAGGACCTGCAGGACATCATCGCCATCCTCGGCATCGAGGAACTGTCGGACGACGACAAGCGCACGGTCGCCCGTGCTCGCCGCATCGACCGCTTCCTGTCGCAGCCGATGTTCGTGGCGGAGCAGTTCACGGGCACCCCGGGCCAGTACGTCCCGGTCGCCGAGACGGTCCGCGGCTTCAAGGAGATCCTGGAGGGCAAGCACGACTCCCTCCCGGAGCAGGCGTTCTACATGGTCGGCAACATCGACATGGCCGTCGAGAAGGCCGAGCGCATGGCGGCCGAGGGCGCGTAATCGCGTCCGCGGCCCCCGCGGGACGACCGGTAGGAGTGTGAGATGCCGCTGAAGCTCAGCATCGTCACGGCGCAGCGCACCGTCCTGGAACGGGACGATGTGACCAAGCTGGTCGTGCCCGCCGCCGAGGGGCAAATCACGGTGCTCCCGCACCACGCCGCCCTCATGTCCAGCCTCGCCATCGGCGAGATGCTGGTCTACGCCGGCAACGACGTGGACGCCATTGCCATCCACGGCGGCTTCTTCCAGGTGCTCAACGATGAGGTGAGCATCCTGGCCGACGCCGCCGAGGCGGCCGAGGCGATCGACATCGAGCGCGCCGAGGCTGCCCGCGAGCGCGCCGAGCGCCGCCTGCAGGGGCGTGACGTGGACCTCCGCGGCGGCCTGGACGTGCTGCGCGCCCAGTTCGCGATGCAGCGCGCCATGGCCCGCATCAAGGTGGCCCGCCGCCGCCGCACCGGGGTCCCGTCCTCCCGGCCGTAACCACCTCGGACCGAGCGAATCTGACGACGCCCCGGCTTCCCGGGGCGTCGTTGCGTGTGCCTTCCGTCACGGCCGTTGGGGGACTTCCGGTGGCTCGCAGGCCCGTCACCCCCGCGTACGCTTCGGGCAGCGACACAGTCGCGGAGAGGGTGACTGCCGTGAAGACACTCGTCGGGTTCATGAACAGTCCAGTCGGCCGGCTGGCGCGGATCGGTCTTGGCGTCGGCCTGATCGTCGTGGGGTTCACCGTGATGGAGGGCGCCGCCGGCATGGCGCTCGCCGTGGTTGGCCTCGTGCCGATCGCCCTCGGCGTCTCCGGACGCTGCATGGTGGAGTTCATCGCGCCGAAGTAGCCGCGCCCTCCGCGCGGCTCGCGTCCCCGATCCCGGCGCTCTATGCTGCCGGGCGGGAGGCGTCATGCCGGAGCGCTACCTGATCCGAGGCGGTACCCCTCTCCGGGGTGAGATCACCGTCTCCGGTTCCAAGAACGCCGCGTTGTACGCCGTCTCCGCGGTGCTGCTGACCGCCGAGCCGATCACGCTCCGCAACGTCCCCCGCATCGCGGACATCGCCGAGATGTGCGAGATCCTCCGCGCGGTCGGCACGGAGGTGCGCGCCGAAGATGGCGGCGAGACGCTGCACTTCCATACGCCGGTGCTGACCTCCGTGGCACCGCCGCCTGACCTCGTCACGAAGTTGCGCGCCTCCTTCCTCGTGATGGGGGCACTGCTGGGCCGCGCACGGGAGGCGGAGTGCCCGCCGCCCGGCGGCGACGTGATCGGGTCGAGGCCGCTCGATGTCCACTTCGTGGGCTTCCGCGCGCTCGGTGCGGAGGTGGAGCGCCGAGGGCCCTCCTTCCGTGCGACCGCGCCGCGGCTGCGCGGGGCGCGCGTGTTCTTCGACTATCCGAGCGTCCTCGGCACGGTGAACGTGATGTTCGCGGCGGCGCTGGCGGAGGGGACCACGGTCATCATCAACGCCGCGCCCGAGCCTGAGGTGGAGATGGCCGCGGACATGCTCGTGGCGATGGGCGCGAAGATCCGCGGCCAGGGCACGCCGATGCTGGAGATCGAGGGCGTCCCCACGCTGCACGGCGCCGACTTCAGCATCATCCCGGACCGCCTGGAGGCGGGGACGTACCTGCTCGCCGCCTGTGCCACGCGCGGCGACCTGCGCGTCACGAACGCCGTCCCGGGCCACATGGACAGCCTGACCGCGAAACTGCGCGAGATGGGCATGGAGGTGGACGCGGAGAGCGGCCGCGGCATCCGTGCCGCCTGCACCGGCGAACTCCGCGCCGTGCACGTCCAGGCCGTCCCGTACCCCGGCTTCGCTACCGATCTCCACCCGCCGATGGCGGCGGCGCTCACGCAGGCGGCGGGCGTCTCGCTGGTGCACGAGCGGGTGTACGACAACCGCACGCTGTACGTGAACGAACTCCGAAAGTTGGGCGCGCGCATCATCATCGGTGGGGACTCGGTGATCATCGAAGGCCCCGCCCGGCTCGCCGGCTCCACGGTGCGCGCGCTGGACATCCGCGCGGGCGCCGCGGTGGTGGTCGCCGCCCTCGCCGCCGAGGGCGAGACGGCGATCCATGACATCGGCCACCTGGACCGCGGCTACGCGGACCTGCAGGCGCGGCTGACCTCGCTCGGCGCGGACATCGAGCGCGTGTAGGCCCGCCGCGCACCATCACGATCGCGCGTGAGCGTGCGGTCTCCCGGCTCAGGCGCTACGCTCCGCCGGCCCTGCCACCCCACCAGAGTTATCCACAGTCGGAGCCGCGCCTGCGGCGGGCGCGAGACGCATGTTCAGCAAGCGCATCGGCATCGACCTCGGCACCGCGAACATCCTGGTCTCCGAGCAGGGACGCGGGATCGTGCTCGACGAACCCGCGGTCGTCGCCATCGCCGAGCGTGACAACACCGTGGTCGCCGTGGGCAACGAGGCGCGCGCGATGATCGGCCGGCATCCGGGCTCGATCCAGGTCATCCGGCCGATGCGTGACGGGGTGATCGCGGACTACCTGATCACGGAGGCGATGCTCCGCTACTTCATCGCCCGCGTGGTCGGCCGGTTCAACATCGTCCGGCCGGAGGTGATGATCTGCGTGCCGGTGGGCGTGACCGGCGTGGAGCAGCGAGCCGTGCGCGACGCCGCGGAGGCGGCCGGCGCGAGGCGTCCCGCGCACCTGATCCCGGAGCCGCTCGCCGCCGCGATCGGCGCGGAGATCCCCGTCGGCAGCCCACGCGGGCACATGGTGATCGACATCGGCGGCGGCCGCACGGAGGCCGCCGTGATCTCGCTCTTCGGCATCGTCGCGAGCGAATCGGTCCGCATCGCCGGCGACCGGCTGGACGACGCGATCGCGCAGTACATCAAGCGCCGCCACAACCTCGTGATCGGTGAGCGCACGGCGGAAGAAGTGAAGATCGCGATTGGCTCCGCCGTGCCGCTGGAGCCGGAGCTGGTGACCGGCGTGCGCGGCCGCGACCAGATCACCGGCCTGCCGCGCACGATCACGCTTCGCTCCTCCGAGGTGACGCAGGCGATCCAGGAGCACCTCGGCGCGATCGTCCAGACCTCGCGCCGGGTGCTGGAGCGTACGCCGCCCGAACTCGCATCGGACGTCATCGACCGCGGGATCGTGCTGACCGGCGGCGGCGCACTGCTGCGCGGCCTGGACGAACTGATCCTCCAGGAGACGGGCGTCCCCGTGCACGTGGCGGACGACCCGCTGCGATGCGTGGCGAAGGGCGCCGGGATCGCCCTCGACTACATCGATGTGATCGAGCGGTCGCTGCCGACGGAGGAGGAGTCGCTGATCGGGGAGATGAGCCGGTAGCGGCGCGACCGTACGAGCGAACGGCCGCGGTCAGCGGCTGTTCTTCACCTGCTTCAGGTGGTAGGTCATGCTCTGCAGGAAGAGCACCGGGTTGATGTGGCGCAGTTCCACGCCGTCCGGCACCTGCACACGGAGCGGGGTGTAGTTCAGGATCGCGTGTACCCCGGCGTGCACCAGCGTGTCCACCACGTCCTGCGCGACCTCGCTCGGGACGGCGACGATGCCGATGTCCACGGGGTGGCGTCGGAGGTCGGACTCCAGGTGCTCCACGCTCTTCACGATGCGCCCGTCGATGTCGGTGTTCACGACCTTCGGGTTCGCGTCGTACATCGCCACGATGTCGAAGCCCTGGCCCTCGAACCCCGGGTAAGAGGCGATGGCGCGGCCGAGGCGGCCGATGCCGATGACGGCGACCTTCCAGCGCGTGTCCAGGCCCAGGATCGAGCGCAGTTCTTCGGTCAGCCGGGCGACGGAATAGCCGCGTCCCTGCTTGCCGAAGCGACCGAAGTAGGAGAGGTCCTTGCGGATCTGCGCGGGGGTGACGCCGAGTTCAGCGCCGAGTTCCTGCGAGGAGACGACAGCGCGGCCCTCGAGTTCCAGGCGCGCGAGCAGGCGGTAGTAGAGCGGCAGGCGGTCGATGACGACGTCAGGAATGTCGATCGGCATCGGTCTGCACGTCCCCCGTCCGAGCATGCGCTCCGCCGCCGGTGAGTGCCGGAAGCAATGCGCCGCACCAGCATCATACTCACCGGGGACGTGTGTGCAATTTCGCACAAGCATCCGGTACGTATCGAGTGAGGTGGAGGACGGCTGCTAGCATCCGAGCATGGCCGAGGACGCCCGAGACCCTCGCATCGTCCGTCTGCTCCGCGAGGGGCCCGGTGCCACGCCGTTCGTCGAACTGCCCGGCGGGCGCTTCCTGATGGGATCGACGCAGCGCACGGACGAACAGCCGGTGCACGAGGTGGTCGTGGGGCCGTTTGCTGTCGCGCTCACGCCCGTGACGAACGCGGAGTATCGCGCGTTCCTCGAAGCGACGGGGCATGAGCCGCCGGGCGAGTGGGGCAACGCGCGCTTCATGCAGGACGACTGCCCGGTCGTCTCCGTCTCCTGGTTCGACGCCGTCGATTACTGCGCGTGGCTGTCCGAGGTGACCGGCCGCGCCTGTCGCCTGCCCACGGAGGCGGAGCGCGAGTACGCCGCACGCGGCGACGTGCCGGACGTCCTCTACCCGTGGGGTGACGCGCCGTGGGACACCGGCGTCCACGGCCTGGGGTCGAAGGGCGCCGACCGTCCACATCCCGTCGGTACGTCGGAGCCCAACGCGTTCGGCCTGTACCACATGGCGGACAACGTCCATGAGTGGTGCAGCGACTGGTACGACCCACAGGAGTACGCGGGCCGGGCGGCCTCCGCGCCGATCATCGATCCCCGCGGCCCCGAGGAGGACGAGGCGCGGCCACGCCGCGCCTCCCGGGGTGGATCGTGGCGGCACCACGTCAAGGTCGCGCGCGTCGCGGCGCGCTCCTCGCTGGGGCCGGAGCGCCGCTACAACGACTACGGGATGCGCGTGTACGCGGACGCCTCGCGCTAGTCGCGCTCGAGGCGGACGACGCCGAGTCCGAGCGCGACGCCCAGGACGGCCCCCACGAGGTCAGCGACCAGGTCGTGCACGGCCGGGCTGCGCGTCTCCAGCGGCCACTGGGCCGCCTCCGTCAGCGCGCCCAGCCCGGCGGCGATCACGAGCGCCGCGAGCGCGCCTCGACCGGGACGAGCGGGATCGGCGAGGGCGACGACCGCGCTGCCGCCGACCGCGGCGAACAGCATGACGTGCGCGAGCCAGTCCGGCGTGCCGCCGCTCGCGGGGTTCGGCGTGAGCGTCGCGTAGCCGACGAGCGCGAGGCTCGCGACGAACGCCAACCCACCCAGACGACGCACCCACGTCCCCATCGATCGAGCCTAGGCGGGCGGCCGGGTGGGCGCACGTCGGCGGGCGCAAGGCGGCCGCGCCCGTGCGCGGGACTACAATGGAGGCCAGATGCCAGCCGCCCCCGCCCCGTCCGTCGCCGCCCGCCAGACCCCCGCACTCCTCGTGGAGCCGTGGATCGCGTGCGGCCCCGTGGAGGCGGCCCAGCGGCTGCGCGGGCGCCCCGGGCTGGCGTGGCTCGACTCCGCGCTGGAGCACGCGGAGACCGGCCGCTGGTCGATCGTCGCGAGCGATCCGCGCTGGACGGTGACCGCCTACGCGGGCGAGGTCCTCCTCGATGGGCCGTGCGGCCCGCGCCGCCTGGAGGGTGGCGCGCTGCATGCCTTCGCCGCGCTGGTCGAGGCGGAGCCGCGCACCGGCGGCGTGACCGGGCTCCCGTTCGTCGGCGGCGCGATCGGCTACCTCGGCTTCGAACTCGGCCGCGAGGTCGAGCGGCTCCCGGCGACGACGGTCGACGACACCGGCGTGCCGGCGCTGGCGTTCGGCTGGTACGACGCCGCGCTGGTGTGGGATCACGAGCAGGACCGTGGATGGCTCGCCGGGCGGCCTGATGCCGTTGCGGCGCTGCGTGCGCGCCTCGATGCGCGGCCCTGCGAGGCGCCGGTTGGCGCCCGGGTGTCCGGGCGTGCGGCGCCTGCCTCCAACATGACGTACGAGGGGTATGAGGCGGTGGTGGAGCGCGCGCGCGCGTACATCGCGGCGGGTGACATCTACCAGGTGAACCTGGCGCAGCGCTTCTCGCTCCCGCTCGCGGAGGACGGCTTCGAGGTGTACGGGCGGCTGCGCGCCGCCAGTCCCGCGCCGTTTGCCGCCTACCTCGACCTGCGGGGGGCGTTTGGCGGCGTGGAGGTGCTGTCGTCATCGCCGGAGCGATTCCTGCTCGCGGAGGGCGACCGGCTGGAGACGCGGCCGATCAAGGGGACGCGCCCGCGCGGCCGCACGCGGGAGGCCGATGCGGCGCTCGCAGACGAACTGCGCGCGAGCCGCAAGGACCTCGCGGAACACGTCATGATCGTGGACCTCGAACGCAACGACCTCGGCCGCGTCGCGGAGGCGGGGAGCGTGCGCGTGCCGCGCTTCGCGGCGCTGGAGACCTACCGGCACGTCCACCACCTCGTCTCCATCGTGGAGGGGACGCGCCGCGAGGAGGTCGGGCTGGAGGCGTTGCTGCGCGCCACGTTCCCGGGCGGCTCCATCTCCGGCGCGCCGAAGGTGCGGGCGCTGGAGATCATCGACGAACTCGAACCGCATACGCGCGGCGTCTACTGCGGCTCCATCGGCTATGTGTCCGCGGACGGGCACCTCGACCTGAACATCGCGATCCGCACGATCACGCTCGCGGACGGCGTTGCGCGCTTCCACGTCGGCGGCGCGATCGTGCACGACTCGCGTCCCGACTCGGAGTACGCCGAGACGCTGCACAAGGCCCGCGGCATGGCGCGCGCACTGGGCGTGACGCTGCCGGATGAGCCGGGCGGAGGCGCCGCGTGAGCCCAGGGATGGCGTGGCTGAACGGCGCCACCGTCCCGCGCGAGGAGGCCCGCGTCTCCATCGACGACTTCGGCTTCCGCTACGGCGCGGCCTGCTTCGAGACCATGCTCGCGCGTCATGGCCGTGTCTTCCGGCTGGACGCGCACCTCGACCGCCTCGAGCGCGGCGTCGCCGGCCTGCGCGCGACGCCCCCGGCGCGCGACCTGCTGCGCCGCGCGATCGACGAAACGCTGGCGGCGAACGCGCTCACCGAGGCGAGCGTGCGGCTCACCGTCACCCCGGGGAGCGGACACGCGCCCGACCTGGATGTCGCCCGCGACCCGAACGTGGTGGTGACGGCGGACGCCCTCGGGCCGCCGCCCTCGCCGGCGCGTCTGCGCATCTCCACCGTCCGCGTCGACCAGCGCCGATCGCTGCGGAGCGCGAAGCACGCGCAGTTCCTCCCGTACCTCCTCGCACGCGCCGAGGCGCACGAGGCCGGCGCGGACGACGCGCTGATGCTGGACCGCGCGGGGCGCATCGCGGAGGGCGCGACAGCGAACGTCTTCCTGGTGCAGGGACAGCGGCTCGTCACGCCCTCGCTGGAGTCGGGCGCGTTGCCCGGCGTGACGCGTGCAGTGGTGCTGGAACTGGCGCAGCGCCTGGCGATCGTGGCTGTCGAGGAGGACGTGACGCCGTCCGACCTCGGGCGTGCCGGCGCGGTGTTCCTCACGAGCAGCGTCGCCGGCCTGCGCCCCGTCGCGAGCATCGAGGGCGCACCGCCGGCGTGCGATCCGGTCTTGTGGCGCGCACCGGAGACGCCGCATCCGCTGGTCGAACGGCTCCAGAAGGAGTATGAGGCGCTGGTAGAGCGGGAGTGCGCCGGCTGACCGGCGGAGCATCTCCCCTCGGAAGGGATGATGCACCATGCCGCTCATCGACCTCGATGAGGCGACCGTCCACTACGAGGAGCGCGGATCCGGCCCGCTGACGTACGTCTACTGCCACGGCCTGGGCAGCAACAGCGAGTCCTTCGAGCGCGAAGAGATGGACTGGTACGCCGGCCACCTCCGCACGATCTCGTGGGACCAGCGCGGCCTTGGCCGGTCGCCCGGGGCCGCGAAATACTCGCTCCCGCGCTACGCCGCCGACCTTGCGCAGTTGCTGGACCGGCTCGCGGTGGAGCGCGCCGTCATTTTCGGCGTCTCGTGGGGCGGGGTCCTGGCGCAGCGGTTCGCGCTGGACTTCCCGGAGCGCGTGCACGCGCTCGTCCTCGACTCCTCATCGAGCGAGACGAACGTCCTCGCGAGCGAGAACTGGTACCTGCGCGGCGAACTCGCGCGCCTCGGCGCGAAGGCGGTGGAGGGCCGGGAGATCCGCCCGGCGTTCGAGGGCCACCGCACCGTGGCGGCGGCGCCCCAGATCCCCTCGGTGAAGCCGGAGCACCTCGACTCGTACGTCGCGCAGGCGCGCGCGACCGCCTCCCTGCGGGAGCACCCGATGACGCCGTACCTGCACCGCATCACCGCGCCGACGCTGATCGTCGCCGGCGGCAAGGACGAGGTGGCGGGGGCAGGCGGCTCGGTGGTGATGTCGCGCGTGATCCCTGGTGCGCGGCTGCACATCTTCCCGGAGGCCGGACACGGCGTGTACCGCCTCGCGCGGGAGGAGTACCGGGCGCTGCTGCTGGAGTTCCTGGGTAAGGTCAGAGGAACGTCAGACTAGAGCGTTCGGACTTCCCGGATGTCGCTGCTATTCTGGCGGATAACCGAATGCCCCTCGGGCGTTCGGGGCGCTTCCCGTGTGATGTCGAAGGCGCGACAACCGGCGGGCGGCGGTTGTGCATGATCCGAGCCGCAACGCGGCGCCCTGAGGGGGTGCGCTGCCGAGGCCAGTAGCGGCGTGTTCCGTCACGCCACCTACAGACTCGGTAGGGATTGATGACGCTCCTGGGCGACGGGGTGGGCGACCGCGCTCGCATCCTGGTGGTGGAAGACGACGAACGCATCCGCACCGCCGTGCTCGGTCTGCTGACCGAGTCGGGCTGGCACGGCCGCGGCGTGCCCAACGGCGAGCGCGCGGTGGAGGTGCTGGCGGAGGACTCCGTTGCGCTCGTGATCCTGGATGTGAGCCTCCCCGGCATGTCCGGGTTCGAGGTGCTCCGCCAGGTCCGCGCGCGGAGCGAGGTGCCGGTGCTGATGATGAGCGCCGCCGGCGATCTGGACGACCGCGTGGCCGCCTTCGACCTCGGCGCGGACGACTACCTCGTGAAGCCGGTCGAGATGGAGGAGTTGCAGCGCCGCGTGCGCGCGCTGCTGCGCCGCGTGCCGCCCTCGCCCGCGGCGTTCGAGGCGCTGGCGGGGCCGGGCGGGCTGGTGCTGCACCGCCAGATGCAGGAGGCGACGCTGGACGGCCAGCCGCTGCGCCTCACGCCGAAGGAGTTCGCCGTGCTGTGCGTGCTGCTGGAGCGGCGCGGCATCACGGTGACGCCGGACGAGCTCTCCCGCCGCATCTGGGGGTACGAGACGCTCGGATCGCGCAACTTCGTGGAGGCGCATGTCTCCCGGCTGCGGGCGAAGTTGAAGGATGCGGGCGCGCGGGACGTGATCCAGACCGTGCGCGGCGTGGGCTACCGCATCCGCTGAGACGACCGAGGTGTCAGCGGGCCTCGAGTTCCGCCGGCAGGCGGAACTCCACGGTCTCCCGCGCGACGATCACCGGCTCCACCTTCGTGACGCCGC
The DNA here is from genome assembly GCA_045863195.1 of Chloroflexota bacterium. Taxonomy (GTDB): domain Bacteria; phylum Chloroflexota; class Dehalococcoidia; order UBA2979; family UBA2979; genus W-Chloroflexi-9. The sequence goes on from BTUI01000012.1 coordinate 72,511, forward strand.
GGCGGCGCAGGTCCTCGATGATCGGCTCGAGCAGTTCGTCCGGCACGGACGCGCCAGCGGTCAGGCCGACCACCTCCACGCCCTCGTACCAGGCCGGGTCGATCTCCTCGATCCCGTCCACGCGGTACGCCGGGGTGCCCATCGTCTTTGCGACCTCGCACAGGCGGACGGAGTTGGAGGAGTTCGCGGAGCCGACCACGATCACGAGGTCGGCGCGCTCCGCGATCTCCTTCACGGCGGACTGCCGGTTGGTCGTCGCATAGCAGATGTCGTTGCGGATCTCCGCGTCCGGGAAGCGCGCCTGGATCGCCTGGATCGTCTCGGCGGTGTCGTCCACGGACAGCGTGGTCTGGGTCACGACGAAGATCGGGCGCTCCGGCGTGCCGAGCGCCTGCACGTCCGCGGCGGAGTCGACCACGCGGGTCAGCGCCGGCGCCTCGCCCTTCGTCCCCTCCACCTCGTCATGGCCCTCGTGCCCCACGAGGAGGATGTCGTAGCCATCCTTCGCGGCCTTGCGGGTCTCCAGGTGCACCTTCGTGACGAGCGGACAGGTGGCGTCGATGATGCTGAGGTTGCGGTCCTTCGCCTCCTGCACCACGGCCGGCGAGACGCCATGCGCGGAGAAGACGATGCGCCCGCCCTGCGGCACCTCGTGGACGTAGTCGACGAAGACGGCGCCGCGCTGACGGAAGGAATCCACGACATAACGGTTGTGCACGATCTCGTGGAAGACGTAGACCGGGCCGTCCGCGCGGTCCAGCACCTGGTCCAGCACGTCGATCGCGCGCACCACGCCGGCGCAGAAGCCGCGGGGCTCGGCGAGGAGGATCGTGTGAGGCATACCGGTCACCCTTCGACGCTCCCATGCTATCAGCGCCTTTCGGCGGCAGCGACGCACCCGACCGCCAGGAGCCGGCATACACCCGGTACGCACGAACGGGCGCGATGGGACTAGAATGCCTGCCGACTGCCGAGCCGCCCCGGCCGGCCAAGGGTGAGGGGAACGACGATGGACTGGAGCGACAACGCCGAGCAGGCGGCCTTCCGCGCCAAGGTGCGTTCGGTGATCGAGAACGATCTCCCGGAGCGCTACCAGGACGGCGAGGGTGACTGGGAGCGCGACCGCAAGAACGAGAACCCCGTCGCGCGCGACGCTGCGAAGCAGTGGACCGAGGCGCTGGCGAAGCAGGGCTGGGTCGCCCCGCACTGGCCGAAGGAATACGGCGGCGCGGGCCTGAGCCCGATGGAGCAGTTCATCTTCAAGCAGGAGATGGCGATCTCCGGCGCGCCCCCGGTGGGCGGCCAGGGCGTCTCTCAGCTGGGCCCCACGCTCATCGTCCACGGCTCCCCGGAGCAGAAGGCGGAGCACCTCCCGAAGATCCTCTCGGGCGAGGTGGACTGGCGGCAGGGCTACTCCGAGCCGGGCGCCGGCTCTGACCTCGCGTCGCTCCAGACGCGCGCGATCCGCGACGGCGACGAGTACGTGCTGAACGGCCAGAAGATCTGGACGTCGCTCGCGCACCACGCGGACTGGCTGTACGTGCTCACCCGCACGGACCCGGACGCGCCGAAGCACCGCGGCATCTCCTTCCTGCTCATGGACAAGCACACGCCGGGCATCACCATCCGCCCGCTGATCGACATGAGCGGCCGCCACCACTTCAACGAGACGTTCTTCGAGGACGTCCGTGTCCCGGTCTCCAACCGCGTGGGCGAGGAGAACCGCGGCTGGTACGTGGGCATGACGCTGCTCGACTTCGAGCGCTCCAACATCACCGGCGCGGTCTCCGCCCGGCGCACGCTGGACTCGCTCACCTCCTACATGAAGACGGAGGAGGGCAAGGCGAAGTCCCCGGGCGCGGCGGCCAACCGCCTCAACCTGGTCGACCGCTACGTCGAGACCGAGGTCATGTTCAACTTCTCGTTCCGCATCATCTCGATGCAGGACCGCGGCCTGATCCCGAACCACGAGGCTTCGGTGTCGAAGCTGTTCGCGTCCGAGATGTCGCAGCGGATCGCCAACACCGGCACGAAGGTGTTCGGCCTGTACGCGAACATCTACGACAAGCAGGACCCGCGTGCGCCCCTGGAGGGCAAGATCACGGGCAACTACCTGACGTCCGTGTCCGCGACGATCGCCGCCGGGACCTCCGAGATCCAGCGCAACATCATCGCGACCCGCGGGTTGGGCCTGCCGCGCGGCTAGCGCCGCCTCGCACGCAACAACGAAGGGGCCGGGCGATTCGCCCGGCCCCTTCTGCGTCTGTCGTGGGGGTGCCCGCCTACGCCTCGGGCGCGGAACGTACGAGGGCGCTCGCGTCCTGCGCGTGCAGGAGCAGGCGGCGCGCCGGGTAGTTGATGACGATGCCCTCCTCGACGAACCGGGCGTGGAGGCGCTTGATCAGGTCGTGTCGGAGGGCGAACGAGTCCCCCCAGTTCACGGCGCGCATCTTCAGCAGGATCTCCACGTTCGACTCGCCGAACGCGGTGAAGCGCATCACCGGGTCGGCTGTCTTCACGGCTGCCGCGTGCTCGTCGCGCAGCGCCGTCATCACCTCCAGGCAGACGCGCTCCACCTGTTCCAGGTCGGACTCGTACGACACGCCCACCAAAACGCGCGCGTCCGACTGAGCATCCGCGGCGCTGTAGTTGGTCATGGTGGCGTCCGCGAGTTTCGAGTTCGGCATCAGCACCACGTTGTTGTCGAAGGACCGGATGCGCGTGGCTCGCCAGCCGATGTCCTCCACCGTCCCCACCACGCCGCCCTCGATCTCCACGAGGTCGCCGACGCGGACGGAGGCGTCCGAGAGCATGTAGGAGGAGGCGAAGACGTTCGCGAGCAGCGGCTGCAGCGCGAGCGCGACCGCGATGCCGCCGATGCCGAGGCCGGCGAGCAGCGGGCTGATCTGCACCCCGAGCGCATCGAGGACGATGATGCCGCCGATCAGCAGCACGGCGATGTTGACCGCGCGCCGCACCAGCGGCAGCGAGCGTGCGTTCAGGCGGGTGCCGAGACGCTGGCTCGGGCTCGTCGAGTACCACGTGAGCAGGGCGGAGATGGCCCGCTGCACCGCGAGCGTGACGATGAGCACCGTCAGGGCCAGCCAGACGCGGTCCGCACGGTCGTGGTGCGGCTGCCACACCGAGATGGTGCGGAAGCCGATCGCGGCCGCCTGCAGCACGATCAGCGCGGTCAACGGCGGCCGCAGCGCACGCACCAGGACATCGTCCAGCGTGCTCTCGCTGCTGTGCGTCAGCCGGTGGACGACGCCTCGGACGAGCCGCCCGAGGAGCCACGCCACGGCGATGCCGCCGGCGACGACCGCCAGCGCGCGCGCGATCTCCACCCAGTCGGTCCGTTCGAGGCCCATGAATCCGTCCATCAGCCCATCCTACCGGTGCGCCTCAACCCGACCGAGCGGGGCCGGTGAACGGCGAGCCTTGCGCGCGTTGAGACTGTGTATACTGGCCATATGTTCGCAACTATTGGTCACACGTTTGAACTCATGAAGGCCTCCTGGCGCGTCCTGATGAAGGACCGCGAGCTGGTGCTGTTCCCGATCCTCGGTGCGATCGGCGCGATCGTGGTGTCGCTCGGCTTCGTCGGGCTGGGCGCGTCGATGGGGACGCTCGACCGCGTCGATGCGGCGACGACGACCGGGGCGGAGCAGTCCCTCACGGTGGTGGACGCGGTGCTCGGCTTCGGGATGCTGTTCTCGGTCACGTTCGTCGTGCTGTTCTTCAACACCGCGCTGATCGCCTCCGCCATGCTCCGGCTGCGCGGTGGCGACCCGAACGTGGGGTACGGCCTGAAGGCCGCATCCTCGCACCTGCCGGCGCTGGCCGGGTGGGCGCTCATCTCCGCCACGGTCGGCCTCATCCTGCAGGCGCTCCGCGACCGCACGGACAACTTCATCGGCCGCATCGCGATTGCGATGGTCGGCGGTGTGTGGGCCTACATGACGTTCTTCGTGGTGCCCGTGATGGTGGCGCAGGGCACGGGCCCGATCGGCTCGATCAAGCAGTCCGCCGCGCTGTTCAGCCAAACGTGGGGCCGGCAGTTCACCGCCTCGTTCGGCTTCGGCATCGTTTACCTGCTGGCCGTGGTGCTGGCGATCCTGCCGGCGGTCGTGATGTTCATGCTCGTCCCGGTGGTCGGGATCATCGTCGGCGCGCTCACGCTGTCGCTGTCGCTCGCGATCGTGGCCTCGCTGGAGGGCATCTTCAAGGCGGCCCTCTACGACTTCGCCACCGGCGCGACGCCCGAGGGCTTCGACAGCCAGACGCTGCGCTCCGCGTACCGCGCCCTCTAGCCCGCACCATCACCGAGGCGGCTGCGCGCCGCCTCGAACTCCTCGGGCGTGTCGACGTCCACGAACGAGAGGCCGCCGGGATCGGCGGCCTCCCACGCTTCCGGGGACGCCTGGCCCTACGGTACGCTCCGCGCCATGTTCGAGACGTTCGACCGGACCAGCTCCTTTGTAAGGGTGTCCCAGCAGGTCCTGATGAAGGACCCGGAGCTGCTCGTGTTCCCGATCTTCGGGGTGTCCGGGATGATCGCCGTAACCGTCATCCCCATGCTCACGGCGGACGTTGAGGAGGGGACGACCATCTTTCTCATGGTGCTCGGCCTGGTGTTTGCGAGTACGTCCATCGAGGTGCTGTTCGCGGCGGCGCTCATGGGGGCGGTACTGCAGCGATTGAGCGGCGGGGATCCGGGAATTCGCTCGGGATTGCGGGCGGCGCTCTCGCGCGCCTGGCCGCTGTTGCGTTGGACCGTCGTCGTGACAGCCGTGAGGTTCTCCCTGCTCATCGGGAGGCGTCGCTCGGGCAGAGGAGTGGCGGCTGCCGCTGATGCAGCGTGGCAGTACGGCTCGTTCTTCGTGATCCCGGGGATCATGTCGTCGCGTGCCTCCGGCCCAGTCGAGGCGCTGGAGGACTCGGTCTGGCTCATCAAGCGCACATGGGGTGAGCGGGCCGCCGCGACGTTTGACTTCGGGACCATCTACTTCATCGCGATACTGCTTGCGCTGATGGGCTCAGCGATCTTCATGATGCTCGTATTCCCATTCTCCATCCGGGGAGCCTTCGCGGTGCCCGTCGCCTTTGTAGCGGTCGCCTTCGGGTATGTCTCCGCGATGGAAGCCGTGTTCAAGGCCGCGCTTTTTCGGTATGCGACGGGAGACAACGCAGCCGGGCTCACGGATGGCTTCGACCCCGTCGACTTCCGCTTCGCCTACCGCCCGGTCGAGTCGTAGCCAGCGCCACCACCGAGGCGGCTGCGGGCCGCCTGGAACTCCTCGGGCGTGTCGACGTCCACGAACGAGAGGCCGCCGGGATCGGCGGCCTCCCACGTGTCCGGCGGCAGGCGCACCATCCCCAGGTCGGCGGCGACCGCCATCGGCGCGCGGTCGCCAGCCTCGAGGTGCGCATGCACAACGTCGAGGGCGTCCCGGTTGAACGCGGAGCAGAGCGGCTGCGGGCGACGCTCCGCGATCGGGAGCACCCAGCGGTGCCCCTCGCGTACCCGGTTCGCCAGCAGCCGCAGCAGCGCCGGCTGCAGGAACGGGTGGTCGACGCCCACGACCAGCACGACCGGCGCGGACGCGGCAGCGAGGCCGGTCGCCATGCCGAACAGCGGCCCTTCGCCCTCCACGGCGTCAGCGACGACCACGACCGGATGCCAGGAGGTGACCGGCGGCAACGCCTGGCCCGGCGCACCGACGATCACGAGTTCGTCCGCGACCTCGCCGAGCGCGTCCACGACCCGTTGGAGCAGGGTGCGGCCGTCCTCCGCGTCCAGGACCAGCGAGGCCTTGTCCTGCCCCATCCGGCTGGACCGGCCGCCCGCGAGCACCACGCCGCTGATCGAGGCCATGACGGTCACCCCATCCCTGCGGCTACGATCCTAGCCTGATGGACGCACCACTCCCGCCCGCCCTCTGGAACGCGCTCGGCTTCGGCGACCCCGGGGATGGGAGGGCGCGTGTCGTCGCGATCGTCGGTGGCGGCGGGAAGACGGCACTCGCGTACCGCCTCGGGTGGGAGGCGGCGGCGCTCGGCCGTCGCGCCATGGTGACGGGGACGACGCGCTTCACGCGCCTCGCGCCGATGCCGCCGCTGGTCGAGGCGGCCCCGGACGCCATCCTCGGACGCGCCGAGGCCGCCTGGCAGCCCGGCCAGCCGCTCGTGCTCGCGGGGATGGAGGCGCAGACGAAAGGCCGGCTGGCGCCGCTGGCCTGCGAGACGGTGGATGCGCTCGCGCGGACCGAGGGGATCGGGCTGATCGCGGTGGAGGCGGACGGCAGCCGGATGCGTGCGTTCAAGGCGCCCGGCGACGACGAGCCGGTCATCCCCGCGTCCGCGACGCATGTCGTGGCGGTCGTGGGGGCGAGCATCCTCGATGCGCCGCTCGACGCCGAGCACGTCCACCGGCCGGAACGCGTGCGCGCGATCGTGGACCGCGAGGTCTGCGACGCAACGCTGATCGCGGCCGTGCTGGCGAGCCCGACCGGCGGCCGGAAAAGTAGCGAGGGGCGCCCGTTCGCGGTGGTGGTGAACCAGGCGGACGTGGACGAGGCCGGGGCGGCGCGCCTCGGTCGGGCGGTGCTGGCGGCGGGCGTCGGGCGCGTGGTCGTGGCATCGTTGCAGGACGCGGCGCGCCCGGTGCGCGAGGTGCTGACGACGGCGGAGGTGTGACGGTGACCCTCGAGCATGACGATGTGGCGGAGGCGGCAGACGAACTGCGCGAGTACCGCGCCGCGAAGGACGCGTTCTTCCGCGATGACCCGCAGAGCCCGCTGAAGCCCTCGCAGCGCGCGACGTTCGACGGGCTCGCGTACTACCCGCATGACCCCGCGCTCACGTTCATCGTCGTCCCCGAGTTGTTCGAGGAGCGTGAAACGCTGGAGATGCAGACCTCGGACGGCGCGGTGCGCGAATACGTGCGGCTCGGCGCGCTGCACTTCCTCGTGGACGGGCAGCCGCAGGCGCTGACGGTGTACGGCGACCCGGAGGGCGGATCGCTCTTCCTTCCGTTCCGTGACGCTACCTCCGGGCCGGAGACGTACGGCGCGGGCCGCTACCTGGATCTGCCGGTGGAGGACGGGCGCGTCCTGCTGGACTTCAACTACGCGTACCACCCGTACTGCGCCTACAACGAACTGTTCTCCTGCCCGGTGCCGCCGGCGGAGAACTGGCTCCCGGTGCCGATCCGCGCGGGCGAGCGGAACCCCTCGTGAGTTCCACCGCGCCGAGCGACGACGTCTTCGCCGGCACCGCCTGGTACTACGCGCGCTACCGGCCGCCGTACCCGCGCGGGGTGTACGAGGCGTTCGAGCGCGTCGCGCACTTGGACGGCAGCGGCACGCTCCTCGACCTGGGGGCGGGGACGGGCCTGATCGCGACGGCGCTGGCCTCGACGTTTGAGCGCGTGGTCGCGGTGGACGTCAACGCGGAGATGGTGGAGGCCGGGCGCGACCTCGCTGAGTCGCGGGGAATCCGCAACATCGAGTGGCACGTGCTGGCCGCCGAGGCGATCGACACGCTCGACGGTGGGCCGTACCGCCTCGTGACCATCGGGAGCGCGTTCCACTGGATGGACCGGCCGAGGGTGCTCGATCTGCTGTATCCGTTGGTGGAGCCGGGCGGCGGGATCGCCCTGGTCACCTTGCCGGGCTTCCTGAACATGGACTCGACGGACGTCGCCGACCCGCTCGCCACGACCGTCGCGCGCATCGTCCGCAAGCACCTCGGCGAGGTGCGGCGCGCGGGCAGCGGCACGTACGCCGGTGACCCGAAGCGGCACGAGGCGTACCTCGCGGCGTCTCGCTTCCGCGACGTGGAGACCGGCACCGTTCCGTTCGCGGTGGACTACGACCTGGAGGGGATCATCGGCCACCTGTACTCCACGTCGTTCGCGAACCGCCGCATCCTCGGCGAGCGGGTGGAGGCCTTCGAGTACGACCTGCGTTCGGCGCTGCTCGGGATGAGCCTGTCCGGGCGCTTCCGGCGGCGGTTCGAGGCGGAATGGATCACGGCGCGGAAGCCGGCGGAGGACTGAGATGGCGGTCGACCCGGAGCAGCAGCCCTACCTGGACGCGAACCGCGCACGCTGGGACGAATCCGTCCCGATCCACGTCGCCTCCCAGGGGTACGACCTCGCCGGGTTCCTCGCGGGCGAGAAGTCGCTGTACGCCACGGAGACGGAGGAGGTCGGCGACGTCACCGGGAAGGCGCTGCTGCACCTCCAGTGTCACTTTGGGATGGACACGCTCTCCTGGGCACGCCTCGGCGCCCGCGTCACGGGCATCGACTTCTCCGGCCCGGCGGTCGAGGCGGCGCGCGACCTGGCGTCGCGGATCGGCGTCGCGGACGCGCGCTTCCTCCAGTCGGACGTGTACGAGGCGCCGCGCGTCCTCGATGAGCGGTTCGACGTCGTCTACACCGGCATCGGCGCGCTGAACTGGCTGCCGGACATCCGCGGCTGGGCGCGTGTGGCGGCCGGCTTCGTGCGGCCGGGCGGCTTCCTCTACCTGTACGAGGCGCACCCGATGCTGTGGGCGCTGGAGAACGAGCGGACGGACGGCGCGCTGGTCGTGGGGTACCCCTACTTCGAGGTCCCCGCGCCGATCGCGTACGAGAGCGACCAAACGTACGTGGACGGGCCGCGCCTCAAGAACCAGGCGGGGTACGAGTGGAACCACGGCCTCGGCGAGATCGTCACCGCGATCATCGAGGCGGGGCTGCGCATCGAGTTCGTGCATGAGCATCGCGAGCTCGCCTGGCGCGCGCTGCCGCAGATGCAGGCGTACAACCACGTGCCGGAGGGCTCCATGCACCTCCGGCGCGAGGCATGGCGGCTGCCCGAGCATCAGCGCGATCTGGTGCCGCTGATGTACTCGATCCGCGCGTCGAGACCGGCCTAACGCGCTGCCGGTCCAGCGGGTACGCTACGAGGCGCTTCCGGAGGAACGGTGCTCACCTACGTCGTCCTGCTGGTGGTCCTGCTGTTCCTCTCGGCGTTCTTCTCCTCCTCGGAGACCGCGTTCCTGACGCTGCAGCGCGTGCGCCTGGCGCACATGGTGCAGGAGCGGGTGCCCGGCGCGGTACGGGTCGCGAGGCTCGTCGAACGCCCTCGGCGGCTGCTCTCCGCGATCCTGCTCGGCAACAACCTGGTCAACACCGCCGCGGCTTCGGTGGGCACGGCCATGGTGGCGGAGATGGTGACCGGCGGCGGGACGGTGGTGGTGATCTCCACGCTCGCCGTGACGGTGCTGCTGCTCATCTTCGGCGAGATCGGCCCGAAGACGCTCGCACTCAGCCACTCGTTCACCATCAGCCGCCTCTGGGCCTGGCCGATGTCGTTCTGGGTGGCGCTGACGCGCCCGATCACGGCGACCCTCGATACCGCCTCGGACGGCCTGCTCCGGCTCCTCGGCGGTGACGACTCGCCGGCGACGCTGAGTGCCGCCGAGTTGCGCACGGCGATCCGCATGGGCGCCGAGGCGGGGTCGATCGAATCGACGGGCGCCAGCCACCTGCTCGGCGCGCTCACGCTGCAGCAGCGGCAGGTGCAGGAGATCATGGTGCCGCGTCTGGACGTGGTGTCGATCGCCGCGGACGCGTCGCTCTCGCAGGCGGCGGCCGCCCTCGCCGAGCACGGATACCTGCGCGTCCCCGTGTATGACCGCGCGCCGGACGAGATCGTCGGCTTCGTGCATATCTCGGACGTGAACGCCTGGCGTGTCTCCGGCCGCGGCGACCGCCCGGTGCGCGAGGCGATGCGGCTGGTGCACTTCGAGTCGGAGCACGCCTCGATCGCCCGCGTCCTCGAGCTCATGCAGCAGCACGCCACCTACCTCGTGATGCTCGTCGACGAGTTCGGCGTCACCTCCGGCATGGTGACCCTCGAGGACATCCTGGAGGAGGTCGTCGGCGAACTGCGGAGCGAGTCCGGGTTCGAGGCGCCGGAGGAGCCCGTGACCGGCGAGGGTGTCCGGATCATCGAAGGTACAACGCAGCTCGTCGACCTCTCGGACGACCTCGGGGTCGACCTGACAGATGTGGACGCGAACACCGTGGCCGGGCTGATGCTCGCGGAGTTGCGCCGGTTCCCCGAGATCGGCGAGTACGTGGACCGGGCGGGCTTCCGGTTCACGGTCATGGACGCGGACGAGCGCCGGATCACCTCGGTGTCCGTGGAGCGCGCGCCCCGGGATGCAGGAGACGACGAGTGAGCGAGCCGCCGGTGCGCGCCGTGATCTTCGATTGGGGAGGCACGCTCTCCGACTGGGCGCTGGTCGAGTTCGACGAGATCTGGCGGATGGCCGCGCAACACCTCGCGCCGCACTTCGGCGAACCGGTGGAGGCGCTGCAGCGCCGGCTCGCGCAGGTGGAGGTCGATGCGTGGCAGGCCACCGCGACCGATCACGCCTCCTTCACGTTCAACGACCTCGTGCGGCGCGCCTCGGACGCGCTGGGGGTGGACGTGGCGGACGCGCTGATCGAGGAGGCGACGGAGCACTACCTGGATGCGTGGTTGCCGCACATCGTCCACGACACGGAGGCGGCGGAGACGCTGGCGGCGCTCCGGGCGCGGGGGCTGCGCATCGGCCTGCTCTCCAACACGCACTGGCCAGCTGACTTCCACGAGCGAATGCTGGAGCGCGACGGCCTGGCACACCTGATCGATGCGCGTCTCTACACCAGCGAGATGCCGTACATGAAGCCGCACCCGGAGGCGTTCCGCGCCGCCCTCGCGGGCGTCGGGATCGAGGACCCCCGCCAGGCGGTCTTCGTCGGTGACCGGCTGTTCGACGATGTCCACGGCGCGCAGTCGGTGGGGATGCGCGCCGTGCACCGCCCGAACGCGAGTGTGCCGGCGCACGAGGCGCGCCCGGACGCCGTGATCCAGCGGCTCTCCGAACTGCCCGCGATCATCGACCGCTGGGGCGTCTGAGCCGCACCCCTGCGCTGGCCGCCTCCTCGCGTCGATGATCTCGAGGCAGGTGGAGGGCATGGATGCCGATCGGCGTCGTCGTCGCGCTCGTGGTCATCGCGGGGCTGGCGTTCCTGGCGGTCCAGGACCTGACCCAGCGCCGCCACGCCGTCCGGCGGGTCTACCCGCTGGTCGGCCGCCTGCGCTACCTCGTGGAGAAGGTGGGGCCGGAGCTCCGCCAGTACATCGTCACCAGTGACCTGGAGGAGCGCCCGTACAACCGGGCGCAGCGGTCCTGGGTCTACCAGTCCGCGAAGGGCGTGAACAGCGCCGTGGGCTTCGGCACGCAGCAAGACGTCGGCCGCCCCGGCCAGTTCCACTTCCTCCCCTCGCCGTTCCCGACGCTGCACGACGAGGCGCCCGAGGATCCTCGGCCCCATGTCATCGGCCCCGGCCGCCCGCGCCCGTTCGTGACCGGATCGCGCGTGAACATCGCGCCGATGTCGTTCGGGGCGCTCTCGGAGGCGGCGGTGCGCGCGCTCGCGGCGGGGGCGGCGGAGGCGGGCTGCTACGTGAACACCGGCGAGGGCGGCCTGTCGCCGCACCACCTCTCGGGCGGTGGCGACGTGGTCTTCCAGATCGGCCCGGCCAAGTACGGCGTCCGCACGCCGGACGGCGAGATGGACTGGCTGCGCCTGATCGAGATCGGCCAGATGCCGCAGGTGCGGGCGATCGAGATCAAAGTCGGGCAGGGGGCGAAGCCCGGCAAGGGCGGCATCCTGCCGGGCGCGAAGGTCACGCCGGAGATCGCCGAGATCCGAGGCATCCCGGCGGGCGAGCCCTCGCTCTCCCCGAACCGGTTCACGGAGTTCGACTCGGTGCCGTCGCTGCTGACGTTCGTGCAGCGCGTGCAGGCGTGCGTGCCGGTGCCGGTGGGCGTGAAGATCGTCGCGGGCGACCCCGCGTTCCTCGATGACCTCGCGCGCGCCCTCGCCGGGGACGGGGCCGGCCCGGACTACGTCTCCGTGGACGGCGCTGAGGGCGGCACGGGCGCCGCGCCGATGTCGCTCGCGGACCACATGGGCCTGCCCCTGCACGAGGCGATCGTCGCCGTCGACAACGCCTACCGCCGCCACGGCGTGCGCGACCGCGTCACGATCATCGCGGCGGGGCGGATGATCACGGGCGCGGACGTCGCCTACTCGATGGCGCTCGGCGCGGACCTCGTGAACGTCGGCCGCGGCTTCCTGTTCTCACTCGGCTGCATCCAGGCGCTGCGCTGCCACACGAACGAGTGCCCGACTGGCGTGGCTACGCAGAGCCACTGGCGGCAGCGCGGCCTCGTGCCGTCCGAGAAGCGCGGGCGCGTCTCCAACTACGCGCGTGCCGTGCAGGAGGACCTGATGACGGTGGTGCGGGCGCTCGGCCTGACCTCCCCCGCCGACCTGCGGCGCGAGCACGTGGAGGTGGTCGTGGAGATCGGGAAGCGGATGCGGACGAGCGACCTCTACCCGTACCCGGCGCCCGCGATCAGCGCCGTCGAGCGCCGTTCCGCGGCCGCGTAGCACCGCGCGCGGGCGTGCGCGCCGGTGTCGCACCGGGCATCGAGGGGTGCCGCGCCCAGCGCAGGTAGCGCGCCACCAGCACCAGGATGATGCCCACGGTGGTGAAGTTCGCGACGCGCCGCAGCCAGCGGATGCCGTCCTCGAAGTTCATGAGCGAGACGACCACGGCCACGGTGGCGGCAGCGAGCAGGAACGCGACCTGCGGGTGGCGCTGGATGAGCGCCGGCACCACCGGCCCCGCGTCCGCCTCGCGCGCGGCGCGGGCCGCGTGGCGTACCAGCGCGACGCCGAGCGGGATGAGCGCGACGAGCGCGGCGAGGTGGGCGAGCGCGAAGACCGGCCGCCACGCCTCCGCCCCTGCGAGCAGGAGCGCCGCCGTCAGGCCGAGCATCCCGAGGGTGACCACCCCCAGGAGCCGGAACCAGCGGTCGGCGAGGCGAAGCGGCCGGTCCAGCGTCTAGAGTCCCTGCTCCGCGCAGAGTTCCTTGTCGAACCGGATCTGGCCGGTGAACTCCACGCCCTGCTGGCAGATCCAGGCGACGCCCTTGCCCATCTCCCAGGCTTCCTCGAAGTCCAGGTTCGGGTTCTCGCGGTCGTTCTGCGCCCAGACGTTGCCGGGGGTCTTGATGCGGCCGTCCGGGGACAGCACGTTCACGGAGATGTTGTCGCCCTGTAGTTCCATCGCCAGCGACTGGGAGAAGCGCTCCAGGCCGGCCTTCACCATGCCGTAGAAGGCGCCGCCCGCGCGGACCTCCTTGTACGGGCCCGGGCCCGGGAAGACACCGGCGCGGGAGGAGACGTTGATGATGTGGCCCTGGCCGGCGGCCTTCATCATCGGCACCACGGCCTTCATCAGGAGCAGCGGGCCGCGGAGATCCACCTGCCAGATCAGGTCCAGGTGGCGGTCCTGCACCGTCTCGATGGTGCCGGGCACGAGGATCGCGGCGTTGTTCACCAGGATGTCGATCTTGCCCCACTGGGCGACGACCTTCTGGATGCCCTCGTTGATGCTGTCCGGGTCGCGCACGTCCATGCGCACGCCGATCGCCTCGCCGCCGGCGTCGCAGATCCCCTGGGCGACGGTGTGGATGGTGCCCGGGAGGCGTGGATCGGTGACCTCCTCCGTGCGGGCGGCCACGGCCACCTTCGCGCCGGCCTCCGCCAGCGCGCGCGACACGTACTCACCGATGCCCCGACTGGCGCCCGTGACGAGCGCGACGCGGCCTTCGAGCGGCGTTGCCATCGACTACTTCCTCCCCGCTCCCGCCGCTGCCGCAAAGAGGGGCAGCGCACGGGCCTCGTGATCCAGGAGCCACGCCTTGCGGTCCAGGCCGCCGGCGTAGCCGGTCAGCGTCCCGTTGGCGCCGACCACGCGGTGGCACGGTACCACCACCGCGAGCGGGTTCTGCCCGTTCGCCGCGCCCACGGCGCGCGAGGCGCTCGGCTGGCCGAGGTGTGCGGCGACCCACCCGTAGGTGCGCGTCTCGCCCGCCGGGATCTCCCGCAGTGTCATCCAGACGCGCTGCTGGAATGCCGTCCCGCGCGGTGCGAGCGGCAGGTCGAACGTGGTGCGGTCGCCCTCGAAGTATTCGCGCAACTGGCGCGCCGCCTCCGCGCACGCGGCGGGGTCGCGCCGGACATCGTCCAGCGGCACGCCGGCGTCTGCCGCGAGGCGGCCGAGGAACCAGCCGAGGTCGCGCTCGTCGCCAATGAAGTCGACGCGGTGAATGCCCTCGGCGGATGCGCCGATGAACACCGTGCCGACGGGAGATTCGATCAGATCGTAGACCGCCATCGCGTGCCGCCTGTCCCGAGCCGTGCCCGTGCGGTGCCCGCTAGTCGTCCAGCCCCCAGTCGCGGACCTCGCGCAGCTCTTCGAACTGCTGCCGGGCCCACGAGTACTCCGGCCACTGGGCGAGCCAGCGGGGGAGAGTGTGCTGCTTCTGGAAGGCCGGCAGGTCGAACCCGTCGTCCTCATCGTCGAACTCGAAGTCGAGGTCTTCGCCCTCGAGGTGGTCGAGGATGCGCGCGCGCAGTTCGTCGTTCACGGTGGTCCTCCCGGTGTCCCGTCGCACGGCTGAGTCTACCGCCGGACGCCCTCAGACGCCCTCGTGCGGCGGCACCGAGGCGGCGTGAGGCGCGGGCGGGCGGTGTATGCTCCTGCGCATGGCCGACCGAGCGGACGCCGGGTTCCTCGCCGTCCAGACGGAGTCCACAGACCCCGCCTGGTTTGAGATCGAGCGCTCGATCATCGAGCCGGCGGGTGGGCGCGTCCTCGTGCAGCGCGCCGCCACGCAGGAGGATCGCGCCGCGCTCCTGCAGGGCGCGCAGGCCGTCCTCGTCGGGAGCGCCCGCATCGACGGGCCGCTCCTCGACCGCCTCCCCGACCTCGAACTGGTGATCCGTTACGGCGTCGGGATCGACACGCTGGACGTGCAGGCGGCGACCGAGCGAGGCGTGGTGATCGCCCATTACCCGGACTTCTGCCAGCCGGAGGTCGCGAACCACGCCCTGATGCTGCTCCTCGCCGTCGCTCGGAAGGCGGTGCTGCACGACCGGT
This sequence comes from Chloroflexota bacterium, assembly GCA_045863195.1. Lineage (GTDB taxonomy): Bacteria > Chloroflexota > Dehalococcoidia > UBA2979 > UBA2979 > W-Chloroflexi-9. The sequence goes on from BTUI01000012.1 coordinate 87,575, forward strand.
CGATCCGGGCCGGCGCGTTCCGAGGGGTGCCGCTGCCGGTCACCCCGCCACTCACCGGCCAGACGCTCGGCCTCGTCGCGTTCGGGAACATCGCACGCCACATGGCGCGGCGCGCGCAGGCGATGGAGATGCGCGTGGTCGCGTTCGACCCGTACCTCCCGGACGCCGTGTTCGCGGAGCACGGCGTGGAGCGCGCGCCCGCGCTCGAAGCGCTGCTGGAGGCCTCCGACCACGTCTCGATTCACGCCCCGTTGACGCCGGAGACGCACCACCTCTTCTCGCGCGCGCAGTTCGCGCGCATGCGGCCCGGCGCGATCCTCGTGAACACGGCGCGCGGCCCGATCGTGGAGGAGGCGGCGCTCGTCGAGGCACTACGGGACGGCCCGCTGGGCGGCGCCGGCATCGACGTGTTCGAGGTGGAGCCGCTGCCGGCTACCTCGGCGCTGACGCAGTTCGACCAGGTGGTGCTGACGCCGCACGCGGCGTTCTACTCGGAGCGCTCCAACCGCCACATCAAGGAGCGCGTGGGCCGGACGGTGGTCGCCTTCATGGAGGGCCGCTGGCCGGACGACGTGGCGACGATCCCGAACCGGCATGAGGTGCGTCCGAAGCGCCCGTTGCGCTGACCCTTGGACGGCACGCGAGAGAGGACGGCCCCGATGCGACCGAACACGACGCTGCGCGCCTGGCGCGCGGGCAAGCAGACGATCGGCGCGTGGCTCGCCAGCCCGGACGCGCATGCGACCGAGGTGATGGCGAACGTGGGGTTTGACTGGCTGTGCGTGGACATGCAGCACGGTCTGATCGACTACTCAGACGCGCAGCACATGCTCCGGGCGATCTCCACCACCGCCACAATCCCCTTCGTGCGGGTGCCGTGGAACGACCCGGCGATCATCATGAAGGTGCTGGACGCGGGCGCGTACGGCGTGGTGGTGCCGCTGATCAACGACGCGGAGGAGGCGCGCCGCGCCGTGTGGGCGGCGAAGTACCCACCCGCCGGCGGACGCTCCTCCGGCCCCGCGCGAGCCACGCTGTACGCCGGCTCCGACTACCAGAAGCACGCGAACGACGAGGTCGCGGTCATCGGCATGATCGAGACGAAGGAGGGCATCGCCAACCTCGAGGAGATCCTCGCCGTGCCGGGGCTGGACTGCGCCTACATTGGCCCCAGCGACCTCGCCTACGCGCTCGACCTCGAGCCGACGGGCGACAACCGCGACCCGCGCCACGAGGCGGTCGTGATGCAGATCTACGAGGCGTGCCGGCGTCACGGGGTCGCCCCGGGAATGCACACCGGCAGCCTGGAGTTCACGACGAAGTGGCTGAAGGCCGGCTTCCAGATGGTGACGCTGGGCTCCGACATGGGCTTCATGCGCGCGAAGGCGGCCGCCGACCTCGGTGCGGCGCGCGGCGACACCGGCACGCCGCGGGTGGAGCCGGAGGCGTAGCGCACGTGCCGGACCTCCCCGCGCGGGTGCTGGAGGAGCATGTCGCCGCGATCTTCGCGGCGGCCGGGTCGCCGCCGGAGGAGGCGCGTGCGGTCGCGGAGCACCTGGTCGGCGCGAACCTGCGCGGGCATGACTCGCACGGCGTGATCCGCGTGCCGGGCTACGCGGCGCAGGCGCGCGCCGGCGGCTACGTGCCGGGCGCGCCCACCACGGTCGTGCGGGAGTCGCCCTCGACCGCCCTCATCGATGGCGGCCTGAACCTCGGCCCGGTGGTCGCGGCGCGCGCGATGGCGATCGCGGTCGACAAGGCGCGGGAGACGGGCGTGGCGTTCGTCTCCTGCTTCCGCACGGGCCACATCGGCCGCGTCGGCGCATACGGGGAGCAGGCGGTGGCGGCCGGGATGGGCGCGATCGGCGGCGTGAACTCGCCCGGCGGCCGTCTCACGGCGGCGTTCGGCGGCGGCCACCGGCGCACCGGCACCAACCCGCTCATGATCGCGCTCCCCGGCGACGATCCCGCGCGGCCGTTCGTGCTGGACATGGCTACCTCCGTCATCGCCGAGGGCAAACTGAAGGTCGCCGTGAACCGCGGCACGCCCGTCCCGCCCGGCGACATCATCGATGGCGACGGGCGTCCGACGACCGATGCGCGCGACTTCTACGGCACCGGCGACAACCCGAGGCCGGGGGCGCTGCTCCCGGTTGGTGGCCCCGCGGGCGGCTATAAGGGCTTCGGCCTGAACCTCGCGATCGAGTTGCTCTCGGGCGCGCTCTCCGGCGCGGGCACCGCCGTGGCGGGGCCGCGCGGCACCAACGGCGTCTGGTTCATCGCGTTCGACCTCGCTCGGTTCGTGGAGCCGGGTGAGTGGCGGGAGGCGTACGCGGCGCTCGTCGCGCACGTGCAGGAGCCGCCGTTCGCGCCGGGCGTGGAGGAGGTCCTCATCGCCGGCGAGCCGGAGCGCCGCCGGATGGCAGAACGCCTTGCCTCGGGCATCCCGCTGGACGAGGAGACGCTGCGCCAGATCGCGGAGACGGCGGTCGCGCTCGGCGTTGCGCCGCTGGCGGTGCCCTGATGCCGCGCGCCACGAAGGCCGCCGGCGAGCAGGGCCACTTCTTCGACCCCACCTCGTGGCAGTCGCTCGTCGCCGCCTGCGCGCAGATCGCGCGCGACCTGGGCCTGGACGTGGAGACCGAGGTCTACGTGGGGCGTCGTATCTGGGGCGCGCGCCGGCGCATCGACATCGTCGTCACCGACCCGTCGCTACGCCGCTCGCTCGGCATCGAGGTGAAGTACCAGCGGACCGCCGGTTCGGCGGAGGAGAAGATCCCCGCGACCATCGATGACATCGCGGCGTGGCCGATCCCGGGCATCGTGGTGTTCCACGGCCCGGGCTTCAGCACGCACATGCGGTCGTTCCTGCAGGCGGCGGGCAAGGCGGTGGAACTGGAGGACCTGGAGACGTGGCTCCGGCTCTACTTCGTCCTGGGCTCCGCGCGGCCGTCGCTGACCTCCGACGCGGAGGCGAGCGAACGGCGCTCCTCGTCGGCTGGGTAGTTCATCACGATCAGCTCGTCCACCGCGCCGCGGCGGTCGCCGCGTGAGTTGATCGCGCGCCGTGCCGGCACCGCCTCGATGCGGTAGCGCAAGCCGGCGAACGGGCCGCGGTCGGCGCTGTAGAGCCCCACGATGAAGTCCTGGTGCGAGTTAGAGAGCATCACGCGCACCCCTCGTGCGGTGAGGTCGTCTACCGTCCACTTCAGCCGCACCTGCTCGTGCCGGTCGAACGCCCCGCTGGTGTAGCCCGTGAAGGACGAGGTCTTGGACAGCGGCTCGAACGGTGGGTCCAGGTAGACGAAATCGCCGGCGGCGGCGGCGCCCAGGGACGCCTCGAAGTCCGCGCAGGTGATCTCCACGCCGCGGAGGGCGGCGGCGGCGGCGCGGAGGGCGCCCTCGTCGAGGATGCGCGGGTTCCGGTACTTCCCGTGCGGCACGTTGAACTCCCCGCGCTTGTTGACGCGGTAGAGGCCGTTGAAGCAGGTCTTGTTGAGGAAGATGAAGCGCGCCGCCACGTCGAGCCGGTCGGCGGGCTGCCGGTCCCGTTCCGCGTAGTAGATCGCGGCCCGCTCCGCCTCGCCCGCCGCGAGGTACGGCCCGGCGAGGTCGTGGAGGCGGCCGATCAGCCGCTCCGTCTCGTCCCGCACCACCTGGTAGACGGTCACCAGATCCTCGTTCAGGTCGTTCAGGACGGCGCGCCGGGGGGCCAAGGCCGGGTCCGCCGCCAGCCCGAAGAACATGGCGCCGCCGCCCACGAACGCCTCGTGGTAGGTCGCCACGCTGCGCGGGGCGCGCGCCACCAGCGGCTCCAGGATCTGGCCCTTGCCGCCCGCCCACTTCAGGAAGGGATGCGCGGCCGCCTCCACGCCGGTGGCGCGAGGGCGAGCGGCGGCGGCGGGGCGTGCTGGCGGAATGGCGGCGCTCCGAGGTGGGTGCGGGCGGTCTGGCCGGGGAGTGAGCGGATTCTAACGGCTGGCCCGCCCACCCGCGATCCTCGGCGGCACCGTGCCGCTCCAGACGAAACGTGGATGTAACACAGGCGACATTCTGGGGACACACCGTGCAGAGAGTCTCGTCACGGCCCGGAAACGAACCGGGCCGTTGGCGTGGGAGGGACAACGGGATGGATAGCGGAGCAACGGCGTGGATGCTGACGAGCTGCGCGCTCGTCCTCTTCATGACGCCCGGGCTCGCGTTCTTCTACAGCGGCATGGTCCGCTCCAAGAACGCGCTCGGGATGCTGATGAAGAACTACGTGGCGATGGGCATCGTCACGATCACCTGGGTGCTGGTCGGAGCATCGCTCACGTTCAGCGGCGGCAACGAGATTGCCGGCCTGAACGTCATCGGCGACCTCAACCTCTGGGGCCTGCGTGACCTGGGGCTCACCAACGAGCACTTTGGTCTGCCGTACCCGGACAACGTGCAGATGATGTTCCAGTTGATGTTCGCGATCATCACGCCGGCCCTGATCTCCGGCGCGATCGCGGAGCGCATGAAGTTCTCCGCCTGGGCGGTCTTCATCGCGATCTGGTCGCTCATCGTCTACGTGCCGATGGCGCACTGGGTGTGGGGCGGCGGCTTCATCGCGGAGGACGTGCAGGCGTACGATTTCGCGGGCGGCCTGGTGGTCCACATCAACGCCGGCGCGGCCGCGCTGGCGGTGCTGCTGGTGCTGGGCAAGCGCACCGGCTGGCGCCAGCAGGCGATCCGCCCGCACTCGCTCCCGCTCACCATCCTCGGTGCGGGCATGCTCTGGTTCGGCTGGTTCGGCTTCAACGCCGGCTCCGCGTTCGACGCGAACGCCGCCGCCGGCAACGCCTTCCTGACCACGCAGGTCGCCGCCGGCGTCGCCGCGACGGTCTGGATCATCGCGGAGGCCGCGATGCACGGGAAGCCGACGACCCTCGGCTTCGTCTCCGGCGCGGTCGCCGGCCTCGTCGCCATCACCCCGGCGGCGGGCTTCGTCGGCCCGCTGGGCGCGATGGCGATCGGTGCGGCGGCGGGTGCGGTCTGCTTCGCGGCGCTGCGCCTGAAGTTCATCTTCAACTTCGACGACTCGCTGGACGTCGTCGCGGTGCACCTCGTCGGCGGTATCCTCGGCGCGCTGCTGCTGGGGCTGCTGGCGGAGGAGATGTACGGCGGTGTGGCCGGGGGCATCGACCAGTTCGGCCGCCAGGCGCTGAGCGTGGTCATCGCCCTCGTCTACTCGTTCGTCGTCTCCTTCGCGCTGGCGAAGGTGCTGGACATGGCCATGGGCCTGCGCGTCTCGGAAGAGGCGGAGCGCAGCGGCCTGGACCTGGCCCTGCACGACGAGCAGTCCTACGTGCTGGCGGAATAGGAGCGAGCAGCCATGAAACTCGTCATCGCCTACATCGCCCCGTTCAAGCTGGACGAGGTCCGCGACGCGCTGAAGGGCGCGGGCGTGACCGGCCTCACCGCCATGAACGTGCAGGGCTTCGGCCGGCAGTCCGGCCATACGGAGACCTACCGCGGCGCGGAGTACGAGGTGGACATGGTCCCGAAGGTGCGGATCGAGGTGCTGGTGGACGACACCCTGGCGCCGACGGTGATCTCCACCATTGAGACCACCGCCCGCACCGGCTCCATCGGTGACGGCAAGATCGCCGTGATGCCGGTGGAGGATGTGATCCGCATCCGCACCGGCGAACGCGGCCGCGACGCCATCTAGGCGCGTGGCCGGGACGGCGGCGCTCGCACGCTTCCTGCAGGCGCGCTCGGACACGTCCGAGCGCGCCTCTGCGCGTGCCGGCGCCGAGCAGTGCGCTTACCTCGCCGAACTGCTGGACGCCTCGCTCGAGGTGCTGGTGGTGGCCTCGGGCCAGCCTGGCCTCGCCCTCATCGCCGTCGGCGGCTACGGCCGTGGCGAGCAGTCTCGGCACTCGGACGTGGACGTGATGCTCCTCGTCGAGCGCGGGGCGGAGGAGGGCGCGACCCGGCTCCTCTATCCCCTCTGGGATGCGGGCCTGAAGGTGGGCCACTCCGTCCGCACGGTTCCCCAGGTCGCGGAAGCCGCGCATGCGAACGTGGAAACATTCACCGCGCTTCTGGATGCCCGCTTCATCGCGGGGGAGCCCCGGCTCTGGCTGGAGTTCGAGGAGGCACGCCGCCAGTGGGCGCGCGGGCAGCGTGAGTGGCTGCGCGCACGCCTGGCTGAGCGTCGGGCGGCGCTGGTCGCGCGCGAGCCGTGGCAACTGCTCGCGGTGGACCTGAAGAACGGCCGTGGAGGGCTGCGGGACATCCAGGCCGTCCACTGGCTGGCGGCGGTGGACGCTGTCGTGACGGGCGCCGCCGAGGTTCCGCTGTCCCCGGACCTGGTCGCGGCGCGCGAGCGGCTGCTGGCCACCCGCAACGCCGTCCACGCCGGCGCGGAGCGCCCCACCGATGTCTACCGCCCGGAGACGGCGGTGGAGGTCGGACGCTGGCTCGGCGAGGACCCGTTCGAATGGGGGCGCTCGCTCTACGCCACGATGCGGACGGTGGACGCCGCCGCCGCGCTTGCGCTGCAGCCTCCGGAGGAGCGCCGTCGCTGGTGGCAGCGCCCCAGGCGTCCCGTCGTCTCGCCGCCGTCGCCCGAACCGGGCCACCTCGAGCAGATGCGGGCCACGCTCGAGGCCGTGCGCCCGGGCGGCGCGCTGGAGCCGTTGCCGCGGACGGCGTGGCTGGAGCGACTCCTGCCGGAGTGGGAGGTGCTCCGCGCCCGACCGCACATCGCCGCGTTCCATGTCCACCCGGTGGACGTGCACGCCGTCCGCACCGTCGCGGAGGCGCGCCACATTCTGCAGCGCGACGACTTCGACTCCGGCACGCCCGCCGTGGGCCGCGAGTTCGGACGCTCGCACGAACTGCTGCTGGCGGCGCTGCTGCACGACATCGGCAAGGGGCACGGGGTCGACCATCCCGAGGCCGGAGCGGTGATGGCGGAACGGTTCGCCGCGCGCGCCGGGCTCCCGGCAGAGGAGGCGGTCCGCCTCGTCGCGGCGGTGCGCCACCATCTGCTCCTGCCCGGTGTCGCCACGCGCCGCGACATTGCGGACACCGAGGTGATCCGCGAGACCGCGGCAACGGTGGGCGACGCGAGCACGCTGCGCCTGCTGTATCTCCTGGCGGTGGCGGACGCGCGCGCCAGCGGCCCGGACGTCTGGAACCAGTGGAAGGCGCAGCTGATGCTCGCGCTCTACCGGCGCGTGCTGGCGGTGCTGCAGACCGACCGGCCGGATGCGGCGATCCCGCGCCTCGAAAGCGTCGTGGAGGCGCTCGCGGGCCGCATCGCGGAGGCGGACGTGCGGGCGCACCTCCGTGGGCTGGCGTCCGACTACTTGATGAGCACCGCGCCGAAGGCGATCGGCGACCACATCGAACTGATCCGCGCGGCGGCCGGGCGCACCGCCGCCACCATGGAGCCGCTGGGCGCCATCGACCGCCTCACGATCGTCTCGCCGGACCGCCCCGGCCTCCTCCAGGACATCGCGGGGACGCTGGCCGGACTGAACGCCAGCGTCCTCGGCGGGGTCGCCTACACGCACACGGACGGGACGGCGATCGAGGTCTGGCACGTGCGGGACGCGCTGGGGGTGGGGCTGGACGATCGGCGGCGGCAGCGCATCCTGGACGCGATCCCGAAGGCGGTGGACGGCGCGTACGACATCGACGACCGCCTCGCGGAGGTGGCCCGCTCCTACCCGCAGCCGGCGCGCCGGGGCGATATCGGCACGCTCGTCCACCTCGATAACGCCGCCTCGCGGGAGTACTCGGTGCTGGAGATCTCCACGCCGGACCGGCGGGGGCTGCTCTACGCGGTCACGCGCACCCTCCACGAGATGGGGTTCGATATCCACCTCGCGAAGGTGGACACCATCGGCCCGGAGGTCGTGGACGCGTTCTACATCCGCCGTCAGAACGGCCGCCGGGTGGAGGAGCCGGACGAGATCGAGCGCCTCGAACGGCGGATCACCGAGGTGCTGGCGGCCCTCGACTGACCCTCGCGGGAGGGTCAGATGGGCCTGCGGGGCGGATGATAGGATCGTGCGCGCGCTACGGGGAGGCGCACCATATCTCCCATTCCCAGTTACGCCTGACGGCGTTTGAGCAGGGGTGAACATGCCCGAGAAGAAGGACCTGTACGAGCTGGGTGAGACGCCGCCGCTGGGCCACGTGCCGAAGCAGATGTACGCGTCGCTCATCCGCCGCGAGCGCTACGGCCAGCCGAAGGACGCCTTCAAGGTCGAGGTCGTGGACGTGCCGGAGATCGGCCCGAAGGACGTGCTGGTCTACGTCATGGCCGCCGGCGTGAACTACAACAACGTGTGGTCCGCGCTGGGCTTCCCGGTGGACGTGATCGCCTCGCGGCAGCGGGCGGGCGAGAAGGAAGACTTCCACATCGGCGGTTCGGACGCCTCCGGCATCGTCTGGGCTACGGGGTCCGAGGTCACCAACGTGAAGGTCGGCGACGAGGTCGTCCTCTCGTGCGGCATGTGGGACGACAACGCGCCGGACATCCAGGCGGGCGCCGACCCGATCACCTCCACCTCCAACCGCATCTGGGGGTACGAGACCAACTACGGCTCGTTCGCCCAGTTCACCCGCGTCCAGTACCACCAGTGCTTCCCCAAGCCGAAGCACCTCACCTGGGAGGCTGCCGGCGCCTACATGCTCGTCGGCGCGACCGCCTATCGGATGCTGATGGGCTGGGAGCCGAACGTCGTCCACGAGGGTGACCCGGTGCTGGTCTGGGGCGCCACGGGCGGCCTGGGCGTGATGGCCCTGCAGATCACCAAGGCGAAGGGCGGCATCCCCGTCGCGGTGGTCTCGGACGAGTCCAAGTTCGAGATGTGCTACCAGCTGGGCGCGAAGGGCGTGATCAACCGTCGCGACCCGTCCTTCACGCACTGGGGCCGGCTGCCGGACCTGGATGACGCGGCCGCGTTCGGCGAGTGGATGAAGGGCGCGCGCGCCTTCGGGGCGAAGTTCTGGGAGGTGCTCGGCGAGCGCCGTAACCCGCGCATCGTGTTCGAGCACCCGGGCGAGTCCACCGTGCCGACCTCGGTCTTCATGTGCGACAACGCGGGCATGGTCGTGATCTGCGCGGGGACCTCCGGGTACAACGCGGACGTGGACCTGCGCTACCTGTGGATGCGCCAGAAGCGCCTGCAGGGCTCCCACTTCGCGAACACGCAGCAGTGCGCCGAGTTCAACGACATGGTCGCAGCGAAGCTGGTGGATCCGGTGCTCTCGACGGTCTTCCCCTTCGAAGGGACGGGCGACGCGCACCAGTTGATGCACGAGAACCGGCACCCGGCCGGCAACATGGCGGTGCTGGTGAACGCCCTCAAGCAGGGCGAGACCACGCTCGCCGTCTCGTAACGCCCGAGGGGCCTCCGGCCCCGCGGCAACGGTCAGCAACGGACGGGGCGCCCAGTTGGGCGCCCCGTCTGCGTGTCAGCATGGTCGGTGCCCCGGCGGGCGGGGGAGGCGGGCCGGCCCCGGTGGGGCGCTCGTCGTCCCGGGGAGAGCAGCGACGACGAGGACGGTGAGGAGCACTCGAGCGTGGCGCGCCGCGGACAGCGGGCCGTGCACAACCTGCACCCCATCGGACCGGCCCGCCGCGCGGCGAGCGTACCGGAATCATGCACTTGCGTAAACACCTGAGCAGATCATGGTTATCCACATCATTGGTCGCCCGGAGGCGGGCCGGCTGCGGCATCCGGGCCGAGGCCGTGCGACGCGCGAGCGATATCCTCGATCCGCACGGAGAGGCAGGCCACGCATGATCATGGTGCAGCGAGAGTTCCGCGTCCCGCGCGAGCAGCGTGCGGAGTTCGAACGGCAGAGCCGCGAGGGCCTCTGGCCCGCCTTCCTCCACTTCGGCGCCCCCATGGTCGCCTTCGGCTCGTGGGGCTTCGGTGGCCCGTCTGACCTCTTCGTCACCCACACCGCCTACGAGGACTTCGCCCACTGGGAGGCGACCCGCATGGGCGGCGCCATGTACCAGGACCCGGCGATGCGCGCGGAGATCGAGGGCTACCTCGCCACCTACGGCCAGCGCGCCGACATCGTCGAGTCGTCCGAGGCGCAGCTGTTCGAGCTCTTCGACGGGGTCTCGCGCCCGCAGCCGTTCTATCGGAAGCCTGGCCAGGCTGTGCCGGAGCCGCCCCCCACCTTCGGGCGGGGCTCCGTGATCTCGGAGCGCACGATCGCCCTCGCGGAGGGGACGCGCGAGGAGTTCCTGCGGCTGTCGCGCGACATCGTGTGGCCGTGGCTGGAGACGCAGGGCGGCCGCGGCATCGCGATCGGCCACAACCTGATGGGCGCCTCCAACGAGATCACCACGTGGTTCGCGTTCCGCACCTACGCGGACTGGCACCGCTGCACCCGCCCGGCGACGGCGCACGCCCCGCAGCCGGTCGTGGACGCCTACAACGCGCGCGCCGGCATGGTGCGGCACCAGCGCGGCCGCATGCTTGCCATTGGCACCGACTTCGGGACGCGCGTGTGACGCCGGACACCTCGCCGCCTGACGCCGCCACGCTCGAGGCCATCGAGGCGTTCGCGCTCGACCTCGCCCGCGCGGCCGGCGCGGAGGTGGAGCGCGCGCTGCGGCGTGAGATCGCCATCGACTACAAGCCGGACGCGCACGGGAAGCCCGCGGAGGTCGACCCGGTGTCGGAGGTGGACCACGCGGTGGAGGCGCTCGTGCGCGCCCGCCTCGCGGAGGCGTACCCCGACCACGGGATCGTCGGCGAGGAGGTGGAGGCACACCCGCAGGCGGACGCCGACTGGGTGTGGGTGATCGACCCCGTGGATGGCACCGCGAACTTCGTGAACGGCTTCCCGCTCTTCGCCGTCTCCATCGGCGTGTTGCACCGCGGCCGTCCGGTGGCCGGCGCGATCTGGTGCGCGACGACGCACGCGCTGCACCCCGGCGTCTATCACGCGCACGAGGGCGGCTCGCTCCGCCTCGAGGGCGTCGAGGTCGTGCCGCAGCGCGGTCAGGTGAAGCGCCGCCTGGCTGCCGCGCCCGGTGGGTCGTCCGCGGGGACGAAGGGGTGGGACCACCGCGTCACCGGCTCCATGGCGATCGAGGCGGCGCTGGTGGCGGCGGGCGTGTTCACCTGCGTCCCGTTCTGGGCGCCGCGCCTCTGGGACATCGCCGGCGGGGTCGTCCTCGTGCGCGCCGCCGGGCTGGAGGCGTGGGTGCGCGAGCGCGGCGAGGACTGGCGGCCGCTGGAGCGCTTCGCTCCGCCCGCCCACCTCCCGCGGCGCCGCGACGGCGTGACGGAGGACCGTGTCCCCACGCTGCGCGACTGGCGCGGCTCCGTGATCATCGGCACCGCCGAGGGCTGCGCCTCGCTCCGTCAGCGCCCGCCGCAGCGTCCGTGGCTCGCCCGCCTCGCCGCGCGCGTCCCGGGGAAGCGTCGGTGAGCGAGGCGGCCCCCTCGCCGTTGCTCGCGGAGATCGCGCGCGCGTTCCGCTGTCCGTTCGTGCCGGGCGCGCTCACCCGCCTCGCGCGGGCGGAGGGCTACCTGGACGTGGTGTGGCCGCGCGTCCGCTCCTCCGTCGAGACCGCGGGGTTCCTCGGCAGCGGCCTGTACATGGCGGACATGGCGCTGGACGCCGTGGAGGCGGTCTACGAGCCGGTGATGACGCGCGAGGATCTGCGCGCCGCCGGGCTGTCGGAGGCGGATCTGGCTGCGCTCGCCTCGGTGGTGGACGTCTTTCACTACACGCAGCCGCAGGTGCTCCTGTTCCTCGCCGCGCTCGCGGAGGCGTTCGAGAAGGAGCGCGTCGGCGGCTACGGGAAGCCGGAGCCGCGCGCCGCGAGCGATCGTGAGGCCGCGCACCTCGCGACGCCGGTCGCGTTCGCGCCGCCCGAGGCGGGGCTGTTGCCGGTGATTGCGGAGACGCTCGGGCTGGCCGCGCCGCCGGACCTGTACCGCGCCGTCGCGGTGTGGCCCGCGTACCTCGGCGTGGCGTGGGAGGAACTCCAGCACCTGGTCGCCTACCCGGACTTTCGTCGACGCGGGCGCGGGCTGTACTACTACGCCCGCTCCGGCGCGCGCTTCCTCGCCGAGCCGTTGGAGGCGAACCCCACCGCGCTGCGCGCCGCCGGCCTGGACGAGGCGACGATCGCGGAGGCGAAGGCCGCGCTGGACGAGGCGCTCCCCGCGCAGGCGATGATGCTGATGCACGCCGAGGCGATCCGCGCCGGCCTCGGCATCCGCGACCGTGAGGTCGTGCGGCCGGCGTAAGTCGCTCGGCGCCGACCGTCCGAGGTGGGCGTGACGCCTCTGTCGGGCGCTGGCGCGCCCGCCCCTCAGCCCGCGACCCGCGCGCCTACAATCGATGCACAGGGGGCGAACGCTCGATGCCGGCCGAGGACAGTCCGCTCGTGAATGCGTGGAAGCCGGGCGATCCGTGGGCGCTCGAGGCGCTGCGCGACGCCGGGTTCGTCGACCTGCGCCTGATCTACCACTCCTCCAACTTCGTCTACCTCGCGCGGCTGCAGCACCCCGACCACGGCGAGGGGCTGGCGATCTACAAGCCCGCGAACGGCGAGCAGCCGCTGTGGGACTTCCCGGACGGCCTCTACCGTCGCGAGGTGGCCGCGTACGAGTTCTCGAGGCTCCTCGGTTGGCCGATCATCCCTCCGACGGTCGCGCGCCCGGACGGGCCGCACGGCGCCGGTTCGCTGCAGCTGTTCATCCAGCACGACCCGAACGAGCACTACTTCGTGCTGCGCGACCGCGACGACTACGACGAGCAGTTCCTCCGCTTCGCCTACTTCGACCTGGTGGCGAACAACGCGGACCGGAAGGGCGGGCACCTGCTGCTGGACCCGGAGGGCCACGTCTGGGGGATCGACAACGGCCTCTGCTTCCACGTCGCGGAGAAGTTCCGCACCGTGATCTGGGACTACGCCGGCAATGCGCTGCCCGAGGAGTGGGCGGAGGACCTCATCCGCGTGCGCGGCTGTCTCGCCCTCGCCGACCCCACGACCGAGGCGTTCCGCGCGCTCCTCTCCCCCGAGGAGATCGAGGCGCTGGTCGACCGCCTCGACCATTACATCGCGCACCCGGTGCTCCCGGAGATGGAAGACTTCGCCCGCCGCGTCCACCCCTGGCCGCTGGTGTAGGGCAATAACGCTGGCCCTCGTGCGGTAGCATGCGCGCGACTCACTGCAGCGCTGCGAGGACGTCCATGATTGCAGAACAAGTAATCGACTTGATCGTGGAAAGCGGCTTCCGACTTACCGGTCGGGAAGATATCCCACCCCGTTTAGCTCGGTTGGCGCAAGTACCTGCTGTACTTGCGCCCAAGGTTGCGGATGCAGTGCGGCAGGCCTACCCAGAGGGTGTATACGCGCATCAGGCGTCTGCGATCGAGGCATGCCTTGCTGGAACCGACATCTGCTTGGCAACCAGTACGGCCTCCGGCAAGAGCCTCGTATTCATGGCTGTGGCTGCATCGATCTGCCTGACCGCTATTCGCAGTCGAGTCGTCTGTCTCTACCCGGCGGTCGCTCTGATTCACGATCAGCTCGAGAAATGGCGTGCCTTTCTCGCTCCGTTCAATCTCTCCGTAGAGTTCGTGACCGGTGAAGTGCTGACGCGTGAGCGAGCCGCTCGGATCCAGAGGGCGGATGTGGTCCTCATGACCCCGGACGTGATGCACGCGTGGGGCATGTCGCACTTGGGCGACGCGGAGGTAAGCCTCCTGCTCCGCGAGGCGCGGCTTGTCATTCTTGATGAGGCGCATGTGTATGACGGTGTGTTCGGTACGAATATGGCCTACTTCCTCCGCCGGGTACTTGCTCTGACACCAAACGCACGTCTCATCGCTGCAACTGCAACGATAGCGGATCCCAATGCACTCCTTCGTTCGCTTACCGGGCGGACTGTCGAGGCCTTTGACAGCACCACCGACGGTTCGCCTTCGTCCTCACGAGCGGTGATCACCGTTCAGCCTCACGCGAAGGGTGGATTTGATGCGATAGCGACGCTGCTTTCACGGATGTCCGAACGAGGCGTGGGCAAGTTCCTAGCGTTCGCTGATTCCAGACGGATGGTTGAGCGACTGGTGGTTGCCAGTAAGCGAAGCCATGAGACGAGTGACGAGGCTGATTCGTCGACGGAGGTTGATGAGGACTCGCCGCGGCCCGTCCAGGGTCTCCTTCCCTATCGGGCGGGCTACGAGAGTGAGGACCGGCTTGCTATCGAATCTGCGCTTCGGCGCGGCGAGCTCCGCGGCGTCGTGAGCACGAGCGCACTCGAGCTCGGCCTCGACATCGGGGACATAGACGTAGTCGTGCTTCTGACACTCCCGCCTTCGGTTAAAGCGTTCTGGCAGCGCGTTGGTCGGGCTGGGCGCAGACACGAGAGCGCGTGTCTAGTGATCGACGAGAAGGATGTCATTCGGTCGGCTTTCGGAGGACTTGGTGCGTACCTGGATCGCCCGATCGAGCCCAATTGGCTGTACCTCGACAACCGGTTCATTCAATACGCACAGGCGTTGTGTGCGGCGGCAGAGATTAGCGACGCGCCATGGCACGATCGCGAAGCACTCATTGGATTGCCACCTGCGTTCGCTCGGTTCCTGGAGAATGAGATCAACCCTCAGGAGGCGGTTGATCCCGAGCTCTATCCCCTCAAGCAGCAGGCCGCCGACGGACGCCCCCAATATGCGTTCCCGCTTCGAAGCGGTCTCGACAAGCAGTTCAGGGTGTTGAACGAAGGGCATCGGCTCGGGGAACTCAGCCACGCGCAAGCACTCCGCGAGGCCTATCCCGGGGCAGTCTACTACTACATGGCTCGGCCTTACCGCGTCACGCGTTTCGACTACTTTAAGGGTGAGGTGCACACGCGGCGCAGCGCCGTCTATAGCACCGAGGCGTTGCAGCAAACGATGGTGTTCCCGAGATTCCCCGACCGCATCCTCCGTGTCTGGCAAGCGGAGGGAGGTTACGTTGCGGAGTCGGAGATTCAAGTCAGCGAACGCGTTCTCGGATTCCGCGAAGTTCGCGGGAGCACCAAGAATGATCATCGTTACGGCCCGACCTCGGAATACTCGCAGAAGGATCTTATGCGGTTCTTCGAGACCACCGGAGTATGTTGGTCGGCGCCGGTCAGCGGGCTCTCCAATCAACTGGTAAATGACCTCATCCTCGAGGCGTTCTGCGTCCTCTTCGGTATCCAGAGTCGGGATTTGGGGCGTGGCCCCTACCATGCTCGAACGGGACCCTTCGGGGGTGGCACGGCAAAGGGCGAGAGCATCTACGACGGGGTGCGGGGCAGCCTTCGCTTGACCGAGCAGCTTGGCCAGAATTTCGCTCAGGTGATCGAGGCAGCCGCGCATCTCGCCGAGGTGCGCGGACATGCCGACGCAATCGCGGCACTGCGACCGCTGGCTTCGTGGGCTTCCGGTCTCCGCCCCGCGAGTCCGACCCAAGCAGGATCCGCTACGCAGCCGATGGAGGATGACTGGGTTCAGCTGATCGGGATCGCACAGCCCGCGATCCTCCACAACGGTGACTATGCCCGGATGGTGACGGTCACCGCGTTCCACTACACGCCGCGGGGGTGGGTCTATGAGGTCGAGTCTGACGATGAAGCGACGCATCGCGTCCCAGCAGACCTGCTGACCGCTATTCCAGGCGAGACTCGACTCGTCAGCTACAACGTGATGACCGGAGAGTCACGCGACATATCATGACCACACCTCCCCCTGACGACGGCTGGGTCGAGAGCACGGAGGGCGACCTGGACCCCGACCTCACGGAGGAGGCGGCGTACGTGGAGTGGCTGCCCTCCGAGTCGCCGTCGAGGATGCCGGTGATCCTGCGGGTGGGGGCGGCGCTCCTGCTCCTCGCCTTCCTGGGGCCGATCGTGATCTCGCTGCTGCGGTAGACGCGGTAGCATGCCCCTCGGGACGCCCGAGGGGAGCGACGCGATGACCACGCCGCCACGGCCGCTGCCGGCGCCGACGCCGGAGACGCGCGAGTACTGGGACGGGCTGAAGCGCCACGAGTT
>BTUI01000013.1:0-91738 GCA_045863195.1 Chloroflexota bacterium
GTTCCGGGCGAAGCTCGGTGCTCGCCAGAACCAGCTGGAGACGGCGATCAACTCGCTGGGCGTGTCGGTGGAGAACATGAGCGCGTCTGAGTCCCGGATCCGGGACGCGGACATCGCGGCGGTCTCTTCGGACATGGTCACTCGCCAGATCATGCAGCAGGCCGGCGTGGCCGTGCTGTCGCAGGCGAACTCCGCCCCGCAGTCGGTCCTCCGTCTGCTCGGCTGATCGAGGCGGCCACGAGGTCGCTCCGCCGGGCCCCCACCGCAAGGTGGGGGCCCGGTCTCGTTTCCCCCTCGGGATTCCCCCGATGCCGTGGGTCCGACCCCGGCCGGAGACTGGGGCGGCGTATCCATCGCCGGAGGTGTCCCGTGCCCGTCCTCGAACGCGTCCAGCAGCAGTACGAGGTACTCCCCTACCCGCATCGCGACCCGGAGCGGGAACTGGAGGTGCTGCGGCAGCCGCTGATCTGCGAGTGGCCGCGCGTGAACTCGCTGCTCTGGGGTGGCCACCGCCGGCTCGATGCCGGGTTCCGCGTCCTGGACGCCGGCTGTGGGACCGGTGACAACACCGTCTTCCTGGCCGAACAGTTGCAGGGCACCGGCGCGGAGATCGTCTCACTCGACTTCTCCGCTACCTCGCTCGGGATCGCGCAACGGCGAGCCGAGGTGCGAGGGCTGACCGGCATCACCTTCGTCCAGGCGGCGATCGAGGATGCGCCGGGCCTCGGGCTGGGCACGTTCGACTACATCGTCTGCTCCGGGGTGCTGCACCACCTCGCTTCGCCGGAGGTCGGGCTGCGCGCGCTGCGCTCGATGTTGAAGCCGGACGGCGGTCTGGCGCTGATGGTCTACGCGACCTACGGCCGTGAGCCGGTCTATCTGATGCAATCGCTGATGCGACGGCTGGCGCCGCCCGACCTGGGGCCGCAGCGACGCCTCGAGATCCTGCGCCAGACGCTCGCGACGCTTCCGGACAGCAGCCGCACGAAGCGCGGCCTGATGGAGTCCGAGGGCTTCCGTAACGAGATCATGCAGAGCGATGCGGGCGCCTACGACCTGCTCCTGCACACGCAGGACCGCTCTTACACGGTGCCGGAGCTGCAAGGCTGGGCGGCGGACGCGGGGATGCGCGTGCTTGAGTGGTCCGTGCCGCGCGCGTACCGGCCGCAGACCTATCTGCGCGATGCCGTCGCGGCCGAGGACGCAGGCGACCCGGCGGCGCTGGCGGAGCTGCTGCACGGCGGCATGACGAAGCACGAGTGCTTCCTGGAACGCAACGACGCGCCGGCCCGCGCCCGAGTCGCACTCGACGACCCGGCGGGGGTGCCGGCGTGGTGTGGGTGGTATTTCCCGGCGCAGGTGAAGCAGGCGCTGGCGAACCCGGGCAACGAGTTCCGCTGCTCCTTCGGCCCGGAGCGGGACGTCGTCGTGGCGGCGGACCCCCTCGGGCGGCACTTCATGGGCGCGATCGATGGCCGGCGGACGGTCGGCGAGATCCTCGGTGCCGCGGCGTCGCGGTGGCCGGCGCTCAACCCGGCGCAGACGCAGCGGCGGTGGGTCGCCTTCGCCGGGGCGTTCGAGGCGGTCGCGGCGCTGGCGATGCTCGGGCGGCCGGCCGCCTAGCTGAGCCGGTCGACGAGGAAGGTCGCCGTCCCGAGGAAGGCGAAGAACCCTGAGAGGTCGGTGGCGGTGGTGAGCCAGACGCCACCGGACAGTGCCGGATCCTGCTTGAACCGCTCGAGTGCCATCGGGATCAGCACGCCGGCGATTGCCCCCACGACGGTGTTCACGGTGAGCGCGAGCATGACGACGCCGCCGAGCCACGGGTTGCCCTGCCACGCGAACGCGATCACGCCCACGGCGACCCCGGTGAACGTGCCCAGCAAGAGCCCCACGCGCATCTCGTGCCAGATCAGGTGCGCCGTGTCGCGCACGCCGATCCGGCCGAGGGCGAGCGAACGCACGATGACCGTGAGCGTCTGGATGCCCGCGTTTCCGCCCTGTCCGCCGATCACCGGCAGGAACGCCGCGAGGATCGCGACTTGCTCCACCGTGCCCTCGAAGCGGGAGACGACCCATGCAGCGGCCATCGCCGTGACGAGGTTCACCATGAGCCAGGGCAGGCGGTGACGCACGGAGCCGAAGACCCCGCTCAGGTCTTCCTCCTCGTGCACGCCGGCCATGCGGTACATGTCCTCCGACGCCTCTTCTTCGAGGACGTCGATGAGGTCGTCGCTCGTGACGGTGCCGAGCAGGCGCTGCTCCGCGTCCACGACCGGGAGCGCGAGGAGGTTGTGGCGCGCGAGGAGGCGGGCGGCCTCTTCCTGGTCGGTGTGTGCCTCCACGGTGATGACGTTGGCCGTCATCACCTCCGTCACGGGCGTGTTCGCGTGTGCCGTGATCAGGGCGCGCAGGTTCAGGACGCCCATCAGCCGCCGGTCGGCGTCCACCACGTAGAGGTAGAACGGCTTGCTGGCGTCCGCGGGGGTGTCGCGCAGATTGCGCACGGTCTCTGAGACGGTAAGCCACGGATCCACCGTGATGACCTGGCCGGTCATCCGTCCGCCGGCGGTGTCCTCCGCGTAGTGCAGGAGTTGCTCGATCTCCTGGCGGCGGTCCGCCGGCAGCGCGTCGAGCGCGATCGCCGCAGCCTCGGGGTCGAGGTCCTGGACGATGTCCGCTGCCACGTCGTCCGGCATCTCCGTCAGCGCCTCGGTCAGGGCTTCCGGATCCAGCGCCTGGACGATCTCGGCGCGGGTGTGCGGCTCCGCGTACTCGATCACGTCCGTCAGCACGTCCGTGTCGAGCTGGGCGACGACCTCCGCGACGTCCGCCTCGTCGAGGTGTTCGAGGACGTAGGCGACCTCTGCCGGGCGAAGGTCGGCGAGGCTGTCGGCCGCACCTTCGGCGTCCCCGGCGTCCAGGAGTTCGGCGACCGCGGAGACGCGCTCGTCCTCGATGGACTCGCGTTCCTCCCGCTCTTCGCGGTCCTGAGGGTCTTCCGGGATCATGGTCATGAGTCGATTGTCACACGGTGTCTCGTTAGGCCCATGAACGGCGGGTGAAACGGCGGAGGCCCGGCGGATGGCCGGGCCTCGACGGGATGGTCGCGGTCGCGGCGGAGACTAGTCGGGGCGGAACTGGGCCAGCCAGCGCTGGATGCGTTCCACCGCCTTCGGTTCTTCGTGATGCACGCTATGGCCGATGCCCCGGTAGATCTCCAGTTCGGCGCCCGGGATCAGCCGCGACATGATGACGGAGCCGCCGGCCGGCGTGGTGGCATCGGAGTCGCCGACGAGGATGAGCGTGGGGACGGCCACGCCCTTCAACTCCTCGTCCATGTTGTACTCGGCCACGGCGCGCTGCGCGGCGGCCAGGCTCGGGTTCGTAGCCTCGGTCTCGTCGGCCTGCTTCATCCAGCGCGCGGTCGCCATGGCGCCGACGCGGCTGGAGGTGGCGAGGAGCAGGAGCGCCTCGGCCTTTTCCGGGAAGTCGATGGCGAAGCGCTGAGAGATCGCGCCGCCCATGGAGTGCCCGGCGATGATCGCGCGCGGAATGCCCAGGGCATCCATCAGCCCGGCCAGGTCGCGCGCCCACAACTCCAGCGAGTAGGGGCCGGGCGCCTTCTCGGTCTCCCCGTGGCCGCGCACGCTGTAGATCAGGTGGCGGAAGCCCGGGTACCGCGGCAGGTCCTCCCGCCACGTGTTCAGCGAACTGCTGATGCCGTGCGTCCACACCATGGTGCGGGCGCCCTCGCCGTGGAGTTCGTAGTCGATCGAGATGCCGTTGGCGCTGACCTGAGGCATGGCGCACCCCCGCGTGCCGGCCCCGGATGGGGCGGATTCGGAGGGAGTATATGCCGCCGGTCGACCCCTCCGTGCGTGCTACCATCGCCCCCGCTCACGCCGCAGGAGGGATTGATGGCCGACCCCGCGATCGAGGCGCGCACCTTCCGCGACACCATGGGCCGTTTCGCCACTGGCGTCACGGTGGTCACCGTGGCCCACGGCGACCGGCTCCGCGGGATGACCGCGAACTCCTTCACTTCGCTCTCGCTCGACCCGCCGCTGCTGCTCGTGTGCGTGGACCATCACGCCTCCATGCACGAACTGTTCCAGGAGGCGGACGCGTTCGCGGTGAACATCCTGGCGGCTGACCAGCAGGCGCTGTCCGCCTTCTTCGCCTCCCGAGGCGAGAAGGAAGGGCCGATGGGCGGGCAGCCGTTCCGGCTGGGCCCGGCCGGGTCGCCGATCCTCGATGGCGTCATGGCGTGGATGGACTGCCGCATCGAGCACCGGTACGACGGCGGCGACCACACGATCGTGGTGGGGCGCATCCAGGACATGCAGGTGGAGCGCCCGGAGGCCTCGCCGCTGCTGTTCTTCAGCGGCAAGTACCACGCGCTGGGCCCCACCCTCTAGCAGTCGCCCGAACTTCAGGGTTCCCCCGATGCGGCGTCGCCCGGCGCCGCCGATAGCCTGTGGCCGTGTCGATCGATGCCGTCCGCGCGGCTGCTGCAGCCGCGGCCACTCCGGCCGCCGCTGTCGCGCGCCCTCGGTCGGATGCGTTCTCGACGGTCCTGGGGCGCCACCTGGACGAACCGCGCGCGGCGATCGACGAGGTGCGCGCGGAGGTCGCGGCGCTTCGCGGTGGTGGCGCGCTGGCGCTGGCGCTGTCGCAGGGCGCGTCGGGCGGCCTCGATGCCGCCGGGTTCACGGGGATGCCGGCGTGGCTGAACGACGCTCTGGCGCAGCAGTCGACCGGCGACGAGGGCGACCCGTACGGCTGGCGTGCGCTCTCCCGCACGACGGGGGAGCAGGTGATCGGCCCCGGCTATGGCGCGCTCTTCGAGCGGCAGATCCAGCAGGAGTCCGGCTTCCTGCCGGACGTGGTGTACGGCGTCCGGGTCTCCTCCGCGGGTGCGGAGGGCATTGCCCAGTTGATGCCGCAGTACTACCAGCACGTGGACCGGCGCGACCCGGCGGCGAGCCTGCTGGCGGGCGCGCAGACCATGCGTGACCACCTCTCGCGGTGGGACGGGGACGTGCGCCGCGCGCTGGCCTCCTACAACGCGGGCGCCGGCCGCGTCGCCGAAGTGGTGGCTGCGCACGGGGAGGCGTGGGAGTCCGCGCTGCCGCAGGAGACGCGCGATTACCTCGCCGCGATCGTGGGGGACGCCCGCCCGCGCTACACGGTGGGCGGGGCGCTGGTACTGGACCCGGGCCGCGTGGCGCTGGGCGCATTCGCCCCTTGAGCGAGGCCGATGCTACGATGGCTCTCCCGGTGGTGGGTGTGGCCTAGCGGTTAGGGCGTCAGGTTGTGGCCCTGAAGATCGGGGGTTCAAATCCCCTCACCCACCCCACTCGGAACTGCTGACGTCCCGCGCATCGCGCGGGACGTTCTGTTTCCACGGGGTTCGGAGGCCGCCCCTGCCTCCGATGCTACGATGGCCTTCCCACGTCTCCGGGAGGGCCTCCATGCTCCGTCGACCGCTGTTGATCGCCGCCGCCGCGGCCGCCTGCGTGCTGCTGCTCGGCGCGTGCTCCGAGGACGAAGAGGCGGCCCCGCCGAGCGCGGGCGTGAGCCTGGCGGACCGTTGGCTGCGGCTGGGCGAGGATCCTCGGGCGGACGTGCTGGTCTTCGACCGGGCGCTGCCGGCGGGGTTCTCCGACCTGCTGAACCCCGCCGCGACCGCGGACACGCCGGAGACGGAGCGGCTGACGCTGCCGGTCCACCCGGAGGGGACGCTGCTGGGCTCCTACCTGATCCGCCGGACGGACGGCGCGAACCTGATCTGGCTGATGTACGACCTCCCGGGCAAGAGCGTGGGTGAAGTTGCGGACGTGATCGCCGGGCAGTTGGATCAGACGCCGTGGCAGGTGACCGGGGGGCAGGCGAACTCCGCGTACACGCTGGTCTCCTTCATCTCCACGCAGAGCGGGGACCTGGAGGGCACCGCGGTGGTGCAGGCCGCGCCTGCCCTCGCGACGTTCGAGCTGGTCGTGGACCGAGCGGGGACGGCGACCACGCTGACGGTGCCGCGAGGCGCGCTCATCCCCCTGCTCGACAGCGACCTCGCGGACGACCTCGCAGTGCGCGCCACGCGCCCCGGCCTGGCGACGGCGAGCGGACTGCGGTCGGGCGACCGCATCACCTCCATCGCGGGGACGGCCGTCTCCGACCGCGCCGCGCTCGAGGCCGCGTTGAACGGCCTGGGGCAGGGTGCGGGCGCCGTGGCGTCGATCACCTACCTCCTGCAGATCGCGCCGAGCCTGGTCGCCGAAGAGCAGCCGTTCTCCCCGCCCGCCGGGCTGACGCTTCCGGCCTCCATGCCCGCGCGCGAGGTGTTTACGCCGTACACCGTGGTGGACCACTCCTGGACGAAGGAGCCGGGCGGGTCGTTCTGGCAGACGAGCCTGGTCACCCTTGAGCGGCCGAGCGACGTGGTGACTGCGATCCGGGCCGGCCTGGAGGCGGGTGGCTGGGAGATTACGGACGACGTGCCGGTGGGGTTCGCGACGCAGATCGCGTTCGAGCACCTCGCTGACGGGTACTCCGGCGTCGTCCAGGTGGACCTGCTGCCGGAGGATGAGGACTACACCTACATCGCGATACAGATCCAGACCGGTGGGACCGGGGGGAACTGACCCCGCCGCGTACTGGCTCTCCCTGATCTGGCCTCACTCCTGAGCCTCGATGATTGCTGTGTCACGGGGCAAGAGGGATTGCGCCCCGGGAGGTGCGGCACGGATGCCGCGCCCAGTGAGGCACAGGAGGCCACACCATGTCGCTCCAGATCAACACGAACGTCGCCGCCATCAACGCCCAGCGGAACTTGGCGACGACCAACCGCAAGCTCGGCGGACTCTTCGAGCAGCTGTCCAGCGGCCTGCGCGTCAACCGCGCCGCAGATGACGCGGCCGGCCTGGCGATCAGCGAGAAGATGCGCGCCCAGGTCGCCGGTCTTCGGCAGGGCCAGCGCAACGCCCAGGACGGCATCTCCATGCTCCAGACCGCCGAGGGCGCGCTGAGCGAGGTGCACTCCATCCTCCAGCGCGTGCGCGAACTGGCTGTGCAAGCCGGCAACACGACGCTCTCCTCCACCGACCGCCAGGCGATCGGCGAGGAGATGGTGGCGCTGCGGTCCGAGCTCGACAACATCGCCAACCGCACGCGGTTCAACGGCCAGCAGCTGCTGACCGGCGCGATGGCGGTCACGCTCGACAGCGGCGTGTCCACCGCGGACACCGTGACGGCCACCGCGAACGGCGCGGACGTCACCGTCTCCAGCATCGACGTGAGCGGCGCCGAGGGCGGCACGACCTACACGGCGAGCAACGTGGGCGCGGTGATGACGCTCTCCACCACCGCCGGCGGGTTCACCCGGTCGGAGACGTTCACCGTGCAGGACATGGGCGCGAACGCCACGCAGGCGCTCACGTTCGAGGAGCTCGGCGTCACCATCAACCTGTCGCACGACGCGAACGCCGGCAACGTGACCGGCGCCACCATCGCCACCGCGTTCGACACCAAGACGGTGGTGACCACGGCCAGCAGCAACGCCATCTTCCGCGTGGGTGCCGAGGTCGGGGACGACATCGCCCTGGACTTCGCGGACATGCGCGCGACGGCGCTGGGTGACGCGAACAAGCTGGACACGCTGATCGTCAACAACAACGTGGTCTCCACCTCCGCGGAGGCGGATACGCTCCTCCAGTCCGTGGACGTGGCCATTGCCCAGGTGTCGACGTTCCGCGCGAAGCTCGGTGCGGCGCAGAACCAGATGGGCACCGCGATCAACAGCATCGCCGTGGCGGTGGAGAACCTGACGGCGTCCGAGTCCCGCATCCGCGACGCGGACATCGCCCAGGTGTCCTCCGAACTGGTCTCGCGCCAGATCATGCAGCAGGCCGGCGTGGCCGTCCTGTCGCAGGCGAACTCCGCGCCGCAGGCGGTCCTGCGGCTCCTCCAGGGCTAACCGGCCACGCTCCGGGGAGGAGCGACCCCGGACGAGGTGGTGTGAGGTGGGGCAGTCCCTTCGGGACCGCCCCACCTCCGTTTCCGGGGTTTCCCCGGTTCATGCGCCGCCCCGCCCCGTCGATGATCCCCTGACGGGAGTGTGTGAATGCCCGAGATGCGCGTGGGCCCCGGTCCGGCCGCCGCCTCCAGCGGCGTCACGGCCACGTCCGCCGAGCAGCGCCACCAGCGCGGCCACCGTGACCGCGAGGAAGGCGAGCCGGAGCGGCGCGGCGCGGAGGAACTCGCGCTCGCGCTGGACGAGGGACGACGCGCGCACCTCGCGGCGCGCTTCGAGCAGGACGCGGATGGTGCGCCGCTGGTGCGCATCGTGGACCGCGACCGAGGCGAGACGGTGGCGGTGCTGACGCCGGAGGAGTTGCGGGTGCTCGCAGAGCAGACCGGCTTGCCGACCGGCCTCCTGCTGCAGGCAAAGTCGTAGGGGGCGGCACGTGGTCAACAACCGCATCACCTTCGGCGGCATCGCCTCCGGCATCGACACGAACTCCATCATCGACCAGTTGATGGCCGTGCAGCGCCGCCCGATTGCGCTGATGCAGAACAAGCAGCTGCAGATCAGCGCGCGAGCGGACGGCCTGGGCCGCGTCGCCAGCGCCCTCAGCGCGCTGGCGGGACGTGCCGCGAACATCGCCAACGTCGATACGTTCCGGCAGCGCTCCGCGTCCGTCATCGCGAAGACGGAGGACGCGAACAAGGTGCAGGCGGTCGCCACGAGCGGCGCGGCGGCCGGTTCGTTCACGTTCCACGTGACGGCCCTGGCCACGCAGACCCGCCTGGAGAGCACGACCGCCGTGGGCCAGGCGGTGGACGCCGGCGTCCCGCTGGACGAGGCGGGCTTCGGCACCCCGTTCACCCCCGGCACGTTCACGATCAACGGCACCGTGTTCACCATCCCGGCGGCGACGGCGACCTCCATCGTCAGTGCCGCCTCGGTGGGCGGGTCGTTTGATGCGTCCCAGCCGCTGGACTCCGCGGGCGGCGACATCGCCACGACGGGCGGGTCGTTCACGATCAACGGCGCGACGATCAACTTCAGCGCGGAGACAGACAAGATCGCGGACGTGATCGGCTACATCAATGCGTCCGCCGCGGGCGTCACCGCATCGTTCGATGAGGACACGGGCATCTTCAGCCTCGTCCACAAGACCACCGGTTCGGCTGAGTCGATCACCCTCGCGGATGTCACCGGCAACTTCCTGGAGTCGATGAAACTCCTCGATGGGGGTGGCGGCACGATCGGCACGGTGACCGCCGGCACGGACGTGAAGTCGCTGGACGACGTGATCGATGACATCAACAACGCCGGCATTGGCGTGACCGCCTCGCTGGTGAATGACGCGGCGGGGCGCCTCAACGCCCTGCAACTGACGAGCGGGTCCACGGTGCAACTCGGGTCGGGCGCCGATACCGGCAACTTCCTGTCGATGACAAGCCTGCTTCAGTCGCCGCCCGGCACCACGCGCACGAGCCAGCGCGGCCTGGGCGGTACGGTGCTGTCCGCGGACCTGCAGGACGCGAGGTTCGCGACGCCGCTCTCCCAGGCGACCGGGACGTTCAAGGTAAACGGCGTCGAGATCGAGTACGACGGGACCAGCGAGTCGCTGTCCAACATCATCTCAAAGATCAACACCTCCAGCGCCGGCGTCACCGTCACGTACGACTCGTTCACGGACCGGCTGAAGGTGACCAGCGACGCCACCGGCGCGCTAGCAGTGACGTTCGAGGACGTCGACGGCAACTTCCTCGCCGCGACGGGCCTGAGCGCCGCGACGCAAACGATGGGCGAGAATGCGGCGTATTCCCTGGACGGCGGCCCCACGCGGTACGCGACCTCCAACACCATCGCGGACGCGGTGGACGGCGTCACGCTGACCGTGACCTCCACGACGACCGAGGCGGTCAAGGTGCAGGTGAACCTGCAGCCGAACAACGTGGTGGCCGCGGTGGAGGCGTTCGTCGCCGACTTCAACAAGACGCTCGACACGATCGATACGCTCACGGCGTACCGCGAGAACGGAGCGAACGGTGTTCTCTTCGGGGACTCCACGGTCCGAGGGATCGAACAGACGCTGCGCGGGTTCCTCGCACGGCCGGTGAGCGGGCTGTCGGGCGGGTTGCGGACGCCCTCGGACGTGGGGCTTTCGTTCGGCGCGGTCGGTTCCGGTGTGGGCGATGCGAAGCGCCTGGTGCTGGACTCCGCGAAGTTGACCGAGGCGGCCCGCAACGATCCGGAGGCGGTCGCGGCGCTGTTCACCACGTTCACGGCCTCCGGCACGCTGACGCCGGGCGGCACCGGGTCGATCGCCTCGATCTCCGGGACGCCCTCGGTGAAGAAGACCGGGCGTTACGCCATCACCTCGGACGGGGTGGGGGCGCTGTCGGTGACGTTCACGCCGAACGACGGGTCGGCGGCGTCCACCGTGACGGGATCGATCAGCGCGGGCGGGACGAACACCACGCTCATCCCCGGCGTCACGCTCACCGCGGAGGCGGTGCTCCAGGCCGGCACGAACGAGATCGTGGTCGGCGCGGCGCGCGAGGGGTTCGCGAAGACCCTGAACGAGTACCTCTCCTCGCTCACGCGGAGCAGCGGCCTCCTGGCGACGCGCCAGAGCGAGATGGCGACGCAGCGCAGCGATATCGACCGCCAAATCGACCGCATCGAGGACCGCATCGCCAAGCGCGAGGAGCAACTCGTGAAAAAGTTCACGCAGATGGAGATGGCGATCGCGCGGGTGCAGCAGCAGTCGCAGTCGCTCGCGCAGATGCAGGCGCAGCTGGGCCAGGTCTCGACGAAGTAGCGGGCGCGGATCAGGGAAACCCCGACGTAGCCACCACGGCCCGCTGCCGATGGTTGTGTCAGAGGGCAGCCATGCACCCTCGCAGCGACCACGACACAGGAGAGGCGATGCAGGCCGGGGCCCATCAGACCTACCGCAGGATGCAGACGGAGACCGCGTCTCCCGCCGAACTGATCGGCATGCTCTACGACGCGCTCCTCAAGAATCTGATGCGCGCCGAGGACGGCCTCCGCGCGAAGGAGATCGAGCCGGCGCACCACGCGCTCGTTCGGTCGCAGGACATCGTCCTGGAACTGATCGCGAGCCTGGACGTGGACGGCGAGGGCGAGGTGGGGGCAATGGCCCGCCAGCTCGCGCCGCTCTACGAGTACATGTACCGCCGCCTGCTGGACGCCAGCATCCGCAAGGACACGGCGCCGGTGGCGGAGGTCCGGTCGCTGGTCATGCCGCTGCGGCAGGCCTGGTCGGTCGCCCTGGAACAACTCGCATCGCAGGCCGCCTCGGGCGGGGTTCGGGAGGGATACCGTGCCTAAGACGCGCGCCGCGCTGCAGTTCGAACTGCTCCGCGAGATCTTCGACCTGGCCCGCGCTCAGCGTGCCTCGCTGGAGCGCGACGACATCGAGCGGATGCTCGACCTGATGGCGGAGCGCGAGTCGATCCTCACGCGGCTGCTGCGGCTGGTGGAGGAGCCGGCGGAGGAGCCGGAGAACCTGGTCGCCTTCCCGGGCGCGGTGGACCACTCGCGACAGGACCAGATCGCGCTGGACACGGTGATCCGCGGGATCCTGGAGCACGACCGCGAGAACGAGTCGATGCTCGCCGAGAAGATGGACGCGCTGCGCGAGGAACTCCCGCGCATCCAGCAGGGACGGCGCGTGACGGCCGCCTACCGCGCCGGGACCGCTTCATAGCCGGGCGTTGCCGCCGATGATCACATCGGAGGGGCGGATTCCGCCCCTGCGCCATGTCTGACCGGGGAGGCACTCGTGCCCCGTCCCTCACGCCCCCCTCGCACGGTGCCGCGCCAGGACGCTCGCACGTCCGGTGCGCACGCCGTCGCCGGGTTCACGATCGGCCTCGTGGCGATGGCCGGCGGGTTCCTCTTCGCCGGCCCGCCCGGCGCGGGGCCGATGAGCGCGGCGGCACGGTCCGCGGAACAGGTCGCGGCGGTGCGGATGGCGATCGACCCGGCCACGCGCCCGCGCGCGGACGTGGAGGGGGACCGCCCCCAGCCGTCCGGCCCGGTCGCCTTCCACGAGGACGCGGAGGCGCTGTTCTCCAACCGCCACGCGACCCGCATCGTGGTGCCCTCCGTCGGCATCGACGCATCCGTGCGGCCGGTCGGGCTGGTGTTCCGGGGCGGGCGGCTGGAGTACGACGTGCCGCGCGTGGAGGCGGGCCAGTACACCGGCACCGCGCGCCCGGGTGACCCCGGCAACGTGGTCATCGGCGGGCACGTCGCGCAGCGCGGCGCGGACGGGGTGTTCGAGGCGCTGCCGAAGGTCGCTGCGGGAGATGTCGTCGAGGTCTATCGAGGCGACCAGGTCTTCCGATACTTCATTACAGAGATCCGTGTCGTCGCAGCGGATGCGACGGACGTGATGGGCCACACGCAGGAAGCGACGCTGACGCTCATCACCTGCTTCCCGGACGACAACTACCGCGAGCGGTTGGTCGTCGTCGGGAGGCTGTTGTAGGGCGCTACGCACGGCATCGGGCCGGGCGTAGACTTGAGCAGCATGAGGAGCTTCCTGCGTGAGCATTGATCCGTCCGGCCCGGCGCCCCTGCGCCCGGTCCACCTCGCTTCTCGCCGCCAGCAGCAGGCGGAGCCGTCTGCCGCCGCGCCCGCCGGGCGACCCGAGCAGCACGACCGCATCGACCTCAGCGTCCAGGCGCGAGGGCTCGCGCAGGCGGAATCGCCGGAGGTCCGCGAGGCGCGTGTCCGCGCCCTCCGCGAGGCGGTGGCGGACGGCACGTACCGTGTCGACCCGCAGGACCTCGCGCAGCGGATCGCCGACCGCGGCGACGACCGCTAGGCGTACACAACGCGGCCGCCCGAGGTAGGGCGGCCTGCGGCCACAGACCCGGGAAATCCCCCATACGGAGCGCGCGGCGCCGTCCGTAGGCTCGTTGAGCAGTCAACTTGCCGGGGGTGCGTGTGGGCCAGATCCTTCCTCGTCTGCTCGAACTGTGGGGCAGCCTGACGCCCGTGCGGAAGGGCATGCTCACGGCTTCTGCCGTCGGGCTCGTCGTGGCGGCCTTCGCCCTGAGCTCCTGGGCGGGCCGTGTCGACTACGCGACGCTCTACACCGATCTCGACAGCGCCGACAGCGGCCGCATCGTCGAGGATCTGCGGACGCGCGGCATCCCGTACGAGATCGACCGCTCCGGCGCGACGATCCGCGTGCCGCAGTCGCACGTGGACGAACTGCGCGTCGACTTCGCTTCGCGCGGCCTGCCGGAGGGCGGCCAGGTCGGATTCGAGCTGTTCGAGGGCAACGCCTTCACGGCCACCGACTTCGTGCAGCGGCTCAACTACCAGCGCGGCCTCCAGGGCGAACTGGAGCGCACCATCAGCACCTTCCCGGCGGTGGAGCGCGTCCGCGTCCACATCGTGATGCCGGAGCGTTCGCTCTTCGTGGACGACCAGCAGCCCGCGACCGCCTCCGTGGTGCTGGGACTCCGGGCCGGCCGGTCGCTCGCGCAGAACGAGGTGAACGGCATCGCCCACCTGGTCGCGGGTGCGGTGGAGGGCCTGGAGAAGAAGTCGATCACGATCCTCGACCAGCGGGGGTCGATCATCTACGACGGCGCCACGCTCGACTCCGACTCCGGCATCGGCCTCACCACCACGCAGATCTCGCTCCAGCAGGAGTACGAGGCGCGGGTGGAGGCGAACGTGCAGTCGATGCTGGACCGCGCTCTGGGGCCGGCGAAGTCCGCCGTCTCCGTGAGCGCGCTCATGAACTTCGACCGCGTGGAGACGGAGCGGGAGACCTACAGCGCGCCCGAGTCTGGCACGCCGCGGTCCAGCAGCAGCGTGACGGAGACCTACACCACCGGGACGGTCGAGGGCGCGGGCCAGATCCCCGGCGCGCTGACGAACATCCCCGGTGCGAACGCGAACCTACCGGCGGTGGAGCCGGCCTCCGGCGACGGTGCCGGCACCACCTACCAGCGCTCCGAGACGACCTCCAACTTCGAACTGGACCGCACCGTGACGCGCCAGGTGGGCACACCCGGGCGGGTGGAGCGCCTGTCGGTCTCGCTGCTGTTGGATGACACCGTCTCGGAGGAGCTCGCCCAGTCCCTCTCCGCCTCGGTCGCCGCGGCGGCCGGCGTGGACGCGGAGCGCGGCGACGCCGTGGTCGTGACGCGGGTGGCGTTCGACCGCTCCGCGGTCGACGAGGCACGCGCGGCGTTCGAGGCCGACGCCTCCCGCGACCAGTTGATGGGCTACGTGCGGATGGCGCTGCCGGTGCTGGTGCTGCTGTTCGGTTTCATCTTCGTGCGCATGCTCCTGAAGTCGCTCGGCTCCCGCGCCGTGCGCCCGTACGACCTGGGGTACGCGACCGGCGGCCCGGCGCTCCTCGGCGCGGGTGCGGGCGGCGGCAACGTGCTCGCCGAGGTGGGTGACGGGGTGGGCGCCGCGATCCGCGCACTCCCGCAGCCGATCGAGGTGCGCCACACCGAACTCGAGCGGTCGATCGAGCGCATGGCCCACCAGAACCCGGAAGGGATCGCGGAGGTCGTGCAGGCCTGGATGCGGGAGGACTAGCCGATGGCCCCGCCGGAGATCGCCCCCGCCCTGGACAACGGCAAGAAGAACCCCTTCGCCACCGCCCGCGGCCGTCGCCGAGCGGCGGCGTTGCTGATCGCGCTCGGCCCCGAGCTCGCGGCGGAGGTGCTGCGCCAGCTCCCGGACGATGACATCGGCCGGCTGACGTGGGAGATCGTCGGCATCGGCCAGCTCACCTCGCAGGAGCGGGAGGACATCCTCGCTCACTTCTACGAGAAGGCGGTCGGCCGTGACTTCGTCTCCGTGGGCGGCCTGGAGTACGCCCAGGAGATGCTGGAGAAGGCGATCGGCAAGGACAAGGCGAACGAGATCACCTCGCGCCTGGGCAAGCACGCCGGCGCGAAGCCGTTCCAGTTTCTGCAGCAGGTGGACACGAAAGACCTGGTGAACTTCCTGCGGAACGAACACCCGCAGGTGGTGGCGCTGGTGCTGGCCTACCTGCCGTCCGAGCGTGCCGCGGACGTCCTCTCCAACCTCCCGGAAGAGGTGCAGCCGGAACTCTCCGTGCGCGTCGCCATGATGGAGCGCACGAGCCCGGACGTGATCGAGGACGTGGAGACGGTGATCCGTTCCCGCCTGGGCTCCATCTTCTCGCCGCGCGCCGAGATCATCACCGCCGGCGGCATCGACTCCGTGGTCGAACTGCTGCGGAAGGTGGACCTCGCCACGGAGAAGGTCATCCTCGACGGCCTCGAGCGCACCGACCCGGAGACGGCGAACGAGGTGCGCAAGCGCATGTTCGTCTTCGAGAACATCACCCTGCTGGACGACCGCTCGATCCAGCGCGTGCTTCGCGAGGTCGATTCGAAGGACCTGGGCCTCGCGCTCAAGGGCGCCACGGAGGAGGTTCGCAGCCGGATCGTCGGGAACATGTCGGAGCGTGCGTCCAAGATGCTGCTGGACGACATGGCGGCGCTCGGCCCGGTGCGCCTCGCGCAGGTGGAGGAGGCGCAGGGCCGCATCGTGGCGGTGATCCGACGCCTGGAGGAGGCCGAGGAGATCTTCGTCATGCGTGGCGGCGAGGACGACCTCCTTGTCTAGCGAACGGCGCGGCCTTGTGCGGTCGACCCGCGTGGGCGCTGCCGTGGCGCTGGGTGTCGACGGCCGCATCCGCGAGCCGGACGACCCGCTCTCCGGCCTCGTCGGCGGCTCCCCGGTGGAGACCGCCGAGGCCGCCTCGATCGTGGAGGAGGCGCAGCGCCGCGCGGACGAACTCGTCACCGTCGCCGCGCGCCAGGCGAACGCGGTGGAAGCGCGGGCCCGGCGCGAGGGGTTCGAGCGCGGGCTGGCGGAGGGCCGCGCGGAGGGCCGCGCCGAACTCGCGCGAGCGCTCGCGCTCGTGCAGCGCGTCGCCGCCGAGGGCAAGGCGATCCGCGACGACCTGATGCGGCGCTCCGAGCGCGAGATGGTGGAGATGGTGATCGCCGCGTTCCGCGCCGTCCTCGGCGACCGGATCGAAGCGGACCCGACCGTGGTGAACGAGACCGTGCGCCGCGCACTGGACCGCGCCGGCGCGCAGAACATCGTGCGCATCCGCGTCCACCCGGACGCGGTTGACGGCGTCTCCGCGCACCTCTCGACGGAACGGCGCAGCGCGCCGACGTTCGAGGTGACGGGCGACGGCGCGATCGGCATCGGCGGCTGCATCGTCGAAACCGAGTACGGGCAGGTCGACGCGCGCCTGGACGTCCAGATGGACGAGGTGGCGCGGCTGCTCCTCGAAGCGCTGCCGCAGGAGGTGGACCGTGCCGCCTGAGGCCACGCTGGCCCCCGACCTGCGGCGTTACCGCGCCCTGGTGGAATCCGCCGGCGCCATGCGCATCGAGGGGCGCGTGCGCGAGATCACCGGCCTCCTCGCGGAGGTCGAGGGTGTCCCCGGACGCCTCGGCGAGATGTGCCGCATCGAGCCGGCGGACGGTGCACCGATCGACGCAGAGGTCGTGGGCTTCCGTGGTGAGCGCGCGCTCGTGATGCCGCTGGGCGACCTGCGCGGCGTACAGGCCGGTGCGCGTGTCGTCGCGCAGGGCGGCCTGCTCACGGTCCCGGTGGGGCCGGAGGTGCTGGGCCGGGTGCTCGATGGCCTCGGCCGGCCGATCGATGGACGCGGGCCCGTGCTGGCCGCGCACCGCCAGCCGCGCGCCGGCGGTTCACCGCACGTCCTGCAGCGCAGCACGATCTCGCAGCCGCTCTCCACGGGCGTGCGGGCGATCGACGGGATGCTCACGTGCGGCCTTGGCCAGCGCATTGGCATCCTCGCCGGTTCCGGTGTCGGCAAGAGCACCGTGCTCTCGATGATCGCCCGGAACGCCTCGACTGATGTGAACGTGATCGCGCTGATCGGTGAGCGCGGGCGCGAGGTGCGCGAGTTCATCGACCACAACCTGGGCCCGGAGGGCCTCGCGCGGAGCGTCGTCGTCGTCTCGACCTCGGACGAGCCCGCGCCGCTGCGGCTGAACGCCGCGTGGGTGGCGACGACGATCGCGGAGGAGTTCCGGAGCGCGGGGCTGCACGTCACGCTGATGATGGACTCGGTCACGCGCTTCGCGATGGCCCAGCGTGAGATCGGTCTCGCCCTCGGTGAGCCGCCGGCGATGAAGGGGTACACGCCCTCCGTCTTCGCGCAGATGGCCCGCCTGCTCGAGCGCGCCGGCACCGGCGCGGACGGCACGATCACGGCGTTCTACACGGTGCTCGTGGAGTCGGACGACCTGAGCGAGCCGGTGACGGACACCGTCCGAGGCACGCTGGACGGCCACATCGTCCTTTCGCGGGAGGTGGCGGCGCAGAACCACTACCCGGCGATCGACGTGCTCCAGTCCGTCTCCCGCGTGATGCCCTCGATCACCACGCGCGAACACCGCGATCACGCATCGCACGCCCGCGACCTCCTCGCGCGCTACCAGCGCTCGCGCGACCTCGTGACCATCGGCGCGTACCAGCGCGGCACGGATGCGGCGCTGGACGAGGCGCTGATGCGCCTGCCGGCGATCGAGGCGTTCCTGCGCCAGCGCCCCGACGAGCCGTCCCGCCTGGACGAGTCGATCCGTGCGCTCGCCGGCGCGCTGGGGGAGGTGTAGCGCGATGGCGATGCACCGGTTCCGCTTCGAGTCGCTGCTCGATCTCGCTCGCCAGCGGGAGGAGCAGCGCATGCGGGAGGTGGCCGCGCTGATCGCGCGCCAGCAGGCCGCGCAGGACCGGCTGGACGGCCTGGCCGCGCTGCGCGAGGAACTGACGGCGGGCCTGGCCGCGAACGCCGTGACCGGCGTCATGGATCCCGCGCGGTATGGCGAGACCGTCGCCTACATCGATCACCTCGGTACCGCGATGGCGGAGCAGGCGCAGGTGGTGCAGGCGGCAGCCGCCGAGGTGGAGACGGCCCGCCAGGCGCTGGTGGACGCACTCCAGGAGCGGCGGTCGCTCGAGATCCTCGAGGAGCGCGACGCCGCGGATGCGGCGCTGGCCGCGAGCCGTCGCGAGGACGGCCGTGTGGATGACCTGAACACGCAGCGCTTCGCGCGCCGCGGACAGGGAGGCGAGTGATGCTGGGCCAGATCTTCGCGGGGTCGTTCTCGGTTGCGCGGCAGGCGCTGGACGGCCTCAGCCGCCGCCAGGACGCCATCGCCTCGAACGTCGCGAACATCGACACCCCGGGATACCAGCGGCGCGAGGTGACCTTCGAGGACGCGCTGATGCAGCGGCTCGGCACGGGTACGACGCCGCTGCGCGTGACGGATGCGCGGCACATCGCGGCGCCGTCTGGCGGATCGCCCTCGGACGGCGCGGTGCGCGAGCGGGACGTGGTGTCCTCCCGGAACGACGCGAACACGGTGAGCATCGACGAGGAGATGTTGCTCCTCGCGGAGACGCAGTTGCGGTACCAGGCGCTCACGCAGGGCGTGGGCCGGCGGCTGTCCACGCTGCGGACGGTGATCCGCGGCGGCTAGCCGCGGACGGAAGGAGGGCTCGCATGGGCCTGATCAGTAGCCTGCGCATCTCCACCAGCGCGCTGCTCGCACAGCGGCTGCGCATGGACGTGATCGCGAACAACGTGGCGAACGTGAACTCCACCCGCGGCGAGGATGGACTGCCGTATCGCCGCCAGTCCGTGCTGTTCCGCGCGCAGGGGGCGACCTCCTCCTTCGGCGACATCCTGGGCCGCGCGACCGGATCCAGCCGCCCCGGCGGCGTGGAGGTGGCGAGCATCCACCAGGACACCTCCGCGCCGAGGAAGGTGCAGGATCCGACGCACCCGGACGCGGACGCGGAGGGCTACGTGTACCTCCCGAACATCGACGTGACCGCCGAGATGACGGACCTGGTCGGCGCATCGCGTGCGTACCAGGCCTCCGTGACCGTCATCAACGCGACGAAGGCGATCGCGCAGAGCGCGCTGGAGATCGGCCGCCGCTAATCGCGCGGCCGGCCTGAAGGGGCCCTGACATGGCAATCAGCGGGATTCCCGGCATCAGCGGGATCGATGCCCTCGGCGCGTCCGGCGGCGTCGGTGGGGTGGGGGCGGCGAAGGAAGGCGGCAACGCCTTCTCGGACCTGCTCGCTTCGCTCGGCACCGCCTCCGCGGAGGCGGACCGCGCCGTGGCGGACATGGCCGTGGGCGGCGACCGCGAGCTGCACGATGCCGTGCTGTCCGTGGAGATGGAGTCCGTCGCCTTCGACCTGGCGGTGCAGATCCGTAATCGGTTGGTCGAGGCATATTCAGAGATTTTCCGGATGCAGGTCTGACCGCATCACGCGCACGCTGGTGACGCACACGGGATGACGCCCGCCACCGGTGCGGGCTGAGAGGACCAGGACGTGGTGACCGCAGCACTGGCACCGGGGCTGATGACCGCCCCGGCGTCGCCTGCGGCGAACGCACCCCCGGGAGGACCGCCGGCACCGGCCGGCCCGGCCGGGACGTTCGCAGCGCTGCTGGCCGCGGTGAACGCGGCAACGCAGCCAGGCGGCGAGCCCGCCGCACCGCCGGGGGGCGGTGTGTCGGGGCAGTCACCGGACATGGACGCGCTGATGGCGCTGCTGGAGGGACTCACTGCCACGCCGCCCGGCGAGGAGATGGCCGGACTGACCGATTCGACCCAGACCATGCCTCTGCTGGACCGCCCCGCGGGGGTGGAGGCACTACCGACCGGGACTGAGCCCGGATCTGCCGCCCTGGAGGCGTTGATGGCCGCGCTGTTGCTGGCCCGTCCGCAGCCCGTCCCCACCGAGGAGCACTCGCTCCCCGGCGGTGACCTGGTGCTGCTCGACGTGACGGCGGCGTCCGCGGCGGTCGCCTCGATGACGGCCGACACGACCGAGGTCACGCAGCCGCTGGCGACGGCCGTGTCGCTCGCGACGCCGGATGCCGGTGACGTGCCGGCCTCGGTGATCGCGCAGGCGGCCGCCGTTGCGGATGCGGCGATGGAGGCGAACGCGCCGGCCGATGAGGCAGGCGTGGAACCGGCGGTGTTGCTGAACGCGTACCGTCCGACGACCTCGGACGGCACGCCGAAAGCGGCGATGTCCGACGCGCTCGAGGCGGACGGCGTGATGTCGCGGCTGACGGCGCCGCCGGACAGTGACGCCTCGGCGTCCGCGTCCGAAGCGGCGACCGCGCACCTCGAACCGGAGACGGTCGAGGTGCGGAGTCAGCCCTCGGGCGGCGATCGCACGGCCAACGTCGTGCCGGTGACGCCGCAGGTGGCACCCGCTGACACGGCGATACGGGCCGAGCCCGTCGTCCGCGCCGTGCCGGCCGCGAATGCGCCGGTGGAGGTGGCGGAGACCGTGACCGCGGCGGTGATCAACGGCGACGCCGAGGTGCACCTGCGCCTCGACCCGCCGGACCTGGGCACGCTGGACGTGCACATCGAACGGCAGGACGGCGCGATCCGGATCCGCGTGGAGGCGTCACAGGCATCCTCGCGGGAGGTGATCGAGCGGGCGCTACCGGCGCTGCAGCAGGCGTTGGAGTCGCGCGACCTTCGGGTTGAGCGGCTGGAGGTCCGGTCGATGTCCGAGTCCGCCTCCGGGCGGTCGATGACGGACCAGGGCGGCCAGTTCGGCCGCGGCGGGCAGCCGTCGCAGCAGGACGGGACGCCGGAGTGGTCGCCGGTCGCGGCGATCGAGGGCGTCCGTCGTGACGCCGCGCAGCGTCCGGTCGGGCAGCCCTCGGGCGGCCTGGACGTGATGGCGTAGGAGGCCGGGATGGTCAGCATCAACAACATCGGCAAGACGCTGGAAGACGCCACCATCCCGGTGTCGCAGCGCACCACCACACGCGACCTGGGTCAGCAGGACTTCCTGAAGATCATGATCGAGCAGTTGAAGGGCCAGAACCCGCTGGAAGGCGGGGACTCCTCTGACTTCTTCAACCAGATGGTGCAGTTCCAGTCGCTCGAGGCCATGCAGGCCATGACCAAGGCGATCACCCAGCTCACGGAGGTCAGCACGCTCGCCAACGCCGCCTCGCTCGTGGGGCGGGGGGTGTTCGCGCGTGTGCCGGCCGCCGAAGGGACGCCCGGGATGTTGCCCGGCCAGCCCGAGGACGTGGCCGGGACCGTGGTCAGTGTCTCCTTCGGCAGCACCGTCA
Source organism: Chloroflexota bacterium (assembly GCA_045863195.1). Lineage (GTDB taxonomy): Bacteria > Chloroflexota > Dehalococcoidia > UBA2979 > UBA2979 > W-Chloroflexi-9. The sequence continues at coordinate 21,229 of BTUI01000013.1, forward strand.
CGGTGCTGCTGGATAGCGGCCGCACGATCCCCGCCGACACGATCGTGGCGGTGGGGTGATGGCGTTCTCGGTGAACGGGCCGGGCGGCGCGTACGGCCTCGGCGGCGTCGATGCCGCGCGAGGTGCGACGCCAGCGCCGCGGGTGGAGGGGGACGGGTCGTTCGCGATCCAGTTCTCCCGGCACGCCTCCAAGCGGATCGAGGAACGCGGCCTGTCGCTGGATCCATCGCGCATGGCGCGGCTGGAGCAGGCGGTGGGCCAGGCGGAGGCGAAGGGGTCGAAGGACTCGCTGATCCTCCTGGATGAACTGGCGCTGGTGGTGAGCGTGCAGAACCGCACGGTGGTCACCGCCATGGACGAGCAGAGCCGGAAGGAGCACGTCTTCACGAACATCGACTCGGTCGTGATCGCGCCGTAATCGCGAGAACCGTACGGGCGGCTGGACCTGTTCCAGGGGGTCGCCCGGCATCAGCCATCGCCCCACCTCGACATGGTGGGGCAAGCGACAGGGACGTCGCGTTGGGGTCACCCCCTGACGAGGCCTCCGGGAACAGGATGACCCGACCATGATGAAGGCCCTCTTTGCAGCCATTGCCGGCCTGCAGAACCACATCACGTACATGGACGTGGTGGGCAACAACATTGCGAACGTGAACACCCAGGGCTACAAGGCGAGCCGCGTCACCTTCCAGGACATGCTCACGCAGACGATCTCCGGCGCCAGCGCGCCCACCGAGGACCGCGGCGGCACCAACCCGCAGCAGGTCGGCCTCGGCATGAAGATCGGCGGCATCGACGTCATGCACACGCAGGGCTCGCTGCAGGCGACCGGCCGTTCGACCGACTTCGCCATCCAGGGCAGCGGCTTCTTCATCGTGCGTGACGGTGCGCGCACCTTCTACACCCGTGACGGTGCGTTCGATGTGGCCGTCACCGGCGAGCTGGTGAACCCGACCAACGGCTTCAAGGTCCAGGGCTGGCGCGCCGACACGAACGGTGAGGTGGACATCAACGCCCCGCTGACCTCGATCATCGTGCCGATGGGCCAGGCGATCGCCGCCCAGGAGACGACGCAGGTCACGATCACGGGCAACCTGAACTCGCAGGCCTCCTCGGTCGCGCCGGCGGACTCGTTCAGCACGACGATCGACGCGTACGACTCGCTGGGTGCGGCGCACCCGGTGACGCTGACCTACACCAAGACGGCGACGCCGAACGAGTGGAACGTCACGGCGACGTCCTCCGACCCGGCGGTGAGCGCGCTGGCCGTGGACACCGGCGCCGGCGGCACCACGGTGCTGTTCGACGCCAACGGGCGCCGCACAACGCCGGCGCTGGGCACGCTCATGGAGATCGACGTGACGATGGCGGCCGCCTCCGGCGCCGGCAACTTCACGATGTCCGTGAACCAGGACTCGCTGACGCAGTTCGCCGGCCCCGGCACGGTCGCGCCGACGTTCAACAACGGTTTCTCGGCCGGCTCGCTCGTGTCGTTCTCGGTCGGCCCCGGTGGTGACATCACGGGCATCTTCTCGAACGGCACCACGCGGCCGCTGGGCCAGATCGCGATGGCGCAGTTCACCAACCCGGCCGGCCTGCAGCGCGCCGGCTCCAACAACTACGAGGCGACCTCCAACTCCGGCGTGCCGAGCATCGGCACCCCCGGCACCGGCGGCCGCGGCTCCATCGGCGCGGGCGTGCTGGAGGGCTCCAACACCGACCTGGCGCGGGAGTTCACCAACGTGGTGATCGCACAGCGCGGCTTCCAGGCCTCCAGCCGCATCATCTCCACGGCCGACCAGATGCTCGAAGGCCTGGTCAACCTGATCCGGTAATCGTGACGGAATCGACACCGGACGCCGCCTTCAGTGCGCGGGTCCGGTGTCGATGATCACGAGGCGGGAGTCTACCCACCGGGGGTGTGCGTCCCGCGACCGTGAGAGAGGACTGCATGGCGGGCCACCTGCCGGACTCGTACGGGCGTCTTGCCTCGTTCGCGCACCGCTACGCCCCGGGGGCGGCGGTGTACGAGCAGGGTGCCTCGCTCGATCGGTTCTTCGTGGTCCTCCGTGGCCGGCTGGACTTCGAGGTCGTCGCTGAAGACGGCGACCCGGAGGTGGTGGCGCAGGCGTGGCCGGGCGATGTCGCCGGTCACGTCGCCGCGTTCACCGGCCGCCCGACCTCCGCCACCGCGCGCGCCTCCGGCGAGTCCGTCATCATCGCCGTCCCCGTCGACCGCGCCCTGGAGGTGTTCCGGGAGGCGCCGGAGATCGCGATGCTCCTGATCCGCTCCTTCGCGGAACCGGACCGCGCGCGGGCGGTGCCGGCCGAGCCTGAACTGCCGCCCGACCCGACCGGCGACACCGGCGAGGTGATCCGCGTGCCGGGCGAAGTGGACGAGAACTTCTTCTTCCTGGACACCGCGACCTGCCCCGTGGACGGGACGCGCTTCGAGTTCGTCCGCGTCCGCACGCGCGCCGTGCGGCCCGCCGCCCGCGACACGGACTTCCACGTCCGGTACTCCTCGATCGACCCCACCCGCTACTCGGTGGTCGTCTGCCCGGTCTGCGGCTACGCCGCGTACCTGGACGACTTCGACTCGGTCGATGACGAGGCGCGGGTGCGCCTCTGGTCCGACCGGGAGGCAAGGATCCCGTTGCTCGCTCGTCCCCTGCACGGCCCGCGTTCCGTGGAGGACGGCGTCACCGTGCTCGACCTCGCGATCCGCTGCTACCACCTGCGGAACGCCGGCCCGGCGCGGGAGGCGGTGCTCTATCACCGTCGCGCCTGGGTGGAGCGCGAGCGCGACCAGTCTCACGCTGAGGCGGAGTGGCTCCGCCGCGCGCGCGAGGCGTATCGAGGCGCGTTCGAGCAGGACTCGCGCCTGACTGACGACTCCGCGTTGCGCGCCGCGTACCTGGTGGGCGATCTCTCGATCCGGCTCAACGAGCCGCACGAGGGGGCGCCGTGGCTGGAGACGGTGATCCGCCGCGCGGATGCGAAGTCTCAGTCCGGCCTCATCCGCATGTCGCGTGACCGGCTGCATGACGCGCGCGTGCTGCTGCGCGGCGGAGACCGCGCCGCTTCCTGATGCGTGCGTTGGGGGCAGCTGCGCGGGATGACCGCGTCGTCCTCGTCGCGGCCCTGATCGCCTTCGTGCTGCTGTCCGTGGCGCTACATCCGGTCGAGGCGCGCGAAGCCCCGCGTGACATGCTCGTCGTCGCCGACCTGCGCGGCGGCGCGCTCGTCCTCATCGACCCGACCGAGCCACAGTCGGCCCGCCGGATTCCGTTGCCGGGCGGGCCGCACGAGTTGCTGCGCCTCCCGGACGGCCGCGTGGCCGTCTCGCTGGAGCAGACCGGACAGGTCGCGATCGTCGACCTCGCAACCGGCGAAGTGCGCGCGCACGCGGTGGGCGGCTACCCGCATGGCCTCGCGCTGGACCGCGCGGGTGCGCTGCTCGTGACCGACCGCGCCGCAGAGGCCGTACGCCGGTTCACGTTCGACCCGTGGGTGGAGCAGCCGTCGATCCCCGCCGCCGGCTGGCCGCACGCCGTGGTGGTCTCCGAGGCCGGCGAGGTGATCGTCGCGCTCGCCAGCGCCAGCGCGATCCAGGCGGGCCCGGTGCGCCTCGATGCGCCCGCGCTCTCCGAGACGGTGGCGATCGCCCCGGACGGCCGGATCGCGACAGCGGGGGCGATGGACGGCGTGGTCGCGGTGTTCGCGCCGGACGGGGCACTCCTCGACCGATATGAGGTCGGCGGCCGCCCGGTACGCGTCGCGTTCGATGCGACCGGCACCACGCTCGCGGTCGCGCTCTCCGCGGCCGGCGCGGTCGCGCTGATCGAGGGCGACACGGTACGCACGGTGCGCGTCGCGGGTGTGCCGGACGGGATCGCATTCTCCTCGGATGGCGCGCGCGTGTACGTGTCGGACGTGGCCGGCGGGTACGTGACGGCGGTGGACGTGCGCGCCGGGGCGGTGGCCGCGGTGATCGCGGTGGGTCAGGGGACGGGCGCGATCCTCGCGACGGCGGATTGAGCGGTCGCCTGTGCGATAATCGAGGCTCCTCGTGTCTCGGTGGATGGGAACGCGCTTCTGGCCGGCTCAGACTCCTGCACCCTCAAGAGCGGGCGCCTGGTCCGCCGCGCGTGTGGCGCACCGGCCTCCGGCTGGTGCGTCTACTGCGGCGAGCCGTTCTGCGATGCGCACGGCGAGCACGGCGCGGACTACCTGCAGGTGTGCTCGCGGACCGAGTGCGCCACCAAGCAGCGGGACGTGGATGCGCACCGGGAATGGGTGCGCACGAACTACGTGCGCAGCCGAGCCGGGATCTGCGTGGCCGATGACTGCCGCGAACCGAACGAGCACGAGTGTCAGCGCTGCCGCCTGCGCTTCTGCCCGGACCATCTGCGCGTAGGCACGGTCACCGAGCACAGCACGGGCGGCCCGCAGCGGGTGACGATGATGCTCTGCCCGCACTGTCTCGCGCGCCGCAAACTCTGGGACTAGGCGCGCGCCTCCACTGCCCCGACCGCGACGCCCGCCGTGCCCTCGGGCGTTGCTGCGATCAATGTGCCACCACTCTCGATGACGAAACCGCCGCCGAGTATGCCCGCCCCGCTCGCGACGGCGACCGGCACGCGCTGCTCCCATGCGCGGGCGCGCGCGGAGACCTCTACCGCCACCTCCCGGCCGCCGGCGCACCAGGCGAGGATGCCGGCGCCGCGCTCGCGGAGCGACGCCGCCACCGACGCGACGAGGCCTTCCTCGCCCGCGAGCAGTCCGATGCCCCGGCCGCGCAACTCGATGACGGGTGGCAGGGTGTCGCCGGGCGTGAACCCCGCCGCGCGTTCGGCGTCGCTGAGCACGCCAGCACGGTGCGCGGCGACGGTGCGCCCACCTTCCACGGCGAACGCGGTCTTGTAGGTCGCACCCTCGGCGCGCTCGGTCAGCGCGACGACGACGGCGACGCGTACCTGCGCTGCGAGCGCCTCGATCAGCGGCAGCGTCTCGCCCTTCGAGACGGCGCGCGGATCCGCGCCGGCGAGGTCGGGGAGCACGACGACCTCTGCGCCCTGGGCAGCCGCCGCGCGCACCAGCGCGCGCACCGATTCCATCAGGTCGACGGTCGACGGCACCGGGTCGAGTGCGATCGCGGCGACGGTTGTGGTGCCGGCCGTGGTGGCGCCGGTAGGCGTCCCGCCCGGCGCGGATGGCGTTGTGACGGAGCGCGGCGCCGCGGCATCGAGGTCGATCGCGTGCACCACGAGGCCGGCACGGTCGGCGGGTGCGCGCACCGCCCAGGTCCCGTCCGGTGCGAGCACGCCCGCGCCCCCGGCATATGACTCCAGGCCGGCCTCGTGACCGGTGCGGCCGGCGGAGACGATCCACGCGCCCGCTTCTGCTGCACGTGCGGGCAGCACGATGTCTGCGGCGGAGCCGCTGCGGCCACCCCGCACCCAGCCGCGCGGGGCGCCCGTGCTGATGATCAGTCGGGTGCCATTCGTGCCGAGCGCGGCGGCGTACTGTGCCACCAGCAGGTCCGTGCCGGCGACGAGCATCGCCGGCACCGCGCGGGGGTTCGCCGCCACGGGCCCGCCGCCGGGGAGGAACCACGGCGCGGGATGCGCCTCCGTGGCCCGGGCGACCTCCACGCCGTCCGGCGCGATCAGGACGGCCGCGTTCTGCAGTCCGCCACCGGTGCGCAGGACCAGGCCGGCTGCGATGTAGCAGCGGTGCCGCTTCGCCCGCTCGCCGAGCGCGCGGAGCACGTCCGCGTCCGTGTACCAGGCGGTGCGCGCCACGGCGTCGCGGTCACCGAGGTAGTGGCCCGTCACCGTGGCCTCAGGCAGCACGATCAGGTCGGGCTCGTCGCGCGCGGCGTCGTCCACGCGGCGCAGCGCCTCATCGAAGGCAGCCTCATACGCGGCGAGCGGGCTCGCCGCCAGTTGTAGGATGGCAACGCGGAACGTGTCGGGCACGGACTAGCGTTCGCGGACGGGGTTGCGCAGGGTCATGCCGCCCACGCGCACCTCGCACACGTCGCCGGGGACGATCGCGCCGGTCTGGCCGGGCGTTCCGGTGTAGACCAGATCGCCGCGCTCCAGCGTGATGTACTGCGAGACGTGGGCGATGCACTTGCGGATCGAGTGGATCAGCAGGCTCGTGTCGGACTCCTGCTGCTTGCGACCGCTGATGAATCCGGCCACCTCGATCTGTTCGGGCTTGAGCGACGTGTCGATCCACGGCCCGACCGCGGTGAAGGTGTCGCTGGACTTGGCGCGCCACCACTGCAGGTCCGCCTGCTGCCAGTCGCGCCCGGAGACATCGTTCCCGGCGGTGTAGCCGAAGACGTGCGCGTCCACCTGTGCCTCGGAGATCGCGCGGGCGCGCTTCCCGATCACCGCCACGACCTCCGCCTCCATGTGGACGTTGGTCCAGCCGGGCGGGAGCACGATCGCCTCGTCCGGGCCGATGATCGAGGACGGCGCCTTCAGGAACGCCTGCGGCTCCGTGGGGGCCGTGCGCTCCCCGGCGTGGCTCTTGTAGTTGATGCCGATCGCGAGGATCTTCGTCGGCTTCGTCGGCGGGAGGAACGTCACGGCCGAGAGCGGGTGCGACTCGCCGGTCGGCTGGAGCGTGCCGAAGACGCCGCCCGCGACGAGATTCGCGCGCCGTCCCTGGATGATCGCCGTGGACGTCTTGCCGTTCACCCGCACCCGCGCGATGCGCATCGTGCCGCTCCTCGAACTGCTCGAACTGTGGATGCCGCGCGCGCCGCGTGTGGGCGTCCGTCCCGGCGCTCGCATGCTACCAGCGCTGCGCCTAGTCGATCGTCCGGCCGAGGGTCGCAGCGATCGCATACGCCTCCGCGCCCTCGCGCATCGCGTGTTCGATCAGCAGATGCCGGAGCGTGATCGTGCCGTCCGTGATCGCGATCACTTCGTCGAGACGCGCGAGGTCGAACATCCCGTACGCCTCCATGAATGCCTCGTGTGCATCGTGCATGGACGAGATCACGTCGGTCGCGTCGCGATCGGACTCGCTGCGCGGATCGTCGCTCATCGCGATCGCGAGGTGGCGTTGCGCACCGTCGCGGTCGTCGCCGGCGACGGCGCGGAGCGCCACGACGACGCTGGTGTCGCGCGCGCGGACGCGTTCGATCGCGTCGCGCACGGTGCCGCGGTCGGCGAGTGCGGCGTCGAGGTGCTCGCCCTCGATCTCCCGGATCGCCAGCAATAGCAGGCGATGCGCGTCCATGAAGACGATCAGCGGGTCAATGGTGGCGAAGGGATCGTGGATGTTGGGTGCGGTCATGCGCGTGAGTGTACGCGTGATCGTTCCGGCGATCGTGCGCGCGTTCCGGTGGCCTCGTGCAGTGCGGGCGCGGCCTCGGTGCGTGGAGGCACACGGTGGGACGGGCGTGACGCGGTGATCGCGATCGCGAAAATTCCCTGCGTATCCACATGTTGACATCTTGTGAGTAAGTGCATCCGTGTTAGCATTTCGGCAACAACCCGGGGCTCAACATCGAGGTGCGATGATGGCCACTGCGAGGAAGCCCGCCGCGACGAAGACGTCGACTGCGGCCAAGAAGACCACGACTGCCAAGCCTGCGGCTCGGACCGCGGCGAAGCCTGCTGCGAAGCCGGCCGCCAAGACCACGACGACGCGCGCCGCCGCGAAGCCCGCTGCGAAGCCGGCCGCCAAGGCCACGACGACGCGCGCTGCGGCGAAGCCCGCTGCGAAGCCGGCCGCCAAGGCCACGACGACGCGCGCCGCTGCGAAGCCCGCTGCGAAGCCGGCCGCCAAGGCCACGACGACGCGCGCCGCTGCCAAGCCGGCCGCGAAGCCGGCGGCCAAGGCCACGACGACGCGCGCCGCTGCCAAGCCGGCCGCGAAGCCGGCGGCCCGCGCTGCGGCGAAGCCCGCTGCGAAGGCCACGACGACGCGCGCTGCTGCGAAGCCGGCCGCGAAGCCGGCGGCCCGCGCCGCGGCGAAGCCTGCTGCCAAGCCGGCCGCCCGGACCACAACGCGCGCCGCAGCGAAGCCCGCTGCCAAGCCCGCCACGACCACGCGCGCACGCGCGGCGGCGAAGAAGTAAATTCACTTCACCTCTCGGGTTGTTACGGCACACCCCCGGCACGCGCCGGGGGTGTGTTGTTTCCGGGGCTCTCCGCGGGCCAGCCGGGACGGGGTGCTACGATCCCCCGCGCTCGTCTCCATGGCGCACATCGGACGGAGCCGCACCTGCTGCAGCCGCGCCCCTACGACAACCTGCACCTCTACAACAGCCTGAGCCGGGACGTGGAGCGATTCCACCCGCTGGAGGATGGCGTGGTGCGCATGTACGTCTGCGGCATCACGCCGTACGACGTGGGCCATCTGGGCCACGCGCTCGTGTACGTGGCGTTCGACACGCTGCGCCGGTGGCTGGAGTTCAACGGCTACGAGGTGCACCACGTCCAGAACATCACTGACGTGGACGATGACATGGTGCGCGTCTCCCGCGAGCGCGCCTGCTCGATCGCGGAACTGACCGACCTCAACCACGCCATCTACCTGCGAGAGATGGACGCGCTGAACGTCCTGCGCCCGGACGCCTTCCCGCGTGTCTCAGAGACCATCCCGGAGATCATCGAGACGGTCGCGCGCCTGGTGGAACGCGGCTTCGCGTACGAGGTGGATGGCTACGTCTTCTTCGACGTGACACGCACGCCGGAGTTCGGCGCGCTCGCGGGTGTCACCGGCGAGGCGCTGCTCTCCTTCAAGAGCGACTCGATGCCCGCCGAACCCGCGGAGTTGAAGCGTCACCCGCTCGACTTCCTGGTCTGGCAGCCCTGCGACTGGGAGGGCGCGAAGTTCGACTCCCCGTGGGGTGTCGGGCGTCCCGGCTGGCACATCGAGTGTTCCGCGATGGCGCAGAAGCACCTGGGGCCGCAGCTGGACATCCACGGCGGCGGCAAGGACCTGCGCTACCCGCACCACGATTCCGAGATCGTGCAGTCGGAGGCGGCGAGCGGCCTGCGCCCGTACACCGGTACGTGGATGCACAACGGCACCATGGGCCTCGATGGCCACAAGATGTCGAAGTCGCTCGGCAACCTGGTGAAGGTGAGCCAGTTGCTGGAGGAGGGCTTCACCGCGAACGGCCTCCGCCTGGCGCTCCTCGGGCAGCACTACCGCGCCGACCGCGACTTCTCGCGCGACGACCTGCGGACGTGGGAGGAGCGCGCACGGCTGCTGGAGCGCGCGGCGCGCGCCCCCGGCGGGCCGCCGGACCGCCTGCGCGTGCAGCCGTACCGCAACGCCTTCCACGACGCGATGGACGCCGACCTGGACACGCCGAAGGCGATCGGGGTGCTGCTGCAGATCGCCGAAGGGCTGGAGGCGGGCCGCATCGCCGGTGACACCGGCGTCGCCACGCTCGTCGAACTTGGTGACGTGCTCGGCCTGCGCCTGCGCCCGGACTGATCCGCCTACATCGTCGCGCTCCCTACACTGGGAGCATGCGACGCGATCCGCGCCTCGTCCGCCTCTCGCAGGAGCACCACCACGCGCTGGTGCTCTCGCTGCGCATCCAGCGTGAACTTCCGGGCGCCGATGCCGAGGGGCTGAAGGCGCTGTACGGCGACCTGCTGCGCTTCTGGGCGGCCGGCCTGCTTCCGCACTTCGGCGCGGAGAACGAATGCCTGCTCGCCCGCATCGCGCACCACTCGGACGCCGGCCTCCAGCACGCGGGACGCCTGCAGCGCGACCATCGCGAGATCGAGGCGCTCGTCGAGGCGATGCGGGTCGCGCGCGACACGGAGGAGCGCCGGGACGCCCTCGCCCGCTTCGGCGTCGCCCTTCGCGACCATGTGCGCTGGGAGGAGTCCGACCTGTTCGAATGGCTCCCCGGCGCGCTCGGCGAGGCGGAGATGGACGCCGTCGGCGACTACCTCGCGCGGCATCTGCCGGAGACGCCGATCGCGGCGCCGATGCCGCACGACCCGTAGGCGCTGCTACCGCGATCCGGCCGGTTCCGCCTCGAGCTCCCGCATCACCTCGCCCAGTTCGGCCAGCGTGTCCGCGCGCTGCTTCAGGTCGCCCTGCGCACCGGCGCGGAACGTGGTGACCCCGGCGTTGCGGTAGACGCGCAGGCGGTCCTTCACGGCCTCGCGGTCGCCGATGAGGTGCGTGGCGAGCACGAGTTCCGTCGGCACGCGCTTGCGCGCCTCGTCGCGCTGGCCGGAGAGCCAGAGACGCTGGATCTCCTTCGCCTCGTCCGCCCAGCCCTGGCGGCTGTAGGCGGCGTTGTAGAAGTTGTGCTGCTTCGAGCCCATCGCGCCGAGCGAGAACGCCAGGCCCGGCTTGAGCGACTCGGCGGCGCGCTCCGGGTCGTCCGTGAACACCACCGTGCCGCCGACGGCGATATCGATCTCCTTGAAGTCGCGCCCGGCCGCCTTCGCGCCCGCCCGGATCTCATCCAGGAACAGGTCGGCGTACTCCGGGATGAAGGAGCCGCCGAGCCAGCCGTCCGCGATCTCGCCGGTCAGGCGCAGGTTCGCCGGGCCGAGGGAGGCGATGTAGATCGGGAGGTGGGGTGTGGCGGGAGCGCCGCTGCGCAGCGCCTTGCCCTCGCCCGTGCCGCCGTGCTCGGCGTCCAGCGGCAGGTGGTGGAACTCGCCCTCGTAGGCGACGGTCTCGCCGTTCATCACCCGGCGCACCACCTCCACGACCTCGCGGGTCTGCTTCAGCGGCTTGCGGAAGGGGATGCCGTGCCAGCCCTCGATCACCTGGGGGCCGCTGGTGCCGAGGCCGAGCATGAAGCGCCCGCCGGACATCTGGTCCAGGCTCATCGCCGTCATGCCGATCAGTGCCGGGGTGCGCGTGCCCACCTGGAAGATGCCGCTGCCGAAGCGCAGCGTCGTCGTGTGCGCCATGAGGTAGGCGATCGGCGTCGCCGCGTCGTGCGACCATGCCTCCGCCGTCCACATAGAGTCGACGCCGGCGCGTTCCGCCTCCTGCGCGAAGGCGATGGTGGTCGGCCAGTCCGTGATGGCGTTGTGGTGCAGGCCGATGGCGATCTTCATGCGTGTGCTCCCGGTGCGCGGTAGCCGTGCCCCGATCCGTCGAGGCGTGCCGGCGCGCGCACGATAGCAGTCTCGCCGGGCGATCACACGCCGCGGTGGGCGGTATCGTGGAAGCGCCCCGAGCCCTGACTGCCGGAAAGAGCGCCCCGTGGGTGTCCTCGCGCGCCGACTGCCGTTCCACTACGGCTGGCTGATCGTGGTCGTCGCCATCCTCTCGAACACGATCACCGGCGGCGCCATGTTCTGGACGGCCACGGTCTACGTGCCGGCGATCGCGGACGACTTCGGGGTGGGCCGCACCGTGGTGGTCGCGGCGTTCATGGCCGGCCAGACCATCTTCGCGCTCGCGGGGCCGCTGGTGGGCCGATACATCGACCGGAACGGGGCGACGCGGGTGATCCGGATCAGCCTGCTGGTGGCGCCCGGCGCGCTGGTGCTCACCTCTTTCGTGACGGTGCCGTGGATGCTGTTCGTCGGGTGGGCCGTGGCCAGCATCGGCCGGACCTTCATCATGCCGATCCCGTTCAACTGGGTGATGACGCGCTGGTTCGAGGGCCGGCGGCGTCAGACCGCGCTCGGCCTCGTCACGGTCGGGTTCGGCCTGGGCGGTGCGGCCGTGCTGCCGGTCTACAAGGCGCTGACGGAGGTCACGGACTGGGGCACCACCATGCGCGTGAGCGGCCTCGCGATCCTCGCGATCCAGGCCGTCGCCGTGCTGGTCATCCGCAACCGCCCGTCCGATCTGGGGCTGGCCCCGGTGGTGGCGCACGATGAGCGCCGCGCGGACGGGCTCGAGGCGGTGGAGTGGGGACTGTCCGCGCCGGAGGTGCTGCGGACCGCCGTGTTCTGGATGATGTCGATCGCCCTCATGTTGTTCTTCATCGGCCAGGGGTCCGTGACCACGCTGGCCGTGGACTTCTTCGACTCGCGGAACGTGACCATCGGGGCGGCGGCGCTGTCGCTGTCCGCGCTGATCCGGACCGTGGCGCGCGTGCCGATCGGCATCGCCCTCGGGCGGGTCCGGCGCGTCTACGCGCTGGCGGTGGCGGTCATGCTGTCGCAGGCGGTCGCCACGCTGGCGCTGGTGCTGGATCCGGCCACGGTCGGTCTGGCGGTCTGGGTGCTGCTGTGGGGCGTGGGTGGCGCGTTCGGGCCGATGCTGGAGCCGCTGCTGATCACGCGGACGTTCGGCGTGAAGCACTTTGGCGCGGTGGCGGGGACGGTGCAGCTGGTGGCGACCGGCGGGCAGTTGTTCGGCACGATTGGCGGCGCCGCGCTGTACGACCTGCTCGGCTCGTACACGGTGCCGTTCCTGGTCTACACGGGCGGGGTGGCGTTCGGGGCGGCACTGGTGGCCGCGAGCGGCGTGGGCGCCGCGCGTCCGGCGTTCCAGGCGCGGCTCGCCGCGTCAGGACGCCCGGAGGGCAGCGCCTAGCCTGGCCCCCGGCGGGCGGGCGTCAGGCGTCGCGAGTCTCCGTGCCGGCGTCCGGCGTCGCCGGTGGCACATCGGCGGCCGACGGATGCGCGGCGCGGGGCGGGCGTGGCGTGTGGAGTTCGCGCTCCACGGCGTCCGCGACCGGCCGCAGCGTCGGCGGCACGGAGCGACGGGCGAACTCGATCGCGCCGGTGCCGGCGACACGCCGGATGTCGTCCTGGTGGTCGCGCGTGTACTGCACCGCTTCACGCGCCGCTCGTTCCACGTGCGGGCGGGCGGCGTCCGCCGCGGCCTTCGCCTGCCGGGCGAGGCGTTCCGCCTGCGGTTTCGCCGCCTCGATCGCCTCGCGCGCCTGTTCCACCAGGCGGTCGCGCTCGGGGCCGGGGCTGGCGACCTCCCGCGCACGCCGGACGAGGCGTCCGAGCGCGCCGCCGGCGGATGCGGCGGCGTCTCGTGACGCCTCGTGTGGGGTCGGTTCCGGGGTCTCGTCCGTGCCGCTCATGCCTCCAGTGTACGGAAGTGGCGGCGGCGCGGGGCGTCCTCCGGCGCGGCGACGGGCTAGCGGCCCGCGCTGCGCTCCTTCGCCCGCTGCAGGGCGCGGACGATCATGCCCTTCTCCGGCACCGGCTTCCAGCCGGCCATGGTGTTGAAGTAGCGGACGCCGGCGGAGCGCTCTTCGGGCTCGCGCTCCATGTACTCCACGTCGAAGCCGTCCACGCGGATCGTCGGCGAGCCGATGCACTTGGCGTCGATCGCCTCTTCGTCGGCGCGGATCACGGTCTCCTGGACCTGCACGTCCACGCCGGCCTCTTCCACGGCTTCCTTCACGACCTTGCGGATCTCGTCGTGCCACTTCTTGCCGAGTTCCGTCAGGACCATCGTGACTTCCATGCTCGTGTCTCCTCCAACCGCGGGCCGCCTGTCGGCGCGGGCCCCGCTGTGCTGATGTGTCGGTCCGGGTGCTCAGGCGGTCGCGCCGCCGGGGGCGGCTGCATCGTCGCCCACGCGGGCCTCGTGCGCCAGACGGTAGCGGAAGTCGCAGAACGGCGCGCCCTGCATGATCGTCTGGGTGCGCTCCAGGTGGAGGTCCTCCGAGTACCCCTCGGAGAGCGCGAAGTCTCGGCCGCAGGAGAGGAGGAAGCCCAGGTCCTCGGCGCCCATGCGGCGGTACATCTCCGCGAAGCGGCAGCCGACGACGTTGAACTCCAGCCGCTCGCCGTCCTGGCGGAGCGTCTCGATGGCGAGGTCGCCGCCGGCGCCGCCCCACGAGTCCTTGACGTGGGTGAACCCCTCGAGGTCGGCGCGGCCGAGCGCCTCGGCGACGCGCTGCCCCTGGTCGCGGGCGATGTCCGCGATCACCTCGCCGGCGATGCGGTGGGCGCGCTCCGTCCCCAGTTCCGCCTCCAGGCGGCGGATGAGGGGGATCAGCACCTCCGCCTCGATCCCGCGCTGCTGGAGCAGCGTGATCGGGCGCGGGTCGGGGCGGGGCTCGGCGGTCATTCGGCGTCCTTGCGGGTGGCTGTGTGGATCGGTGCGCCCTCGCCGGTTCGCCAGGCGGCGACCACGGCGTCGTCGTGGGGGAAGGGCAGCGGCGGCAGCGCGTCCGGGTCGAACATGCCCACCTCCAGCGCCTCGTCGCCGGCGCGCGGATCCCCGTCCACGATCGTACCGGCGTACGCGACGAACACCACCGGGCTGCCGGCCTCCGAGTAGACGCCGAGCAGCCGGTCGAGGCGGACCGTCACGCCGGTCTCCTCGCGCACCTCGCGGCGCGCGGCGTCCTCCACGACCTCGCCGGCGTCCACGTAGCCGGACGGGAACGCCCAGCGGCCGAACGCGGGCTCGTGGTTGCGGCGGACGAGCAGCAGGCGCCCGTCCCGCACGGCGAGGACGCCCACGGCCACCTTCGGGTCGGGGTACCAGGTGTAGCCGCACTCCTCGGCGGTGCAGGCGGGGCGTCCGCCCGACGCCTCGGCGGTGGGTGCGCCACAGCGCGGGCAGAAGCGGGCGGGCTGGGGGAGCGGCGTCACGGTCGCGCTACCCCCACATCACCACGCGGCGGAACTGCTCCAGGTAGCGCCCGTCCGGCTCCCGCCAGTAGTCCAGCATCTGCCGCATCATCTCGCGGGTCTGGGCGAACTGGCTGGTGTGCGCCAGCAGCGCGTCGATCTTCGTCTCCACGACGCCGGTGATGTCCACGTCGAAGGTCGGTTCGTTCGCGCCCCACAGGTACAGCTCGCGCACCTTGTGGGTGGTGAGCCCCTCAGCGAGGTGCTCGGGGAAATTCAGCCGGTCACGCGCGGTGGGGTAGACCGCGTCCACGGTGGCGAGGCCCGTGAAGCGGTGGTCGTTGTGGTTCACGAAGGCGTTCTTGATGATCACCGGCTCCGGGTCGTGGGTGTAGACGGCGTACGGCCGGAACTCGCGGATCTCGCGCGTGATCGCGCCGAGGAGCGCGCGCGAGTAGACGAGTTCGCCGTCCGTGAAGCCGAGGAAGCGCACGCTGCCGACGCCGAGGAGGGCCGCGGCGGCGCGCTGCTCCTCGATGCGCGCGGCGACCAGCGTCTCCGGGGTGAACGCGGGGTCGTCGCTGCCCTTCGAGCCGTCCGTGACGACGACGTAGCGGACCTCCCATCCGGAGCGGGCGAGGAGGGCGGCGGTGCCGGCGGCGCCGAAGTCGGCGTCGTCCGGGTGCGCGGCGACGACGAGGGCGCGGCGGAGTTCGCCCTTCGCCTCGTCCGGTTCGCCGGGATGCTCCCGGCCGAAGAGATCCTCGAGTCCTGCGCCCACGTCTGCTCCTCATCGCACGCGCACCGCCGGCGAGGGATCGCGCCGGCACGTCCCTCGATGGTACGCGCGGCGCGGGCGAGGGCGGAGCGGGGTGGGCGGTGGTGACGGGACGGCTTGACGGGGAGGGAGGGGCGGGTTAGCGTTCGTTCCGAACAGAACATTTGTACCGCGAGTTGTCCACAGGTTACGCACAGATGTGGACAACAGGGCGGGCGCGGTCCGCGATCGCTGGAGGGGCCCCATGGCGAGCGACCTGTCCGAGAAGCAGCAAAGCATCCTCCGGTTCCTGGAGGAGTTCATCGCGGAGCACGACTACCCGCCCAGCATCCGGGACATCCAGTCCGGGTGTGACATCTCCTCCACCTCGGTCGTGGACTACAACCTGAAGCGGCTGGAGGAGAAGGGGTACATCCGGCGCGACCGGGAGGTCTCCCGCGCGATCGAACTGCTGAACGGGCAGGGCGAGCGCCGCCGCCGCACGCTGCAGGTGCCGGTGCTCGGCAAGATCGCGGCGGGCCTGCCACTCCCGGTGCACCCGGACGCGATGGCGCCGCTGGAGGTCGTGGACCTGACGGAGGACATGACCTCCGGCCGTGGCGGCAACCTGTACGCGCTGCGCGTGCAGGGCACGTCCATGATCGACGCGCTGATCAACGACGGCGACCTGGTGGTGCTGGAGCCGCGCGAGACGGCCGACCCCGGCGACGTAGTCGCCGCGTGGATCGTCGACCGCGAGGAGACCACCCTCAAGAAGTACTTCCCGGAGGGGAAGCGCGTCCGCCTGCAGCCGATGAACGCGACGATGGACCCGATCTACGAGGACGCGACCAACGTCCGCGTACAGGGCCGCCTGGTCGCGACCATTCGCTCCTTCTAGACGCGCTTCCAGACGCGCAGCGCCACGGCGCGCGGTGCGATAGGCTCGGCGGCATGAGCGAAGAGCCCGCCGTCGAGCGCACGCCGCTGCTGACCGTGCGCGACCTCCACGCCACCTACCAGACGGACGAGGGGCCGCTGCCCGCCGTGCGCGGCGTCTCCTTCGACCTCGTGCCGGGCGAGGTGCTGACGCTCGTCGGCGAATCCGCCTCCGGCAAGTCCACGATCGCCCACGCGATCCTCGGGCTGCTCCCGCAGAACGCGAAGATGTCCGGCGAGATCGTCTTCCGCGGCCGCTCGCTCTCCACGATGACGCCGGAAGAGCTGCGGCGCGTGCGCGGCACGGAGATCGGCATCATCTTCCAGGACGGCCGCGCCGCCCTCACCCCCACCATGCGCATCGGCGAGCAGATCGCGGAGGCATTCCGGGAGCACCGGGGGCTGGGCGAGCAGGCGTCGCTGGACGCGGCGGTGGAGGTGCTCGGGCGGGTCTTCCCGGACCCGCGCCGCGTGGCGGACGCCTTCGTCTTCCAGATCTCCGGCGGCATGGCGCAGCGCGTGATGATCGCGATGGCGACGGCGATGAAGCCGGGCGTGATCATCGCGGACGAGCCGACCGCCAACCTGGACCCGGCCGTCCGCCACGAGATGCTGACCGCGATCGAGGAACTCCGGGACGCCGGCACGGCGATCCTCACGATCACGCACGACTTCGGCGTGGTCGCGCGCCTCGCCGACCGGGTGGGCGTGATGTACGCCGGCTGCCTGGTGGAGACGGCGGACGTGCGCACCACGTTCCGCACGCCGAAGCACCCGTACACCTTCGGGCTGCTCAGCAGCATCCCCACGCTCGCGCCGCGCGGCCGCCTGGTCCCGATGCAGGGCAACCCGCCGGACCTCACCGCGCTGCGCGACGAGTGCGCGTTCCTGCCGCGCTGCAGCAAGGCGACGTCCGTGTGCCGAGCGGAGCCGGAGCCGCCGCTGGTCGTGGTGGACGGGTCGTCCGAGGGCCACACGGTCGCCTGCTACAACCCGATGGCGGTGCCGTTCCGCGAGTAGCGGGCCGTCCGCGTGCGCCGCTACCGGCGCGCGTTGCGCGGGGCGAGCGCCGCGAGTTGTACCACGAGCAGTTCCAGCGCCAGCACGTCTGTCAGACGCCCGGTCTTCACCGCGAAGTCGGAGGCCTCCACCGCGCGCAGCGCCGCCTCTACCGCGCCGCGTCGGGTGGAGCGCGCCTGGCGCATCAGTTTCGTGAGCGGGAAGCCGCGCGCGTTCGTCGCCGCCGTCACGTCCTCCTGCGACCCGCCGGCCTCGAGGATCTCGGTGGCGCGTACGAGCAGCCGGAACTGCCGCGCGACGAGTAACTGGACGTGGCCGGTGGTCTCCGACCCGTCGTCTAGCATCCGTCGGAGCAGGCGCAGGCCGTTGGAGGCGTGCCCTTCCACGATCGCATCCACGAGCTCGAAGATGCTCTCCTCGCGCGACTGCGGGGTGAGCAGGTGGACGTCCGCGGCCGTGATCGTGCGACCGCCGGTGTATGTCCACAGTTTCTCGAGTTCGCCCGCGAGGCCGCGCAGGTTCGCGCCCATCAGATCGGCGAGCGCGCCGATCGCGCCCGGCTCGATCGAGATGCCGCGGCGCACGGCGCGGTCCTGCAGCCACTGGGCCACCTCGGACGGCCCGCCGCGCGCCCACTCGCGCAGCAGCGGGAATTGCTCCACCGTCACGTTCGGCAGGCCACGGAGCGCCGCAAGAAGGCCGGAGCGGCCGCCGGGCTCGTCGCCACGGCCGTCCCGCTTCGGCGGTTCGATGAGGACGACGTGGTTGGTCGGCGGCATGTTCGGCACGAAGTCGATGAACGGCTGCCACGCGTCCGTCGCGCCGCGCCGCCCGCCGACGGCGCCGAGGAGCCCCTCCACGACCACGAGCCGCGCCGGTGCGAGGAACGGCAGCGCCGAGGCGTGCTGGAGCAACTCCTGCGGCGTCAGGCCGCGTCCCGCGAGGGTGGAGGTGTTCGCGGCGAGCGATCCGTCCTCGTCCAGCGACGCGCGCAACTCGCGCAGCCGCTCGGAGGCGCGGAACTCGTCAGGCCCGGTGAGGATGTACAGCACGCGTGCTCCCCGGTGGCGCGTGCGGGCGCCGCTCAGTCGATCTCGAGCTGCCACCCGAACCATGCGGCGAGGGTGGTGAGGGCGAAGATCGCCGCCCCCGGCCACGCCATCGTCCCGAGGAAGCCCGCGCCATTCGCGGACGCTTCCCAGCCGGCCCAGGCAGCGGCGGCGATGATGCCGGGGAGGGGCAGCCAGCGCGGGAAGCGCGGGTCGTCATCGTCCACCAGCGCCTGGCGGAGCAGTTCGCCGGCCGTCACGGGGCCGTCCGAGGTGTGCTCGGCGTCGTCCGCCTCGCCCTCCGGCCGTGCCTCGTGCTGCTCGGTCATTGCTCCCCCATCGCGCTGCCCTCGATGGTAGGCCGTGCCCGCCGAGGGCGTCGACCGGCGCGCGTCAGGCGGCCTCCGCGAGCGACGGTGCGGGCGGGCGCGCGGCGGTGTCGCCGGCCCGCGACCACGCCGCGTAGGCGACGAAGACGCCGAGCGCGTAGACGAGCGACGCGCCGGTGAGTGTCTCGGCGAGACCGAGCCGGTCCACGCCGAGCGCGAGCACGGGGGCGACGAGGATCGCGCCGGCGCTCGCGATCACGCTCGCGACGGAGATGGTGGTGGCGCGCAGGCTGTCCGGCGCACGGTGGGAGAGGTACTCCGCGAAGTGCGGCCACATCACGTTCCAGCCGAACGCGGGGAAGATGAAGAGCGGGTAGAGCCAGATGCTCTGCGGGACCGCCGCGAGGAGCGCGAGCGTGCTCAGCAGCGGCATCCACAGGAACGTGCGGCGCACCGAGAGCGCGGTGCCGAAGCGGTGCGCGATCGCCGACCCCAGCGCCGCCATCGCCATCTGCCCCGCGACGAAGAGGCCGACCGACCACACCGGCAGCCCGGAGCGGACGATCACGATCTGCTGCGTGATGCTCACGAGCGCGATCGACCACGTCGTGATCGCCATCAGCACGATCGCGCTGCGCAGCGGGCGTGAGCGCGCGACGTTGCGCAGCGCGAGGCGGCCCGTCTCCAGGTAGGAGTGGCGTTCGTCATCCCTCGGTGGCTCGCGCAGCCGCCAGGCCATCACCACGGCGGGGAAGGAGAGCGCGGCGCTGAGCAGGATCGGCGTCGTCAGCGGCGTCCACCGCACCATCGCGCTGCCGACGACCGTCCACAGCGCGATCGCGCCGGTTAGCAGCGCGTTCAGGCGTCCGTTCCAGAGCGTGAACTCATCCTCGCGTCCTGCCGCCTTCAGCGAGTCGAACAGCATCGCGCTGTCCGCGCCGGAGAACAGCGTCTCCGAGAGCCCGAAGAGCGTGTACGCGACGAGCAGCATCCAGAGGAACGGCGAGAGCCCGAACGCCAGGAACGCCGCCACCACCGCGAGGCTGCCGAGCACCAGCGAGGCGCGCCGCCCAAAGCGGTCCGCGACCATCCCCGTGGGCACCTCGCCGACGACCACCACCGCCGCGAACACCGCCTCGAAGAGGACGACCTGCCCGAGGGTGATGCCGCGGTCCTCCGTCAGGTAGAGGACCCAGATGCCCTCGCCGAGCCACGCCCAGCGGAAGACCCACCACCACGGCAGCAGGCGCAGGTTGCCGGCGATGCCGGACGCGGGCGTGGGTGGCGGGGCGGCGTCGCTCACGAGGAGCGAACGCGCCGCCGGGCCGGAAGGTTCCCGTCCGGTGAGCGCCGTCCTCGGGCGCTACGGGAAGAGGTCGAGCGCCATCTCGCGGACGATCTCGGCGGCCGCGCCCTCGCCGCGGGTGTAGGCGAAGCCGCGCACGATCGCCGCGGGGACGGCGTCCAGTTTGCCCATCACCATCTCCGCGGCGCCGGCGATCTCGTCCGCGACACAGATCAGCGTGACGCGTAGTTCGTGGCCGTCCAGGTCGCGCTGGCCGATGTAGTCGTGGAACGGCTTCATCCCGGCGACGCCGATCGCCACGTTCGTCTGGCCCAGGCGCCACGGGCGGCCGAAGGTGTCCGTCATCACCACCGCGACATCGATGTCGAGGCGGGTGCGGATGCCCTCGCGGATGCGCCGGCAGGAGGCGTCCGGGTCGACCGGGAGCAGGCAGACGAGGTCCTGGCCGCCGGTGTTGGAGGCGTCCACGCCGGCGTTCGCGCACTTCAGGCCGTGGTGGGTCTCCGTGATGAGCACGCCGCCGACCTGGCGGATGATCCGCTTCGATTCGCGCAGCACCGCCTCCACCACGCGCGGGTCCTTCTCCGTGCGCTCCGCGTAGGCGCGCGCGAACGGGCTGGGGACGAAGTGGTCCATCGGGTAGATGCGGCCCTCCGCCTTGGAGACCACGCGCTGGGTGATCGCGATCACGTCGCCCTCGTGCAGCGGGGTGCCCTGGCGCGCGGCGGCGTCCACGATCATCCCGGCCAGGTCATCGCCCGCCTGGATCATCGGGATGCCGCGGATGCCCAGGATGCGCACCTCGGGCGCGGCCGGCGGCGGGGGAGGAGGCGTGGTGGTCATCGAGCCCTGCTTTCGGAGCGCGTCACGGTCGGCCCGGACAGATTAGTGCCCGCCGAGGCCGGCGATGCGCACGCCGGTGTGCGCCTTGTAGCGACCGTTGATGCCGATCAGGAGGATCGTGATCCCCTCCACGAACCGGGAGAAGCGCAGCGGCCCGGCATCGACGGCGCTGACGCCGGCGATCTCGTTCGCCAGCGCCATCACCGCCTGCTTCGCCTCCGCGTCTCCGCCGGTCACGAGGACATCCGCGTCCACGCTCGCCGCTGGGTCGAGCAGCACCTCCGCCGCGAGGTTGTGGAACGCGCCGATCACGCGCGAGGCGGCGAGGATCTCCGCGGCCTCCTCGGTCGCGGAGCCAGCCGGAACGTCCACCGGGCGCGGGCCGCGGTCGAATATCACCGGCACCACGGCGTCGACGACGATCTTGCCGGCGAGTGCGTCCCGCAGCCCCTCCAGCGTGGCGCGGTGCGCGGAGTAGGGCACGACGACCACGACGATGTCCGCGTCCGCGACGGCGGCGGCGTTGTCCGCGCCGGTGATGTCGCCCCGCCCGAGGCTCGTCGCGAGGTCGCGCGCCGCCTCCACGCCGCGGGCGGCGTCGCGAGAGCCGATGACGACGCGATGCCCGGCGAGGGCGAAGCGGGTCGCGAGGCCGCGGCCCTCCGGGCCGGTCCCGCCGACCAGGGCGATGGTGTGGGGCATCACGGGTCCTGTCTGAACGGCCCGCGCCGGGCGGGCGGTAGGATCGGTGCCTCCGGCGAGGCTCCGCTATCCTCGCAGCCCGGCGCTGACTTCGGTAGTCCCGCCCGTCGCGGGGCCGCCCACCTGAAGGGACACGCGTGACCGCCTCCGCCGCCCCGGCGATCGAGGTGCGCGGGCTCTCGCACCGGTACCGGGGCGAGGCCGGGGTGTTGCACGCGCTCGACGCGATCGACCTCGCGGTGCGGGACGGCGAGTTCGTCTCGCTCGTCGGGCCGTCCGGTTGCGGCAAGACCACGCTACTCCGCGCGATCGGCGGGTTGATCGCGCCCGAAGCCGGGGAGGTCGGCGTCCTCGGCCTCGCGCCGGAGGAGGCGCAGCGCCATCGCACGTTCGGGCTCGTCTCGCAGGACTCCGGGCTGCTGCCGTGGCGCAGCGTGGAGGCGAACGTGCGCCTGCCGCTGGAGGTGACGGGGGCCACGGGCGACGTGGACGCGATGCTCCGGCGCGTCGGCATCGCGGAGTTCGCGCGCTACCAGCCACGGCAGTTGTCCGGCGGCATGCGCCAGCGCGTCGCCCTCGCGCGGGCGCTCGTGCACGGCCCACGTGTGCTCCTGATGGACGAGCCGTTCGGCGCACTGGACGAACTGTCGCGCGAGGCGATGCGTCTGGAGCTGCTGCGGCTCTGGGAGGCAGAGCGCACCACGGTGATCTTCGTGACGCACTCCATCCGGGAGGCGGTGCTCCTCTCAGACCGGGTGGTGGTGATGAGCCCGCGCCCCGGCCGGATCGTGGACGACGTGCCGGTGACGCTGCCGCGACCGCGATCCGAGGCGCAGGAGGCGACGCCGGAGTTCGCCGCCCTCGTCGCGCGCATCCGCGGCCACCTGCGGGGCGAGGCGTGAGCGCGCGCCGGGGCCTCCGCGCCGTGGCGCTGACGGTGCTGCCGCCGGCCGCGTTCCTCGTGGTCGTCGTCGTGGCGTGGGACGTGTGGGTGCGCTGGCGTGACATCCGTCCGTACCTGCTGCCACGTCCGGTCGAGGTGTTCCGCGCCCTGGCGGATGACCCCGGCCGCTACGCGGGCGCGGCGGGTGAGTCGCTGACGGCGGCCCTCGGCGGCCTCGTGATCGCGAGCGCGGTCGCGTTCGGGCTGGCGGTGCTGATGGCGCACTCGCGGCTGCTGGAGCGGGCGCTCTACCCGCCGGCGTTGCTGGTGAAGGTCACGCCGATCGTCGCGATCTATCCGCTGCTGGTGATCTGGTTCGGCTTCGGCATCGGCCCGAAGGTCGCGATCGCCGCGCTGATCACGTTCTTCCCGATGCTCGTGAACGCGGTGGTCGGCCTGCGCAGCATCGACCCGGCGGCGCACGACGTGATGCGAGTGCTGCACGCCTCGCGGGCGCAGGTGTTCTGGCGGCTGCGGCTGCCCTCCTCGCTGCCGTACGTGTTCGCGGCGCTGCGGATCAGCGTGCCGCTGTCGCTGGTGGGGGCGGTGGTGGCGGAGTTCCTCTCCGGGTCGTCCGGGATGGGGCAGTTGATCCTCATCGCGAACGGCGACTTCGACACGCCGGGCCTGTTCGGCGCGGCGCTGGTGCTGGCGGCGATGGGGGTTTCATTGACGGCCGCGGTCTCGTATGTTGAGCGCCGCGTGCTGACCTGGCACGACTCCTCGGGCGGTTAGTGCCCGCGCCACCGGCGCGGATGCCCCCGGACGATCCTGTTTCGCGTGTAGCGCCCGCATGACCGATGTGCGGATGCACGCACCGGACCACCCGGGGGTGCATCCTCATGTTTCGTCGTGTCCTGATCCCGTTCGCGATCCTCGCCGCCACGTTCGCCGCTGCCTGTAGCGGCGGCGACGCCGATCCCACGCCGGCCGCCACCGCTTCGCCGTCCGCGACCGCCGAGGCGTCCGCGACGCCGGAGCCGCGCACGCTCACGTTCATGGCCGGCTTCCGCCCGCAGGCGAACCTGCCGTTCGCGGCGGTCTACGTGGCGGACGCGCAGGGCTTCTTCGCGGAGGAGGGCCTGACCGTGGAGATCCAGCACTCCTCCGGCCAGGACGAGCACCTGAAGTTGCTGCTGGAGGGCTCCGTCCACGTCACCACGGCGACGGCCGCGCAGGCCGTGCGCCGGGTGGAGGAGGACCTGCCCGTGGTGGCGGTTGCGCTGTTCGGCCAGCGCGGCGACCAGGGATACGTGGCGTCCGAGGCGTCCGGCATCACCTCGCCGGCGGACTTCGCGGGGCGCTCCGTGGGCTTCAAGGCCGGGGTGGTGCCGGCGGAACTGCTCGGCATGCTGAAGGGTGCGGGTCTCACCGCGGAGGACGTGAACCTCGTGAGCGTCGGCTTCGACCCGCGCGTGTTCATGGAGGGCCAGGTGGACGTCTACCCGGTCTTCCTGAACAACGAGCCGGACACCATCCGCAAGGCGGGGATGGCGATCAACGTGATCGACCCGCACGAGTTCGGCGTCCCCACGCTCGGCCTCACCTTCCTCGTCACGCGCGACACCCTCGCGGACGGTGATGTGGTGGAGCGCTTCCTGCGCGCGACGATGCGCGCCACCGCCTGGATCGAGGCGAACCGGGACGCCGCCGTGGAGATCGTGCTGCGGCACGCGGAGGGCGCGGACGCGGAGCACCAGCGCTTCCTGCTGGACACGGAACTTGCGAACGCCGAGCGTGCGGACGGCATGGGCCGCGCCACGCTCGACCAGTGGCAGGCACTCGCCGGGCTGCTGCGTGAGTTCGAGGTGATCGATTCGGACGTGGACGTGTCACGCGTGTTCGCCGGCGAAATCATCGACGGGCTCTACGAGCGCGGGGAGATCCGGTAGCGGCGATCCGGTGGAGGCGCAGCCCTCGGGCGGTCGGGCCTAGAAGACGGAGATCGTCGCGACGCCGATGATCCGGCCGTCCGCGTGCAGTTCGAACTCCCAGACGCCGGCCTGGATCGGCTCGTCGCCCGCGTAGCCGGCCCAGAAGCGCCCGCCCGTCCCGCCGGTCCAGCGGATGGACGGCGAGGTGTAGACGGGCTGGCTGTCGCGGAACACGACCCACTGGAGGCGGGTCACGTTCCCCATGCCGGTGAGGTCGAACAGCGCCAGCAGTTGCGGCGCGAAGGCGTACGCGCCGATCGCGATGTTGCCATCCGCGGTCACCGTGGTGGCGCCGGCGATCCCGATCGCGGAGGGTGTCGTCGCGCCGGAGGCGCTGCCGCCGATGGTGACGGTGGCGGCGGTGCGCTGCGTCCCGCCGATCCACACCTCCACCCGCCACGTCCCGCGCGGGATCCCCGTCGGACCCGGCGATGCGATCCGGTCGCTCACCAGCCCGTAGCCGGACTGATCCCAGGCGAACGAGGAGGAGAGCGAGTCCTGGATGACGCCCTCCAGGTACCAGCGCTCCTCGATCGCCGTGCCGGGGGCGGCGCCCACGACGTCGTATTCGTAGTAGAGCGCCGCGAGGCCCTCGTTGAAGCGGGTGCCGTAGTCGAACAAATCGCGTCCACCGGTGGAGTCCACCGCGTTGCCGGCGAAGGCCGGGCTGCTCACCCAGATGCCGTCCGCGGGGAGCACCGTGGTGCGATAGAGGGGTGCCTCGAACGCGGTGGTCGTTGACCGGGCGCGGTCGATCACCGGCGTGAGCAGGTCCGCGGGGCGCACCTGCCCGACCTGCCCCTGCGGTACGTACAACTCCTGCGCCAGCATGCCGACGAGTGCGCCCGCCTGGTCGAACGCCGGTCCGCCGGAGGCGCCGACGGGGAGCCGGGCGTCCACCTTGAACCACGCCCGGCCCGTCAGGCCGGCCGCGCCACGCTGGCCGGTCACCGTCGCGTTGGTGACGCTCACCGGGTCGGTGTCCGTCCCGCCGCCGGCGTGGCTGAACAGCCGTAGCGGCACACCGGTGTTGATCGCTGCAGCGGAGCCGATGGTGACGGCCGGGAGGTCGAACCCCTCGACCGTCCCGCCGTCCGACCCCACCCGGCTGGTGAGACGGAGGACGGCGATGCCGGTGTCGAGGTCGGCCGCCAGGATCTCCGCCTCGAACGAACGGGTGGCGGCGGTGCCGGGCTCGTCGTTCGTCGCGACGATGAGGTCGCTGTACGCGCGGGAGCCGTCCGAGCGGTACGGAGAGACGACGGCGTACGAGGTGAGGATGAGGCGCCGCTCGGCGTCCACGACCACGCCGCTGCCGTAGCGCGCGATCTGCTCGAAGCCCGCGCTGGTGTCGATGCCGAGGACCTGGACGACCGACCGGGCGAGTTCGTGGTCGGGGATCGCCGCCACGGGTGTCCCGGAGCCGACGTTGAGGCCGGGTGTGACGAGGATCGGCGTGGACTCCGGGACCGGCGTTGCGGGTGGCGTCCGCGGATCGTCGGCGTTGCCGGGGATGAGTTCGGCGGCCTGATCGCAGCCGGACAACGCCAGCGCTGCGAGGAGCGCCAGCCCGACGAGGAGCCGTCTGAGGGGTGCATTCGCAGGCATCAGCGTGCAACCGTACCGCCTCCGGGCGGGGAGTCGCCACTCTCCCGGGCGGGTGCTGCGATTCCGTCCGTGGTGGGCGCTAGACTGCCGGGGGCGCCCCGGCGGCGCAGGCAGGGAGGGCACCGTGGACTACGAAGCAATCCTTTACGACGTGCAGGACCGGGTGGCGACGATCACGCTCAACCGCCCGGAACGCATGAACGCGTTCAGCGACGAACTCCTGACGGAATGGGCGGACGCGCTCTGGCGCTCCGCCAAGGACGACGGCGTGCGCGTGGTGATCGTGACCGGGGCGGGACGTGCGTTCTGCGCCGGCGCGGACCTCCGCGCCTCCGGCGCCGAGGACCGCGTGCTCATGGCGGACCGGAACGCCGGCGAGCGACGGAACTCGCTCCGGTACTCCGTGCACCAGGTACCCCGGGCGGTCGCCTACCTCGACAAGCCGTACATCGCCGCCGTCAACGGCGCGGCGGTGGGCGCCGGCATGGACATGGCCTCGCAGGCCGACATCCGCATCGCCTCCGACCAGGCGCGGTTCGCGATGTCCTACGTCAACGTGGGCCTCATCCCCGGCGATGGTGGGGCGTGGATGCTCCCCCGGCTCGTCGGCGTGCAGCGGGCGCTGGAACTGATCTGGTCCGGCGAGATGCTGAGCGCCGACCGTGCGCTGGAACTCGGGTACGTCTCGAAGGTCGTGCCGCACGAGGACCTGATGGCGGAGGCGCGGGCCTACGCGCTGCGGCTGGCGGAGGGCCCACCGATTGCGATGCAGCTCGCGAAGCGGCTCGTCTACCGCGGCCTCGACCAGTCGTTCCTCGAGGGGCTGGAGGCAGCCCAGGCGGCGATGACCATCGTCCAGTCCACCGAGGACTCGCGTGAGGGGCCGCGCGCGTTCCGGGAGAAGCGGAAGCCGGAGTTCGAGGGCCGCTGATCCGTCCGCTGACGCTTAGCAGTCGTTTCACGACTTCAACACGGCAGCTTGACCGCTGCGCGTGACGATGCGCTCCTGAGATCGTCACGTGGAGGTGAGCGCATGTCTCGCGCCTGGCTGAACCGGGTCGGATTCGGATCACTCGTCGTCGCTTCAATGCTGGCGGGAGGCGCCGTCACGGCGCTCGTCACCGGCGGCGGCGACGCCGCGCCCGCCGCCACCGTGGCGGCGACGGCTGCGCCCCCCGGCGCGGTACAGGACACTGGTGCCGCCGTGATTCCCGGCCTCGCCGACATCGTGGAGGACGTCCGCCGCTCCGTGGTGCTGGTGACGGCCTCGGGCGGTGGGAGCGCCGCCAGCAGCGGGACGGGCTCCGTGCTCGACCACGACGGCCACATCCTGACGAACTTCCACGTGATCGAGGGCATGAGCGAGATCAAGGTCTCGCTGTGGGACGGCACCGCCGCGCTCGCGGAGGTGATCGGGAGCGACCCGGGCAGCGACCTGGCGGTGCTGAAAGCGGACATCCCCTCGCATCTGCTGGTGCCGGTGCGGGTCGCGGACTCCGACCGCGTGCGCGTGGGCGACTCGGTGTTCGCGATCGGCCACCCGTTCGGGCAGGCGTTCACCGTGACCTCCGGCATTGTCAGCGCGACCGGGCGGGTGACGGAGTCGGCCTTCACCGGCCGCGGCATCCGTGACGTGCTGCAGGTGGACGCGGCGGTGAACCCGGGCAACTCCGGTGGTCCGCTGTTCAACGCGGCCGGCGAGATGGTCGGCGTCAACACCTCGATCGAGAACCCGAACGGGCGTTTCTTCGTCGGCATCGGCTTCGCCGTCCCGTCCAACACCGTGTCGCGCTTCCTGCCGGAGATGCTCGCCGGCGAGACCATTCAGCACCCGCAACTGGGCGTGAGCGTGCAGCGGCTGGACGAGGTCAACGCGGCCACCTTCGGTACTTCCGTGACGCGCGGCCTGTACGTGACGCAGGTCACCCCCGGCTCGGCAGCGGAGCGCGCCGGCGTCCTCCCGGCATCGAGCGCCTCCGGGCAGGGTGGCGACGTCCTGCTCTCGCTCAACGGCGAGCCGATGGAGACGTTCGAGGCGCTGGCGCGCGCGATCGACCGCGCGGAGGTGGGCGACACCGTGACGCTGCGCATCCAACGCGGGAGCGAGCAACTGACGCTGGAGGCGACCCTCCAGCCGTGGGACCTGCAGTAGCAACGGCCGAAGTGGGCGCGAGGTGACCGCGCCGGTCTGAGCATCGAAGGCGACGGCCCCGGGCAACCGGGGCCGTCTCGCGTCAGTCGGGGTCGGGGAGGGCGACCGCCCGGCCCGCGACCAGCAACCAGGCGCGCCCGGCGGATCGGGACATCCGCTGGTTCACGCGGCCGAGGAGGTCGCGGTAGGCCCGCCCGAGCGGGTATTCGGGCACGAGTCCCCCGCCGACCTCGTTCGTGACGAAGATCGTGCGACCGCTGCGTTCCTGCGCGGCAGCGATCGTCGCGGTGGCTTCAGCCTCAAGCGAGCGTTCGAGCGCGTCGACTGCCTCGACGGACGGCGCGTCGGTGCCCAGCGCGAAGAGGTGGTTGGCGACCCAGAGCGAGAGGCAGTCGACGAGCAGCGTGTCGCCCGAGGGTGCGCGAGCGATGGCGCCCGTCAGGTCCCGGGGCGCCTCGACCGTCCGCCACTCGGCGGGGCGCTGGTCGCGGTGGCGTTGCACCCGCGCGATGAGTTCGTCGTCGCCCGCCTCCATGGTGGCGATGTAGGTGACGGGCGCGCCGGAGCGGGCGGCGAGGCGTTCCGCGAACGCCGACTTGCCGCTGCGCGCGCCGCCCGTGACGAAGTCGATCTCGCCCATTCGTGGCGCGCTAGAAGATCGCCGCGGTCGCCCAGCCGCGGCCCACCGCAGCGACGATCGCGAACCAGACCACGACCTGCGCGACCTCGATCCCCGCGCCGAAGACGTCGCCGGTGACGCCCTCGATCAGCCGCGAGGCGGCGCCGCCGATGAGGACGGCCGCGAGGCCGCCGATGGCGACCAGCACGAGGCCCGCGACGCCGAACGTGACGCCGGCGACGGCGAGCGCGGTGAGGGTGGCGATGGGTGCGGCGGCCGGCCAGAGGCCGGCGTGGATGGCGTGGCCCAGGCCCCTCGGCCGGGCGGGGTGGAAGAGCGCGCCGACCGGGACGACCGTCCAGCGCGCGATCACCGGCGCTACGAGCAGCGCAGCCGCGCGCGCCTCCGTGGGGATCGAGGAGATCGCCGCCCACTCCGCCAGCAGCACCAGCACCAGCGCCATGACGCCGGCCGGGCCGGTGTTGCCCTCGCTCATCACGCCGAGGCGCTCCGCGCGGTCGCCCTGCACGGCCATGCCGTCGGCGGTGTCGGCGACGCCGTCCAGGTGGAGGCCGCCCGAGACGAGCGCGAGCACGGCGACGAGGAGGGCGGCGGCGGGGGCCGGCGGGAGCAACTCGGCGAGCCCGCGGTCCAGCAGCGCGAGCACGGCGCCGATCAGCAGCCCGACGAGCGGGTACCAGCCCAGCGCCTGCGCGAAGGTGCGGTCGTCGTACGTCTGCACGCGCCGCAGGCGGAGCGGCGTGAGGAACTCGAGCGCGATCGGGATCGCTGCCAGCGTGCGCACGGTCAGGCCTCCGGCTCGATCGCCTCGGCGGAGTCGCTGACGCCGGCCTCGTCGAACGTCGCCATCTCGTCGAGCAGGCGGCAGGCGGCGACGCAGAGCGAGAGGCCGAGCGCGCCGCCGCTGCCTTCGCCCAGGCGCATCCCCAGGTCCAGCAGTGGCTCCAACCGCAGATGCTCCAGCGTGGCGGCGTGCCCGGGCTCCGCCGATCGGTGCGAGGCGATGAGGTACGGCCGCACCGCCGGCATGATCGCCTCCGCGATCAGCGCGGCCGCGCCGGAGATCACGCCGTCCATGACGGCCGGCACGCGCGCGGCGGCGGCGCCGAGGTAGACCCCGGCCAGCACGCCGACCTCGAACCCGCCGACCGCGGCCAGCAGGCCGAGGCCGTCCGTGGGGTCGGGCCGGTTCACCTCCAGCGCGCGCTCCACGGCGCGCATCTTCATCTCGAAGCGCGCGTCGTCCACGCCGGTGCCGCGGCCGGTGACGGCGCGGGGCGGACGGCCCGTCGCGGCGGCGATGATCGCGGCGGCGGAGGTGGTGTTGCCGATCCCCATCTCGCCCGGCACCACGACATCGCACCCCGCGGCGCGCTCGGCCTCGAAGATCGCGATGCCCTCGGCGACGGCGCGCTCGGCGAGGGCGCGCGACATCGCGGGGCCCTGCGTGATGTCCTGCGTGCCGGGCGCCAGGCGGAGTCGGATCAGGTCGGGGTGCTCGGGCGTCTCGCCGGCCACCCCCGCGTCCACGATGCGGACGCGCGCCCCGGCGTGCGCGGCGAGGACGTTGATCGCGGCGCCGCCGGCGAGGAAGTTGCCGACCATCTGCACCGTCACCTCGGACGGGTAGGCGGAGACACCCTGCGCCGTCACGCCGTGGTCGCCCGCCGCCACGACCACGAGACGGTGGTCGAGGTGTGGCCGCTCCTGCCCGGTGATCCCGGCGATGCGGACCGCCAGGTCCTCCAGCCGTCCGAGCGATCCGGGTGGCTTGGTGAGGCGGCCCTGTCGCGCCTCGGTGCGTGCGGTCACGGCGGCGTCCACCGGTCGGATCGCCTCGATCGTGCGCTGGATCAGGGCGGCGGGATCCTGGATGGGCATGGCACTTCCCGGGCCGGACGTGGGTGAAGGGCCAGTGTAGCCCGGCACCCCCGGAGCGGCGCGGGACGTGGCCGGACGCGCTAGGATTGCTGCCCGTTGCTCGTTGCGCGGTAGGAGTGCCGTGAACCACACCCCGGCCGGTGACCCGTACTACCGCGACCACGCGGACGCCTACGACAGGACGACGCGTGGCGTCCCGGGCGACGTGGACTGGTATGTGGACCACGCCTGCCGGGCGGACGGCCTCGTGATCGAATTGGGCGTCGGGACGGGGCGGATCGCCATCCCGTCCGCGCTGGCGGGGGCGCGGGTCCATGGCGTGGACCTGGAGCCGGCGATGCTGGAGGTGGCGCGCCGGCGGGCGATGGAAGCCCGCGTGCCGGACGATCGCCTGACCCTGGCAGAGGGCGACATGCGCTCGTACGCCACCTGGCAGGTGCCCGCCCCGGCGGCGCTGGTAACGATTCCGTTCCGGGCGTTTCTGCACAACCTCACCACCGACGATCAGCTGGCGACGCTCCATGCCTGTCGGGAGGCGCTGAGGCCGGATGGCATGCTGGCGCTGAACGTCTTCAACCCGGACCTCCCGCTGATGGCGCGCTGGATGTCGCGGTCCTCGCGCACCTGGGCACCGTGGGGCGGGGACGGGCAGGCACGCGCGCGGCACGAGTACGCCCCGTCCGGCCAGACGGTGACGACCCGCCTCCGCGTGGTCGGGCCGGACGGCCGACGGCGGACGACTGAGATCCGGCTGCGCTACGTCTATCGCTATGAGATGGAGCACCTGCTCGCACGGGCAGGATTCCGCGTGGAGTCGCTCCTCGGCGACTTCGCCGGTACGCCGTTCGGGGAGGGCTCCACGGAGCAGATCTGGACGGCCCGACGCATTGAGCGCGCGCCCGGGATGTGGACAACAAGTTTGTGACGGACAGCACGAAAAGGGTTGACAGGCGGATCGTGATGGTTATGCTCTTGTTGTCACAAGCACGAAATCCACACAAACGTGATAGGACGCTTCGTGCCGTGTGACCTGCCAAATCGCCGTGCTCTCAGGGGCGGCGACCGGGGGACCCAACGACTGGGGTGAATCCTCTTCGGAGGACGGGCGTACTGAACCGGCCCGAACCCGACAGCTAACCTCGGAGGCAGTCTCGGTCAGCCCGACCGGCGGGATGCCGGATGCGAGCGAAACCGTTTGAAGTGAAGGAGGGCTGCCATGATCGTGAGCGCCCCGCCGAAGAAGTGCCCCCGCTGCCAGGGCCTGATGATCATCGAGGACGACTGGTACGGCCAGTTCGGCACGTGCGTGGCCTGTGGCTACGTCCACGAGGCCCAGCGCTGCGACCCGAAGGACCTCGAAGAGGAGGAGCGCCTGGCCGCCGGCAAGCAGCGCCGCCGCCAGCCGTCTCACGGCAAGCTCCGCCTGTAGTCCTCGTCACCGAGGCACACCACATCGGCGCCGCCGGGATCCGGCGGCGCCGTTGGCGTGCCCGCGTACGGGCACTATGCTCCCGTCCACGTACCAGTCCGGGTGATCACCCGTCAGGAAAGAGGTCTCGATGCCGTACGTCCGTGTTACCACGATGATCGCGCGCACCGGGCAGGAGGCGCGGCTCGAGAAGACCATGCGCGAGCTGTCCGCCTTCTATGCGTCCCAGCCGGGCTACATCCACGGGTACATGCTGTCCCCGCACCACGACGCGCAGCCGCGCCGCTACGGCCGCATTGGCGTCTGGGAGAAGGAAGAGAACGCCACGCACGCCGCCCAGCTGGACCACGCGCTCGCGCTGCGCTCCGAGCTGCTTCGCATCATCGTGGAGGAGCTCCACGACGAGTACTCCTTCATCGGTGACGCGGACGTCAAGTAGCGTCTCCCGCCGTCCGTCATCCGGGGTGCCGGCGCCGGTTGTCGGTGGCACCCCGGATGGATACGGATTCTCCACCCCGGAAGTAGGGGTTTCCCTCATAGGGAGCCCTTAGGGCCATCCGTAGCATCCATGGCGAGGCGTACAGGTACGCTGAATCCCGCCACCGTGGAGGCCCTGATGAACGACCGCCTGTCTGCCCCCATCGTCCGCACTCGACCCACCACGCGGACCGGGCAGCGCATCCGCCTTCTGGTTGCAGACGACCACGCGCTCCTGCGCCAGGCCCTCCGCATGCTCCTGGAGTCGCAGGACGGCCTGGAGGTCATCGGCGAGGCGACGAACGGGTGCGACGCGGTGGAGCAGGCCGAGCGCCTGATGCCGGACGTGATCCTGATGGACATGGTGATGCCCGGCCTCAACGGCATCGAGGCGACGCGCCAGATCCTGAAGCGCGCCCCCGGTTGCCGCATCCTGATCCTCACCGCTTACCTGGAGGACGAGCGGCTGCTGCAGGCGCTCCGCGCGGGCGCCGCCGGCTACGTGGTGAAGAACTCCGACATGGAGGAGCTCCTCCTCGCCATCCAGTCCGTCTATCGCGGCAACACCTACTTCTCCACCAGCGTCTCGGACGAGATCTCGGTGAACGAGGTGCTGATGCAGGCGAAGCAGACCGAAGGCAAGGCTGGCTACGACCTGCTGACCCCGCGCGAACGTGAAGTGCTGCAGTTGATCGCGGAGGGCCTCTCCAACCAGGCGATCGCGGACGAACTCGTGATCAGCGTGAAGACGGTGGAGGCGCACCGCGCCCACATCATGACGAAGCTGCACGCGAAGAACCGCACGGACCTGATCCGCTACGCGATCAAGCGCGGCCTGGTGGGTCTGGACACCGGCGACGCCGGCGACACCTCCGCCCGCGCGGCCGTCTAGCGATACCGGTTGCTCTGATTCCGACCGTAAAGCATCGGTTGCGGCCGATCCCAGCCGGGTGTCGGTCTGGGATGATCGCGCCACTGTGACCACCTCCGACCCCACCCCGGCGTTGTCCGTCCTCGTGGTCGAGGACGAGGCGAGCGTGCGCTCTATGCTCGCGCTCGCGATCCGGTCGGCGGGCTTCCGGGTGCACCTTGCCGTGGACGGCCAGGACGCCGCCGAACAACTCGCCGCGGGCCTTGAGGTCGACGTGCTGCTGATGGACGTGCGGATGCCGCGCATGGGCGGCGTGGAACTGCTCCTGCACCTCCGCGCGCAGCCCGCCTTCGCCACGCTCCCCGTCATCGCCATGTCCGCGTACAGCGACGAACTGCAGGAGCAGGAGGTGCGCGCTGCCGGCGCGAACGCATTCCTGCCGAAGCCGTTCACCGTCGCCGACCTCCGCGCAGCCCTCGAGACGGTCGTCGGTCCCGCCGCGGAGTAACGTGGCGCGTTCGCCGGAGGCGTGCGCAGACCTACGGGTTCCCTGAGGCGGAGGGTCGGGTAGTCCCCGATACGGAAGCCGCGCTCCCCGCCGAACAATGGTCTCCGACGCCGGCGCGCCCTGCGCTGCGCGCGTCACGGAGGCCGCCATGATCCGCGTCACCCGCCTGGACCGCAGCCAGTTCTACCTGAACGCGGAACTCATCCAGTCCGTGGAGAGCACCCCGGACACGCACATCGTGCTGATGAACGGCCACTCCTACGTGGTGACGGAGCCGGACACCGAGGTCGTGGAGATGGTGCTGGCGTACCGCCGCGCGGCGTACGGCGGCGTCCCCCGGCCGCAACTCGCGTTCGTGTCGGGTGAGGCGGAGTAAGGCATGGGCGCGACCACCATCGCGGGACTCGTCATCGCCGCCATCGGCATCATCGGCGGCTTCATCATCGAAGGCGGCTCGGTCGCGTCGCTGATCAACCTGCCCGGATTCATGATCGTGATCGTCGGCACGCTCGGCGCCACGGTCGCCTCGTTCCCGCCCGCGCTCGTGAAGAGCATCCCCGGCTCCTACATGCGCGCCCTGAAGGGCAGCGGCGGCGTGGAGCCGGCGGAGATGGCGGAGCGCCTGGTGCACATGGCGGACAAAGCGCGCCGCGAAGGCCTGCTGTCGCTGGAGGAGGACGCCCAGACCGTGGGCGACGACTTCGCGAAGAAGGGCCTGATGCTGATGATCGACGGCACGGACGCGGAGGCGTTGAAGTCGATCCTCGAGATTGAGATCGACGGCGCGGTCGCGCGCGAAGCGGAGAAGGCGGAAGTCTTCAAGGCCGGCTCCGGCTTTGCCCCGACCCTGGGCGTGCTCGGCGCCGTCATGGGACTGATCACGGTCCTCGGCGGCCTCGGTGGCGACGTCGCCTCGCTGGGCCACGGTATCGCCGTCGCCTTCGTCGCGACGTTCTACGGCGTGGGCGTGGCGAACGTGCTGCTGCTGCCGATGGCGATGAAGCTGAAGGCGATCGCGGCGGAGGAGCGCCTCACGCGCGAGATGATCCTGGAGGGCGTCCTCTCCATCCAGGCCGGCGACAACCCGCGCATCGTGCGCGAGAAGTTGCAGTCCTACCTCGCCCCGGAGCACCGCACCGCCGAGGAAGACGAGAGCGGCTCCGCCACCATCTCCGCGCGGCAGGCCGCATGAGCCGCAAGCACGCAGCCCACGAAGAACACCCGGATGAGCGGTGGGTCATCTCCTACGCGGACCTGGTCACGCTGCTCTTCGGCTTCTTCATCATCCTCTACGCCACGGCCGATGCGAACGAAGTCAAGATGGAGGCGCTCGCCCGCGGCCTCTCGGACGCGTTCAACGTCTCCGTCAAGGAAGGCGCGACCGGCGGCTCCATCTTCGATGGCGGCACAGGCATCATCCCCGAGCGCAACGAGGCCGGCTCGCTCGATGTCGACCTCGACCTCGTCCAGCGCATCATCGAGGAGCGCTCCGCGCAGGCCGGCGGGACCGGCCAGATCAAGGTCTCGCGCGAGGAAGACAGCATTGTCATCCGCCTTGCCGACAACCTGGTCTTCCCATCTGCCAGCGCCGACATCCGGCCCGAGGCGCGCGCACTCCTCGCGATCGTCGCGCAGGCGCTGAACAGCACCGGCAACGAGGTCCGCGTGGAGGGCCACACGGACAACATCCCGCTGGTGACGGAGAAGTACCCGTCCAACTGGGAACTCTCCTCCGCCCGCGCGACCGCCGTCCTCCGCCTGCTCACCGAAGACCTCGGCGTGTCGTCGTCGCGCGTGTTCGCGGCGGGGTACGCCGAGTTCCGGCCGATCGCGGACAACCGCACGGCCGA
Organism: Chloroflexota bacterium; assembly: GCA_045863195.1. GTDB lineage: Bacteria > Chloroflexota > Dehalococcoidia > UBA2979 > UBA2979 > W-Chloroflexi-9. The sequence goes on from BTUI01000013.1 coordinate 56,989, forward strand.
AGGGCGCGCGCTGAACCGTCGCGCCGACATCGTGATCCTCTACCCGCCCGCCCGGATCGCGGGCGCGGGTGCAGCGACCGGGAGCAACGAATGAGCAAGCCGATCCTGCTCGCCGTCGGTGGCGCCGTTGCAGGCGTCGCGGTGGCCTTCGGGCTGTTCACTTTCATGATGGGCGGCTCGGAGGCATCCGGGCCGCCGCCGGTGCCGACGGTCGTGAGCGTGCCGGGCAAGCTCGGCCCGCACATCACCCTGGCCGACCGCGTCTTCAACCTGCGGACCGATGGTGGATCGCAGGTCTACCTGAAGCTGCAGACCGTGGTGGAGTTCGAGACCACGGACGGCCGCTGGCAGCACGTCCTGACCGGCTGCGGTACCGCGCCGCATGCGGCCGTACCCGGCCTGCCCGGACCGCGCATGGTTTCCGCCGTGCCCGGGGATGCTGCGGCGGAATCGTCCGCGGTTGCGGTTCCGTCGGAAGACCCGTGTGAAGCCGAATACAAGCACCTCATGGACGAGTTTGAACGCGAGATCGGCACCGGTCGCCAGCTGATGGAGGACGTGGTCACGTCCATCGTCACCGGACACACCGCTGCGGAACTCAGCACGCCGGAGGGCAAAGAGGCGCTGAAGGCGGAGATCCTCCACGCCGTGGACGAGATCTTCCACGGTCACCCGCCGGTCACGCGGGTGCTCTTCCTCAACTTCATCACGCAGTAGGCAGCGGCAGGAGTCACCGCCATGGCGGAACAGGGTGCCCTCTCCCGCTGGGAGATCGAAGCGCTGCTCAAGGGAATCCCGGCGGACGCCGTGGATGAGGAAGAAGAGGCCGCCCCCGCGCGGCCCCAGGAGCGCTCGCTCAGCCGTGTCATCAAGGCATACGACTTCCGCCGACCGGACAAGTTCTCGAAGGAGCAGTGGGCCACCCTGCAGTCCATGCACGAGCACTTTGCGCGGATGCTCGGCGCGCAGTTCTCCTCCCGCCTCCGCACCCTCGTCACCATCCGCCTGTCGAGCATTGACCAGGGCCTCTACGAGGAGTGGCAGAGCCAGGTCGCCAACCCGACGGTCTGCTACGTCCTCTCCATGGCGCCGCTCTCCGGCAACCTCGTGGTCGAGTTCAACATGGACATCGCCGCGGAGGTCGTGGACCGGCTGCTGGGCGGGACCGGAGCCCTCGTCGACAGGTCGCGCGAACTCGGCGAGGTCGAACTCGGACTGCTGCGCTCCTTCTCGCGCACCGTCACCGGTGGACTGCAGGAGATGTGGTCGAACGCGCGCCCGGTGGAGCCGGCGCTGCAGGACCTCGGCCAGGACGCCAGCCTCATCCAGGTCGCCGCGCCGACGGACGTGGTGCTGACCGCGTTCTTCGAGGTCAGCGTGGCCGGCCACATGGGCGCGATGTCGATCTGCGTCCCGTACACGGTGATCGAGCCGATCGCCCCCGCGCTGTCGGCGCAGGTGTGGATCGCGTCCTCCCACCGCCAGGCGTTGACGGACGACGAGCGGCGCACGATGGAGCACCTGCTCGGCCGCTCGCGGCTGGATGTTTCCGTACGCCTCGGCGGCGTCGACCTGCCGGCGCGCTCGATCATCGACATCCACGAGGGCGACACGTTCATCCTCGACACGCGGCTCGGGCGTCCGCTGGACGTGCTGGTCGGGGAGCACGTCCGCTTCCGCGGGCTGCCCGGCGTGTCCGGCAACCACGTGGGCGTCCAGGTCTCTGAGGTCGTCTCGGAGGAGACGTTCGGCTTCACCGGCCGCAAGCCGATCGACCTCGCCACCGCGCTCACGACCCCCACCCTGCAGCCCCCGACGCTGACGCCGCCCGCCGGCGACGTCGCCGCCCAGTAGTTCGTTTCGACGGAGGATCACCGTGGCCCAGGACTTCTCTCCCTTCGCTGGCGGCACCCCGCCCGAGGTCGCCGAACTGCTGGCGCTGCGCGGCGCCGGGCTCGCGGACCTTGGTGTGCAACTGCGCGAGACCGCGCTCATGGGCATCGAGAGCGTCACGGGGCAGCGTTCGCTGCTGCGCGGCGTCTCCATCGGTGTGACCGACCCGGCAGCGATCGAGGCGGAGTTCCGCCCGCAGGACCACATGGGCTTCGAGGTCCGGCTCACCCTTGCGCCGGGCGTCTCGCTCCCCGCGGCGATGCTGGTCGGCCTCGCGGACCTCGGCACGCTGCTCACGCTCGAACTCGACCCGGCGGAGGTGAGCGCGGAGCAGACGGAGGCGATCGCCTCCGCGCTCCGCGAGTTCCTGGATCTCCTCGCCGTCGCGCTCGGCGGCGACGCGCTGTCTGGAGTTGAACTCTCGCTCGCGAGCCACCGCGTGGGCGCGGTGCAGGAGACCGCGGAACTGCTCGCCGCCGCCGCCGACGGCCTGTCCCTCGTGCGCGTGGACCTGGACTTCGAGGCGGCCGGCGTGCCTGCGCACGTGGTGCTCGTCGCCCCGCCGATGCTGATCGACACGCTGATCGGCGACGACGCCACCGTGTCGCCGCTGCCGACGCCTGCGATGGCCGGGGTAGGCCTCGGCATCGGCCTCGGTGGTGACATGTTCACCGAGGAGGCTCCGAGCAACGTCTCGCCGATGCGCACCCCCGGCGGCACGCCGCGGGCGGACGTGGACGTGCACCCGGTGCGGTTCCCGCCGCTGCCGGAGCAGCGGGTGACGCCGCCGGCGCCGCCGCAGGCGTTCGACCTGATCATGGACGTCTCGATGCGGGTGACGGTGGAGCTCGGCCGCTCCACCATGACGGTGGAGGAGGTCCTGTCCCTCGGTCCCGGCTCGGTCGTCGAACTCGACAAGCTCGCGGGCGAGCCGGTGGACGTGCTGGTCAACGACCAGTTGATCGCGCGCGGCGAAGTCGTGGTCGTGGACGAGAACTTCGGCGTGCGCGTAACGGAGATCGTCTCGCCGCGACGCCGCGTCCAGGCGATGGGGGCGTAGCGATGTCCGCTCGCGTCTCCCGCCCGTCCCGCGCCCGCGTCGCCCGCCGCGCCGCGGCGCTCGCCATCGGTGCGCTCTCCGCGCACCTGGTCCGCACCGTCGCCTTCGCGCAGGAGGCGACCGAGGTGGGCGGCAGCGTCTCGACGTTCGGCTTCGGCGACTGGATCGGGCTGCTGCTGCGGCTGGGCCTGGTGCTCGGCGTGATCTGGGGCGCCGTTGCTGCGATGCGCTGGTATGTGCGCCGCTCGCAGGGGATGGGCGGCCGCAACGGCCTCGCGACGCTCGAGGTGATCGAGACGCACGCGCTCGGCCCGAACCGCGCGCTGCACCTGGTGCGCCTCGGCGACCGCGCCGTCCTGGTGGGGGCGACGCCCGAACGCATCACCTCGCTGCTCACCGTGGACGACCCGGAGGAGGTCCGGCGGCTCTCCGAGCGGCCGGAGGCGACGCCGCGCCGGTCGCTCGCGGCGAACCTGTCCGGTATGTCCGGCTTCGCCGCCAGCGCACTCCGCGCCCCGCGAGCCTCGACCGCCGCGGACGACCGCGACGAGGCCCCGCACACGACGACCGCACGGGAGGCGATGACGCTGGGGATCGCCTCGTTCCGCACGATGCTGCCCGACCTGACGCTGCCGCTGCCGCGTCGCCGGGACGACGCCGACCCCGAGGGCGAGGCGATCGACCCGCGCCGCCCGCTGACCAGCCGCCTGCGCGGGATGCGCGAGCGGATCCGCCGGCCGATGCCCGCCACCCCGACCATCGAGGAGTCGCCATCCCCGCGCCGCACCGGCGGGCTGTTCGAGCGCACGCTGGCGGCCGCACAGGTGACCGGCGCCGCCGATGCAGCCGAACTGGACGCATCGCGCGCGCTCCGCGCCCGCTCGGGCTACGCCGCCGGGCCGGCGGCCGCCACCTCGGCCGAGGCGGACCGCGCTCAGCGCATCGCCGACGTCCAGGCCGCGATCGCCGCGGCGCGGAGGAACGCGGGTTGAGTCAGGCCGCCTCGCCGTCTGATCGACGCCGCATGCGCGTCCGCCCGGCACGGTTCGCGGCCGCGCTCCTCCTCGGGGGATTCGTGCTGCTCGCGGCGACCGGCTGTGTCGCGCCGGACGGGTCGGTGACGGCGCCGGGCGTGGGGCCTCAGTCGGTGGACGACCCCTCGGGCCGCGCGACCGGGGTGCAGTTGCTGTTGCTGCTCACCACGCTGTCGCTCGCGCCGGCGTTGCTGATCATGGTGACCTCCTTCACCCGCATCGTGATCGTGCTGTCGCTGGTGCGGAACGCGATGGGCGTGCCTCAGTTGCCGCCGAACCAGGTACTGGTGGGGATCGCGTTCCTGCTGACCGTGTTCGTCATGGCGCCAGTGTGGACGACGGTGAACGAGCAGGCGCTGCAGCCGTACCTCGCCGGCACGATCGACCAGGGCGAGGCGCTGGACCGGGCGGAAGGCCCGGTGCGCACCTTCATGCTCGCGCAGACCCGGGAGCAGGACCTCGAGCTGTTCGTGGGGATGAGCCGGGAGACGCGCCCGCAGAACGTGGACGAGGTGCCAACCTACGTGATTATCCCCGGCTTCATCGTGAGCGAGCTGAAGACGGCGTTCATGATGGGCTTCGTCATCTTCATCCCGTTCCTCGTCATCGACATCGTCGTCTCATCGGCGCTGCTGTCGATGGGCATGATGATGCTTCCCCCGGTCGTGGTCTCGCTGCCCTTCAAGATCCTGCTCTTCGTCCTGGTGGACGGATGGAGCCTGATCATCGGCTCGCTCGTGACGAGCTTCGTCACCGTCTGACCTGTTCCGCATAGGAGTTCACCCGCAATGACGGACGCGAATGTCATCGCCCTGGCGCAGGACGCGCTGATGGTCACCCTGCTGGTGTCGGGCCCGATCCTCGGCGTCAGCCTGGTGATCGGCATGCTCATCTCCGTCTTCCAGGCGATGACCCAGATCAACGAGGTCACGCTCACCTTCGTCCCGAAGATCCTCGGCGTGTTCGCGGTCGCCGCGCTGGTGGGTCCGTGGATGATCGGGACGATGGTGAACTACACCCAGCGCCTGTTCGCGCTGCTGCCGGTGCTGGCGCGGTAGTGCTGAGCGAGGTGTTCGCCGTCTCGCCCGAATGGTCGGCGCATTTCCTCCTGATCCTCGGGAGGATCACCGCGGCCGTGGTTGCCGCGCCGCTGTTCGGCGCGCGCAGCGTGCCCTCGCAGACCAAGATCGGCCTCTCGATCCTCCTCTCGCTGATCGCGCTGCCGCTGGACGGCACGCCCCGTTCCTCCATCCCCACGGACCTGTTCACGTTCGCCGCGGCCTTCGGCATGGAGATCCTGATCGGGATCGCCTTCGGCGTGGCGGTGATGCTGGTCTTCCAGGCGCTGGAGATGTCCGCCTCCCTGATCAGCATCCAGATCGGCTTCGGGCTGGGCGAGGTCTTCGACCCGATCACCGGATCGCAGACCGGCGCGCTGGAGCAGTTCTACCGGATGTTCGTCACGCTCATCTTCTTCGCGATGAACGGGCACTACCTCGTCATCCGCGGCATCCTGCACACCCTGGAGGTGATCCCGCCCGGCACCGGCAGCCTGGACGTCATCGCGGGCGACCGGACGGCGGTGTTCTTCGGCGCGCTGCTCGTAACCTCCATCCAGCTCGCACTCCCGGTCTTCGGCGCGCTCATGCTCACCGACCTGGCGATGGCGCTGGTCGGCCGTACGGTGCCGCAACTCAACGTCCTCGTCGTCGGCTTCCCGGTGAAGATCGGCGTGGGCCTCGTCACACTCGTCGCGGCGATGCCGCTCATGACCGCGTTCATCGGGGCGACCTTCGGGCGTGCCCTGGTGGACGTGAACACGCTGGTGAGGCCGTAGCGATGGCCGGCGAGAAGACCGAAGCCCCTACGCCACGCCGGCTGGAGGACGCTCGCAAACGCGGCGAGGTGGCGCGTTCCCGCGAGATCGACAGCGCGATCGTGATCATCGCGACGCTCCTCGTGTTCAGGTTCGCCGGTGGCTGGATGTGGTCATCGCTGGAGTCGATGGCGATCGACACGTGGCAGCGCACGGGCGACGAGCCGCTCACGGTGGACCTGACGGCCACGATCGGCCTGCAACTCGTCGTCCACATCGTGGCCGTTCTGTCGCCGCTCATCGCGGCGATCACCGTGTTCTCGCTCCTCGGCGGCATGGCGCAGACGGGCGGTCCGCTCTTCTCCATGCAGGCGCTGAAGCCGAAGTGGAAGCGGCTGGACCCGATCCAGGGCGGGAAGCGGCTGATTGCTTCGCGGCAGGCGTACGTGAACCTCGCCAAGTCGCTCGCGAAGTTCGTGATCCTCGGCGGGGTCGCGGTGCTGGTGTTCCGCGGCCGGTGGGAGGAGATCACCTCGGCCGGGATGCAGGCGGGGCTCACGCCCGCCGTGTCGCTCCTCGTGGACATCGCGTTCGACCTGATGCTCTGGTCGGCGGTCGCGCTTATCGTCCTCGCGGCCGCGGACTACCTGTTTCAGCGTCAGGACTTCACGCGCTCCATGCGGATGTCCCGCCAGGAGATCCAGGACGAGACGAAGCAGTCAGACGGTGACCCGTTGATGAAGGCCCAGATGGCGAGGGCTCGCCGTCAGTTGCTCCAGCGCATCATGAAGTCCGTCCCGAAGGCGGACGTGGTGCTGATGAACCCCACCCACTACGCCGTGGCGCTCCGCTACGACCCCGCCACCTCCCCGGCGCCGATCGTCGTCGCGAAGGGCATGAACCTCGTCGCGCTGCGCATCCGCGAGATCGCGGAGGAGCACGGCGTCACCGTGATCACCAACCCACCGCTGGCGCGCGCGCTGTTCAAGGCGACGCGTGTCGGCCAGGAGATCCCCGCCGACCTGTACGAGGCCGTCGCGGAGATCCTCGCGTTCGTCTACCGGCTCCGGAGCACGCGCTTCGGCCGGCGGACGGCGGCGTAGCGGAAGCGAGAGGATCGGACGATGGCCGCTGCAGCACGCTCGAAGGCCGCCCCGACGGGGGGCGGGATCATCGAGATCATGACGCGCAACTCGGACGTCGCGCTCGCGCTCACCGTGCTCACGGTGATCGGCCTGATGATCGTGCCGGTGCCGCCCTCCGCACTGAGCCTGCTGATCGTGGCGAACTTCGCCGCCTCGGTCACGATCATGCTGATCGCGATGTACACGCGGGAGGTGCTGTCGTTCAGCGTCTTCCCGTCGCTGTTGCTGCTGGTCACGCTCTTCCGCCTCGCGATCAACATCGCCTCGACACGCCTGATCCTCCTGAACGGCGACGCCGGCTCGGTCATCGATGCGTTTGGTGAGTTCGTCATCGGCGGGTCGCTGGTCGTCGGCATCGTGGTGTTCCTGATCCTCCTGGTCATCCAGTTCGTGGTGATCACGAACGGCGCCGGCCGCGTGGCGGAGGTGGCCGCACGCTTCACCCTGGACGCGATGCCCGGCAAGCAGATGTCGATCGACGCGGACCTGAACGCCGGCCTCATCTCCGACACCGAGGCGCGCACCCGCCGCCAGAAGATCGCCGCCGAGGCGGACTTCTACGGCGCCATGGACGGCGCTTCCAAGTTCGTGAAGGGCGACGCGGTCGCGGGGCTGATCATCACCTCGATCAACCTGATCGGCGGCATGGTGATCGGCATCGTCCAGCAGGGGATGGCGCCGGGCGACGCGGTCTCGACCTTCTCGGTGCTGACGGTCGGCGACGGCCTCGTCTCGCAGATCCCGGCGCTACTGGTCTCCACCGCGACCGGCATCATCGTGACCCGCGCGGCGTCCGAGGGGCACCTGGGCCAGGACATCGGCGGGCAGCTGTTCTCTAACCCGCGCGTCATGTTCATCGTGGCCGCCATCCTGACTTCGTTCGGGCTGGTACCGGGTCTTCCCCGATCCCCGTTCTTCATCCTCGCGGCCATCATGGGTGGCGCCGGCTATCTCCTCCGCGAGCGCCAACGTGCGAACGCGGCGGAGGCGGCCGAGGCCCGCGAGGTGGAGACCCGGGACGAAGCGCAGAGCGTGGACTCCGTGGTCAACATGCTCCGGGTCGATCCGCTGGAGGTGGAGGTCGGCTACGGCCTCATCCCGCTGGTGGATGGCGAACACGGCGGGAACCTGTTGCACCGGATCACCATCATGCGTCGTCAGATCGCCACCGACCTGGGCATCGTGGTCCCGATGATCCGCATCCGGGACAACCTGTCGCTGCCGGCGAACCAGTACGTTGTGAAACTCCGTGGCATCGAGATCGGGAGCGGCTCGCTCATCGCGAACCAGTTCCTCGCGATGGATTCCGGGCTCGCGACAGCGGAGATCGGCGGCCAGGAGACGGTGGAGCCGGCCTTCGGCCTGCCCGCGCGCTGGATCTCGCCCGCGGACAAGCAACAGGCGGAGTTCCTGGGCTACACCGTGGTGGACCCGCCCTCTGTGCTCATCACCCACCTCTCCGAACTCACGAAGCGTCACGCGCCCGAACTGCTCTCCCGGCAGGACGTGCAGACGCTCTTCAACCACCTCAAGGAGGAGTACCCCGCGGTGGTGGAGGAGCTCGTCCCGGGCATCCTCACCGTGGGCGAGGTGCAGGGCGTCCTCCAGCTGCTGCTCGCCGAAGGCGTCTCCGTCCGCGACCTCGTCACGATCGCGGAGACGCTCGCCGACCTCGGCCGTCAGACGAAGGAGATCGAGGCGCTGACGGAGGGTGTCCGCGCCGCGCTGGCGCGCCAGATCAGCATGCAGCACCGCGGCCCGGAGGGCCGCCTGCACGCCATGACGCTGAACCCGCGCCTGGAGCAGTCACTCGCCCAGGCGCTGACCCCGACCGACGCCGGCATGGCGCTCGTCGTCTCACCCGACCTGCTACAGCGGCTGCTGACGGCGGTCGCGTCGAACCTCGAACGCGCGGCCGCGCAGGGGCGGCAGCCGGTGCTGCTGACGTCCAGCCGCATCCGCCGGCCGCTGCGCCGGCTGCTGGAACGGTCCGTGCCGGCGCTGCCGGTGCTCGCCTTCGCGGAGATCGCCCGCGAGGTGGAGGTGGAGGCGATCGCACAGGTGGAGGTGGAGTATGCAGCAGCCTAAGCGCTTCCAGGCGGCCACCCTGGCGGAGGCGTACGAGAAGGTCCGCCGCGATCTGGGTGCGGACGCCATCATCCTCTCGACCCGCAAGGCGTACGCGCCTGGCCTTTTCGGCCAGCCCGGCCGCCAATTCGTGGAGGTGGTCGCGCACCTGCCGGCGCCGCTGGAGGCCGCCCCTGCCGGGCGACGTCCCACGCTGGAGCAGGACGTGGCCGCGCACGACTTCGTCCGCGCGATCGCAGAGGCGACCGCCGCCGCCCCGCTCGATGCGTCCATGACGACCTCGATGCCCGCGGTGGAGGCGTTCGCCGGGTTCACCGCCGTGGCGCCGGACGCTGACCTGCCCGCACCCCGTGAAGCCGTCCCCGCGGCCGCCTCCACGGAGCCGGGCACGCTGTCCCGACAACTGGATCAGATGCGCGCGTTGCTGGAGACGCTGGTCGCGGAGCGCACGGGCGCCCGCATGGACGCGGCACCGGCCGCGGCGCGCGATCTGCGCGACCGCCTGATCAAGCACGGCCTCTCGGCACGCCTCGCCGCGTCGCTGGTGACGGAGGCGAGCGCCGCCGTGGTGCGCCCGGAGGATGACGAGGCGCTGGCGCGGACGGTGGAGCGGAAGATGGCGGCGAAGATGCCGCAGGGCACGACGCCCACGTTCGGCCGCCGCCCGCTGGCGATCTTCCTCGTGGGCCCCGGCGGCGCCGGCAAGACCACGATGGCGGTGCGCCTGGGCCTCGAACTCGAGCGCGGCAACGGCCTGCGCGTCGCGATCGCGGGGACGGATGTGAACCGCGCGGGCGGCCCGCAGCAGTTGCTGGCCTTCGGCGCGGCGACTGGCCTGCCGGTGCACCTCTGCTACGCGCCGGAAGAACTGGACACCCTCCTGAAGTCAGGAGAGGCGGACGTGGTGATCGTGGACACGCCTGGGCACAACGGCCTGCGTCGCGACCGCATGGCCGAACTGAGCGCGTTCCTCAACGTCGCGCGGGTCCGCTCCGTGCTCCTCACCCTGCCTGCCACGATGAAGGCGAGCGACCTGTCGGAGACGGTGGCCGCCTACAGCGCGGTTGGCCTGGACGGCCTGGTGGCGACGCGATGCGACGAGACCTCGCACTTCGGCGCGCTGGTGGATGTCGCGGTGGACGCCTCGATCGGCTTCGCCTACACCACGCACTCCGACCAGGTGAGCGAGCCGCCGCGCGTGGCTGACCACCTGGCGATCGCGAGCGCGGTCGTGAACGCCTCCTGGAGCGCCCCGGCGCCTTCGACGGCCGGTACGCCCGCCCGACGTCTGGCGAAGGTGGGGTAGCGCCTCGTGGCGTCGTTCATCGACCTGAAGCCGGGCACGCGGCTCAACGTGACCCCGCCGGAGGATCCGGCCGGGGCCACCTATGAGTGCGTCGTCCGTCAGGTCACGCCGCGCGGGATGCGCGTCTCCACCCCTCGCCGCGACGGCGACGTGCTGGAGGTGGTCCCGGGCGAAGAGATCGCCATGTTCACCATGCTCCACGGACGCATCTACCGCTTCACCGTGGCGGTACGCCTCGTCGAGTTCGTGGAGAACGACAGCATCACCGTGGAACTGCCGTCCGAGGCGGAGCGCACGGAGCGACGCGCCTACTTCCGGCTGGTGACGCGCATTGAGCCGCGCCTGGCGGTCCGGCTGGACGACGCGGGCAAGGAAGTGCAGCGGCTCAGCGCCGTGGTCCTGGACATCTCCGGTGGCGGCATGTTGCTGCAGGTGCGCGAGTACGTCCCCTCCGGCGCGCGCCTCCGCGTGGTGCTGGAGCTGGAGGGCGAACCGCTGGAAGTGGACATGCTCATGCAGGCGCTCTCCGTGCAGCGCCCGTCCAACTCCGCGCAGCACTACCGCGTGAACTGCCAGTTCATCGACCCAGACCGCCGCGAGCGCGAGCGCGTGGTCCGCTACATCTTCCGCCAGCAGGTGGAGATGCGGCGCAAGGGGGTGATCTAGTGCTCATCCTCCGCGCCGGCATGTACCTCGCGGTGGTCGTCGCCGCCTGGGCCACATGGGCCTCGGCCGGTGCGGGCTACCCGATGGAGACCGCGCTGCTGCGAGGGCTGCTGGCGTTCATGCCGGTGGTGTTCGTCGCGTACCTCGCTGAACTCGTGGTGGTGACCGCGCCGGTCAGCCACCACCGGGACGGGGAGCGCGGCGCCGCGTACGAGCAGGAGATGGAGGCGGCGAGCGCCGCTTCCGCCGGACAGAACGAAGACCGCACGCCGGCCAGCCTCCCCGCGGCCCGCGAGCGCGCTGTTGCGATGGAGCGGCGTCAGGCCGCCTAGCGTGAGGTAACGAGATGGCACCTCGACGGAAGCCCCTCGATCCCTCCGCCCCCACCGGGGAGGAGTTGCAGCGCGCGAACCACGTGCTGTGGGATCGGTACATCACCACGCGGGACGCGGCGGTGCGCGAGCAGATCATTCTCCAGTACGCACCCCTGGTGAAGTACGTCATGGGGCGGCTGGCGATCTCCCTCCCCGCGATCCTGGATTACGAGGACATCCTCTCCTTCGGCACGATCGGCCTGATCGAGGCCGTCGAGCGGTTCGATCACAGCAAGGGCGTGAAGTTCGAGACGTACGCGATCTCCCGCATCCGCGGCGCGATCATCGATGCGCTTCGCTCGCTCGACCGGTTGCCGCGTTCCGTGCGCCAGAAGACGCGCGAGGCGAACGCGGCGATCCTGGCGCTCACCGGCGACCTCGGACGCGACCCGACCGACGACGAGGTGGCGGCGGCGCTGGGCCTGACCCCGGAGTCCTACCGCAAGACGCTGATCGATGCGTCCTGGATCACCGTCTCGCTCGACTCACTCGGCGCGACGGACGGGGAGGATGACACCGGCGGGCCGATGGCCGTGGCGGACCCGAACGACGAGGACTTCTCCGCGGACCTGGAACGCCAGGAATTGATCGGTGATCTCGCGGCCGTGATTAGGGATTTGCCTGATCGGGAGCAGCTCATCCTCTCCCTTTACTACAAGGACGAGCTGACCATGCGGGAGATCAGCGAGGTCCTGCAGATCTCCGAATCCCGCGTCTGCCAGCTCCACGCACGCGCGCTCGGCCGGCTCCGCACGGGGCTGGTCAGCCGGCAGCACGGACAGGCAGCATGAGCGTCTCACCGACCGTCTTGCTTCTCAGCCTTGCGATTGGCGTCCCCCTGATGCTGCTCGCACTCGGGGTGCTCTACCACGGCTACCTGCTCTCCCAGCAGTCCCGCCGCGACCCCCTGGACGTGCGCGTGGAGGCGCTTGCGACCGAGTCCTCCGACCAGCTGATCGCGAGCCTGCAGGACGCCGTCCTGCAGCTGCAGGGCCAGATGGCCCGCCAGCGCGAGTCTCTGGCGAGCCTGCTGTCCGACCAGCGCTCGGCGTTCGCCCTGGTGGGCGCCGGCGACGACCGCCCGATGGCGGCCGGCGAGCAGGTGGAGGCGCTGGAGCCACGTCACGCACCGGACGCCTCCCTGCGCGCGCGGGTGCTCGCGCTGACGGAGGACGGCCTGTCGGACCGCGCGATCGCGCGCGAACTGCACATCGGCCTGGAGGAGGTCCGCATCGCGCGCCTCCGCGGGGGCCGCTCCTGATGCGCCTCCCCAGGATGCTGCTCGTCGCCACCGCCGCGATGGCGCTCGCCCTCGGTGGGACCGGTACCACCGGCACCGCCGAGGCGAACGGGGTCCCCGTGCCGGTGGACCTCGCTTACATCGACCTGTCGAACTGGGGCCCGGAGGACGCGACGGGGACCGCCGAGTTGATGTTCGCGGAGGGGATCCTGCGGCTGCAGGCGTCCGGCCTCCAGCGCCTCAGCGGGCGGCTCTACCAGGTCTGGCTCGTCAACTCAGAGGCCGGCGACGCGATCTCCGCGGGCCGCTTCAACGCGGATGCTGCCGGGAACGCGGCCTACACCGGCTCGCTTCCTCCGATCTCGGACTTCGGCTTCGACCTCCTCATCATCACCGTGGAGCCGGAGCCGGACGATGCCCCACAGCCGTCCGAGGACCGCTCGATCGGTGGCTACTTCAGCCTGGTCGGTCAGCCCGGCCTGGACGGCAGCAGTGACGGCGGCCCGCTCGGCGCGCCCGGCCAGCTGCCGAACACCGGCGACGCCGGGCTGGTCTCCGATCTCGCCCGCTTCGGTGCGCTTCTCGGCGCCATGTCCCTGTCCGTGTTCGTCGGGCTGCGGCTCGGCCGGAGGGTGGCATGATCAAGGGCCTCTACACGGCGGCGTCCGGCATGCTCCTGGGCATGCGCCAGCAGGAGGTCGTCGCCGACAACCTCGCCAACTCCAACACCGTGGGCTATAAGGCGGACCAGTCCGCGCAGACCGCGTTCTCGGGGGTCCTCGCCCGGCGCGTCGGCGCCTCCGAGACGCCGATGCCGGCGAGCGTTGAGACGCTGATCGGCCGGGTCGGGACCGGAGCGTTCGTGGAGAACGTGCGCACCTTCCTGGGTCAGGGCTCGGAGCGCGAGACCGGCGGCCCGCTGGACGTGATGGTGCGCGGCGATGGCTTCTTCGTGGTGCAGTCGCCGGACGGCGTCCGCTACACGCGGGACGGCCACTGGGATCGCGATGACCAGCAGCGTTTGATCACGGCGGACGGCTCGCTCGTCCTGGACGACGAGGGCGCGCCGGTCATCATCGAGTCCGACCACATCCGCGTGAAGCCGGACGGCCGGATCATGCTGATGGTCGCGACGCCGGTCGAGGCCGCGGACGGCTCCACCGTGAATGAGGTGCGCGAGCAGCTCGTCGCCCGCCTCCAGGTGGTGAACCTGAACGCGGATGATCTGATCCGTGCCGGCGCCTCGCAGTTCCTCGTCGCGCCGGGCGCCACCGTGACGCCGGTCGACTTCACCCAGGGCGCCACGTTCGTCCTCCAGGGATCGCTGGAGGAGGCGAACGTGAACGTGGGTCAGAACGCGACGCAGCTCTACTCCGTGGCGCGCTCGTACTCGTCGAGTCAGCGCGTCTTCTCCGCCATCAACGACACGCTCGCGCTCGCGGTCCGCGACATCGGCCGGGTGTAAGGGGTGCGCTCATGACGCTCTCGCTGGACGCCGCCGTCAGCGGCATGCTCACGCAGCAGCGCAACATCGAGGCGATCGCCAACAACCTGGCGAACGTGAACACGACCGCCTACAAGCGCGTCAAGATCCACTTCCAGGACATCATGGACGCCGCCTCCGTGTTCGCCGCCCTGAGCGGCCCGGAGAACCTGGCCGACATCAGCCAGTCCTCGGGCGTGTCGACCGCCGCGATGACGCGTGACTTCGCGCAGGGCGCGATGCAGCCGACCGGCCGCCTGCTGGACTTCGCGATCAGCGGCGACGGGTTCTTCCGTGTGCTCCTCGATGACGGCTCCACCGCCTACACCCGCGCCGGCGTGTTCATGCTGGACGGCCAGGGCAAGGTCACGACTACCAGCGGCGAACTGCTGGACCCGCCGCTGCAACTGCCCGCGCAGTTCCGCGATCTCCGCATCGAGGATGACGGCTCCGTCACCGTGATGCGCGACTACACCGATGACGAACTCGCGGCACTCGATGCATTCGCCGCGCGCGACGGCGTCCGCGCGGTGGTCGGCCAGGTCGAACTCGCGCGCTTCGCGAACCCATCGGGCCTCGCCGCCATCGGCAACAACCGATTCCGTGAGACGCCGGAGTCGCAGCCGCCGATCAACGGGCTGCCGGGCCGTGACGGGATGGGCATGGTGCTCAGTGGCTGGCTGGAAGCGTCGAACGTGGACATCGCCACGGAGATGACCGGCCTCGTCATGGCGAAGCGGGGCTACCAGCTGAACCTGGTCGCCTTCCAGACGATCGAGGACATGCTGACGAAGGCGAACGACGTCACGGTGTGACGCTCGGGATGGAGGTGTGACGGTGATCCAGCCCATTCGCCCGCAGGATGCCAGCGGCATCTACCAGCGCCAGGTCTCCCACGCCCGCGACGCCGCCGACGTGGCCGCGACGCGCACCGAGGCGGGCCGACCGTCTGCCGGCAGTCGCCGCGCCGACCGTGTCGCCGTCTCCGATGAGGCGCGTACCTTCGCGCGCGTGATGCAGGCTGTCACCGACGCCCCCGATGTCCGCGCCGACCGTGTCGCCGAACTCCGCGAGCGCATCGCGTCCGGCGATTACCGCGTGGAGGCGGACGCGCTCGCGCGTCTCCTCGTGGACCGCGGGGTGCAGGGGTGACCGCCCCGTCCGCGGGTGCGCTCCTCGCCGTGATGGAGGCGCAGGGTGACCTGTACCGCGCATTGCTGGGCCTCGCCTCGTCCGAGCAGTCTGCGATCGTCGCCGGCGATGTTGCCCGGCTCACAGAGATCATCGGCGAGAAGGAGCAACTTCTGGACCACCTGCGTGCCCTGGAGACGGAGCGCATGACCGCGCTCGTCGCCATCGAGGCGGCGACCGGCCTCCCTGCCGACCGCGCGACGGTGAGCGACCTGGCGTCGCGGATGCCCTCGACGGAGGCGGACCTGCTGCTCCGCGCCGGCCGCGAGTTGCGCTCGCAGGCGGTCGCGTTGCAGGAGGCGCAGGAGACGAACACCCGACTGCTGGAGAAGAGCCGGGCGCTGGTCGACCGGTGGCTCCAGTACCTGCGCACGCTCCTCGCGGGCAGCGTCTACACCCCGGACGGCGGGGCGGCGAGTGCGCTGCCCGGCGGCCGTGCGCTGGACCGAAGCGCGTAAGGCACGGCGATGGCGATCTCCGTGGGCCTGAACTCCGCCGTCCGTGCGCTGCTCGCGCAGCAGCAGGCGATGGACGCCGTGGCGCACAACGTCGCCAACGTGAACACGCCCGGCTTCAGCCGCCAGGTGGTGCGCCTGGCCGCGGTCGCTCCCGGCGACCAGGGCGTGGGCAACGGCGTGCAGGTCCAGGGGATCGAGCGCATCCGCGACCTCTTCGTCGACTTCCAGTTGCGGTCGGAGTCGCACGCGGCCGGCGAGTACAGCGCCCGCGCCTCCTCTCTACGCATGGCCGAACTCGCGCTCGGCGAGCCGGGCGACACGGGCCTGACGGCCGCGCTCGATGGGTTCTTCAACGCCTGGCGCGACCTCGCGAACGCCCCGGAGCAGAGCGCGGCGCGCAGCGCCGTGGTCCAGGCCGGCGAAACGCTCGCGTTCACGGCGCGCCGCATTGACCGCGCGTTCGGCGAGATCCGCACGGACGCCGACACCCGCATCCAGAGCGCGGTGTCGGAGGTCAACGCGCTCGCGACCGAGATCGCCGCGCTCAACCAGCGCATCATCACCGTCCGGGCCAGCGGTGACCCTGCGGCTGACCTGACCGACGCGCGCGATGCCGCGCTCGACCGGCTCTCCACGCTTACCGACATCCGCCTGATGAACCACGAGGACGGCCACGTGGACGTCTTCGTCGGCGGGCGGGCGCTCGTGCAGGGCAGCCGCATGAACGCAATCACGCTGGAGCGGAACCCGGCCAACAACGACTACGTGGACCTCGAGTGGTCCTCGGACGGGGTGCCGGTCCGGATCGCCAGCGGCGAGATCGGTGGTCTGCTGAGCCAGCGCGACGTGGACCTGCCGGCTCGCCTGGTCGACCTCGACACGCTGGTGTCGCAGGTGATGGCGGACGTGAACGCCGTGCACGCCGCCGGCTTCGGCGCGGACGGTGTCACGACGGGCCTCGACTTCTTCACCGGCACGGGCATTGCCGACATCGCGGTGAACGGCGCGTTGTCCGCTGACCTCCGTCTCCTCGCGGCGGCCGCGACCGCCGCCTCGCCCGGCGACGGATCGGGCGCGACCGCGATGGCGGGTCTGCAGAGCGCCACGAATCTCACCAGCGGCAGCGAGACGTACGGCGCGTTCTACAACGGCGTCGTCACCCGCCTCGGTGTCTCCGTGCGGGACGCGGAGGGCATTTCGCGCGCGCAAACGCTCACGATCTCGCACCTGGAACAACTGCGACAGTCCATCTCCGGCGTCAACCTGGACGAAGAGATGGTGAACATGGTCCAGTTCCAGCGGGGCTATCAGGCCGCCGCGCAGGTCATCCAGAAGATCGACCAGATGCTGGATGAGCTCTTCCGGATGGTGGCCTGACGATGCGCGTGAGCAACCGTGCGCTGAACGAGCGCCTCCTCCAGCACATCCAGACCTCTTCGTCGCGCCTGAACGAGACGCAGGAGCGCGTGGCGAGCGGCCGGCGGATCAACCGCGCCTCGGACGATCCGTTCGGCGCGAACCGATCGATCGGAGCGCGCTCGCAGCGCACGGTGATCGAGCAGCGCACGCGCACGGTCCACCTCGCACAGTCCGAACTCGCGGTGACCGAATCCGCGCTGGTCTCGCTGTCCGGCGTGCTCACCCGCGCGCAGGAACTCTCGGTGCAGGCGGACAGCGGCGCGCTCGACGTCTCCGCGCGCAACCAGATCGCCGCCGAGGTGGACGAGCTCATCAACGAGGCCTTGCAGGTCGGGAACACGCGCAACGCCGGCCGGCCGATCTTCGGCGGCCACCAGACCGGGGTGCCGCCATTCGCGCCGGACGTCGCCGTGGCCCCGACCACCGTCACCTACCAGGGTGACGGTGGCCAGGTGATGCGTGAGATCGGCGAGGGCGAACGTCTGCCGGTCAACCTGGACGGCGCGGCGCTGTTCGATGGCGTGTTCACCGCGCTGATCGCGTTCCGCGATGGGCTGCGGGCGAACGACCGGACGGCAATCAACGCCGCGGCCACGAACATCGGCGCGGAGATCGAAGTGGCGTTGCAGGCACGCGGCGAGATCGGCGCGCGCATGCGGCGGCTGGACATCGTGTCGGACCGCCTCCAGGGCGACGACGAGCGGCTGCGCTCGCTGATCGCGGAGATGGAAGAGGTCGACCTGACCTCGGAGGTCGTGGAACTGCAGATGCGCGACACGGCGTTCCAGGCGGCGCTTGCCGCCTCCGGCCGTGCGCTCAACCTGAGCCTGTTGGATTACCTGCGTTAGCACTCGGGCCGCAGCCCGAAGGGGGTATGACATGCGGATCAAGACGAACTTCCTGGGCATGGAGCAGACGGTGGAGGTGGGCGAGGAGCAGATCTTCGCCTTCGAGCCGGGCATCGGCGGCTTCGACGCGCTGCGCCGCTACGCGCTGATCGCGGAAGAGGACTCCGGCGTGGAGTGGCTCCAGTCGCTGGACGACTCGGAGGTGTGCTTCGCGCTGCTGGAGCCGTTCGCGCTCCTGCCGGAGTACTCGTTCGAGATGGCGGATGCGGACGTGGAGGGCGTGGGCATGGAGGAGCCGGGCGACGTGATCGTGCGCTCCATCCTCACGCTGCACGAGGACCCGCGGCAGATCACCGTGAACCTGCTGGCGCCGCTGGTGCTCTGCCGGCGCACGCACCTGGCCCGCCAGGTCATCCTGCAGGGCGTGGACTACTCCATGCGCTACCCGGTGTTCGCGGCCATCGATGAGATGGCGGACGAGGACGAGGGTCTCCGCGCCACGGCCTAGCCGCTGGCTGCACCGGCGTGCGGTGACTGCCGATGATCCCCGGACGGGGATCACGCGGGTCCGCACGCCCCGGACGCACAGCACCAGCGGCAGGGAGGCCACGGATGCTCATCCTCACGCGTAAGGCCGAACAGGGCATCGTCATCGATGGCCGGGTCGTGATCCGGTTGCTCTCGATTGAGGGCGAGCGGGTGAAGATCGGCGTCGAAGCGCCACGGTCGATCTCCGTGCTCCGCGAGGAGCTCCTCGGCGAGGTCGCCGGCGAGAACCAGGCCGCGGCGAAGTTCCACGGCCACGCCGGGCTCGCGGACGCGCTGCGGACGCTGCCGGGGACGCCGCCCCGCGCGGAGGGCTAACGCCCCTCCCGCGGCCAGTCGGGGTCATCCGGCGACAGCGTCCCGTGCATGATCACGGACATCGCGTCGCGCCGGCGTCGCGCCCGTGCCTCCAGCACGAGGCTCGTGTACAGGCCGAGCGACACGGTGGCTGCGCCCAGCGCCAACAGCACGGAGGCGGCCCGCCAGGTGGCGGTGGGGATCCCCGTCGCGGCCGGCGCGACGACCAGCCGCCACTCCGGCTCCTCCGGCGCGGCCTTCGTCTCCACCGCGGCGGCGAGCGCCTCCGGTGTCGCCGTCGCCGGCAGACGCAGGCTCACCGCGGCGACGGACGCGTCCATCTTCGACGTGTCGATCACCAGGTGGCCGTCCTCCACGCGCGCCGCGATGCGCGGCAACGCGCGCACCGAGGGGTCGCGCGGGTCGCCGAGGCGGCCCCATGTCGCGTCCCCGCACGTATCGACGAACCCGGCGAGCGACCCGCGGCCATCGCGCCAGATCACACTGCATCCCGCGGCCGAGACCGCCGGGAGCACGAGGCGGCTGTGTGGTGACGGCGCCACCACGAAGACGCGGTTGAACTCCGGGTAGCCCAGCTCCGTGCGCAGCGTCCCCGGCTCCAGCCGGAGGGCGACCTCGTGCGTCACGGCCGCCTCGAAGCGCGCGACGGGGCCCAGGTCGAACCGATACGCGGCCGCGTCCAGCGGTGAGAGGATCGCGCCCATCGCGGAGCCGCCCGCCATCAGCCCGAACAGGACCGCAAGGATCCGTCGCATGGCACGTCCGATCTGCGGTGACACGGTAGGGCAGCGACACCACCGCGCACGCTCGGCGAAATAGACGTCTGCGTAACGGTTGAAATATCTGGCAGATCCACGACCCTTCGGCTTCTGGGAGCCCAGACGCGCGGCATTTCGATCGCTCACGGAAACGTCAGAGTTTCCGGGATTGTGTTCGTGCGCACAAATACGAACGTGTTAGAAAGAAGGAATAACGTACGTCGTATCAACCCGGGCTAGCCCGTGAGGGGGGACAACGATGATCGGCCGGAGGTTCACGACAATCGGTGTGCTGGTGACGCTGGGCGCGCTGCTGGCGGCCTGTGGAGGCGGCGGCGGGAGCTCCAACCAGCCCGACCCGCAGGGCAGCGAGCAGTCTCGGCGGGCCATCGCCAGCACGGGCATCCAGGCGGGGGCCACACCGCCGCCGGAGGGCACGGACCCGCTGGCCGCCGCCGTGATCAACACGGTGATCGCGATGGCCGCGAAGGACAAGGCGGCGCTGGACGGGCTCTCCGTCACGCCGCTCAGCGCCACGGACGCGGAGGCCGCATTCGGCTGCACCAGCCTGGGCACCAGCGCCAAGGTCGACACCATGACGCCCACGGTGAACGGCACCGCCGCGACCGTGGACGTCAACATTCGGATGAACATGCAGATGTCCATCATCCGCATGAAGGGGACGTGGGAACTTGCCCAGCAGGGTGACGGCTCCTGGAAGCTGGCTGCCCCGCCGACCTGCGCACGCTCGTAAGGACCAACTCGCGGCGGACCTGCCGGACGCCGCACGCACAGCCTGACCACTGACCGAGGGGCCTCGCGAGGGGCCCCCCGGCACGTCTCCTTCGGTCCTTACGGCGCCGCGTACACGCGGACATCCGGGTGGAACGCGTACCACGCGAACCAGTACGCCGTGTGCCCCGCGAGGCGTGGAGCGCGCTCGCCGTCCGGCCCGATCAGCGCCTCCTCCGTGACCGTCCACGCGCGCCCGCGGTGGTCGAGCACCGTCCCTCCGTCCGGCGTGCTGGTGAAGTTCAGCCCGGCCGGCCGTTCGAACGCGCGCACCTCGCGCCCCGCGAGGTAGGTGAGTTCGCCCGCGATCGGCTCGCGCGTGGACACCTCGATCGACGGCCCGTTTGCGATGACGACGACATCCACGTCGCCCACGCGGTCGTTGATGACGGGGGTGCGTGAGAGCGTGCGCGGGCCGTACACGGTCACGTCGTCGCCGACGACCACGCCGAAGACACGCACCTTCGCGATCATCTCCGTGCTGCGTCGTGAGACCGGGTACTGCAGGTCGCCGTTCGTGAAGTACAGGACGTACGGGTAGCCCAGCGTGTATCCGCTCCCGATCCCCGTCTCCAGCGCCAGCACCGTGGTCTCCGGGTGCGCTCCTCGCCACGAGGCCCACGTCGCGACCACCGAGGGCACGACGTTCAGCCACGAGCCGGACGTGCCCGCCGCTGCCTCCACCAGGGGGCCGACCACCGGGCGGCCGGTGAACTGGTTCCAGAGCGACCGCGTCTGGCGGTCGTACATCAACTTGTTGCTCTCGTAGAGCAGGCCCGAGGTACTGAACGACAGCACCGTCCCGTCCGGGGCGCGCCGGTCATACACGATCCCGCTCGCGCAGAGCGTGCAGTACGCGAGGGCGATCGGGACGCCGCCCAGCGTGTCGTTCGCCATCTCGTGCGCGTCCAGGATGCGCATCGGGTACGCGCGTGCTTCGCCGTTCACGACCACGCCGAACACCGGCTCGTTGGGGTCGAGGTACGTCGCGGCCGCCGCCGGGACCGCCGGCGCGTGGTCCAGTGGGGTGATGCCGTCCACGGGCACCGTGCCCCACACCACCAGTTCCGGCCGCACCACGACCGGCACATCCTCCCGCAGGAACTCCGCGAACCGCGGGTCGATCCGCCCGAGGAGCGTCCCCTTCCACGCGACGAACCCCGGTGGCGCCTCCAGCGTGGTGCGCCCGTACCACGCCGCCCACCGGTCCCAGTCCCGTGCGAACCGCTGCCCCGTCAGTTCCTCCAGCAGCGCGACGTGGGAGGTGTCCAGGTAGCCGATGCGGGAGTTGCGTGCGCGGACTAGTTCGATCAACGGCGCGATGAACCTCACGTCCCGCGCCGCCCGGATCTCCTCGAGCGCCTGTGCCAGCGCCGCCGGGTCCGGCTCCAGTTCCAGCAGCAGCGCCATCACCTCGGCGGTGCGTTCGGGCGCGAGCGGCGTGGGGTTGCGAGGCGTGAACACCGGTCGAGGTGTGGGCGTCGGCGGGGGTGGCGCGCCGACGAACGGCGTCACGCGCGGCGCGGGCGTCGCCTCGCCCTCGTCCCCGTCGCCGGAACACGCGACGCCCGCGACCGATGCCGCCAGCGCGAGCGCCACGAGGAGTCCTCGGCGCACCCTCATGCGGTGAGTCTATCCGGCGGGAGATGCGCGAATGTGATGGGGATCACGCTCCTCGCGGGCCCACGGTCACCCTCGATCCGGGCCTCAGGCCCCTGCACCGGCGGACCGGGGCGTTCATGCTGGGGATCGTGACACACGGAGGTGTTCGGATGGCCGACTGGGGACCGTTCAGCCTGCAGGGCAAGTCCGCGATCGTGACCGGCGGTGCGATGGGCATCGGCTACGCGATCGCCGCCCGGTTCGTGGAGGCGGGCGCGCGCGTCCTCATCGCCGACCTCGACCCCGCCGCCGCGGAGGCGGCCGCCGCCCGGCTCACGGCCGCCGCCGGCAACCCGGCGGCTGTCACGTGGGTGCGCGCGGACGTCTCCCAGGCGGACGCGGGCGCGACGATGGTCGCTCGGGCGGTGGAGGCGTTCGGCAGGGTGGACATCCTGGTGAACAACGCCGGGATCTACCCGTTCATCCCGGCGCTGGAGATGACGCCGGAGCAGTTCGACCGCGTGATCGCGGTCAACCTGCGGGGCACCGTCTTCGCCGCTCAGGCGGCGGCGCGTCAGATGGTGGCGCAGGGCCGCGGCGGCCGCATCATCAACATCGCCTCCGTGGACGGGCTGCACCCCTCCATGGTGGGACTCGCCGCGTACGACGCCTCGAAGGGCGGCGTGGTCATGTTCACCCGCAACTTCGCGCTGGAGATGGCGCCCCACGGCGTCCTCGTGAACGCGATCGCGCCCGGCGGCGTGGACACCGAGGGCACGCGACGCATGCAGGGTGCGGCCGATCCCGCAGCCGCTCCCGCCCAGCCGCCGGCGGTGCCGGGCGTGCCAATGGGACGTATGGCGCGGCCGGACGAGATCGCGACCGTTGCGGTCTTCCTCGCCTCGAAGGC
This sequence comes from Chloroflexota bacterium, assembly GCA_045863195.1. Lineage (GTDB taxonomy): Bacteria > Chloroflexota > Dehalococcoidia > UBA2979 > UBA2979 > W-Chloroflexi-9. The sequence continues at coordinate 79,936 of BTUI01000013.1, forward strand.
GGCGGACTACATGTGCGGCGAGGTCGTCGTCGTGGACGGCGGCATGCTCATCGGCTGACGGTCGTCGCGCAGGGCGGCACACCGAGGGCGGCTACGCCTCCGGGAACGGCCGCAGCGGCGGCATCCCCTTCGGCCACGACTCCGCCGGGATGTCGGACGCCTTGCCGACGAAGTTCGGCGCGCGCTGCTCGAGGAACGACGCGACGCCCTCGCGCGAGTCGGGGGAGCCGCGGAGCGTGCGGGTGAGGTCAGACTCCGCGAGCCAGGCGTCGCGCGGGTGGGGCATCGTCAGCCCCTTCCACACCGCCTGCCGCGTGAACGCCACCGTCACCGGCGCGGAGGTCTCCGCGATCTCCTTCGCGATCTCCATCGCGCGGTCCAGCAGCGCGTCCGGCTCCACCACCTCGGAGACCAGGCCCGCCTCCAGCGCCTCCTGCGCGCCGAAGACGCGGCCCGTGTAGAGCCAGGTGAGCGCGCGCTCCACGCCCACGATCCTCGGGAGGAACCAGGAGGCCGCGGACTCCGGCGGGATGCCGCGCTTCGCGTAGACGAAGCCGAAGCGGCCCATCGTGGAGCAGATGCGGATGTCCATCGCCAGCAGCGAGGACGCGCCGAAGCCGACCGCCGCGCCGTTCACCGCCGCGATCACCGGCTTCGGGAAGTCGAACAGGTTGAGCGTGACGTTGGAGGTGCGCGTGTTCGGCGGCGGCGGCGCGCCGCCCTCCGCCGGCGCCGAGGATGGCCCCGCGGACATGTCCGACCCGGCGCAGAACGCGCGCCCCGCGCCGGTGAAGATCACCGCGCGCACCTGCTCGTCCGCGGCGGCCAGGTCCAGCGCCGCGTTGATCTCCTCCGTCATGCGCCGGGTCTGCGCGTTCATCTTCTCGGGCCGGTAGAGCGTGATCGTCGCGACATGCCCCTCGATGTCGTAGACGATCTCCTCGAAGTCGCTCGCGTTCATCGCTCCCCCTCGCCCCTCGCGGTCACCCCTCGGCGCCGCGCCCCGTTCGAGGCGTCACGGTAGCGGACGGAGGGGCGGGGTGGGGGAGCCCAGTGACGGTGGAAGGGTGACAGGCGTGATTATGCATGACACAATCGCAGGCGATGGACGTCAGGTTCACCCGCTCCGCCAGGAAACACCGGGTCGGGAAGGCCCGCGTGGTGGCGGCAATGGAGGATTCAGGTGAGCCTCAGCGCATCCCCGCCAGCGAACCCGGCGAGTCCGATCGCCTGCTCTGGATCGGGCGCGACGCGGCCGGCGTCCTGATCGAAGTGATCGCCGTCGAACGGCCCGATGCGCTGCTCGTGATTCACGCGATGCCGCTGCACTACCGGGATCGAAGGAGGTAGCCATGCCGAAGAAGACGCCGCGATACCGGCTGGCGACCGGCCCCGATGTGGACCTCGCGCGGGAGGAGGTGCGTGACGCCGCCGGCGCTCGCATCGACGAGGCGTACGTGCGGCGCGCGGTCGAGGATGTGCGCGCGCATGGTGCGGGCCGGCCATCGCTCTCCGCCCCCGGCAGGCGTTCGCCCCAGATCGGGGTGCGCGTGCCGGAGACGCTCTACTCCGCGGCGGATGCCCGCGCGAAGCAGGAGGGGACCACCATCTCCGTGGTCGTCCGCGAGGCGTTGGAGCGATACCTGGCGGAGTAGCCTCCCTCCGGGTTTCACACCTTCATTACACTTGGATCGCGGATCGTGAACGACGGGCGGGCATCCTGACTGCGGGATGGGTCGCGCCCGGACGCGACGGCTCGCAATGAACATGTAGTGGTGGGAGCGGTTGCGAGCCGCCTGCGCATGCCCCCTCGGGGGGTTCCGGGCCGGCCCTACCCCATTCCCCTCCCCACCTCGGCCGCGACAGACGTGACGATGCCCCCAACCATCCTGGTCGCGGACGACGAGCCCAACATCATCAAGCTGCTGCGCCTCTACCTCCGTGAAGACGGATACGAGGTCACCGCCGCGCGCGACGGCCGCGAGGCGCTGGAGCGCTTCAAGGCGGACAAGCCGGACCTGGTTATCCTGGACCTGATGATGCCGCACCTTGGCGGGTTCGAGGTCTGCCAGGAGATCCGCAAAGAGTCGGACGTCCCGATCATCATGCTCACCGCCCGCTCGGACGACGTCGACAAGATCGTCGGCCTGGAGATGGGCGCGGACGACTACGTCACGAAGCCGTTCAACCCGCGCGAGTTGATCGCGCGCGTGAAGGCGAACCTCCGCCGTCGCGAGTGGGACCGCCAGGCCGGCGAGACGGAGGAGCCCGCCGCGATCACCTTCGGCGACGTCACCCTCGACCCGGCCAGCCGCGACGTCCTCGTCGCCGGCGAGCGCGTGCGCCTCCGCCAGCGCGAGTTCGACCTGCTCGAGGCGTTCATGCGCCATCCGAATGTGGCGCTGGACCGGGAGCGGCTGCTGTCGCTGGTGTGGGGCGAGGACTTTTACGGCGATGCGCGCACCATCGATGTCCACGTGGCGTGGCTGCGCGAGAAGTTGAAGCAGGCGCAGCCGAAGATCGAGACGGTCTGGGGCGTGGGCTACAAGTTCGTCCCCGCGCCCGAGTCTCGATAGCCGGCGCCCATGTTCGGCTCCTTCCGCCTCCGCCTGCTGAGCGGCTTCGCGATCGTCATCGCGCTCACGCTCTTCCTTTCCGCCTCCGCGTTCATCATCCTGCTGCGCGACCGCCAGGCGGACGCCGCGGAGGCGCGCATCGGCCTGCTGGTGGGGCCGATCACGGAGGCGACCCGGCAGCGTGAACTCCTCGGCTGGCCGGTGCAGCTGATCCGTGCCGAACTCACCGCCGCCGCCGAGGTGTACGAGCTGCGCGTGCTGCTGCTGGACGGAACCGGCCGCGTGGTCATGGACACCGACCCGGAACAGCGCGCGCTGGGCCAGGTGATCGAGACCGACTTCACGGAGGCCGTCTCCAACCCCGGCATGATGCTCGCCTTCCGCACGCAGCGCGTCAGCGTTGCCGGCGACGACCTCTACCTCTTCGTCGCCTCCGACGCACCCGGCGCCGCGGCGAGGCAGGACGGCGCGGCGCGCGTGGTCGTCGCCGTACCGGCGGGCGACGTGCGCGGCGCATGGGAGGAGCTGCTGCCGCGCCTCGGCATGGCTGGCCTCGGCGCGGGCGTGGTGGCGGTCGTGTTCGCTTCGCTCTTCGCGTCGCGCATCACCACGCCCATCGCGCAGATGACGCGCGCCTCCCAGGCAATGGCGCAGGGCGACCTCGACCAGCGTATTGACGTGGACGGCACGGACGAGGTGGGTCGGCTGGCGGAGGCGTTCAACCTCATGTCGTCCCGCATCAGTCGCAGCGACCAGTCGATGCGAGACCTCCTCGCGAACGTGTCGCATGAGTTGAAGACGCCGCTCACCAGCATCCAGGGCTTCTCGCAGGCGATCGTGGACGGTATCGGCGGCGACCCGAAGGAGGCCGCGAGCCTGATCCACACGGAGGCGGAGCGCATCCGCGTCCTGGTGGACGACCTGCTCTACCTCTCCGAGATCGAGTCCGGCACGCTCCGCCTCGACTTCGAGGAGGTCGACCTGGACGCCGTGCTCACGGGCACCCTCCAGCGCTTCCGTTTCCAGGCGGAGGAGCGGGAGGTCGCGCTGGAGTCCTCGCTCGCGGGGGGCAGCGTGCGCGCGGACGGGCGACGGCTGGAGCAGGTGTTCGCGAACCTGATGGACAACGCGATCCGCTTCACGCCGCCCGGCACGCCCGTCCGCGTGACGGCGAAGGCCGTGTCCGGGGGCGCGCTGGTCGAGGTGCACAACGGCGGCGACCCGATCCCGGAGGAGGCGCAGGCGCGCGTCTTCGACCGCTTCTACCAGGTCGACCGAGCGCGCTCGTCCGGCCCGCACCGCGGGTTGGGCCTCTCGATTGTGTCTGAACTCGTACAGGCGCACGGTGGATCGGTGAGCGTGGAGTCCACCGCGGAGCGCGGCACGACATTCTCCGTCTTTCTGCCGGCGGTGCCGCCCGCGCGCACCACGTCATCCTCGGCGGTCGCGGCCGCCCACATCACGCACGCCCCGGAGGCGGGGCAGACCTCGGAGGTCCGATCATGACCGGTACCAGTACCCCGCGCGGCGGGATGCCGCTGCTGCTGGCGGTGGGCGGCACGATCGCCGTCCTCGGCGGCGCGCTGGGCTTCGCGAAGTGGAACGAGGCGAATGCGGCCGCCGCGCCCGCCGGCGCCTACGCCGCCGACCGCGAGCGCGCCCATGAGCGCCTCGACGACCTGTTCGACGCGATGGAGCGCTGGCGTGAAGACGGCGCCATGCCGGGCTTCCGCATGGGCCCGGGCGGGATGCCCGAGGGAATGCCCGGCTTCCGTCAGATGCCGGGCTTCGAGGGGATGCCGGGGTTCCAGGGGATGCCCGGCTTCGACCTGGAGCAGTTCGCGGAGCAGTTCGGCCAGATGATGGGTGGCCGCCCGCTCCTCGGCGTGAGCGTGGAGGACGGCCTCGTCGTCGCCGAGGTGCTCGAGGGCTCCGCCGCCGCCGAGGCGGGCGTGCAGCCGGGCGACCGCATCGTCGCCGTCGCCGGGGAGCCAGTCGCGGACCTCGCTGAGGTGCGCGCCGCGATCGCCGCCGTGCCAGCCGGTGAGACGTACGCGCTCACCGTGGAGCGCGACGGACGCGAGCAAGCGCTGACCGTGACGCGCCCGGAGACACCCTCGATGGACCTCCAGGCGCTGCAGGAGTGGCTGGAGCAGCACATGCAGCCGCGCGGTGAGTCCGGCCCGGCCGGCCCCATGTTCCGCGGCGGGATGAACTACTAGCGGACGCACTGCGCCCCGCATAAGTAGCGAGGCCTGGCGGTCACCCGCCGGGCCTCGTCGTTTCTCGTCGCGGGCGCGGCTATGCGGAGTGGTGCAGCAGCCAGTACTCGTACGCGTCCTGGAGGGCGAGCCAGGACGCCTCGATCACGTCGGTGGAGGCGCCCACGGTGCGCCAGCGGCGCAGACCGTCCGTGCTCTCCACGAGCACACGCACCGCCGCGTCCGAGCCGGCGTAGGAGTTGATGATGCGCACCTTGTAGTCGACGAGGTGTACGGAGGCGACGCCGGGGAACACCTGCAGCAGCGCCTTCCGAACGGCGGCATCCAGCGCGGACACTGGCCCGTTGCCCTCGGCGGCGACCTGTTCGAGGCGCTCGCCGATGCGCATCTTCACCATCGCCTCCGCCATCATCTCGTTGCGGTCGGCGGAGGCCATGCCGTTGCCGTCCACGTGGCGGCGGCGCGTCACGATCAGGAAGTCCTCCAGCGCGAACGGCGCGCGGTAGCCCTCCAGCGTGCGCCGCACGAGGAGTTCGAAGGACGCCTCCGCGGACTCGAACGCGGAGCCCTTCGACTCGCGCTCCTTCACGCGGGCGAGCGCGCGCTGCGCCTGCGCGTCCGTGAGGTCCAGCGCGACTCCCTGCTCGCGCAACTTCTCCACGATGTTGCGGCGACCGGAGAGTTCGGAGACCAGCACGCGCTCGGTGTTCCCGACGGTGAGCGGGTCGACGTGGGTGTAGGAGCCGGGCGCCTTCGTGATCGCGGCGACGTGCAGCCCGGCCTTGTGCGCGAACGCGCCGGTGCCGGTGTACGGCTGCTGCGGGTCGACCGGGAGGTTCGCGAGTTCCTGCGCGAACAGGGCCGTCTCCGTGAGGCGTCGCAACTGGTCGTCGCTGACCACGCGGATGCCCATCTTCAGTTGCAGGTCGGCGATCACCGAGATGATGTTGGCGTTCCCGGTGCGCTCGCCCCAGCCGTTCAGGCACGCCTGTACCTGCGTGGCGCCGGCGCGCACCGCGACGAGCGTGTTCGCGACCGCCGCCTCGATGTCGTTGTGCGTGTGGATGCCGATGCGGCACGAGACCGCCTCGCGCGCCGCGCGCACCGCCGCTTCGACCTCCCACGGCAGCGTGCCGCCGTTCGTGTCGCAGAGCGCCACCGTGCTCACGCCCGCGCGCTCCGCCGCCCGCAGCGAGGCGAGCGCGTACGCGGGGTCTTCCTTGAAGCCGTCGAAGAAGTGCTCCGCGTCGAACACCACTTCACGGCCCTGGCCGACGAGGTACGCGACGGAGTCGCGGATCATCGCCAGGTTCTCTTCCTCAGTCGTCTGGAGCACCTCGCGTGCCTGCTTCGAGGAGGACTTGCCGACGAGCGTGACGACCGGCGTCTCCGCGTCCAGCACGGCGCGGATCGCGGGGTCGGTGGCGGTGTCGCCGCCGGCGCGGCGGGTGGAACCGAACGCAACGAGGCGGGCGTTCCGCAGCGTCAGCGACTTCGCGCGTTGAAAGAACTCCGCGTCTTTCGGGTTGGAGCCCGGGTAGCCGCCCTCGATGTAGTGCACGCCGAGGTCGTCCAGTTTCTGGACGATGAGCAGCTTGTCCTCCAGCGACAGGCTCAGGCCTTCCATGCCCAGGCCGTCGCGGAGGGTGGTGTCGTACAGGAGGATCTCAGGAGCAGGGGACGTCATTCTCGCGTCTTTCACCGGATCGGCTCGACGGAGGCGTCAGACGCGGGTGGTCGGTCGGCGGATGTCGGACCGAGGTGGGCGCGCCGGCGCGGCGTCGAGGAGGCGTGTCTCTTCGAGCGCTATCGGTGCAGAATGATCGCCGCCGCCGGCCGTGAGGGCCGGGCAGCGTGCACCGTCTTTCGGGTCGCGGGCGCGTTTGTCATAACGGTACGAGTGTAGGGTCGCCCTCGGTGGGCGCGCAACGAGGGGAGGCCGGGCATGCTCGACCACGACGGCAGCCCCGTGGAGGGCGCGATGGAGCGCCCCGGCGCGCGCCTGCTGGTCGTCGAGCCGGGCGGCCGCGTGCTGCTCTTTCGTAGCACCACCGCGGCCGGCATGTGGCTCTGGTTCCCACCCGGCGGCGGGGTGGAGCCGGGCGAGACGTACGAGGATGCCGCACGCCGCGAACTCTGGGAGGAGACCGGCCGCCACGAGACCGTCGGGCCGTGCGTGTGGACGCGCGACGCCACGTTCTTCTGGGCGAGCGTGGGCGGCATGGTGCGCGGCACGGAGCGCTACTTCCTACAGCGGGTGGACGCGCCCTTCGAGCCGCGTCCGCAACTGATCGGTCGCGACGAGGCGTACATGCGGAACGATGGCTGGTTCCACTGGTGGAGCGTGGACGAGATCGCCGCCAGCAACGGGTTCGAGGTCTTCGTCCCCCGCCGCCTCCACGAACTGCTCCCGCCGCTCCTCGCCGGCGACGTGCCGGCGACGCCGTTCGAGGTGGGGCCGTGAGCGGCGAGCCACGGGACGGCTCGTCCGAGGCGCGCGCGAAGCCTCGTCCCGGCGCGCGCGTGATCGTGCTCGATGCCGCCGGACGCGTGCTGCTATTGCAGCAGCGCTTCGACGACGAGACGCGCTGGTTCTGCCCCGGCGGCGCGCTGCTGCCGGACGAGACGTTCGAGGCGGCGGCCGCGCGCGAACTGCGCGAGGAAGCCGGCATCGAGGCGCCCCTTGGGCCGTGGGTCTGCTTCCGCCGGGCGACGTGGCAGACGCGCGGCACCTGGTACGACACCACGGAGCGCTTCTACCTCGTACGCCTCGCAGAAGAGCGGCCGCCCGTTGCCTTCACGTCCGGTGAGGACGAGCTGACCACGCTGCTACAGGCACGCTGGTGGGACCTCGCCGACCTCCGCGAGGAAGAAGCGCCCGTTTCGCCTCGGTCGCTGCTCGTGCTCCTCGGCCCGCTGGTGCGCGGCGTGATCCCGGCCGAGCCGTGGGAGGTGGGGCTGTAGTCGATTGTTCGATTAATCGACCGGAAGAGACGATTAATCGTATAATCGACTCATGGCCTATGTCCCAACGATCGACCGCGCCCGCCTCGCGGCACCGCTGGAGGAACTCGCACAGCTCCGACAGGAGCTCGAGGCGGTCGACATCCTCGAGCCGCTCGCTCGATGGCTCCGCCGACAGGTCGAGGCGCGCGGGGCGCACATGTCGACCAGCATCGAGGGCAACCCGATGACTGAGGCGGAGGTGCAGGGCCTCTTCGCGCGACATCGAGAGACGCTGGATCGGGCGGAGCGAGAGAACCTGGACTACCGGGATGCGGCACGCTTCGCGCGCCAGGTGGCGAATGACTTCAAGGCCGAGGTGGACGCTGGGCTGATCCGTGCGATGCATTTCCTTGTCGTGCGCACCACCTACCCGTGGGACTCCGCCGCCCAGTGGCGTCAGCAACAGAATCGCGTGGCGGATGCCAACGGCCGCACCGTGTACATGCCGCCGCCTCCGGGAGAGGTGGCGGAGCGCATGGATGACCTCGTGCTGTGGCTGCGCACGCGTCGGATGCAGGAGCATCCGCTGATTCTGGCTGCGGTCGCGCACCTGGAGTTCGTGAACATCCACCCCTTCGATGACGGGAATGGGCGGGTGGCGCGTGCCCTCACGACGTACTTCACCGAGTGGGGCGGGTGGGGCTTGCGGGGGTTCGTGTCGTCGGAGGCGGTCTTCGGCCGAGACCGGCAGTCGTACTACCGGGCGCTCGCGGACGCAGGAGCGCGGTACGAGGAGCGCTCCCGCGACATCACAGCGTGGTGCGAATGGGTGCTTCGGCGGTTCTCAATCGAAGTCGCGACGGCAGTCGGTGTCGTCGAGCGCTGGCGCGATCTCTTCGCTGATGCTCCGCAGAGCGCATGGTCGTCAGCGTTCGTGACCGGCTACACGTACCTCGCCGTGAACGGGTCGGCTTCACGTGCGGAGTATGTGGCCGCGACGCGGCTCTCACCGGCGACCGCCGTGAAGCAATTGAACTTCATGGTCGACAGCGGCTTCGCGCGCCGAGTCGGACAGGGACGTGCTACTCGATACGTCTTCCTCGACTCGACAGCGGCCGACTACGCGAACGATGCGTACGCCGCGGCACTCGAGCGGTTCCCCGAGCCGTAGCTACGCGCCGAGGCGGGCGAGGACGCGGTCGGCCATGTCGCGGGTGCTGAGGTGAGGCGTCCCGGGTGCGGCGAGGTCCGCCGTGCGGTCGCCGGCCTCGATCACCTCGGTCACGGCCGCCTCCACCGCGCGCGCTTCCTCCTCCAGGCCGCACGAGTGCCGGAGCAGCATCGCGGTCGTGAGGATCATGGCGAGCGGGTTGGCGAGGCCCTTGCCGGCGATGTCCGGCGCGGAGCCGTGGATTGGCTCGTACATCCCGAGGCCGGTGCCGTCCGGTCGCAGCGTGCCGAGCGAGGCGGACGGGAGCATGCCCATCGACCCCGTCAGCATGGAGGCCTCGTCCGTGATGATGTCGCCGAACATGTTGTCCGCGATCATCACGTCGAAGTCGCGCGGGCGTCGGATCAGGTGCATCGTCATCGCGTCCACCAGCACGTGCTCCAGCGCCACGTCCGGGTACTCCTTCGAGACCTCCGTCACCACCTCGCGCCAGAGGCGGGAGGAGGCGAGGACGTTCGCCTTGTCGATGCTCGTCAGCTTCTTGCGGCGCTCACGCGCCGTGCGGAAGCCGAGGTGGGCGACGCGCGCGATCTCGTCCTCGTTGTAGTAGTTCGTGTCCACCGCCTCGCGGCGGCCGTCCACCACGCGGCGCTCCTGCGGCTTGCCGAAGTACATGCCGCTGGTCAGTTCGCGGATCACGAGCAGGTCGACGCCCTCGATCACCTCGGGCTTCAGGGTGGAGGCGTTGAGGAGCGCCGGGATCGCCTGCACCGGGCGCAGGTTCGCCCACAGGCCCAGGCCGCTGCGGATCGCGAGCAGGCCCTGCTCCGGGCGCACCGTCGCCTGGGGGTCGTCCCACTTCGGGCCGCCCACGGCGCCGAACAGCACCGCGTCCGACTTCGAGGCCTTCTCCAGCGTCTCCGGCAGGATCGCGACGCCATGCTCATCGATCGCCGCGCCGCCGACGAGGTCCTGCTCGAACTTGAACACGTGCTCGAAGCGCTGGCCGATCGCCTCCAGCACGCGGACGCCCTCGGCGGTGACCTCGGGCCCGATGCCGTCGCCGGGCAGGACGAAGATGTTGTAGGTGGCCATGCGTGGACTCCGATCCGCCGGACGTGACAGGAGGCCGAGTGTACCCCGGCCTCCCGTCACGTTCAGGCCCCGCGGCCCGGCCCTACTCCACGGTGAGGATCGCTCCGTACGCCGCGCTGCTGCTCGGGTCGATCGAGATGATGTCGACGACCAGCAGGTACGCGCCGGCTTCAAGGTCCGCGGGGAGGCGGATGGAGGTGCCGTCCACGGTCAGCGCGACCGCGTCGTCGCCGGGGTGCCACGCGCGGAACTCCGCGCCGGCGTGGACCGGCGCCTCCGGAGCCAGCCAGAGGCGCGCCGTCACGATCTCGATCGGCGCCATCGCGAGGCCACCCGTGACCTCCAGCGTGTCGCCCGGCGTCACCGCCGTGTCCGAGACCGGCGTGATGTAGCCGATGGCGTCCGCGCACACGGCCGGATTCCCGCTGCCCTGCGGCGGTGACCAGCAGTACGACCCGAGGCCGAGCGGATGCGCAGCGCCGCCCACCTCGAACGTCCCGCCCGGCGGCTCGTCCGGGGTGGCCGGGGAGATGCCGCCGCCCGCGGGGTCCAGGCCCGGCGCGGGCGTGTTGGTCGCGACGATCACCGTCGCGGGATCCTGCGTGGGAGAGGGGGCCGGCGTCCCGTCCGCGGTGCTCGAGCAGGCCGCGAGCAGCAGCGCACCCGCCCCGATGATCGCGACTCCGGCCATCCGGAGGTCAGGTGTGAAGCGACGCATGGCATTCCCTCTCGGCTACTCCGCCCGAGGGGTATGACGCCGCGTTAGCCGTGTCGGTTCCCGGCCGCCGCCCGCGCCGCGATCTGGCGCACTCCCGCCGCCCGCTCTTCCGGGCCCCGTGCCGCCTCGCCGTAGGCGACGCGGAAGATCGGCGCGACCTCGATGTAGAAGCGAATGCGGCGCTCCACGTCCGCATCGAGCGTGCCGGGGTAGGCGTCGATGACCCGATCCAGGTCGCGCGGGCCGAGGTCGTTGAGGACGCCGGCGAAGTCGAGCGCCGGGTCGGCGATGAGCGCGTCCGCGAAGTCGATCACCCCGCTCAGCACGCCTTCCGCGTCCACCAGCAGGTGGTCGCCGCTGAGGTCGGCGTGGATGAGTACGCGTGGTGCGCGCGACGTCCCCCCCGCGCCGAGGAACGCCTCGACGCGGGCGGTCAGCCAGGCGCGACCGGCCGGGCCGAGGGCCGGCAGCACCTGCGCGATCAGCGGGGCGTAGTTGGCGGCCCACAGGTCGACCTCGCGCGCGCCGTGGCGTCGTGCCGCCGGGAGGGGCGTCGCGTGCAGCGTGCCGAGGAAGCGGCCGATCGCCTCGCACAGCGCGGCCCGGGCGCGCCCCCGCGGCGCGCCGGCCGTGCGCAGCGGCTCGCCCGGCACGAGGCGGTGCGCGACGCCGAGCGTGCCGCCGGCGCCATCGCGCAGCCGGGCCGCGTCGCGCGGGACGGCGACCTCGAATGGCTGGCGTGCGATCAGCGGCAGGAGTCGCGCCTCGCGTTCGAGGTCGGCGAGCGCCCAGTGGGAGCGCGGCTTTGGCAGCCGCACCGCCCAGTCGCCGGACGGCGAGGGCACGCGGTAGGCCACCGCCCCGTATCCCTCGCCCAGGCGTCCCGCGCGCTCCGGCCGCGAGGCGGCGTCGAGCGCGCGCATCGCCTCGATCACGGGGGCGGGAAGGGCGGAGCGGGTGGGCGGCATGGTGCCTCGAACGGTAGGGGATGCAGAAGGGCCGCGCCGGAGCGCGGCCCGGCGAGGGGGCGGGTGGGGGGGGCTTAACCGATCGTCAGGCTGTTATACGCCGCCGT
>BTUI01000014.1:0-85455 GCA_045863195.1 Chloroflexota bacterium
TCGCGATCCTGAAGGCGGACACCGTGCCGCCCGACCGCCGCGAGGAGTGGGTTGCCCGTCGCGTCCGTACCGGCGTCGATGTCCTCCTCGTCCATCCACGCCTCGTCCCGACCGGCCTCGACCTGATCGACTTCCCCACGATCGCCTGGTACGAGGTCGAATACTCCGTCTACACGATGCGCCAGGCGAGCCGGCGGTCGTGGCGCATCGGCCAGCGCCGTCCGGTGCGCGTCGTCTACTTCGCGTACCGCGCCACGCTCCAGGCGCAGGCGCTCCTGCTCGTCGCCCACAAGCTCCAGGCGTCGCTGATCGTCGAGGGCGAGATCGGCGACGGCGGGCTGGCAGCACACGGGGTGGAGGGCGACAACCTCACGCTCGAACTCGCGCGGTCCCTCGCGGGCGGCGGCGAGGTCGACGAAGAGTCGCTCGAGGCGCTGTTCGCCGAGGCGCGTCTCGTCGCCGACGCCGCGCAGGAAGCCCTCGACGCTCGGGACTTTGCTCCCGAAGCCCTCCCCGTCCTCGTGGGATCGGGCGCTCCTCCCGCAGCGCAGGACGGCTGGACTCCCGCCCCGGACCGATTCGGGTCCGACGACGGCGAACAGATGCGTCTGCTCTGACGCACGACCACGCGGTGCGGGCCGCCTCCATGCGGCCCCGCGCCCGCGATCACCCCGATGGGCGCACTGCCCGAACACTCAGTCCAAGTAGGAGAGACAGATGACGACCAAGACCGCACCCGCCGCCGAACAGGGCGTCGAGGTGCTCATCCCGCTGAACAAGCTCAAGAAGTCCCCGCACAACGCCCGCAGGACGCCGCACGGGGACGCGGCGATCGCGGCACTCGCCGCGAGCATCGCGCACAAAGGGCTCCTGCAGAATCTCGTCGTCCAGCCGGAGGTGAAGGCCGATGGCGCGGCGACGGGTTACTACCTCGTCACCGCGGGCGAAGGCCGGCGACTCGCCTTGGAGTTGCGAGCCAAGCGGCGCGAGATCAAGCGGACGGAGCCGGTCCGCTGCATCGTGGATGCGGCGCACGACGCGCTCGAGATCAGCCTCGACGAGAACGTCACCCGCACCGAGATGCACCCTGCCGACCAGTTCGAGGCGTTTCGCGCGCTGAACGAGGAACGTGGCTGGGGCGCCGAGGAGATCGCGGCCCGCTTTGGCATCTCGCCGCTCATCGTCCGTCAGCGGCTGCGGCTCGGGGCCGTCAGCCCCCGCCTGATGCAGTGCTACCGCGACGGGGACCTGACGCTGGACCAGCTGATCGCGTTCGCGGTCAGCGACGACCACGCCCGCCAGGAGGAGGTGTACGAGAACCTCGGCTGGAACCGGGAACCGCGAGTCATCCGCTCGCGGATGATGGAAACCCACGTCCCGCCGAGCGACCGGCGCGCGATCTTCGTCGGCGTCGACGCCTACGAACAGGCTGGTGGCATAGTCGTGCGCGACCTCTTCAGCGAGGACGGGAGTGGCTTCTTCGAGGATGCCGGACTCCTCGACCGCCTCGCACTGGAGCGGCTCCACGCCCTCGCCGACGAGGTGCGCGCGGAGGGCTGGAAGTGGGTCGAGGTACACCTCGACTTCCCCTACAGGGCTGGTCTCCGGCGCGAGTATCCGCGGCAGGTGCCACTCTCGAAGACGGACCAGAGGCGGTACGAGGCGCTGCGCCGCGAATGGGATGACATCGCTGAGCAGTACGAGGGCGACGAGGACGTCCCGGACGAGGTGGAGTCTCGCTTCAACGAGCTCGAGGCGGCGATCGAGCAGTTCTCGGAGCGCCAGCGCGTCTTCGACCCCGACGTCATCGCCCGGTGCGGCGTCTTCGTCTCGCTGGATCGAGACGGCGACCCACAGATCGAGCGCGGGTTCGTGCGCGCGGAGGACGTCCCCCAGGCGAAGCCCGATCGCCGTTCGCGCCACGAGGACGAAGCCAATGGCGACACGGGCGAAGGCATGCACGGCGACGAGCGGCGCGCCGACGATGACGAGGGCGAAGCCGGCGGCATCGGAAGGCCGCTGTCGGACGCGCTCGTCCGCGATCTGACCGCCCACCGCACACTTGCCCTTCGCCTCGTGCTGGGCCAGCAGCCGGCGGTCGCACTGATCGCGCTCACGCATGCACTCGCGAGCCAGACCTTCTATCACGCGGCCAACGACGAGAGTTGCCTGGAGGTCCGCATGACGGCCTCGCCGTTGGCTCATTATGCCGAAGGGATCGGCGAGACGGTCGCAGCGAAGGCACTCGAGGAGCGCCACCGGGCGTGGGCGGAGCGCGTCCCCAGGAACTCGGACGAGTTGTGGGACTTTGTGGTCTCACTCAGCGATGAAGAGCGGATGAGCTTGCTCGCTCACTGCGTCGCAGGGACCGTGCTCGCGGTTCAGCAGCGGTGGCGTGCGAAGCGGCGCTCGCTTGCGCCGTCGGGCACGCTCGCGTCCGCCCTGTCGCTCGACATGGCGGCCTACTGGGACCCGACGGTGGGCAGCTACCTCGGGCGAGTCACGAAGGCACAAATCGCACAGGCGGTGCGAGAAGGCGTGTCCGATGGGGCGGCCGTAGGCATCGCCGACCTGAAGAAGCAGCCGATGGCAGAGGCTGCCGAGGAGTTGCTAGCCGGGACCGGCTGGCTTCCGCGGCTGCTGCGGACACACCTCGACGGGGACGATGTGGAATGTGAGCCTCCGGTGGCCGCCTAAGAACGCCTGGCAGACATGGATCGGCCGGGGCGGCCTGCGACCCCGGCCCTTCTGCTCGGTTGGTCCGAGTTCATCGTCTCGTGGACAAGACCCTCCAACTTCCGGCTCGGAGGGCGGGGGCGGAGGACAGAGACGCCTCCGTGTCCATTGAGTCAGGCGACACACTGGACGTGCCCGCGACGGCCAAAACGCGGGTGTCAGGTAGTGGGTGTTAGACATCGAGAACATCCTCGTCGATCGGAACCGCCCTGTGAGGCGCATCGATAACGGCGTCAGCGGCAAAGCTGCGCAAGGGACGACAGAGGTCGGCGACGCGGTGTTCACGCGGGCTGAGGCAGCTCACAGCCGCTTCGTCGCACGGAGGTCGCCAGAGTGGCCGCGGCGTCCCCCGTCGTATCCAAAACACGGTCGACGTCGGCGAGCAGGACGCCTGGTCGGCCGGGTTCGAGAGGGGATTCGACGACCACCTCGACGCTGATCCGAGGCACGCGTGACCTCCCACGATCATCTGTACGGCGAGCGCCTTCGGAGCTCCGATGACGTCGTGACCTGCGACGCGGCGGTGGTTGAGGCTCGTGTGTCGTTATAGGAATCGCTGGCCCCCTGCGACAAGAGGCGAGCGTCGCGCGCTAGGGTAACGTCCACAGCAGGTTTCGCTCGTTGGGAGACGAAGGGACAGACGAGGTTGTGGCGAAGTAGCATCAGGACCAGCGGGTGAGCTCAGGTGAATCGCGTGCGTAAACATGATGCCGTCCGAGCCGAGATCGCCCGGGCAGCTGTCCGGTCATTCCTTCGCAACGGCTTCGAACAGACCACGGTTGACGACATCGCGGCAGCGGCTGGCATCTCCCGCCGTACCTACTTTCGTTACTTCAGCAGCAAGGACGAATCCCTGCTGTCGAAAATGCAGGAGGTTGGCATCTCCGTCGCCGAACGCCTCGCCCAGGTTCCGGAAACGGTGCCCCCGCTCATTGCCCTCCGTGAGGCGTTCCTGCAGGTCGAATCTACCCTAGGCGAGGTTCGCGAGCGCCAGCGGGCGCTTGCGAACATGCTCCGGACCAACCCGCGTGTCCATGGTGCTTTCCTGGTTGTCCAACTTGAGTGGATCGATGAGCTGACCGCGATCCTCGCCAGCCGCCACGGAGACCATGAGCGGATGGCGGATCGATTCCATGCACTCATGGCGCTGAACGCGTGGAACCTGGCGGTCGACCGCTGGCTCGACGAGCCGGTATCGACGCTGCGCGACCAGGCGATGCATGTCTTTACAGAGTTGCTCCTGCTCGCACCGCCTCCCGAGGACGCTGGCGGGGTTGCCAGCAGCGGGGCTCGTTGAACGCTGCGAGTCCGGCTCGGGCAGCCCCACCAGCCGACCGAGCGGACTGGACCTGCGGGGGATCTTCGAAGCCGTAGAGGCCCGAACCGTCGCTGGCGGAACGGAGCCTCAATGATCGCCATCTCTCCGGTACCTTCTGGGCGGCGGCGGGTGCGCGAACCCTCCCATTGCTCGCGCGTCTCGGCAAAACGCACGATGGCATCCGCTGCATCGGTGACCCGTGAGCAGCCGCGCGCTTCGTGTCTCGGGACCGGCGATCGGGGCAGGGCATCGATAGCGCAGGGTCGTCCCTACCACGTCGCGGGGACATCACGCGCGACACGCTGAAGATCGCGGTGCCCACACTCTTTCAGGTCACAGAGAACGCAGGGAGGGGTTCACTTCCCCTCCTCACTGCCAAGTAGTCCGCGCGCCTCCTCCTGGCGCGCGATCAGTGCGTCGCCCTCCGCGGCTCCGAACTCACCGCCGCACGATGCGCACCTATACATGGAGACCTTGTCGCGCTTTCCCATGTCAGCCGCGCTGTCCCATCGCGGCGCCAGCGTGGGGTGCTGGCACTCCCGACGCTGTCCGCCCTGTTCACTGTTCCCTTGCTCTTGGCGCTTCTTGGAGAAGAACGGCATCCGAACCTCCTCGATTCCGTTACCACTGCGGCCTGTCGACGTAGTAGCGGTCCTCGTCGCCGCGTCGCGAGTGCACGAGAGTCCTCCCATCGACGAGCAACGCGAGATATGCGTTCACAAGCCGGGGCGTCGTCGCGGCCCCGCCCCACTCGCGCGGTTCGCGGAGCGGGAGCGCACTGGTCAGGGCTTCGGCCGTCACGAAACCAGCGGAGATGGCCTCCATCACCTGGCTGCAGCGACGCCGTAGCCGCTCGAGACACGTGGCGACGACGGGTGCTAGCTCTGGCACCAACTGCCCGGACGCGGTCAGCGTGAGTCGCACATCGAGCCTCAGCGCGCTCGCCAGCAACTCGAGCTCGAGGCCGGCTTCGCCCGAACCCTCCGGGCGTCCGCAGGACTTCACGTCCTCGAACAACTCGCCCGCAAAGAGGATCCGATCGTGCGAGCGGTATCCGATTTGATGGCCGCGGCCCCCGTGGATCACGAGCGAGGGCTCGTCCTCGGCCGGCTCGCTGCGGGGCGGCTCGCCTGCATCCCGTGAACCGGCGTCCGCTGGCCGCCGAGACGGGCATGTAAACAGCTGCGCCTCAGGTACCAGGCCGGCCTCGTCGAGATACGCTTGGCTCGCGTCGACGGCGATCCACCCATCGGCGCCCTCGAGGAGATAACCGAAGGATCCCGGATCAGGGCCGGGACAGCGGTAGAGGCCGACCTCGAGGCGTAGGACGCTGGCGTCTGGCATGACCATGCCGATGCGCTTCTCCTAGGATTCGATCATCAACGTCATGTAAATAATATGGTCTTCAGCAAACACTTGCCAGATGAAGCGGGGCAGTGGTGCCGAGACACGCAGACATCGATGTCATCGCCGCACTGTTCCGAGAGGCGATCCAACTCCAGGCCGCTGCGGCTCCCGAGCCCTACCTGAAGCTCGACATCACCCTGCCGCAGCTCAAGACGGTGATGGTCCTCTTCGCCAAGGGCCCGATGCTAACGAGCGCCCTCGCGCGATCCACCGGGGTGAGCGCGGCCGTCGCGACGGGCATCGTGGACCGGCTGGAAGCGCAGGCGCTGGTATGTCGCCAAGCCCACCCAACCGACCGCCGGGTGACCCTCGTCGCGTTGACTGCAGGAGGCGAGCAACTCGTGGAGGAGATCAGAACGGCAGGAGTCAGGCGGCTGACCGTACTCCTGAAGGTCCTGTCGGACGATCAGCTTCGAGATCTACGGTCCGGATACGCGGCGCTGGTCGAGGCGCTTCGCGAGCAGACCCTTAATGAGGGCGCAGGGGACGGGTAGCACACGCTTCCCTGGCTTCGTCGAAGGCCCTGCGATGCGCCCGCTCGTCACTCGCCCCTGGGAAGCTCCGGCATGAGGCGCACCAACAGCGTCGCAGCCAGCAACAGCGCCCCGCCGACCAGAAAGCCCAGTTGCATCCCCGTCGCCAGGTCACTTCCGCGCGCCCCGAGGAGCACGATCATCGAGATGCCGACGGTGCCACCGAACGACTGGAACGTCGCACGGAGACCGGCGATCGAGGCGATCCGGTCGGGGAGGATGTCCATCCCGGCGTTGTTCAAGGACGGGTTCGTGAGCCCTCGGGCGACGCCGGCCACGAAGAGCACCAGCATGAGCCACCAGAAACTGCTCACCCTTACAGGGCCAATGCCGGGGTCGCGTGCGCCCAGCGCCAGCAGCATCAGCGCGGCCGCCATTCCCACCAACCCCAGCACGACCGGTCGGTGATAGCCCGTGCGGTTCAGGAGCAGCGCCGCGAGCATAGAGAAACCCACCATGGCCGCCGCACGGGGCGCCATCAGCGCTCCCGCGGCGGAGGCGCTCATGTCGTACACCTCCTGCACGTACAGGGGCACCATCGAGAACACGCCGATCCAGGCCATGCCCACCACGAACGCCGTCAGGTTCGAGGCGAGGATGTCCCGCCGCGCCAGGAGCGCGAGGTCAAGCGCCGGGGTCGGCACGCGGCGCTCCTGGAGGGCGAACAGCACCCAGAAGATCACGGACAGGGCGAGCGAGGCGAAGACGAGGCTCGCACTCGGCCCCGGGTCCGTACGGCCCAGCTCGGTGAGCAGGAAGATCAACACCGTGACAGCACCCGCCAGCAGGAAGACGCCCACGGCATCGATCGGTTGCGGAGGTTTTCGGATCCCGCGCGGCAGGGCGATGAACACCGCGGCCATGACCAGGACGCCCAGCGGGACGTTGATCAGGAAGGTCCACCGCCAGCCGGCCAGGTCGACGAGCACGCCCCCGACGGTCGGACCGATCACCGCGCCGAAGGGCACGAGCGACGAGTAGAGGCCAACCGCGCGGGCTCGATTCTCGGAGAAGGCCTCTGCGACCATCGCCATACCGGACGGCACGAGCGAACCGCCACCCAACCCCTGGACGAACCGTGCCCCGATGAGCACGTAGATGTTGGGTGCCGCGGCACAGACCAGTGACGCCATCGCGAAGACACCAAACCCGACACCGAACACATTGCGCGGGCTGAAGCGGTCAGCGAGCCGACCCGAGACCGAGAGGGCGACCACCTGGCCGATCATGAACGCCGTGAGCACCCAGCCACTCCACCGGAAGGGGGCGTCGAGATCGTCGATCAAGTCCTCAAGTGCAACGGAGACCATCCCAAACTGCATCACGTACACGAGGAGCGAGACGGAGAGCAGTCCGAACGTAAGGTAGGGCGAACCGGACAGCGGTGCGGGCTCCTGCGGCCGCGGCACCTCAGCCCGCTGAACCTCCTCCGTCATGGGCGGAACCTCTCATGCTGCGGTCGGATGGATGCGCGTGGGGTCAGCGGCCCACCGCTGCACCTGCCGGGCCTCCGCCGCGTCCAGGGCCTAGCCAGCCGTACGGAGACCGTGTGCCTTGAGTTCGCGAAGGCGAGCAGGGCCAGAATGGCCATGACACGCACCCCCTGCACGACGATCCGGTCGGCGACTACGCCGAGGGGAAGCGCTAGCACCAGCGCGATCGCCACGATCACGAATCCGGCTCGCTAATGGACGGCTCCGTGCACCATGCGACGATCCGGCTCACACGGGTGGCTCCCGTCGTCCGATCTGCTCGAATAATAGGCGTCACAAGTCGATTATTTCTGTATCATGCGAGTATCAGCACGAGGCGATGTAGTGGCAACCGGCAGGGACGAAGGCGATGGCATCGCGGAAGCACCTTGTGGATGACCTCCAGCAACTCATGGCGACTCTGCGGGTGGCCAGAGCGGCGACACGCCCGACGCCCTGGCTGAACGTCGATCTCTCGATGCCTCAGCTCAAGGCACTGATGGTGCTGTACCACCGCGGGATAGTCCGCGCTGGCGAGGTCGCGCGAGCGCTCGGCATGTCGCCGAATGCGACGACGGGGGTGCTCGACCGCCTCGAAGGCGAGGGGTTGGCGCGACGGCAGGCCGATCCAACGGATCGGCGCGCCGTGCTCGTGGGCCTCACCGAGGCCGGAACCGTCTGGATCACGGAGCTGCTTTCAGCGAATGCGCGCGACTTCGCCGAGCTGCTGGACCAGCTCTCCGGATCCGACCTGCAGGCGCTGCACCAGGGCATGGCCGCACTCGGTCGCGTCCTAGCGAGAACCGAAGCCGGGAAGGCAGCGACCGCGGAGGGCGACCGGAACCAGGGATGTCACCGGCATGGGCGGGTCGGGCGTCCGGATCCCCCTCCTCGACGACGGCGCGAGAACGAACCAGCGAAGGAATAGGCATGGGGCCGCCGGATCGCGTTCCCGGGACGCTGGTCGCGCCGCCGAATCGACGAGCTACCCCTCCTCGCTCGGGCCCCAATGGAGGGCCTGTGCGCGAAGAGGCGAAGACGTGCTCGTCGCTCCTCGTCTCGATTCGACGCTGCGGTCGGCGCCTCCCCAGGTGCTATGTACGCGGACGCCCGCTCGGCAAGCGTTTCGGTAGCGGAACATCCCGATACCCTCAATCTAAGGCACCCCCGAAGAGTTCCTGACGTAGCGGAGGAGGGCTCCTTGCCCGATCAGATAGTGCCGGGCGTCTGGTGGTTACGCGGGACCCGCGGATCCAACGTCTACCTGGTGGAAGCGCAGGACGGGCAGTTGCTGCTCGTCGACACCGGATTTGCAGCGAGCGCCCCGGGTGTCGTCACCGACCTCGCGACGGTGGCCCGAGGTCGCCCGGTCTCGCAGATCCTCCTCACCCACGCGCACGTGGACCATGCCGGCGCAGCGATGCAGTTGCGCGAGCAACTGGGGGCCCAGGTTGTTGCGGGCGCCAAGGACTGCACATCGGACGGCCGCGGTGGTTGGGTGTTGCACGAGGCAACGGGGCGTTCCCACCGCGCCCGCCGCGTGATTCAGAAACTGCTCGGGCCTGTCGCATCACTACCCGTCGTCATCGTCGACAGGCCGCTCGACGGGGAGGTAGCGGTCGCCCCGGGGATCCTCGCCGTCCCGACTCCCGGCCATACACCGGGGTCGTACTGCTATGTGGACGAGCAACGCGGAGTCGCCTTCGTGGGTGACCTCGTCATTAGTCACCGCGACGCGCTGACCAGACCAATGGCGGTGGCCAATGTGAATGACACGCACTACCTGGCTTCGCTGCGTTCCTTCGCGGATCGTGCTCCGCAGATGGGTTGCGCCGGCCATGGACGCCCCGTGACCGAGGGCTTCGCGGCGCAGCTCCGCCACCTAGCGACGATGCCGCGGCGAAGTATGCTCTCGCCATTCGGCCTGCTGCAGCGAGCACGTCGGCTGCGGAGTTTCGCATCTGAGATCGCCCGCCAGCGCCGATAACGGGTGCCGCCCACGCCTTCGCCGGCTCGCTTCGGACACCCACGATCGAACGACAGATACCGTTACACCACGCGCGGAACGTTCGCCGTCGGGCTGTGCCAGCCATCGAAGGGCAGCGCCGCGGCGTACGCCGGACGCTCCACCCCGGAACCGGCACCTATGGACCGGGCGGGTACTCCCACCATGTCGCTCATCTCGGTGGAACGACCTATGGAACCCGAACTATGAAGGCTGCCAGGGGCGGACAGTGGCTTCCCCCTCGATCAAGATTTCGCCCTTCTGGTTTAGCGCCTCAAGGATTATGTCCGTGTGCGTGACGCCGTCGACGTCATAGACACGCGCGATGGTTCCTCGGCAGGTGAGCGTGTCGCCTGGCCATAGACGGGAAGTGAAGCGCACCGCGAACCTGGCAACGTTCTGCGGGCCGAACCACTGGGAGGGCACCCGGGCAAGGACGCCCGCGGTGAACATCCCCATCCCGAAAACGGTCGGCAGACCGGCACCTTCTGCGAAGTTCTGGTCGTGATGGATGGGATTGAAGTCGCCACCCGCGCCGGCATACCGGACGAAATGTGTGCGATTGACGTCAGGGACGGAGAATTCTCGCCGGTCGCCAACTCGAGCGGTAGCAATTTCCTGCTGTTCGATCATCCTTCGACCACCCCTCCGGTCTGAATGATCGTGCTCCGGACCCGCACGACGACCTCACCCGCCTCGTCCTGGTACACGGTTTCAGTCTCGATGAACTTCATCGTGCCGCCACGGCGTCCCGCCTTCTCATAGGTGCGGAGTTCGCCGGGCGTCGGAGTCAGCAGGTCTCCAGCGATCAGCGGTCGCTCGAAGACAAACTCCTGTCCGCCATGCAAGACGAACCGGAGGTCTACACCCTCCGGGAGCCTCATCCCGCCGTCTTCGGCGAAGAAGGATGCCGCAGATGCGTACGTGATCGGTGCAACCACCGAGCGAAAGCCCGCCGCGTTGGCTAGCGGGAGATCGTGATGGAGCGGATGGTCGTCGAACAGACTGTTCGCGAACTCATGAATCTTTCCGCGCTCAACCGGGAAGCCCTCCGGCCGTATGGCAGCCACGCGCTGACCCTTTCTCTATCGCTCAAGCGTTCAACTGACCGGACAGGGCGTCCGCGACTACTCGAACAACCAGTTCGACATCCTCCAGCGGCAAGAAGTGTCCGCTGCCCTCAACCACAAGTTCCCGGGCGAGATTGATGCGCCGAGCGACGGACGGCTCGCAGGTCGAGGGCATCCCACGCGCCCCGGTTGCTCGGACGACCATTGTCGGGGCCACCACGAGACCGAGATCCTCACGTGCGGTCGAGTGCCGCGTCTCAGCGAACACAGACGCCTCCACGGATGGCGGACAGGCGAGTTCCACTCCGGCGTCGGCGGCGACGATCCCCGTTTCAATCCACCCGTCGAAGACGTCCGGATCCCACGAGTCGTACGGAGGACGGGCCCTCAGGTAGGCGGCGGCCTCCGCCCTGGTCGTCCAACTGTTCCGACGACGTCGCGTGCGCTCAACCAAACCCGATTCACGGTTCTGCTGGATCTGCGCAGGAGCCGCGGGAACCACTGGCTCCAAGAGGACGAGTGCACGGATGCGATGTGGGAGGCGAGCAGCGACCTGAATCGCAGTGGCGCCGCCGACCGAGTGCCCGCACAGCACCACGTCCTGCCAGTCCTCTGACTCCATGAGATCGACGAGGTCTTCGACGAAGTAGGACCATCGGTATGGATCTGGGGGTTTGCTCGAAGCCCCGTGCCCACGAAGGTCGACGAGGGTGGGGGTGGTGCTCGGCGCTAACCGGGTGGCATGAGGCCGCCAGCATCCGCGAGAGAACCCGGTAGCGTGGAGAAAGACGACTCGAGGGCCCGCGGACGGCCACTCGTCAAGGGCCAACCGAGCCCCGGTTCGGAGGTCCACGTAACGAGTACTCCAACCCGCAGGATGAATCCTCGTCATCGCCTAAGCCCTGGACTCCGACTCATCCTGAACCCACTCAGCGGCGTGCGCGAACTCACGCAGCGCCTCGACCAGCCGGTCCACAGCCGCGTCGCCCATGCGCTCGAAGACCCTGTCGAGGTATGCCCGGCTGGCGACCTCCACTGCCTGGACCGTAGCCCGCCCGCTCGGCGTCAGGAACAAACGTACAAGACGCCCGTCACGAGAATCTGGCTGGCGCTCGATGAGCTGCTGCCTGACCAGTCGATCCGTCAGGCCCGTCATCGTGGCAGGAGTGACGCGCATGGCTGCCGCGAGTTCGCCAGCAGCCTGACCGTCGTTCTCTAAGAGCAGGAACATGATCCGCAGCTGGGGCATCGTCAGCCCCCGATCATCCCAGAACTGGAGACGGATCGGGTCGGCCACGTTGAGGGCGCGGGCATAGGCCCGGAGTGCACGCTCACTTGTTCTGCGCAGTGCCATCCGTTAGATCCCCGTCAGAGGCCACTCCACGATGTTTAGGCTCATGCTAATGAAGTAAGGGAGCCGCGTCCAGCGCTGCCTTTCCAGTCCGATCCAACTCCCCACGTAGAGAGATTGGCCACGGAGTTCATTTGAGAGACCGTCCGTAGCGGCGTAGGTGCAGCCTGTACGGACTCACCCTCGGTGCCGGAGTTCAAGGTCGTTACGCTACACGTGCGCCGCGACTGCTCGGAGCGTCGGACACTGACGATCGCCGGGTTCTGCCGCAGGGGTCTCCTGTCACCCGCGGGTGCTTGGCGCGGATGATTGCGCCTGCGCGGGCACCTACGGGATCTCGCACGAGCGTCGATCGCATTCCGTCCAGAGCTACCAACCCGCGTTCAGAGCGTTAGTGCCACACATGCATAGGGACGGCCAGAGACGAATGACTGCACGCATGGCTGCGGGCGGACGCGGACGCCCTCGCGATTCGTCCCTGGATGGCCGGATCCTCAGTGCTGTCGTCGAATTGATCGTGCAGCATGGCTCACACGCAGTGACTATCGATGACGTCGCGCGACGGGCGGAGACTTCGAAGGCCGCAGTCTACCGCCGCTGGCGTACGAAGGAGGACCTGCTTGGAGAAGCGGTGGGGAGCGCCCTCAGTCTGCCCTCCCCGACGGTTGATGCCGCTGATCCGAAAACGGCACTGGTCAGCCTCCTGGACCGATGGCTGCGCCTGGCATCGGAGGAGCCGATCTGGCGGATTCTCTTTGGAGCATTTGGGCCTACGGGGGAGCCGCCTGCGTACGGGGACGTGAGAAACGCCGTAATCGCCCGTCACCTGACTGATCCGGCGGCGGCGATCCTGGGCCGGACAGAGTCACCGGTCGCAGCTCAGTTCGTATCGGATCTCTTCCTGGGGCTCTCGCTGGTCAAGATGGCGTTCCGGAGCGCACGAGAAAGACGGAGCTACGCCGAGTCAGCGGTCGACTTGATCTGGCCGGGATTGCGCGCGAGAGTCGCCATCAGGGACGCACGAGCAGGACGGCCGTTTCCTTGACTTCACGCACCACATGCTCGGCCACCGAACCAAGCATGGCGCGCCGGATCCCTTTCCGCCCGTGGGTCGTCATGACTACCAGGTCCGCCGACAAATCACGAGTTGCGGCGACGATCTGCTCGCCGGGATTCCCCGTGACGACGAGCGGACTGACGGCACCGGTCCAGCCGAGTCCGCGGAGCTCTTCGCGTGCGGCGTCCAGGTCGGCACGGAGCCGGCTCTGCTCGGCCTCGCTCACCTTCCTTGCCACGTCCGGTGGGACGTCAGCCACGATCCCCGTCTGCCGGGACAGTGCGGATGCGACCGACTCCATCACCGATATCAGGATGACCGCCTTCGGATTGATGCGCGCAACGTGAGCAAGGGCCTTGCGCGAAAATTCAGAGCCATCCAGCGGAACTACGGCCGTCTCATACTGATCCACAGGTCACCGTGCCCTTCTCGTCTAGTTCCCATCGGCGTTGGCGTCGACGACCATCGGGCCTGCTGTCGACCCCTCGATCTGCACCCTCGGCAGGAGCCGGTCGAGCCAGCCGGGGAACCACCAGTTTGCGTCGCCGAGCAACTCCATCACCGCCGGAACAAGGACCAACCGGACGACCGTCGCGTCCAGGAAGATCGCGACGCCCAGACCGACACCGAACTCCTTGATGATCCGCCCCTCAGACAGTGCGAAACTGAGGAAGACAGCCACCATGATCGCCGCGGCAGCAGTGATCACCCGTGCCGTCTGCGTGACGCCCCGAGCGACCGCTTGAGAGTTGCCCATGCCGCCCACGTAGTTCTCCCGAATCCGGGAGAGGAGGAAGACCTCGTAGTCCATCGAGAGGCCGAACAAGACCGCGAACAACATCATCGGCAAGAACGACTCGATCGGCCCCGCGCCACCCGTCCGAAGCGGCCCGGACAGCCAGCCCCACTGGAAGATCGCGACGAGCACTCCATAGGCCGCTCCGATCGAGAGCAGGTTCATCAGGGCTGCCTTGATCGGGACCGCGATCGAGCGGAATACGGCCATGAGCAGCAGGAAGCTCAGGCCGATGACGGTCGCCAGGAAGAGGGGGAGGCGCTCGGTAATGCGGTCACCGATGTCCGAGAATGCCGCCGTGATGCCCCCGACGTGCGCCTCCAGGCCGGTGCCGGCTGTCGCCAGCGGGATCACCTCGTCGCGAATTCTGTGCAGCAACAACGTCGTCGACTCGTCCTGGGGTGCTCCCGCCGGGATCACGGAGATGACTGCGGCACCGCCTGCTGGGCTCAACGTCGGTGGCGAGGCGAATGCCACGCCCTCGGCGGCCCCGAGGGCCGCAGACAGCGCGTTCAACTCTGCCTCCGCCCCACCCTCGGGAAGTTCCACAGCTACAACGAGCGGACCGTTGAACCCGGCGCCGAACCCGGTGGAGAGGAGGTCGTAGGCGCGCCGGCTGCGCATCGATTCCGGGTTGTTCCCCGCGTCGGAGAAGCCCAACCGCATGTCCAGCGCAGGAGCCGCGAGCAGCAACAGCAACGCGGTGGCGCCCACCGCCGAAGTCCACGCGTGCCGCTGGACGGCCGATGAGAGCCGGAACCAGATCCCGGTATCCCGGTGCGTCTCCACGGAGTGGAACGCGCGGATCTGCCAGCGGTCGATGCGGTGTCCGATCGCCCCGAGAAGCGCAGGGAGGAGCGTCGTCGCGACCAACACCGCGCTAAGAACCACGGTCGCCCCAGCGACACCGATCGCAGCGACAAACTCGATCCCGACGATGAATAGGGCAAGGAGCGCGATCACGACGGCGCCGCCCGCGAAGATGACGGCGCGGCCAGCCGTGTCGACCGCGACGGAGACCGCCTCGATCACGCTCAGCCCACGGGCCAGTTCCTCGCGATAACGCGTGACGACAAGCAGTGCGTAGTCGATGCCGACGCCAATTCCGATCATGGCCGCGAACGCCGGTGTGAACGAACTCATCGCAAGCACGCGCGCCGCGAGCAAGATCAGCAGGAGCCCCGTGGCGAGACTGAACAGCGCGGTAACCATGGGGAGGCCCATCGCCACAGCCGAACCGAACGCGATCAAGAGGATGACGGCGCCAGCGGCGAGCCCGACCAATTCGGCCCGACCCGGTGGCACGATCTCTCCAGACTGGACCACCGCACCGCCGACCTCTAGTTGGAGCTCGGGAGTCGACCGATCGTCAACGAAGTCGAACAACGCGTCGAGCGTGGAGTCGGGGAGTTCGATGCCTCGTCCGGAATACTGCAGCGTCGCGTACGCGATCGCCCCGTCTCGTGAAATCGACCCAGCGCCTGGAGCGTATGGCGAGACGATGACTGCAACGTCCGGGAGTTGCGCGGCCTGCGCGAGGAGGTCCTCCACGCGTGCGCGCACCGCCTCATCGTTGAAGCCCGCAGGTGCCTGCATCACCAGGAGTGCAGGGTCTCCTGCCTGCTGCGGGAACCGCTCTTCGAGCAGGTCACGAGCTGCCTGAGATTCCGTCCCGGGGAGCTGTATATCGTCGGCGAAGCGTCCGCGTTCGCTGGCCCCTACGACGCCCAGGACGCCCACGAAGATCACCCACGCGAGGATCACCCGGCGCCAGTGCCGGGCGGCGTACGCGCCCCAACGGGCGAGAGGGCCCACCCGCAGTCCGCTTGCTTCCGAAGGTGTCGGTGTCGTCATTCGTCCTTGCCTGCAGTTCGCTGCGCCGGGGTTGGCTCGCTGGGTTCATAGTTCGCGGTGGCGGACGCTTCGACGAGTTCTGCCAGCAGGTCGGCGAGCGCGGCCACGCGCGCCTCCCCGAGGACATCGAACGCCCGATTCAGATAAGCGCGTCCCTCGGTGAGGATCTCCTCGAGCACGCGGCGGCCTGGTTCGGTCAGCGAAACGCGCACGACCCGCCGATCGACATCGTCAACTTCGCGCCTCACGTACCCCGCGCGGTCCAGTCTGTCCACCAGACCCGTGACGGTTGCCGGACGTGTGTGAAGTTCCCGCGCAATCTCGCCAACGGACAGACGATCCTGCTGGTGGACCGCGAAGAGCAGCCCGATCTGGGCAATGGTTAGACGCCGGTCATGCCAGAAGCGCACCCGCAGCGGCTCGACGAGATTGATCGCCTCCCCGTAGGCCCGTAGCGCGCGGTCGACCAGAGCACCGTCCACGAGGGGACTTCCTCACCGCATTCGATGGGCGTCGATCCGCCCAAGCCGCAATACCGATGCTGGACACTCGGTTGCAAATGCTCCCTATGACACGAGTATCATCGATGAGGCTAACGATAGTCGCAAGCCAGGCACAGACATCGTCACGACGCCCCGGAGAATGCGGACCTAGCGAATGGCCAAGAGGAACTGGGCCGCATCCGGGACGACGTCAATCGCGGCGTCGCTCATGCTGGCGAGATCACGGCTGCTCGCGTGACGGACGTATGTGCTGACGGACTGGATACAGGTGGGATGGCGATGAATAGCGCGACCAACAACGTCGGAGTCGTCCGTATGCCTGCGGTGTATCTCGCTCACGGCGCTCCGCCGCTGCTCGACGACCCCATCTGGCCGGGCGAGCTGGCGGAATGGGGCAAGCGCCTCCCGCAGCCGAAGGCAATCTTGGTCGTTTCCGCGCACTGGGAGTCGGCGCCAGTAACGATCGG
Source organism: Chloroflexota bacterium (assembly GCA_045863195.1). GTDB lineage: Bacteria > Chloroflexota > Dehalococcoidia > UBA2979 > UBA2979 > W-Chloroflexi-9. Next base: position 16,570 of record BTUI01000014.1, read on the forward strand.
TGCGACCACCCCGGTGCCGCTGGTCTACGACTTCTACGGCTTCGCTGCGCGGTACTACCAAACAACCTATGCCGCGCCGGGTGCGCCGGCGCTCGCCGAGCGCGTCCGGAAACTGTTGTCCGATGTCGGCCCCACGGCAGACGAACCGACACGAGGTCTGGACCACGGCGCATACATGCCACTGCTGGCGATGTACCCCGAGGCGGATGTTCCGGTACTCCAGATTTCGATGCCGAGTGAAGACCCACGCGTACTCATGGAGATTGGCCGTCGACTCGCGCCGCTGCGCGATGAGGGTGTGCTAATCATGGGCAGTGGATTCCTGACCCATAGCTTTGAGGCCGCGCGCCTGGCAGCGCAGGGCGGGCCGGCAGTGGTTCGCGCCGTCGCGGAATTCGACCAATGGGCAGCCGAAGCGCTGGCTCATCGGGATATCGACGCTCTGCTGGACTACCGTCACACGGCGCCCGCCCTGCAGTACGCCCATCCTCGGGTCGACCATTTCGTGCCGCTCTTCGTCGCGCTAGGCGCGAGCATCGAAGACGGAGCGCTGGCAGAAACGCAGATCGAGGGATTCTGGCTGGGCAACTCGAAACGCTCGGTCCAGTTCGCGTAGGCTTGAGCGCCTGGTAATCGTGCTACCCACCGCGGTTGACAACCCACCGCCCCTGAGGGGTGCCAGTCGGGTGTTCGAACACACAATCGTTCCGGCTGGTGGCAAGATGACCCAGATCCCGTGGCCTACGCGAGATATGCCGCCGACGCGACGGCGAGTCCGATGAAGATCGAATAGCCGAGGATCTGCCATGCCTTGATGCGGTCCTTTCGGCGGAACTCCGCCTCGACCACAGTCTCGGTCTTCCCCGCCTCCGGACCGAAGTTGAGCAACGAGGCGAAGCCGAAGTACGCACAGAAGTGCATCCACGCTTGCAGGAACCCGGCCGCCGCCATCGCTGCGGGAAAGAACGTCACGAGCCGGACGGCGGGCGGCGCATCAATGAGCGCGAGGACGGCCCAAATCGCCGCAGTCGCGACCGCACCACTCCAGCCGGCCCGATGTCGCTTAGCGATCTCAGCCGGGCCAATGTTGCAGACACCGGGGATGTACTCGGCGTGCTCATCCGATTGCGGATCGTGGGCGGACAGCCCGATCCATGCCAGTCCCAGGGTTCTATCCATCAGTCTCACCCTCCTTGAACCTTGATCGGAACGCGCGGGTGGTAGCGCGCCCAGTATAGATGTGGCGGAGCGCGCTCATGCCACCCGCAGGACGACGACGAGGAGACTCAGCAAGAGGAGCACGAGCGGGGCGACGATCATCGCCGGGGGGGAGTGCCGAGCGTCCGTATAGGCGGCGCCCACCATGGTCACCACCAGCACGGCCGCCATTGCGATGGCAACCTCGTCGACGAAGAGGCCCGCAATCATGCCAGCGGCCCCGATGACCTCGACGGCACCGATGACCAGCCGGAAGCGCTGCGAGTAGCCATAGCGCTTGAAGTTGGCCACCTGCATCTGGACGCCCGCCAGTTTCGCTCCGCCCGCTCCGAGGAATATGACAGCCAGAAGCACCTGAATGATCGTTGCTGCTGTTTCCATGTCCTGCTCTTCCCGACCCAGTGGCGTCCACTCAACCGCGAGGCGTCGGTGTCTAGGGTCCGCATGCGCCGGTACGGTCGCGCTCATCGCCCGGCCGCAAATCACCGTTCGTTCAATCGCAGAGGGAGCAGCCACTTCTATTGTTCGACAACCTCGCCATCGATCTGGAGCTCCACGTCCTTGCCGACGACGAACCCCCCCGCCTCGATTGGCATGTTCCACGTCAGGCCGAACGCCTCTCGGTCGATGCGGCCCTTGAGTTCGAAGCCGAACCGACGCTGTCCCTGAGCGTCCTTCAAGGGACCCTCGTACTCACCATCGAGCACGACTTCCCTGGTGGTGCCGCGGATCGTGAGGTCGCCGACCAGGCGCAGCTTGCCGTCCGGGGCAGACTCCACATGCGTGCTGCGAAAGAGCATCTGCGGGTGGTTTTCTGCATCGAAGAAGTCGGCCGAGCGGAGGTGGGCGTCTCGCGGAGCCTCTCGCGTGTCGATGCTCGCCACCTGGACGCGCGCTTCAAGCGAGGACCGGGCCGGCTCCGCCTCGTCGATTCGGACCGTGGCGTCGAACTCCTCGAAACGGCCCTTCACCTTCGACACCATCATGTGCCGCACCGAGAATCCGACATTCGAGTGAACCTGATCGAGCGTCCAGGACATGGGGCTGTGGTACCTTCCGGTTGATCCGACGTTGGCCACGTTACAAAAGGTAACTGGTTACAGTGAGTAACTTAGCGCATATCGGCGTCATGGCAAGTACAGAGCAACCTCCCGACTGCACCGACGAGTTCCCGGACTCGGCGTATTGCGCCGCCTTCCAGGCCACCCTCGAACTGCTCGGCCGACGCTGGACGGCGGCGATCATGCGCGCGCTGTTCCCCGGTCCGCTGCGCTTCAATGAGGTGGGCCGTCTTATCCCTGGGATCTCGAATCGCCTGCTGACCGAGCGACTGGCCGAACTACAGCAGGCAGGCCTCGTCGAACACTGTGAGGACGGCTCGACGCAGCTCTACCGGTTGAGCGAGCAGGCGCGTGACTTGCGACGCGTTTTCGAAGCGGTCGAGGCATGGAACCGCCGCTGGCTTGTGGAGGACGCGGAGATCCGGGCCAGCGGGTAGCGGTCATATGGTGCGCCCCCCGGATCCGGGGGTGCCGGGGGCCCGTCCGCGCCGGAGAGCTCGAGCGACGCTCCCCCGAGAGGAGCCCCGCGACGCCTCCAGGCCACTCCCGCCACTAGCGCTGCCGCCCTCCTTACTTGAGACGGGCCGTCGTCGACCTCAGAGATCACCCTACGGCGAGCCGCCCCGTTAATCCCGGGGCGGCTCGCTGTTCACCACTCTTCTCGGGCCATCGTTGACCTTCGCCGGGCCATCGCGTCGGACTCCCAGGTCACACGACGGTACCGAGCGTTCCGGCGAACCGCTCGAAGACTTCGTCCGTCGTCCACAAGCCACTGGCGGAGAACACCCGGGCCTCGACCGTCGGGATGGTGAACACACCGATCTGGTCACCGCCCACGAGGAAGTCACGCCCCGTGACGTGCTGCGCCTCGTCCGACGCCAGGTAGGCCACGAGCGCTCCGACTACGGACGGATCGAGCTTGTCGATCTCGAGACCGGCGGTGGACGACTCGTCGCCGCGGGCCTCCCGCGCCTGCCGAGCGGCTTCCATTTCGGGCGAAAGCGTCATCCGGGTCGCCGCCCGAGGTCGCACGGCGTTTGCCGTGCAGTCGTAGCGCGCCATCGCCGAGGCCAGTGAACGGGTGAGGCCAACAATGCCTTCCTTGGCTGCCGCGTAGTTTGGCTGGCCCGGGCTTCCGAGGCCCGACTCAGACCCGGTGTTAATGAAGCGTCCGCTCCGCTGCTGCCGGAAGACCACGGAGGCGTGTCGGCAGATGTTGAATGTCCCCTTCAGGTGGACCGCGATCACCGCGTCCCACTCGTCCTCACCCATGTTGAAGATCATGCGGTCGCGCAAAATACCGGCGTTGTTGACGACGATGTCCAGCCGGCCAAACTCGTCTAGCGCCTGGCGGACGATCTCGAGCGACGCGTCATAGTCGCTCACGTCCATGTAGTTCGCGACGGCACGGCCGCCGGCAGCTGTGATCTGATTCACAACTTCCTGGGCGGGCGTCGTGTCGGACCCCTCGCCTGCAGTCGTGTTCCCGAGGTCATTCACCAGGATCGCGGCGCCTTCCGCCGCGAGCGCGAGCGCCTCGCCGCGTCCGATGCCACGCCCAGCGCCCGTGACGATTGCGACCTTGCCGTCGAGCCTGCCTGCCAAAGTTGCGCCTCCGCTTCTCGATCGATGACGTTTGTGGTTGACTGATGGTTAGCCACTGGTTAACTACTTACCAGAGTTGCGGGCGCGGCTCAATACCATTGACCGCGCCAAGGAGGGGACATGGCCGGCCTGCGAGACAAGTACGCGATCGTGGGGATCGGCCAGACTGAGTTCTCTCGGGACTCGGGACGGACAACGCGCACCCTTGCCGTCGAGGCGGTGCGGATGGCCATGGTGGATGCGGGACTCCAGGCCAGCGAAGTCGACGGGATGATGTCGTACTCGATGAACGACTCCACTGCGTCGCCGGTGGTCGCGGGCGATCTGGGAATCCGGCTCAACTTCTACATGGACGTGTCCGGGGGCGGCTCCACGATCGAGGCGCTGGTCGGACTCGCGATGGGAGCCATCGAGGCGGGAATGTGCCAGACGGTGGTCATTTTTCGCGGAATGAACGGTTACACCCAGAACCGGATCGGTGGGACCGGACGGCAGAACCCCGCGTTCACGGGGCCGATGCTGGACCAGGCGATCCACGGGATGAACTCGGCCGCGCAGTCGTTCGCACCGAGTTTCATGCGCTACCTCTACGAGCACGGGGTCACCAGCGAGCAAGTGGCCCACGTGAAGGTGGCCCACAGTAAGCATGCGTCGAACAATCCCAAGGCCTACTACCCTCAGCGGGTCACCGTCGACGATGTCATGAGTTCGCGCTGGGTCGCGAAGCCACTCCACTTGCTCGATTGCTGCGTGGAGACAGACAACGGCAGCGCCCTGATCGTGACGTCCGCAGACAGGGCGCGGGGACTGCGGCAGACGCCGGCCCTCGTCATGGGGGTGGCCGGCCGCGTCAATAAGCTCGGCGCCGGCTATCACTGGCCGTTCGGGCCGATTTCTCGGGTGGCAGGCTATTACGCGGCACCCATCGTCTTCGGGCAGGCCGGTATCGGACCGGACGATGTCGACATCACGGGGTCATACGACGCGTTCACCTTCACGACAGTCCTGCAACTGGAGGCGTATGGCTTCTGTGGGGAAGGGGAAGGCGGTGACTACGTCTCCAGCGGGATCATCGAACTGGGCGGCGCGAGGCCAAACAACACGAGTGGTGGACACCTCTGCGAGGGCTATACGCATGGCATCGCACTCGTCGCGGAGAACGTCCGACAACTCAGACGACAGGCAGATGACTACTGCCCAGACTGGCGTGCTGGCGCGCACACCTACGACTACCGCGAGCATGGCTGCCGCCAGGTTCGGGATCCCGAGATCACCATGAACCTCGGATGGGCATCGCCAGCCACTGGTTCGGCGCTGATCCTGCGGAGGCCCTGATGGCGGCGTATCTTGGCGTGCCGGTCGAGATCTCCTCAAATGACCCCGAGCACCTCGCGTTCCTGGAGGCTGCGGGCAGAGGGGAACTTGCCCTCCAGCGCTGCGTCAACTGCGCTCGCCTGCGGTATCCAGTGGGGAACGCGTGCCCCTTCTGCACCTCCCTCGAGTCCGAATGGTCCGTTGTCTCAGGGCGCGGCGTGATCTATTCGTACGAGGTCGTAACTCAGGCCATCCACCCCGCATACCGATCCCGCACACCGTACCCGCTGGTGCTGGTGGAGTTGGACGAGCAGCGCCAGGTTCCGGGGCCAGACGATGGCATTCGCATCATCGGCACCTTGATCGACGCGGATGGCGGACCGGAGTCCGAGGAGCGCGTCGGGATAGGGCTCAGGGTGCGTGTGAAGTTCGTCCCTCTGGGAGACGGTCTGGCGTTGCCTGCATTCTCGCTGACTGACGAGGCCCCGGAGGTGAGACCGTGGCGTCTTGGCGAGACGCGGCCACCTTCCGCGCAATAGCTTGCGTACCGCTAACTATCTTGATATAACGCCGGCATCGCCGCCCAGCCCGAAGGGGCTTAGCAGGAGCAGGGGGAGGCATGAATGCACTCGATGGTGTGCGGGTTCTTGATCTGACCACCGGGGTCGCCGGGCCGCACTGCACGAAGTTGCTGGCCGACTTTGGGGCGCAGGTGATCAAGGTCGAGCCAGCCGGGGGCGACCCGACCCGCCACGTGCCGCCGTTCGCGGGCGATGAGCCTGACCCGGAGCGAGCGCTCCTGTTTCTCCACCTCAACACCAACAAGCGGTCCGTGACGCTGGATCCGCGGACCGGCACCGGAAGCGATCTACTTCGCCGGCTGGCGTCTACGGCACAGATCGTCGTGGAAGACAGCGCTCCGGGAAGTTTCGCCGCGTTCGGTTTGGACTACGCAACGATCGCTGCGAGTCACCCCGATATCGTCTACGTCTCGATCACACCGTGGGGCCAGACCGGGCCGTACGCAGAGGCCGGGCTGCGCGCCTCGGAACTCATTTATCAGGGGATGGGGGGGCCCGTCATTCAGACCGGGACGGGGACTCGAGAGCCGCTCAAGCTGGGTGGGCAGCTCGCGCAGTTGCAGGCCGGCGCGGTAGCGGCGTACTCGGCAGTGATGACGCTCTACCGCGCAGAAGGCAGCGGCGAGGGCGACCACATCGACGTGTCCATCTATCAAACCCAGGCCGGCACCCGCGACCGACGGACGATCACGCTCACCTCGTATTCGTATACCGGTGTGTCAGCAAAGCGGACAGCGGCCGCGGGCATCTCGTTAGCCTCGGGAGTCAAGCCGACGGCGGATGGGTACATCAACCTGCTCGCGACGGGGCGTGGGCGGATGGACGCCTTCGTGAAGATGATCGGGCGTGACGACCTCGTCGGCGACCCCAGGCTCATACAGCAGCCCACCACACTGGATCCGGCCTTCGTGGAAGAGATCAGTGCGTCCTACCTGGTCTGGCTGATTAGCCGGAACAAGCGAGAGATTGTCGCGGAAGCCCAGTCCCACGGTCTACTCGCAGGTGTCGTGAACACACCCGAAGACCTGGTGACCGATCCCCACTACCGAGAGCGAGGGGTCTGGGACCTCATCGAGCACCCGGTTGCGGGAACGTTCGAGTATCCAGGCCGCCCGTTCATTATGTCCGATACGCCACGCGCGACGCCCACGCGGGCCCCGCTCCTGGGTGAGCACAACGACGAGGTACTCGCCGAGTTGGGCCTCGATGCGGACGAGATCGCAGACCTACGGGCGAACGAAGTCATCTAAAGCACCGGGAGGACTCATGGCATCGCTACCACTGGATGGCATCCGTGTCGCTGATGTGACGGCCGTCTGGGCTGGTCCCTACGTCACGCAGTTGCTCTCAGAATGGGGGGCGGAGGTCATCCGCGTGGAACCCCGCACTCGGATTCAGCCGCTGACCCGTGGCGCCGACATGCAACCGCCCCCTGAGCCGGCGCTCCGTCACCTTGCGCAGATGGGCATGACGCTCTTCGCCTACCCGGACTTCCAGGCCGGTGACGATCCGTGGAACCGAAGCCCCGGGTTCAATTCACACGCACGGAACAAGCTCTCGATGACGGCGGACGTTACCACGCCGGAAGGGCGTGAGATCTTTCTGGATCTCATCGAGAAATGCGACGTCCTAGTGGAGAACAACGTCCCGGAAACGATCGAGAAGGCCAATCTCACCTACGACGTGCTCAGGGAACGCAACCCCAACCTGATCATGCTGCGGATGCCCGCGTTCGGCCTCTCCGGCCCGTACAAGAACTACCGCGCCCTGGGAACACACATCGAAGGGATGATCGGTCATCACTACATCCGCTCCTATCCGGACGAGACGCCGGAGGCCGCTGGGGATGTGTACACCGGCGATGCAGTCGCGGGCGTGATGGGTGCCTTCTCCGTGGCAATGGCGCTGCGCGCGCGTCGGCGGACAGGACGTGGTCAGATGATCGAGTTGTCCCAGGCTGAGAACTTCCTCCCGATACTGGGAGACTTCATCCTGGATTGGACCGCAAACCAACGGGACGTGGGGCCACAGGGCAACCAGCATCGGACACACGCGCCACACGGGTACTACCAATGCGCGGGAGACGACCGGTGGATCGGGATCGACTGCGACTCGGACGCCGCATGGTCCGCCATTTGCGACGTACTGGGTGCAGCCGACCTGGCCTCGGATGCGCGATTCACCAGCGAGGCAGGCCGCTACCAGCATCGAGCCTCGCTGGACAAGTTGCTCTCGGAATACACGCGTGAGCGCTCCGACGCGGAACTCTTCCAGACGCTGCAGAACCGCGGTGTGATCGCCGGACCGGTACAGAACGATGCAGATGCGTTCGCCTGCCCGCAACTCGACGCTCGGGGGTTCTTTGAGGAACTGCCCTCGGATAGTTACGGGACTCGTCGGTACCCCGGCCTCATCTTCAGCATGGCGAACACTCCCAACCGGCTCCGTCGGGTCGCGCCACGACTTGGTCAGGACAACGACTACGTCTACCGGGATGTACTGGGGTACTCCGAGACCGAATATCAGCATGCACAGGAATCAGGACAGGCAGGACTGGGATACGCGCCGGGCGTCGTGCCCTGGCTCAACGCGTAGCTCACACTAGGAGGTCACGATGGACTGGAATGATTCGCCTGAGCAGGCGAAGTTCCGTGAAGAGGTTCGAACGTTCATCCAGGATCATCTTCCTGAGCGCTACCGAGACCCCAAGCGGGGCACGGGATTGTTCGAAGGTGGATGGCAGAGCGACCGGAAGTCGGATGACGATTCGGCCCAGGCGGCGGCGCGCGAATGGGCAGAGTCCCTGGCGGGACGCGGATGGATCGCGCCGCATTGGCCCAAGAAGTTTGGCGGCGCGGGGCTGACGGTAACTGAACAATTCATCTTCAACCACGAGATGGCCAAGGCTGGAGCACCTGCCGTGGGTGGGATGGGTGTCTCGATGCTCGGCCCGACCCTGATCGTGCACGGGAGCGAAGAGCAACAGGCTGAGCACCTGCCCAAAATCCTCTCGGGTGAGGTGGCCTGGGCAGAGGGCTACTCCGAGCCGGGCGCCGGCTCCGACCTCGCCTCGCTCCAGACTCGGGCCGTCCGTGACGGAGATGAGTACATACTGAACGGCCAGAAGATCTGGACATCGGGCGCACACCATGCGGACTGGCTGTTCGCGTTGGTCCGGACGGACCCGGATGCTCCAAAGCACCGTGGCATCTCGTTCTTGTTGATGGATCGAAATACGCCGGGCATCACCGTGCGGCCGCTCATCGACATGGGCTGGGGACATGTGTTCAACGAGACGTTCTTCGAGGACGTGCGTGTCCCAGCCAAGAACCGAGTGGGGGAAGAGAACCGGGGCTGGTACGTGGGGATGACCCTCCTGGACTACGAGCGATCCGGCATTGGGACATCCGTCATGGCGCGGCGACAACTCATGGATCTGATCGGCTACGCCCACACGGATGTAGGCCGACAGCGATCATCGTTTGCCAGCAACACCAGCCTCCGTGGTGAGGTTGTGGACCGACTCATCGAGATCGAGATCGAGGAGTCGATGTCGCTCCGGATCGTCTCGATCCAAGCTGCCGGGCAGATCCCGAACTACGAGTCCTCGATGGTCAAGATGTTCGGCTCTGAGTCGCTCCAACGACTCCAGCGGGTGGGGACGCGGGCGTTCGGGCTCTATGCGAACATCTGGGATGAAGAGAGCGACTACGCCCCCCTGCGGGCGATGTTCACCCACGGCTACGTGTGGTCCGTCCCGATGACCATCGCGGGAGGCACATCCGAGATTCAGAGGAACATCATCGCGACTCGCGGCCTCGGGTTACCCCGCGGCTAGCAGTTGATGCCCCGCAGGACTGAGACAGGCGCGAACCTACGCCCGGCACCAACCGTCCACGAGGTTCGCGCCTGTCTCCCACCGGGCAACAAGCGCCCAGGTCGCGAACGACCGTCTGCGAGCCGTCGGGGCGTTGCGGGTGCTACGCACGCGACGGCGAACAGCGGTGAAGCGTCGGCGCGCAGCACTCTAGGTACCCCACAAGACGATGGTGGCCGGGGTGTGCGCGAGCTGAACGACGGAATCGCCGACCTCGTGCTCTTCGAGCCACCCGGTGCCACGCTCGCCCCAAGCCTCATCGCACTCACTGATGTAGGTACCAAGTGCTCCGGCGAACCGCCCGTGGCCGACGACGACAACCCCGAGCGGATGCGCCCGGAAGCCTCCCTTTGCGATCGTCTGCGGCGCCGGAGTCGTACCTCAACCTCGACGTCACGCTGGCTGCAACTGGAGACGGTGCTGCTCCTGTTTGCTACGGGGCAGCACCTATTCGCTCTCCCGCGGTCGAGGTGAGCGCGACCGTAGCGACGGGAATCGTCGGACCGATCGGAGGCGATGCGTTCACCAGCGGGAGCGCCACCCTGCCAACCGCTGCGTGACGCTGGTGTCGCCACGCTCGCCAGCACCGATTCCTCCCACTGCATGAACTGCGGCGCGACGAGGGGTGTGGCTAGCTGCTGTGACGGCGTGATTGGCCCCGTACGAGCTCGGTTGGGGGTGTCAGAGCGCGAGCGCCACGCGAAAAGGCGCGCATCCCTTTTCGCACGAGCGCGTCGTCATGCCGATGATCACATGCGCGAACATGCGCCCAAGCCCCATGGGATTCGTGCTGACCGAACCATGACCGACTAGAGCGCGTTGCTCCTCGGCACGTCGAAGCTCGATCCCCAACGTCGGCCGTCACCGGTCTACCCCGCCATGCCTGCGAGCGAAGCTCCTGCAGGAACTTGGGGCGGCGACCGAAGCAGCCGTCGAAGGCAGTCCGCTGGCGAACCCCAAGTGCCTGCATCCTTCCCTCGTCGCTACTTGCGCGTTCCACATGCACGTCGCCGGCCAGCATCGCCATTGGCCGGCCCGTACACTCCCCGGGTGAGCAGTCGCGGCTGGAGGTGTGCGTGCAGACGTTCTTGGCCGGCGTGCTGCTGACGGTCGGTGTGTTCTCCGCCGGAGTCGGGCTCCCCGCCTATCTCCTGTTCTGCAACTGGCGGCCCGCGTTCTATCGCACCCTCCGCCGATACCTTCGTCCCGATGCCGGAATCGTGCCCATTGCTGTCGCGTTGATCGCCGTCGGCGTGCGATCCGGGAACCTGCACGACGTCCTCCAGATCGTCCCGCGACCATCCGCGCTCGTGGCTTTCGCCTTCGGACTGCTCGCGATCGCGATGTGGCGCATCGACCGCCGGGCACGATCCGCCAGCCCCTACCGGCTCACATGGGACATCTGGACGCTCCCCGTGGCGATGGCCCTGCTTTGCCTCGACGAGGCGCAGCCGAGTTGGACAGGCGTGCTTGTCGGACTTTGGCTGGTCAGCTTCGGAACCATGACTCTCGAGGGGCGTCCAGCGACGGAGAGGTGGCTGAACTCGAAGCTCCCCCACTACCGAGGCATCCCCCGGTGGTTAGTGGCGTCAAGCACATTGCGACGCTCGGATGAGCTGGGTCGAATCGTCATCAGCCTCGGTCTCGCCACTTTGGGAGGATCACCGGCTCACTACGCGCTCGCCGGTGGCTACGCGGCGTGGCAAGGTTGTGTTCTTGTCTTCGGCGAGTACTGGCTGCGGCGCGACGCCGATGTGACTCGAATGGTGGGGATCTTCTGGTCGTGGCGATGCGCCGCAGCGGTCGCGGTCATCACACTCCTCTTGGCATCGATCGGGATGATCATCGAGGGCGACGCCTCGTGGTTGTCCGAGAACGTTACATCCACAGGGGCGGCACCGTTACTGCAAACCGTGGCCGCGATCGAGATCGCTCTCGCGGCCATCGCGGCAACCAGCATCGGGATTGCACTGCAAACGCGAGCGACTGCATTCGGCCCAGACGTAGCCTTCGCGTTGCTGCCGGGACGACGGATTCTGGCTGGCTTCGCCCTGATCTCGGTCTCCGCCGTCCTAACGCTGTGGATCCTCGGCGCGTGGCCTGCTGGTCTCGGGCTGCGGCCGGCCGCGCTCGCATCTCTCATCGTGCACCTCGGCGTCATCTCGTCGGCTTACGTCGTCATAGAGTCCGCTCTCGTGACCTTGGCGTTCTCAGACTCGCGTCGCATTGCCCCCGCAGTCGCCGCGTTGGTCCACCAGGATGGCTGGGAGCAGCAGGTCCGCATGTATGGCTGGAACGTGCACCACCGGGGAAGCAGCGGCGGCGCGGGGGATCTACCGGCGGCGCTGCGAATCCTTCAGCGCGCGATCCGGGGCGCGATCCGCGAGGACGACGACGAGCTCCTGGCAGCGATCGCTGAGGATTGGTCTAACGCGGTTGCCTGGCACCCACCGCTCGACATCCTCACGCAGCATGTGATCGATCCTCGTCGCCCCCGGGAGACCCTCGAACTCACATGGCAAGAGGGTGAGTTTCTGGATGGCCTAGATCAGGCACTGGCGGCAGTTGTCTCCGGCCTGATCATGACCGGGACCGTTACGCCCGCACACCTGCATGCCTTGATGCCGCTGTGCCACCTCCCGTTCCCTCCCTACTACTCCACGGGTCACCATCACAAGCCGTGGGGCGACTTTGACCACACGGAACTTCCGGGATTCCGCACGCTCTCGGTCTTCGCGACATTCGATGTCAGATCCGGCGCGCAGGAGGCCTCTGAGATCTTGGCGATCTGGCGCGACCGCTTCTCGCTGGCGATCCGCTGGGCAGAGCGGATTACGCCCGACGCCGAGCAGAACGCCGCGTGGCCACACATGCCGCTCCCGGAGATCGGATTCAAGTGGCTCACGACGCTCATCTCAGAGACCCCGGTCGCCGACCGGGACGATCTTCGTCGAGCGGTGGCCTGGTCGCTGATTCAAGTCCTTCAGGTCGCAACCAGTCGCGGCGTGCTTCTGCACGGACTACGCACTCTCGATGCACTGTCACCGTACGACGGCTCTCTGTGGCTACACGACCTCGACGCGATCGCCGGAATCGTGGCCCGGCCGAATGCCGACCTCGGCTGGAGCGTTCGGCTCTTGGAACGATCCGCGACCGCGGTCATGAACAGCGACAATGATCACGTACCCGGTCCTTGGGAGCTCGACAGTCTATTTCGTCTCTGGACAGTCACACTGGCCGCACTCATGGAGACCACGCTGCCTGTGTCCGAGTACGAAGAATCGGAAGTCCGATCGGAGCTGGTCGCGCAAACCACCACAGTCGGTCCGGCGCTCACACGGACCCTGCTCTCTCGCCCCATCTCGGAAGGGGATCACTTCCGACTTGGCCACATCGATGCGCTGGGCTGTCTCATTACGGCGCTCGAACGGGTGCCCGCCAACACGCGCGCGGCGATCCTCGTTGCAGCGGCGGAATGGCCGGAGTTCAACGAGCGAGAGGCTGCTTGGTTCCAGCGAGAGCTACGCGAGCGCCTCGACATCACGTGGATGCACCGAGCCGGCAATGTTCCGGGCGTGCAGTAGCGAAATCGGGGCATCGGCATGCATGCGGGGACCATACATCGCCTCCCACCGACCTCCGCCGGAATAACGTGGCGGAAGGGCTTCAGCTGTCGTCCGGCTCGTGATCAGCGACGCGCATCGGGGGCTCGTCGTCGCCATCCGCGAGACGCTGCTCGGCGCGGCCTGGCAGCATTGTCGCGTCCACTTCACGCGCAACGCCCAGGGACTCGTCCCACGCGGCGCGGCGGGGATGGTCACGAGCGCGATCCGCAGCATCTTCGAGCAGCTCGACGAGTCGTCGGCTTCAGCACAACTGCGCCGTGTCGCCGACGGTCTGTCCGCCCGCTTCCCCGCGGTGGCCGAACTGCTCACCGACGCCGAGCCCGACCTGCTCGTCCACTTCACGTTCTCCGAGGCCCATCGCCGCCAGATCCGCAGCACCAGCCCGCTCGAACGGCTGAACAAGGAGATCGAGCGCCGCACTGCCGTGGCCGGCATCTTCCCGACCCGCGCGAGCCTGATCCGCCTCGTCGGCATGGTGCTCTTCGAGCAGGATGACGAGTGGCAGGACGGGCCGGCGTTACTTCAGCCCCGAGTCGATGGCCCAGGTCGACGCGCCAGCCGATCGAGAGGAGGTCGGCACGGCACTGCTCATCGCCAGCTGATCGCACCAACGCGAGGAGAGCGCTGTTACACCACGTTCCGGGACTTGACCACGCCTCGGGCATCGACTCAGTCGTGTCTGACCTCGCCCAGGCCCTCCGCCGCGTGCCATGTGCCTACTGAACGTGCGGGGCATCGAGCCACCGCGCATCCATGCGCGGCCAGCCGATAGTGAACGATCGTGGACATTGATAGACGATCGTGAACGTGCATGGACGCCGCTCTCGCGGGAATCGCGACCGTCCAAGCTGACCGGTTGTCCACTCCCGCGTGCCTACTCCAGTCGCCTCTGACAGGAGGCCACTAGGAGGCCACTTCCGTGAACAAGCATGGCCAATCATGGCGGTTCACTAGGCGCGTTGAATCTGAAATGGCGTCGGTTGACGCCCCTGAACGCCCCTCTAGTGATGCATGAACTGCGGCGCGACGAGCGGCTGCAGCTAGGGGAGCGAGATGAGCGACCCTGAGCCAGCACTTGATAGGGACTCGTTCCTTGCGCTCGATCCCGAAACTGCGTCGGCGAGCCAGATCGCCCGGCACTTGGCATCTGTGGATCAGGAAGACGCCCTGATCCAGCGTGTGAGATTAGGTGCCGAGGGATCCTTCGAGGGGGCCAGAAACGAGATCGAGCGGGCGATCGCGCTCGCACGCGAAATGTCCTCGCTCCCTCTCGATTCGTTGCAGGGAACCCGTCTATACGACCGGCTCCAGGGCCCGCTACGGGAACTGTGCCGTGTCTTGATCGCCGTCGCGAAGTTCGACCCTAACCAGACTCAGCCGCAACAAGAGCGCCAGCGACTTCAGGAGAGGATCGCCAGCGAAACCGGGAACGCTCGAGACCAATTCGCTGACGCGGCCGGCTACCTCGTCCTGAAGTCCGGAGGGCTGGGGGATTCCTCGGCCCGACTGGACTCAGCAATCGAGAAATGGACAGCTAACGCTCAGTCTGCGATCGATGGTCAGCGCGAGCAGCTATCAGCGGCAGCATCCGAGGCGCGCTCAGCGGTCGAGGCGGCGGCAGCAGCGAAGGTCGCAGCGGAGTCCGCAGCAACCGCAGCCCAACGTGCTGCCGGTAGCGCCGGCGTCGCAAAGTACGCCGGCGTGTTTAAGACCGAGGCCGATAGTTACAAGGCGCAGGCTAGATCAGCCTTGACAGCTGGGTTCGCCGGGGCCGTCGTGCTCGTTCTCGTGACCGTGCTGCTGGTCTGGATCCCTACTGGGGGTGACGACATCGGCAACCCACGCGTCGTCCAGCTCATCCTGATCAAATCGCTGATCGTTGGATTCGGAGCGTACCTGGTACTCCTCGCCTTCAGGCTTTACCGGACACGAGAACACCTCCGCGTGATCAACCAGCATCGACATTCGGCGCTACTTACCTTCGAAGCGTTCGTCACCGCGACTGACAACCCTTCAACACGAGATGCAGTGCTGATCGAAGCAACCCGTGCCATTTTTGCCCCCGGCACGACGGGCCTCCTCGCTGAGGAAGGGGGAAACGGGTCTTTGTCGGTGCTCGAAGTCTTTCGACAACTTTCCCCCTCCAAGTCGAACACCGACTAAAGAACACTGACCGCGACGCCACGCATCGAGGCGATCACGGACGACCGCTAGCTCGCCGCACGCGCCTCGCTCACCCCGCCTACACCGCCCCGGTGCTGTCCGGCAGCGCGACGACCTCGATGGCGTCGGCGGCGCAGAGCCCGCGCAGGTGCGGGTCCGAGGTGGCGAGCGGGACGCCGAGGGCACGCGCGGCCTCGGCCGCAACGCAGTCGGCGAGCAGGCGGTGCTCGTCTTTCTCGGCTTCACAGGAGCGCCACGCAGGTAGCCCGGCAGGCGCATCACCCGTTGCGCTTCGCGACCTCGTAGATCGTGGTGTGGCGCTGGCGGATCAACTCGCGGCCGGCGGCGTCGTACGTCGTGCAGTCGTAGGCGCCGTAGTGGTTGCCCTTGCGCTCGTAGGTCTCGCGGAACGTAGCGGTCGTGACCAGCGGCTCGCCGGCGTACACCGGCGCGAACACCTGTAGGTGCGTCCGCACGTGGATCGCCGGGCCGTAGTCGTACGAGTGGTGGAGCGTGGCGGTGGGGCGGTTCACCAGCCAGCCCGGGTGCAGCCGAGGACGCTCGCCGGTGAAGGTCGGGTCGTCCGTGCGCTGCCGGAGCCGGGCGTACTCCCGCACCTCGTCGGGCGACTCGGTGCGGCCGAGGACCGCGAGCTGCCGGCCGACCGGGGCGACCTCGTGTGTCAGTCGGGGGTGGACGCGCATCGCCGGCTCGGGGTCACGCAGCGGCGTCTTCAGCAACACCTCGTCCAGCCAGGGCGCGATGCCGCATCCGAGGTCGCCCGCGATCCGCACGTCGCCCTCCGGGCCTGCGATCGCGATGGTGGCGCGCTCTGGGCCGCCCTCGACGGTGATCGTGATCTCCTCGCCGGGGTAGGTCGGCTTGCGGAACGCGAGTTCCGTCCACCCCTGGTCGAGCCAGCCGCGCCCGAGCACCTCGAGGATCGCGGGGGTCGCCCAGCCGAACACCGTGGCGCCGCCGACCAGCGCGGCACGGAAGCCGTACTCCTGCGCGCCCTGGGTGGAGTGGATCGCGTTGCGGATCGTGGGGCTGTCCTCGTTCCCGAGGAACGCCGTCATCCTGATCTCAGCCGATGTCGCTTCCGTCACGGCACACCCCCACCCGCTGCTGTCCGCATCGAGTATCACGCGCGCGATGCCGATCGCAATGACGCTGCGTGAAGGTCGAGCGCCACGTCGCTCCGGGGGGCGCGAGACGCGGCCGCGGGCTGGACTGATGCCGGTACTATCGCGTCCGTTGTGGCGGCGTACTGGCAGGGCGGAGGCTGAGGCGATGCGGACGGCAACGTGGCTTCGGTGGGTCCACCTGGTGGCCGGCGTGCTGATGTCGGTCTACATCACCTTCCAGCCGGCGGACGGCTGGGGTGACCCGATCGAGGTGGTCACCAAGAACGCGCTGGTGCCATTCCTCGCCTGGACGGGCATCATCCGCTGGCAACTGCCACGCTACCGCGCGTGGCGCGCCCGCCGGGGCGCCGCGGCGTCCCGCTGAGGACCGTTCCGTCCGTCGCGATGGCCGCGCAACACCGTCGAGCGGCGTCAGCGCGCGGGGAACGGCTCGAACAGCTCGACCGGGTTGCCGGAGGGGTCCTCCACGAGGATCTGGCGGCCGCCGTTGCCGGTCACGATCTCGTTGCGGAAGCGCGCGCCGGAGTCACGTAGCGCCGCCACGGTGGCGTCCAGGTCGGCGACCTCGATCTGCACGCGGTTCCAGCCGCCGGGCGCGGGGGACTGGCCGTCCGGCATCGCCTGGCCCGCACCGCCGGCGCCGGGGCGGTTGAGCAGGATGCGCAGGTCGCCCCGCGCGATCGAGGCGAACCCAGGCGCGGAGTGCATGACCACCGTGAACCCCAGGAGCTCCGTGTAGAACGGCAGCGCCGCATCCACGTCGTTGACGATGTACCGCACCGAGACCGCCATCAGGCCCTCCGATCAGCGGCGCGATGGTAGTCCTCGTCGGGGCGTCCTCACGCGGGCGATGGCATCAGTCCGGCAGGTAGGTGTCCAGGAACTCGGTGACGCGGGCGACGGCGTCCGAGTGCTGCGGCGTGTCGAAGAGGATGCCGTGGCCGTGCTGCGGGTAGTAGTGCGCCACCACGGTCCGACCGAGGGCGGTCAGTCCCGCCTCCAGCGACTGCGCGTTCACCACCGGCACCACGGAGTCCTCCTCGCCCTGCAGGAGCAGCACGGGAGAGGCGATCGCGGCGGCGAGCAGCGCCCCGCCGGGCGGCGCACCGCCGATGCCGGCGACCGCGCCGATGCCGCCGCCTCGCAGCGCCTCGGTGAGGATCGCGATGATCGATCCGCGCGAGTTACCGACGAGGGCAACGCCTCCCGACTCCACGCCGGAGAGGCTACGCGCAGCCGTCACCAGCGCCGCCACATCCTCGGTGGCCGCGGCGGAGGTGATCGACTTCAGGGTCGGGCCGTTCGGGCAGGCGATGCCACCGGCGAGGGTGATCGAGGGCGGCGGGTCGGCGGTGGAGGAGCCATCGTAGTGACCGCCGAACCAGCAGCCGGCGACCACCACGTACCCGGCACGGGACAGCTCGGCGCCGAGCGAGAGGTACGCGTTCGAGAAGCCGCTCTGACCGTGCAGCAACACGATCACGGGCCGAGCGCCGGCGCCGCCCGGCCGGATCACGTTCGCGAGGATCGTCTTCCCGCCCGGCGCGGCAACCGCGATCCACTCACTCGAGGTCGAGACCGCCCCGGCCGGCGCGGCCGTCGAGGTCCATGACCCCACCTGCGGCGGAGCGGCGGTCGCTGTCGCCGCCGGCGTCGCGGTCGCATTGGGGGTCGACGTCGCGCGTGGCGTGGCCGCCGGCGCCGGCGTGGAGGTCGCACCGCCCGGCGGCGGGGTGGCGGCGGTGGGAGACGCCTCGGGCGTGCCGGTCGGGCTGACGGAGGCGGACGGCGACGCGGCAGGCGTGACCGTGGCGGTCGCCGTCACGGTCGGGCTCGCCTCGCCTGGTGCGGCCGTCACAGTGGCGGTCGCTGCTGTGGTCGAGGTGGCGGCGGGGGTAGCGGGGCCAGCCGAGGAGCACGCCCCGAGGGTCACCCAGCCCGCGGCCAGCAGACCCACCAGAATGCCTCGACGCAACATACCGGCCCCCTGCCCCGCTCCCAAGTGGCCCCTCGATCGTCGCTCCTCGGTGAGACAGCGCGTAGCGCACAACGTCCCGGACATCCCGTGCCGTTCGGGTGACCGACCCCGCCCTCCGGCTGCCCTGTACCATCGGGGCTCCCCACCGGACCGAGGCGCGGAGGTGACGACGTGCGACGACGGATGATCGTGGCGGCGGTGGGACTGGCGGTGCTCGTGGCGGCCGGGTGCGGCGGCGACGAGGCTACCCCCACGCCGGCCCCCACGGTCGAGGCGACGCCGACCTCGACGCCCACGCCCGAGCCGACACCCGTCGTGCAGTGGCCGGCTGTCGCCACCGCGCGCATCACCACGGACGACCTGAACGTGCGCACGGGGCCGGGCTCGAACTTCCCGGTGGTCGGCCGGCTGAACACCGGCGCGGAGGTGCCGGTGAGCGGCACCGGTGCGGGCGGCAACTGGCTGGGCCTGCCGGGGATCGGCTGGGTCGTGAACAACGGCGCGTGGGTCCAGGTGGGGACGGCAGCGGCGTTGCCGTCGATCACCCCCGGCGCCGGCGACTTCGAGTTCGTCGGGCCGATGCACCCACCCGGCACCTCCACGGGCATCCCGGTGCTGGACGAGGCGGCGCGCGTCCTGACCGGCGGCGACCGCGCGGCAATACTGCGGGTGGTGGCACCTGCCTCGGAGATGGCGAACGTGCCGCCACCCTCCGCCTGCCCCGGCGCGGTGCGCCCGGCCGCGGACCTGGAGGCGCACCTGGACGAGTTCCTCGCGAGCGAGGTGGTGGCGGGCGAGCCGGGCCCGTTGCGCCTCTACGCGGTGGTGGGCGCGGGCGGCGACGCCCCCACGTTCATCCTCGTGCTCGCGTTCGAGCGCGGCGAGGGGCGGCAGGTGTGGGTCGCGCCGGACGGCTCCGGCATCACGTGGTTCAGCCTCGGCTGCGGCGCCTCGAAGCCCGGCGACCTGCTGCTCCAGCCGGGGCAATCGGAGCCGTTCTTCTGGCTCCGCCCCGCCGTGGTCGCCCCCCTCGAGCCGGTCGAGGGGTAGCGACCGCCCTCAACGAGACGGGGGCGCCTCTGGTGAGGCGCCCCCGCGGGCGGGTGATGAGGCGGGCGACGAGGGAGGCCGCACCGCCTCGGCCGGACCGTGACTAGCGGTGCCAGCCCGCCGACCAGGACTTCGAGTGGCCCTTGGTCTTGGTCTTGCCCTTGTCCTTGGACTTGTCCTTCTCCACCTCGACCGAGCCGGACGCCTTCACGTACTGCTCGATGACCTTGCCCATCTCCTTCTTCAGCCACGCGGGGGAGGCGGGGTTGTTGTAGATGGTGCAGAGCGCGGTGATGTTCGGGTCCGTGTTCGTCGCGGCGCAGATGACCTCCGCCTTGTTGAACTCACCGACGCGCCGGAGGATGACGTTGCCGATGTTCTCCTGCGCCCACCGCGGCAGCTGCTCGGAGAGGTAGAGGCGGCAGAGCGCCGTCAGGCCACCGTCCAGCGAGGCGTACGCCTCGCACGCCGCCTTCACCTTGTCGGAGGTGCCGCCGGTGGAGGTGGACGCCTTCACGGTGATGTTCACCGTGGAGGCCGCCGTCAGCGCGCCGTCCGTCACGACGTAGGTGAACGTGTCCGTGCCGGTGTAGCCGGTGGCCGGCGTGTAGGTCACCTTCGTCCCGTCCGTGATCACGGCGGTGCCGTGACCGGGGATCGAGACGGACGCCACCGTCAGGGCGTCGCCATCGACGTCCGAGTCGTTGGCCAGGACCGCGATCACCTTCGGCGTGTCCTTCGTGACCGTCACCGAGTCGGCCACGGCGACGGGGGCGTCGTTGACCGGGGTGATGGTGACGGTGACGTTCGCGGAGGCGCTGAGCGCGCCGTCCGAGACCACGTAGGTGAACGTGTCCGTGCCGTTCGCGTTGGCGTTCGGCGTGTAGAGGACCTGGCCGGCGTTGATCGCCGTGGTGCCCTTCGCGCCGTTCGCCACGCTCTGCAGCGTCAGCGTGTTCCCGTCCGGGTCGGTGTCGTTCAGGAGCACGTTGATCGTGACAGGCGTGTCCTCGTTCGTCGTCGCCGTGTCGTTCTGCGGCGCCGGCGCGGTGTTGACCTGCGCCGAGGCGACACCGGCGATGCCAAACGCCAGCACGCCGGCGGCCACGGTCGCGGGGACCACGCGCCAGCCGGTACGCCATGCGGTCGTGCGAATGCGCATGCTCTTCCTCCTTCGTTCCGCTTCGAGGGGGCTCACCCCGCCAGGAGGGCCCCGTGCGGATGTTCAAACGAAGACGGGCGGCATCCGTTCGTTGTGTCAGTTATGTCACTCATCGATGTGCACGCGGTGTCCAGACGGGCAGCGTGTAAGGGCGCCGACCGTTATGATCCCGATTCGCGGGCGTCCCTGACGCCCCGCGCACCGTCCCGACCTCCCCCAGGCAACGGAGCGTGCGTGTGCCCCTTGACCCGGGCCTGAGCCCCGAGTCCCACCAGGACGCCGTCCTGGGCCCGCTGGTGCGCGTCATCGAAGAGGCCTGCTCGGACGCCCCCTGGGCGCTGATCGGCGCGACCGCCGTGCGGTTGCAGGGGGTGCAGGCCGCCTCCCCGAACCTGGAGTTCATCACCACCGAGACGGCCCTGGAGGCACTCGGTGAGATGCTCGGCGTCCCGTGCGACTGGGGGCAGGGCGCGCACCTGGCCGCCAACCGGCTGCACTTCATGCGCCACGGCGTCCCGGTCTTCGTCTTCGGCGACCCGGTGTTTCACGGGCCGTACGAGTCGCTGGTCCCGCGCGACGTGCCCTCGCTCTGGGACGCGCGGACGCGCGTGGAACTGCCGACGCCCCAGCCCGGCATGCCCCCGGTGGGCGTCCTCTGCACCCCCCTCGAGTGGGAACTGATCCTCGCCGTCTGCCTCGGCTACCACGCGCGGATCGAGGCGATCCGTGACCGGATGCGTGACGTCGGCTACGACAGCCGCCTCGTCGTGCGTCTCCTGCGCGAGGGCCGTGTCCAGCCGGCCACGGAAGAGGCGGTCTGGGGCATCCTCGAGCGCCGCGAGTAGACCTGGCGCCCGCCCCAGACGCACCCTCCTCGCCTCCCGCCCGGTGCTACGATGCGCCCGCCTCGCAGCCCGCTCCGGTGGCGCGAGAGCGTCCGCGTGAGCAAGCGACGAGGAGCCACTCCATGCCGATGAGCGTCAGCACCGGGATCGGGACCGATCTCCGGGAGGTCCCCGAGAAGGCCCGCCTGTACGAGCGCCTGGGCTACGACGCCGTCGCCTGCGGCGAGACCCAGCACAACCCGTTCCTGCCGCTGACGCTGGTGGCGGAGCACACGGAGCGGATGCACTTCGGCACCTCCGTGGCGATCGCCTTCCCGCGCGTCCCCCACATCTCCGCGAACATCGCGTGGGACCTCGCGCGGTACTCGGGCGGGCGGTTCTTCCTCGGGCTCGGCACGCAGGTGAAGGGCCACAACGAGCGGCGCTTCTCCGTGCCGTGGCAGCCGCCGGGGCCGCACCTGCGCGACTACATCAACTGCATGCGCGCGATCTGGGACTCCTGGCAGAACGGCACCAAGCCGAACTACGAGGGGGAGTTCTACCAGTACAAGCTGACCAGCCCGTTCTTCAACCCCGGCCCGATCGAGCACCCGAACATCCCCGTGCTGGTCTCCGCGGTGAACCCGTTCAACGCCCGCCTGGCCGGTGAGGTCTGCGACGGCATCGCCATCCACGGCTTCAGCACCTTCAAGTACATCCGCGAGGTCCTCATTCCCGCGGTGCACGAGGGTGCCCGCCGCGCCGGCAAGGACGTGTCGCAGGTGCAGGTGCGCGGCGGTGGCTTCATCGTCACCGGCAAGACGGAGGAGGAGGTCGCGAAGGCGAAGGAGCGCTCCCGTCGTCAGATCTCCTTCTACGCATCCACCCGTTCCTACTCCAACGTCATGAAGATCCACGGCTGGGCGGACGAGGCGGCGCAACTCCACCGGCTGTCCGTCGAGGGCAAGTGGGACGACATGGTCGGCCTGATCACGGACGACATGATGGAGGAGTTCTGCGTCATCGGGACGTGGGACGAACTGCCCGGCAAGATGCGCGAGAAGTACGCCGGCATCAACACCACGATCTCCTTCTCCGCCGAGCCGAAGAACCCGGACGAAGAGGCCCAGATCGCGGACATCATCAGCGAACTGAAGACGATCCCGACCGTCGGCGAGGTCTAGCACCTCGCCCCGGACGGGGACGCGCTCGCCACGACCGAGGGAGGTGCATGATGCCCTACGCCGAGAACGACGGCGTCCGCATCCACTACGAGACCGATGGGACCGCCGGCGCACCGCCGGTGATCATGCACCACGGCTTCCTCGCCGACCTCGAGTCGTGGCGTGCGCGTGGCTACGTCGACCGGTTCCGTGACCGCTACCGCATCCTGCTGATGGACGCGCGCGGCCACGGTCTCTCGGACAAGCCCCATGCGGCCGAGGCGTACGACACCCGCACGCGGGTGCTGGACATCGTCGCTGTGCTGCAGGCGGAAGGCGTGGCCCGCGCTCACTACGTCGGCTACTCGATGGGCGGGATGATGGGCTTCTCCACGCTCATCTACGCGCCGCAGCGGTTCGCCTCGCTCTCCGTGGGTGGGGCCTCGCCGATGCGCGACCCTGGCCGCCTCGCGAACGCGACCGCGGACTTCGATGCCTACTACCAGGGCGCGCTGAAGCGGAACGCGGCCGTGAAGGCCGCCTTCGAGGCCGGCAAGCACGACGTGGCCGCGCTGAAGGCATGCCGCAACGAGGGCGCCCGCTGGGGTGGCGCGGAGCAGGCCGTCCGCCTCGCTGAGATGCCGATCCTGCTGTACGTCGGCACGGACGACGCACCGTACGAAGGCGCAAAGCGGGCGCAGGCACTGAACCCGCGTCTCCGCCTGCTGCCGCTGGAGGGCAAGGACCACGCGGGGGCCGCCGAAGCCGTGGAGCAGGTCGCCCCGGCGATCCTCGAGACCATCGCACTCGCCGAACAGAGCAGCCCGGCGAAGTACCTCTAGCCGGCTACCGCCCGGCCGCGAGGCGCGCGGCGGCATCCTTGCCGATGCCGGCCCAGCGCGTCTGCGCGGCGCGGTGGACCTCGTCGATCCGCCGGGTGTTCTGCGCCATCCCCACGAACAGCCGCGCGAGGCCATCGATGTCGCCGAGGTGGACGGTCTCGGGCGCGATCCGCTTCGCCTCGCCCATGTTGTGGTAGTTGCCCAGCGCTACGCACGCCGCGCCGGTCTCGTACCCCATGAGGTCGTACGCCGTCGCCTCGGTCGTGCCGCCGTCCATCAACTTCCGCTGGAAGCGGAACGCGGGGTCGGCCGCCTGCATCTCCCGCGCGACCTGGGTCATCCACATGCTCATGCGCGGCGAGAAGATGTGGCCGATGTCCCCCACGCGGATCACCGGGCCACCGCCCTGCTCCGCGCGCCCACCGGCCGCCGAGGAGCACTCCACCGCCACGACCAGCGCGCCCTTCGGCAGCACGTCCGAGGCCGCGACCGCCGCCGCGCCGACGAGCCCGACCTCCTCGGCGCGCGTGAACAGGCCAATGACATGCGCATCCACGCGGTCGCGCACCAGCATGTCGAGCGTCCAGAGGATGCTCACCACGCCGATGAGGTCGTCGCACTGGCGCGCCTCCACCAGCGCCCCACGGATGCGGCACGCTGGCACATCCCACAGCGCGAGGTCGCCGGCGGCTGCCGCACCCTCCACCAGCGTGGCGTGCGCGCCCGTGAGGCGTCGTGCCCACCGGTTCGGCGCGGTGCTCGTCGCGATCGAGGTGATGCGAGCGACACCTGCCTGGACGCCGGCCTCGTCGTAGAGGCGGAGCGGCTCACCACGCCCGTACTCCGCGGAGACGCCGCCACGGAACTCCAGCATCAGCCGCTTGCCGCGCACCTCGGTCACCACGAAGCCGGGGTGGTCCGTGTGCGCACCGAGGACGAGCGGGCGCGTCCGACGGCCCCGCCGGTACTCGATCAGGCCGTTGCCGTGGGCGTCCTCGCGGTAGGTCAGGCCGCGCTCCGCCGCGAACGCGGCGAGGGCCGTGTGGACGTGGCGCTCGTTGAAGGAGCCGGTGGGGATCGAGACGATCGACTTCGTGAGCGCGGCGAGCGGCTTCAGCGCGGCCGCGGAGACGCGGGGCATGCGGGCGTCCTCTCCGGGATCGATGCTCGGGCGGCAGGCCAGCATGGTACTGGACGCCGGTTCGCCTCGCGTCTCCGCCGCACGTAGGATGGATAGATGCCCCACCCCCTCGCGATCCCCATCATCCCGACCTCGATCGTCCCTGAGCCGATCCCGAACCCGCGCAACCGGAAGGACCGGAAGGCGCACAACCGGCCGCTCGTGCCGATCGAGATCACGCTCACGGGGTTCGCCTCGGGCGGGAAGGCCGTCGGCCACCACCCGGACGGCCGCGTCGTGTTCGTGGAGTTCGCGCTCCCGGGCGAGCGCGTGATCGCCGAGATCACCACCGACCGCTCCGACTACCTCGAAGCGACCGCCGTCCTCGTCCTCGACGCGTCCGAGCACCGCGTCACGCCCCGCTGCCAGTACTTCGGCCGCTGCGGCGGCTGCCAGTTGCAGCACGTGGCCTACGAGGAGCAACTGGCGCTGAAGACGAGCGTGGTCGCCGACCAGTTGCAGCGCATCGGCCGGTTCACCCCGGACAACGTCGAGGCGGTCCTCCGCCCGATGCTCGGCATGGAGGAGCCGTGGGCCTACCGGAACCACGTCCGCTTCACCGTGCGGCGTGACGGCCAGATCGGCTTCATGCAGCGCGGCACGCACCACTTCATGCGCATCGAGTCGTGCGCCATCGCCCTCCCGCGCGTGAACGAGGTACTGGCGGAGACCCAGGACCGCACGATGCAGGCGCACCAGTTGTCGGTGCGCGTGGGCGAGCACACGCAGGACGAGATGCTGCAGCCCCACCTCCAGTGGCGGCCCGGGCAGCGCCCGAAGGACCTCCCGTCCGGCCAGACCCACTACGTGGAGCAACTCCTCGGCGTCCCGTACCGCATCTCGGGCCCCGCGTTCTTCCAGGTGAACACCCGCCAGGCGGAGGAACTCGTCTCCCTCGTCGTGGAGCGCGTGCAGGCCGTGCGCCCTCGCATCGTCGTGGACGCCTATGCGGGCGTCGGCACGTTCGCCGCGCAACTCGCGCGGTGGGTGGAGCACGTCGTGACGGTCGAGGAGTCCGCCGCGGCCGGGGTGGACGCCGGCAAGAACCTCGCGCAGTTCAACAACGTCACGCGCGTCGTCGGCAAGGTGGAGGACACCCTCCCCGGCATGACCCCAGACCCGGACGTGGTGGTGATCGACCCGCCGCGGGCCGGGCTCTTCCCCGGCGTCGTCGAGGCGATCGTCGCCAGCACCGCCCGGCGCGTCGTCTACGTCTCCTGCGACCCCGGCACGCTGGCCCGCGACCTCCGCCTCTTCGTGGACGGCGGCTTCGCCGTGCGAGAGGTGCAGCCCGTCGACATGTTCCCGCACACCCAGCACATCGAGTGCGTCACCACGCTCGACCGCGTCCTGGCCTGAGGCCGTGATGCCGAAGGCGGGCGACCTAGGTATTCGAGCGTAGAACCGCTCAGGGATACGGCAATGCCGAATACACGCCCACTCACGGATTCGCAAATCCGGCGACTCGAAGCATCACTGGTCTGGTCAACGGACTCGATCCGCCGTTGTCTCGCGAGAATCCAGCAACTGGATGCAGACCTTGTGGCTGCGCGGCGCATGACTGCTCAGGGAACTGATGAACTCAACGGAGCATCCACACCCGACGAAGTGTTCGTGGCGATGCAGCGGCAGCATGACTTCCAATCCCGGTTCTTCGACGAAGCGCAGTACCTCGCGAATGCGCTCGCGCAAGTTGAGGCCCACCTGAAGCACTTGGCGAGCGTTTGGTCGGGGGAGCGGGCACGAGTTGGCGCGGCCTTTCGGCGGGAGTTCCAGTCGGCCGGCTTGATCCACCTCCGCGGTGCCATCGAGCACATGGCCGAACATCGCGCCGAACGAGAGTCGCCCCAGTTCTCGGCACTCAGCCCGAATGACGACGCCGGGCCGGAGTTCAGGATTGACCACGGATGGCCCGTCAGCATTTCGCTGTTCGGGCTCCTCTACCCCGTTCAGGCGACCTGCAACGCAGTGGTCAACGTTGCTCGCGCGTGGGGCGACCCGTTCCGATGGCCCGAACCACGAGACGCGGCCTTCTACCTCATTCGGCGCGTCGTCCTCGCCTCCGGCTCGCCCCGGCGTCGCGAACTCCTCGAGGCGCTCGGCGTGCCGTTCGAGGTCGACATCTCGGACGTGGACGAGACGGTCGAGGAGACCGACCCGGTGCGCGTCGCTGAGATGCTCGCCGAGCGGAAGGCGCGCGCCGTGGCCGCCCGGCAGCCCGGCGCCGTGGTGATCGGCAGCGACACCGTGGTCGCCCTCGGTGGGCGGCTGCTCGGGAAGCCCGCCGACGCCGCCGAGGCGCACGCGATGCTCTCCGCGCTGCGCGGCCGCACGCACCAGGTTGTGACCGGCGTCGCCGTCGTGCGCGACGGGGCGGCCTCGGTCGCCCACGCCTCCACCGACGTGACGATGCGCGCGTACACCGAGGCGGAGATGGCCGCCTTCATCGCAACCGGCTCGCCGTTCGACAAGGCCGGCGGCTACGCCATCCAGGACCCGGACTTCGCGCCGGTCGCCCAGTCCGAGGGGTGCGAGTGCGCCGTCGTCGGCCTGCCATTGTGGACGCTGCGCGCGCTCCTCATCGAGGCCGGCGTCCACGCGACGGAGCCGGCCCTCGAGCGCTGCGCCGGCTGCCCGGCACGCGGGTAACGCCGTGCGACGGCGGCTGTTCGCGCTGATCTACCGGCCGTTCGACCGCCTCCAGCGCCGCCCGCTCGCCCGCGTCCGCGCCACGCTGGTCGGCGACCTCGCGGGCCGGGTGCTGGAGATCGGCTGCGGGCCCGGCTCGAACTTCGCGCACTACCCGCCGGCGGCGCACGTCGTCGCGACGGACGACAACCCGCACATGCTGCCCGCGGCCCACCGCGCGGCGCAGGCGGCACGCGCCGCGATCGAGGTCACTGAGGCGGACGCGACGGCGCTCCCCTTCGAGGAGGCCGCATTCGATGCCACCGTTGCGGCCCTCGTGCTCTGCTCCGTGCCCGACCTGGACCGCGCGGCCCGCGAGCTGTTCCGCGTCCTGC
This sequence comes from Chloroflexota bacterium, assembly GCA_045863195.1. Lineage (GTDB taxonomy): Bacteria > Chloroflexota > Dehalococcoidia > UBA2979 > UBA2979 > W-Chloroflexi-9. The sequence goes on from BTUI01000014.1 coordinate 44,385, forward strand.
GCCCGGGAGGCGAGGTGAGGCTGTTCGAGCACGTGCGTTCCGAGCACCGTGCGCTCGCGGCCCTACAGCGCTGGCTCACTCCCGCGTGGTCGGCGGTGGCGGACGGCTGCCAGTTGCACCGTGACCCGGTCACGGCGCTGCGCGCGGCCGGCTTCGAGCAGGTGCGCGTGGAGGCCTCGATGGGCGGCGGGCTGTTGCCGCTGGTGCTCGTGCGGGCGCGGAAGCCGGCGCCGTAGCACCAGTCAGCGCTCGGAACGGACGACCAGCACCTCGCCGATCACCGTCGAGATCCGCAGGCGAAGCCGGTGTGCCGCCTGCTCGTATCCCTCGGTGCGGACGTTGATGTCGCGGATGAAGCCCTCCTCGCGCACGCCGAGGACATCGACGGTACCGACGAAGGTCTGCGCCTCCACGTCCAGCCCCACATCCGCGGGCGCCTGGATCTGGATCGTGCCCACCCAGCACAGCAGCGTCGCCTCGGTCTCCCCCTCGGGCAGGGTCGCCCGGCGGAGGTCGAGGTGGATGTCGCCGATCGCCGTGCGGATCACGCCCTCCTCCAGGCGCCACGCCTCGCCGGAACGGACGTGGCCGAAGGCGCGGCTCAGCTGGCGGGCGAACCGGCGCGCCCGCCACGCCGCGAGCATCGCGAGGATGCCAAGCGCGATGAGGAAGAGCCCGACGGCGCCCTCGACCAGCCCGGCGACGCCAATGTCCCGCGTCCCCGTGGTGTGCAGCGCGATCAGGACGCCGAGCGCGACGAGGTAGAGACCAACGGTGAGCGACAGGACATCGCGAAGGCGAGAACTCACCGGCGGCGCCAGTTGCGACGCAGGCGGTCGTAGATGATCGCCACGCCGACCGCGATCAGGATCACCGGCCACAGTTCCCCGAACCCGACGCCCTCGATGATGTCGAGCGAGTCGAGGAGGAACAGGCCGCCAATGAGCACCAGCAGTACGCCCAGGGCCACCGCGCGCCTCCTCCACAACGAGATCGATTGTACGGCCCTCGATCAGCGCGGCAGAGATTGCGCCCGCTTCGGGAACGATCCGGCCGTCAGGAACGTCCTCAAACTGCTGACTTGACCGAGAAGCAACGCAGGTATGCACTGGATCGTCTGAAATTGCGCAAATCTGACACCGGCGCGTGTCGGCCGAAGGGCGGCAGAACACATGGCTGAAGCGATCATCGAGGTCACGGACCTCGTGAAGACGTACGACACCGGCGAGGTCCAGGTACAGGCGCTCCGGGGCGTGAACCTCACCGTCCCGAAGGGCGAGATGCTGGCGGTCATGGGGCCGTCCGGCTGCGGCAAGACCACCCTGCTGAACTGCATGTCCGGCATCGACGATGTCACCACCGGCAGCATCCGCATCGAGGGCGTCGACCTCGCCGACATGAACGACAACCGGAAGACGGAGTACCGCGCGAGGCGCATGGGCTTCATCTTCCAGTTCTACAACCTGCTCCCTGTCCTGACCGCCGTGGAGAACGTGGAACTCCCGCTCCTGGTCTCCGGCACCAAGCCCTCCGAGGCACGCGAGAAGGCACTGAAGGCGCTGGAGCGCGTGGGCCTGGCCCCGTGGGCCACGCACAAGCCCGCGCAGCTGTCCGGCGGCCAGCGGCAGCGGGTGACGATCGCGCGGGCGCTCGTGAACGACCCGGCGATCGTCTGGGCGGACGAGCCGACGGGCGATCTGGACTCGCACACGGCGGACGACATCATGGCGCTGATGCAGGAACTCAACCGCGAGCACCAGCAGACGTTCGTGATCGTCACGCACGACCCGGGGATCGCGGCGCGCTGCCACCGCACCGTGCACATGCGTGACGGCGAGATCGAGCGCGAGGAACGGAACGGCCACCATGGATAGCCTGTTCGGAGTTCCCCTGACGACGATCCTCGCGGTCCTCGCCGGGATCGTGGCGGTCGCCTTCGCCTCGCTGGGGTGGATCGCCTCGCGCAACCCGCTGCTCGTGCGGATGGGCCTGCGCAACGTCGTCCGGCGGCGGGCACAGACGGTCCTCATCGTCCTCGGCCTGATGCTCTCGACACTGATCATCAGCGCGGCGTTCGCGACCGGCGACACCGTCGGCTACTCGATCACGAACGCGATCTACAACGACTACAACGAAGCGGACATCGTCCTCTTCTTCGACCAGTCGAAGGCACCCACCGGCGAGGAGTCGCTGACCGACGCCGACCTCGCCCGCATCGACGAGGCGTTCCGCGGCCGTGAGGACGTGGACGCGATCACCGGCCTCGTGCAGGAGTCCGTGCCCGCGATCAACGCGGGCGCGCGCCTCTCCGAGCCACGCGCCCAGATCGTCGGGGTCGACCCGGCGACCGGCGACGACGTCGACGCACTCGTGACCGAGGACGGCGAGGTGCTCCGCGCCGGTGACCTCGCGGACGGCGAGGCGTACGTGAGCGCGCGCCTGGCGCGCGACATCAACATCGCGCCCGGCGATGACGTGACGGTCGTCTTCAACAACCAGAGCCACGTCCTGCGCGTGCGCAACATTGTCCGTGACAACGCGCTCACCGCGCAGACCGCGTTCACGAGCCCGGACGGCCTGCCCTCCGGCGGCGTGGTGACGCGGATGGACACCGCGCGTGCGATCACCGGCGAGCCGGACGCGCTCTCGCTGATCGTCATCTCCGCGACCGGCGGCGTCCGCGACACCATCGACCTCATCCCCCCGCTGGCAGAGGACATCGAGGCCTTCCTGGACGACACCGCGTTCCCGGCGGCGCTCGGCACCGACAAGGCAACCGCGGTCGGGTTCGCCGAGATCATCGGCTCCGTGTTCGTCTCGTTCTTCCTGATCTTCGGCCTGTTCTCCATCGCGGCCGGGATCATGCTGATCTTCCTCACGTTCATCATGCTCGCGGCGGAGCGGCGGGCGGAGATGGGCATGGCGCGTGCGATCGGCATGAAGCGCCTACACCTGACGCAGGCGTTCATCGCGGAGGGCATGGCGTACAACGTTGGCTCCGCGCTGGTCGGCGCCGCGCTCGGCGTCGGCGTCGCGTACCTGCTGATCACGGTCATGGGGCGGGTGTTCGCCGACTTCGGGCTGAACATCGCCTTCCACGCGAACCCGGTCGGCTTCGCGGTCGCCTACTGCCTGGGCGTGGTGATCACGTTCCTGACGGTGACCATCGCCTCGTGGCGCGCGGCGAACCTGAACATCGTCCGCGCGATCCGCGACATCGACGAGCCTCAGCCGCTCCGTGGCGAGAACCGCAGCGCCCGAGGGCTGGTGAACGCCACCTTCGCGGTGCTGTGGATGCTGCTCTGGTTCGTCCCGCCGTTCACGTTCCTCCGGCTCCTCCACGCGATCCTCGCGCGGTTCGTGCCGAGGCTCCGCGTCCGCGCGCGGCGCAATGCCGGCGGCTGGGCCGTGGTGATGCTCCTCGGTGGCCTCATCGCCACCTGGTGGGGCGGCTGGGTGTCGCAGCAGGCGTTCGCCTACACGGGCGGCACGACCGCCGCCGTGCTGGCCGTGGCGATGCTGTGGGTCTACTTCGGCGGCCGCTCGCGGCCGGCGTTCACCGTCGCCAGCGCGCTCCTCATCTGGTACTGGCTGCTGCCGCTGCCGTTCTCGTTCTTCTCCGAGGCCGGCAAGGGCTGGAACGACCCGCTGAACGGCCTGTTCTCACTGGTGGGCCTCGGCCACCCGGTGGTGACCGGTAACCTGGAGATGTTCTTCGTCTCCGGCATCTGCATCACGGCCTCCGCCACCCTGTTCGTGATCTTCAACGCGGACCTCCTCCTGAAGGTCGTGAGCGCCCTGCGCGTGCTGTTCGGCGGCCTGGTGCCGGCGATCCGCACCGCCGTGGCCTACCCCCTCGCGTCGAGGTTCCGCACCGGCATGGCGATCGCCATGTTCGGCCTCGTCGTCTTCTCGCTCGTCGTGATGGCCACGCTGAACTACAACTTCACCCAGCTCTTCCTGGGCGAGGAGGCGACCGGCGGCTACCAGGTCGCGGTGGAGGCGAGCCCGAACAACCGCATCGAGGACCTGCGGATCGCCCTTGCGGAGGCCGGGTTCGACGTGGACGCCAGCATCACGGCGGTCGGGGCGATGCGCGGCACGGCCGCGCGTGTCCTGGAGCCGCTGAAGGAGCCGGTGCTCGCCCCCGGCGAGGAACCGTCCGACCGGCCGTTCTACCGGCTCCGGAGCGTGGACCAGGAGTTCACGGCGTCCGCGAACTTCCCCATGCTGTCCCGTGCCACCGGCTACGACTCGGACCAGGCGGTGATGCAGGCGCTCCTCGCCGACCCCACGCTCGCCGTGGTGGACGAGACACGCCTGACCGTGCCCGGCGCCTTTGGTGGCCCCCCAGGCGCGCAGTTCCTCCTGCCACAGACCGCCGCGGACCTGCAGGCGGCGCCGTGGGAGCCGATCCCGCTCACCATCCAGGACCCTGTCAGCGGCCACACGGTCGAGTTCAAGATCATCGGCATCCTCAAGGGCAGCGTGGGTGGGGCGATCATCGACTTCGCCTCGATCTTCGTGGGCCCGCAGGTGCTGGATGAGTCGTTCGGCGGCGGCGAGTTCGACCGCTTCTTCGTCCAGACCGTGGACCCGAGCAAGGACGGCGCGATCGAGATCGCCCGCGCCATCGAGTCGGCGCTGATCGAGCGTGGCGTGCAGGCCACCTCGATTCGCCAGACGATCGATGACGCGGCGGCCGCGTCGAATGCGTTCTTCATCCTCTTCCAGTCGTTCATGGGCCTCGGGCTGATCGTCGGCATCGCGGCGCTCGGCGTGATCTCGTTCCGCTCGGTGGCGGAGCGGCGTCAGCAGATCGGGATGCTGCGCGCGATCGGCTACTCGCGACGGCTGGTGGCGTGGACGTTCTTCCTGGAGTCGTCCTTCATCGCCCTCACCGGCATCGCGATGGGCGTCATCCTGGGCGGGGCGCTGGCCTACAACCTGATGACCTCGCCCGAGTTCACGAACGGGAACGAGATCGACTTCTCCTACCCGTGGGTGAACCTGATCATGGTCGTCACCATCGCCTACGTGGCGAGCGCGCTGATGACGCTCATCCCGGCCCGGTCCGCCTCGCGCGTATCGGTGGCGGAGGCGCTGCGCTACAACGGCTAGCCCGAGGGGCTCCGCAGGCAACGCAACGAAAAGGGCCGCCCGTGTGGGCGGCCCTTCTGCATATCGTCGAAGCCTCAGCGCTACAGCGGCGCGGGGAGGACGCTCTCGCCCATCAGGTACGCGTCGATACCGCGGGCGGCGGTGCGCCCCTCGGCGATCGCCCACACGATGAGCGACTGGCCGCGGGTCATGTCACCAGCGGTGAAGACACCGGGGACGCTGGTCATCTTGTGCTCGTCCGCCTTCACGTTGCCACGCTCGGTGAGTTCCACGCCGAGCTGGTCGATCAGGCCGCCCTTCTCCGGGCCGAGGAAGCCCATCGCGAGGAAGAGCAGGTCCACGGGCTCCTCGAACTCGGTGCCGGGGATCTCACGCATCTGAGGACGGCCGTCCGGTCCGGGGACGAACTCCACGCGGATGCCGTGCAGCTTCTTGAGCACGCCGTCCTCGCCGGAGAGGAACTTCGTCGAGATGCTGTAATCCCGGACGCCGCCCTCCTCGTGCGCGGAGGAGACGCGGTAGATGTTCGGGTAGGTCGGCCACGGGTTCTCCGCCGGGCGCGAGTCGGCCGGGCGCGGCAGCAACTCGTACTGCAACACCTCCGTCGCCCCCTGCCGAATGGCGGTGCCGAGGCAGTCCGCGCCGGTGTCGCCACCGCCGAGGATGATCACGCGCTTGCCGGCAGCGGAGATGAACTGCTCGTCGCCGATCTCGTCGCCGGCGTTCCGCTTGTTCTGCATCGGCAGGTATTCCATGGCGAAGTGGACGCCCTTGAGCTCCCGCCCGGGCACCTGCAGGTCACGCGCCTGGGTGGCGCCGCCCGCGAGGCAGAGCGCGTCGAACTGCTGCTGCAGTTCTCGCGCGTCGATGTCCACGCCCACGTTCACGGACGGCCGGAACGTGACGCCCTCCGCCTCCATCTGGGCCAGGCGGCGGTCCAGGAACTCCTTCTGCATCTTGAAGTCCGGGATGCCGTAGCGCATCAGGCCGCCGATGCGGTCGGCGCGCTCGAAGACGGTCACCTCGTGGCCGGCGCGCGCGAGCTGCTGCGCCGTGGCCAGGCCTGCCGGGCCGGAGCCGATCACGGCGACCTTCTTGCCGGTCTTCCGCGCCGCCGGCTCCGGGTGGATCCAGCCCTCGCGGAACGCGTGCTCGATGATCGTGAGTTCGACCTGCTTGATGGTCACCGGGTCCTGGTTGATGCCCAGGACGCACGCAGCCTCGCACGGGGCGGGGCAGAGCCGGCCGGTGAACTCCGGGAAGTTGTTCGTGGCGTGGAGGCGTGCGATCGCCTCCTCCCACTGGCCCCGGTACACCAGGTCGTTCCAGTCCGGAATGATGTTGCCCAGCGGACACCCCTGGTGGCAGAACGGGATGCCACAGTCCATGCAGCGTGCCGCCTGCCGGCGGAGCGCTTCCGTCGGGAAGTCCTCGTAGACCTCCAGCCAGTCGCGGACACGTTCGCCGACCGGGCGACGCGTGGGCGTCTCGCGGCCGAACTCCAGGAATCCGGTGGGCTTCGCCATTACGCCACCTGCGCCTTACCCACCTGCTCCGCCTGCTGGTTCAACACCCGGCGGTACTCCTTCGGCATCACCTTCACGAAGCGCGCCGCGCTCCCCGGCCAGTCGTTGAGCAGTCGCTCCGCGACCGTGCTGCCGGTGTACTCCGCGTGCCGGGAGAGGAGGCCGCGGACCAGTTCGCGGTCGTCGTCCCCCATCTCCTCGAAGGCGATCATCTCCATGTTGCAGCGGGTCTCGAAGTCGCCCGCCTCGTCCAGCACGTAGGCGATGCCGCCGCTCATGCCGGCGCCGAAGTTGCGCCCCGTGCGGCCGATGACGACCACGCGCCCACCTGTCATGTATTCGCAGCCGTGGTCGCCCACGCCCTCCACCACCGTCATCGCGCCGCTGTTGCGGACAGCGAACCGCTCGCCCGCGATGCCGCGGAAGAACGCGAGGCCGCTCGTGGCGCCGTACAGCGCCACGTTGCCGATGACGATGTTCTGCTCCGGCACGAACGTCGCCCGCTTGGAGGGCGCCACGATGATCTTGCCGCCAGAGAGGCCCTTGCCCACGTAGTCGTTCGTGTCGCCCTCCAGGCGGAGCGTGATGCCCGCCGGGACGAACGCGCCGAACGACTGGCCGGCCGAGCCGGTGAGGTTGATCTGGATGGTGTCGTCCGGCAGGCCGGTGTTGCCGTACCGCCGGCTGACCTCCGCGCCGAGGATCGTGCCCACGGTGCGGTTCACGTTCCGGATCGGCATGTCGATCGTCACCGGCTCGCCTCGGTCGAGGGCCGGCGCGGCCAGCGTCAGGAACTGCTGGTCGAGCGCCCGCTCGATGCCGTGGTCCTGCGTGGTGATCGCGTGCGTCGCAACCTCCGGGCCGACCTCCGGCCGGTAGAGGATCTGCGACAGGTCCAGGCCGCGCGCCTTCCAGTGGCCCACGGCCTTCCGCATGTCCAGCAGGTCGCTGCGGCCGACCATCTCGTCCATCGTGCGGAAGCCAAGTTCCGCCATGTAGCGGCGGATGTCCTCCGCGATGAAGCGGAAGAAGTTGACCACATGCTCCGCCTTGCCCTCGAACCGCTCGCGCAGGACGGGGTTCTGGGTGGCGATGCCGACCGGGCAGGTGTCCAGGTGGCAGACGCGCATCATGACGCAGCCCATGACCACCAGCGGCGCCGTCGCGAAGCCAAACTCCTCTGCGCCGAGCAGCGCGCCGACGACGACGTCCCGCGCCGTCTTCAGCTGGCCGTCCACCTCCACGCGGATGCGGTCGCGCAGGCCGTTGAGGACGAGCGTCTGCTGCGTCTCGGCCAGGCCGAGTTCCCACGGCACTCCGGCGTGCTTGAGCGAGGTGAGCGGGCTGGCGCCGGTGCCGCCATCGTGGCCGGAGATCAGCACCACGTCCGACTTCGCCTTCGCGACGCCGGCCGCCACGGTGCCCACGCCGACCTCGGCGACCAGCTTCACGCTGATGCGCGCGCGGGTGTTGGCGTTCTTCAGGTCGTGGATGAGCTGCGCCAGGTCCTCGATCGAGTAGATGTCGTGGTGCGGCGGCGGGCTGATCAGCGGCACACCGGGGGTGGAGTGCCGGGTCTCGGCGATCCACGGGTACACCTTGTGGCCGGGCAGCTGGCCGCCCTCGCCGGGCTTCGCGCCCTGCGCCATCTTGATCTGGATCTCGTCCGAGTTGACCAGGTATTCGCTGGTCACGCCGAAGCGGCCGGACGCCACCTGCTTGATGGCGCTGCGGCGCGAGTCACCGTTCGGGTCCGGCGTAAACCGTCGACGGTCCTCGCCGCCCTCGCCCGTGTTGCTCTTGCCGCCGATGCGGTTCATGGCGATGGCGAGCGTCTCGTGCGCCTCCGCGCTGATCGAGCCGTACGACATGGCGCCGGTCTTGAAGCGCTTGTAGATCGCCTCGACAGGCTCCACCTCGTCGAGCGGGACGGCCGGGCCGGCCGGCTTGATCTCGAACAGGCCGCGCAGCGTCGCGAGGTTGCGGCTCTGGTCGTCCACCAGCTTGGAGTACTCGCGGAAGATCTCCTCGCGGCCGGTGCGCGTGGCGTGCTGCAGGCGGAACACCGTTTCCGGGTTGAAAAGGTGGTACTCGCCGTCGCGGCGCCACTGGTACTGGCCGCCCCACTGGAGGTCGTGCACCGCGCCCTCGCGCGTCGGGAACGCGCGCTGGTGGTGCGTCAGCGACTCCTGCTGCACCTCCTCGATGCCGATCCCGTCGATGCGGGAGACGGTCTTCGTGAAGTAACGGTCGATGAACTCCGGCGACAGTCCGATCGCCTCGAAGATCTGCGCGCCGCGGTAGGACTGCACGGTGGAGATGCCCATCTTGGACATCACCTTCACCACGCCCTTCTTCACGGCCTTCAGGTAGTGGTAGCCCGCCTCGTGCGCGTCCAGCGAGGTGTCCACGAAGCCGTCCTCGTGCAGGCGGTGGATGCCGTCCAGCGCGAGGTACGGGTTCACCGCGCCCGCGCCGTAGCCGATGAGCAGCGCGAAGTGGTGCACCTCCCGCGCCTCGCCCGACTCCACCACCAGCCCGACCTGCGTGCGCTTCCGCTCGCGGACCAGGTGGTTGTGCAGGCCCGCCACCGCCAGCAGCGACGGGATCGGCGCGTGCGTGCGGTCCACGCCGCGGTCGGAGATCACGATGATGCGCGCGCCGCCATCGATGGCGGCGTCCGCGGCCCGGCACAGTTCCGTCATCGCGGCCTCAAGGGCGTGCTGGCCGCCGGCCGGGTCAAAGTGCATCGGCAGCACGGCGGTGCGGAAGTACGGGTGATCCTTCAGCGCCTTGATCCGCGCCAGGTCCTCGTTGTCGATGAACGGGTTGTCCAGCTTCACGACGTGGATGTCGGACAGCGCCTGATCCAGGAGGTTGCCCTCCGGCCCGATCACCGTGTGCACGGAGGTGACGAGTTCCTCGCGGATCGCGTCCAGCGGCGGGTTCGTCACCTGCGCGAACAACTGCTGGAAGTAGTTGTAGAGCGGCTGCGCGTGGTCGGACAGCACGGCGATCGGCGTGTCCGTGCCCATCGACCCCACGCTCTCCTCTGAGTTCGCCATCATCGGCGCGAGGATGTACTTGAGGTCCTCCAGGCTGTAGCCGAACGCCTGCTGCTGCGTGAGCAGCGCCTCGCCGGAGAGGGACGGCGCCGGGTCACCCTGCGCGAGCGCCTCCAGCGGGTGGACGTGCTCCTGCAGCCATTCCGCGTACGGGCGGGAGGTCGCCAGCCCCATCTTCAGCTCGGTGTCGTCGATGATCCGGCCTTCCTCGAGGTTGACGAGGAACATCTTGCCGGGCTCCAGGCGGCCGGTGCTGACGATGCGCTCCGGGTCGATCGGCAGCACGCCGACCTCGGAGGCCATGAGGACGATGTCGTCCTTGGTGACGATGAAGCGGGACGGCCGCAGGCCGTTCCGGTCCAGCACCGCGCCGATATTGCGGCCGTCCGTGAAGGCGACGGAGGCGGGGCCGTCCCACGGCTCCATCACGGTGCTGTAGTACTCGTAGAACGCCAGCTTCTCCTTCGGCATGGTCGTGTGCCCGCTCCACGCCTCCGGGATCAGCATCATCATCGCGTGCGGCAGGGGCCAGCCCGCCTGCACGAGCAACTCCACGGCGTTGTCGAGGATCGCCGTGTCGCTGCCGTGCTCGTCCACCACCGGGACGATCTTGTTCACGTCCGGGAACAGCGGCGACTCGAAGTGCGCCTCGCGCGCGGTCATCCAGTTGATGTTGCCGCGCAGCGTGTTGATCTCGCCGTTGTGCGAAATCATCCGGTACGGGTGGGCGAGCTTCCAGGACGGGAAGGTGTTGGTGCTGAAGCGCGAGTGGAACATCGCCAGCGCGCTGATCACCCGCGGGTCGTCCAGGTCCGGGAAGTACTTCCGGAGCTGCATCGTCGTCAGCATGCCCTTGTAGACGAGCGTGCGGGACGAGAGGCTCGCGAAGTAACACATCTCCGCGCCCGGGATGTCGGCGCGCTCCACGGCCTTCTCGAACCGCTTCCGCACCACGTACAGGCGGCGCTCCAGCGCGTCCTGATCAGCCTGCGTGGAGCCGCGCGCCACGAACACGTGGAGCATGTGCGGCTCCGCGACGAGAGCGGTGGCCCCCACGTCCGCGGCCACCGAGTCCGTCGGCACGTCGCGCCAGCCGAGGACGTGCGTGTCCTCCTCCTCGGCGATGGTGGTGAACAGGCGCATCGCCTGCTCGCGCGCAGCCTGATCCTTCGGAGCAAAGAGCAGGCCGACGCCATACTCGCCCGCATCGGGGAGGCGAATGTTCAGCGCGGCGCACTCGTGCCGGAAGAAGGCATCCGGTACCTGGATCAGGATGCCCGCACCGTCGCCGGTGTTCGGCTCCGCGCCGGAAGCGCCTCGGTGATCGAGGTTCTCCAGCGCCAGGATGCCGTCCTGGACGATCTGGTGGGAGCGCTTGCCCTTGAGGTGGACGATGAAGCCGACGCCACAGGCGTCGTGCTCGAACGCGGGGTTGTAGAGTCCCTGGGCAGGGGGGAGTCCGGGCGCGTTCATCGAGTCACCCTCCCGGCGAGGTCGCCCGCAAACACGGCGGCAATGCTGCGGCGGTGGGCGATCGACCTCATCAGCGTCTCAATTCGGATCGGCTGCACTGCCTCTCTGGAGGGGGATTGCGGATCGTACCGCAACTGGTAAACCACCCGAGGGGAAATGCGAACCCTGCCCTACGTCGTAGGGGCACCTTTGCGCTTTTTGTCACAAGGTGAGCCGGACTATAACCGATCGACAACATCTTGCCTACACCCAGCGCCGCCCCGTCCGTGCCGATTGACCGAGCCACTCCATGCACGTCCTCTGGCCCTCTGACGGCTCTCCTGGTGCACGACGCGTGCTGCCCGCGCTCGCCCGTCTCTGCCACCGCCCGGACGACCTGCTCACCGTCGTCACGGTGGATGAGCCGCCCACGCTGGACGTGGCGCGGAGGCTGCTCGGGAACCGCGAGGCAGCGACCGACGGCACCACCCTCCTTGCGTCCCAGTTGGCGCTCGTCGCACGGCTTCCCGGGCGCGTGGAGGGCGTGACCGTGAGCGGCCTCGCCGGCCCCCGGGTGGTGGCGGTGGCGGCCGACGTGCGCCCCGACCTGGTGGTCATGGGCAGCCACGCCCAACGCTCCGCGCACCGCCTGCTGCTGGGCAGCACCTCCGCGCTCGTCGCGCGGCAGGCACCCTGCTCTGTGCTGGTCCTCCGCCAGCAGGCGCTGCCCCGGCGCATCCTCGTCGCGCACGATGGCTCCGCCGACGCCCGCGCCGCGCTTCGGACGCTGCGCGCGCTCGGCCCCATCCCGGGGGCGGAGGTGACGCTGATCCGCGTGGTCGCGGAGGGGCCGCCGACCGAGGCGTTCCCGTCGCACGCTCGACGCTTCGCCCCGGGCATCGGCCGTGTGGCGCGTGCCCGTGCGCGGGAGGCATCGGACGCGCTCGCCGTGGAGGCGCGGGAGTACCACCAGGCCGGCTTCACGAACACGCGCACGGCCGTGCTGCGGGGCGACCCGTGGCTCCGGCTGCGGGAGCAGATCCGGCGCCTTCGCCCGGACCTCGTGGCCGTGGGCGCCACCGGACAGCGGTCGATCCGGATGATGCCGGGGAGCATTCCGGAGCGCACGCTCCGAGAAGCGCCGTCCGCCGTCCTCATCAGCCGTGCAGTACCACACGCGCACGCGGTTGAACTTCAGTAAACGCCGGGACGGCCGGGTGCCTTGCAGCAAAACGGAATGTTACCGTGAACAATAGTGAGGATTGTGGATAACCGTCGTCGCGCCCGATGGGGTCGCTGGCTGCTCATCGCGGCGGCCGCTGCGTGCGCCCTCGTGGCCGGGCCCGTCACCGCGCAGGTCACCCCACCGGATGAGGCGCCGAAGGACGCACCGCGCCGGATCACCACGCTGGAGGACCTTGGCTTTGCGGACCGCGCCGCCTTCGGCGCGAGCGCCCAGCTCGACTTCTTCTTCTCCGGGTCTGGAGACTACGAGCTCTCCGATGGCTCTCGCCTCGTGGTCGAACTCACGCACTCGAACCTGCTCTCGCCCGACCAGTCGGCCGTGGCGGTCTCGCTCAACGACCGCCCGCTCCAGGCGATCCGCCTGGACGAGACGAACATCCGAGGCGGCACCTACGAGATCCCGGTACCGCAGGACCTCATCTTCCCGGCGTTCAACAAGCTCTCGTTCACGTTCAACATGACCACCGGCCTCTTCTGCGAGGCCCCCGCCAACTCCGCGCTCTTCGCGACGATCCTCAGCAGCTCGTTCTTCGAGATCGACTTCGCGCAGGACCCGCCCGTCCCGGCGCTGGAGGCGCCGAACCTGGCCGACTACCCCTACCCGTTCTTCGAGCCCGGCTACCCGATCGTTGCCCCTGTGGTCATCGCGATCCCGGCGAACCCCACGTCAGCGGAGATGACCGCGGCGTACCGCCTGGCGACGGACCTGACCACGCGCGTCTCCTTCGACCTGGAACTGCTGAACGTCCGCACGGTCACCACGCTCGCCCCGGCCGACCTCGCGAAGAGCCAGCTGATCGTCATCGGCAGCGCCCGCCGCAACCCGATCCTGCGGGAGGCGCTCGCGAACACCACCGCCAGGCAATCGCAAGACGGCACGCTCACCGTGGCCGGACGCGACCTGGACGAGGCGGCCGGCTACATCGCCCTGGTCGAGTCGCCGTGGAACCGGCTGCTCCGGACGCTCATCGTCACCGGCGACACCGACGATGCGATCGGCCGGGCCGTGGACGCGCTGACCCTCGCGGAGACCGCCGCCCTGCTCGCCGGGCCGGAAGCCGTCTTGACCGAGCCGATCCTGCCGCCGGACCAGGTGGCGTTCCAGTCCGTGTTCACCTTCCGAGACGCCGGCACCGGCGAGTCCACCTTCCGCGGTGGAGCCGGCACGACCAGCGTGGTGTTCTCCTCGCCCGCCCCGGCGCCCGGCAGCACCGGCACACTGGAACTGGTCATCTCCGTCCCGGAGGATCTGGACCGACGCCGCTCCAACATCATCGTGGACCTCAACGGCCAGACCATCGCGACGGTCCGCCTGGACGATGAGCAGCTGCGCCGGGCCACCTACCGCGTGGAGATCCCGGGCGACGTCATCCGCGTGGGCCCGAACACGCTCCAGATGCAGGCGAACCTGTACGACTCGCAGTCGCTCGTGCTCGCGCCGTGTGAGTCCTACGCGCCGGAGCGACTGTGGATCACGATCCATGACGACTCCGCCGTCTCGCTCCCCAGTTCCGCCGGCATCACCAGCGGCGCCGACCTGGCCGGCCTGCCCTTCCCGTTTGCCGGCCTCCGAGGGGTCCGCGAGACGACCTTCGTCATTGACGCCACCCGCCCGGAATCGTTCCGCGCGGGCATGCTCGCCGTGATCGCGCTCGGCCGTCGCTTCGGCGCGGTGAACGAGTACAACGTGCTGCCCGCGCTCACCGCCACGCCCGAGATCATCGGCGACCGGCACGTCGTCGCGGTCGGCGTGCCGCCGGACACCGACTTCGGCCAGGTGCTGAGCGACGCCCTACCGCTGGTGTTCCGGCCGGACGGCACCCGCGCGATCATCGAGGACTCCGGCACGCTCGCCGAGATCCTGGACACCTCTCGCGTGGGTGCGGTGCAGATGGTGCAGGTGCCGTGGGCGCCGACCCGCTCGCTGCTCTCCGTGAACGGCACGGACGACACCGCGCTGCGCTGGGCCTCGGAGGCGCTCGTCACGCGCTCGCTGGATGGCAACGTGGCACTGCTGCAGTCGGCACGCCAGATCAGCACCTTCTCGCTGACCCGCGCGCGCGTCGAGGACGTGCAGCGCGCGCTGGAGGACCGCTTCACCGAGCGCGAAGCACGCCTCCGCACGATCGTCGCGTTTTCGATGATCGGCGTGGGCGCGGTGCTGCTGGCCGTCCTCTGGGGCCTGCGCGGCCGCCTCGTCCCCCGCATCGGCGGGGCCGGCCGCCGGCGCTAGGGGCTGCTCCCGGCCGAACGCTGGATCGCGCGAACCTCGCCAAGGCGTGTGGATTCGCGGCATTTCCGCCAGTAGACATGGGCCGGCCGTCCCGCGATCCGCGGGCCCTTCGCCCTGCCTGACAGTCACGATCGGGCGCATCGTCTCGCTGACGGCCCGCATACGCGGGCCGCAGGTGGGAGGACGCCATGCTCGGGGTCTCCAGGCTGATCACGGGACGCGTGGAGGAGGCCGATCCGCTCAGGTACGGCCGGGAGAGCCGTCGGCTGCCCTCCCACCTCCTGCACTACTCGGAGGACAAGCGACCGGTCGTGGTGTGGACATCCACGCACCGCTGCAACCTGCACTGCACCCACTGCTATACCGACTCCCACGACCGGCAGTACCCCGGCGAGCTCACCACCGATGAGGCGCTGGCGATGGTCGACGGCCTCGCGGATCTCGGCAGCCCCGTCCTGCTCATCTCCGGCGGAGAGCCGCTCCGCCGCCCGGATGTCGAGCAGGTCGCGCGGCACGCGGTGGAGCGTGGCATGCGCGTGGTCTTCTCCACCAACGGCACGCTGATCACGGAGGCGGTCGCCGGGCGGCTCGCGGAGATCGGCGTCTCGTACGTCGGCGTGAGCATCGACGGCCGCCCGGACACGCATGACCGCTTCCGCGGCATGCCCGGCGCGTTCGCGGCCTCGATGGGTGCGATCCGGGCCTGTCGCGCGGCCGGGATCAAGACCGGCCTGCGTTTCACGATGACCCGGAGGAACCTCCACGACCTGCCCTGGCTGTTCGACCTCATGCAGGAGGAGGACGTCCACCGCCTGTGCATCTACCACCTGGCCCCGACCGGCCGCGGCGCTCGCATCCAGCAGTTCGCACCCAGCCACCAGGAGACCCGCGCCGCGCTCGACCTCGTCTTCGACCGCGTGCGCGACCTCCATGCCGGCGGCTTCGAGGTGGAGCTGCTCACGGCCGACAACCACGCGGACGCCGCCTACCTCTGGCTGCGCATCGAACAGGAGGAACCGGAGCGGGCGGCCGGGGTCCGGCGCCTGCTGGAGTGGAATGGCGGCAATCGCTCCGGGGAGGCGATCGCGTGCGTGGACGCGGACGGCAGCGTCTACCCGGACCAGTTCTGGCGGTGGCGTCCCGTTGGCAACGTGCGGTCGCGCTCCTTCACGGACATCTGGCGCGACGATCCCGATTCGCTCCTCCAGCAGCTGCGCGCTCGCCGAGCGCGGCTGCCGGAGCGCTGCCAGTCATGCCGCTTCCTGGACCTCTGCAACGGCAACTTCCGATCGCGCGCCGAAGCCACCACGGGCGATGCCTGGGGCATGGACCCGCTCTGCTACCTGACCGATGAGGAGGTCCGCAGTGACCGCAACTGAACGCGCACGCCGGCCCGAACTCCTCTCCGTCGACTTCGACGAGCGTCCGTTCACGATCGCGTGGGAACTGACGCGCTCCTGCGCCCTTGCCTGCCTGCACTGTCGCGCAGAAGCGCAGCCACGCCGCCACCCCGACGAGCTGACCACGGACGAGGCCCTCCGCGTGCTGGACGAGGTCGCGGCTCTGGCGCCGCCGGTGCTCGTCCTCACGGGCGGCGACCCGATGATGCGTCCCGATCTGTTCGATCTGATCGGCGGCGCCGCGGCCCGCGGCCTCCGCGTCTCCGTCTCTCCGACGACCACGGCGCTCGCCACACGTGACCGTCTCGCCCGCCTGCGTGACGCAGGCGTGGAGAGCGTCCACGTGAGCCTGGACGGTGCCACCGCCGCGACACACGACGCGTTCCGCGGCTTCCCCGGCACGTACGACCGGGTCCTCCAGATCCTCGATGACCTCTCGGACCTCGGGATGACCGTACAGGTGGGCACCACGGTGACCGCGCGCAACGCTGGCGAACTCCCGGAAATGGCCCGGGTGCTCGCCGGGCGCGGCATCCGCATCTGGAGCGTCTTCTTCCTTGTGCCCACGGGGCGAGGCGTCCACGAATCGATGGTCGATGTGGAGACGGCGGAGGCGACCTGGGAGTGGCTCTGCGAGCTCGCCGAGCGCGCTCCCTTCGCCGTCCGCACGACGGCCGCGCCACAGTACCGCCGCACGGCGCTCCGGCGCGCCCGCGAACGCTCAGACCATCCGGTGCGCCTCACCGGGGCTGGCTACCAGATGCGGGAGGCGCCCTCCGGCGTTCAGACGCGCGGAGTGAACGACGGCAAGGGCTTCCTGTTCATCGACCACGTCGGCAACATCTGTCCGTCCGGGTTCCTGCAGATACCCGCCGGGGACGTCCGTACGGACGCCGTGGCGGAGGTATACCGGCACTCGCCCCTGTTCCGGGCGCTCCGCGACCCCTCGATGCTCACGGGGCGCTGCGGCCGGTGCCGGTACGCCGACCTCTGTGGTGGCTCGCGGGCACGCGCGTACGGCGTGAGTGGCGATTACCTTGCGGAGGATCCGTTGTGCGGTCTCACCGAGGAGGAGATCGCCCACTAGCCCAGGTCGACTTCCGGCCGCTCTTCCCACACCACCTGCCGCGCGACGAGGTCGTCGAGCGCCGCCGCGTCGAGCGACAGCATCTCCGCGAGTACCTCGCGGCTGTGCTGCCCCATGTCCGGAGAGGTGCCGCGGATGCCCGCCGGCGTGCGCGAGAGGCGCACCGGGCTGTTCGCCAGCCGCACCTTGCCGAAGGTGTGGTGTGGCACCTCGGGAAGCATGTCGCGCGCCGCGACCTGCGGCATGGCGGCGGTCTCCGGGATCGTGTTGAGCGGCCCGCACGGGATGCCGAACCGCTCGAGGGCGGCGACCCACTCCGCCGTCGGGCGCCTGCGGAACGCCTCGTTCAGCAGCGGCTCCAGTTCGGCGTGGTTGCGGGAGCGTGCCGCGGCCGAGTGGAAGCGGGGGTCATCGATCAGTTCGGTGGCGCTGAGTTCGGCGCAGAGCAGCGCCCACTGGTTCGGCACGCCCCACGCCAGCGCCAGCACCATCCATCCGTCCGCCGTGGGGAACGCCTGGAACGGCACCGCCGAGGGGTGCCGCGTGCCGAGGCGTACCGGCGTCTCGCCACTCAGGAAGTAGCGCATGTACGCGTTCTCCTGGATCGCGATCTGGCAGTCGAGCATGGAGATGTCCAGCAGTTGGCCGCGTCCCGAATCGCGCCGCTCGTGCAGCGCGGCGAGGATGCCCACGGCGCAGTAGAGGCCCGCCGCGATGTCGCCGAGCGAGAGGCCGGGGCGCGCCGGCCGCCCGTCCGGGTAGCCGGTCACCGACATCACGCCGCCAGCACCCTGCACGATCACATCGAGCGCCGGCTTCTCTCGCATCGGCCCGGTCTGGCCGTAGCCGGAGATCGCGGCGTAGATCAGCGCCGGGTTGACCTCGGACAGCGCGGCGTAGCCGAGGCCGAGCGCGTCCATCTTGCCGGGGGTGAAGTTCTCCACCACCACGTCCGCCTGCTTCACGAGGCGGAGGAAGAGCGCCTTCCCCTCGTCCGTCGTCAGGTCGAGCGCGATCGAGCGCTTGCCGCGGTTGATCGAGAAGAAGTACCCCGACTCGCCATCGATGATCGGGCCGGTCGTGCGCGAGACATCGCCGTACGGCGGGCGCTCGACCTTGATCACGTCCGCACCGAGGTCGGCGAGCGTGGCGGTGCAGAACGGCCCGGAGAGGACCCAGGTCAGGTCCAGCACCCGCACCCCGGCGAGCGGGCCGGTCGTCGGCAGTGGTGGCATCGCGGACTCCCCTCGAACTCCCGGCACCGCCGGGGCCGCCCAGATTACGGCGCGTCGTCGCCGCTTTCACGCCCCGGCCGCAGCGCCACGGAGACGCCGGCGAGGATCACCGCGCCCCCGGCCACCTCCAGCAGTGTCGGCACCTCATCCAGCCACACCGCGGCGATCGCCCCCGCCACCACCGGCTCACCGAGGATCGCGACCGCGACCACCGCTGCGGGGAGCGAGCCGAGCGCCCAGTTGAAAGCGTTATGTCCAATGAGTTGCGGCACGAGTGCCATCGCCAGGATGAACAGGTACACCTCGGACGCATGCCCGCGCACCGGCGTCCCGGCGGCGAGCAGCATGGCGAGCAGGACGAACGCGGTGACCGCGTACACCACGCCGGTGTAGGAGGCCGTGGAGAGCCGCCGGCGCGCGCCCCGGCCCGCGACGATGTACGCGCTCGACGCCATGCCGCCGAGCAGCGCCAGCCCGTTGCCGATCAGCGACCCGCGGTCATCGAGGTCGTCGAACGTCAGCAGCAGCGCCCCGGCGGCGGCGATCCCCACGCCGATGACGACCTCGCGCGCCGGCGGCTCGCGCAGCACCAGCCACGCTCCCAGCGCCACGAAGATCGGCTGCATCGTCACGAGCACCACGCCGGAGAGCACGGAGGTGCGCTGCACCGCCGCGACCCAGAGCGCGAAGTGGAGCGCCAGCATCACCCCGGCGAAGAGCAGCAGCAGCCACTCCCGCCGCGCCAGCCCTCGCAGGTCGTCCACGCCTCGCCAGGCGGCGAGCGCGACCATCGGCGGCGCGGCCAGCGTCAGGCGCAGCGCCGCGATGAGGAGCGCGGGCGCGCCGGCATCGGACGCCGCGCGGATCAGCGGCGCGGCCCACGCCACGGCCAGCACGCCGAGCAGCAGCACGAGGACGTGGCGTGCGGTCAGCGGGTGGCTCCTCGCGCCGCCGCGCGCTGCGCGGGGTTGACAGGCGATCCGGGCACGCCAACGATGCCCGCGAGAGATGGCGCACACGGAGGGGGCAACTCATGGCCGAACCGGCGATCAACTGGGACGCCTGGACCGAGCAGGCCACGGAGTGGCTCTCCGAATACATCCGTGTCGATACCGTAAACCCTCCGGGCAACGAGACCCGCGCCTGCGACTTCCTCGGCCGCATCCTGGAGGCGGAGGGCATCCCCTACGACCTCTACACCCCGGACGGCGACGAGACACGGAAGTCGCTCGTGGCGCGGCTGTCGGGCACGGGCGCGCGCGGCAAGTCCGTCATCCTGCTCAACCACACGGACGTGGTGCCGTTCGAGCGCGACCACTGGACGGTGGAACCCCTCGGCGGCGAAGTCCGCGACGGCTACATCTGGGGCCGTGGCGCCATGGACATGAAGGGGATGGGCATCATGGAGCTCGTCACCTTCCTCATCCACCAGCGACAGGGCCTCCCCCTCGCGCGTGACCTCGTCTTCATGGCCGTGGCGGACGAGGAGGCCGGCTCCGCCTTCGGGGTCGGGTTCTTCGACCGCGACCACCCCCACCTGCTCGACTGTGACTACGTCATCAACGAGGGCGGCGGCGGCTCAACCGAGGTGCTCGGTGTGGAGCGGAACACCTTCAACATCGGCGTCGCGGAGAAGGGACCGCTGTGGCTCCTCCTGCGCGCCCACGGGCGGCCGGGCCACGGCTCCGTCCCGCACGAGGACAACGCCGCCGACCGGCTGGTGCGCGCGCTCCAGAAGGTCCAGGACTGGGAGCGCCCCCTGATCCCCTCCCCGGAGGTGAAGGAGTACTTCAACCAGTTGCACGCCGCCGGCATCCTCGACCGGGAGCCCACGGCGGAGGTCCTCGCCGGGTTCGCGGAGACCAACCCGCGCATCAAGTCCGTGCAGATGAACTCGATCTCGCTCACCACACTGAACGCCGGCGTGAAGCACAACGTCATCCCCGCGCAGGCGGAGGCCACGCTCGATGTTCGTCTCGTCCCCGGCTACGACCCGGACGAGTTCATCCGCGAACTGACCGAGGTGATCGGCGACGACAAGGTGGACATCGAGCGGGTGTTCGGCTCCTACTCGCCCGCCTCGCCGCTCGACACGGAGCTGTACGCGGTGATGGCGCGCGAGGCGAAACGGGCGATCGAGGACGCGGTCGTCGTCCCGAGCGTCGGCACCGGGTTCACCGACTCGCGCGTCTTCCGGCGGCGGGGCGTGACCTCGTACGGCTTCGTCCCGGCGCTCACCGCCGCCGCGGACCAGGGGCGCGTCCACGGCAACGACGAGCGCATCTCCATCGAGAACCTGCGGCTGGGGATGCAGATCCTGCATCACACGGTGCGGGGGATCTGCGGCTGACCGGGGATGCTTCACGGAACGAGTAGAATCCGCGCCACAGGAGACAGAGGAGGCCTCACATGCGACTCGACCAGGTGAAGACGATCGGCATGCTCGGCGGCGGGGTCATGGGCGGCGGCATCGCCCAGGTGATGGCGATCGCCGGCTTCAACGTCGTCGTCCGCGACATCAGCGACGAACTCGTGGAGAACACGCGCGGCGAGGTCTTTGAAGGCAAGTGGGGGATGAAGAACGCCGTGGTCCGCGGCAAACTCTCCGCCGAGGACTGCGAGGCCGCCATGGCCCGTGTCTCCTTCACCACCGACCTCCAGGCGCTCCGCGATGTCGACTTCCTGATCGAGGCGATCCCGGAGAAGTTGGACCTGAAGCAGCGCGTCTTCCAGGAACTGGACGGCATCGTGAAGCCGGAGGCGATCTTCGCGTCCAACACCTCCGGCTTCGTCATCCAGGAGATCGCGCGCGACGTCTCCGAGGATCGCAAGACGAAGTTCGTAGGGATGCACTTCTCCAACCCCGTCCCCGTGATGAAGATCTGCGAGGTCGTCCACACGCCGGAGAGCACCCAGGAGACCGTGGACACCGCCGTGGGCGTCTCCGACCGCGCCGGCCGCGTCACCGTCCTCGTGAAGGACACGCCGGGCACCTATGGCTTCATCTTCAACCGCGTCTTCGCCGCCGCCCGCCGCGAGGCGGACAAGCTGGTCGAGGACGGCATCGCCACGAAGGAAGACATCGACAAGGCGATGATCTACGGCCGCAACTGGCCCGTCGGCTTCTACCAGGGCCGCGGCGGCATCGGCAAGCAGTGGTAACACCTCGCCCGGCGCGAGGGGATCGAGGCGGCCCGCGGGCCGCCTCGTGCGTTGCGGCGTGAGGGCGCGCATCCGCCTCGCCACGCCGGCGGACGCCGCCGCCGTGCAGGCGATCTACGCGCCGATCGTCCGCGACACCGCGATCTCCTTCGAGACGGTCCCGCCGACCGTGGAGGAGACCGCCGCACGCATCGAGGGGACGCTGCGGCAGCACCCGTTCCTCGTGCTGGAAGACGGCGGCGAGGTGCGCGGGTACGCCTACGCCAGCACATTCCGGCCGCGCGGCGCGTACGCCTGGTCAGTGGAGACCACGATCTACCTGCGCGACGACTCCCGAGGACGGGGCGTGGGGCGCGCACTGTACGAGGCGCTGATCCCGCTGCTCCGCATCGCGGGCTACCGCCAGGCGTACGCGGCGATCGCCCTGCCGAACGAGGCGAGCATCGCGCTCCACGAACGGGCCGGCTTCACGCACCTCGGCACGTTCGAGCGGGCCGGCTACAAGCACGGCGCGTGGCGCTCCGTTGGCTGGTGGCAACTGCTGCTGCCGCTACCGGACCGCGACCCGCCGCCGCCACGCCCCATCGCCGAGGCCATCGAACACCCCGAGGCACAGGCGGCGCTGGCCGAGGCGACCCGCTTCGTCCGAGGCTAGCCGCCGGCGGCGATCGCGCCGTCCAGCACCGCGCGCAGGTTCTCCTCGGTGAGCGGGCCGAAGAGGCGCTCCGTCACATCCTCGCTGTCGGGCCGCACCACGGCGAACGCCGGGTGGGAGAGCACCCCGAGGCGCTCCGCGAGTTCAGCGTCCTCGTCGCGGTCGTAGTCGAGGACGACGAAGTTGATGCGCTCCTGGTACTCCGGCCGTAGCCCGTGCACGACGGGCCGCGCAAGCGCGCAGAACGGTCACCAGATGGCATCGACGTAGACGAGCGTTGGCTTCCCGTTCACGGGGAGGTAGCCGCCAGTACTCGGCACGCGGTCCTCGGGCGGCGCGTAGCCGGCCTCGACGACCACCGCCGGGCCGGTGGGGAAGGCGAAGCCGTCCGCCGTCGCGCCCGCAGCGGTCGCGGCTGGCGTCTCGGCACCCCCGCTCGGCGTCGTGACGGCGGCGGGCGTACTCGCGCCGCCACCCGACGAGCAGGCGACGGCGACGAGGCCGAGGGCGAACGAGGCAGCGAGGAGGACGGCGCGTCTCATGCCTGGAGCGTACCGAACCGTCCACCGGAAGTCGTGACAGAAGTGTGATCGAGGCGGATGATGCGGGCGCGTCGCCCGGCAGACGGCGCAGTCCGGAGCCTCTCATGCTCGTCGCGCGGCGCATCTTCGCGGTCATCCTCGGCGTCCCCCTGCTCGCGCTCCTTGCCGCGGCCACGGTGTTCGGCGCAGCAGGGGCCACGATCCTCAACGGCGACTTCCTCGCCGACGCGATGGAGGACACCGACTTCCAGGCCCGCGTCCACGGCGAGGGACTGCCGACCCTGATCCGCGAGGTGACCGAGCGCCAGGATGAGCGGCTGCCGGAGAACCTGCGCGGCCTCAACCTGCCGTCTGACGACGCCTCCGTTGCCCGCATGACCGAGGTCGTCCAGACCATGTTCCCGGAGGCGCTGGTGCAGGCACAGACGGACGAGTTCCTCCGCGAGTTCGTGCCGTGGATCACCGGGCGCACGGACTCGTTCGAGTGGCGCGTCGACCTGCACGGGCCGCTCATCGCCACCTTCGGGCCGAGGGGGAGCGAGCCGGGCCTCTTCCAGGCAGCCTGGCTGGACCTGGACATGAGCCACCGGATGCTCCAGGGCCTCTCCGAGCGCCAGCAGCGCGAGCGCGCCGAGGCCGGTGGCGCCGCGCCCGAGGAACCGAGCGTCCTCGACCGCCTCGGCCCGAACCTGCCCGCGGCGGAGGACTGGCTGGACGACGCCGTCCTCGAGATCGTCGACTCGATGGTGCCGTACCTCGCCGGCGACACCGAGGACTTCGACATCCACCTGGACTTCACTCCCTACCCCGAACTCGCCGAGCCGCTGGCGGACGTGCTGCGCAGCGACGAGGCGACGCTGCTCGCCGAGGGCTGGCGCTTCAACAGCGCCGACTTCCGCCAGAGGTTGGACGACTCCGGCAACCCCACGGTGAACGACCCGGACGACACGGTCGCCATGTTCCGGCCCGGCGGGATCACGCTGACCTCGGACGACTTCGTGCAGCGGATGGAGGAGCAGCGCGAGGCGAACCGCCTCGCCGGCGAGCCGAATGACGGCCCCACGATCGAGGAGGTGCGGTCCGCGATGCGGTGGGCGCGGTTCAGCGGGTCGTGGCTCACGATCGGGCTCGCGCTGCTCGTCGCGACCGGGATCGCGTTCCTCGGCGGGCGCACGTGGCAGGCGCGCGCGCTCTGGGGCGGCGGCGCGTTCGCCCTCGCCGCCGCGCTCGTCCTCGGCAGCACCACCGCCGTCTACGCCGCCACCGTGGAGGGTCGCGTCGACGAGTGGGTGGCCGAGGAGCGCGTGGCGGTCGACCCGGACGTCCCGGTCGCCCTCCGTGACCCGGTGCTCGACCTCGTCGTGGAGGTCACCCACGGCGTGAGCGCCGCCATGACCTGGCGCGCCGCCGCCTGGCTCATCCTCGGCCTGCTCGTCGTCGCAGCGGCCCTGCTCTGGCCGCGCCTCCGTCCCGCCACGGCCGCTACCGCGCCCGCTGCACCGAGCGCGGCCGCACCGCCCGAGGCACCGCCGCTCGCCGAGCCCTCGGACACCCCGCGCGAGTAGCGCCGGGGCGGAATGGCGCCTCCGACTGGGGGCGAGCAAGCCTGGGGCATGCCCCGTCTTCACGGCCGATGCCGGGATTCAGGTGTCAGCCCCACCGACGCCCCCAGAGGGGCCCTGTCGCCGGGGCAGTCTGCCGAAGCAGGGGCAGAGGCCTCGATGGGGGTGCGACCCCCATCGAATCTCATCCCCCTCCCCGCGCAGGGGAGGGGGCAGGGGGAGGGGCCGCCACGGTCACCGCAAGCGGCGCCTACTCGCGCAGCAGGTGCTTCGCCAATGCGGGCCCGCCCGGCGCGTCCGGGTCGTCCTTGAAGTGGGCGAGGCGGCGGAACACCTCCGCCGAGGCCTCGTGGAAGCCGCCCGGGAGCCCGTCCGCCTCGAACGTCGCGGCGATCTCTTCCATCTCGCCCACCCAGCGCCACGCCTTCGCGGCGGCCCCGCCCAGGCCGTCCGCCTGCGCCAGCAGCCGCGGCTGGGACTTCGCCCACTCCTGCTCCAGCGCGTCCATCACGCCCTCGCGCAACGCGAGCGCCTCGATGTTCGCGAGCAGGGCGCTCGTCCCCTTCGTCCAGGCGGCGTAGGCGACCTTCAGCGCGGAGGCGGCACCCACCGGCGCGTCCAGCACCACCACCTCCAGCGGCCCGCCCTGCAGGTAGCGCGCGACCCGAGGCGCCTCGGCGCCCGACAGGTAGAGGCGCGTCGCCCCCGACCGCTCCGCCGAGGGCGGCCCGCCGATGATGCCGCCGTCCACGTAGTCCGCGCCGGTGTGCTCCACGATCTCGCCGATGCGGCGGGAGGTGCCGGGGCTGATCGCGTTGCAGTCCACGTAGATGCGCTCGTAGCCCAGCATCCGGACCGACTCCGCGACCTCCACCGCCGACTCCGGCGGGCAGATCGAGAGGATCATGCGGGACTGGTTCACCAGGCCGTTCAGCCAGTGGACATCCTCGAAGCCGGCCGCCTCCGCGCGGGCGCGGCTCGCCTCGCTGCGGTCCTCCGACACCCACAGGACGTGCGCGCCGGCCGCGACCGCCGAGGCGCCCACCGCCGCGCCCATCGCCCCCGGATGAAGCAGCCCGATCGTGGTGGTGGGGTGTGGATTCATCGCTCGTCCCTCTCGCGCCTCGTGCCTCCCAGTGTACGGGCGGTGGCCGGTGCGCCCGTACACTGCGGGCACACCACCATGCGCGTCAGACCCTGCGCCTCAGACCATGCGCCTCAGCGCCGACGAACGGAGCGACCGATGCCCCTCCCCACCCTCCTCGCGAAGTTGACCGCGAAGCCCGGCCACGAGGCCGCGCTGCACGCCGCCCTCGAAGCCGCCGTCCGTGCCGTGGACGAGGCGGAGCCGGGCGTGCTGGCCTACACCATGCACACCGTGGTCGGGGAGCCCGGGACGTTCTGGTTCTACGAGCAGTACGCGGACGACGCTGCCGTCGCCAACCACCGCACCTCGCCGCACCTCGCCACCCTCATCGCCGCCGTCCGCGACCACGCCGACGGCGGGATCGAGGTCATCCGCCTCGAGCCGGTGACCGGCGTGCGGCGGTAGGTGGAGACCGAGAGATGACCACCGATGTGCGGGGGAGCTTCCTAACGCACCAGGCGTACATCGAAGCGATCCGACACGCGATCGAGATTCTCGCAGATGCGCCGCCGGGGGCATCGGCTATCGAGTGGGATCCCACAGCCCCCAAAATGAATTTCACCCTCGCGGAGGGACTGGCAGCCCGAGTTCGGTCGTCCAACGGCTACGAGAGTCTCTCCACACGGACGATTCCTGACACTCGACGATTCATCGCAAACCTACGGAACGCGTGGACGACCGAAGCCCTCATGTACGTCACCGGAAAGCACCTACCCGCGGAAGGTCTCGGAACGGCAACGAACTGGACGGTGGTGCAGGCCTACTACGCGGTCTACCTCGTGGCAAAAGCGACCGCGATCGCTCAAGGCAAGACGGGACCTCTGAACAGCCACCCCCTCATCCAGCGGTTCTTCATCGACTTCTGGGCCGAAGGCAGTCGGCGTGACCTCGCGCCATGGTCAGTTGTGTGGGGGATCGACGGCCCTAGGAACCTGCCCACAAGCGTTGCCCTTGAACACCCTCAGCACATCTGGACCACTGCACGTCGCGAGGCATGCTGGGCCCGACTGACAAAGGCGTGGGAAACAACTCGAGCAGGTTGGCTGGAGGACGCCTTGAGGGAAGCGCGCGAGAAAAAGGCGAAGGATCGTCGGCGCGCGTGGGCTCAGGAGAACGATGCACGGGTTGCTAATCACAAGCAGCCACGTCGACGGCCCCCTCGCGCCTCCGCGACCTTAAGGCCCGAGGAAAAGGCGACTGTTGATCGGTCAGTCCCAGCAGCCGGCTTCCTCAACTACCTCTATCGACTTCGGATCCGATCGAACTACGAGGATTCGGCGATGTGGAGCGAAGGCCCCATCGGCGTCGAGGAATCACTCGGCGTTCACTGGAATCTCACAACGATCACGTCAGCCACACTTCTGGCCCATGAGGTACTCCTCCGGCGAATCGTCGGAAATGACGACTTCGACGGAATCGCTGACGACTGGTTGCAGAAGAACCAAGGGCTGCTCGGCCCGCTCGAAGGACTAGGTCTGCGCGCGCAAGTGTTGCGAGGTCACCGATGACTTATCCCCTCGGGAGCCCCAGGCCGCGGGTGGCGATGATGTTGCGCTGCACCTCGGACGTGCCGCCGGCGATGGTGCTGCTGACGGCGCTGAGGTAGCCGCCGGCGGCCTTGCCGGACTGCGCCTCCGGGCGGCGGGGGTCCCAGAGCATCCCGTAGAGGCCGTACAGCCGCAGCGTGGTCGAGGCGATGCGCTGGTTCAGTTCGGACGTGAACAGTTTCGACATGGACGCCTCGTGGTTGGGGACCATGTTCCGCGCCTGGATCGTGATGTTCAGGTAGGAGAAGAGGCGCGCGACCTCGGCCTCCATCCAGCGGTCGGCGAACGCCATCCGCCAGCCGCTGCCGGCACGGCCCAGCACCGTCTGCTCACGCGGCGCGTCGAGGGCGGCGCGCAGCAGCCCGCGCAGCCGGCGCTGGGTGCCCACGGCGTTGCCGATGCCGCTGCGCTCGTAGTCGGTGAGCGTCATGCCCACGTACCAGCCGCGGTTCTCGTCGCCGACGCGGTTGCCGACGGGCACCCGCACGTCCTCGAAGAACACCTCGTTGAAGCCGTGGGTGTTGGCGAGGTTGATGAGCGGGCGCACGCTCACGCCCGGCGTCTCCATGGGGAACATCAGCAGCGAGATGCCTCGATGCTTCGGCGCGTCCGGGTCGGTACGGGCGAGCATGTACATCCAGTCGGCGTGCTGCGCGCCGGAGGTCCAGATCTTCTGGCCGTTGAGGACGTACTCGTCGCCCTCGCGGATCGCGCGGGTCTGGAGGGAGGCGAGGTCGGAGCCGGCGCTGGGCTCTGACCAGCCCTGGCACCACACCACCTCGCCGCGCAGGATCTTGCCCAGGTGCTCACGCTTCTGCTCCGGCGTGCCGTGGATCATCAGCGTGGGGCCGAACATCATCACGCCGAAGCCGCCCACGTTGCTCAGGCCGTGCTCCGCGAGTTCCTCGTTGAGGATGAACTGCTCCGTCGCCGTCAGCCCGGCGCCGCCGTACTCCGCCGGCCACGCCGGCGCGATCCACCCCGACGCGACGAGGGCGTCACGCCAGCCCTTCGTCTTCGCGCGCACCTCGCGGGAGAGCAGCGCTTCGCCCTCGGTCTCCTCGGCCTTCGCCTTCGCGCCGTGCTCGGCGATGAAGGCGCGCACCTGGGCGCGGAAGGCGCCCTGCTCCGGCGTGTCGGACAGGTCCACGGTGCACCTCCCTGCGCCGCCGGAGGGGGGCGGCGGTGACGGCTATTCATTCGTGCGGGTGAGCCAGCCGAACTTCTGCGGCTTGCGGCGCGCGTCCGGATCCAGCGGGACGTTGATCAGCGATGGCCCGTCGATCTGCAGCGCCGCCTGGATGGCGGCGTCCAGTTCCTCGGAGTTGTTCGCGTTGAAGGCGGCGCCGCCCAGCCCCTGCATCATGATGTCGTAGCGCGCGCCGAGGCTCATGCCGCCCACCGGCTTGTGGTCGCGTTCGAACAGCTCGGCGCGGTGGCCACCGATGCCGCCGTTGTTGAAGACGATCCAGGTGATCGGCAGGTTGTAGCGGACGGCCACCTCGCACTCGGTGCCCGCGAAGCCGAACGCGCCGTCACCCTGCAGGCAGATCACGCGCTTGCCCGGGAACTGCGTGGCCGCGCCAATCGCGAAGCCATGCCCGAGGCCCATGGAGCCGAACGAGCCGGCGTCCAGGCGCGTGCGCGGGAGGTACTGGTTGATGACGGTGCGGCTGATGTCCATCGTGCTCGCACCCTCGGCGACGAAGATCGCGTCCTTCGGCAGGCGCTCGTCGATGCTCCGCAGCGCGCGGTAGTAGCCGAGCGGGGAGGTCTCCTCCTGCATCATCGCCGTCACGGCCTCGGCGTTCTGGCGCGCCTCCGCGCTCACCGCCTTCGTCCACTCGGAGTCGTCCGGGAAGCGCCAGCCGTCGCGGTCCAGGACATCGAGGAGCTGCGAGAGCGTGGCCTTCGCGTCGCCGATCATGCCCACCTCGGTGGGCACGTTCACGCCGATCTCCTCCGGGTTGAAGTCCAGTTGCACCACGCGCACGTCCGGCCGGAAGCGCGGCGGCAGGCCGAAGTGGAGCATCCAGTTGAGGCGCGCGCCGACAAGGAAGACGAGGTCGGCGTTCTGGAGCACATAGGAGCGTGCCGCCGCCGCGGACTGGTCGTGGTCGTCCGGGATCAGCCCCTTCGCCATTGGCATCGCGAGGTAGGGGATGCCGGTCTTCTCGACGAAGGCGCGGATCTCCACCTCCGCGCGCGAGGCGGCGACGCCCTTGCCGATGATGATCAGCGGCTGCTGCGCGGTCTTCAGCGCGGCGATCGCCGCCTCCACGTCCGCGGGGTCGGAGAGCGTGCGCTTCGGGTCGGGGACGCGCGGCGCCCACTCGACCTGGGACTCCTCCACCTTCGCGGTGATGATGTCGCCGGGGAGTTCCAGGTAGACGGGGCCGGGGACGCCGTGCAGCGCCTTCTTCACGGCCTCCGCCACGTAGATCGGGATCCGTTCGAGGCGTTCGACGCGCTCGGCGTACTTCGCGTACGGGCGCATCGCGCTCAACTGGTCGGCCTCCTGGAAGAAGCCCATGAGGTGGCCGGTTTGCTCGTAGGAGCCGCCGATGAGGATCATCGGCCAGCGGTTCGACCACGCGTTCGCGAACGCGGCGACCGCGTTCAGGACGCCCGGCCCGGAGACGGCCAGCGCCGCGCCCAACCGCCCGCCGAGGTAGGACACCGCCTGCGCGGCGTATGTCGCCGGCATCTCGTGCCGCATGCCCACGTACTTGATGCCTTCGCGCTGCGCGGCGGCGGCAATGCCCGTCACGGGGATGCCCACCACGCCGAACATCGCCTCCACGCCCTGCTGCTTCAACGCGCGGGCGATGATGGTCTGGCCGTCGATCTCTGCCACGGTGGGCCCTCCGAGGGGCGCGGGGAGTTGCGCCTGCCGGCGGATATTACACCTGTCGAGAACGACCTCTCGGCCGTTACGTCGTGAACCCCTCGCGGGTCACGAGCCACGTGTACGAGCCGCTGTGGATGGACGAGAGTTCGCCCGTCCGGTGCATCCCCAGCGACTCCGCGACGGCGATCGAGGCGGCGTTCGCGGGGTCGATCACCGCCACCACCTCCTGCACGGCGGGGTCGCGGAAGGCGCGCGCGACGAGTACCCTCGCCGCCTCGCGAGCGTAGCCGCGATGCCGCCACGGCTCGTCGAGCCCGTAGCCGATCTCCACGCGCCCGCCGGCCGGGCGGCCCTTCAGGTTGATGCCGCCCGCCACCTCGCGCGTCTCGCGGACGACGACCGCCCGCCCCTGCCAGACCGCGACCGAGGGGTCGGCGCGCAGCCGCTCCACGTACCGCGGGAAGGAGAGGCGGACCTCGTCGCCGAACGGCCACTCCGCGAGCGGATGCCCGAGGATCGCAGCGGCACGCCGTCGGTCACCGGCGACAATCGCCTCACAGAAGGCGAGCGGGAGCGGGAGCAGGAGCAGTCGCTCCGTGCGGAGCACCTCCGACGCGAGGTCGAAGGCCTCGGCGGTCACGCCGGGCCGCCGCCCTGCGGGTACGGGGGAGGCGGCGGTGGGGCGGGCGGAGGCGGCGCGACCGGCACGACCTCGAAGCGGAGCGCGACCACCTCGTCGCCGTCGATCCGCACCTGCACCTCGTGCGGGCCGTAGGCGCGCAGCGTCAGTTGCTGGAGCTCGATGACCATGTTCGCGCGCATCTGCGCGGCGTTGTCCGCCACGGTCAGCGTCGTCTCGCCCCACACCGGCTCGATCGCCTGGTCGCCGTCCGCATCGCTGACGTGGACGGAGAACTCGCGGGCGCCGGCATCGTCACGCGAGAAGGCGAAGCGGATGACAGCGACGGCACGAGGGTGCACCGCCGGGAGCGAGTGCGCCCCGACCTGCTCCAGGCCGATGCCGAGCGCGTGGATGCGCCCGTTCGACTCGGCGGCCGCGTCAGACAGGAAGGCGAAATCAACGCGCATCAGGGGTGCCCTCGGGCGGCGCTACGAGCCGCCCGCGCGGTCGGCGGCGGCGATGCCGTCCGGGAGCAGGTTACCGAAGACGGGGCCGTATGCGCGGCCGCGGATGATGCCGTCGCGGTCGATGAAGAACGTCGCCGGCAGCCCGAGCACCGAGTAGCGCTTCCGCACCGCCGCGTCCGAGTCCAGCACGATCGGGAACGTCAGGCCCAGATCGGCGGCGAACTCGTTCACCCGCTCCGCGCTCTCCTCCTGATTCACGCCCAGGATGACCAGGTCGCCGGCCTCCAGCCGCTCCCGGTAGGCCGCCTCCAGGTCGGGCATCTCCGCCCGGCACGGCGCGCACCACGTGGCCCAGAAGTTCACGACGACGATCTTGCCGCGCAGGTCGGACAGCGCCACCGCCTCGCCGGTGTCGGCCCGCACGAGGCTGAAGTCCGGGGCCTGCTGGCCGATCTCGTTGCCCGTATCGGTCGCGCCGGACGCCTCGCCTGTGCCGTCGCCCGAAGAACAGGCGACGAGCGCCACGGCGGCGGTCGCAGATGCGGCGAGGAGGGCGGCGGTGCGCGCGAGGCGGCGGATCGAGGTGTTCACGCCTTCAGCCTACCCAACGCCGCCGCTGCGGTCGCCATCAGTCGGTGTACGAAGCATGGTGAAGGTGTGAAACGGGATGCCGAGGGCGCGCTACCCGCTCGCGTGAGGGCCGGGTAGCATGCGCGCCGATGGCATTCGATGCAGCGACCCTCCAGGCGCTCGACCAGGCAGCCGCCCTCCTCGTGCGGGCGCGCCACACCGTCGTTCTCGCCGGGGCAGGGATGTCGAAGGAGTCGGGCATCCCCACCTTCCGGGGGGATGGCGGGCTCTGGACCGTGAACGGCGAGCCGCCGCTCAACCAGTACGAGACCTTCGCCGCCGACCCGCGCCGCTGGTGGGAGCGGCGCATCGAGGAAGCCTCGCAGCCCAGCGACTTCGCCGCCGCCATCGACAGCGCGCAGCCGAACGCCGGGCACCTCGCCCTCGCCGAACTGGAGCGGATGGGGGCGGTCGCGCACCTCATCACGCAGAACATCGATGACCTCCACCGCCGTGCCGGGCAGACCTCGATCACGGAGATCCACGGCAACCGCCACTGGATGCGCTGCGTCTCCTGCGGGATGCGCTGGCCGAAGGCGGAGTTCCCCGTGGACCTGGCGGACCTGCCGCCGCGTTGCCCTCAAGCCGGTTGTGGGGGCATCGTGAAGAGCGACACGGTGATGTTCGGGGAGCCGATCCCGGTGGAGGCGCTGGAGCGCTGCGCCCGGGAGACGCGACGGGCGGACTGCTTCATGACGATCGGCACGTCCGCGGTGGTCTACCCCGCCGCCGGCTACCCGATCGACGCCACCCGCCGAGGCGTCCCGCTGATCGAGATCAACCCGGAGGAGACGCCCCTCACCCCGCTCGCGGTGGTCGTGGTGCGTGCCGCCTCCGGTGAAGCCCTGCCCGCACTCATCGAGCGCATCCGGGCACACCGCGATGGGAGCACGACCGCACCATGATCCGACGCCGCACGTATGAGCCGCTGGGCATTGTCCTGGCGACGGACGAGGGCCTCCTGGACGTCGTGCCCGGGGGCAAGCCGGCGCCCGCCGTCCCCGGCCACCGGTTCACCTCCGTCGACTACTACGACGGCCTCTGCATCGCCGGCGCGCCCGGCGAGGGCGTCTGGGTGCACAACGGCAAGAAGTGGGCGCGCCGCTGGGACGGCGACCCGCGCTCAGTCAGCGTCACCACCACCTTCGACCTGTACATCGGCACCGCGGACGGCTCACTGGTGCGCTCCACCGACCGAGGCGAGTCGTGGGAGGAGATCACGGGCGTCAAGAACGTGATCAAGAACGCGAGTTTCTCTCCGCCGGCGGGCGAGTCGAAGGTCGCGATCGTCGGCGTCGCCAACGTCGTCGAGGGGATCATCCTCGGCATTGGCGGGGGCGGCGCCTGGTACACGCGCGACGACGGCAAGACGTGGCTCCGCCGCGCGGACGGGCTGGACGCCAAGATGCACGGCATCTGGGTGCACGCCGAGCACCGCGACCGCCTCTTCGCCACCGCCGACCGCGGCATCTTCCGCTCCGAGGACGAGGGCTTCACCTGGGTGCAGTCGATGGGCGGCCTCGACCGCTCGTGGGGCGGCACGCTGGCGGTGATGCCCGGCGCGCCCGACACGCTGGTCGCCTCCATGGCCCGCCACCCCGGCGGGCTGGAGGGTGCGGTGTTCCGCTCGCCAAACGGCGGCGTGACCTGGCAGCGGCTGATGCTGGAGCAGGAGGACGAGTGGGACCGCATCCCCTGCGTCATCCGCCCGTGGGACTGGGAGGATCTGACCTTCGTCGCCGCCGGCGACAAGATCTTCGCCTCCCACGACCGGGGCCGCTCCTGGATCGGCCTCGGCGACGGCCTTCCGGTCGCGAACGCGGCCACGGCCTCGATCTAGCCTGCGCAGCGATAGTTCACGATCCCATCACGAGATCGTGACAGTACGCCGCGCGCGTGGTTAGGCTGGGATCTCAGCCCCCTGACCCCTCGGGTACCCACCAGGCGCGCCGCGATCCGGCCGCCCCGGCGCCCGTGGCCCACGCACGCGGAGAGATCGAATGGCCAACCCCGGCAAGGCACGCGACGAGTTCATCGAGGCCAACGGCCTCCGATTCCACTACCGAGAGTGGGGCGACACCCGCACCAAGCACGCCCTGATCATGCTTCACGGCTACGCCGAGACCTCCGAGGTCTGGAACGACATGGCGATCGACCTCGCGCGGGAGTTCCGCGTGATCGCCCTCGACCAGCGCGGGTACGGCCAGTCCGCCCGCGCGACGGACCTGGACTACAGCCGCTCCCGGCAGGTCGAGGACCTCGAGGCGATCATCGAGCAGCTGGGCCTCCGCTCGGTCACGCTCGTGGGGCACTCGATGGGTGGCGCGAACGCGATCTGCTACGCGGCGGAGCACCCGGAGATGGTGACGGCGCTGATCGTCATCGAGACGGCGCCGGAAGTGCTGCGCTCGGGCATCGAGAACGTGCGCCGGCTGCTGGCGACCGGCGAGTCCTTCGGCTCGCTGGACGAGGCGGTGGACGCGTTCCGCCCGTACCTCCCGTACGCCAGCGTGGAGCAGATCGAGCGCCGCGTGCGCGGCTCCTTCACCGTGAACGACGACGGCCTGTACGTGTGGGACTTCGACCACTCGTTCCGTGACCCCTCGGTGCGGCCGCCCGACCCGGACCCGGGCCAGCGGCGGGTCGCCGACCTCTGGGATTACGCCGACCGCATCCAGTGCCCCACGATGATCGTGCGCGGCGCGGAGACGGACATGCTCACCCCGGAGGCGATCCAGCGCCTGCACCGCCGCATCGCCGGCTCGCGCGTGTCGCTGATCGAGGACGCCGGGCACCACGTCCCCACGGACCAGCCCGCCTCGCTCGCCCTGAACGTGCGCGAGTTCCTCCAGAGCATCGCCGCCATCTAGCGGCGACACGCCTCGGAACCACGAACGCCCCGCTTCGGCGGGGCGTTCTGCGTCTGCGCGGGGTCCGCCTCAGGTCGGCGGGCTGCCGAACGCCCCGCGTGCCCGCAGCGCCTCCACGTCCTCCCAGGTGAAGCCGGACTCCAGCAGCACCTCTTCCGTGTGCTGCCCGAACTCCGGCGCCATCTTCGCGATGCGCGCCGGGGACCTCGAGAGGTGGACCGGCGACCCGACCATCGGCCACTCGCGGCCCTCCTCGTCCGGAACCCGCACGAGGTAGTCGTTCGCCCACGCCTGCGGGTCGGCGGCGATCTCCAGGTAGTCCGCGACCGGCTGCACCAGCAGGTTCCGTGCCTGGAACGCCTGCACCCATTCGTCCCGGGTCTTCGTCGCGAAGATCGCATCCATCTTCGCGATCACCTCGGCGTTCCGTTCCAGGCGCTGCGGCTGCGTCCGGTACGGGTCGTTCGCGAGCTCCTCGGAGCCCATCACCTCGCAGAACTCGTGCCACCACTTGTCCGGCGGCAGCGCGCCGATCATGAACCACTTGCCGTCGCTGCCCTGGTAGTGCTGCCACGTGGGCGGACGTTGCGAGTGGTTGATCCGCCCCCGCGTCACCCCCGACCACATCGCCGCAGTGATGCCGAACGACTGGATGTTGATCTGCGACCCGTAGAGCGAGGTGTTCACCTCCTGCGCCTCGCCCGTCCGCTCCCGGTGCAGTAGCGCCAGGACGATGCTGTAGCCGCTGACGAGGGCGCCAACGTGGTCCGCCTGGGGGAACCCGGCCATCGTCGGGATCCCCTCCTCGCCCTCGCCGGTCACGGACATGAACCCGCCGCGGGCCTGCGCCAGCGTGTCCATCGCGCCGTCGAAGCGGTCCGGGCCCAGGTGCCCCCACCCGCTGGCGTTCGAGAGGATGCACCGAGGGTTCGCGGCCTGGAGCCGGTCGAAGGTGACGCCCAGGCGTTCCATCACGCCGTACCGCATGTTGTTGTGGAAGACGTCCGCCGTGCGGACGAGCCGCCAGAAGACCTCCTGCCCCGCCTCGTTCTTGAGGTCGAGGAGGATCGACCGCTTGCCGCGGTTCAGCGCGTGGAAGTACGGGCTCTTGCCCTCCGTGATCTGGAGGCCGCGGCCAGGATCGGGGTTGGCGTAGGACTCGATCTTGATGACGTCCGCACCCATGTCGGCCAGCATGGTGGTCGCGTAGGTGCCCTGCTGCCACACGGACAGGTCCAGGATCCGGTAGCCCTCCAGCGGTAGCGGCATCGCCCCACCTCCAGCGCCGCCCCATTCTCCCACCGCCGTCGAGGCCCCCGGTGGGCGAGCCAGGATCGAGCGAACCCGGCCGACCCGGTAGGATCAGAGGGCGTCCCCTTGCCCGGATGGAGTCCGACTGATGGCACCCACCATGCGCAGCATCCACCGCGTCGTCGTCACGGGAGTCGGTGCGGTCACGCCCATCGGCAACACCGGGGCGGAGTACTGGGAAGGGCTGCGCACCGGCCGCAACGGCATCACCCGGGTCACCTCCTTCGACCCCGCGGACTGCCTCGTACAGATCGCGGGCGAGGTGAAGGACTGGGACGTGGAGCCCTACCTGGAGCGGAAGGTCGCGCGCCGCACCGGCCGCTTCGCCCAGTTCGCCCTCGCCGCCGGGATGCAGGCGATGGAGGACGGCGGGCTTGTGGTCACGGACGCCAACCGCGACGACATCGGCGTGGTGATGGCCACCTCCGGCGACTGCTTCGCGATGGGCCCGGAGTGGGAGGTCTACCTGAACCGCGGATCGCGGAACGTGGACCCGTTCATCGTGACGCGCATGGGCCAGCACATGGGCTCCGGCCGCCTGGGCCGCCAGATCGGCGTCCGAGGGCCGAACACCACCATCAACACCGCCTGCGCCTCCGGCACGGACGCGCTGGGCCATGCGCTCAGCATGATCCGCCTCGGCCACGCGCGGGCGATCCTCGCCGGCGGCGCGGAGGCGATGATCACGCCGCTCTCGCTCTCCTCGATGGGCCGCCTCGGCGCGCTCTCCAAGAACAACGACGACCCGGAGCACGCCTCCCGCCCGTTCGACGCGAAGCGGGACGGCTTCATCCTGGGCGAGGGGGCGGGCGTGCTGCTGCTGGAGTCCGAGGAGCACGCGCTGGCTCGCGGCGCGCGGATCTACTGCGAGCTCGGCGGCGTGGGCTGGTCCTTCGACGCGACCGATGACACCGCCCCCGACCCGGAGGGCCAGGCGCTGGCGATGCGACGCGCGCTGCATGATGCCGGCGAGTCGCCGGAGGCGGTGGACTACATCAACGCCCACGGCACCAGCACGCCGTACAACGACCGCACGGAGACGCAGGCGATCAAGATCGCCCTCGGCACCCGCGCGATGCAGGTGAAGGTCTCGTCGACGAAGTCGATGACGGGCCACCTGGCGGCCGGCGCGGGGGGCATCGAGGCGGTCGCGTCCGTGCTGGCGCTCCACCACGGCATCGTGCCGCCGACGATCAACTACGAGGTGCCGGACCCGGAGTGCGACCTGGACATCACGCCGAACGTGGCCGTGGCACACGACATGCGCGTGGTCATGTCCAACTCATTCGGCCTCGGCGGGCAGAACGCCTCGGCGCTGTTCCGCACCTACGAGGCGTAGCCCGTCGGGCCACGAGCGTTCCGGTTAGGCGGCCTTGCGCCCCTGCGCGGCGACCTTCGCGCGACGGATCTGGCGGCGCCGGATGTCACTCCGGTCGGTCGCCTTCGGCCATTCGCGCTCCTCGGGCCGCGTGAGTGCGGTCACGGACGGCAGCGGGCCGTACACGATGTGGCCGCACTGCACGCACGAGTGGTAGGTGTCGCCGATGTCTCGCACGCGGGTCAGCGTGCCACGGCAGCGGGGGCAGGCTTCAGCGACGATCATCAGGGGCTCCTGTCTGTACTCACTTGGAGACAGCCAGAGCATGCCTGACGCAGATTGACGGCCAGTTGCAGAAGTGTTGCCGGGGTGTGAAACGTCCCGCCGCACGTGGCGAGGCGAGCCGAGCGCCTATGGGCGTCCCCGCCGTGCGAGGAGCCACGCGGCCGTGACGGCCGCCGCGGCCACGCCGGCCCCCACCTTCGGCTTCTTCAGCAGCCGCGCGGCGTCCCCGAGCGACACCTGCAGCGTCCCCGCGTCACCGAGGCGCGCCGGGAGGTTCGAGCGCCGCACCTCGATCGCGGTCGGGCGGCCAGTGGAGCGGGCCGCCGGGCGCTCGGTCGGACGCGTCGATGCGGACGCTTCGCGCCGCGGCTCCCCCGCCGGAGTCGACACCTCGGCGACGGGCTCGTCAGCGGGGGCGGCCGCAAGTGCAGGTGGCGCAGCGGCCGGCAACATCCCCCAGCGGCCCCAGCCGTCCTCAGCGGGCCGCGCCTCGGGGGTCGCCGCCTTGAACCGCTCGAGCGGCGTCACCGAGGCCTGCGGCGCCGCCTCGGGCGCGACGTACGGACGGGCCGGCGGTGCGGGCAGCGGTTCGACCGGCAGGGTGGCCGCCACCGGCGGGGGCGGTGGCGGAGGCGCCTCGACGGGGCCCGCCGACGCTGCCGTCACCGGCTCCGCTTCTCCCTCGATCACCTCGGGCGTCTCGCCGGCGTCCGGTGACGCCTCCACCGTCACGGCGCTGGGCGGAAGCCCGAAGGCCGCGACGCGGTGCAGGCCGGCCGCCTCCGCCGGGTCGCCGATCGGCTCGACGCGTCCCGACGGCCGCGAGGCGTGGGCGTGGGCGGTCGAGTCGTCCTCGGGCGCGGGTGCGGGCACGGCGTCCGGGTGCCGGGGCGGGCGCGCGACCACCACGAGGAGCGCCGCCAGTACCCACAGCCCGCCGAAGGTCAGGATCGCGCCGTCGTACGAGCCGAGGATGTCGTAGTAGAGGCTCGCGAAGTACGGACCACCGGCGGAGAACAGGATCGTCACGGGCATCGCCGCCGCGCGCACGGAGCCGAGGTGCCGGCGGCCGAAGAAGTTCGCCCAGATGAACTCATTGAGCGGGATCTGGCCGCCGATGCCCGCACCGAAGAGGACGAACGCCAGCATCATCAGCGGGCGTGCGCTCTCCTGCGCCGCGACCACCATCAGTACCGCCCCGGAGGCCGCGCAGATGAACGAGCCCGCCGCAAGAAGCCTCGGCGGGAAGTGCTGCATGCTCCAGCCCCACACGAACTTGGAGAGCAGCGCCGCCAGGCCCTGCAGCGAGAAGAACAGCGCCGCCTCCGTCCTCGGGAAGCCCGCGTCCGTGAGGAACGGGATCGCGTGGAAGAGCAGCGACACAAGGCCGACCGAGGAGAAGCCGAACGCGACGACCAGCAGCCACATCGCGGGCGTCCGCACCGCCTGCGCGCGCGTGAAGGAATTGGCGAAGTCCGCCGCCGCCCGCGCCCGCGCGGTCACCTCCTTCACGCCGTCGCCGCCTCGTGCACCGTCCGGCGCCAGGCCGTAGTCCTCCGGCTGGCGGCGCATGACGAGCGCCACGGGGAGGATGAGGACGAACGCGCCGGCGGCGAGAATGAGCCAGGCGTCCCGCCAGCCGAAGCGGTCCACCACCTCGACCATGATCGGCGTCAGCACGACCGACCCGGCGGA
This sequence comes from Chloroflexota bacterium, assembly GCA_045863195.1. Classification (GTDB taxonomy): domain Bacteria; phylum Chloroflexota; class Dehalococcoidia; order UBA2979; family UBA2979; genus W-Chloroflexi-9. The sequence goes on from BTUI01000014.1 coordinate 83,413, forward strand.
CACACCCATCGAGGCGAGCGAGATCGCCCAGCCGCGCTTCTCCACGAACCACTTGGACAGCGTGACGTTGACGACGAGGTTGCCGATGAGCGTGAAGCCGAACGTGAAGACGATGCCGCGCAGCAGGATGAACTGCCAGAGCGTCTCCACCATGCTGATCGCCGCGATCGACCCCGCCAGGAACACGGAGCCGATCAGCATGAGCGGCCGCGCGCCGAAGCGGTCCACGTACCCGCCGACGAAGAAGCCGATCACCGCCGACACGGCGGTCGCCAGCGAGACGGCGATCGTGAACTCGGAGCGATCCCAGCCCAGGTCTTCCGTCATCGGCACCAGGAACGCACCCGAGACCGGCGACTGGGTGCCGATCGCGACGAACTGGGCGATGAACGCGCCGATCACGATCCACCAGCCGTAGTAGACGCGCGGCTGGCGCGGGGCGGGCGCGGCGAGGGGATCCGTGGTCACGGGCAGGCGGCTCCGGGGCAAGACAGCCCCGGCATCATACCCACCGGCCGCCACCCCTCGGCGCGGCGGGCGGGGGCCGCCTAAGGCCTCCGCCTCGTATAGTGACGGGGTGAGCGAACCGACACCCCGCCGCATGGCGATCGACTGTATCTGGCTCCGTCGCACCATCGACCAGTCGAGGCGCGACCCCTACGCCATGCTCTGCACGCACATCGTGCGGGGCGACCAGGACTGCATCGGCCCGTTCCTGGAGGACGTGGAGACCAACTGCGGCCTGTGGGACCCCACGAAGGCCGCCGTGGAGCGCTTCGAGCGCACCCGCCGCTAACCCCTCGCCCACCCGATGTGACGCCGGGCTTCGACGCCGCCCCGGAGGCGCGCTATCCTCGGCGGCAGCACGCCCACCAGGGGCGCGAGCCGCTCCCCAACCGGCCCGCCGCCAATCGGCCCGTCGTCGCCGCCTCGCTCCCCCCGCTGACCCGGGGAGCCGCATGACCACTATGGAAGCCCACGACCGCGCGCGCACCTCGGACGGCGGCATCACCGACGCCCAGCGTGCCGAGATCGACGAGGCCCGGGCGCAGTCCACCCTGACGCGCCGCGCCACCGTCCCCGCGCTCGAAGAGATCCTGTACGAGCCGCTGCCCGTCCTCGACCACGGCTTCGTGCGCGTGATCGACTACATGGGGGACGACGCGGCGATCGTGCAGGCCGCGCGCGTCTCGTACGGCCGCGGCACCAAGCGGCGGCGGGACGACCAGGGGCTCATCAACTACCTCATGCGGAACTGGCACACCTCCCCGTTCGAGATGTGCGAGATCAAGCTGCACGTGAAACTGCCGATCTTCGTCGCGCGCCAGTGGATCCGGCACCGCACCGCGAACGTGAACGAGTACTCCGCGCGCTACTCCATCCTCGACAACGAGTTCTACATCCCGCGCGCGGAGCACATCGCCGCGCAGTCCTCGGTGAACCGGCAGGGCCGGGGCGACACGCTGACCGAGGCGGAGGCGCGGCGCGTGCAGGACCTGCTGCGCGAGGACGCCGAGCGCTCCTACGCGCACTACGACGAACTGCTGAACGAGACGCCGGAGGGTGACCAGCGCGACCCGTCCTACAGCGGCATCGCGCGCGAACTCGCGCGGATGAACCTCTCGCTGAACTTTTACACCCAGTGGTACTGGAAGACCGACCTCCACAACCTGATGCACTTCCTGCGCCTGCGCGCGGACGCGCACGCCCAGTACGAGATCCGCGCCTACGCCGACGTCATGACCGGCATCCTCGAACGGTGGACGCCGATGGCCCACCGCGCGTTCGTGGACTACCGGCTGGGCGGCGCCCAGGTCAGCGCCAAGGGCATGGAGGCGATCCGGCGCATGCTGCAGGGCGAGACGCTGGACGCGAAGGCGGCCGGCATGTCGCCCGGTGAGTGGCGCGAACTCATGGCCCTCGTCGGCCGGGGCGAGGCCGGCGGCGCCGAGGCGGACACGGACGCGGGCGCGGGGGGGGCGGGGGCGGGCCGCCGGGGGGGGGGGGCGCGGGCCACACGCCGCGGGGGCCCCCCGGGGGGCC
>BTUI01000015.1:0-71744 GCA_045863195.1 Chloroflexota bacterium
GGGTCGGTGACCCCGGCGAGGATGTCGAGGGTGACCGGCGTGCCGGCCGGCGTCCACGTCTCGACGTCTGCGCCCACCGGGTTGCCGTTCACGGCCACGGTGACCGTGATGACCAGCGTGCCGCCGTTCTCGTCCGTCACCGTCACCGTGAAGGTGTCGGTGCCGGAGAACCCGGCGTTCGGGGTGTAGACGACCTCGCCACCGACGATGGCGACGGAGCCGTTGGCGCCCTGGGTGACCGAGGTCACCTCGACGTCATCGCCGTCCGGGTCGGTGACCCCGGCGAGGATGTCGATGGAGACCGGCGTGTCCTGCGGCGTGGACGTGGAGACGTCCGCGCCCACGGGGGCGTTGTTGCTGACCTGGACCGTGACGGTCACGGCCAGCGTGCCGCCGTAGATGTCCACCACCGTCACGGTGAACGTGTCGGTGCCGGCGAATCCGGCGTTCGGGACGTAGCCGAAGGTGCCGTCACCGAAGTTGGTGACCTCACCGTTGGCCGGCTGCGTCACGGAGTCGACGCTCAGCGCGTCGCCCTCCGGGTCGGTGACGCCGCCGAGCACGTCGATCGTGACCGGGGTGCCGGCCGGCGTCGTCGCCTCAACGTCGTCGCCCTCGGGGGCGTTGTTCGCGACGAACTCCACCGTGGTCGAGCCGAGGAGGATCGAGCCGCGGTAGACGGAGATGGTGGCGATGCCCGGCGTGTTGCTCGCGAAGAGCGTCACGCTGACCTGCGAGTACCAGTTGGCCTCGCCACCGGGCAGGGTGCCATCGATGCTCGCAGCCGGCCCGGAGGTCAGCCACGAGGCGACGAGGTCGCCGGAGGACAGCGGGCCAGCCACCAGCGTGCCGTTGCTGGTCACGATGGTGATCTCGTCCAGGCTGTCCGGCGAGCCCAGGATGCCACCGGTCGGCATCGAGATGGCGATCGCCGTCTCGGTCTGACCGGTCAGCAGTTCGCTGGCGACGATGGTGGTCCACTGCGGCGTCAGCGTGAGGCCGACCAGCGACAGCGTGCCGGTGCCGGCGTCGATGCCAGCCTCCACGACCACGTTGCCGGAGGTCTCACCGAAGGTGATCGCCGGGCCAGTGAAGCCCTTGGTGATCGAGAACCCGCTGCCCGCCGGGATCGGCTGGCTCAGGGTGAACGTCAGGGTCGTGCCGCTGACCGACACCGCCGTCGGGACGGACGAGCCGCCCAGCGTGGAGTCGATCACCCAGCCGCTCGGGTCGTTTGCGCCACTGAACGTGGTGCCCGCCGGGAACGTCACCGAGATGGTGCCGCCCGCCGGGACGCCGTTGTTCGCCGAGGCCTGGGCCACGGTCACGATGGCGACGTTCGCCGGGACCGTGGCGCCGCGGAGGAAGGTCAGCGGGCTGACGACCAGCTCGGCCGGGACGCCCGCGACCGTGACCGTCACGGTCAGTTCGAGGGTGCCACCGAAGGTGTCAACCACCGTCACGGTGAACGTGTCCACGCCCTGGAACGCGATGTCCGGGGTGTAGAGCACCTGGCCGCCGCTGATCGTGACGCTGCCGTTCGCCGGCTGCGTCACCGAGTCGATCGAGACGTCATCGCCGTCCGGGTCGGTGACCGTCGTGAGGATCTCGATGCTGATCCCCTGGTCGGGGCCGGTGGACACGTCGATGTCGTCACCCTGCGGGAGGCCGTTCGGGACGACGGTCACCGTGACCGTGCCCGTCGCGGAGTTCCCGAGGCCGTCCTCCACCGTGTAGGTGAAGGTGTCGGTGCCGGAGAAGCCCGGCGCCGGCTCGTACACGATCTGGTCGCCGACGATGAACGCCTGGCCGTTGGCCGGCTGCGTCGTCGAGACGATGACCAGGTTGCCGCCGACCGGCGCGGTGTCGTTGTCGAGGACGTTGACGTTGACCTGGACGCCAGCACGGGTCTCCGGCTCGTCGTCGCCGGTCACGATGCCGGCCTCCACCGTCACGGTCACGGTCGCGGTGGAGATGCCGCCACGCCCGTCGGAGACGGTGTAGGTGAAGGTGTCGGTGCCGAGGAAGTTCAGCGCCGGGGTGTACGTGAAGACGTTGTTGTCGAGCGTCACCGTGCCGTTGGACGGCTGAGTGAACGCCACGTTCGGCACCGCCGCGTTGATGGCGGCGTGGATGTCGTTGATCTCGGCGCTGCCGAGGGCGACCGGGAACACCATCAGCTGGCGCAGCTGGTCACCCGCGCCGGACGCGCCGTAGAGCGTCTGGCCCAGGACGATGCTGTCGCCGCCGGTGTCGAGGTCGGTCCACAGCGTGCCGGTGGGACCGGCCACGCCATCCACCCACGCGGTCAGGCCGCGCGCGCCGTCGTACACGACCGCGATCGTGTGCTCCGCGCCGTCACCGAGGTTGGTGCCGGCGGGGAGGTCCAGGACCAGGTCGTTGTTCCAGCCCGCGAAGATCAGCTTGTCGTTGCCGAGGCCGGTCCGCGCCAGCGAGAACTGGGCGAAGTTGGTCAGGTTGGTGCCGTAGCCGAACAGGCCGATGTCACCGGCCGGCAGGAAGCCCGCCTTGAACCGGAACACCACCGTGCGGGGGTCGTTGCCGGTCGGCAGGGAACCCACGCCGGAGCGCGTGACCTTGCCACCGTTGCTGAAGCCGATGGCGGTGCCGCCATCGCAGTCACCGGTGGCCGTGCCGGCGAACGTGCCGCCGGAGAGCGTGCCGGTCAGGCCGTTGCCGGAGTAGTCGAAGAGCGTCGAGGCGCCGGCGGGCAGGCACTCCCAGAAGAGGCTCGGGCCCATCGCCACGATCGTCGGGCGGGCGGCGGAGCCGCTGCCCACGTGGAGCGAGTCGTTGTCCGCGTCCGTGTCGTTCGCGAGGACGGTGATCTGCACCGCCTCGTTCTGGCCGGTCGTCGCCTCGTCGTCCACCGCCAGTGGGGCCGTGTTGTCCGGCGTCACGTTGACCTCAACGGTCGCCGTGCGCGTCTGACCGACCTCGTCGGTGATGGTGTAGGTGAAGAAGTCCGCACCCTGGTAGAGCGGGTTCGGCGTGTAGGTCACCAGGGTGCCGTCGGTCGTGACGGTACCGAAGGCGCCGTCCGTGACCGCGGTGATGGTGACGCCGGTGCCGGTGTCGTTCGCCAGGACATCGATCGCCGTCTGGCCGGAGACCAGGGCGATGTCGTCCACGGCGATGATCGGCCCGGCCACCGTCAGGCGCACCAGCGCGACGGAAGCGCCGCCCTGGCCGTCCGAGACGGAGTACAGGAACTGGTCCGGACCGGAGTAACCCGGGTTCGGGGTGTAGGTCACGGTCTGGAAGTCCGGCGACACCGTGATGTTGCCGTACTGCGGCTGCGTGTAGGCGCGGTTCAGGACCGCCGCCTCAATGGCAGCGTGGATCAGGTAGGCGTCCGGCTCAGTGACGGCGTCCGGGAAGATCGCGAACTGCCGCATCTCGTCGCCAGCACCCTGCCAGCCCCACGGCGAGTGGCCCAGCATCACGGTGTCGTCCACCGTCTGCAGCGGCGTGCCGAGGATGCCCGGCGCGCTCTGGATGCCGTCCACGTACGCGTAGACCGTCAGGTTCCCGTCGTACACGAACATGACCGTGTGCTCGTTGCCGTCCGCGATGTTGAAGCCCGGCGGCAGGTCGAAGTGCAGGTCGTTCGCCCACGAGGTGAAGATCAGCTTGTCGTTGCCCAGCACCGTGCGGGACACGGTGAACTGCGCGAACGGCGTGCCGTTCAGGCCGTAGCCGAACAGCGGGATGTCCGCGGCGAGCGGCTGGTTCGCCTTGTAGCGGACCAGGGCAGCGCGCGGCTGGTTGCCCGTCGGCAGGCCGGGGTTCGCCAGGCTGACCACGCCGGTCGGGCCGGGGTTGAAGAGCAGCGACGAGCCGTTGTCGCAGTCGCCCGTGTACGTGCCCGGCGTCACGCCGTTGCCGACGACACCGTGGCGGCCGTTGCCGGAGGTGTCGAACTGCGTCGACGAGCCGCCGAACGGCAGGCACTCCCAGTGCAGCAGCGGGCCCTGGCGCAAGATGGCCGCGCGGGCCAGCGCGCCCGGCGAGATGAACAGCGTGCCGCCGTCCTCGTCCGAGTCGTTCCCGAGCACCTCGATGGTGACGGGCGTTTCGAAGAGGGCAGAGGCCTCGTCGTCCACGGCGACCGGGAAGATGTTGTCGGGCGCGACCAGCACCGTCACCGTGCCGGTGGAGGTGTTCAGGTCCGCGTTGATGATCGTGTACGTGAACGTGTCGGTGCCGATGAAGTTCGGGGCGCTGGTGTAGACCACCGCGTCGCCGTCGATCACCACCTGGCCGTTCGCCGGCTGCGTCACGGAGTCGATCGCGATGCCGTCACCGAGGTCGTTCGCGAGCACCTCGATGCGGACCGGGTCGTTGGTCAGCGTGTTCGCGCCATCCTCCACCGCGAGCAGGCCGGCCGTGACCGTGACGGTCACGGTCGCGGCGGCGATGCCGCCGTTCCCGTCCGACACGGAGTAGGAGAACGTGTCGATGCCGGTGAAGCCGGGGTTCGCGGTGTAGGTGACCGCGTTGCCGGTCAGCTGCACGGTGCCGTTCGCCGGCTGCGTGAACGCCTGGAAGGCGGCCGCGGCGTCGATGGCCGTGTGCAGGTCGGCGATCTGCTGCGCGTTGAGCGCGCCGGCGTACACCGCGAACTGCCGCAGCTCGTCGCCGAAGCCGCTCGCGCCGTAGACCGTCTGCCCGAGGTGGACGATGCCGTCCACGGTCGCCAGCGGGATGAACAGGTTCGCCGTGGTACCGGCGACGCCGTCCACGTACGCGGTCAGGCCCGTGCCACCGTCGTACACGAAGACGAGCGTGTGCTCCTGCCCGTCACCGAGGTCGGTGCCGGCGGGGAGTTCGAGGATCGCGTCGTTGCCCCATGCCGCGAAGTAGAGCTTGTCGTTGCCGAGGCCGGTGCGGGCCACGGAGAACTGGCCGTTGCCGACGGCGTTCGTGCCGTAGCCGAACAGGCCGACATCGCCGCCGCCCACGTTCGCCTTGAAGCGGACGAGGATGGACCGCGGTGCCGCGCCAGACGGCAGGCCGGGGCTCGTGCGGGTGACGGAGTCACCCGGGAAGAACGAGAGGGCGGTGCCTCCGTCGCAGTCACCGGTGGCGGCGCCGGCGGTGGTGCCAGTGACGGTGCCGTCACGACCGTTGCCGCTCAGGTCGGCGAGCGTGGCGGAGCCGCCGGCCGGGAGGCACTCCCAGTGGAGCACCGGGCCCAGGCCGGAGATCGCGGCGCGCGCGAGCGCACCCGGCGAGATCGAGACCGGGTCACCCTCCGGGTCGCTGTCGTTCGCGACGACATCGATCAGGACGGGGGTCTCACCGACGGTGATCGCGGCGTCGTCCACTGCGACCGGGGGCTGGTTGCCGTTGATGTTCGGCTCCACCGTCACGGTGACCGTGGCGCCGGCAACGCCGCCCAGGCTGTCGGAGATCGAGTACGTGAACGTGTCCGTACCCGTGAAGCCGATGTTCGGCGAGTAGAGCAGTTCGCTGCCGTTCAGCGACACCGTGCCGTTGGCCGGCTGCGTGAAGGACTGGTACGCGGCGGCCGCGTTGATCGAGGCGTGCAGGGAAGCGATCTGCTGTGCGTCCAGCGCCGTCGCGAAGACGGCGAACTGGCGCATCTCGTCGCCGGCGCCGGCGGCACCGTACAGGGTCTGGCCCAGGGTGACCTGGCCGTCCAGAGTGGCGAGCGGGATGAACAGGTTGGCGGTCGGGCCGGCCACGCCGTCCACGTACGCCGTCACGCCGGTCGCGCCGTCGTACACGATGACCAGCGTGTGCTCCGCGCCGTCACCGAGGTTGGTGCCGGCGGGGAGCTCGATGATCGCGTCGTTGCCCCAGGTCGCGAGGTACAGGCGGTCGTTGCCGAGGCCGGTGCGCGCGATGGAGAACTGGCCGTTGCCGACCGCGTTCGTGCCGACGCCAAACAGGCCCACGTCGCCGGGGCCGGCGAAGTTCGCCTTGAAGCGCACGACGAAGGAGCGCGGGGCGGAGCCGCTGGGCAGGCCCGGCACCGTGGAGGTGACGGAGGCGTTGGCCCACGACCAGAAGGTCATGGCCGTGCCGCCGTCGCAGTCGCCGGTGGTTGCGCCGGCCTCGACGCCGGTGACGATGCCGTCACGGCCGTTGCCGCTCTGATCGAGGATGACCGGCGAGCCGCCGGCCGGGAGGCACTCCCACTGGAGCGCAGGGTTCAGGTTCTTGATCGCCGCGCGGGCCAGCGCGCCGGGCGAGACGGAGATGGCGTGGCCGTCCGGGTCGAAGTCGTTGGTGAGCACCGCGATCGAGATGGGCGTCCCGGCGGAGGTGGTCACGGCGTCGTCGACAGCGACGGGCGGGTTGTTGGTGGGGGCGGTGACCGTGACGGTGACGCTGCCGATGGAAGTCAGCAGCTCCTCGTCCTGGACCGTGTAGGTGAACGTGTCGTCACCCTCGAAGGCCGGGTCGGAGGTGTAGATGACGTGGTCGCCATCGATGACCGCGGAGCCGTTCGCCGGGTCGCTCACCTCGATGAGCGTGAGGACGCCCGCCTCCGGGTCCAGGTCGTTCGCCAGGACGGGGATGACCACCGGCACGCCGGTGGTGGTCGCCGCCGAGTCCGGAGCAGCGATGGCCTCGGCTGCGCTGGTTGGCGCGGCCTGCAGAGCCATGACCGAAATGGCGAAGACGAGGGCCGTGGCGAACCACGGCAACGTCAGTCGAGAGGGTGCGTAACGCATCGGGTGCCCAATCCCAAACCCCAGCCAGTTGCCTAGGAGTGAAGTTACGCGTGCCACGGTTCAGCGGGGGCTTCTACCCCCGTTCCGTATGCACTCTCAACCTTTCCTATACCGCCTTTACCCTTCCTTCACTGAGAAGGAGGGCCGCAGCGAGGGGTGGCCGGTGTCCGCCCCTGAATTCTAAGCGATTTCGCTTCCGAGTGCGGGCTAGCGACACCCCTGCCGGAGGGCCTGCGGAAGCCCGGTCGGGCCCTTGGATCGGTGCCCGCACGACCCGGGTGGAGGGGCCTGCGCTCGCGCGGGATAGCATGCAGGGCATACCCTCCGGGGCGGGTTACGAACGACATCGACGCGACGTCTCGCCACGGGGCGAGGTACCGCCGGGAGCGCCCATGCCGGATGGCCCGATCCTCACGGTGGAGGGACTCGAGAAGCGCTTTGGCGGCAACCGTGCCGTCGACGGCGCCTCCTTCACCGTCGCCCGGGGCTCGGTCACCGGGCTCATCGGTCCCAACGGCGCCGGCAAGACCACCTGCTTCAACTGCATCGCCGGTGCGCTCCGCCCGGACGGTGGGCGCATCACCTTCGACGGCCACGACATCACCGGCCAGCCGCCACATCGCGTCTTCCGGCGAGGTCTCGCGCGCACGTTCCAAATCCCGCAGGAACTCGGCGGCATGACGGTGATCGAGAACCTCATGCTCGTGCCTTCCGGCCAGGTCGGGGAGCGGCCGTGGGAGCCGGTGCTGCGACCGTGGGTCGTGAAGCGCCAGGAGCGCGCGATTGCCGAACGCGCGCACGAGGTGTTGCGCCAGGTTGCGCTCGACCACCTCGCGCTGGAGCCCGCCTCGAACCTGTCGGGCGGTCAGCGGAAGTTGCTCGAACTCGCGCGCGCGCTGATGGCGGAGCCGCAGATGATCCTGCTGGACGAGCCGAGTGCGGGCGTGAACCCCACGCTCGCGCAGCGCCTCGTCGACGACATCCGCGCGATCCAGCGCGAACGCGGCGTGACGTTCCTCGTGATCGGCCATGACATGGACGTGGTCGCGCGGCTCTGCGACACCATCGTCGTCATGACTGGCGGTCGCGTGATGATGGAAGGGACGCCGGACGAGGTCCTCAGCAACGCCGAGGTGCAGGAGGCGTACCTGGGGAGCCAGTACCGATGACGCCGCTGCTCGACGTGCAGGGGGTGTCCGCGGGGTACGGCGGCGTGCAGATCGTGCACCAGGCCTCGATCGCGGTGTCGCCTGGCGAGATCGTCACGATCATCGGGCCGAACGGCGCCGGGAAGTCCACGCTGTTGAAGGCGATCTTCGGCGCGATCCGCGCGACCGAGGGCCGCGTCACCTTCGATGGTCGCGACGTGACGGGGCTCAGCGCTCACCAGATGGTCATGGCGGGTGCGGGCTTCGTGCCGCAGACGGAGAACGTGTTCCCGTCGCTGTCGATCCGCGAGAACCTGGAGATGGGCGGATACCGTCGCACAGGCGGCACCCGTGAACGCATCGACGAACTCCTCGCGCGGTTCCCGGAACTCGCGAGGCGTCCCGGCGAGGCCGCGTCCCGGCTGTCGGGCGGCCAGCGACAGGCGCTCGCGATGTGTCGCGCGCTGATGCTGGAGCCGCGGCTGCTGCTGCTGGACGAGCCAACGGCCGCGCTGTCACCGATCATGCGCGACGAGATCTTCCAGCAAATCCGGGCGATCCGGGACAGCGGCGTGGCCGTGCTGATGGTGGAGCAGAACGCGCGTGAGGCGCTGGCGATCTCCGATCGCGGCTACGTGCTTGTCGGTGGGCGGAACGCGCTGGAGCAGTCCGGCGCGGAGATGCTGGCGAACCCGGAGGTCGGCCGCCTGTTCCTCGGTCGTGTCGAGGCGGATGCAGGGGCGGGGGAGTAGCGATGCTCGACCTGGCGCAACTCGTCATCGTCGGCCTGATCGTCGGCTCCATCGTGGGCCTCGGCGCCATGGGGCTCACGCTCTCGTACGGCATCCTCAAGTTCGCGAACTTCGCGCACGGCGACATGATGACGCTGGGGATGTTCCTGGCGTACGCGGTGGTCACCACGGTCGGCACGGGCGCGCTTGGGCCGTTCTCCGTGGGCTGGGCGATGATCCCGGCGCTGGTGATCGCGATGGTGGGTGTGGGCGTGTATGCGGCCGGCGTGGACCGCGTGGTGTACCGGCCCCTGCGCCGGCGCGGCAGCAGCACGATCTCGATGGCGATCGCCTCGCTCGGTATCGCGATCATGACGCGCGCCGTGATCCAGATGGAGTGGGGCGCCTCGCCGGTGCGTTACGCCAGCGGGATCAACCGTGCATGGACGCTGCCGGGGGACCTGAAGATCCGCCCGGACCAGGTGCTCATCATCGCGCTCATGATCGCGATCGCGGTCGGGCTCTACCTGCTGCTCTTCCGCACCCGCCTGGGGAAGGCGATGCGTGCCACCGCCGACAACCCGGCGCTCGCGGACATCTCCGGCATCGACACCGAGCGGATCCGAGCCGCCACCTGGCTGATCGCCGGCGCGTTGATCGCCGTGGCAGGGGTGATGTTTGGTGTCCAGTCGCAGTTGAAGTTCGACGCCGGCTTCGAGTTCCTGCTGCCGATGTTCGCGGCGGTGATCCTCGGCGGCATCGGGAACCCCTGGGGCGCGCTGGCGGGCGGCCTGATCGTCGGCATCTCGCAGGAGGCGTCCACGTACTGGATCCCCACCGGGTACAAGACCGCGATCCCCTTCGTCCTGCTCACGATCATGCTCATCGTCAGGCCACGCGGCCTCTTCGGGTCGACGGTGTAGGGGGCGGACGATGCCAGACGCACTGCTGTTCGATCCGGCCTTCCTCGCCTCGTTGAGCGGGGTCGGCAACTGGTCCGTGGGTTTCATTACCACCGTCGCGATCCTCGGGATCGCGGTGCTGGGGCTGAACGTCCAGTGGGGTTACACGGGCGCGCTGAACTTCGGCGTCGCGGCGTTCCTCATGGTCGGGGCCTACACGACCGCGCTCATCACGCTGCCGCCGGCCGGGGACTTCCAGGCCTATCGGTTCGGCCTGGAGTTGCCGGTCTGGGCCGGCTGGATCGGCGGCGCCGTCGCCGGCGGCGTGCTCGCCTTCATCATCGGCCTGCCGACGCTCCGCCTCCGCCGCGACTTCCTCGCGATCGCCACGATCGGCGTCGCCGCGATCCTGCGCACCGTCGCGAACACGACCGAGGGGTTCGTAAACCGCGCCCGAGGGTTGAACGGCATCCCGGGCTTCCTCCAGAGCGACTTCACGCCCTCCGAGTACCGCTGGGTGCTGATGATCACCGCGGTCACCGCGCTGGTGCTGTGCTACCTGCTGGTGCGCGCGCTGACCGACTCGCCGTGGGGACGCGTCCTCCGCGCCGTGCGCGACAACGAGGCGACCGCGCAGGCCGCCGGGAAGGCGACCGTGCCGTTCCGCATGCAGTCATTCGTCCTCGGCGGGATGTTGATGGGCTTCGCGGGAGCGCTGTGGGCGCATCGCGTGGGGACCATCGCGCCGGACGCGTTTAGCGACCTGTTCGGCACGTTCTTCCTCTGGACGATGCTGATCGTCGGCGGCTCCGGCAACCACCTCGGCGCGGTGGTAGGCACGCTGGTCGTCGGCTTCTTCTGGTTCGGCACGCCGCTGATCCAGGAGGAGCTGCCGAGCGGCCTCGGGTCGCAGGTGTTCGTGATCCGGCAGTTCGTGATCGGGCTGCTGGTCGTCCTTGCCGTGCTGCTGATGCCGCGCGGCATCCTGCCAGAGCGGTCACGGGTCAGCCGCTGGGCGCCCGCGCCGCCGGGCAGGGGCTGGCTGGCACGGCTGCGTCGCCGCACCAGCCCCGCCGCCGAGTAGGCGACGGGCCCGCTCGCCGCCTACCGGACTGTGACCGGGATGACCTCGATGTCCGCGACCACGCCGCCGCGGTACTCCCAGATGTGCAGGTGCCCGTCCATCACGTCGCCGTTGGCGTCCCAGTTCAGCGCGTTCGCCGCACCCTCGTAGTCCACGTCCTCGCCGTCGGCGATCGCTTCGAGCGCGCCCCGGATGCCCTCCGGGCCGGCGATGAACGGGGCGCCGGGCGGCGCCCCGACGCCCCGGAGCGCATCGCGGATCGCGACGCCGTCCGTGCTGCCCGCGGCCGCGGCGGCGAGCGCGACGGCGATCGTCGCGTCGTACGCCGATCGGACGTACGCAATGGTCGGGAGGACGTCGTACTCCGCGATGTATGCGGCGTCCCACGCACGGCGGCTCTCCGAGTCCTCCGGCGTGCCGGGTGAGGTGCCGGTGACACCGTCCAGCGCCTCCCCGAACAGCCGCCCGAGATCCGTGCTGCGGAGGGCATCCGCGAGGTAGTAGCGGTCGAACAGGTCGCCCTCCAGCGCCTCCCGCATGAACACCTGCGCCTGCGTCGGGTAGGTGATCGCGACCAGCACGTTCGCGTCCTCCGCGAGCGCCTCGAGCTCGTCGAGGTAGGACAGCGCCTGCTCTGCGACCGGCCGCGCGACCACGTTCTGCACGCCGAAGGCGCTGGCGAACGCGTCCAGCAGCCCCTGGCCGTATGCATCCGGGAGGTAGAGCACGGCCGCGCGGGTCGCACCGGACTCACGGACGAGCCGGGCGAGTTCCTGGCCCTGGACCACGTCCGACAGCGTGGTGCGGAAGAGGAAGTCGTTGTCGTTCGCGGTGCCCAGCAAGGGTGAGGTTGCGGAGGGGGCGAGCGTGGGGATCCCCGCGGGGCCGGTGACCTGCTCCGCGACCGCGATCGCGGCGGCAGATGCGAACGGGCCGATGACCGCGTGGACGCCGTCCTCCTCCACGAGTTTGCGGGCGGCGGCCACGGCGGTGGGGATGTCGCTCATGCTGTCGGCGACCACGAGTTCGACCGGGCGGCCCAGGACGCCGCCGGCGTCGTTGAGGTGCTCGATCGCGAGCGTGATGCCGCGCTGTCGCGCCGGACCAAACTCGGCGAGCGGGCCGCTGAAGTCGGCGAGGTAACCGATGCGAAGCGGCCCCTCGGTGCTGGCGGATCGCGTGGAGCCGCCGGCGGCGCCGGTGTCGCCGGCATCCGTTGCGGTCTCGTCACCACCGACGATGCCGCAGGCGAGCAACACCGATGCCCCGACCGCAATGACGAGTGACGTCATCCGGAGACGTCGCATGTCGCGTTCCTCTCAACTGCCCCTCACTGCGTTGCCGAGGATAGCGGGGAGAGTAGCAGAGCATGGGCCGTGAAGCCGTCGCGATCCGCGCGCATATCCATCACGCTCCCGGCAGCATTGCCGTGTGCATAGGAACGCGCGAAGCAACGCGAGAGGCCCCTCCGAAGAGGGGCCCCTCAGTGTGAGTCCTACAGTCCGTCTCGGGGCTACTCCGAGAGGTCGAACTCGACCGTCTCGAGTTCGACGATCGCGCCGCCCTGGTACTGCCAGATCCCGATGTAGCCGGTGGTGACGTCGCCGTTCTCGTCCCAGTCAAGGGTCGTGGCGGCGCCCTGGAAGTCGATGTCCGCACCCATGGCGAGCGCGTTGAACGCCGCCGCGACGCCCTCCGCACCCGGGATGAAGCGCGCGCCTTCCGGCCCGGCCACGTCGCGGAGCGCGTCGCGGATCGCGGCGCCCTCCACGCTGCCGGCCTTCTGGGCCGCCAGGGCGATGGCGATCACCGCGTCGTAGGCCTCGCGGACGAACGGGCGGGTCGGCAGTGCACCGAACTTGGCCTGGAAGGCCGCGTCCCACGCCTGCGTCGCGGCGTTCTCCGGGCCGCCCACCGGGGCGGTGCCCTTCATGCCTTCGAGGGCGTCAGCGCCCACGGCGGCAATCAGGTCCTCGGACTTCGTGCCGTCCACGAACAGGAACTGGGAGAACAGGTCGTTCTCCAGCGCCTCGCGGATGAAGATCTGCGCCTGCGTCGGGTAACCGATCGCGACGAGGACCTCCGCGCCGTCCGCTGCGGCAGCCTGCAGCTCGGCGAGGTAGGAGGCCGCGCCGTCCTGGAAGGCGGCCTTCTTCACGCCGGCAGCGCCGAACGCACCCTCGAAGGCGTCAGCCAGGCCCTGGCCGTACGCGTCGTCCAGGTACAGGATGCCGACCTTCTCGATGCCGTCCGCCTTCGCCAGGTCGGCCAGGACCACGCCCTGGGCCGCGTCCGACGTCGTCGAGCGGAACGTGAAGTCGCTGTCGTTGGCGGTCGTGACGGCCGGCGAGGTCGCCGACGGCGAGATCACGATCACGCCGGCCGGGCCGGAGATGCTCTCCGACACGGCGATGGTGATGCCGCTGGCCAGGGGGCCAACGATCGCGTGCACACCCTCGACCTCGATGAGGCGGCGAGCCTCCTCGGTGGCGGCGGTGGCGTCCGTCTTGTCGTCGCCGACGACGAACGTCACAGGCTGGCCGTTGACGCCGCCCGCAGCGTTGATGTGCTCGATGGCGAGCTCAACGCCCTTCTGGATCTCCGGGCCAAACTCACCGAGCGGGCCGGAGAAGTCGGCGAGGAAGCCGATCTTCAGCGCGGCCGGAGCCATCTCGGTGGCCGTCGCCGTGGCTTCGCCCTCGGCCGTGGCGGTCGCCGTGGCCTCCTCGTCGTCGCTGGAGCAGGCGAGCAGCGCCACCCCGGCGACCATGGCGAGCAGCAGGACGAACGCCGAGCGGCGCCAATCCGCAATTCGCAAACCGGTCATGTTCCCTCCGTTTGTGCTTCACCGGCCCGACACGGTGCCAGGCCGAGATTCAAACAGAAGAAATGGTAAGGATTCTCAGCGGTTGCGGCAAACGCAACCATAACGTGAGGCGCGGACCGCCTACCAGGAGCCGCCCCCGCCACCACCTACTCCGCCGCCGGAGGAGCCGCCCGAGAAGCCGCTGGACCCGGACCCACCGGGCGTGGAGGCGAGCGTGCCGCCCGCGTTGACCGAGAAGTCGCCGACGCTGGAGGCGAACGCGCCGTACGCAAACGGCCGCGATCCCGCGTACCAGCCCGTGTCCGGCGGCGTCGCGAGGCCCTCGAACGCCTTCGCCCAGCGCTCGGTCAGGCCGAACACAATCGCGTACGGCAGGTACTCCGTGAACAGCTGCGCGCGCTCCGCGAAGCGGGCCCGTTCCGACTCCGCCGTGGCGATGAAGCGCTGGAACCCCCGCACCCGCGTCAGGGCCGCCGTCCCGCGCGCCGTGCGGCTCGGCATCCACGGCGTCACGACGAGCAGCGCGATCGCGCCGAGGACGAGCGGTACGCCGAGGAGCGCCACGTGCGTCCACGCGGCGAGCCCGGCCTGCAGGAGCGCCGCTGCGATCAGCGCGCCGATGCCGATGCCCACCCAGCGGTTGCGTGCCGAGTCCGGGCTGCGCCGGTACCAGCCGCGAGCCACGGCGTCCTCGTACAGCGCCTGCTGCACCTTCGCGAGGTGGGAGTGGAAGGTGGTGCGCAGGTCGCTCAGGTCGCGCTCCGTCTTGCTGCCGGGGAAGAGCGACTCCAGGAGCAGCCGCTCGTACTCCAGTAGCGCCGCGTCCGGTTCCTTCAACTTCGTGAGCCGCCAGTCCGCCCTCTTGAACAGTCCGCCTTCCTCGAGTTCCGTGATCCGGAGATAGCCCCGCACCGCGAGGTCGATGAGCGTGGCGGTGACATCCACGGTGTGTGCGGTCTCGTCCAGGATCAGCCCCACCTGGCCGGGCCGCAGCCCGTCCGGTGGCGCGTACTCCACCGGGTACGGGCCACCCTGGCCCAGCGGCACCCGCTCGTCCGCGCCGCCGGCGCCGCCGAAGGCGACGTCCACCGCCGAGCCTCGGTACCGGCGGTCGCGGCCGCTGAGCCACGTCACGCGCGCGACGCCGCCCACCACGAGCGCCAGCAGCGTCCCCGCACCGCCGAGGGTGAACGGGGTCACCTCGAACGCGCGGCGGAGCGACCAGCGCTCGATGAGCCGTGGCTGCGGCTCCGGGACGGCGCCCTTCGGCAGGGCGACCACCACGGTCACGCCTTCGTACGCTCCCAGGCCGCCCTCGGCGAAGTTCGCTCGGTCACCCGCGGGCGTGGCGCTGGTGCAGGGCAGGCTGGAGCCGTCGTACCCGGAATAACAGGCGATGCGGGTGATCTCGGCGGGGGCGATCACCTCCACCGTCGCGCGGTCGATCGGCACCGCCCACCCGGTCGCGATGGCGTTCCAGTACAGCTCATCGTGGCTCGCGAAGCCGTTGAGGGCGTCGCGGATGCGGTAGCGAAGGGCATAGTCGTGCCGGCCGGTGATCGTGACATCCGCATCGCCGATGCGGATGCGCTTCATCCCGCCGGGGGCGTCCTCCACCACGTAGCCCGCCGGCGTCCCCGCGCTTGCGCCGACCTCGATCACCTCGAGGCCGTAGAGGCGGTCGTGCGTGCCGTCGTAGTGGACGCGCACGGGCACGTCGCGCAGGATGCCGCGGCGCTCGTTGCCGCCGAAGTCGTAGACGATGTACTCGTCGATGAGCAGCGCACCGTCCGCCTCGATCTCGATGCGCACGTCGTAGGAGAGGATGCGCTCGCCGGTCTGCGCGGACGCGCGGCCCAGCGAGGCGAACGCAACGACGAGGGCAACCACCGCGAGGGCCGCGGCGCGGGTGCGGACGGTCGGCATACGTACTCCCTGGGGACGCGAGCGGCGCGCGGTGCGAGCATACTGTCTGCACGCCATCGGGTGGCGCACCCGCCCGGGAGCACCGTCCGCGCAGGGAGCCGTCCATGATCGTCGGTTGGGTCGTCATCGCGGTCGCCGCGGTCGTGCTGGCCTGGGCCGCGTGGACGTACAACGTCCTGGTGCGCCGCCGGAACCGTGTGGACGAGGGCTGGGCGCAGATCGAGACGGAACTGAAGCGCCGCTACGACCTCGTCCCCTCGCTCGTCGCCGCCGTCCGCGGGTACACCGGGCACGAGGAGGCGCTGATGACGCGCGTGGTGGAGGCGCGCGCCGCCGCCGTGGCGCTCCCGGAGACGGCCGCCGTGGACCACGGCAGCGCGGAGTCCAACCTGACCGGCGCGCTGCGCTCCCTGTTCGCGGTGGCGGAGGCGTACCCGGAGTTGAAAGCAGCCGAATCGTTCCGCGCGCTCCAGGCCGAACTCGCCACGACGGAGGACCGCATCGCCTACGCGCGTGCGTACTACAACGCGCTCGTGACGGAGTACGAGACCGCCCGGAACACGATCCCGACGAACGTGGTCGCCTCCGCGTTCCGCTTCCCCTCGCGTCCGTTCTTCGAGGCGGACGTCGCCTCGCGCGGGACGATCGCCGTCGACCTCCGGTAGCCGCTCGCGGTACGCTTCAGGTGCTGTGGCACGCCCTCGAGCGGGAGTAGCTCAGTGGTAGAGCGCCTGCCTTCCAAGCAGGATGTCGCGAGTTCGAGCCTCGTCTCCCGCTCCATACCGACCCTGAGGCGCGCCTACTTCTTCCTCCGGCGGCCCGAGGCGGCGGTCGCGTCAGCCTCGGATTCCGCGTCGGAGGTGACGTCGTCCATGTAGACGGCGTCGGCGGGGTCGTGCTCGTCGAGGTCGGAGTCGCTGTAGTGGATGCCCTCGGCGCGGGCGCTCGGCGGAAGCCCGGGTGGGAGGATCGGGGCCCGTCCGGGGCGCGGCGTCGAACCGCCGCTGCGCGCCTCCTGCTCGCCGAACGCCGCCGGCGGACGGCCGAACGTGCCGCCGAGGGCGCTCGCAAAGAACCCTCCGTGGCTGCCGCCGAACCCGTTGAGCGCATCGACGTGCTCACCGGCCTGCGTGTCACCCTGCCAGCCGGTGCGAGCAGTTGCCGGCGAAGTGTCGATGCTCAGGATGCTTTGCCGGGCGGATGCCTCCTGCTCCCGCGCGCCTCCGGAACCGCCGAGGGGATTCCCGGACGTCCCGAAGTCCTCGCTGCTGATGGAGCCGTACGGCTGGTCACCGGGCAGGCGTGGCTGGAGCGGGCGGCGCTGCTCGATCGGGACGGCCGAGCCGCTGCGCGCCGCGCCGTCGTCCTCGTACTCGACCTCGCCCTGCGGCATGAGTGCGCCGAGACGCTCCACCGCCGTCTGCCAGACCTTCGGGTCCTCCAGACTGGTCGCGGGGATCCCCATCTGCGTGAGCGCTGCGCCGACGCTCGCGTCGCCGTTCTGTGCCGCGAAGAGCAACTGCATCGCGTGTCGCTGCGACGCCTCCTTGCCGAAGTAGCGACGGGCGAGGTTGTACACCGTCTCGGCGACCTTCATGCCGCCGATCGCGGTCGCGGCCATCAGAGGCACCGTGCCGCCGGTGCTGACGCCGGCGACGAGACCGCCGGCCATGAGCGCTGACTGGAGCCCGCCCGCCCCTGCGCGGGTGGTGTGCCGGGTCCGCTCGCGGGTTTGCTCCTGGGCGCCGAGTTGCAGCAACTGCTGTGCGCGTTCGCCCTGCGCGGACCCAGACGCCTGATCCATCACGCGTGACCGGTCGCGTGCGTTGCCGGTCCGGACGGCGCTCTCGCCCATCCCGAGCACGGTGGTCAGCAAACCGGCGCCTGGCAGGAGGTTGGGAGACACGGCATCCGCGACCTCAGCCCCGAGGTTGGTGCCGAAGATCGCGTCGGACGCGCCGACGAAGTCAGCTCCACCGCGCGCGCCGGCCAGCCCCGTCACGGCGTCGAGTGCCTGCGTCCCGCGGTGGAAGATCGGGTTGTCCGTGACGTACGGCGATTCGGGCAGCGGCGGTGTGCCGCCGTCGGCCGGGCCCGGTGCCTGTTGCTGCACGGCCCGGTGCTGCTGCGCCTGCTGGGTGGTGTTCGCCGGCGGCGTCTCGTCCTCGTCCGGGGTGCGCTGAAGCGCGCGGTTGCCGGCGGCCGTGGCGAGGTGTGGCTGCGCCGCGAGCATGCTCGCGCCGTCCGAGAAGACGCGGCGCATCGCACGATTCCCGAGCGCGCGCTGGACGGTGCGGCTGGATGCCTCCGAGATCGATGCAGCCGGTGCGTCGACGCCAGCCGGCATGGGCTGAGGTGTGCGAGGGGCCCGCCTCATGTTCGTCCAATCAATGCGCGGTGGTACGAGCGATCGCGGCGCATCGAGCGACGCCACGCGGCTGGCGGTGGTTACAGCCCCGTGCGCTCCAGCAGGCGGGTCAGGCCCCACAACGCCAGCGGAATGATCAGCGCGGAGATGAGCCAGCGAGGCGTCTCCGGACGCCATGGCCAGGTGCCCAGATTGTCGATCAGGTCGCGGGTTGCGACGAGCGCCAGCAGGCGGTCGCGTTCCTCGGTCGCGCCGGGACGGTCCTCGTCCACGTGGGCGTACAGCCGGGCAGTCGTGATCTCGATGCGTCGTCCGACCTCGCCGCCGAGGCGCGCCTTCTCAGTCTGCAGGCGGCGGTGCATCCCCCACAGGGGGAGGATGAAGGAGGCGACCGCGAACGCCAACAAGATCAGCGTCAGAGCCAGGCCGGCCGTGGTCTGGTGCGTCTCCGGGTCGGTCACCATCGAGAACGATGTGACCGCGACGAACGAGAAGCCAACGAGCGAGGTGACGGAAGAGAGCGCATGGAGGGGGTCGGGGTCCAGCAGGTCGATCCGGACCGCACGGCGGTGCAGCCGGTCGACCTGCCGGAGCAGGCGCACGGTGCGGACCACCCACGGCCCCGCGAACGCATAGAAGGCGAACGAGAAGATGATCATGCTGACGTAGGCGGCGGGGTGTTGCGCAAGCCGGTCGTCGTTCCCCTCCTTGGTCACCTCGATCACCACGCCCAGCGCACCGAAGGCGAAGCCCAACAGTGCGGCACTCATTGCTGGCTGGTGGGTGAGGTCATGGCGCACCGCCTCGTACGCCGCATCGTCCAGGTCGGTGGCCCGACGGTAGCGGGCGAGGGCGGAGGTGCTGACGCGGTTCTGCGCGGCGATCAGCGCGAGGATCCCAAGCGGGTACGCCGGGAGCGACGCGATGAATGGGCTGAACTCGCCCACCGGGACGGGGCCCAGAAACCACTCGATCGCGTGCAGCAGCGCGCCCGTCGCGAGGTAGAGCAGGGGCAGGCTCGCCCACAGCGGGAGCGGCCACCGCTCGACCGCTTCGAGGAGCCGGTCGTTCCAGGCGTCACCCGAGTGGCTACGCCTCTGCGTCAACGGTGCCAGTGTCGTCATCGGGCCGCTCCGGTCGACAGCGCGTGGCATCGTAGCGTCCGCCGTGCCCGGCGCGCCTCAGCCGAGCAGCGAGGCCGCGGCGCCCCACGCGGCGACGGCCGCGGTGGCGGCGAGCACGAGCATCGAGATCGCGCCGAACCACGCCTCGGGGAGCCTCGGCCGGACGTATCGACCGACGGCCATGCCCGCGACCAGGGCGGGGAGGGCGAACGCGACGGTGCGTACGACGTCGCGCGTGAACACGCCCGTGGGCAGCGCGATCAGCGTGGCCGGGATGCCGAGCCAGAAGAAGTAGGCCGTGAGCGCGTTGCGGATCCGCTCCGCGCTGCCCCCGATCCAGTGCTGGTAGATCACGATCGGTGGCCCGCCCATCGACACCGCGCCGCGGATGATCCCGCCGAGGAGCCCCGCCAGGCCCTGGCGCAGCAGCGGCTCCGGCCGCGCCGCGTGCGGACGGCTGTGCCCGGTCGCGAGCGTGACGAGGGCGCTCGCGAGGACCGTGCTGGCGACGAGGAAGCGGAGCACGGTCTCGTCCGCCCGTAGCAGCGCGACCAGCCCGATCGGCGTGCCGGCAACGGCGCCGACCACGAGCGGCGCGATGGCCCGGCCGGAGGTGCGAGCGGGGTGTTCGAGGTACATGCCGCTCGCGAGCACCGTGCCGAGCAGGAGCGACACCGCGACCGCCTCGCGCGGGGGGACGACCAGCGCGGCGATCGGGACAAAGACGAGCGCGAAGCCAAAGCCGACACCGGCCTGGATCAGGGTCCCGCCGAACGCGATCAGGACGAGTGCCAGCGTCTCCATCACGCCTCCGCCGCCAGCGTAGGGCAGCGGCTGGTTGACGGCGGGAGAGACGATGAAGGCGCGTCAGGGAGGGGTTCCCGACGCGCCTTCGTTCCCCGGACCGATATCGCGACGCACTGCCGGTAACGCGCGATATGGCCCTTCGGAGGGGTACCGACTCGCTCAGGGCTCGGGGTGGAGCCCTGCCGTCCACGGATGTTCTGAGATCGAGAACTCTTCCCCCTGACGCAAATGTGGTAGAAAACCTGCTACCACATCGCGAAGGGTGCCCCGAATGCCCCCGATCGACCTCGTCGAGCGCCTCCGCCAGGTGATCCGCGACCTCCGTCCCGGAGATGACTGGCGCGTGCCGTACCGGGACGCGGTGGGCGAGGCGCACGCGCGCTCCGATCTGGCCGCTGCGGCGCGCCTGACCACGGTCGCTGCGTCATACCACATGGCGGCCGGCCAGTACCGGGAGGCGCTGGCGGAGGTGGACTTCGGCCTTCGCCTGGCGCCACCGGACGCGAGCCTGCGCGCGGAACTGCTGCGCGCCCGCGCGGGTCTGGAGATCTTCGGCGTCGACCCGGAGGTCGCGCTCCGGACACTGGACGAAGCCGCAGCCGTCGACTCCGCGCCAACGGACCTCTCACGCCTCGAACTCCTCGTATCGCGGCGGATCGCGCAGTGCGTGCTGCTGGACGAGGCGGCACCCGGTGGGCTGGCGGAGGTGCTGCACGCGGCGGAGCGCGCCGGCCAGTACACGCTGGCCGCCAGCGCGATCCCGCGCGTGGTGCCGGCGCTGGCGGCGTTCGGGCATCTGGATGCGGGGCGTCCCTGGGTGGAGACGATGGGCGCGCAGGCGGAGGTGATGCGCAGCCGCTGGCGGCGGCTGGAGGCGCGCGTGCTGGAGGAGGCGCTGTACACGCCGCGCGGACGTGTCCACCAGGCGTTCGAGTGGCCGGAGCACCCGCAGGGCTTCGATTACTTCGCCGGCTGGATCGCGGCGGGGGTCTCCTCCTACCAGTCGGTGGTGACCGGCGGCCGGCGGCCGCGGCCGCTGTCCGGGCTGGTGAACCGGCTGCAGGCGGTGATGCCTCCGGGCTTCGGCGACGGCCCGGAGGGCTTCCAGGCCGCGCTCGCCGCCCACCTGGAGCGGCGCATTGCACCTGAGGCGGAGCCGCCCGACCGCGTCACGCTGTTCACCGCCAGCAGCACCCTCGCGCTCGGCGAGGCGGTCGCCCTCGGCGGGTCGCAGCGGCAGGCGGTGGCGTGGGCGCGGTGGTTCGAGGAGGCGTGGCCCGCGAACGTGGTGACTACGCTCTCGTGGCCGGCGCTGGTCCCGCGCGTGCGCGCGCTGCTGGAGGTGCGCTCCGGCGACCTCGTCGCGGCCATTCGCCTGATGCGCACCGCGGTGCGCTGGGCGGACGGACATGGCTACACCGTGGAGGCCGCGATCGGGCGCATCCAGCTCGCGGAGATGCTCGCCCACACGCCCACCGCTGGCGCGCGGCGCGAGTGGGAGGAGGCGCGGCGGGCGGGCCGTCTTGCCGCGCGCGCCGTCAGCATTGATGCGGCGGCGGCGGCGCACGCCGCGGCGGAGGCGGCGTCGCTCGGCCGGTTCGACAGCGTGCGGCCGGCGCTCACCCCGCGCGAGGCGGAGGTGCTGCACCTGCTGGCGGCGGGGCGCTCCTACCGCACGGCGGCGGACGCGCTGGGCCTCGAGTGGCGCACGGTGCAGGTCCACGCGCGCAACATCTACCAGAAGCTCGGCGTCCATTCGAAGGTGGAGGCCGTGCTCGCCGCGCGCGAGGCAGGCCTGATCTAGCCAGAGGGCGCGTCCCGTTTCGGCGGGAGCGGGAAGAACGCGCTGGTGCGGCGGACGTACGCCTCGTACCCCGGCCGCGAGGTGCGCAGGTGCGACTCCAGCAGCGGGACACCGGAGACGCGCAGCAGCAGCGCCGTCATCAGCAGCGGCCCGACGAGCGCCCACGCGTACGCCCCGGCGTCCGCTTCGATCGCGACGAGGCCGATGCCCCACCACGTGCACGCATCGCCGAAGTAGTTCGGGTGGCGGGAGTACCGCCACAGCCCGCGGTCCATGACGCCCCCGGCGTTGGCCGGGTCGCGACGGAAGCGCGCCAGTTGCGCGTCCGCGGTCGCCTCGAACGTCACGCCAATGCCCCACAGCGCCGCGCCGGCGAGGGCGAGGAGGCCGAGCGGCTCGCCCCCGTTGTGGCCGAGCGCGAGCGTGACCGGGAGGGCGACGGTCCACATCGCCACGCCCTGCAACGCGAACACGGTGGCCAGGCTGACCAGCGCGAAGCGGGGCGTCCGTGCACGCATCTCGCGGTAACGGCGGTCCTCGCCCTCGCGGAGGTTGCGGCGGCCGAGGTGGACGGCGAGCCGGAGCCCCCACGCGCTCACCATCGCGAGCAGCAGGGCGGTGCGGGCACCCTCGGCCCCCGCGGTCGCCGCCACCGCCCACGCGAGCACGGCGAACCCGAGGCCCCACGCGACGTCCACGACGCTGGCGTCACGTCGCAGAAGGCTGACAGCCCACGTGGAGATCATCGTCACGGAGACGGCGAGCGCGGCTACGAGGAGCGGAGGCATCAGCGGGCCTGCTCAATCTCTGGATCGCCTTTGACGCATCTTTGCACACCACATAGCGTAAAGGCATGAACTACACCGTGCGTGCCGCCGCCCGAGCGACCGGGGTCTCCGAAGGCCGTCTCCGTACGTGGGAGCGCCGCTACGGCATTCCCAAGCCGGCGCGCTCCGGCACGGGGCGTCGGCTGTACGACGACGACGATCTCGCGATGATCCGTCGCCTTGCCTCGCTCACCGACGCCGGCGTCTCGGCGGCTGAGGCCGCGGAGGCGGTCCTCGCGGAGGCTCAGGCGGGCGTGATCGTCGCCTCGACGCCCGCGAACGCGCCCGCGCCGCCGCTCGATCCCGCGGTGGACGCGCTGGTCGCCGCCGCGCGCGCGTTCGATGAGGCGTCCGTGGCGCGGCTGCTGTCGGAGGCGACGCGGAAGCACGGCTGGCCGGCGATCTTCGACCGGGTGATCTTCCCCGCGCTCCGGCGCACCGGTGACGCCTGGGAGCGCGGGGAATTGCTCCCGGTGCATGAGCACTTCCTGTCCGAATTGCTGCGCCGCGAGGTGATGGCGGAGGTCGCCCGGACGCCGCTGCCGGAGGCTGGCGCGACCGTGATCCTCGCCTGCCCGCCGGCGGAGCGGCACGACATCGGGCTGCTGGGACTCTGGCTGGCGCTCCGGGCGGCGGGGCTGCACGTGGTCTACCTCGGCTCGGACGTCCCGCGCGAGGCGCTGCTCGCCGCGATCGATCAACTGCGCCCGGCGGCGCTGGTGTTTGTCGCGATCGCATCGACGTCGCGGGCGGAACTGGCGATCTCGGCGCGCGCCGTCACCACCGCGCGGCAGTCGCCGCGGGTGTTCCTCGGCGGCCCGGCCGTGGACGGCGTGGACGGCGTCGCGGAGCTCCTCGGCGTGCGGCTGCCGCCGACGATCGAGGAGTCGGCGGCGATGGTCGCGTCGGCGGTCGCTGCGGGCTAACGCCCTACGAGGCGGCCCCATGGATGGAGGCGAAGAAGCGCTCCATCTCGGACAGTTCGCCGCCGATCACGAGGATGTCGCCAGAGCGGATCGTCTCCGTCCCGGACGGGTAGACGGTGACCCGCTCGCCGCGGGCGAGCAGCAGCAGCGTCACTTGGAAGTTCCGGTCCAACACCGCGCGCTTCACCGTCTGGCCCACGATCTCCGGCGGCACCGTCACACGGCTCACCGCGTACCCCTCCACCACGTCGAGGGAGTCGGTGATGTCGGAGGAGGTCCACGAGTGGGCGAGGCGGAGGCCGGTGTCACGCTCGGGGTAGACCACGCGGTCCGCGCCGACTCGCTCCAGGATCTCGCCGTGGGTGTCGTTGCGCGCCTTCACGATTACGCGCTTCACGCCCATGCGCTTCAGCATCAGCGTCGCGAGGATGCTCGTCTCGAGGTCGCTCGAGATCCCGACGACTGCGACGTCGAACTCGCCGAGGCCGAGCCGCGCCATCGTCTCCTCGTCGGTGGCCTCCGCCTGGACGACGTGCGACAGGTGCGCTGACAGGCCCTGCACCGTCTCCATGCTCGTGTCGATGCCGAGGACCTCATGCCCCAGTCGGACCAGTTCGGTGGCGACGGCGCTCCCGAAGCGGCCGAGGCCGATGACTGCGACCTGTTGTTTCATGGATGCCTCCGCTGCCGCGGCCTAGCCGATGTTCAGATCCGCCTCCGGGTACCGCAGCCGGCTAGGCCGGCCGAGGCGTTCCGCGAGCGCGAGTGCGATGGTCAACGGGCCGACACGGCCGATGAACATCGTGACGATGATGATGAGTTGTCCCGCCTCGTTGAGCGAGCCGGTGATGCCCGTGGAGAGCCCGCACGTCGCGAATGCGGAGACGGCCTCGAACATGATGTTGATGAAGTCGCCGTCGTGCGCGATCGACAGGAGGAAGGTCGAGGTGAAGACGATCGCGACGGAGAGCAGCGCGACCGCCAGCGCACGGTTGATCTGACGCCAGGGGATCTCCCGGCCGAACGCGGTGACGTGCTCATCGCCGCGGACGGAGGCGATGATCGCGAAGCCGAGGGCGCTGAAGGTGGTGAGCTTGATGCCGCCGGCCGTGGAGCCAGACGCACCGCCGATGAACATCAGCCCCATGAGGATGAGCAGCGTCTCCGGCTCCTTGTCGTTCAGCGCGAAGGCGGTGAACCCGGAGGTACGTGCGTACACCGACTCCGCGCCGGCGGCGAGGAACGCCTGCGGGGCGTTGAGGGCGCCCAGGGTGCCATCGCGGAACCCCTCGCGGAAGAACATCTCGAGCGTGCCGATGACCACCAGGATGAGCGAGGTGACGGCGACCAGTTTGGTGTTCAGCGCGAGTCGCGCCCAGCGACGGGTGGCCTTCAGGTCCCACCAGATCGCATACCCGGTCCCGCCAGCGACGGTGAGCACGGCGAGCGTCCACAGGACGAGCGGGTTACCGGCGTAGCCGGTCATGCTCTGTCCGCCACCCTCGATGTCGAAGCCCGCGTTGTTGAACGCGGAAACGGCGGTGAAGAGGCCGCGCCATGCCTCGTTCCAGCCGAGCCGGCTAGCGTCGAGCGCGAAACCGACCGTGAGCGCGACGAAGCCAGCCGCCTCCATGGCGAGGGTGACGAGGACGATGCGCCGGATCACCACCCGGACGGAGTCAGTGCTGAGGCTGCCGGCCGTCGCTCCGGCGATGGTGCGCTGACTCATGGAGATACGGCGGCCGAAGACCAGCAGGAGCAGGGTGGCGCTCGTCATGAACCCGAGGCCGCCGAGCTGGAAGAGCAGCAGGATGACGACCTGACCGAAGCCGGTCCAGTAGTCCCGGGTGTCGACCACCGCGAGCCCGGTCACGCAAACGGCCGACGTGGCCGTGAATAGGGCCCGCAGGAAGCCCGCGCTGCCTTCCGGCTGGCTCGCGATCGGGAGCATGAGCAGGCCGGTGCCCGCGAGGATGAGGGCGACGAACCCCAGGAGGAGCACCATGACGCCGGGGTGGCGCGGGCGGACGATCCGCAGGCGCTTGACCTCGATCACCTGGGAGCGACGGCGTCCGCGCCGCACGCGGACGTTGCCCAACTGCTCGCCGCGCCGCCGGATGCCTCCCGAGTGCACGGGCCCTCCATCGCGCGCGACGGCGCGCCGAAGGCCCATTGTTGCGCGGCCCGGCCATGCTGGCTATCGACGGTCGCCAGCCACCGGCGTGCTAGGCCGCGAGCGCGCTCCGGAAGCGGTCCACACGGGCGAGGATGTTCGCGGCACCGCCGAGGTCATGGACCACCGGGTCGATCGCCGCCGGCTCGTCCGTCGGGTCCGGCGCCGGGCGCACACCGTCGCCGATCCCGAGCGACCAGGCGACCTCCCGCGCACGCTGGACGACCCAGCCGAGGGCGCTCTCGCCACCCTCGTGGTGGCCGGCGATGGCGTCGGTCAGCGACTCGGTGAACCCCCACCGGCGGGCGATTGTCGCGCCCCACTCGACGTGGGTGAGGCCGAACACCCGCCGCTCGGCGAGTTCGGTGTCGATGCCGTAGTGCGCGGCGCGCACGATGCCCGCGTACTTCGTCGGGTGCTGCGCCGCCATCGCCAGCCGGCCGATGTCGTGGAGCAGCCCCGCCGTGAACGCCTCCGAGCCGACGATCTGACCCCACGAGAGCGTGTCCGCCAGCATCGCCACGGCGACGAGGTGCCGCCACAGCTCCTGCTCATCGATGTTCGAGCCGCGCAGCCCGACGAACGACCGCGAGAGGGCAACGCTGATGATGACCCGGCGGGCCTCGGTGACCCCGAGCCGCACGATGGCGTCACGCGGGGTGGAGACGCGGGAGAGCGGGGCGGAGGTCGCCGAGTTGGCGATCCGGAGCAACGTGCCGGTCAGCGACGGGTCCGTCTCCGCGAGCGTGGCGAGCTCGTGCACGGTGGGATCCAGGTCACGCAGCAGCGCGAACGCTTGCAGATGTGCCACCGGCAGCGTGGGGACTTCCAACTCTGACATCCGTGCCTCCGCCTGATCCGCCTGTGAGGATCATCGGAAGGCCCCGCAGGGGCATGAGGCCCGGCTGGGTTGAGGTTTGGGGAACCTCGCGGGTCAGTCGCGCCGGAGCGCCTCGGCGAGCAGTTCGACGAGGTGGCGCGGGCGCCGGCCGCTGAGGTGTTCGATCTGCTGGCGGCAGGAGACGCCCGTGACAAGCACCTCCGTGCCCGGGGCGGCGGCGTGGATCGCCGGGAGGAGGCTGCGCTCGGCCATCGCTCGCGACACGTCATAATGTTCGGCCTCGAACCCGAACGAGCCGGCCATGCCGCAGCAGGCGGAGTCCACGAGGGCCGTCGCGAGCCCCGGGACCAGGCCGAGCGCGGTGATCGACGGCTCCATGCCAGGCCCGGCCTTCTGGTGGCAGTGGCCGTGCAGCAGGGCGCTGCGCTGGAGCGCCTCGAACCGCTCGGCGATGGCCGGGTCCTCGGCGGCCACGCGCGCGACGAGTTCATCGAGCAGCACGGCGGCGGAGGCGACGCGCTCCGTCCGCTCGCCGGGGAGCAGGTCCAGGTACTCGTCACGCAGGGTCAGGAGGCAGGACGGCTCCAGCCCCACGATCGGCACGCCTCGCTCCGCGTAGGGGGCGAGGCGGTCGATGTTGCGACGCGCCCAGGTGCGGGCGGTGCCCAGTTGCCCCTTCGAGATGAGCGGACGGCCGCAGCAGCCGAGGCGCGGCACCACGGTGACGGCGTAGCCGAGGGCGTTGAGGACGGCGACCGCCGCCTGACCGGCCTGCGGGTAGATCGCGTCCGTGAACGTGTCGACGAAGAACACGACCTCACCCCTCGGGGCGGGCTCCATCTGCCCCCGGGTCGCGAACCAGCGACGGAAGGAGCGGGCGGCGAGGCGCGGTAGGGGCCGCTCCCGGTGGATGCCCAGCATGCCGTGCATCGCCTCGCGCACCGGGCGGAGCGAGGCGAGGAGGTTCAGCACCGCGACGCCCGGCCCGAGTGCGGTGGCGAGGCGAGTGAGGGGCCCAATGCGTCCGAAGAGGCGGTCGCGGAACGGCAGCCCGTGCGCCTCGTGCCGAAGCGTGAGCACCTCGTACTTGAGTTTCGCGAGGTCCACGCCGGAGGGGCATTCGGACTTGCACGCCTTACATTCCACGCACAGGTCCAGCGCTTCCGCGATGCGGTCGCCGGTCAATTCCTCGAACGGGAGCGCGCCGTTCAGCGCCTGCCGCAGCAGGTTGGCGCGCCCGCGCGTCGAATGCTCCTCGTCGCGCGTGACCATGTAGGAGGGGCACATCGCGCCGGTGTCCTTCAGGCAGGCGCCCTGCCCGTTGCACTGCTCCGCGGCGCGCGCGAGGCCGCCCTCCTGCTGCCAGGAGAAGTGCGTCTCGGTGTGTGCGTTCCGCGTCCACGGGGAGAGGCGCAGGTGGTCGTTGAAGGCGGGCGTGTCGAGGATCTTGCCCGGGTTCAGCACGCCCTCCGGGTCGAACGCGCGCTTCACCTCGCGGAACGCCTCGGTCAGGCGGGGCCCGAACATGCGCTCCGTGAACACGCCGCGGAGGATGCCGTCGCCGTGCTCGCCGGAGAGGCTGCCGCCGAACTCGAGGACGAGGTCGGCCACCTCCGACGCGATCGCCTCGATCGTCTCCAGCCCGGCCGACTGCTTGATGTTCACCAGCGGCCGCAGGTGCAGGCACCCCTCCGATGCGTGCCCGTAATGCGCCACGCTCGTCCCGTGTCGCTCGGCGAGCGCATCGAACCGCTCCACGAACTCACCGAGGCGTTCCGGCGGGACGGCGGCGTCTTCCACGAACGCGATCGGCTTTGCGTCTCCGCGGACGCTCATCAGCAGCCCCAGGCCTGCCTCGCGCATCCGCCAGACGCGCGCCTGCCCCACGGTGTCGGTGATGAGCACGGAGGCGTACGCGCCACCGGGCCCGACGAGGTCGGCGGCGACGGCCTCGAGGCGCGCGCGCACCTCCTCGACGGTCTCGCCCTCGCACTCCACGAGGAGCAGCGCGCCCGCATCGCCCTGCACGAAGTCCGCGAGTGAGGCGTAGCCGAGGTTCGCGCGGCAGCGCTCGATGATCACGGCGTCCACGAGTTCGACCGCTGCGGGGTGGTGGCGCAGCGCGGCGGGCGTGGCGTGGCAGGCCGCCGGGACGCTGTCGTAGTGCAGGGCGACCACGCCCTTCGCCGCCGGGATCGGCACCAGGCGCACGGTCGCCTCCACGACGGTCGCGAGTGTCCCCTCGGAACCGACGATGAGGCGGCTGAGGTCCATCACCGACGGGTCGCCGAACGCGTCCAGGTTGTAGCCGGAGACGCGGCGCGGGATGTCTGGCATTCGCGCCGCGATCTCGTCGCGGTACTCCGTCGTCACGCGGCGCACGGCGCGGTAGACCTCGCCCTCCAGCGTGGGATCGGCGAGGCGTTCGGCGAGGGCGGCGTCGCGGACCGGCTCGAAGCGGGCCAGGGAGCCGTCCGCGAGCACGACATCGAGCGAGATGACCTGGTCCAGCGTCTTGCCGTGGATCACGGAGTGCGCGCCGCACGAGTTGTTACCGATGCCGCCGCCGATGGTCGCGCGGTTCCGCGTCGACGGGTCAACGGGGTAGAGGAGGCCGTGCGGACGCGCGGCGCGGCTGATCGCATCGAGTACCGCGCCGGGCTGCACGCGCGCCGTGCGCGCCTCGCCGTCGATCTCCAGCACTCGGTTCAGGTGGCGGCTGAAGTCGAGGACGATGGCGTGGTTCACGCCCTGCCCGGCGAGGCTTGTCCCGGCGCCCCTCGGCAGCAGCGGGATGCCGCGGGCGCGGGCGATGCGCGTCGCGTGTTGCACATCCGCGGCGGAGCGCGGGAAGACCACCGCGACGGGCTCCATCTCGTAGATCGACGCGTCGGTCGCATAGAGCAGGCGCGATGCGCGCTCGATCAGGACGTCGGAGCGCCCGCCCTCCAGCCCCGCGCCGAGGTCGTCGGCGAGCGACTCGAGGCCCGCGGCCGGGCCGTGTAACAGCGCCAGCGCGCGGTGCACGCTCTCCTGGGTCGGCGGTGTGCGCCCGTCGAGGACGGGGCGATGCGCGGCGGTGGTCATGCCGGCGAGCGTAGCACCGGGCGTTGTGCCGGGCGGCCTAGAACTGGTCGAAGAGGAGGAGGTTGCCGTCCGGGTCCTCGAGCGTGAAGTGCGCGGGGCCGGTGTCCGGGTCTTCCACCGGCATCTGGTCGGGCGGCTGGCTGTACTGCAGCGCCACGTCGATGTCGCGGTCCACGAGGTGCCGCTGGAGGGCGCGTACGTCCGGCGGGTTGAAGGTGATGATGTTGCCCTCGAACATCCCGCGGAACAGCCCGATGAGCGCGGCGCCGTTCTGGAGCATCAGCCAGCCTTCATCGGCGTCTCCGTCGATCACCTCGAAGCCCAGCGCCTCGTAGAAGGCGCGTGAGGTGGCGATGTCACGCACCGATAGGCTGATGGAGAACGGGCCCAGGTCCGGCATGCAGTCGCTCCTCCCGCATCAGCGCGTGGGCGGAGGCTAGAGAGCGCGCCGGGCGAGCGCAACGCAGGAGGTTGGCCAGAGGGCCCGCGCGTGTCGGCGAAGCGGGGTGCCGCGCCCACCAACAGGTGGCACGGCGGACGCGACACCCCGGCGCGCCGAAACACGCACGGGCCACTCCGGCTCACCGGGTGGCCCGTAGCGGCTGGCACGCCGGGGTGTGAGTGCAGACACACCTCGGGCGGTGGCCCTCGCTTCGGCAGGCCGGCGACCGTGCCCTCGCGCGGAGGGGGTAGGCCCGTGCCTTTGCGGCCCCGCCTTTCGACGGGTGTGCCGTTTGTCGGTGAGCGCCTGGCTCGCCATCAGTATCGGCAGCGCTCGGCGCGTCTGAAGGGGCGGCGCACCACTTCTTCGGGGGAATGTGGCTCGGCCCCGTCCCGCGGGTCGCGAGACGGGGCCGAGGGTGATGCGCGGTGTCGCGGGCGGCTACTTCCCGGCGACCTCCGAGGCGAGCGCGGAGACCGGCTCCTTCTCCACGCGCAGGTCGGGCAGCCACTTCAGCCAAGACGGCATGTACCAGTTCACGTCGCCCAGCAGCCGCATCGTCGCGGGCACGAGGATCGTGCGGACGATGGTGGCGTCCAGGAAGACCGAGACGGCGAGGCCGACACCGATCTGCTGGAACATCACCAGATCGCCCAGGGCAAACCCGCTGAACACCGCGACCATGATGGCGGCAGCGCCGGTGATGATGTTCGCCGTGGTGCGGAGGCCAAAGGCGACCGATCCGGCGTTGTCCGCAGTCTCATCGAACCGCTCACGGATCCGGCTCAGCAGGAAGATGTGGTAGTCCATCGACAGGCCGAACAGGATCGTGAACATGAACAGCGGCAGCCACGCCTCGATGGCGTCGACCGTCTGGAAGCCGAGCAGGTCGGCACCCCAGCCCCACTGGAAGATCGCGACGATCACGCCGTAGGACGCGCCCACGGAGAGCAGGTTCATCACGATCGACTTCAGCGGCACCACCAGGGACCGGAAGATCAGCGTCAGCAGCAGGAACGAGAACCCGAGGACGAACGCGAACACCACCGGCGTGTAATCCCCGACGAGGTCGAAGAAGTCCGAGTTGCCCGCCGTGGGGCCACCCACGTACACCTGTGCCCCCACACTGCCGAAGGCGGCGGGCACGAACTCGGTGCGGATGCGCTTCATCGCCTCGATCGCCTGGTCGCTCGCGGTGTCGCCGGGGACGGCGACGCTGACGACGGCGATGTCCATGTTCGGGCTGATGACCGTGTCGTTGACCAGCGCGTAGGTGGGGTCGCCGCCGACCGCCTCCCGGAAGGAGGCGATCGCCTCCTGGACGGCCGGTGCCGTCACGTCCGTGGCGGTGATGACCACCTCCGCCGGCTGCGCCTGCCCGGCCAGGAACTCCCGGTCGAGGATCTCGAACGCTCGGCGGGAGTTGTACTCCTCGGGCAGGGAGGCCGCTCCGGACGCGCCGAGGTTGATGGAGAAGTAGGGGATCGTGAGGACGATCAGGAAGGTCGCGGAGCCCAGCGCCATCGGCAGCGGGTGCGCCATGACGAAGCGGGCCGCGCCGGCCCAGAAGCCGGTGTCGTCGTCCAGGCCGCCCTTCTTGATGAACGGCAGGGCCAGCCGGTTGATCTTGTCGCCCAGCACCGCCAGCAGCGCCGGGAGCAGCGTCAGCGACCCGAGGACCGCGAGGATCACGACGATGCTCGCACCCACGCCGAAGCCCTGGAAGATCGAGGTGGGGACGATGAACATCCCCATCAGGGCGATGACTACCGTGCCGCCGGAGAAGAAAACGGCGCGGCTCGCGGTGTCGCCAGCGATGCCGATCGACTCGATGACGTCGTGCCCCTGCCGGCGCTGCTCGCGGAACCGCGCGATCACCAGCAGCGCGTAGTCGATGCCGACCGCCAGGCCGATCATCAGCGTCACGTTCGGGACGAACGCGGACATGGTCCACACGTTGTTGATCAACTGGTTGAGGCCGAACGCGATCCCGATCGCCATGAAGGCGATGCCCAGCGGGACGACCGCCGAGACGGCGGTGCCGAAGACCAGCAGCAACACGACCATGGCGATCGGCAGGCCGATCGTCAGTTCGGAGCCCAGGTCTTCCTCGGCCGCGCGGTTGAAGTCGTGGTTGAAGGAGGCGAAGCCACCGTACAGCACCTCGAAGCCGCTGCCCTCGCGGGCGGCCACGGCCTCCTCCAGCACCTTCAGCGCCTCGGGCGCCGTGTCCACGTCCGCGTTGAGGAGGACGGGGACCAGGGTGATCTTGCGGTCAGTGGAGACGAGCGCCTCGGCGCCGGTCTCGTAATAGGTGAAGGATTGGTCAGCGACGACGGCTTCCGGGTGGGAGCGCAGCTCGCCGATTAGTTCGGCCACGAACTGCTGGAAGGCGGGGTCGTCCACGGTGAGCGTCTCAGACTGGACGATCACCTGCTCGTAGAGCGGGTCCGTGCCCCGGAACGAACGCAGCAGCTCGCGCGCCGTCTGTGACTCGGGCTCGTTCGTGAACTCGATGTCGGTGGTGTAGGCGCCGCCGAGCGCGTTCCCGGCGGTGGAGACGCCGACGAGCATCGCGAGCCAGATGCCAATGACGATCCAGCGGTGTCGCGCACTCCAGGTGGAGAGGCGGCCCGTAAAGCCGAGCCTAGACATCCGTATGTCCTTCCGATGATGTGAGTGTGGTGGGATCAACGCGGAAGAGCGGGAGGACGAGCTCCAGGAGCACGCCCCACGCCCCCTCCACATCGAGCGCGGACTGCATCGGCACGCTGAGCGTCCCGATGCCGGAGCCGACGGTGTGGAAGAACGTGGCGACCTGGACGGGGTCGAGCCCGTCCTCGACCTCGCCACGCTGCTGCGCCGCCTCCACCAGGCCGGCCATCACCTGGATGGACTCCTGGAGCGAGGCGACCAGGCGGTCGCGAAGTTCCGGCTCTCGCCACGCCGCGAGGTATGACTCAAGGCGGAGGACCGCCTCCTCGTGCGCGTTGCCGGATGTGAAGTGCGCGCGGGTCTCCTCGCCGAGTTGGAGGAGGGCGCGCGCCGGGCTGTCGTGTTCGCTCCCGAGGGAACGCCAGCGGTCGGCGTCCGCGTGGAAGCAGTCCAGGGCGACCTCCGCGATGAGGTCGGCCTTGCCCGGGAAGTACCGGTAGATGCTGCCGGCGGCTACGCCGGCCTCGGCCGCGATGTCGTTGATGGTGGCAGCGGCGTATCCCTTCTCGATGAACACCGTGCGCGCGGCCGCCAGGATCTCCTGCCGGCGTTCCTCCAGGTAGCGGTCGCTGACCCTGGCCACGGTTGGTCTCCTTCGGGGAACGGGCGACGAATGAGTGAACGTCCGTTCATCGGAGTGAACGTTCGCTCATCGAAACGTTGGCGTCAAGGGGTGCTCGCGAGATTTGTTCGCGCGCACTCGGCGCGGCGAAGGCTAGGAGGCGGCCTCGGCGTCCGGGTCGAGGTACGGCATGAGCGCGGCGAGGAGGTCCGTCTCCGAGTCGAGCGACCGCCCGAGGCCGGACAGCAGGCCCATCACGCGCGCGATCAGGATCACGTCGCCCGGCACGTCCACCAGCGGGTTCGCGCGGAGCACCTTGCCGAGGCGCTGGTTGATCTCCGCCATCAGGGCCTGGTCCGCGTACGCCTTGCCGGAGCGGATGACATCGCCCAGGAACGCCTCGCCGAGGGCGGTGTAGGTCTCCACGCTCTCCTCGCGGGTGCGGAAGCCCATGTCCGTCATGGTGGAGGTGATGAGTTCGGGCTGCTCCGCGATGATCGCGCTAGTGAGGACGATCATCTGCTGGCGGAAGTCGTCCGGGATGCGCTTGGTCAGCCCGAAGTCGACCAGGCCGATCTTCGTCTTGCCGCCCGGGGTCGCCGGCGGGAGGACGAACAGGTTCCCCGGGTGGGGGTCGGCGTGGAACATCCCGTGCGTCAGGATCATCGTGTTGAACAGGTCGATGAGCGTGTTCGCGACGTCCGAGGTGCGCACGCCGGCCGCTTCCAGCGCGGGGATGTCCGTGATCTTGATGCCGTCCAGGTAGTCCATCGTCAGCACGCGCCGGGTGCTCAGGTTCCAGTAGATGCCCGGGATCTGGACGTCGTCACGGTCGCTCAGGATGCGCGCGAGTTCCTCGGCGGCGCGGCCCTCGTGGACGAAGTTCACCTCGTCCGGCGCGTTCCGCTGCATCTCCTGGGCGATCGGGCGGAAGTCGATCACCGTCTCCAGCCGCGCCCACAGGTGGGTGAGCAGGTCGATGATCTCCAGGTCCCACTTCACGATCTTGTCGATGCCGGGGTACTGCACCTTCACCGCCACGGGCGTGCCGTCATGCAGCCGCGCGCGGTAGACCTGCGCGAGCGAGGCGGCGGCGATGGGCGTGGTGTCGAACTCCGCGAAGAGCGTGTCCACCGAGCCGGCGAGCTCATCCTCGATCAGCGGTCGCATCTCCGACCACGGGCGCGGCGGGACGCGGTCGTGGACAAGCGAGAGCGTGCGCACGTACTCATCCATCAGGATGTCGGCGCGGCTGCCGAGGAACTGGCAGGTCTTGATGATGAGCCCCTGCTGACGCACGGCGCGGCGGACGATCGCCTCGGCTGCCTGCACGTGGAACCGGTGCGTCGCCTCGGCGGTGCGTTCGAGGCCGAAGAACCGCCGCTTCAGGCGGAGGATGCGCCAGTCCAGCCAGAGCCGCGCCACGGTCGCCGTGAGCGGGACGAGGCGACGGAGCCGGCCATACGGTGGGCGGGCGCTGGTCGGCTGGAAGACGACGGGCAGGCGGGTGATCGACGGCACGGGGCAACCTCGCTTGTGCGGTGCTTCACGATCCACGATATCGGGCGAGGCGGGCGTGTCCAGCGCGGCGGCGTTACATCTCCGGTCGACAGCAGGGGCGCGTCCGATAGTCTGGGATCGTGACCACGGCACCCGTCTTCAACCCGTTCGTCCCCTCCTTCAAGAAGAACCCGTACCTCCAGTACGGGCGGCTGCGGGAGGGTGACCCCGTCCACCGCAGCCAGGCGCTGCAGGCGTGGATCGTCACGCGCTACGAGGACTGCCTCGCCGTGATGCGCGACCACGCCACGTACTCCTCGGACTCGCACCACGCCCGAGGCCAACTCGCGGACGCGCTCCAGCAGCAGCGCCGCGACTCGCCGGTCGGCGACGTGGCCACCGTGCTCGGCGTGGACCCGCCGAGGCATACGGAGATGCGTGCGATCGTGAACCGGGCGTTCACCCCGCGCCGCGTGCAGGCGCTCCGTCCGCGGATCGAGGAGATCACGCAGGAACTGCTCGCCGCTGCGCCGGACACCGGGTCGTTCGAGGTGATGACGGGGCTGGCTCAGCCGCTCCCGGTGATCGTGATCGCGGAACTGCTCGGCGTGCCCGCCGCCGACCGGATGCGCTTCAAGGAGTGGTCGAACGCGATCGCGGCGACGACCAACATCGTGCAGACCGAGGCGATGGTCGCGACCAGCCGCCGCGCGGTGCAGAAACTGGTCGACTACCTCGGTGGGTTCATCCGCGAGCGCCAGCGTGAGCCGCGCGAAGACCTGATCTCGGTGCTGGTGACCGCCGAGGAGTCCGGCACGCGGCTGTCGCCGGAGGAGATTCTCGCGTTCGCGATCCTCCTGCTGGTCGCCGGGAACGAGACGACGACGAACCTCATCGGCAACGGCCTCGCCGCGCTCCTCGAACACCCCGAGGTGCTCGCCTCGCTCCGCGCGATGCCGGACGCGGTGCCCGCGGCGGTGGAGGAACTGCTGCGCTACGACAGCCCGGTGCAGGGGCTGGCGCGCTTCACCACGCGTGAGGTCGACCTCGGCGGCCAGCGCATCGCGGCCGGCGACGTGGTGCTGTGCATGATCGGCGCCGCGAACCGCGACCCACGCCAGTTCGAGGATCCCGACGCGCTGCGGCTCGATCGCGAGCCGAACCGGCACCTCTCCTTCGGGCAGGGCATCCACTTCTGCCTCGGCGCGCCGCTCGCGCGGCTGGAGGCGGACGTGGCGTTCCGTGCGCTGCTCGCGCGCTGGCCCTCGATCGCCCTCGCTGAGGGCGGCCTGGAGCGCGGCGGCACGCTGCTGCTCCGCGGCCCGGAGCGGCTGCTGGTCCAGGCGGGCTAGCCGCGCCTACGCGCTGGCTGCGGGCGGCTTCGGCCGCGGCTGGAACGCGCCCATCGTCGCGCGGACGGCGAGGAGTGCCACGAACGCCGCGGCGAGGCCGGAGGAGGCCGCCATCGCGGGGCCGGCGCCGATGTGTTCCATGAGGACGCCGAGGGCGAGGAAGGAGAACGGCTCCAGCCCGCCGCTCATCGAGTAGATGCCGAGGACGCGCGCGCGGTACTCCTCGTCCGAGTTCAACTGCACCAGCGCCTGGTTGAGGCCCGTGAAGATCGAGTGCACGACGCCGGCGATGATCAGCAGCGCGAAGCCGACCCAGAACTCCGTCGCCAGCGCGAACGCGCCGATCAACACCATGTAGATCGCGCCCGCCCAGAGCATCGCCGCCATGTGGCCGCGGCCGGCGGCCACGTACCAGAGGCCGACGAGCGAGCCGATGCCGACGCCGGAGAGCAGCAGCCCCAGCTCGCCCTCGCCGCCCTGCATGTTCTCGGCGACGAAGAGCGGCATGAACTGCACGTACGGGTAGACGAGCGTGGAGGCGATGAACGCCGCGAGCACGTTCACGCGTACCGGCGCGTTCTCCCGCAGGTGCGCCACGCCGCCGCCGAGGGAGCGCCACATGGAGCCCTCGGTCGCGCTGACGCGGCGGCTGTCCACCTTCAGGAGGAACACGAGGAGCAGCGCGAGGACCAGCAGCACGAACTGCAGCGCGAAGGCGAGGTCGGCGCCGCGGAGGCCCAGGATCAGGCCGCCGAACGACGGGCCGATGACGCGCATCGTGGATCCGGTGAGGCTGTTCAGCGCGATGCCATTGCGGAGCAGGTCGCGCCCCACGGTGTCGTAGACGAGCAGGTTGCGGGTCGGTCCGTTCAGCGACTGGCCAATGCCGAAGCCCATGCCGATCACGTACAGCATCGGGATCGAGACGAACCCGCCGAAGACGGCGACGGCCAGCACCAGCGCGCCGACTGCCTGGCCGAGCGCCGCCCAGAGCAGCACCCGTCGCGCCCCGTAGCGGTCCGACAGCGGGCCGACGAACGGCGAAAGCACGAGTACGAACACGTTCGACAGGAACCCGAGGCCGGCGAGTTGCACGGCGGAGCCGGTGAGTTCGTACACCGTCCAGAGCAGGGCCACGCGCTGGATCCACTGGCCGAGTTGCATCGCCATCCCGGCGCCCATGAGGAACCGGAACTGCGGCGACTTCAACGCGCCGCCGCCGACGGTGCGCCGGATGCGCTCGATCATCGCGCGCGCCCTTGCCGGGGCGCGCGTGGAGGCGTGGCGTGAGCCGTGGTGGGGGAGGGGGCCGGCGTGATGCGCATCGTCATCGGTGTCCGCCGTCTGGAACGTGGGCGAAACTGTACGCACGATGCGGCATAACGTCGACACAACGTCGCCGAGATAGGGAGTACGCGATGCCGGTACCGGAGTACGACCCGAACAACGTGTTCGCACGCATCCTGCGTGACGAGATCCCGAGCCAGCGGGTGTATGAGGACGACGAGTTCGTCGCCTTCCGGGACATCGCGCCGGCGGCGCCGGTGCACCTCATCGTCATCCCGCGCGGCGTGCCGCCCGTGTCGGCCGCCTCCGCCACCGA
The DNA here is from genome assembly GCA_045863195.1 of Chloroflexota bacterium. Lineage (GTDB taxonomy): Bacteria > Chloroflexota > Dehalococcoidia > UBA2979 > UBA2979 > W-Chloroflexi-9. The sequence goes on from BTUI01000015.1 coordinate 37,478, forward strand.
GGCGGATGCGCCGATGCTCGGGCGGCTGCTGCTCGCGGGCGCTCGGGTCGCCGCGCAGCAGGGGCTGGTGGACGGCGGTTACCGGCTCGTCATCAACTCAGGCGACCACGCGGGCCAGACAGTGCATCACCTGCACCTGCACGTGCTGGGGGGCGCACCGCTCGGCCCGGTCGCCTGACCGGTTGCGGCGGTCGGTTCACGGGAGCATCATCATCACGGGCGTTCGCCCGGGACATGACACGGGAGTCCCCCAGGTGCCGACCGCTCGACCGGGTGCCGAACAGTCCGACGCGGACCGCCACTCCGACCCACAGTCGTTGCTGGACTCGCTGCTCTTCTCGGTCTCGCACGACCTCCGGTCGCCCCTGCTGACCATGTCGCTCTCCGCCGACCTGCTGGACGATGCGCTCCGCGAGCACGTCGCCACGCAGGGGGAATCGTCCACCGTGGGTGTCGCCCTCGGTGCGCTCCGGCACGGCACCCGTGACCTGGAGCGGATGTTGCAGGCGCTGACCGCCGTCTCCCGGGCGCGCCGCCGGCCGCTCGATGCGTCGCCGGCGCCGCTGCAGATGATCCTCGGCGGACACATCGTCCTCTCGGACGAGGGCGACCTCGGCCGGCGCACCGTCGCCGTGGACGTGCTGGCGTTGCGCGAGCACCTGGACGCCACCTGGGGTGAGGAGCCCGTCGAGATCCACGTCCGGCTGGAGGGCGGGTTCGCTGTGCTCTCCTGCCCGGAGGTCGCACCCGACCTGGATGACGAGCCCCTGACGGCGCTCGCCGGATCGCTTCAGATCTATGCCGGCGGGCCGGTGCAGACACTCGCGGCGGCGCAGGTGATCCTCGAGCGGCTGGGTGGCCGCGTGCGCTGTGGCGACGGGCACACGGTGTTCTGGCTGCCGCTCGGCGGCCCCACGCGGATGGACACGCGTCGATGATTTACACACACGTCGTGATCGTGGACGACGAGGTCGATCACGCCGTGATCTCGCGCATGGTGCTGGCGCAGGTCGCGCCCGGCCTCGATGTCGAAACGCACACCGACCTCGTGGGGCTGGAGGTGCGCCTGCACGCCGTGCCCCAGGACGCGCTCGTCATCGTCGACCGAATGCTGGGCCGGGTGGAGTCGTTCGACCTCGTGCGCGCGCTCAAGCGCGTGCGGCCCGACCTGACGGTGGTGCTGGTGTCCGCGGTGCTGACGCCGGAGGATCGCCGGCGGGCGCTGGAGAGCGGAGCGAGCGATACGGCGGAAAAGCCGGGCGACCTGGAGGGCTGGCGCGCGTTGTTCCGGAGGCTGCTCTCAGGCGGCGACGGAAGCGCGTCGAAGGCGCTCGGCGGCGTCGCGTAGGCGAGGTGCTACGACGGGGCCTGCCAGGGCCCACGCCCGGACTCGTCGCGCGAAGCGCTCGTCAGGTCGGTGAGGACGCGCCGAAGGCGCTCGGACTGCTCGCGGATGGCGTCGACGGCCGTTGAGCGTTCATCATCGTCCAGTTCGTGGAGGATCTGGGCGTAGCCGAGGATCACCTGCAGGGCGTTCGACACCTCGTCCACCATGCCCGCAACGAACTGGCGCTCGTCCGCGGTGGCGTCGCGAGGCGTCACGTTCGTGTCGCTAGTCATCATTCCCCCTGCGTCAGAAGGTAACCCTTCGGAAGCGACACCGGGAGGTTTCGTCAGGATTGCGGGGTTGAAATTCGGTGAACGGCACGTCAGACACGGACAGACGTGATGAATGGGCGGGGAGGCGGTCCGGCGTAAGATGGTCAGGCGCGCGGGCCAGTAGCTCAGCGGCCTAGAGCAGTCGGCTCATAACCGATCGGTCCCAGGTTCGAATCCTGGCTGGCCTACCACGTCGCGTTTCGATAGCGCCGGAGGTCCCTCGTCGTGAGCGAAGCGATCCGCGCCGCCCTGGCTGCGATGCGCCCGACCGAACTGACGCTCGACGAGGGCTTCACCGCCGCCGGCGTCCTCCTCCTCCTCGAGCCCGCCGCGGAGGGCGAACGGCTGCTGTTCCAGGTGCGGACGCGCACCGTGCGCCACCACCAGGGCGAGATCAGTTTCCCCGGCGGGCGGCGCGATCCCGGCGACGCGAGCCTCCTGCACACCGCGCTGCGCGAGACGCACGAGGAGGTCGGCGTGCCGCCGGAGGCCGTCGCGGTCCTCGGGCAACTGGACGACACCGTGACCCGCGGCTCCCGGTACCTGATCCGGCCCTACGTGGGCCTCATGGCGGATGGCGTGCAGGCGACCGTGGCGGCGCGGCGCGAGGTCAGCGAACTGCTGAGCGTCCCCGTGGCGCATCTGCTCGATCCGGCGTCGCGAGCGTGGAAGGTCGTGGACCGGGATGGCGAAGTGGAGGCCACCCCGGCGTACCAGTACGGAGAGCACCTGATCTGGGGCGCCACGGCGCGCATCCTGGGCCAGTTCCTGGGGCTCGTGGAGGGGGCGGGGCGATGACGGTGATCCTCGTGCGCCACGGCCAGTCGCGCGGCAACAGTCGCGGCATCATCCAGGGGTGGCTGGATGAACCGCTGACGGAGGCCGGAGAGGCGCAGGCGCGCCTCGTCGCGGCCCGTCTGCGGGAGATGCGGGTGGACGCGCTGTACGCGAGCCCGCTGGCCCGTGCCCGTGCCACCGCCGAGGCGGTCTCCACCGCCCTCGGGCTTCCGGTCGTGGAGACGCCGGGGCTGCGTGAGCACTACTTCGGCGCGGCGCAGGGCCTGACGTGGGCAGACGCGAGCGCGCGCTGGGGGCTGCGGGCCGGCCACGGCGAGGACTGGGCGGCGGGAGTGCCGGACGCCGAGCCGATGCTCGCGTTCCGGCAGCGCGTCGCCGCGGCGTTCGACGATCTACTCGCACGGCACCAGGAGGACGTGGCGGTGTGCGTGACGCACGGTGGCACGATCGCGCAGGTCGTCGGCCACGTGCTCGGCCTGCCCGGGTTCACCACGCCGCCGATCCGCGTCGACAACACCTCGCTGACGGTGATCGAAGGGCCGGTCTCGCGGCCTGCGATCCGCACGCTGAACGACGCATGCCACGCCGGCGGCGGTGACGCGGCAGCGTCGCGCGCGTTCTGACGCCAAGCGGTCCCGAGGACCTACGAGAGCAGCGACCGGCTGGCGACGCGGATCGCGGCGGCGCGGGCGAACTCCAGCGCCTCTTCCGCCTCGCGCATCAGGCCGGATGCCGTGACCTCGTCGTCCGGGAAGGCGGCGATGCCGCAGCGCACCTCGCCGCCGATGATCTCCTGCGCGGCCACGGCGAGTTTCTCCGCGACCACCTGTGCGCCCTCGATGCCGGTCTCCGGCAGGAGCAGGGCGTAGGTCCCATCGCCCATCTGGATCACCGTATCCACGGTGCGGAGCCGGCCGATGTACTCCTGGGAGAGTTGTGCGCTGCTGCGCTGCGCCATGTCTCGGCCGTTCCGAGCGACGAAGTCCGCCCAGTCGTCCGGGCCGATCATCAGCAGCGTGAACGAGTGGCCGTATCGCCGCGCACGCTCGACCTCGAGGTTCATCAGGCGCTCAGCGTGCTGCCGCTTCGTCGCGCCGGTCTCCGGGTCCACGGACTCGATCTCCGCGATCACCTGCGCGCGCGCGGTCAGTTCGGAGTCGTAGGCGCGGAGGGCGCCTCGCAGCGTGTCGCCGACGATCGCGGTGATCACCATGACGAACGCGCCGGCGGCAGCGGCGGGGATGTAGGTGCCGTTCGGGTCCGCGCCCGGGGCGGAGGCGCGCAGCCCCTGCACCGCGGCGTAGGCGACGGCGGCGACCGCCGCGACCGCCAGGTGGCTGCCGCGGAACGGCCGCAGGATGGAGAGTCCGGCCACCACGGCCAGCGCCGCGGCGACCACGGCGGAGGTGTCGCGCTCCGGGTCGAGGACGGAGACGGCGCCAATCGCCAGCGCCAGCCAGATGGCGAGCATGAAGATGCGCAGCCAGATTTCGCGCGTGTACTCGGTCATGCGGGCCTCTCCGCGATCCGGTTCATGGTAGCGCCGGGCCCACCACGCGGTAGATGCGGTACGCCCCCGCCTCGAACTCCAACCGCGTGAACGTGGTGCCGCTCTCGTACATCGAGGGGTGCGGACGCTCGATGCGGCCCTCGCCCTGTCCGGGCAGCCGCTGCCGCGTGAGGACGAAGTCTGCGAACTGGTAGGGGTCGAAGGCGACCGCCTCCTCTGCCTTGTCCGCGTCCGTCCGGAAGCGCGCGAAGTCACCGGTGGCGAGCATGACCTCCGCGTGGCGGTTGGTGTCGGCGACGATGCGCCCGGCGCCCACGTTCTCGCGAATCCAGTCGGCCGTGGCGGCCACGCTCGGTGGTTCCGCTTCGACAGCCTCGCCGCGGAGGATGGCGCGCACCCCCGCGACCGGGCGGTCCGTGTCCGGCAGCGCGACGAGCGCCGCCGCGCCCGATGCGAACGAGGCGAGGAGCAACGCGCCGCACCAGAGCGCCTGCGCCCGGCGGCGGGGGACCTCCAGCACGTCCGGGGCGTAGCCGTCCGTCAGTTGCTGGTGGCGGAACCCGAGGATCGCGAAGGCCGGGACGATCGCCACGAAGAGGTGCGAGGTGAGCGGCTGCGCCTGTCCCGCGGCTATCGCCGCGCCACCCGGCAGCACCACCGCGATCGAGACGAACGCGAGGGCGAACCGCTCGCGCGAGGGGCGCACGGCCGCCCAGGCGAGCAGCGCGAGGATCGCCGCCACGGAGACCGGAGCAATCGCGGTGGCCCAGCGGGCGACCCACAGGACGCCCTCCAGCGGCGAGGTGGCGAAGTCGCGCATCTGGTCGAGCAGACGGGCATCCTCGCCGCCGAGTTGCGTGACGGCCCGGGCCTCCGTCACGAACTCGCCGAGGACACCGTGCGGGAACCAGGAGATCAGCGTCCACAGGCCGACCATGAACAGGATCGGGACGCTGAACGCCATCATCGGCGCCAGGTTCGCGTCGGCCTCGGTGGAGCGGGCACGCGCGGCGGCGATCCACCAGAACGCAAGGCCCATCGCCACCGAGAGGAGCAGGGAGTCGTAGCGCACGAGGAACGCGATGCCGAGTGCGACGCCGGCCCCGATGACGGACGCGACCGATTCGCGATGGAGCCACGACCCGAAGTGCGAGAGGGCGGTGAGCACGAGGGAGGCGTAGAGCGCCTCGGGGAGCCCCACCGCGCCGGCGAACACCAGCAGTGGGTTCAGCGCGAACGCCGCGACGAATAGGAACGTGGCGAACGCCGTCAGCCCGGCGCGATGCGCCACGCCGGCGGCGGCCTGGACCGCGATGCCGCCCGTGAGCGCCGTGGCGAGGGCGGCGGCAAGGCCGCCGTCGCGCAGCGCCGGAAACGCCGCGAACGGCACGGTGAGGACGGTGAACAGCGGCGGCCGGTCGAACCCGAACCCGATCAGCGTGGGGTCGAAGCCGTCCCAGACGGTGGCGAGGCGGGCGGTGCGCACCATGGCCTCCGGCGCGCCGAGGCCGTGCTGCCCGACGAGGTAGACGGCGAGTGCGACGTACGCCGCGGCCACGAGCGTCGACGCAACCTCGATGCGTCCATAGCGGAGGCGGACCAGTGCTTCGCGGCGCGGAGCCTGGGCGCCGCCCATCTGGTCACCGAGACGGATCGCGGACACCTACTGGTGTTCCTCGATGCCCGCGGCCTGGAGGCCGGACACGTTCGAGAGGCCGTGGACGGTCTTCTCCCAGTAGAACGGGCGGTAGAAGAGCTGGAGGAAGCCCTTCCACGCGGCGATGGACATGAGCACCCAGTAGACGGGCGAGAGCAGCGCCCACTTCACGAGCGAGTAGTAGCGGCGGCGGAGGCACCCGGCCACGTTCATGTACGCGAACGCGAAGTTGCCCACGTACAGCGACACGGAGCCCATGTAGTAGATGGGTGTGGGGAAGATCTCCTGGATCACCCCCCACTTCGTGATGAACCAGATGCCGGTCAGCCCCCACAGCAGCGGGTTCAGCAGGAACCCGAAGAAGGTGCCGCCGATCACCAGCTGGAAGGAGAGGAAGCCGGCCGGGCCCAGTTGTCGCCAGAGCAGCAGCGGGTTGCGCATGTGGACGAGGTACGTCTGGATGTACCCCTTCACCCACCGGGACCGCTGCCGGATCCAGTTGTCGACGACCGAGTTCGCCTCTTCGAAGGTGGTCGAGTCCACCACGACCGTCGCTCCGCCCATCTTGAAGATGCGCAGGCCCAGGTCCGCGTCCTCGGTCACGTTGAACGGGTCCCAGCCACCGACGCGACGCAGGGCGTCGATGCGGAAGTGGTTGGAGGTGCCGCCGAGGGGGATCGGCGCGCCGGCGGCGTCCAGGCCCGGGAGGAACAGGTCGAACCAGGTGGAGTACTCGGTCGTGAACCACTTGGTGAGGGCGTTCTGGTTGCGGTTGAAGTAGTTCAACTTCGCCTGGACGCAGACCACGTGGTCCGCCGACCGCCGGAACGCCACCAGGACCTTCTTCAGCTGGTCCGGCTCCGGGATGTCCTCCGCATCGAAGATCACTACGTACTCGCCGTGGGCGTGGAGCAGGCCGTAGTTGCAGGCCTTCGGCTTACCCTTCGGCTGGCCGTGCGGCACGATCGTGATGTCGAAGAAGGACGGGAGGTTGGAGGCGCGGGCCACACGGATCGTCTCCGTGTCGTCCTCCTCCAACAGCAACTTCACATCCAGCTTCTCCAGCGGGTAGTCCAGCCGCGACAGGCCCGCGACCAGCGCCGGCAGGATCTCCGATTCTTTGTAGAGCGGCACGAGGATCGTGTAGACGGGCAGTTCGCGGTCGTCCAGCGCCGCCAGGTCCTCCGGTGTCACGGGGACCTCGAGGGTGTGCGAGAGCGCTCGGTAGATCAGGTAGAACTTGTACGTGGAGAACGCCAGGTAGAAGAACGTGCTGATCGCGATCAGCACCGTGAGCGTCCCGATCGGGAACAGCCAGAGCGTGGCGACGAGGAAGATCACCAGCCCGATGAAGAAGAACTTCTGACCGGTGCTGAGGACGCGGTACGCGGACTCCGAGGGCGACCGCCGGATCAGCTCGCTCGCTGAGAAGTCCAGGTACTGCTCGTGGAACAGGCGCTCCAGGGCGTCGCGTACGTCCGAGCGCGTGGTGCCCACGAATTCGACGTTGCCGTCCAGGTGTCGTGTGACTTCGTCCCTCGCGCGCTGGTCGGCGGGGTCGGCGATCGCCACCGTCACGCGGCCATCCGAGGTCTGTGCGATGGGCACGACCTGGAACCGGCGCATCATCTCCTCAGGCAGCAGGCTGCCGACCGCGCGGTTGAGTTCCGCACCACGGATGCCGATGAACGGGATGCCGACCTGGTTCGCCAGTTGCTCGCTCAACTGGTCCTCGGACACGAGCCCGAGGGAGATCAACGCCTCGCCCAGCCGGATGCCGGTGCGGGCGGTGAGTTCGAGCGCGCGCTCGAGGTCCTCCCGGGTGATGAGGTCCGCGTCCAGCAGTAGGTCGCCGATGGTGGTCCGGCCGTGGGCCCGCTGGGCGGCCCCGCGGATGTCGTCCCGCGTGGCCGGTTGCACGTAGAACGCCTCACCGAGGATCGCCTGCACGCGCGCGACCGCACGGTGGTCCAGCGGGTCGGCCATCGCGACGACGACCGCGCCATCGTGCTGGCGGATGGGGAGTGCGCCGGTGTCCAGCGCCACGTCCAGCGGGAGGCGTGCGGCGAGGTCGTGCTGGACCGGGTCGTGGAGGACGCGGCGCGTGACCATGTGACCGTCCGCCCCGGGCATGGTCTCCAGCTGGTCCGTGCGGGCGAGCGAGAGCGCGTCCGTGTTCAGGTAGTCGGCGAAGGCGGCCCGGAGTTCCTCCGGCTCGAAGAGCTGCATGCGGATGGCGGCGACGTCCAGCGCCTCGCCGGTCTCCTGCATCCGCCGGAACAGGTTGAGGACGTGGACGCGGCGCACTTGGTAGCGCTGCTCCAGGAGGCGGCCGAAGGCGACGTACGCCTCGCTGATCGCGCTGAAATCGAGCGTGGCGAGGTCGATGCGCGCGGCGTCGATCTCGTCCTCGCGCGCCACGGCGAGGCGGAGCGCGTACTGGTACTGGCCCGCGAGCCGGCGGGCGGCGTCCGCGTACTCCGGCGACGCGATCGCGACCGTGAGGATGTCATCTTCGAGCAGGATCGGGAGGATCGGCGGCGCGTCCTCGCCGGTCGGCCGGAGCCGGGCGGCAGCCGGGTCGGGCCGGAGGAGCAACTGGTGGACGCGCGGCAGCAGCGCGTCCAGCGCGACCGCCTCCGACCGCTTGTCGTTCTCGATGACCTCCCACACGCGCTGCAGGTCGGTGGGGCGGAGCATGTCCAGGTCCACGTTGACGGCCTGGGCCGCCGCCGGGGCGATGAACCGGGCGGCGGCGAGGAGGCGCATGCTCCGCATCGGGTCGCCGATGCGGAGGAGACGCGGCGCGCGTTGTGCCGTGAACGCGTCCACCACTGCGACCAACTCTGCCTGCGGGATGTATGCCGGGCGCACCTTGTGTCCGAGGAACGCGGCGACGGCGCGCTGGGTGCGCGCGTTCCACGGGTCGGTCATCGCCACCCGGGCATCGCTCCCGCTGGACTCGATGACGATTGCCCCGAGGCGCTTCGCGAGGCGCGGCGGGAGGATCGACGCGGCGTCCGCATCGATGTCCTCGGACGAGCCGTATGGACGTGCGCCGGCGGCCAGTGCGAGCGCGACGCGGATCTGCTCGAGCGGGACGTGAGCGAGGCGGGAGAGCGCCTGCTCCAAGGGCTCGCCGGTCTGGCGGGCGACCTGCTGCGCGGCGTCCGTCTGCGCGGCGGAGACGAGCCCCGCCCGCACAACGGCCTGCGCCACGTCGACTGAGCGTGCCGTCGTGTCCTGCTGCAGTCCTTCGAGATGCTGGGTCAGTTGTCGCGGGGTGACGAGGACGGGGCGCACGGTCAAACCGAGCGCGCCCTCGATCGCGTCCATCGTCTCCCAGTTCGGGGGCTCGTCGACGGCGACGAACAGTTCATCCTCGATCGCCCAGAGCGGGAGGACGCGGCGCTCCTGGATGAAGTCGACCGGCAGCAGCGCGTCCAGATCCGCGGTGGGGGTGTGCGCGTCCAGGTCGATGCTCGGGAGGTGGAAGGCGAGGCCGATCGCTTCCAGCCGTTCGTCTTCCGTGATGAGGCGCGCCTGGACCAGGCTCGCGCCGAGGTACTCGTCCTCCGCCGCGCCCATCGCGAACGTCGGGACCTGCTCCGGCCGGACCACCTGCATCGCCGCCAGCACGTCGGCCAGGGCGTGGCGGCGGTCGGTGTCTGAGGGGACGCCCTCGATGCTGCGGAAGGCGAGGTGGAGCTCCGCCTGCGTGGTGATGCGCAGGGTGACGGGGCGCCCGAAGCGCTGGCGCAGTTCGCGCAGCAGCGCCGCATCGCGCGTGTGGGTGGTGACGCAGACCACGGAGCCCTGGAACTCGCCGACCGGTAGGACGCCGCGCTCCTCGCAGAAGTCGAGGCCGATGCGCGCGACCAGGTCGCGGCGCGGGCGGATACGGCTGACGGGGACGTAGAGGCCCGCGGTCTGGGACGACGCAGCCTCGATCAGCGCGACGGCCATCGGTTACCGCCGCCGGCTGCGGTAGCGGAGGCGGGCGTACTGGCGGAGCGTGCTCGTGACGCCCAGGATGCCCAGCGCGATGAGGACGAAGAACAGCGGCCACACGAAGTAACCGAAGAAAGAGAGCAGGAAGACGATCATCGAAGCCGCGACGATCAACCCGACGCGCATGAGCACCGCAGCCGCGGCGAGCGCGGCCATCACGGAGTCCATCATGCCGCGTCTCGCCTGAGCCATGACCATGCCTTAGCCCTCGCCGGCAGCGACCAGGGACCTCGCCTCTTCGAGCACCATCTCGATCTCGTTGCGCGACTCGGAGACCACGCGGAACGGCACGCTGCGCATCTCCTGCAGCCGCTCCACGAGCGGAATGATGTCCTCGTAGTCTACCGCGAGGTGAAGCGTCCCGCGGTAGAAGCGGCGGACACGGGTGCTGGTGACGCCGCGGAGGGTGCGGACGGCGGCCTGGAACTCGTTCAACGCGACGAACGAGTGGAACGGGTACACGACGAGGGTCAGGTGTTCCGCGACGGACATCGCCCCGCCCGGACGCTCGTCCGGCGCGATCACGTCAGCGCCTTCGGCGGCGGCGATCGGTGTCGACGGCTGCGGCTCGACGAGTCGAGGGCGTTCCGCCTGGCGCGGCGCGGCCGGGGCCGGGGTGGGTGCAACGGGCCGTTCGGCCAGGGCCTCGTGGATCGACGGCGCGGCCGTCCGCGTCATCTCCGCCGGCATCGCCTGTGCCACACGAGGCGTCGGTGAGGCAGACACCGGAGCCGGCGGCACCGGCATCGCGGGACGTTCGGTGCTGGCAGCGGCCGCCACCGGGGGCGTCACGGCAGCAGGGCGAGCCACGGCCGGCGCGGCGGGGACCGACGCCGCGGGACGGGCGACCGGCCGAGGGGTGACCGAGGGCACCGGTGGCACGGACTCGACGCGCACGGGTGCGGCGGTCGCAGCCGGGGCAGCCGGCGCGGCAGGCGGTTCAGCGATCGGGCGTGCGGCGGCAGGCCGGACCGGCGCCGGCGGCAGGGCGCTCGGCGGTGGCGTGACGGGCGTCTCGTCGGCGGCCGGGCGGAAGACGCGGAACCGCGGGCGCGGGGGCAGCAGCGTGTCGTCGCGCCGCTCGCCGGGCTGCATCAGGGCGGTGGGCACCGCGGCCTGCGGGACCGCCTGCGGCGCGCTGCTCGCAGCGGTCGCTTCGACCGCGTCCGGCGTCACCGTGGTGTTGAGGTGGAAGTCGCGCATCGACATCACGGCGGCCGCGAGGAGCTCCGGCGATACGGCGCGGACGGAGAACCACGCCTCCGTGCGGTCCATCCGCACGAGCGCGATGTCCTCCAGCCCCGGCGCGCTGTCGAGCGCAGCGGCGAAGCGAAGGATCTCGTACTGGTCCGGCATCGCGGAGAGATGCAGGGTCAGCGTGACCGGTCCGCCGCGGTGGAACGGGATCGGCGCTCGCGGATCCTCCTCGGGCTCGAGGTCAGCCGCGGGGACGGCGACCGGTGCGGGCTGCGGAACGGCGGCGGGCGGGGCGGGCGTCTCCGCGGGGACGGAGTATGCCCGGGCGGGCGGCACCGACGGCACCGTGGTCTCCTCGGTGGGGAGGTAGGTGCAGACGCAGGGGCCACCGGCGACGCAGCCGTAGCAGCAGTAAGCGGCCCCATCAAAGTAGGTGGGGATGCCGCTGATCGGCTCTTCGCAGTTCACGCAGTGTTCGATGGCGCTCATGACATAGTCAGCATGCCGCGCGCCCGGGAGAGGGGTCAGTGGAGCGACCGTTGAGATCGGGTAAAGAGGCCCCTTAATTCCGTCTCAAGCACGCCAGCCGTCGTACATCACGTACTCGTCGAGGGGCGGACGACGGTTCCGGCCGAACGGACGTGCGGGCCAGCCGAGCGGGATGATCGCGGCGATCTCCCACCCTCCCGGGATGCCGAGGAGCGCGTAGATCGCGTCCTTCTTGAGCCGCCAGAGCGTGGTCATCACCGACCCGAGGCCGAGCGCCCGCGCCGCCAGCATCAGGTTCTGGCACGCCGGGTAGACGGAGGCGCCGGTCATCATGCTCGTGCGCCCGTTCGGCGCCGGCGTGCAGACGGCGATGAGCACCGGGGTCTTCGTCCACGGCTCGCGGCCGGCGGCCCGGTCGGGCTCGTTCTCGCCGTACACCTGCGCGTAGCACTCTTCGTACAGGTCGGAGAGCGGGTCCTTCACCTTCGGGTCGCGGATCACGAGGAACCGCCACGGCAGGCCGTTCTGGGAGGAGGGGGCGTGCATCGCCGCCTCCAGGATCTGGCGGAGCGTCTCGTCGTCCACCGGACGGTCGGAGAAGGCGCGGACGGCGCGCTGATGCCGGAAGAGCGACATGGCGTCGGTGATGGGCTGCATTCGGCCTCCCGTGGTGGGTTCGACGGATGTTTGGGCGGTCTCGGAGCCTACCGCCCGGCTACAACTCCTGCAGGAATGCGATGGTCACGCCCTCGCCACCCTCGACCGGTGCGGCGGTCTCCAGCCGGGTGACCAGCGGGTGGCGGTCCAGGCGGTCGCGCACGGCCCGGCGGAGCGTGCCGGTCCCTTTGCCATGGATCAGGCGCACCCGCACGCGCCCGGAGCGCGAGGCGTGGTCGATGAACTCCTCCACGCGGGGGAGTGCCTCGTCCGTGGTCTGCCCGCGCAGGTCGAGCGTGTCGCCCGTGTCCTCCGGCACCGACATCGCGACGCGCCCGATCGCCACGCGGGCCCCTGCGGGAGCCTCGGCGCGGGTGACCTGCGCGAGGCGCGCGCGGGCGCGCAACGCACCCAGTTGCACCTCGATCTCGCCGTCTTCGTCCGGGAAGTCGATCGCCTCGCCGGGCGTCTCCATCCCGCGCAGCCAGATGCGGCTGCCGGGGACGATGTCCGCGAGGTCGATCCCCGGCCCCAGCGCGACCGGCGCCGGCTCCTCCGGTTCCGCGGGCATCGTCTCAACGAGTTCGCGCGCGCGGGCCAGGTCGACGCGCGCCTGCTCGATGCGCGCCGCCTCTACCTCGCGGCGCGCGCGCTCCAGCGCACGCTCCGTCTGACGGAACTGCCGCGCGATGCGGGTGCGCGTCTCCTGGCGCAGCCGGGTCTCCTCCGCGAGGAGTTCGGCGCGTTTTTGCTCGATCTCGGCACGCGCGGCCTCGGCGGCCGCCGCGTCGCGGGCGGCACGCTCCGCGCGCTCCTCGGCAGCTGTGAGTTGCGCGCGCAGGTCGCCGAGCAGCGCCCCGAGGTCGCGCTCCTCCCGCGAGAGGCCGGCGCGGGCGCGCTCGATCACGTCGGACGGCATGCCGAGGTTCGCGGCGATTGCGAGCGCGTTCGATTGACCGGGCAGGCCGATCGTGAGGCGGTAGGTCGGGCGGAGCGTCACGAGGTCGAACTCGACCGATGCGTTGCTCACGCCGGGCGTCTGGTGTGCGTACACCTTCAGTTCACTGTGGTGCGTGGTGGCGATGAGCGCCGCGCCGGAAGCGGTCAGCCGGTCGACGATCGCGATGCCCAGCGCCGCGCCCTCGGTCGGGTCGGTGCCTGCGCCGACCTCGTCCAGGAGGACGAGCGAGGCGGGCCCGGCGCGCTCGATGATGTCGATGATCGCCGTGATGTGGCCGGAGAAGGTGGAGAGGGACTGCTCGATCGACTGCTCGTCGCCGATGTCCGCGAAGACCGAGTCGAAGACCGGGATCTGCGAGCCGGCGCGGGCCGGCACCGGCAGCCCTGCCATTGCCATCAGGCAGAGCAGGCCGGCTGTCTTGAGGGCGACCGTCTTGCCGCCCGTGTTCGGGCCGGTGATCAGCAGCGCGCGCGTCTCACCGCCGACGTGGAGCGAGATCGGCACCACGTCGCCGGTGAGCAGCGGGTGGCGCGCCTCGACCAGTCGCAGTTCGGCGGGCGGCTCAGCGAGCCACGGGACGCGCGGCCCGGCGATGTGCAGGTCGCTCGCGCCGAGGGTGCTCGCGAGGTGAGCCTTCGCCTGCGCCACGTCGATCTGCGCGAGGCGGTCGACGGCGTCCACCAGGTCGTACGCCGCGTGCCCCACGGCACTGGAGAGGTCGCGCAGGATGCGCTCGACCTCGTGGCGTTCGTGCACCTGCAGTTCGCGCCAGGCGTTCGCCAGGTCGACCACCGCGAGCGGCTCGATGTAGATCGTCGCGCCGGAGGAGGAGGTGTCGTGCACCACGCCTCGCACCGCGCCTCGGAAGTCCGCCTTCACCGGCAGGACGTAGCGGCCGTCGCGCATGACGACGATCGGCTCTTGCAGGGCGTTGCGCACGCTGACGCTGGCGATCAGCGACTGCAGCCGCTGCTGGAGGCGGGCGTGCGCCTCGCCGAGTTCGCGGCGGATCTGCGCCAGGTCCGCGGAGGCTGTGTCGCGCACCTCGCCGCGGTCGTCGATCGAGTCGGCGATGAGGACGCGGAGCGGCCCGAGGTCGCCGAACCCGCCACCGATGGAGGCGAGCAGGGGCGCGTCCTCCGCGACGCGAGAGAGCGTGCGGCCGGCCTGCTGCGCGGCGCGGCAGAGCGATTCGACCTCCAGCAGGTCGGACGCGGCGAGCATCTGGCCGCGCGCCGCCGCCTGCGCCATGCCCCGCACGTCGTGCGCCCCGGCCATCGTCACCGCGATGCCGAGGCGGTGGAGGCGGACGGCCTCCGCCGTCTCGCGCTGGCGTCGGGTCACGGCGTCAATGTCGGTGGTGGGGCGGAGGGCGCGGGCACGCTCCCGCCCGGCGGAGAACGCGGTGTACTGCGCCAGGCGGTCCAGCACCGCCGGGAACTCCAGGACGTTGAGCGTGTGATCGTCCAGCGGGGACGCTCCTCGCCGCGGCTCAGTCCGCGGACCACTCCGGCTGCGGGCGCCCGCAGAGGCGCGCCAGCGTCAGTTCCACGTGCCGGTCCTCCGCCGGGTCGACCGTGCGCGGGTCGAGGAGGACGCGGCCGTCCTCGATGCGCGCGACGATCGGCGGGGAGGCCTCGCGGAGGTGCGCGGTGAAGGCGGTGGCGTGCCCGTCCGGCGGGGTGACGGCACATACGACCGTATCCAACTCCTCGCCGGGGAGCGAGCCGCCCCCCACGGTCGAGCGGCCGGCCTCGGCGACCGCGTGCTCACCACAGGCGCGCGACCAGCGGCGCGCCCGCCGCCCGAGGCTGTCCACGTCCAGCGCGATCATGCGCCAGACGGGGACCTCCGTCAGGGCGTCGCCGCGCCGGTAGTGCTCCAGCGTGGCCGCGAGCGCGGCGATGCTGCCCTTATCCATGCGCACGGCGCGCGCGAGGGGGTGCCGGCGCATCGACGCGATCGCCTCGGTGCGCCCGACCGCGATGCCAGCCTGCGGGCCGCCGAGCAACTTGTCGCCCGATGCGAGCACCACGTCCGCGCCCGCGCGGACGGAGTCCTGCAGCGTGGGCTCGTACGCGAGCCCGAAGTCGCGCGTGTCCAGCAGCGCGCCGCTCCCGAGGTCATCGATCACCGTCAGCCCGCGCGTACGACCGAGGCGGACGAGGTCGGCGAGCGGGGTCTCCTCGGTGAACCCGACGACGCGGAAGTTCGAGGGGTGGACCCGCAGGATCGCCGCGGTGCGGTCGGTGATCGCCGCCTCGTAGTCCGCGAGGCGGGTGCGGTTCGTCGTCCCGACCTCCACGAGGTGGGCGCCGGACTGGCGCAGCACGTCCGGGATGCGGAAGCCGCCGCCGATCTCGACCAGCTGCCCGCGGGAGATGATCACCTCGCGGTCACGGCAGAGCGCGGCCAGCGCGAGCATCACCGCCGAGGCGTTGTTGTTCACGGCGAGCGCGGCATCCGCCCCCGATAACTGACATAACAACGACTCGACGTGCGTGAACCGCGAGCCGCGTTCGCCGGACTCGAGGTCGTACTCCAGGTTCGAATACCCGGCGGAGACCCGCTGCATCGCCTCCACGGCCGACCGGGGAAGGGGTGCGCGGCCGAGGTTCGTGTGGATGATCACGCCCGTCGCGTTCACCACGCGGCTCAGCGACGGGCGGAGCGAGGTCGCGCGGTCCAGCACCGCATCCACGGGATCGCCGGCCGGCGCTGCCCCGGTCGCCTCGATCGTCTCGCGCAGCGCCTCGATCACCTCGCGGGCGAGATCGACGACGGCGGCGCGGCCGTGGCGGAGGATGAGCGACGCCAGGCGCTCGTCCGCGACGATGCGGTCGATGGCCGGGAGGGCGCGGTACGGGTTGTCGGGCGTGGCGGTCATCGGTCTCCCGCGGGCCGGTGGGGCGGTCCCGCGCCACGGATTGTAGGACGGGCGGTTCGGGGGATGGGTCGCGCCCGGAGGGACGGCGGTGGCATCATTAGGGGCCCGTTCGTTGATCGTACTCGGCGGATTTGTACCATCGTCCTAACGTTTCCCGTTTCGCCGAGCGCCGATCATCTCGCTTCTCAAGGAGCCATCGTGAACCTTCGTATTCCGGGTCCGACCGCCGTGCCGCCGCAGGTGCTGGAGGCGGGCGCCGCCGAGATGATCAACCACCGCGGCCCGGAGTTCGCCGCGATGATCAAGCGCACCACCGAGGGCGTGAAGAAGGTCTACCAGACCACCAACGAGGTCGCGACGCTGACGGCGTCCGGCACGGGCGCGATGGAAGCGGCCGTGGTGAACCTGATGGCCCCCGGCGAGCCGGTGCTCGTCATCACCATCGGCGAGTTCGGCGACCGCTTCGTGAACCTGGTGAACGCCTACGGCGGCCGCCTCACGGAGCAGGCGTACCAGCCGGGCCAGGCCGCGGACCTCAACCGCATCGAGGACGCGCTGAAGGCGAACCCGGACATCAAGCTCGTCTTCATCACGCACAACGAGACCTCCACCGGCGTGACGCAGCCGATCCTGCCGGAACTCGGCAAGCTGGTGCACAAGTACGACGGCACGCTCGTCGTCGACGCGATCTCCTCGCTCTCCTCGGTGCCGGTGAAGACGGACGAGTGGGACCTGGACGTGGTGCTCTCCGGCTCGCAGAAGGGCTGGATGACGGCGCCGGGTCTGGCCTTCGTGTCCGTCAACGAGCGCGCGTGGGAGAAGATCGGCAAGAACCCGCAGCCGCGCTTCTACTTCGACCTCAAGCGCCACACGGACTCCGCCGCCTCCGGTCAGACGCCGTGGACCCCGGCCGTCTCCGTCTGGTACCAGCTGGACAAGGCGCTGGAGCTGATGCTCGCGGAGGGGCTGGAGAACATCTTCGCCCGCCACGCTCGCGCCGGTGCGCTGGTGCGCGAGGGCGTCCGCGGCATGGGCCTCGAACTGCTCGCGGACGAGGGCGTGGAGTCCAACACCGTGACCGCGATCAAGGTCCCGGAGGGTGTGGACGGCAACAAGTGGCTCAACGTGGCGCGCGAGGAGTTCGACACGGTCTTCGCCGGCGGCCAGGGCAACCTGCGCGGCAAGATCGTCCGCTTCGGCCACCTCGGCTACATGACGGAGGCCGACCTGCGCGCCGGCCTGGACGCCCTGAAGGCGTCGCTGGAGCGCGTCCGCCAGTAACCCGAGCGTTGACGACGAACTGGCTCCGCGCAGGCTGAAGGAAGCGATCCCGTGGCGAAGATCCTCGTGGCCGACAAGATCGCCCAGCAGGGCATCGACCTGCTCAAGCAGGAGCACGAGGTCGAAGTCCGCACCGGCCTCAAGGAGGACGACCTCGTCCAGGCGATGAAGGGCGTACAGGCGCTCATCGTCCGCTCGCAGACGCAGGTCACGAAGCGGGTGATCGAGGCGGGCGACTCGCTCGTCGTCATCGCCCGCGCGGGTGTGGGTGTCGACAACGTGGACGTGCCCGCGGCTACGGCGCAGGGCGTGATCGTCGTGAACGCGCCACTCGCGAACACCCTCTCCACGGCGGAGCACGCCTTCGGCCTGCTGCTCGCCTGCGCGCGGAACATCCCGCAGGGCCACCAGTCGCTCCGCAACGGGGCATGGGACCGCGCCAAGTACCAGGGCGTGGAACTCTCCGGCAAGACGCTCGGCATCGTCGGCCTCGGCCGCATCGGCACCGAGGTTGCTCGCCGCGCCCGCGCGTTCGAGATGCGCGTCGTCGCGTACGACCCGTTCGTCTCCAACGAGCGAGCGAGCGCGCTCGGCGTGGAGATGCGCGAACTCGACGACCTGCTCGCGGAGTCCGACTTCGTCACGCTGCACACCGCCCTGCACGAGGGCAACCGCGGCATGATGAACGCGGAGCGCTTCGCGAAGATGAAGCAGGGCGCGCGCCTGATCAACGCCGCGCGCGGCGCCCTCGTCGACGAGCAGGCGCTTTACGACGCCGTCGAGTCCGGCCACCTCGGCGGCGCGGGTATCGACGTCTTCTCGGAGGAGCCGGCGGTCGGCAACGTCCTCACCACCACCGACAAGATCGTCGTGACGCCGCACCTCGCCGCCTCCACGAACGAGGCGCAGGACCGCGCGGCGATCGACGTCGCAGAGCAGGTGCTGGAGATCTTCGCGGGGCAGGCGCCGCGCTTCCCGGTGAACGTGCCGACGGTGGACGCGGAGACGATGTCCGTCCTCGGCCCGTTCCTGGAGGCAGCGCGTGTCGCGGGCCGGGTGGCGAGCCAGCTCGCCTCCGGCAACCTGCAGAAGGTGCGCGTGGAGTACCTCGGCGAGATCGGGACGCGCGACACGACGCCGATGAAGGCGGCCGTGGTCACGGGCATGCTGGACGAGGTGAGCACGGAGCGCGTGTCGGCGGTCAACGCCCTCGCCACGGCGGAGGCGCACGGCCTCCGGCTGGAGGAGGACGCGCTGCCGGCGCAGGACCCGTACGCGAACCTACTGGTGGTGCGCGCGACGACCGACCGCGGCGAAGAGCGCGTGGCGGTCACGAACACGCCGATCGGCCCGAGCATCGTCGCGATCAATGACTACCCGGTGGAGGTCTCCCTGGGGGCCGGTTCGCCGAACCTGCTGGCGATCGAGAACATCGACCGCCCGGGCCAGATCGGCAAGGTCGGCACCATGCTCGGCGAGTGGGGCGTGAACATCTCCTCGATGTCCGTGTCACCGAGCCCGAAGGGTGCCGAGCGCGCGTTGATGATCCTCGGGATCGGATCGCCGCTGACGCCGGAGCAGATGGACGCGGTCGCGAAGTTCGACGGCATCTTCTCCGTGCGCCAGATCCGCCTCCGCTAGCCTCGAGCATCCCGTCCCGACAGCAGGAGAGCCGGCCCACGGGCCGGCTCTCTCGTTCTGCTCGCGAGCGTTCGGGCTAGTCGAGCGGGTTGTAGACCATCCCGGTCGCCAGCTTCGGGTAGAAGTACGTCGTCTTCTGCGGCATCACCTCGAACGCGTCCGCGACCTCCCGGATCTGGGAGACGCGGGTGGCGTTGATGAGGAACGCGAGCCGCGCGTGTCCCTGCTCCACCGCCTCGGCCGCCTCGGTGTGGCTCTCGGTGAACTCGACGCGCCCGGCGGCCATCGCCGCGCGGTCGATGCCGAAGAGCGGCGTCAGCACGGTCTGCGTCAGCACCAGCGCGTCGAGGCCCTTCGAGGCTGCCGAGATCGCCTGCGGCATCGCGGAGTCGATCGCCTGCTGCGACCGGGCGGTGAGGAGGTGGATCGAGTCGCGCCCCTCCGCGCCGAGCACCGCGAAGGTCGTCGGGCCCATCGCGTTCTGGCGGACGCGCTCCCACGCCGCCTCGACGGCCTGCGGGGAGCCGCCCGGCAACGCCTCCACGCGGTAGAGGGCGGACAGCCGCTCGAAGAAGCGCTCCGGCGGGCCGTCCTGCTTCAGGAGCCGGTGGATCGGGAGGATCACCAGGCCCGGGTCGTCCTCCGGGATCAGGCCCATGAGGACGAAGTTCTCCGCCTCGTTCCCGGTCCAGCGCTTGCCGGCCGCCTTCGCCCGCTCGTCGCGGTAGTCCAGCGCCGTGTGGGTGCGGTGGTGGCCGTCCGCGATCGTCACGTTGGAGGCCGCCACGGCCGCGGTCAGCGTCTCGACCTCGGTGGCGGCGGTCACCACCCACAGGCGGTGGCGGTCGCCGAGCGCGTCGATCGCCTCGAAGTCCGGCTCGCGCTGCGCGACCTCGGCGAGCAACCGCGAGGCGCGCCCGCCGCCGTCCACGAACGTGCCGAAGACGGGGCTGATGTTCGTGCGCGTCGCGCGGATCAGGCGCAGCCGCTCCTCGCGCGGGCCGCTCAGTGTCGCCTCGTGCGGGCGCAGGATGCCCTCCTCCGGGCGGTGGAGGCGGCAGCGGGCGAAGAACGAGCGGCGGCTCACAGTGCGGCCCTGCACCTTCGCCCGCTGCTCGTAGACGTAGTACGCGGGCTTCGCGTCGCGCTTCAGGACGGCCTCGCCGCTCCAGGCGCGCAGCAGGCGGGCGGCGCCCTCGAAGCGCTCGCGCTCGGAGCCTGCGGGGTTCTCGAGGTGCGCCGCGTTGTAGGGCGAGCGCGCGTGGAGTGCGGCAACGGCCTCGGCGCCGACCACGTCGTAGGGTGGGGCGATCACATCGTCGCCGTGCACGCGGCGCGGGTCATAGCGGAGGCCTCGGAACGGTCGGATCTCGGTCATCGGGCGCGGCTCCCTGCTCGGTGGGGCGGGCATGCGGGTCGGGGCGCGGCGCTTTGACCGCGCGCCGAGGGCGTCCATAGACTGGCCGCCAATCCTCGGCGCGTTGAGTGTCGCGCCCTCCGCGGTGACAGGCTACCGATGAACCGCTACTGCGTCTTTTGCGAGATCGTCGCCGGCCGCGAGCCCGCAGACGTGTTGTACGAGACGGACGACGTGATCGTCTTCCGGAACCGCCTGCGCTGGGTGCCGATCATGCTGCTCGCGGCGCCGAAGCGGCACATGACGCAATCCGAACTCTGGCAGGCGATGGGCCCGGTGGGCGAGGCCGCGCAGAAGGTCGGGCGCGAGCAGTGCCCCGGCGGCTTCCGGCTCATCTCCAACTTCGGCTACGACGGGATGCAGTCGCAGGAGCACGCCCACGTGCACATCCTGGGCGGCATGTTCCTCGGCGAGTACGCGTAGCGCCCGACGCCGGACGCGCGAGGCCGCCGAGGGAGTGACTACGGACGGCGCGCGCCAAACTCCGCGTCATCCTCCGCCACGCGGCGTGTGCGTCGTCCGGCGTCCCGCCCGAGGACGCCCTCCGCCCGCGCGATATCCTCCAGCGCCTGCTTGAAGACGACCTGCTTCAGGTAGGTCTGGTACGGCACGCCGAGGATCGCGGCCGCGCGCTTCACGACGTCCACCTGCGCCTTCCCCCAGCGCAGGGTAACGGTGCTCGCGGCGATCTCCGCATCGGCCTCCGCCTCCATGCGGGAGACCATGTCGGAAACGTCCGGGTCCTCCTGCACGCGGTCGGCGACCACGCGGACCTCGTAGTTCGACTTCGCCGCGCGACGCGGCGCTTCTCCGGCGGCCATCAGTCCTCCCACCTCTCGAAGCAGGTGATCACCACCACCGAGCCGTCGTGCGCGTGGCGCGTCCAGTAGACGGTGTGGTGGTCCCCGGTGCTCTGCCACCGGGCGTGCTGCGGATCCCACCCGGCGCTGCCGCCCTCGAAGAACGCGGCGATCGCGTCCTCCGGGGTGGTGCCGTGCCGCCAGGTGATGTGCAGCACGGTGGGCCCGCTCCGGGTCGTAGTAGAAGCGGAACCGCTCACCGCCTGCTTCGACGATGAGCGCATCTCGCCTACCCGCGGGCAGGGTACCTGACGTACTGCAATTGTCACTACATCCGCATCATGACGCCAGCGCTACCGCAGCGGCAGCTGCTCACGCCCGAGCGCGCCACGGAGGAACCCGAGGCCGTAGCGGAACTTGCCGAGGCCGGTCCAGCGCCCGCGGCTCACGCTCACCGGGAGCACGAGGGCGAGGTCGTCGTCCTCGATGGTGCGGGCGAGGGTGTCGCGGATCTCGTCCGGGGAGCGGTCCGACTCGACGAGCCAGGTGCACTCGTTCACGGCCCAGTTCGCTACGCCCACGGCCTGGATCGCGCCGGACAGCGTGGGGTACTCGGCCGCCGGCCGCTGCAGGCGGCAGATGACGCTGTAGAGCATCGTTCCGATCCCGTCGTCCGCCTGCCCGGGGAGACAGCGGCTAACTCGGGGCTGGTCGGGACATAACCTACGCGGCGTCGATCCCGGCGTCAAGAGTTTTGATCATGTGATCGATCAGATCGTTCGCGATCCGATCACCATCTCCGCGCGACGCCTACGCCGAGCCGCTCCGCCACGCCTCGAGGGCGGTGCGCTGCGCTGCGAAGAGGCGGTCGATGCCGTGCATCGCGAGGTCGACGAGGGCGTCCATCTGCGCTCGAGTGAACGCCTCGCCCTCCGCCGTGCCCTGAACCTCCACGAGGTCGCCGGAGCCGAGCGCGACCACGTTGAAGTCGACGCCGGCGGTGGAGTCTTCGCGGTAGTCCAGGTCGAGCAGCGGGTGGCCCTCCAGCAGCCCAACGGACGTCGCGGCGACCTGTGTCCGGATGGGCGAGGGACCGGCGCCGCGGAGCCGTTCCACGGCGATCGCGAGCGCGACCCAGGCGCCGGTGATGCTCGCGGTGCGCGTCCCGCCGTCCGCCTGGATGACGTCGCAGTCGAGCATGATCGTCTGCTCACCGAGCGCCTTGAGGTCGATGCACGCCCGCAGCGACCGGCCGATCAGCCGCTGGATCTCCTGCGTGCGCCCGCCCTGCCGGCCGCGTGCCGCCTCGCGGTCGGAGCGGGTGTGGGTGGCGCGGGGGAGCATGCCGTACTCCGCGGTGAGCCAGCCGCGGCCCTGGCCGCGCATCCAGCCGGGGACGCCCGCCTCCATGCTCGCGGTGCAGATCACGCGCGTGTCGCCCACGGTGATGAGGACGGAGCCCTCCGCGTGCTTCACGAAACCGGGCTCGATGGTGACCGGGCGCGCCTCGCGCAGGCCGCGGCCGTGTGAACGCTCGAACGCCATCGCTACCTCCTCGCGCGGTCGCCTCCGCGCTTGCTCTCACGCTACCCTCGGGCGGCGTTCCACGCAGCACGCGCATCGCGCCGTGCATCCCTCGAAAGGCACGCTCGATGGCCACCTACCGCCTCTCCGCGGATGACCAGGGCCGGACGCACCTGGAGCCGCTCGACCTGCTGGGGTGGCCGTTTGAGAACGGCCCCGGCGACTTCAAGGGGGTCGGCGGCGCGGTCCTGGGCGACGCCAGCCGCGTGATGCTGATGCGCTTCGAGCGCGGCGCTCGCCCCGGCCTCCACCGTGCGGTGCCGTGCTTCGCCGTGGTGGTGGAGGGCGAGGTCGTGGTGAACGACTCCAGCGGCGGCGAGGTCGTGCTGCAGCGCGGCGACGCGATCCGCGTGGAGACGACGGGCCGCGGCGGCTGGCGTCTCGGCAACCGTGGCGAGGGGTACGCGCTCCTCGCGCTCACGCAGATGCCGCCGCCCAAGCGCGCCGCCGAGTAGCGGTCAGCGCTCGCTGCGCCACCACAGCCGGTCGCCGTCGCTGGTGAAGGTCACGTGGCCGTGCGCGTGGGTGCGGAGGAAGATCACGCCGGCCGCCTCATACCGTTCGACGACCGAGGCGGCCGGGTGGCCGAACGGGTTCTCCGCCCCCGCGCTGGCGATGGCCACGGCCGGCGAGGTCGCGCGTACGAACGGCTCCGTCGAGGACGTGGTCGATCCGTGATGTGGCACCACGAGGACGTCCACGCCCAGGTCGCGGCCCGTGGCGACGAGCCACGTTTCGGCGCGCGCCTCGATGTCTGCCGGGAGGAGGAAACGCCGGTCGCCGACCGTGACGAGGAGGACGAGCGACGCGTCGTTCGGCGTGGCGTGCGCGCGCCCGCGGGTCACGACCGGCGGCGCGAGCACCTCGATGCGGACGCGGTCGCCGAGGTGGATGCGGTCGCCGATGTCGAGCGGCGCGACCGGGACGCCGTCGAGGGCGTCGCCGAGCGCGCCGGGTTCGCCGAGGACGGCGTCCACCTCGATCCGGCGCAGCAGTGGCGGCAGCCCGCCGGCGTGGTCGCGGTCCGGGTGGGTGATGATGACGGCGTCCAGGCGCTGGCGGACGCCCGCGTTCGGGAGCGCACGCAGCACCGCGCCGTCGCTCGGGCCCGCATCGATCAGCACGCTCCGCCCGCCGTCCTGCACGAGGATTGCGAGGCCCTGGCCCACGTCGAGCACCGTGACGGAGGCGAGCGCGGCGGGTGGCCGCAGGACGGCGACCCAGAGCCCTGCGGCGACGGCGGCGAGGGCCACCGTCAGCCCGAGGCCGGTGCCGTGCGCCGGGTCGAGCGCGGGATGCTCCCGCGTCCGCCGGTCGAGCCAGTGGAGGGCCGCCGCGAGCAGGACGACGAACGCGATCCCGAGCGCGAGCGGCGCCCGCACCGGCACGTCCGCTCTGGGGAGGCGGGCGAACAGTTCGACGACGGCAAGGAACGCCTCTGGTACGAACCGTGCAATCTCGCGGAACGCCGCGGCGCCCGCCTCGGATCCCCCGGCGAGCGCGGCGAGGGCTGCGACCAGCAGCGTCGCCTCGTAGAGCGGCGCGACGGCGACGTTCGCTGCGACCGTCCACGGGGCGACGCGGTCGAACGCCGCGACCTGCACGGGGAGCACGGCGAGCGCGGCCCCGGTCGCGGTGGCGGTCGTTTCCACGAGCGCGGCAGCGAGCGGGTGCTGCCACCCGGGCCGGCGTGCGAGCACCGCGTCGCGCAGGACGGGGGCGATGAGGAGCACCCCGGCCGTCGCGGTCGCGCTCAACTGGAACGCGACATCCCTCGCGAGGAGCGGGTCGGCCGCGAGCATGAGTGTCACCGCGTAGAGCAGGTAGACCCACCCCGGCGTCCGTCTCCCGCCGAGCGCCGCGAGGCCGACCGCGACCGCCATGACGGCCGCGCGCACGACGGGCGGGTCGGCGCCCACGAACACCACGTACGGCGGCAGCAGCGCCAGCGCGATCAGGCCGGCGATGCGCCTCGAGACCACAGAGGTGAGTGCCGCCACGAGCAATCCGAGGAGCAGCGCGACGTTCTGGCCTGAGACGACCACGAGATGGGTGGTACCGGTGACGCGGAGCGCCTCCGTGATGTCCGCGGGCATCGTCCGCCGCTCACCGACGAGGACGCCGGCGGCGAGCGCCGCGCCCGGCTCCGGGAGTGAGCGTTCGATGCGGTCGACGGTGGCGCGGCGGAACGACCGGAGGTGGTCGCGCCAGTCCGGCTCCGCGTGGCCCTCGCGCTCCCACCAGGTCGGGAACGCCGCGACGACGTAGATGTCCCGGGCGTGCAGGAACGCGGCGTAGTCGAAGTCCTCGACCGCTGGCGGAGGGCCGAGGTCCGCGACGAAGCGGAGGCGTTCGCCAGCGCGGATCGGGTTGACGGGGGCCGGCAGGGTGAGCCGCAGGCCGCCCTCGAACGTCACGCCATCGACGCTCACCACCTCGAGGTCCACCCGCGCCCGCGTGCCCGTCACGGTCGCGTCGGCACGGGCGATGCCCTCGACCTCGTGTACGCCGGTGACGGAGGCGAGCGCGGGCGGCGGCTGCGCCAGGAGCGACTCGACACGCGCATGCCCGGCGGCAGCGAGCGAGACCGCGGCCGCCGCGACCAGCGCGCGCTCCCGCCCGTCGCGGGTCAGGCTCGCCGCGGCGATCAGGGCAGCGACAAGCGCGGTCAGCCACCACGAGCCGCCGAGGGCGACCCCGAGCACCGTTCCCGCGGTGTACGCGGCGGCCAGGGTCAGCAGGGCGGGGGCCTTCGCGAGGCCGTTCACGGCGCCGGTGCACCCGTGGTGACGCGGTCACGGATCGCTTCGTACACGTCGGGCGGGAGGATGCCCCGGGTGACGAGGTCGTCGCTCGACACGAACGGCTGCGCCTGGCGCGCGGCGATGATCGCCCGGGACCGCGCGGCGCCGATGCCGGGCAGCGCCTCGAGGTCCGCGGCGGAGGCGGTGTTGAGGTCGACCAGTCCCCCGTCCGGCGGATCGCCGGTGCGCGGGACGTGGATCTGCTCGCCGTCCACCACACGCCGCGCGAGGTTCACGCGGTCCGGTGCCGCGTCCGCAGAGGCGCCGCCGGCCGCCTCGATCGCGTCGACGACGCGGTCACCGGGCGCGAGCGAGACGACGCCCGGCGCGACGACGGCGCCGGAGACGTGGACGCGAAGCGTGTCGATCTGCCCCGGCGGATCGCGGCGCTCGATCTCGATGCCGGGCGATTCCTCGATGCGGCTGACCAGGATGGCGAACGCGAGGAGCGCGACCACCGCGAGGGCGGCGTTCAGCACCGTGCGCGCAGACGGGGTGGGGATGCGCCGCCTCATGCGGCGCATCCTAGCCTCGGAGCGCCGAGGCGGGAGGCGGGCGACAGACATAAGAACGCCCGTCGCTATACTGGTCGTTCCCCAGCCCGGCACGCCCGCCAGCCGGCTGCGTGCGCATCCGGAGTTCTCACCGTGACCGAGCGCGACTTCACCTCGATCCTGGACGTCACCTCCCAGGAACTGCACGGCCTGATCGATACCGCGCTCGGCATGAAGCGTGACGGCCCGACCCAGATCCTGCGCGGCCAGACGCTGGCGATGGTGTTCGAGAAACCCTCGCTGCGCACGCGCACCTCCTTCGAAATGGCGATGCGCCGCCTCGGCGGGCAGGGGCTGTACCTGTCCGGCCACGAGGTGCAGATGGGTGAGCGCGAGCCGGTGCGCGATGTCGCGCGGGTGCTCTCGCGCATGGTGCAGGCGATCGCCGCCCGCACCTACGCGCACTACACCGTGACCGAACTGGCGAAGTACGCCGACATCCCGGTGGTGAACGCGCTCTCGGACGATGAGCACCCCTGCCAGGCGGTCGCCGATCTGCTGACGCTCCGCGAGCGCTTCGGATCGCTCGCCGGGCTGCGGTTCGCCTACATCGGCGACGGCAACAACGTCGGCCGCTCGCTTGCGTACGCCTCCGTGATGACGGGGGCGCACTTCGTCATCTCCGGCCCCGAGGGGTACGAACTGGACGCCGCGACGATGGCGCGGGTGGCCACGCTGCCCGGCGGCGGGAGCGTGACGCAGGTGCGCGACCCGCACGAGGCGGTGCGGGACGTGGCAGCGGTCTACACGGACGTGTGGGCCTCCATGGGCCAGGAGCACGAGATCACCCTGCGCGCGGAGGCGTTCCGCGACTACCAGGTGAACGCGTCGCTCATCGCCTCCGCCCCGCCGGACGCGCTGATCATGCACGACCTGCCCGCGCACCGCGGCGAGGAGATCACCGACGAGGTGATCGAGTCGTCACGGTCGATCGTGTGGGACCAGGCGGAGAACCGGATGCACGCACAGCAGGCGATCCTCGCGCTGCTCCTCGGCGGCCAGTAGCCGCCTCGGAGGGAGTCGAGCGTGCCCGAAATCCCGCAGGGGGTCCGCGACGTCCTCCTGCGCTTCGACGCCTCCGCCGCCGTCGACATCCTGCTCGTCTCGGGGTCGATCTACTGGCTGCTGCTGCTGGTGCGCGGCACCACGGCGATGACCGTGCTGCGGGGTGTGGGCGTGCTGCTGGTCGGCGCGTTCCTGCTCAGCCGCATCTTCGACCTGCTGGTGCTGAACTGGATCCTGCGGAACTCGGTCGCCGGCCTGCTGATCGGCATGATCATCGTCTTCCAGCCAGAGATCCGGCGGGCGCTGGAACGCCTCGGTCGGACCGGGCTGCACTCGTTCCTCAAGAAGGAGGAGCGGCAGGACGCGCTCAATGTGGTGGTGCGCGCCGCCTTCATCCTCGCGCGGCAGAGCGTGGGCGCCCTCATCGTGATCGAGCGCGAGACGGGGCTGCAGGAGGTGATCGACACCGGCGTGCCGATCAACGCGGCGATCTCGAACGAACTGCTGCTCAGCATCTTCCCGGAGACCTCCCCGCTGCATGACGGCGCGGTCGTCGTGCGCGTCGACCAGATCGTCGCGGCCGGCTGCACACTGCCCCTGTCCGAGGCGCCCCTGCCGGCGCAGTTCGGGATGCGCCACCGTGCGGCGGTCGGCATCACCGAGCGCACGGATGCGGTCGTGGTGGTGGTCTCGGAGGAGCGTGGCCAGGTCTCGATCTGCTCGAACGGGCGCATGGTCCCCGACCTGGACGAGGCCCGGCTGAGCCGCCAGCTGCACCGGTTGTTCGACCTCGAACTCACCGAGGCGGCCGCCGACGGCGGCGAGAGGCGCGCCTCGTGAGCCGGCTCGGGCTCGACCCGCGACGCCGAGGCGAGGCGGCGGAGATCGCGCGCGACGCGTGGCGTCGCGCCGCGGCCGCCGTCCGCCGCACGCCGGGGCTGTTCCTCGTGTCGCTGCTCCTCGGCGTGTCGCTCTGGGTCTTCGTGACCGACACCGAGAACCCGACAGTGCTGGAGTTCTTCCCGCAGCCGATCACCGTCGAGGCCGTGAACGTCGAGGAGGGGCTGGCGGTTGCGAACCAGCTGGCGACCGTGAACGTGCGCGTCTCCGCGCCCTCCGACCGCTGGGAGGACCTGAGCGCGACGAACATCCGCGCCTACGTGGACCTGAAGGGGTTCGACGCCCGGTCGCAGGAGGTACCCGTGCTGATCGAGGTGCGCGGGATCAGCGGTGTGCGCGTGGTCGACACCGAACCGCGCTCGATCACGGTGAACCTCGAAGACCTCGTGAGCCGCACGGTGCCGGTGCGTGCGCGCACGGTGGGGTCGCTGCCCACGGGCTACGAACTCGGCGCGATGGCGCCGGCGACGGCCAACGTGCGCGTGACCGGGCCGGAGTCGCTCGTCGCGCTGGTGTCGGAGGCGGCGGCGGACGTGAACGTGACCGGCCTCACGGTGGGCGTGGAGCAGGGCGTGACGCTGAAGCCGCTCGGCGCGGGCGGTGCCGAGGTGCGCGGCGTGCGCCTGGAGCCGGAGTCGGTGCGCGTGGCGGTGGAGATCAACCAGAGCACGCTGATCCGGACGCTGCCCCTCACCGTTGAGATCGTCGGCAATCCCGACCCGGGCTTCCGCGTCTCCAGCGTGGTTACCTCGCCGGCCGCGATCCTCGTTCAGGGGCCGATCGAGGCGCTTCAGCGCATCGACGCCATCGCGCTGCCCTCGGTGAACGTGAACGCTGCGCGCACGGACATCGTGCGCTCGGTCGCCGTCCCGCTGCCGCCGGGCCTCGCCTTCGTCGACCGGGAGCGAGCCACCGTGACCGTCTCGATTGCACCGATGACGGGCACGCTCCGCATGCGCCTGGCCGTGACGACGGAGGGGCTAGTCGGCGGCGCCACCGCCCTCGTCGACCCCGGGAACATCGAGGTCGTCCTGGAGGGGCCGCTGCCGGTGCTGAACGCGCTGGGCACCGCGGACGTGCGCGCCACCGTGGACCTCATCGGTCGGGTCGGCACCGTGAACGTGCCGGTCGAGGTGACCGTGCCGGAGGGCGTCACGCTGGTTTCGGTGCAGCCACAGTCGGTGACGGTTACGATCACATCACGATGACTGAATCCGAACACCCGAATGCACCCCTCGTCGCGATCGTGGGCCGCCCCAACGTGGGCAAGTCCGCGCTGTTCAACCGCCTGACGCGCCGCAACGCCGCGCTGGTCGAGGACCTCCCCGGTACCACGCGCGACCGTCACTACGGCGTCGTGGAGTGGAGCGGGCGGTTCTTCCGCGTGGTCGACACCGGCGGCCTGATCGAGTCGGACATCGACCCGTTCAGTCCGCTCGTGAAGCGTGGCGTGGAGCAGGCGATCCGCGAGGCGCAGGCGGTGCTCTGGGTGGTCGACGCGACCACGGGGCCGATCGCCGCGGACTACGAGATCGCGGACATGCTCCGCCGCGCCGGGCACCCGGTGATCCTCGCCGCGAACAAGACGGACACGAGCGCCGGCCGGACGCCGGGCGCCGAGTTCTACGCGCTCGGCTTCGGCGAACCGATGGCCGTGTCCGCGCTGCACGGCCTTGGCATCGGCGACCTCCTCGACGTGGTCCTCGAGACCGTCGGTGGCGAGGAGCCGGAGCAGGAGGACGTCGCCCGCGTGCGTGTGGCGATCGTCGGGCGGCCGAACGTCGGCAAGTCCTCGCTGGTGAACGCGATCCTCGGCGAGGAGCGCGCGCTCGTGTCGGACATCGCGGGCACCACGCGCGACCCCATCGACTCCACCTTCGTGTTCGAGGGGCAGGAGATGGTGCTCGTCGACACGGCGGGGATGCGCCGCCGCGGACGCGTCGAGCCGGGCGTCGAGCGGCACTCGGTGCAGCGCGCGGAGCGCGCCATCGACCGCGCCGATGTGGTCATCGTGGTGATCGACCAGGCGGAGGCGATGGCCGCGCAGGACGCGCACATCGCCGGGTACGCGTTGAAGGCGGCGAAGGGGATCATCCTCGTCGTCAACAAGTGGGACTTGGTGGAGGACCGCTCTGTCCGGCCGACGATCTCCCGGTCGATGGACGAGCACTACAAGTTCGCCCCGTGGGCGCCGCTGCTGTTCACCTCCGCGAAGACCGGCGAGGGCGTACGCGACCTCCTGGAGATGTGCGTGCACGTCTGGGAGGTGCGCCGCCGGCGCGTCCCGACCTCCGAACTCAACCGCGTCATCCACCGTGCGATGGCGGAGCATGGCCCGCCCACGATCCGGCACCGCCGCCTGAAGGTGATGTACGTCACCCAGGCGGAGATCGCGCCGCCCACGTTCGTCTTCTTCGTGAACGACCCGGAACTCGTCCATTTCTCCTACCAGCGGTTCCTGGAGAACCAGTTGCGGGAGGCCTTCGACTTTGAAGGGACGGCGATCCGGTTTATCTTCCGGCGGCGGTCGGTGGATCGGTTCGAGGAGACGGCGTGAACCTGCTGCTGCCGGTGCTGGCGGGTGCGGCGATCGGCTACTTCCTGGGGGCCATCCCGTTCGGCCTGCTGGCGGGGCGGCTCGCCCGCAAGGGTGACCTGCGCGAATACGGCTCCGGCAAGACGGGCTTCACCAACGCACTGAGGACGCTGGGCCTGCGCTGGGCGCTGTTCGTCATCCTCGGTGACGTGCTGAAGGGCACCGTGGCCGTCCTCATCGGCCGTTACCTCATCGGGGAACCCGCCGCCGCCGCGGCGGCCGGCTTCGCCGCGGTCTTCGGCCACGTCTTCCCGGTCTACGCCGGCTTCCGCGGCGGCCGAGGCGTGGCGACGGCGTTCGGGGCATTCCTCGGCGTGTCGCCGCCGGCGGCGCTTGCGCTGGCGCTGTGCGGGGCCGCCATCCTGGCGATCTGGCGGTACGCCTCGCTCATGTCGGTGACTGGCGTGGCCGCTGGGCTCGTGGTGATCGGCGTCATGACGGCCGTGGGCCGGCTGGACCCGGCGTACGCGCTCCTCTTCGCGGTGCCGACGGCGACGCTGGTCGAGGTGAGCCACATCCCGAACATCCGGCGTCTGCTCGCGGGGACCGAGCCGAAACTGGGGCAGGGCGGCACCCGCCGCGTCCCCGGCGCCTCGTGACCCGCGTCCGACACGAGGCCTGACGTGACCGCCGCTCCCGACCGCTTCCGCCACATCGTCGTCGTCGGTGCGACCGCGTGGGGCACCACGCTCGCCGTACACCTCGCGCGGAACGGCGCACCGGCCACGCTGCTCTGCCGCGACGCACTCGAGGCCGAGACGCTGGACGAGGCGCGCCAGCACCGGCGTCGCCTCCCGGGCATCGCCTTCCCGGACGCGCTGCGTCTGTCGGGCGACCCCGAGGTGCTCCGTGACGCGGACCTGGTCTGCCTCGTGGTGCCGTCGCGGTCGCTGATCGCCAACCTGCGGACGATCGCCCCGTTCGTCGCCTCGGACGCCACGCTCCTGAGCGCCGTGAAGGGCATCGAGGTCGACACCGGCCGCCGCATGTCGGAGGTGATTGCCGCCGAGCTGCCGGGACGGCCGCTGGCGGTCCTCTCCGGCCCGAACCTCTCACGCGAGGTGGCGGAGGGGCTGCCGGGCTCCACGGTGATCGCTACCGACGGGGGGCGCGTGGAGGCGCTTCGGGCGGCGTTCCACTCGACCTCGCTGCGGGTCTACACCTCGGAAGACATCGTCGGGGTGGAGATGGGCGGGGCGCTCAAGAACGTGATCGCGATCGCGGCCGGGATGGTGGACGCGCTGGGCTTCGGGGACAACGCGAAGGCGGCGCTCCTGACGCGCGGCCTCGCGGAGATGATGCGCCTGGGCGTGGCGGCGGGCGCCTCCCCGATCACGTTCCAGGGGCTGGCCGGGTTCGGCGACCTGGTGGCCTCCTCCTACTCGCCGTTCGCGCGGAACCGCCGCCTGGGTGAACTGGTGGCGCGTGAGACGCCGCTGGAGGCCGCCCTGGCCCTTCTGGGGTCCACGGCGGAGGGTGTGACCACGATCCCCGCCGCGCGGGCGCTGGCGGCCCGCCTGGGCGTGGAGATGCCGATCACGGAAGGCCTGTACCGCGTGCTGTACGAGGGCCTGCCCCTTTCGGCGGCGATGGACGCGCTGATGGCGCGGGAGCCGCGCGCCGAGCACTAACGGCACCACCCGGATGAGCCGCCGGACGCTGGTACACTGAGCCCCCGGAGAATCAGAACCATGACCCAGCCGCCCAACGGCTTTGACGACGTGGACGACGACGCCGACGCGCTTGCGTTGCCCGACCCCATGCAGGTGCTCGACGAACTCGAGCGCGGCGGGCCGGTGGAGCCGTCGCGCCTCCGCGCGCTCTCAGACGCCACCCCGGAGGTGCTGCGCCGCTGCCTGGGCCTCTGGGCGAAACTCCCGCCCGAGCGGCGGCGTGAGGTGCTGGCGGCGATCGAGCAACTGGCGGAGGAGTACCCCGTCCTGGACTTCCACCGCGTCCAGTTGACCGCGATCCGCGACGCGGACCCGGCGACCCGGATGCTGGCTGTGCACGGCCTCACGCACGAGGAGAAGCCGGAGTACGCCGCGCTCCTCCTGCAGCAACTTCGAGACGACCCCGTGGACGCCGTCCGCGCAGAGGTCGCGACCGTCCTCGGCTCCTACGTTGTCGCCCACGAACTCGGGCTCCTGCCGGAAGAGGCGGGCGAGGCGCTTGTTGCCGGCCTGCGCGACGCGATCGAGGACATCCAGGCGGCCGAGGAGGTACGCGCGCGCGCGCTCGAAGCCCTCGGCGCGCTGTCGGACGAGGCGACGGCCGAGCTGATCAGCGAGCAGTACGAGGTTGGCAGCCACCGCATGCGCGTGGCCGCGCTGCGCGCGATGGGGCGGAACGCCTCCGAGGGCTGGCTGGACCTGCTCATCTATCACTTCGACGACGACGACGCGGAGATCCGTGCCGCCGCGGCGGAGGCGACCGGCGCGTTGCTCGTGGACGAGGCGGTGACGCCGCTCATCCTGCTGGCGACCGAGGATCGCGACGAGGATGTGCAGGTTGCCGCCATCCGCGCGCTCGGCGAGATCGCGAACGACGAGGCGGAGCGCGTCCTGCAGCGCTGGCTCTCGGAACGCGGCGAGCCCGCGATCCAGGAGGCGGTGCGGGAGGCGCTCGGCCAGGTCCACCTCATGACGGCGGACCTGGTCGACGAGCGCGACGGCCCGCCGGAGTTTGGCGACGAGGAGCCGATCCTGTGACCGCGCCCGCCACCCGGGTCGCCTCGGCGGCGGGGGGCGTGGTCTTCCGGCACGGGCCGGAGGGCGTCGAGATCGTCGTGGTGCTCCGGCACGAGCCGCCGCTGGTGGCGCTCCCGAAGGGGAAGCCGGACGCCGGCGAGTCCGTGGAGGCGACCGCGCTCCGCGAGGTGCGGGAGGAGACCGGCCTGGAGACGCGCATCCTCGAACGCCTGGGCGAGGTGCGCTACTGGTTCCCGGACACGGACGGCACGCGCGTGGACAAGACCGTGACGTTCTTCCTGATGGAGCCGGCGGGCGGCGCGCTGGACCTCCATGACCACGAGTTTGACGAGGTCGTCTGGATGCACCTGGCGGAGGCGGAGCGCCGCCTGACGCACCAGAACCAGTTGCACATCCTGGAGCGCGCCGGCGACCTGATCCGGGAGCGCGCGCGATGACCGCGACGCAGCCTCGCATCGTCGGTGAGGGCCGCCTGGTGCGGTTGCGCGAAAAGACGATCGAGGACGCGGAGCGCGACTACGCCTGGCGCTGCGACCCGGAACTGGCGCAGTTCGATGCGGCGCGCCCGCTCACCGTGCGCTTCTCCAACTTCGTCGCCACGATGCGGGAGGAGCTGCAGTACCCGACGATCCACCGCCGCACGTTCGGCATCGAGGATGCGGCGACCGGCCGGCATATCGGCAACGTCATGTACTACGGATACGACGCCTTCGCGCTGGAGGCGGAACTCGGCATCACCATCGGCGACCGTGACTACTGGGAGCGCGGCTACGGCACAGACGCGGTGCGGACGATGCTGCGCTACCTGTTCGACGAGATGCGGCTGCGGCGCGTGTACCTCCACACGCTCTCGTGGAACTACCGCGCGCAGGCGGCGTTCAAGCGGGCGGGCTTTCGCCCGGTGCGCCCGGTCAGCCGAGGCGGCTACGACTTCATCTACATGCAGGCGTTCCCCGGAGACGAGGTCGAGCAACCCGGGTAGGCGCTTCCATCGCCGGACGCGCGAACCCCTCGAAGGGGACGCGCAGGACAAGCAGAAGGGCCGCCCCCACGGGCGGGCCGTGCGGTTTTCCACGGGTGGGGGGGGGGACGCGGGCGTTGCGACCGGGGGGCCCCGGGGGGGCACGGGAGCCCGCGGCGGGGCCGGG
>BTUI01000016.1:0-58442 GCA_045863195.1 Chloroflexota bacterium
GGTTGATGCGGAGGCCGCTGGAGAGCTTCTCCAGCGTCTTCCCCATCTTCGCGTTCGTCGTGCTCAGGTTTCGCTGAGCGTTCAACGCCGCGGCGTTCGTGTTGATGATCATTGCCATCTGGTGGCCTCCTCAGCCTGTGAAATCCGACATCCCTGTCGTGATGGACTGGAGCGTCCGACCAGCTCCGGAACCTGTCGGGGGACTCCACGGCAATCATCGGCAGACTCACCGTTCCCTTAAGGGTTAGCCCCCACCCCTCCCCCGTAGATGCGGGAGGCCCCATACTTCTTGTCCGGGTAACTACCGAGACCGGCCGCCGCAAGGCGGCCGTAGCGTCTCCGGAGAGACCCGGTGGAGGCTTCGATGCAGGTTCAACGACTCGCGGTGTGTGGCTGGGACGAAGCCGTCCCAGCGCTCCTCGGCGCCCTGGAGGCGACCGGCGCCTTCCGCGCGACCCGCGTGGTGGATCACTCTTCGGCCGCGCTCGTCCGCGCGCGCCAGGTGACCGGCCTGCCCTGCGCCATCCACCCCGCCGCCGCCCTCCGCACCGAGGAGATCGATGCCGTCCTGCTGGCGACCCCCGGGCATGCCGCCGCCGCCGTGGACGCCGTCCACCGACGCCCCGCGACCCTGATCGTCGCCCCCGAGCTCCTCGACCCCGAATCACTCCGCCTGATTGCGGCCGCGGCCGCCGAGGACGCGCTGCCGCTGGTCGCCCTGCGCCCGGCGTTCCGCGGCTCCGGCCTCGCCGGCGTGGCCACGGCCGCGCGCCACGAGACGATCGAGGCGCTTTCGCTCGATGTGACCGGCAACCACCCGCGCACGCTGCTGCAGGCTGCGGTCGTCGCCACCCTGCGGATGCTTCCCGGCGTGCCCTCGCACGTCTTCGCCTCCGCGTGGGGCTCGCCCTGCGCGCGCGGCGGCATTGCCGTCACGCTCCGCTATGAGGACGGCCGGCTCGCCACGCTGGACGTCCGCCGCTCCGACACCCCTTCCTTCCGCGTGGTCGCGGACGGGATCGACGGCCCCATCGCCATCCGCCGGCCCTCGGCGGTGGGCGACCCGCTCCAGGCGGAGGCGGACCGCGCCGCGCGCATCCGCACCCGTGACGTGGACGCGGCCGGTCTGCTCGCGGCGGAGGCCGCAGTGCTGGGCGCGATCGAGACCGCGCTCGAGACGGCCGAGGTCGTGGCGCCGCGCGTCGAGCCCGCCCGGCAGTTGCACCTCATCGCAGCGACGCCAGAAGCGCGCGCGGCCGCCCCGGCGCGCTCAACCGCCCGCGGGAACCTGCGGCTGGTCGTCTCTTAGCATTTCTCCCGCGCCCCTGAGGCACACTCGATCCACCCCGCCAGATGCGGGGCGTGGAGGATGACCGTGCCCGCCGACCGCTCCCCGACCCGCACCGTCCTGGTCACCGGCGCCTCCAGCGGCATTGGCGCCGCATGCGCCATCCACCTCGACCGGCTGGGCTGGGATGTGATCGCCGGCGTCCGCCGCTCGGAGGCCGTGGAAGCACTCCATGCCGTCGCGTCGAGCCGCCTCCGTCACGTCATCCTGGACGTGGCCGACCCCGCCTCGATCCGCGCGGCGTTCGAAGCGTCTGACAGCCCGCTCGCCGGCGTGCCCCTGCACGGCCTGGTGAACAACGCCGGCATCGCCGTGGCGGGCGTGGCGGAGTACCTCCCGATGGAACGTCTCCGCGAGCAGTTCGAGGTCAACTTCTTCGGCCAGGTCGCCGTGACCCAGGCGGCGCTCCCCGCGATCCGGGCCGGCGGCGGCCGCATCGTGAACATGTCCTCGATCTCCGGGCTGCACGCCGCGCCGTTCTTTGGTGCGTACGCCTCCTCCAAGCACGCGCTGGAGGCGTGGAGCGACTCGCTCCGCCAGGAACTGGCGCCGTGGGGCCTCCACGTCGCGGTGATCGAGCCCGGCGCCATCGACACGCCGATCTGGGAGAGCGGCGAGGAGCGCGCCCGCCGCATCGTGGACGAGATGCCGGCCGCCGGGCGGGAGCGCTACGCGGCCTCCATCCGCGCCGGGCTGGACACCACCCGCCGAGGCGGCGTCCGGGGCATCCCGGCGCAGCGCGTGGCGGAGGCGGTGGAGCACGCGCTGACGGCGGCGAAGCCTCG
This sequence comes from Chloroflexota bacterium, assembly GCA_045863195.1. Classification (GTDB taxonomy): domain Bacteria; phylum Chloroflexota; class Dehalococcoidia; order UBA2979; family UBA2979; genus W-Chloroflexi-9. The sequence continues at coordinate 2,134 of BTUI01000016.1, forward strand.
GACGCGCTACGTGGTGGGGCGGGACGCCCGCCTGCAGGCGGCGGCGAAGCGGCTGCTGCCGGACCGCTGGCTGGACGCGCTCACCCGCCGCGCCATGCACCTTCCCCGCCGCGAGGACTGACCGGACACCCGAGGACGACCGCCTGCGCGCCTAACGCGGGCTCCATTTACGATCCGCATGGCGGACTAGTGGCAGGATCAGGACGTTGCTGGATTCCACCGACTCTCGCCGTCTCCCCCTCCTTGTCTTCTCGCTCATCGGCGCCATCGCCCTCGCGGCCGTGGTGGTGATCGTGGTGTTCGGGGGTGAGGGCGACCTGGGGCTGCGCGGCGGCAACAACGACAGCACGACGGGCAGTCAGACCGCCAGCGGCCTGGTGCCCGGCGACCCGGAGGTCGTGGCGCAGGACAGCGTGGCGGAGTTCACTCGCACCCACGGCGAGCCGCCGAACACGGACATCGCGCGGATGCGCATCCCCGTCCTCAGCGTGGACGCGCCGGTCGGCCTCTGGCTGGTGGACGGCAACATCATGCCGGAGCCATACGGCCCGGTGGACGTGGCGCTGTACGACCTGAGCGGATGGCCGGGCCTCGGCGGCATGCCGGGCGAGGGCCGTAACGCCATCTTCGGCGGCCACGTGGACATGAACCGGGACATCCCCTACGCCGGCGCCCACTACCGCGGCCCCGCCGTCTTCTGGGCGATCGACCAGCTCAGCCCCGGCGACATCATCGAGGTCGACTACGCCGGCGAGACCCTGCGCTACGCCGTGGTCTGGACCGAGGCGGTCGAGGTGAGCGACGGCGCGAACTGGCGGCAGTACTGGTCCAGCGACGTCGCGGTCGATTCGATCACGCTGTTCACCTGCGGCGGCGAGTTCGACTTCGAGGCGCACGAGTACAGCCACCGCGTCGTCGTCCGCGCCGAGCGCATCTAGGCACCCTCGCCGCGCTGACGGGCGAGCGGGCATCGGGGAGTCCCCGATGCCCGCGCCCCCGCGCGTGATGCACGATCCCCGCATGGAGATCGTGCATTCCTCCGCCACCGCGCGCACCCGCCCCACCCCCGTCCCCGTCGCCCTCGACGAGGTGATCTCGTGGGGCTGCTCCGGCAAGGGCTGGAACTGCTGCACGGACAAGGCGATCCCGGTGAAGCCGTACGACATGGTGCGGCTGCGCCACGCCACCGCGAAGCCCTCGCAAGCGCTCATCAACGAGCGCATCGTCCACTTCGACTGGGACGACGCCGGCACTCTGACCGGCTGGCTCGCCCAGCGCCCGTACGAGGCGAACCGGGTCGCCTGCCTCTTCTACGAGGAACTGACGAACCTGGACGCCGTGCGGATGCGCGACCAGGATCCGGAACGCTTCGCCACGATGCCGCAGGCCGTGCGCGACGCCGCCGAACGCCGGCAGGGCGGCACCTGGCGCGTCGCGGGGCTGTGTGGCGTCCACCAGAACCGCCCGGGCGCCTGCCGCGGATATCCGTTCCAGCGCGACCCCCGGTGGGCGGATCACCCGGAGCGCGCCGCCGGGCAGATCTTCAACTGCGGCTCGTGCGCCCTCGCGGAGCGGACCACCGTGCGCGAGGTGATGCTGGACAACGACATCGTCCCGTTCTGGCAGGCGGACGATGCGTACCGGGCGGTGGCGCAGTACCTGCACGCGCGCGGCTTCGCGAACATCAACGACCGCCGCTACCGTGCGCTGGCGGTCGACCTGCAGCAGCGCGCCAACGTCTGGCTCGCGCTCTACGTCCCGGACGCCAGCCCGCGCGTGCGCGAGGCGTACCCGGACCACTGGCTCACCCCACACGACATCGAGGGTGACCGGCAGGTCTACCGGATGCTGCTGGAGGATGCGCTCGACCGCGCGGATGCGATGGTCGCGGCGAGCGGCATCGCCCCGGCGGACCTCGGCGGGCCCGGCACGAACGCCGAGCGCCCGGACGTCGCCGCGCTCCTCGACCCGGCGCGCGAGGTGCTGCCGCCGCCGGCGGTGATCCCGGTCAGCCTCGCGACGACCTAGCGCTACTCCGGCAGCGCCAGCAGTCCGCGATCGTCGAACGGGAAGCCGGGGTTGTAAGCGACCTCCCACGGGTATCCGTCCGGGTCGGCGAAGTAGCCGGTCACCCCGCCCCACTCCGCCCTTGTCGCCGCCTTCAGCAGCGTGCCGCCCGCGGCGACCGCCGCGGCCAGGCACCCCGCCACCGCGCCCTCGGTCTCCACGTTCACGGCGAGCGTGATCCCGCCGAAGCCGTCCGGCCGAGGCGCGCGCTGCAGGCCGGCGTCCGCCTGCAGCTCGCCGTACGGGAAGAGCCCCAGCACCGGCCCGGCCGTCCGCACGAACGCCACCACCCCCGGCACGGACGCCGAGGAGGCGCGCCAGCCGAGCGCCTCGTAGAACGCGAGCGACCGCGCGAGGTCGCCCACCCCCAGCGTCACCAGGTTGATGCGAGGCGGGATCGTGCTCATGCGCGCATCCTCGCCCGCCACGGCTGCCCTCGTCCACGTCCGCGCGGCACCGGTGCGACGACTTCACACGGAAATACGTATGTGATGTAGTACGACCGATTCGGGGACCCTCCGGCGAGGGCCGCGTCGCGACCCGACGCCCACCCTCTCGCGGCCTCGTTTCACCCCCCAGCATCGGGCCTCCTCCGCCTCACCCGCGGAGGGGGCCCGGTGCGCGTTCAGGGGGCCGAGGACGCGAACCTCGGGGAGGACACGACCCCGCCAGTCGGTCGGACGCGGCCTCCGTCCGCCTGAAGCCGCCCCAGAGCGCAGGGCTGGACTTGGCGTTCAACGCGACCGCTCCGCGGGCCCCGACGCACAGCGGCGGTGTTGTTGATTGCCGTCGCACCGGTTCGAGCCGAGGGAAGCAGGTTGACCGAGTCTGCGGGAGCCGGAGGGGCGCGGGGCGCCTATTTGTGGCGCAGCGACTCGCTTGCCTTGGCGGCGAGATGCGTCTTCCAGTCGTCGGAAGAGAGCGTGCACTGCACGTATCGACGGAAGTCACCCGACGACAGATTCAACTGCTTGGCCATCAACCCGATGAGGTGATCGTCGATATCACCGCTCTTTGGACGCGACATCTTGGTCCGCAGAATTTCGCGGCCTTCGAATTTGAAGAAATAGAAGTAGTGATCGCCGTTGGACTCATCGCACTCTCCGGACATCTTTCCCCGGAGCTGCTTGTCTGTCTCGCGCTTATCTAGACTTGCCAAGGGTCAGGCGAATGCATGAACGGACAGGCGAGTCGCGCGAGGCTCCGCCCTGCGGATGAGTTCAAGATGCTTCGTGAGTTCTGGCCCCAGCGTCGCTTCTCGGCACTCAAGAGCGGCACGGTAGGCCATCACGGACTCGCAGAAGTCCCTAGCCGCCTCCGTCTTTGTCGCTCCGTAACCATGCTCACCGAGGGCATCGGACACAACATAGTAGCCGCCGTCGGCTTCGTAGACAGTGACAATCCAGGTGCCGATGTCGGGGGAATTAAGAGTCGTCAGGGCTGAATAGCTATAGCGTCCCACGGTCTGCCTTTGCCTTCGCCGCCGCCTTCAATCTCAGTTCTTCGAGATCATCGTCCGTGATCCCTAACTCCTTCAGGATCTCGGCCGGAACGGTGATTGGCCTCACGTCGGCAGCGTAACTATACAGAAGCTGTGTCAAGACCCTTCGTAGGATTTCGGCAAACTCGACTGATGTGCGAAGTCGGGCTACCTCCCTCGCCTCACCTGTACCGACCGGCCTAACGCCAAACGACAGAGTAGCCGCGTACGAATTCAGGTTCACCATCACAGTGTCCGTGAAGATGTCGTGTGGCGACGTGCCCACCCAGTCGGGTGTGCCCGGATTCTGATCCACGTCTTCCAAGGGCCTTGCTCTCGCGTCCACCCGCTTGGGGCTCCCGCCAAACCCACACTAACACAGGGTGGCCGAGGGCGGATGAGAACGCAAGGTGGATGAAACGCTCAATCAGGTTAGCCTAATATCACCCCTACACGCGCACCTCGCGGAGCGCGGGGCTGACCTCGAGCGGGGCGCCGGTGACGGCGGTGATCTCCGCGGCGGTGTAGCCGGGGGCGTGCTCTTCGAGGATGAAGCGGCCCTCGCGCACGGCGATCACGGCGAGGTCGGTGACGATCAACGTCACGCCTCGCGCGGCCGTCACCGGCAGCGTGCAGCGTTCGAGCAGGCGCGGTGCGCCGTCGCGCGTGGTGTGCTCCATCGCGAGCCAGATCTGCTTCGCGGACGACGTGAGGTCCATCGCCCCGCCGATGCCGCCAAGGTTGTCGAAGGGCGCGTTGCTCAGCCGCCAGTTCGCGAACGAGCCGTCCGTCGCCGCCTCGTATGCGCCGAGGACGGTGACATCGATGCGGCCGCCCCGGATCAGGCCGAACGAGTCCGCGTGGTGCACGAACGCCGCGCCGGGGACGAGCGTGACCTGCTGCCCGCCCGCGTTCACGATGTCCGGGTCGCCCTCGCCGGGCCCGGCGAGGCGGCTGTAGCCGATCACGCCGTTCTCGGAGGAGAACGTCACGTCCCGGTCAGGCCCGACGTGGTTCGACGCGAGCGTGGGGATGCCGATCCCGAGGTTCACCAACCACCCCGGCTGTAGCCGCTGCGCGATCACCGCCGCCATCTGCTCCCGCGAGAGGCGGCGCTTCCCCTCGGCCGCGCCGGAGGCGGAGGCCTCCGCGGCGGCCGCCGCCGCGGACGGCTGCGAGACACGCTCCGTGCGGAGCATGCCGTGCGGGCGGATCGGGACGAGCGTCTCGACGTAGATGCCGGGCGTGTGGATCTCGTCGGGCGAGAGTGAGCCGGCGGGCAGGATCGGCTCCTCCACCTCGACGAGCACGTGTCGCGCGGCCATCGCCGCGATCGGGTTGTAGTTGCGGCCGGCGTGACGGAAGACCAGGTTGCCGGCGGTGTCCGCCTTCCACGCGCGGATGAAGGCGTAGTCCGAGAAGATCGCCTGCTCCAGCACATAGGTGCGGCCGTTGAAGACGCGGTGCTCCTTGCCCTCGGAGAGCAGCGTGTCGACACCGGCGGGCGTGTAAAACGCGGGGATGCCCGCGCCACCGGCGCGGATGCGCTCGGCGAGCGTGCCCTGCGGCACCAGTTCCGCCTCCATCTTCCCGTCGCGCACCAGTTGCTCCGGGATCGAGACGCGCGAGGGCCGTGTGGAGGCGGTGAAGGAGGCGATCACCTTCCGCACGCGCCCGGCGTCCACCAGTTCGGCGAGCCCCTTCGCGCGTGGATCGGCGGAGACGCTGCCCACGCTGTTCGCGATGCAGGTGAGGCCGCTGGCGCCCTGGTGGAAGAGCGCGGTCGTGAGGTTCCACGGCACGCCCGTCGCGCCGAACCCCGGGATGATCACCGTCGACCCGTCCGGGACGCCGGCCACCGCCGCCTCGAACGACTCCAGCACGCGCGGCTTCGGCATCGCAGCACCACCTCCCGAGGCAGCACGCGCGCCTCAGCGAGCGGGAAGGTACGCCTCCACAGGCGGCCCTGACAATGACGCCCGTGATGCCGGATTCGCTATCCTCCGCCGAATGCCGGCAGCGCGAGAGGGGCGTGGGATGCGACGCATCAGCGCGAACGTGTACGCGGAGATTTACTTCTGGGGCTGTAACCCCGGCTTCCTCACCACACGAGATGGCGTGTTCATGGTGGACACGCCACAGCAGCCCATCGACGCGGTGCGCTGGCGCGAACGGATCGCCGAACACGGGCGGCCCGTCTACCTGGTGAACACGGAGCCGCACGGCGACCACATCATGGGCAACGCCTACTTCCCGGGCGTCGAGGTGATCGGTCACACCTCGATGCTGCCGCGGTACGAGGAGACCATCCCGCGCATGCAGTCGGCGGAGCGTCTGGAGACGATGAAGCAGACGGACCCGGACTCCGTCTGGCTGCTAAACCACCCGGACTACCCACCCAACCCGCCGACCCGCCTCTTCGAGGACGAACTGACGCTCCGCCTCGGCGACCACACGGTGCGCCTCATCCACATGCCGGGGCACACGAAGCCGCAGACCGCCGCGTTCTTCCCGGAGGAGGGTGTGGTGTTCCCCGGCGACAACGTCTTCCACCGCGTGAAGACGTTCATCCAGGAGGGCGACCCGTGGGAGTGGCTCGCCGCGCTCGACCGGCTGGAGGCGCTGGACGCAGCCGTCATCGTCCCTGGGCACGGCGAGCCCTGCGGCAACGACTACCTCGCCACGCAGCGGGAGATCATCGAGCGGTGGGTGGACGTCGTGCAGGGCTTCGTGGGCCGCGGCATGACGGAGGCGGAGGCGATCGCCCAGCCGCTGCCGGCAATCGACCCGTACCCGATCGGCCAGCGGCTCTACGCGATCAGCGAGGCGCTGGACGTGCGCATCGTGACGAACCTGTACCGCCAGATCACGGCGCGCGCCGGCGCCTGACCGACGGTGCCCGTCTGGTAGGCTGGATCGAACAGGCCACCGGATGGCCTGCCCGCGCCCGCCCTCGGCGGTGCGCCCGGGGGTCGCGAGCGCGGCCCTCACGGCCAGAGTGCAGTGCGGAGGTCCGCGCGCGCCGGCCACTCCAGCCGCCACGCGGCCCGAGGAGCGCTGCCATGCCAGACCTGGTCATCCCCCTGCTCGTCTTCGTCGGCGGTGTCGCGGACGTCTCGCTGGGCACCGTCCGCATGCTGATGGTCACGGCTGGACTGCGCTGGCAGGCGGCGCTGATGGCGATGGCGCAGATCGCGGTGTTCGTACTGGCGATCGGGGCGGTCGTCACGAACCTCGACAACCCGCTCGCGGTGCTCGGCTACACGCTCGGCTGGGGCGCCGGCACGTTCCTCGGCATGTGGGCGGAGGAGCGCGCGGCGCTCGGCTACCGGCTCATCCAGGTGATCAACGGCGACCCCACGGTGCATGTGGCGGACGCGCTCCGCCAGCGAGGGCTGCGCGTGACGCGCATGGACGGCCACGGCATGCGCGGCTCCGTGGAGGTCGCGATGACGGTGATCCCCCGGCGGTCGCTGGACACGGTGCGCGCGCAGATCATGGAGGTCGCGCCGCGTGCCTTCATCACCATCGAGCGCGCCGAGCGGCCCATCGGCGGCACGTTCGCCGAACAGATCCGCTCGCGACGCATGCCATGGATCCGCGACCGCGCTGGCTCGATCTAGCGCGCGACGTTCCCCGCGCCTCCGCCGATCGGCGGTACGAGGTATACCTCGGTCGTCGCGCTGACCGGCATCAGCAGTTCGCCGCCCTCGAGGATCGAGCCGTCGATCGCGACGGCGATGTCGGCGCGCAGGTCGTCACCGTCGAGGATGCGCGGCAGCAGATCGGGCGCGAGGCCGCGGAGGCCCTCGAAGACCTCGCGCAGCGTCGCGCCCGCGATCTCGAAACGCGCCACGCCGCCCGTGAACTGGTGCAGCGAGGCGGGGACGTGGAGGACGGCCACGCGCGCTACGCCTGTCCCTGCTCCATCAACTGGTCGAGCAGCCACGACGGCGAGGCGGGCAGTCGCGTGACGCGCACGCCCACCGCGTCGTAGATCGCGTTCGCGATCGCGCCCAGCGGCGGCACGATCGGCACCTCGCCCACGCCGCGCACCCCGAAGGGGTGGCCGGGGTTCGGCACCTCCACCAGCACCGTCTCGATCATCGGCAGGTCGTTCGCCACGGGCATCCGGTAGTCGAGGAACGAGGAGTTCACCATCCGCCCGTCCGCGTCGTACACATACTCCTCGTTGAGGGTCATGCCGATGCCCTGCACCACGCCGCCTTCGATCTGGCCTTCCACGTAGGCGGGATGGATCGCCTTCCCCACGTCCTGCACGGCGGTGTAGCGGAGGATCGTCACCTTGCCGGTCTCCCGGTCAACCTCCAGGTCCACGATGTTCGCGCCGTAGCAGGCGCCCACCTTGCCGACCGAGGTGGAGACGAGATCCGCCTGGCCCTGGATGTTGCCGCCGCTGCCCGGCATCCGGCGGGCGGCCTCCTTGAACGTCATCACCTGGCCGTCCGGCCCGTGCAGGCTCGCGTCCGCCGGGTCGTACGCGACCGCCGAGGCGTCCACGTTCCAGATCTTCGCGACGCGCTGCTCCATCTGCTGGCGCACGTCCATCGCCGCCTGCACCACGGCGAGGCCCGTCGCGAACGTCGTGCGGCTGCCGCCGGTGTTCGCCGTGAAGCCGATCGTGTCCGTGTCGCCGACGAGCGAGTTCACATCCGCGTACGGAATGCCCAGCGTCTCCGCGAACTGCATCGCCAGCGAGGCGCGCTGCCCGCCGATGTCGACCGACCCGGTGACGAGCGTGACGCGGCCGTCCGCGTGGACGTTCGCGTACGCCGCGGACTCGCCGCCGCCGTTCTGCCAGAAGCCCATCGCCACGCCGCGACCCTGATCCTTGCCCAGCGTCTCGGAGCGGTAGTGCGGGTGGTCCATCACCGCCTTCATCACGTCGCGCGCACCGATCGAACCGTGCGTCGCGCCGTCGCTGCGCTGGGAGCCCTGCTCCGCGGCGTTCTTCAGCCGCAGCTCCATCGGGTCCATCTCCAGCCGCTCCGCGAGTTCGTTGAGGAGCGACTCCACCGCGAACTCGGACGCCGGCGCGCCCGGCGCGCGGTACGCCGCCACCTTCGGGCGGTTCACGACGACGTCGTAGCCCACGATGCGCTGGTTCGGCACCACGTACGGCCCGAGGGCGCAGCGCGCGCCGCCGGCGACCGGCGAGCCCGGATAGGCGCCCGCCTCGTACCAGAGCTTGAGGTCCGCCGCGACGAGCGTGCCGTCCCGCCTCGCGCCGATGCGCACCCACGTGCGCGTGCCGGAGGTGGGGCCGGTCGCCTCCAGCACCTCCGTGCGGCTCATCGTCAGTTGCACCGGGCGGCCCGTCTTCTTCGAGAGCAGCGCGGCGATCGGCTCAAGGTAGACGACGTTCTTCGCGCCGAACCCCCCGCCGATCTCGGCGGGGATGACGCGGAGCATGCTCACCGGCTGGTTGAGGAGTCGCGCCACGTTCGTGCGGATGCCGAAGGCGCCCTGCGTGCTGGTCCAGATCGTGACTTTGCCGTCCTGGCTCCAGACCGCGGTGGCGTTGTGCGGCTCGATGTAGCCCTGATGCACCATCGCCGTCTCGTACTGGCGCTCCAGGATCACGTCCGCCGTGGCGAACCCGGCGTCCAGGTCGCCGAAGCCGAGCGTGATCGTGCGCGCGATGTTGGACTCGCGGCCATCCACCGGCTCGAAGAGGCCGGGCACCAGCGCCGCCTTGCCGTCGTCGTGCAGGATCGGGGCGTCCGGGCGCAGCGCGTCGTCGATCGTCACAACGGCCGGGAGCACCTCGTACTCCACGTCGATCAGTTCGAGGGCGTCCTCCGCGATGTGGTGGTCGAGCGCCGCAATCGCCGCAATCGGGTGGCCGCGGAACAGGACCTTGCGGCGCGCGAGCACACGCTCCGAGTCCCACGCGGTGGGCAGCGGGCCGCGCACCGTCTCCATCACCTGCTCGTGCGGCACCGGGAGGTCGTCGAACGTGACCGCCGCGAGCACGCCGGGCAGCGCCAGGGCGCGCGACAGGTCGATGCGCTTGATGATCGCGTGCGCGTGCGGGCTGCGCTTCACCCGGCCCTGCAGCAGGCCCGGGAGCCGCACATCCGCGCCGTAGGTGGCGCGCCCGGTGACCTTGTCCACGCCGTCCGGCCGGATCGGTCGCGTGCCGATCACTCGGGGCTGTTCAACTGTGGTCATGGTGGCCACCTTCCGCGCGGCGAGGATGTTCGGAGGGGACGATGTTACAACGCGCCGCGATACGCTCGGTGGCATGCTGCCGCGGAGCCTGTTCGCCGCCTCGATGCTGGTCATCGCCCTGGCACTCGGGTGCGACGGCGCCCCGCGCCTCCGCGCCAAGCCGGTGCTGGCCGGCGTCACGTTCGACCGCCCGGTGGAGGTCGCCGCCTACCCGGACGGCCGCCTCCTCGTCGCGGAGCAGGGCGGCACCGTCTGGCTCGCGGACGACGAGGGGGAACGCGCGCTCCTGCTGGACCTCGCGGGCGTAGTGGACGACGAGCGTGGCGAGGGCCTGCTCTCCGTTGCGCTCGACCCGGAGTACGAGGCGAACGGCCACGTCTGGGCGTTCTACTTCGCGGACGACCCGATGCGCAGCGACCTCGTGCGCTACACGGTGCGAGGCGGCCCGGCCGACCCGTCGAGCGCGCTCGTGGTGCTGTCAGTGGCGCAGCCGGGCTACAACCAGAATGGCGGCGCGATCCGGTTCGCCGATGACGGCACCCTCGTGCTCTCGCTCGGCGACGGCAGCGCCTCCACGGACCCGTTCGAGCAGGGGCAGGACACCACGACGCTCCTCGCGACCGTCGTGCGCCTCGACGTGAGCGCGGCGAGCGAGGACGAACCGTACCGGGTGCCGCCGGACAACCCGTTCGTGCACGACGCCCGCGTCCGCCCGGAGATCTTCGCGTACGGCTTCCGCAACCCGTTCCGCATGGACATCGACCCGGCGACCGGTGCGGTCTGGCTCGGCGATGTCGGCGCCTCGACGACGGAGGAGGTGAACCGCATCGTCCCCGGCGGGAACTACGGATGGAGCGTGGTGGAGGGCGACCGCTGCCTGGACGCGACCGACTGCGACCGCACCGGCCTCATCCCGCCCGTCGCGACCTACAGCCACACGGACGACACCTGCGCGGTCATCGGCGGCGTCGTCTATCGGGGCGAAGCGATCGAGGCGCTCGACGGCCACTACCTGTACGCCGACATGTGCAGCGGCACCATCTTCGCGCTCGATACGGACGACGGCGCGACGCCGGTGGAGGTCGGAGAGTCCGAGGGCGTTCCGGTCACCTTCGGTCGCGACGCGGACGGCGAGGTGCTGGTCGCGGACTACGCAGGGGGCGGCATCTACCGGCTGGTCGCCGAGTAGCGGCCTAGTTCCGGCGACGCCCGAGGAACACGACGTGCTTCCGCCCGCGCGAGCCGTGCGCGGCGATGACGTGGGTGGACGCCTCGAACCCGGCGGCGCGCAGACGGCGCTCGAAGGTGCGGTCGTGGCCCACGGACCAGACGGCCAGCGCGCCACCGGGGCGCAGCGCGCGGCGGCAGGCGTCCAGCCCGGCGGGGGTGTAGAGCCAACCGTTCCCGCGCTGCGTGAGGGCGTCCGGCCCGTTGTCGACGTCCAGCAGGATCGCATCGAAGCGGCCCGGGCTCTTCCGGATCACCTCCGCCACGTCGCCGAGGGCGACCTCCGTGCGAGGGTCATCGAGCGGATGCCCGGCGAGGGGGCCCAGCGGGCCGCGGTTCCACTCCACGACCTCCGGCACCAGTTCGGCCACCACCGCCGTCGCGCGCTCCGGCAACAGCGCGAGCGTCGCGGCGAGCGTGTAGCCCATCCCGAGCCCGCCGATGAGGACGCACGCGCCCTCCGCCGGTGCGGGGCAGGCGAGCGCCATCATCGCGTCCTCGGAGCCGTGGGCGCGGCTCAGCATCAGGTCGTAGCCCTCGGCGCGGATCACGTAGTCACCGTCGTGGCGGCGCAACTCCAGACGGCTGCCGTCCGGCGTGATGGCGCTGGCGAGGGTCTCCCACGGCTTCATGGGATCCACGGTAGGCCTCGGCGACGCTACGGGACGGGTATCCTCACGCAGCACCGAGCGAACGACGAGGAGGCTCCCGATGCCTGTCCAGCGGATGAACCCGGCGGGGATGCACACGCCGGCCGGATACAGCCACGTGGTCACGGCGACCGGCGGCACCACGATCTACCTCGCGGGCCAGGTCGCGGCCGGGCCGGACGGCGCCGTCGTCGGGGCCGGAGACCTGGAGGCGCAGGCGCGGCAGGTGTTCCGCAACCTGCAGACGGCGCTCGCCGCCGCCGGTGCGACCTTCGCGGACGTCGTGAAGATGAACACCTACATCGTGGGCTACACGCCGGAGATGCGCGCCGCCTACCGCGCGGTGCGAGGCGAGTTCATCACCGGCGACCTGCCCGCCAGCACGCTCGTCGGCGTACAGGCGCTGGCGACGCCCGACTACCTCATCGAGATCGAGGCGATCGCCGTCGTCGGCGGCTGACGCCGCACCGGCCCCGCTAGATCACGGGCGACGAGCCGCCATCGATATTGATCGCGGTGCCCGTCAGGTAACTCGCGCGCGCGGAGGCGAGGAAGCAGATCACGTCGCCTGCCTCGTGCGCCTCGCCGACGCGGCCGAGGGGCACGTTGCGGCCCATCCCCTCGTAGAACTCGTCCAGCGTGCGGGAGGGGTTCCGCTCCTGCTCGCGTTCGTAGCGACGCTCGTGCTGGCCGCTCTTGATCAGGCCGATGCACACGGCGTTCACCAGGATGCCCTCCGCGGCGTAGTCCTTCGACATCGCCTTCGTCAGCGCGAGCCCGGCCGCACGCGCCAGGGACGTCGGCAGCGAGTTGGCGCCCGGCGCCTTCCCGCCCGGGGTGGCCACGTTGATGATCCGTCCACCACCGGCCGCCTTCATGTACGGGAGTACGGCGCGCGTGCAGTAGATCGCGCCGTACACCTTCAGCCCCAGGTCGCCCTCCCACGTCTCGTCGGAGACCGCCTCGAACTTCGCGGCCGCTGAGGTGCCGGCGTTGTTCACGAGGATGTCCACGCCGCCCCAGGCGTCCACCACGCGCTGCACCAGCGCCTGCACCTGCGCCTCGTCGCGTGCATCGCACGGCACCGCCATCACCTCGCCGTTGCCGGCGGCGGCGCGGATCTCGGCGGCGGCCGCCTCCAGCACGTCCAGACGCCGCGCGGCGATGGCGACACGCGCACCCTCGCGCGCGAGCGAGATCGCGGCCGCCTTGCCGATGCCCTCGCTGCCGCCGGTGATGATCGCCACGCGCCCCGTCAGTCCCAGGTCCATCGGTCACCCCTCGTCGAACGTCCTCGTGAAGCGCGCATCATACGAGGCGGCGCGGACGCCCGGCGGCCGGCGCGCCCGGTACACTCCCGGCGCGCGGCCGCGGCTCGGGCGCGCCAGCGAGAGGGAGACGACATGCCGTTCTACGAGCGCGCCGGCGCTTCGCTCTACTACGAGGACAGCGGAGGCAGCGGCTTCCCGCTCCTGCTCATCGCGCCCGGCGGGATGAACTCGGCGATCGCGTTCTGGTCACGCATGCCGCTCAACCCGGTGGAGGCGTTCCGGAACGACTTCCGCGTGATCGCGATGGACCAGCGCAACTGCGGCCAGTCCACCGGCCCGTTCGACACGGTGGACCCGTGGACGTCCTACGTGGACGACCAGCTGGGGCTCCTCGACCACCTCGGCATCGACCGGTACGTGGCGGCGGGGTGCTGCATCGGCTGCTCCTACCTGCTGAAGCAGGCCGACCGCCAGCCGGGGCGCATGGTCGCCGGCGTGCTGATGCAGCCGATCGGCCTCGTGGAGACGAACACGCAGGTCTTCCAGGACAACATCTGGAAGCCGTGGGGCGAGGAACTCGTCGCGCGGCGGGACGACCTCACCGCCAGCGACCTCGAGGGGTTCGGACAGGCGATGTGGCACCGCGAGGACTTCATCTTCTCCGTGCCGAAGTCGCGCATCCCCTCGATCACCACGCCCATGCTCATCCTGACCGGCGCGGACGCCGCCCACCCCACGAGCGTCAGCCTGGAGGTGGACGCGCTACTGCCGAATAGCACCCGCATCGACGAGTGGAAGACCGCGGAGGCCGTCCCCGTGGCGACCGAGGCGATCCGCTCCTTCCTGCGCACGCAGATCGCGGAGGCGTCACGATGACCCCGCCCGCCACACCGGCGACCACCGCGACCACCTCGACGCCCGCGGCGGAGGCTCCACCTCCCGCCTCGGACATGAAATGCACGCTCTGCGGCCTGAGCGCGTGCTGGACGGAGAAAGAGGGCGCGCCACCACGCTCGTGAGGCCCGGCGTCGCCCGGATGGTGTAGCGGCACTCGTGTACTATCCCGCGGTGCCGGTCAACCCATGACCAGTGAGGGTGGAGATTGAGTACCGACTCAGGTGACGATCGTCGCGGGGCGAACCCCGCTGACACCGCCACACCCGAACCACCGACGGCGCTGCCCGCCAGACGGTTCCGTACTTTCGATTCGCTGATCGATGTGCCGGCGTTCCGCTGGTACATGCTCGCGATGACCGGCAACTGGGGCGCGCTCCAGATGCAGCAGGTCGCCCGCGGCGTCCTTGCCTACGAGATCACCGGCTCCTTCGCCGCCCTCGGGTTCATCGAACTCGCGAACTCCATGCCCCGCGTCGTCCTCGCGCTGTATGGCGGCGTGCTCGCGGACCGCCTCAGCCGGCGCGCGATCATCCAGGTGGGGCAGGTCTGCGTCGCGCTGCTCGCGGCGGCGATCGCGATCCTCCTGTTCATGGACCGGCTGCGGTTCGAGCACCTGATCATCGCGACCGCGCTGCAGGGCGTCGTGAACTCGTTCGTCCTGCCCGCCCGCCAGTCGATGATCCCGGAGATCGTGGGCGTCCAGCGTGTGATGAACGCCTTCGCCCTGAACGTCTTCGTCCTGAACGTGGTACGCCTCGGCGCGCCGGCGCTCGCCGGCATCCTGATCGCCGTCACCGGCCCGTCCTGGGTGTTCGCGCTGATGGCGTGCATGAACGTCATGGCCGTGATCGCGCTCTTCCCGGTGCCGATCACCAACGCGCGCACCCGCGCCGCCGCGAACGGCGAGGCCTCCGCCGCGCCGACGAGCACCTTCCCCGCCGCGAAGCGCGACCGCGCCGGCCTCCGCGCGATGGGCGAGACACTCCGCTACCTCCGTACGGACCACGTCCTCATCTGGCTGTTGGTCATCCACGGCGTCTCCTCCACGCTCTCGCTCCCCTACCAGCGGCTGCTGCCGGGCTTCGTGCGCGAAGTCCTGAGCAACGATGCCGACCAGGCGGCCGTGCGCGTGGGCCTCCTGCTCGCAATGACGGCGGTCGGCGCGCTGCTCGGCTCGCTGCTCATCGCCTCCCTACCGAACCGACGCCAGGGCAAACTGCTCATCGCAAGCATGGTGATCTTCGGCATCGCCCTCATGGGCTTCTCCGCGTCCACGGCGTTCTGGGTGAGCATGGGGATCGTGATCGTCCTCGGCGTCGGACAGGCCGGACGTCAGTCGCTCGTGAACATCATGATCCAGACGCGCGTGAGCGACGCCTACCGAGGCCGGGTGAGCAGCATCATGCTGCTGGACGACGGCGTGGAGTCGCTCGGCATCTTCGCGATCGCGCTGCTCGCGGAGGCGGTCGGGCCGCAGTGGGCGCTCGGCTCGGTGGGCGTGGCCCTCGTGGGCATGGGCGCGCTGCTCTGGGTGACGCGCACGATCCGCGACACGGACTAGCGCCCTCGGTCAGACCTCGGCGGTGACGCGCGGCTTCGGCCGCCGCGCGAGCGCGAAGAAGACCGACCCGAGCGCCGCCAGCACCGCCAGCAGGTCGAAGCCGACGCGGTAGTTGCCGGTCTGGTCGTAGATGAACCCGGCGAACACCGGTCCGAGGATCG
Organism: Chloroflexota bacterium; assembly: GCA_045863195.1. Lineage (GTDB taxonomy): Bacteria > Chloroflexota > Dehalococcoidia > UBA2979 > UBA2979 > W-Chloroflexi-9. The sequence goes on from BTUI01000016.1 coordinate 17,643, forward strand.
CGCCCACGATCACGATGATGTTCGAGACCCCCATGATCTTGCCGAACGCCCCCGACCCGAAGTAGTCGGCGCGCAGCGCCGCCATCTGCGGGCCGCGCATCCCCCACGCGCTGCCGTGGATGATCACGAACGCCACCACCATCCACGTCGCGGAGGCGTGAGAGAGCAGCAGCATGCCGATGGCGTGCGCTCCCATGCAGCAGAACGCCATGAACCGCTTGCTGGAGTGGTCGCCGATCCAGCCGCCGGCGAGCGTCCCCATCATGAACACGCCCGTCAGCGCCGAGTAGACCAGCGACGCCCGCCCGAGCGAGTAGCCGAGCGTCTCCGTCAGGTGCGAGATCATGTGCACGTTCACCGCGCCGACCACCAGCAGCGCGAAGCCATGCCCCAGCGACATCCACCAGAACGAGGGCTCCCGCAGCGCCTCGCGCAGCGTGAAATCGCCCGGCCCCATCACCACGGCGCCGGTGCCCGCGCCCTCCTTCATCGGGTCCCCGTCCGGGCCGAGGCCAATGTCCGCCGGGCGCTGGATCAGCAACTGGGTGATGGGCAGGCCCACCGCCATCACCAGCACCCCGGAGGCGAACGCCGTGGTCCGCCACCCGAACGTCTCCAGCGCCAGCACCGTCAGCGGCACGATCACGCCGCCGAACGCCCCGCCCACGCTCGTGAGACTGAGGGCGGTCGACCGCCTTCGGACGAACCACTGCACGACCGCCGTGGTGATCGTCAGGTAACCCATCAGGCTGGCGCCGATCGCCATGACCATGAACGCGGCGTAGAACGTCGCCAGCGTCTGCACCTGGCTGAAGAGCATGAACCCGAGGCCGAAGATGACGATGCCCGCGCGCGTGACCCGGCGCGGGCCGATCCGGTCCACCAGCCAGCCCTGGAACGGGCCGACGATCCCGCCCTCCATCTCCCGCAGCGCGGAGGCGAAGGAGAGCTGCGTCCGGGTCCAGCCGAACTCCGCCCCCAGCACCACGATGTAGGAGCCGTACGCCTGCCCCAGCAGCGAGCCCTGCAGCAACTGCAGGATCCCGCCCGTCATCACGATCCACCAGCCGTGGAAGATCCGAGGCGTGCGCCGCACCGCGGGGCCCTTCTGCCGTCACGGGCGAGGCCCGCGAGGCAGCATGATACGTCCGATCCGGCGGATGCTCGCGCACCCCGATCCGCGCTACCGTCGCCGCGCTGGAGGGAGCGCGCCCGGTGACCGGAGCACCTCGCGACCGCTGGGTCGTCGCCCCGCGGGGCCACCGCCTGCACCTCCTGGAGTGGGGGCCGGAGGGCGCGCCCGCCGCCCTGTTCCTGCACGGCGCCGGGCAGCATGCCGGCGCCTGGGAGCCGGTCGCGCAGCGCCTCGCCGCCAGCGGGCGGCGCGCGATCGCCCTGGACGCGCGCGGGCACGGCGCATCCGACCACGTCCCACCCTACGACGAGGCCGGATACGCCTCAGACGTGGGCGTGACCATCGAGGCGATCGGCGCGCCGGTCGCGCTCGTCGGGCACTCCACTGGATCGCTGGTCGCGATGCGCGTCGCCGCCGAGCGTGCCTCACTAGTGCGTGCCGCCGTGTTCATCGACATCGACCCGCAGCCGCCGGAGCGGCAGCGCGCCCGCCTGCAGGAGGCCGGCATGAAGCCGGCCCGCCGCTTCGCCTCGCTCGATGACCTGCTCGCGGGCGTCGCGCGCATCCTCCCCGGCGTCGACGAGGCGACCGCGCGACGGTTCGCGGAGCGCGCTTACGAGCGCGCCGAGGACGGCACGTTCGTCCAGCGCCTGGACCAGCGCACGCTCGCCGAGTGGCCACAGTTCGACCAGCGGCCGCTCCTCCCGCGCATCCCCTGTCCGGCGCTCGTCGTTCGCGGGCGCGAGTCGGTGGTCGCGAGCGAGGAGGCGACGGCCGAGGCGGTCCGCCTCCTGCCGCGCGGCGAATCCGCCATCCTGCCGGGTGCCCACCTGCTGCATATGCAGCACCCGGACGTGTGTGCGGAGGCGCTGGAGGCGTTCCTCGCCCGAGCCGGCGCGTAACCCCCTCGGCGTGACTCGGGGTGTATCGTGCGCGCCTACCGAGGCGGAGACATGGCGACCCCGACCGACGACAGCAGCAGCGGACGCGCCCCCGTCGAACCACCGGCGGAGGCCACCCCGCACGCGGGAGGCGGCCCGCCTCGCCCACCGGCCCCGCGGCGGCGTACGAGCACCCGCGAGATCTTCGTCTCCTTCCAGAGCCGCGACTTCCGCTACCTCACGCTCTCCACGCTGGCCGCTGGTTTCGCCCAGTGGGCGAAGCAGCTGGCGCTCTTCGCGCTCGTGTACGACATGACGGGGTCGGCGGTGCAACTCGGCACCGTCGCCGCCTTCCGAGGCGCGGTCGGCACGCTGATCGCGCCGTACGGCGGCTACCTGTCGGACCGCTTCCCGCGCCGGCAGGTGGTGGTGCTCTCAACGTTCCTCGACGCGATCCTCGCGGGCGCCCTCGCTGCGCTGGTACTGACGGATATGGCGCACGTCTGGCACGTCTACGTGATCGCCTTCGGAGGCGGCCTCGCGCAGTCGATCAACCAGCCCGCGCGCCAGGCGTTCGTCTCGGACGTGACCACGGACGACACGCTGCAGAACGCCTTCGCCGTGAACTCGATGGTGCAGAACGTCTCGAGGGTGCTGGGGCCGTCCGGCTTCGGCATCATGATGGCGGCGTGGGGCGTGGCCTCCGCGCTGATCGCGCTCGTCGTCCTGCAACTGCTGGCCGTCATCGCCACGTTGCGCATCAGCCGCGTCACTCGCCAGGTGCGCGCCGCCGCGGGCAGCGCCCCGATGACGATGATGCGCGAGGGCTTCGTCTACTGCTGGCAGGACCGCCGCGTCCTGGGCCTCGTCGTCGTGGGCGTGATCCCGTCCCTGCTGATCTACCCGTACATCCCGTTCCTGAAGGTCGTCTCGGAAGAGGTGCTGGACCGCGGCAACGCCGGCTTCGGCATGCTCTCCTCCATGATGGGGTGGGGGTCGCTCCTCGGGCTCTTCGCGCTCGCCTCGCTGGGCGGGATGAAGCACCGGGGGCGGCTGATGATGATCTGCTACCTGGGCTATAGCACGCTGCTGATCGGCTTCTCGGCCTCCTCGATCTACGTCGTCTCGCTGCTCATCCTGGCGATCGGCGGCATCTTCCACTCGGTCGCGACCACGCTGCACAGCACGCTGCTGCTGCAGATCGCCCCCGCGGAGATGCGAGGCCGGGTGATGGCCGTGAACCAGATGGCGAGCGGCGTCCAGCCGATCGGCACGTTCCCGCTGGCGTTCGCCATCGCCGCGTACGGCGCACAGGTCGGCATCGGCGCGTTCATGGTCGCCGCCACGGTCGCCTTCCTGCTGTTCACGATCTTCTGGACGTCCGTCCGGCGGATCTGACCTTCCGTTCAGCCGCCCGAGGCGTATGCTGCGCCGGTTCCCGCGCGGGCACCCCTCACGGGGCCTGACGAAGGTGTGAAGTATGGCGCACGGCATGATCCCGCCCTCCACGCCGGTGGAGGGCCCCCAGCCCGGCACGTTCGCGGCGCTTCGCTTCCGCGATTTCCGTCTGCTGTGGATGGGGCACTTCAGCCACTCGCTCGCGCTGTGGATGGAGCAGACGGCGCTGCCGTTGTTCGTCCTCGACCTCACCGGATCGGGTGCGCACCTCGGCGGCGTGCTGGCCGTGCGCACGGTGCCGCAACTGCTGTTCGGCCTCATCGCCGGCGTGGTCAGCGATATGTTCGACCGCCGCCAGATCATGCTGATGGTGAAGACCACGATCTTCATCATGTACAGCATCTTCGCGCTGGCCCTGCTCGCCGGCCGCGTCGAACTCTGGCACGTCTACCTGCTCGCGTTCGGTCGAGGCAGCCTGATGGCCTTCGACCAGCCGGCGCGGCAGTCGCTCATCCCCACCCTGGTCCCGGCGGAGATGCTCACGAGCGCCGTCGCGCTCATGACCGCCACCACCAACGTCATGCGCATCCTCGGTGCCTCCGCCGGCGGCCTCACCGTCGCCGCCATCGGGACCGGCGGCGCGTTCAGCGCCGTCGCGATCATCTACCTCGGGGCCGTCACCGCGACCTACCTGATGCACATCCCGCCGTTGAAGAAGCAGGCCGACCGCGGCGTGGGCGCCATGCGCTCCGGGCTGATGGAGGGCGCCCGGTTCGCCTTCGCGCACTCCGGGATCCGCGGCGTGATCCTGCTGGCGCTGGTCTACTTCACCTTCGGCATGTCCTACATGCAGGTGTTCGCGCCGCTCTTCGCGAAGGACGTCCTGGACATCGGCGATGCCGGATACGGGTTCATGCTCTCCGTCTCGGGCGGCGGCGCACTCGTCGGCGCGCTCTTCATCGCCAGACGGCAGCCGACACGCCTCGGCGTCGTCCTGCCGCTCACGGTGGCGGTGTTCGGGACGCTGTTGATCGCGTTCTCGTTCTCGACGTACGTCCCGGACCGCCTCGGCCGGACGTGGATCGTGCTGCCGTTCGCGATCATCGCCCTCGTCGGCACCATGCAGACGGCGTTCTTCTCACTGAGCAACGCGGCGTTGCTGCACATGTCGCCGCCGGACCTGCGCGGGCGCGTGATCAGCCTGCTCTCGCTGGACCGCGCGATGATCACCGCGGGCGCGGCCGCCGCCGGCCTGTTCGCGGAGTGGCAGGGCGTCCAGGTCGCTCAGACCGCGTACGGCGCGATCTGCCTCGTCGGCGGGCTCGCGGTCTTCATCCTCGCCCGGGAGTTCCGCACCGCCGACACCAGCGTGGCGCCGCCCGCGGCGTCCGAGCGCGCATCGGTCGCACCGGAGCCAACGACGACCGCCTCGCGCTAGGCGCGCGGCAACGGGCGCATGAGCAGCAGCACCGCGCCGAGGAGCCCCACCACCGTCGAGAGGTAGAACACGGCGTCGATGCCCGCGGTGTCCGCCACCGCCCCCGCCACCACGGGGCCGGAGAGCATCCCGATCGCGTACACCGCCTGGTAGACGCCCATCGCCGTCGCGCGCTGCGCGGGCGCCACCGCCAGCACCGCGAGCGTGATCAGCAGCGCGTTCGTCGAGCCACGGCCCAGGCCGTTCAGCACCTGCGTCGCGGCGAGGCCGATCACGTCCGAGGTCGCCGGCACCAGCACCGCGCCCAGTGCCGTCACCACGATCCCGAGCGCGAGCGTCATCCCGTAGCCCGTGCGCGCGACGAGCCACGGCGTCACCAGCGTCCCCAGCACGGAGGTGGCGAACATGACCGTGGTCACGTAGCCCACCTCGGCGTCACTCGCGCCCACCTGCTCCGCGTACACCGGGACGAACCCGAAACTGGTGGCGAAGGAGACGAACTGCACGGTGATGCCGATCACCGAGACGCTGACCAGCAGCGGCACCCGCGCGACCTCCAGGAACGCGCGCGCCGAGTAGCCTCGGCGGTCGGCGAGCGGCGGCTCGTCCGCGAGCAGCATCAGCACCGCGCCCGCCGCGCCGACGACCACGCCGAGGGTGAACGTGCTGGTCGTGCCGAACTGGTCGGCGACCACGCCGCCGATGAACGTGGCGAGCACCAGCGCCAGCGCGTTCACGGCCATGATCCGCGACATCGCCTTCGCCGCATCGCCCGCCGCGAAGTAGGAGGCGTACAGCACCGTGATCGCGACCCAGCCGGCGCCGGCGATCCCCGTGACCGCGCGTGCCGCGAACAGCGACCACGGGTTCGGCGACAGCGCCAGCCCGAGCGCCCCCAGCGCCGAGGCGACCAGCGCCGCCACCGCGAACGGCTTGCGTCGCCCGATCGCGTCCGCGCCGATACCGATCGGGATGCGCAGCCCGACCTGCGCGATCGCGTAGGACGCCACCACCGCGCCCAGCATCGTGTTCGACGCACCGAGATCCTGCGCCCGCAGCGGCAGGAACGGCACATAGAAGTAGAGCGACAGCCAGAACAGGAACGTGGACGCCGCCACCAGCCACGCCCCGCGCCGCCTCGCGCGTTCGCTCAGCGGCGGACGCGTCCCGGTGGGCGAGGCAGATGCGGAGGTCGCGATGGGAGGGCTCCGTCAGCCGTGACGGCAGGCTTGGCGGGAGTGCGTGGGGGTCGAACCCACCCGGGACCGCGACGCGGCCCCGCAACGGTTTTGAAGACCGCGGACGCCACCGGACATCATCCACTCCCGCGCCGATGATAGCCGCGCGCCCGCGCTGGCACCGGCCCGCCGGTCAGCCCTCGCGCGGCCACCTCGGGCGGCGCGCCCAGAGCGCGCGGGCGCGGCTGGCGAGGGCGCCCGGGGCACGCTCCGTCAGCGTCACGCGCGAGGGGTCGAAGTGACGCCCGATCGCCTCCTGGTATGGACGCCCGACGCGTCGCGCGTACGCGGCGAAGCCCTCGCCGCGCAGCCGAGCCCAGTCCTCCCGGTACGGCGTCGCCAGGTGCTCGCGCGTGAGGCGGCCGGCGGAGTGGAGGAACGCGAGGCCCACGCCGCTGGACACCTCCAGCAGCGGCCGGCGCTCTACCCGCGCGGTCTCCACCAGCGCGTTGAACAGCCCGGCCATCTCCGCCGTGCTGGGCAGCGAGGAGGCATCGGACCGGAACTCGCGGATCGACTGGCGCAGTTCGGCGAGTTCGACCGGCGGCAGGTCGATCAGCCGCGCCGTGTTGCCGACCGTCCCCTCCAGCGCGCCGACGAGTTGGTCCACCGAAGCGAACTGCACGCCCGGCTGGAGCACGCCCGCGCGTTGCAGTTCCTCCTCCAGCGTGCGCAGGTAGACGCGCGACCCGTTGAGGACGTCCGCGGCCGCGGCCAGGAGCCACAGCGGCGAGAACCCGATCGCCGCGATCGCGCCGAGTTCGACCACGTTGCCGGCGGCCTTCTTTACGGCAATGCGCCCCGCGTCCGGGCCCTCCGGGGACACCTCCGGCCGCACGCCCCCCACGAGTTCGATGGCGACCCGCAGCGCGTTCTTCGCCGTCGCCTCGTAGAACCGCGAACGCCGGACGAAACGCGGGAGGATCAGCGTCGCCGTCTCGTGCAGCAGCCCGCCGGCCACGGCGAACCCGGCGCGCACGCCGCGCTCCGGCAGGCTCGCGCCGTAGCGTGCCCACCGCCCCACCTCGTCGCGGCGCTCGTGGTCCGTCATAAGCCGATCGTACGCGCCGCGGCCGGGCGATGCGTCGCCGGCGCTACCCCTCGAGGTGGGTGAGGTACTGGTCCGCGCGGATGGCGGCGGTCGCGCCGTCACCGGCGGAGGAGACCACCTGGCGGGCCGCCTCGGAGCGCACGTCGCCGGCGGCGAACAGGCCCGGCACCGGCGTCTCCATCCACGCGTTCACGATCGCGTGCCCGCCCGCGTCGAGCGGGACGCCGAGGCTGGCGAGCAGCCCCGAGTTCGGCGTCTGGCCGATGAAGATGAACACGGCGCTCGTCGCCAGGCGCTGCGTCTCACCCGTCCGCACGTCGCGTAGCGTGACCGCGTCCACGGTGCCATCGCCGTGGATCGCCTCGACCACGCTGTTCCACGCGAACGCCATCTTCGGCTCAGCGAACGCGCGCTCCTGCAACACCCGCTGCGCGCGCAGTTCCTCGCGCCGGTGCACCAGCGTCACCTTCGAGGCGTACCGCGTGGTGAAGAGGCCTTCCTCCACGGCGGCGTCACCACCGCCGACAACGATCACCTCCTGGCCGCCGAAGAAGGCCGCGTCACACGTCGCGCAGTAGGAGACGCCCCGACCGGTCAGCTCCTGCTCTCCCGGCACGCCGAGCTTGTTGTATTCCGCGCCCGCCGTGTAGATGACGGCCCGCGCGAGGAACTCGCCCGCGCCGTCCGCGTCCAGGGCGAACCGGCCGTCATCGCGGCGGCGGATCGCGGTCACGCGCGCGTAGACCGTCTCCATCCCGAAGCGTTCCGCCTGCGCCTGCATCGCGAGCGAGAGGTCGAACCCGTTCACGCCCTCCGGAAAGCCCGGGTAGTTCTCCACGGCGTCCGTCGTCGCGATCTGGCCGCCGAGCACGCCGCCCTCGAACAACACGGTCGAACGCAGCGCCCGCGCCGCATACAGCCCCGCGGCGAGGCCAGCCGGCCCGCCGCCGGCGATCGCGATGTCGATCTCGCGGACGGTCGATGGGGTGGTCATGGGGTCACCTTTCCGGTGCCGGTGGCGCGCTTGCGAGGGCCGCGATGTGCGGCGAGACTGTGCGGACAGGAAGGAGGCCTCGTGACGCTCGACCAGCCATCAGACGCGGACCGCGCCGTCGCGAAGCCGGAGACGCTCGACAAGATGCGGAAGTTCGTGGAGAACTTCGCACAGAAGTCGGGCACGTTCCTCCACCCCCAGCCCGAGATCACGGAATTCCTCGTCATCGGCCTCGCCAAGAACGTGGACGAAGTGGGCAAGCCCCTCTGTCCCTGCATGTTCTTCGAGGACAAGCAGGAGGAGATCGAGAAGAAGTTCTGGATCTGTCCCTGCGAGGAGATGCAGCGGTGGAAGTACTGCCACTGACTGCTCTTCTGCGATGAGGAAGGTCTTCCCATCACCGAACACCTGCCAGAGGACCACGAAGGCCGCGAGGCCTACGGCCTGCGTCCCGACCCCACGCCCGACAAGGGGCGTGCGCTCGGACGCCTCGAGGAGAAGCAGGGGCGCTCCGTCGCCAAGGGTCGCCGCGCCGAGGAGGGCGACGGCCCGCAGACGATCCCGCTGGGAGGCGGCTAGGCCGCACGAACACCCGACCGGATGGACATCGGGGCGGCCGTATGGCCGCCCCGATGCGTATCTCCGGACCGGGAGCGCGGGCTAGTTCGCCAGCGCCGCTTCCAGGTGCTTCGCCAGGTCGCTCTTCGGGCGGAAGCCCACGATCTGGCCGACCGCCTGGCCGCCCTTGAAGATGAGCAGCGTGGGGATCGAGCGGATCTGGTAGGCCGCCGCCACGCGCGGGTTCTCGTCCGTGTTCAGCTTCACGAACTTCACCTTGCCGTCGTAGTCGTTGGAGAGTTCCTCCACGACCGGGGCCACCATGCGGCACGGGCCACACCACGGCGCCCAGAAGTCCACCAGCACGGGGGTGTCGTTCTTCAGCACGTCCTGCTCGAACGTGGCGTCAGAGGTGTCAGTCGGGTGAGCCATCGCCCGTGTCCTTTCGTACCCGGCCACCGAGAGCCGGCCTGCGAGCGGCGAGCGCCGCGCGTCCCGGGGAGGGAAGCCGTTGACACGGATCCCGCCGCTGGGACACAATCTACATACCCCCTCCGGGTATGTCAAGCCTCCCCCGGCACCGCCCGATGACGGCCATGAGAACATGAGGGGCGAAGGTGGTGCCGCCATGGAACCCAACGAGAACGACGCGCTGCTCACCCGGCTTCGCCGCATCGAGGGCCAGGTGCGCGGCATCACCCGCATGCTGGAGGGCGGCCGCGCCTGCGAGGACGTGGTCACGCAGTTGATGGCCGTCCGTGCCAGCATCGACACCGTTGGCGCCGTCGTCCTCGACCAGCACCTCGCGACCTGCATCGAGGGCAAGGAGCCCGCGCAGCAGGTGGACGCGCTGCGCGATGCGATGCGCCTGTGGTGGCGCTGGGCGCCCGCCGCTGGCGGCACCGGCGCGGAGCCGAACGCCGCCGGAGCGTCCTCGCCGCTGCCGGTCCTGGACTAGGCCGCGCTCCCCGGCCCCACCGGCCCGTCATCCAGCAGCACGCCCGCGAGCACGCCGTCCACGCGCCGCGCGACCTCGCCGGTGCTCCCGTAGAACCGTTCGATGGCGCGCGCGAGGCGCGGGTCCAGGTCGCGGCGCTGCGGGTAGAACGCGCCGCCGAAGCCGAGCGTGTTCGCGCCCTCCACCGCTATCCACAGCGCGGCCCCCAGGCGGCCACGCTCCAGCGGCCCGCGTTCGCGTTCCAGCACCGCCGTGACAATCGGCGCGGGCAACCCCCACCGACCGAGGATCACCGCGGTCAGCTCGTGCAGCGCGTAACCCAGCACCGCGCGCTCCGCGTCCGCGTCCAGCCCGCCACGACGCCGTCCCACCGTCGGCAGCAGCGCCGTCAGGTCGGACCGCTCGATGTCGAGCAGGAGGAAGCCGATCTCGTGCAGGAGGCCGGTGGCCGCGGAGTACGGATTCTCGGGCGCGTCGTCCGGGATCAGCAGCGCCGTGCCGAACGCCACGCAGATCTGCCGTCGCCAGAACTGCACGCTGTCCAGCACGTTCGTCCCGTGGTCCAGCCCGGAGACGAGGATCGCGATCAGTCCTGCCGAATGGACGCGCCGGTAGCCGTAGTGTTGCAGCCCGGCACCCGTGTCGACGCCGATGCCCTCCGGGTTGCCCAGGGTGCGGTTCACCTGCCGCAGGCGTAGCCGTGCCTGCTTCGTCGTCGAGAGGATCGCCCGCAGCGCCGTGGGCGCGTCTGGATCACTGGGGTCGAGGTTGACGAGCGGCAGGAAGCCCTCGGGGAGCGGATGCCGCTCAGCCAGGAACCCCGCCATCTCATGGAGTGAAGGCAACGGACGCACGACGGCCGCCTGACCGTTGTTCAGGATTGAATGTGTGCCGCCTGGCTGGAGGATAGGAGCGACGCGGGCCTCTCGCGCTCAGAAACCGCCCGAGGCGGCGCGATTCAGGGAACGCTTAGGTCCGCGGCAGCCCGCCCGACACGGCGTCGCCGAGCGCGCGCAGCATGCCCTGTTCAATTGCGTACTGCGCGTTCTTCAGCCCGTTCGCCACGGCGCGCTCGTCGCTGCGGCCGTGGCCCACGAACACGGCACCATCGACGCCCAGCAGCGGCACCGCCCCGTAGTGCCGGTAGTCCAGCCGCTCCCGCACGCCTCGCAGCGCCGGCAGCAGCAGCGCGCCGCCGACCTTCGCGCGCAGCGAGGAGCGCGCGGCCCCGCGCAGTTCGTCGAAGAGCATCGTCACCATGCCCTCCGCCAGTTTCAGGCAGACGTTCCCGGTGAAGCCGTCCGTGACAATCACGTCCGCCTCGCCGCTGAGCAGCGCGCGGCCCTCCAGGTTGCCGATGAAGTTGAGCCGCACGTCATGGGCGAGCAACTCGTGCGTCTCCGTCACCAGCATCGAACCCTTCGAAGACTCTTCGCCGATCGACAGCAGCGCTACGCGCGGCGACGCCACCCCGCGGACGGCGCTCATGTACGCCGACCCGAGGTGCGCGAACTGGACCAGGTGGGAAGCGCGCGCGTCCGCGTTCGCGCCCACGTCCAGGAAGAGCACCGGCTGATCGCCGGCGGGCAGCACCGCGCCGAGCGCCGGACGCTCCACGCCCTTCATCCGCCCGAGGACAATGAGCGCCGTCGCCATCGCCGCGCCGGTGTTCCCCATGGTGACCAGCGCCGCGGCCTCGCCGCGCTTCACGAGTTCGGTTCCCACGTAGAGCGAGGTCTGGCGCTGCTTCCGCACTTCAGCCGCGGCCTTGTCGCCCATCCCCACCTGGTCCGGCGCGTGGACGATGTGCAGCCCGTGGGGCGCACCACCGCGAGCGTTCAACTCGCGCCCGAGGACCTCCGAGTCGCCGACGAGCACCACCTCGACACCCTCGGCCGCCGCGAGGAGCGCGCCGCCGACGGTCGCCCCCGGCGCGTGGTCGCCGCCCATCGCATCGAGCGCGATCGCCGCGGTCATGCGTCCACCTCGTCGTTCGCGTACACGTAGGCCACGTCGTCATCGGCGCGCTGCAGCAGCACGACCAGCCGCTCTGCGCCGTCATGGTGCGGGGTGAAGTCGTAGTCGCCGAAACGGGTGACGGTGCGCAGGCCGGCGATCCGCGCGGCCAGGTCGATCTCGCGGGGGGTGAAGGTGCGCAGGCGGAACTGCGTCGTCAGGCGCGTGAGCCGGCCCTGCCGGTCCGCCACGTCAAAGTGCCAGGTGACCTCCTTCGTCCCCAGCATCGGGATCGCGGCCACCGCGACCACCTTCGAGACGGTCCCGCCCTGCCACGGCTTCGTCCAGTGCTCGATCAACGGCTGCGGCAGCGGATCGAAGTCGTCCGGCACCGGCGACTCCACGTCCACCACGGCGATCCCGCCGGGAGCCAGGTGGCGCGCCATCGTCTCGAGCGCGGCGACAAAGTCGTCCAGCGTCTCCATGTGCTGCAGCGTGCCGAGGGGTGCGCAGACGACGTCGAACCGCCCGCGTAACTTCAGCCGCCGGATGTCGCCGGTCTGCCAGGTGACACGCAGGTCACCCGCGCGCTCGCGCGCGACCGCCAGCATCGCTTCGGAGATGTCGATGCCCGTGACCCGCGCACCCGCAGCCGCCAGCGGCACGGCGATGCGGCCGGTGCCGCACCCTAGTTCCAGCACGCGCGCACCGTGCATCTCCGCCAGGCGGAGGTAGAACGACGCGTCGTCGTGGTAGTCCTCGAAGTCCAGGTCGTAGAACGGGGCGATGCGCGCGAACGGGTCGTCCTCGGGGACGGCAGGCTCCGGCGGCGGTGTCGTGGCGCGGTTCTTCACGGCTCGATGCTATCCGAGGCCGGACGGGGCCGCGAGGATCGGCCCTCCCGCGCCGGGGGCCGCGAGGATCGGCGCTTGACGCGTACCGGCGGCGCGCGGAGCATCGCCGCGTGACCACCTTCGACGCCACCCGCATCGCCGCCCTTGTCCGCACCATCCCCGACTTCCCGGAGCCGGGCATCCTGTTCCGCGACATCACGCCGCTGCTCTACGACCCCACCGCGCGTGGCGAGGTCATCGAGGCGCTGGCGGATGCCGCACGAGAGATGGGCGCGACCCTGATCGTGGGCATCGAGTCGCGGGGCTTCATCTTCGGCGTGCCGGTGGCGGAGCGACTCGGCCTGCCGTTCATCCCCGTCCGCAAGCCCGGCAAACTCCCGCACGAGCACGCTTCCATCGCCTATGACCTGGAGTACGGGAGCGGTGAACTGCAGATGCACCGCACGCCGCCCGTCGCCGGGCATCGCGCCGTCGTCGTCGATGACCTCCTCGCCACCGGCGGCACCGCCTGGGCCACGGCCCGACTGATCGAGGAATGCGGGGGGCAGGTCGGCGGCTTCGCGTTCGTCATCGAACTCGCGGCGCTCGATGGCCGCGCGCGGCTCGGAACGCACCCGGTGCGGACGTTGCTGCAGTACTAGCGACCGCGTCGCGCACACTGGCCGCGCGCCGAACATCCGTCCTACCCTGATGCGCATGGCCGTCCCCGACCTCCCGCCCTATGTCCCCGTCACCTGGCACGACGGGCGCGTGCGCCTGCTCGACCAGACGCTCCTGCCGGACGCCGCCGTCACGCTCGACCTCGACACCGTCGAGGCGGTCGCCGAGGCGATCAGCACGATGCGCGTGCGTGGCGCGCCGGCGATCGGCGTCACCGCCGCGTACGGCCTCGCCCTCGCCGCTTCGCTCGCCTCCCCGGGCGGCGTCCACGCGGCGATCGAGGTGGCCGCCGCGCGGCTCGGCGCGACCCGGCCCACGGCCGTGAACCTGCGGTGGGCGATCGACCGCGTGCGCGCGGCGACCGACGGCCTCCCGGATGCCGAGGTCGCCGCGGCCGCCCTCGTCGAGGCGCACGCGATCCACTCGGCGCAGGTCGAAGCCGACCACCGCGCCGCGCTCGCGGGCGCGGCGCTCCTGCCGCCGGACAGCGTGGTCCTGACGCACTGCAACACCGGCCCGCTCGCCACCGCCGGCCTCGGCTCCGCGCTCGGCGTGGTGATCGAGGCGTACCGGCACGGCCGCGTCCGCCACGTGATCGCGGACGAAACGCGCCCGCGTCTGCAGGGCGCGCGCCTCACCGCCTGGGAACTCCAGCAGCACGGCGTCCCGTTCGATGTGATCGCGGACGGCGCCGCCGCGTCGCTGATCCTCGGCGGGCGGGTGCAGGCCGCCATCGTCGGCGCGGACCGCATCGCCGCCAACGGCGACACGGCGAACAAGGTCGGCACGCTCGGCGTCGCACTCGCGGCGCACTCCGCCGGCATCCCGTTCTACGTCGCCGCCCCGCTCTCCACGTTCGACGCCGCGACGCCGGACGGCAGCGCGATCCCCATCGAGGAGCGCGACCCGGCGGAGGTGCTCGCACCCGGCGGCGTCCGCCTCGCCGCGCCCGGCACGACCGCGCTCAACCCGGCGTTCGATGTGACCCCCGCCCGCCTCGTGACTGCGTTCATCACCGAGGCCGGCGTCCTGCGCCCACCCTTCCCCGCCAGCATCCGCGGGGCGCTCGCAGGAGGCGGCTGATGGGCCTCCGCCGCGCCCCCGCCGTCCGGCTGGAGACGACCGGCGTCTGGTTCATGAAGGAGCACCGCTTCGTCATCAGCCGGGACACGGCCTTCCGCTACACCCCGACCGCCTTCGGGCGGCTCCGCGCGCGCCTCGACCAGGACGGCGTCGCCGCGGTCGGCGAGCACGAGGGGCGCACGCTCTGGTGGTCGGCGGAGGGCTTCCACTGGGAGGACGAGGGGCTGGACGCGGAGGCCGTCGGGCTCCTGCTCTGGGATCGCCGCCGCCGTCACGACGCCCGTCTCGACCGCCTCCGCCAGATCCGCGCGTCCGAGGAGGCCGTGGAGGGCAGCCGGCGCGAACGCATCCCGGACGACGTCCGCGCCTTCGTCTGGCACCGCGACGAGGGCCGCTGCGTCCGCTGCGGCGCGGAGGACGACCTGCAGTTCGACCACGTCATCCCGGTCGCGAAGGGCGGCGGCGTGGCCGCCGAGAACATCCAGGTCCTCTGCGGCGACTGCAACCGCCAGAAGAGCGACTCCATCGCCTGATCCGTCCGCCCCGTAGGGGCGTTCCCCGTCGCGCGCACCTGCCGGACGGCTTACCCTCGAACCCTACGGTTGCAGCCCTCGGCGGGCGGGACGCCGGGCGCACGGAGGCACGGGTGGCCGCGGATCGGGCGACAGCCGAGGTCGGCGTGATCGGCGGGTCCGGGTTCTATGAGATGCCCGGCCTCGCGGATGTCGAGCGCCTCCAGGTCGACACCCCGTACGGCGCACCCAGCAGCAGCATCACGCTCGGCACCCTCCACGGACGGCGCGTCGCCTTCCTCGCCCGCCACGACGAGGGTCACCGCATCCTCCCCTCGGAACTCAACGCGCGCGCCAACATCTACGCGCTGAAGGCGCTCGGCGTGCGCCGCATCGTCGCGGTGTCCGCCGTCGGCTCGCTGCGTGAGGAGATCGCGCCGCTCCATGCGGTGGTGCCCGACCAGTTGATCGACCGCACCCGCGGGCGCGCCTCGTCGTTCTTCGGCGGCGGCGCCGTCGCCCACGTCGCCTTCGCCGACCCGTTCTGCCCCGCGCTCGCTCAGGCCGTCGCCGCCGCGAGCGAGGCCGCCGGCGTCACCACCCATCGAGGCGGCACGCTCGTGGTGATGGAGGGCCCCGCCTTCTCCACGCGCGCGGAGTCCCGCCTCTACCGCGCGTGGGGCGGCGACATCATCGGCATGACCGCGCTGCCCGAGGCGAAGCTCTCCCGCGAGGCCGAGATCTGTTACGGCGCGCTCTGCTTCGCCACCGACTACGACACCTGGCACGAGGCGGAGGCGGACGTCACCGCTGACCTGGTCGTGCAGAACCTGCTCCGCAACGCGGACCGCGCCCGCGCGGCCGTCGCCCATCTGATCGCGCACCTCGACGAGGTTCCCGCCGGCTGTCCGTGCCCGGACGCGCTGCGCGACGCCATCATCACGTCGCCCGACCTCGTGCCGGAGGAGACGCGCCGCCGCCTCGGGCTGATCGTGGAGCGGTACTGGGGGGCGGAGCGATGACGGACGCGCTGCGCCGCGACGCCGCCCGCGACCGCGCGTACTACGCGGTGCGCGAGGTGCGCGACCGCCGCGTGCTGGAGGCGCGGCTGTCCGACGACCGCGCGTTCAGCGCCTACGCGCTCGGCCACCTCGAACCTGACCTGATCGAGTGGGCGCGGTTCTGGGTGGCGGAAGGCCCCACCGGCCACGCCGTGGTGATGCACGCACGCGCCCTCGGCTCGGTGGTCGTCACCGTGGGCGACCCGGAGGCGGTGGCGGCGATCCTCGCCGTCCACCCCGGCCAGCGCTCCTCCTACCTCAGCACCGCCGCCCCCGAGCAACTGGCCGCGATCGCCCGCACCCACGAGGTGAGCGACACCCTCCGGATGCTGCGGATGACCGTCACCTCCTACCAGTTCACCGACCCCGGCGGGGACGTGCGACGGCTGCGCGGCTCGGACGTGGTGCGCCTCAACGGCCTATACGCCACGGACGGCAACCCCAGCCGGTACAGCGCGGACGCGATCGAGCGCGCCGTCTATTACGGGATGTTCGAGGAAGGCGTGCTGGTGGCGGCGGCCGGGACGCACCTCGTCTCCCCGCACCAGTCGCTGGCAGTCGTCGGCAACGTCTTCACCCACCCGCGCGCCCGGGGGCGCGGCTACGCCACGCGCGTGACCGGCGCCGTGACGCGCGCGCTGCTGGAGGGCGGCTGCGGCCAGGTGGTGCTCACCGTGGACCCGAAGAACGCCCCGGCGGTCGCCGCCTACACCCGCCTCGGATATCGTCAAGGGGCGCCCGTCATCGAGGCACGACTGCGGCGACGCGACAACTTTGGCATCACACCCGCGTGGCGGCGGTACCTCGCGCGGCGCCGTGGACGCGGCCGTGGGGACGGGTTTGAACTCGTCGCCCCGGGCCGCCAGTAGGGAGCACACATGACCACCCAGTACCTCGGCGATGTCGCCAACCCCGCGCTCGCGCGCGAGGGCGTCCAGCGCATCGAGTGGGCCGCGCGCGAAATGCCCGTCATGCGGCAGATCCGCGAGCGGTTCGCGAAGGAGCAGCCGCTCAAGGGCGTGCGCGTGACCGCCTGCCTGCACGTCACCAGCGAAACCGCCAACCTGATGCTGGCACTCCGGGACGGCGGCGCGGACGTGCGCCTGACCGCCTCCAACCCGCTCTCCACGCAGGACGAGGTCGCCGCCGCGCTCGCCATCGAGTACGGCATCCCCACCTACGCCATCAAGGGCGAGTCGTCCGAGACGTACTTCAAGCACATCGAAGAGGCGATCGCCCACGGCCCGCAGATGACCATGGACGACGGCGCGGACGTCGTCGCGCTGCTCCACACCAAGCGCCGTGACCTCCTCGAGGGCGTCGTGGGCGGCACGGAGGAGACGACCACCGGCGTCATCCGGCTGAAGGCGCTCGCCAAGCAGGGTGCGCTCGCCTACCCGATCATCGCGGTCAACGAGGCGAACACGAAGCACTTCTTCGACAACCGCTACGGCACCGGCCAGTCCACGCTGGACGGCATCACCCGCGCCACCAACATCCTCCTCGCCGGCAAGACCATGGTCGTCTGCGGCTACGGCTGGTGCGGCAAGGGCGTCGCCATGCGCGCCCGCGGCATGGGCGCGCAGGTCATCGTCACCGAGGTCGACCCGCTCCGCGCACTGGAGGCCGTGATGGACGGCTTCCGCGTGATGCCGATCGCGCAGGCCGCCCCGCAGGGCGACGTGTTCGTGACGGTCACGGGCGACATCAACGTCATCGACACGCCCTCCTTCCAGGCCATGAAGAGCGGCGCCGTCCTCGCCAACTCCGGCCACTTCGACGCCGAGATCAACCTGAAGGCGCTCGCCGGCATGACCGAGGCGAAGCGGAACCTCCGCCCGTTCGTGGACGAGTACCGCCTGAACGACGGCCGCGCGATCGTCGTGCTGGCGGAAGGCCGCCTCGTGAACCTCGGCGCCGCCGAGGGCCACCCGGCCTCCGTCATGGACATGTCCTTCGCCAACCAGGCACTCTCCGCCGAGTACATGGCGAACGAGCACCAGAACCTGCTCCCGGACGTGTACGACGTCCCCCGGGAGATCGACGACGAGATCGCACGCCTCAAGCTGGAGAGCATGGGCGTGACCATCGACACCCTCACGGAGGAGCAGGAGCGCTACCTGAACTCCTGGGAACTCGGTACCGAGTAACCTCCCCCTTCACCCGCATCGCGATTCCCTCGGAGGACGCATGACCACCTCGTTCATGAGCAGCCCGGCCACCCGGTTCACCAGCGAGTCGGTGACGGAGGGCCATCCGGACAAGCTCTGCGACCAGGTGTCGGACGCCGTCCTGGACGCGCTGCTGGAGCAGGACCCCGCCTCCCGCGTGGCCTGCGAGACCGCCACCACCACCGGCACCGTCTGGGTGTTCGGCGAGGTGACGACGAACGGCTACGTGGAGATCGAGGACATCGTCCGCCGCACCGTCGCCAACATCGGCTACACCGGCAGCGACATCGGTTTCGATGCACAGACGTGCGGCGTCATGTCCTCGATCAAGGGCCAGTCGCCGGACATCGCCCAGGGCGTGAACCGCGCCCTGGAGGCGCGCGAGCGCGCAGGCGAGGTCGACCCGTTCGACCTGGTGGGCGCCGGCGACCAGGGCATGATGATCGGCTTCGCCTGCACCGAGACCGAGGAGTTGATGCCGCTCACAGCGTCGCTCTCGCACCGGCTCACGCGCCGCCTCGCCGAGGTGCGGAAGTCGCGCGCGCTCGACTTCCTGCGCCCGGACGGCAAGTCGCAGGTCACGGTCGAGTACGCCTACGGCGCGCCCCGCCGCATCGACACGGTCGTCGTCTCCACGCAGCACTCGCCGGACATCTCCGAGAAGGCGCTGCGCGAGGCGGTGATCGAGGAGGTCATCCGGCCGGTCTGCCCGCCCGAACTGATGGACGAGCAGACCCGCATCTTCGTGAACCCGACCGGCCGCTTCGTCGTCGGCGGCCCCATGGGCGACGCCGGCCTCACCGGCCGCAAGATCATCGTGGACACCTACGGCGGCGTGGCCCGCCACGGCGGCGGCGCCTTCAGCGGCAAGGACCCCTCGAAGGTCGACCGCTCCGCCGCCTACGCCGCGCGCCACCTCGCGAAGAACGTCGTCGCCGCCGGCCTCGCCGAGCGGTTCGAGGTGCAGGTCTCCTACGCCATCGGCGTGGCGCACCCGACCTCGATCGCGTTCGAGGCGTTCGGCACCGCGAAGATCGATGAGCAGGAGCTCGGCCGCCTGATCGAGAAGCACTTCGACATGCGGCCCGCCGCCATCATCGAGCGCTTCAACCTCCGCCGGCCGATCTATCTGCCGACGGCGGCCTACGGCCACTTCGGGCGGCTCGACCTTGACCTCCCCTGGGAGCGCCTGGACCACGTGGACGCGCTCCGGAGCGAAGCCGGGCTGTAGACAAGGGCGACGCGGAACCGATCACGCGCCTGCTCCGTTCGGCTTGGACGGGCGCGCGGCGCGCGCATACGATCCGCGGATGCGAGCCATTGTCCTGGTGGGCGGGGAAGGCACGCGGCTCCGGCCGCTCACGTGGCGCACGCCGAAGGCGCTCGTCCCCGTCCTGAACCGGCCCCTCCTTGACCACCTGCTCCTGCATCTGCGAGACCACGGCGTCACGCAGGTCACGCTCGCACTCACGAAGCGCAACGAGGCGATCCGTGCCGCCTTCGGGGACGGCTCCCGCCTCGGCCTCGCCGTGGACTACGCGTACGAGGACACGCCGCTCGGCTCCGGCGGCGCCATCGCCAGTATCGCCGCCGGGTGGACGGAGACGTTCCTCGTCTGCAACGGCGACATCATCACCGGCCTGGACGTGACCGCCATGCTCCAGTCCCACCGCGACCGGCGCGCCGAACTCTCGATCTCACTTCACGAGGTGGATGACCCCTCGCCGTTCGGCGTGGTCGACCTCGCCCCGGACGGCCGCATCCGCCGCTTCGTCGAAAAGCCGAAGCGCGAGGAGGCCCCCTCCCGCCTGATCAACGCAGGGACCTGGATCTTCGAGCCGCACCTGCTCGCGGAGATGGACCCCACCACCTTCAACCGCGTGGAGGACACGCTCTTCCCGCGCCTCGCGGACGCCGGCCGGCCGATCTTCGGCTTCCACCGGCCGTCCTACTGGGCGGACGTGGGGAACGCCCCCGCGCTGCTGCGCGTGAACCTGGAGATGGTCGCCGGCGCGCTGCCCGCGCGCTTGCCCTCGCCCGCCCCCGCCGACACGGTCCTCGTCGCATCCGACGCGACGATCGAGGCCGGCGCGCGCGTCGCCGGCCCGGCGGTCATCGGCGTCGGGTGCCGCATCGGCGCAGGCGCTGAGGTGCGCGACAGCGTCCTCTGGGACGGCGTCACCATTGGGCCGCGTGCCCGCGTGCTGCGCTCCACCCTCGCGACCGGCGTCAGCATCGGCGCGGACGCGGACATCGAGGATTGCGTGATCGCGCATGGCGTCACCGTGGACGCCGGCCAGCACCTGAGCGGCGTCGCGATCGAGCCCGCCGGATCGACGGAGGCACCCGCCCGATGAGCGACATCAAGTTCGGCACGGACGGCTGGCGCGCCGTCATCGCGGAGGACTTCACCTTCGACAACGTCCGCGCGGTCGCGCAGGCCACCGCGGAGTGGCTGAAACGCGAGAAGCAGGCCGACCGTGGCGTGGTGGTCGGCTACGACACGCGCTTCCTCTCCGGCTCGTTCGCCTCCGCGGTCGCCGAGGTGATGGCGGCGAACCACATCAAGGTCGCGCTGACCAGCACGTTCGTCCCCACCCCCGCGCTCTCCTGGGCGGTACGTGACCGTAAAGCGGGCGGCGGCGTGATGATCACCGCCAGCCACAACCCGGCGCGGTGGAACGGCTTCAAGGTGAAACCGGACTACGGCGGCTCCGCGCCGGAGGCCGTGACCTCGGCCATCGAGAACGCCGTCCCCGGCATCATCGCGGGGAACAAGGTGCTCACCATGCCACTGGGCGAGGCGGAGACGCAGGGCCTCGTCGAGCGCATCGACGTGCGCGCGCAGTACCTCCGCGCGCTCGCCGGGTTCGTGGACCTGGACGCGATCCGCGCGGCCAACTTCAACGTTCTCATCGACCCGATGTTCGGCTCGGCGCAGGGCTGGCTCCCGCGCCTACTGGAGGGCGGCGCGACCACCGTGCGCGAACTGCACGGCGAACGGAACCCCTCCTTCCCCAACCTCCGCGCGCCGGAGCCGATCGCATCCAACCTCTCCGAGTCGATGGAACTGATCGCGGGCGGCGGCTTCGACGCCGGCCTCGCGACCGACGGCGACGCCGACCGCTTCGGCCTGATCGACGAGCACGGCCGCTTCATCACGCAACTCCAGACGTTCGCGCTCCTCGTCTACTACTTCCTCGAGGTGCGCGGCGAGCGCGGCCCGATCATCCGGTCCGTGACGATGACGCGGATGGTCGACCGGCTGGGTGAGATCTACGGCTGCCCGGTGTACGAGACGAAGGTGGGCTTCAAGTACCTCGGCGAGAAGATGCGCGAGACGGACGCGCTCATCGCCGGCGAAGAGTCCGGCGGCTCCGCCTTCCGCGGCCACATCCCGGAGCGCGACGGCCTGCTCGCAGGTCTGTTCGTCCTCGACCACATGGCGCGCACCGGCCGCCGCCCGAGCGAACTCCTCGCCGAACTCTACGAGCGCGTCGGCCCGCACGAGTACGACCGCGTGGACATCACCATCCGCGCGGAGGAACGCAGCGCCATCGAGGCGCACGTGCAGGCGAATGAGCCCGCGACCATCGCCGGGTTCCGCGTCGTCGGCCGCGACCAGGTGGACGGCTACCGCTTCCACCTCGAAGGCGGCTGGTGGCTCCTGCTTCGCTTCTCCGGCACGGAGCCGCTGCTCCGCATCTACGCCGAGATGCCGAGCACGGAACAGGTCCAGGACGCGCTCGCGCAGGGCCAGGCGATTGCCGGGATCACCCTGTGACCTCTGACCGGCCCGCCGCCATCGAGCGACTGCGCGACGACGCCCTCCGCGCGCGCGTCGACCCGTCCGGCTTCCACCGATTGCTGGAGGGCCTCCCGAACCAGGCGCGCGAGGCGTGGCGGCTGGGCATGGAGGGAGCGCTGCCGGGCCTCCGCCGCGTTGACCGCGTGCTGCTCGCCGGCGTCGGCGGCTCCGCCATCGGCGCGGACGTCGCCGCCACGCTCGCCTCCGACCGCTGCGCCACGCCGGTGCGCGTCGTCCGCAACTACCACCTGCCGCCGCTCACGGCCGAGACGCTGGTGATCCTCTGCTCCTTCTCCGGAAACACGGAGGAGACCCTCGCCGCGTTCGAGGCGGTCGAGGCCTCCCCGGCGCAGGGCATCGCGATCACCACCGGCGGTACGCTGGAAGCGCGCGCCCGGGCGGCCGGCATGCCCGTCTTCACCTACCAGTGGCCCGGCCCGCCACGCACCGGCCTCGGCTACGGCGCGCTCGTCCCGCTCGCCATCCTTCGCCGCCTCGGCGTCCTCGACATCACCGATGAGGAAGTCGCCAGCGGCATCGCCGCGCTGGAGCGCGCGGTGGAGGAGTACGGGTTGGGCCACGCGGAGAGCCACGCCAAGCGGCTCGCCGCGTGGCTGGACGGCGGCGTCCCGGCGATCATCGGAGCCGACCTGCTGGAGGTCGCCGCACGCCGCTGGGCCGGCGAGATGAGCGAGAACGCAAAGCAGGTCGCCGCCGCCTACGCCATCCCGGAGTTCAACCACAACCAGCTGGAGGCCGTCGCGCGGCCGGACACACATGTCGATCCGCTCCGGTTCGTCCTGCTGGATGCGCCGCCGGTACACCCGCGCAACCGCCTGCGCGTCACCCAGACGGCGGAGATGATGCAGGCTGCCGGACGCCACGTGCAGATCGCGGACGCCGGCGGCGAGACGCCGCTCGAGGCGATCCTCGCGTCCGCGTCGCTCGGCTCGTGGGCGTCCTACTACCTCGGCGTGCTGCGCGAGGTCGACCCCGCGCCGCTCACGGTCATGGACCGGCTGAAGCGCACGCTCGCACGGGAGCAGTAGCGCGGTGACCGCCCGCGCGACCGACTACCTCGTCGAGAACGACGCCGCGCGCGCGGAACTGGCGGAGGTGATCGCCGGGCTCTCCGAGGACGACCTCCGCCGGCCCACGCACTCCGGCTGGACGGTCGCGTCCACCCTCGCCCACCTCGCCTACTGGGACCGGCGCTACCGCCTGGAACTCCTGCGCTGGGAGCGCGGCGAAGCGGGCGCCGTCACCGGCCCGGAGTGGGCGGACGACGACACGAACGCCGCGCTGCTCCCGGAGTGGCTCGCGATCCCACCGCGGGAGGCGTACCGCCTCGCCCTCGAGGCCGCGGAGGCGGTCGATACGCTGGTCGCCGCGCTGTCACCCTCGACCGTGGATGCGGTGGTGACGGCGCGCCGCCGGTGGCTGCTCCACCGCCACGGCCACCGCCGCGAGCACCTCGCGGAGATCCGGAATGCGCTCGCCGCCTGACGCGATCACGCCCCGCGCACGAGAACGGCCCGCCTGGCGGCGGGCCGTTCTGTTCGTCGTGCAAGGACGGAGCGCGACTAGCGCTTCGTGTACTGGGGGGCCTTGCGGGCGCGCTTGAGGCCGGGCTTCTTGCGTTCCTTCACGCGGGAGTCGCGCGTCAGCATGCCCTCCGTGCGCAGGGCGCCGCGGTAACCCTCGTCCGCGACGGTGAGGGCGCGGGCGATGCCCTGGCGGATGGCGCCGGCCCAGCCGGAGACGCCGCCGCCGGCGACGACCACCTGCACGTTGAACGCGCGCAGGTTCTCGGTCAGCGCCAGCGGGGCCAGCATGTCCATGCGGAGCGACTCACGCGGGATCACGGCCTCAGCGGGCTTGCCGTTGATCACCACGGCGCCGCTGCCGGGGTAGAGCCGCACCCGTGCGACGGAGGTCTTGCGACGGCCCAGGCCGTAGTAGTAGTGCTCGGTGGTCATCGTCTACACCCCTCCCGGGTGCTCAGTCCTCTACTCGGCGCTCTTGCGAGCGCGGGTGCCGGTGCCGGCCGCCAGCTGCGCCTGGTGGGGGTGCGTCTGGTCGGAGTAGACCTTCAGCATCCGCAGCATGGCGCGGCCGCGGACACCGCTCGGCAGCATCCCCTTGACGGCCTTCTCAATGACGCGCGTGGCGTCACGGTTCATCTGCTCCTGGAACGTGCGCGCCCGGAGGCCGCCCGGGTAGTTCGTGTGCCGGTAGTAGACCTTGGAGGTCTGCTTGGTGCCGGTCACGTCCACCTTGCTCGCGTTGATGACGATGACGAAGTCACCCATCGCCAGGTGCGGCTCGTAGGTCGGCTTGTGCTTGCCGAGCAGCAGGCGTGCGGCCTCGTTCGCCACGCGGCCCAGCGGGCGCCCGGCGGCGTCCAGCACGTGCCAGCGCCGGTCCACGTCGTTCCCGCTCAGGCGGTAGGTCTTCGTCGTCATCAGTGTCCCCAGTCGACCACGCCGGGCGCATAGCGCACGGCGATCAGCGTCAATCCCTGCGGTGGCGCAGCCGGCCCGGCGCTCGCCGGTGGGCCATCCACCATCTCTGCGAATTGGCCCGGCGTCCGCATTCCGCGTCCGACCGATGCCAGCGCGCCCACCGTGCGCCTCACCTGGTGGGGCAGGAAGCCATCCGCCTCCAGCACCACCGTCACCTCGTGCGGCCCGTCCCGCTCCACCTCAGCCAGGAGGAGCGTCCGCACCGTGGGATACCCCGCCGGCACCGCACCGCCGAAGGCGGCCCAGTCCCGGTTCTCCCGGGGCAGCAGCGCCAGCGCCGCCGCCATGGCGGAGACGTCCAGCGGACGATCCACCTGCCAGGCCCGGTGCCGCTCCAGCGGCGACCGCTTCTGGCCGTCCAGGATGCGGTAGCGGTACCGCCTCGACCGGGCATCACGCCGGGGGTCGAAGCCCGCTGCCACCTCCGCCGCCGCCCGCACCGCCACGTCCTCCGGGAGGAAGTGGTTGAGCGCGTCCCGGAAGGCCTCCGGCGCGTACGACGTCTGCGTCGTCAGCGCCGCCACCTGCCCGGACGCATGGACACCGGCGTCCGTCCGGCCGGCGAACGCCACTCGCTGGCGCTCCCCGGTGAACTCCTCCAGGGCGGCTTCCACCGTCCCCTGGACCGTCCGCTTCGCGGGCTGAAACTGGCTGCCCGCGAACTCCGTACCGTCATACTCGAGGAGCAGCGCCAGGCGTCGCCCCTCGGATCTCTCCACCGTCGCGCTAGACGAGCTCGAGCCGCGCGATGCGCGCCGCGTCGCCCTTCCGCACGCCCAGCTTGATCACCCGCGTGTACCCGCCCGGGCGCTCCCGGTACTTCGGGGCCACGTTGTCGAACAGGTGCTGGACCACGTCCCGGTCTTCCATCTGCGCCAGCGCCAGCCGGCGGGAGTGGACGGTGTTGGTCTTGCCCAGCGTGATCAGCTTGTCGACGAGTCGCTTCGCCTCCTTGGCGCGCGCCTCCGTGGTCTGCACGCCACCATCGCGGATGACCGCGGACGTGATCGTCCGGAACATCGCCAGGCGCTGCGACGTCGGCATGTCGAACCTGCGGCCGGCCTTACCGTGTCGCATTCGTCAGTCCCCTTCTCGATCCGGATGGAACAGGCCGCTTACGCGTCCTTGTTCCGCCCGGCCTCCTTCAGCGCTTCCATCAGGGCCGCGCCCAGCGCGCCCACCTGGCCGTCCGCGTCCGTCTCGTCGTCCGCCACGCGCGGCGCCGCAGCGACCGGCGCGTCCACGCGGCGGGACTCCGTGCGAGGAGCCGGGAACCCGTGCGCGATCAGCTTGTCGCGGAGCTCCAGGTAGGACTTCTCACCGAAGTTGCGGAGCGCCAGCAGCTCTTCCTCGGACTTCTCCAGCACCACGCCCACCGTGGTCAGGCCGGAGCGCTTGAGGCAGTTGTAGGCGCGGACCGACAGGTCGAGCGACTCGATCGGCATGTCGTAGCCCTCGAACGGCACCTCGTCGGTGCGGCCCGCGGGCTCCGCCACCGCCTCCGGGCGGCCCAACAGCTGGAACGGGAAGAACTGCTCGCGCAGGATCTCGGCGGCCATCGCCACGGCGGTCTGGCCGTTGATGGTGCCGTCCGTCCAGATCTCCAGGTCCAGCTTGTCGTAGTTGGTGTTCTGGCCCACGCGGGTGTTGGACACCTTGTAGTTCACCCGGCGCACCGGGGAGAACAGCGCGTCCACCGGGATCACGCCGATCGGCAGGCCCTCGGACACGGTCGCCGGCGAGTAGCCGCGGCCGCCCTCCACGTTCAGGTCCACGACCAGGGAGGCGTCCTTCGAGTCGAGGGTCGCCAGCTGCAGGTCAGGGTTCACGATGTCGTAGTCCGCGGTCGCCTGGATCTGGCCGGCGGTCACCGGGCCCTCCCCGGACGCCTCCAGGAAGAGGCGGGCCGGGCGGTCGGCGTACGCGCGGAGACGGACTTCCTTCAGGTTGAGCAGGAACTCCGTCACGTCTTCCTTCATGCCGGGGACGGTCGAGAACTCGTGCTCCACGCCCTCAATGCGGACGGACGTGATCGCCGCGCCCGGCAACGAAGACAGGAGGACGCGACGCAGCGCGTTCCCCAGCGTGGTCCCGTAGCCGCGCTCAAGCGGCTCCGCCACGATGTGGACGTACTCGTCGTCCTCCATCTCGATGCGGATCTCAGGATGCAGCAGGTCGGCCAAACGGCACCTCTCTCGTCTCCTGTCCCCTGGCCACCGGGCCGGGGACGACGAGCATTGGCTCGCGGGATTAGCGCGAGTAGTACTCGATCACGGCGTTCGGGTTGAAGTAGGTCTCCCAGTCGCCCGGGCCCGGCTCGGTGACCACGCGTCCCGTGATCGCCTTGCGGTCCAACTCCACCCACGCCGGCACGTCACGGCTGCCGATCTCTTCCTGGAGCGTCTTGTAGTAGCCGCTCTTGCGGCCGCGCTCCGTGAAGGAGATCACCTGGCCCACCTTCACGCGCGCGCTCGGGATGGACAGCTTCTTGCCGTCCACCGCGATCAGCCCGTGGGAGACCAGCTGGCGGGCCTGGGACCGCGTGGTGCCCAGCCCCATCCGGTAGACCACGTTGTCCAGCCGCTCTTCGAGCATGCGCATGAGGTTGTGGCCCGCCACACCCTGGCGCGTGGTGGCGCGCTCGTAGTAGCGGCGGAACTGCGCCTCCATCAGCCCGTAGGCGTAGCGCACCTTCTGCTTCTCGATCAGCTGCTGGCCGCGGTCAGAGATCTTGCGGCGGCGCACCGGCCGAGGCCCCGGAGGGTTCGGGCGGCGCAGCAGCGCGCACTTGGTCGTCCCGCACAGGGGCACCCCGTAGCGGCGGCACTTGCGGCACTTGGGGCCGACGTAGCGAGCCATGAGTCCTCCGGGATCCTATGTGCGCGGCCGGCGACGCGGCCGGCAGCCGTTGTGCGGGATGGGGGTGATGTCACGGATGCTGGAGACCCGCAGGCCCGCGGTGTTCAGCGCGCGGACCGCGGCCTCGCGGCCTGGGCCCGGGCCCTTCACGGCCACGTCCACCTCGCGCATGCCGTGCTCCATCGCCGCGGCAGCGGCGCGTTCGCCGGCCAGCTGCGCCGCGTACGGCGTGCTCTTGCGGGAGCCCTTGAACCCCACCACGCCCGCGCTGGCCCACGAGATCGTGTTCCCGTTCGGGTCGGTGATGGTGATGATCGTGTTGTTGAACGTGGACGACACGAAGACCTTGCCGCGCGGAACATTCTTCCGCTCTCGGCGACGGACTCGGGTCGCGGCGCTCTGCTGTCGTGCTCGGCCCATACGGAACCGCCCTCGCTACTTCTTCGTCGCCTTCTTCTTCCCGGCCACGGTGCGCTTGGCACCGCGACGGGTTCGGGCGTTCGTCTTCGTCCGCTGCCCCCGGACCGGCAGGCCACGGCGGTGGCGCTGTCCCCGGTAGCAGTTGATCTCGATGAGACGCTGGATGTTGGAGCGCACGACGCGGCGGAGGTCACCCTCCACCACCATCTCGCCCTCGATCAGCGACCGCAGCCGCGCGACTTCATCGTCCGTCAGGTCGCGCACCATACGCGCCGGGTCGATGTTCGTCTGCTGGCAGATCTTTGACGCCGTCGGACGACCGATGCCGTAGATGTACGGCAGCGAGAACGCCAACTGCTTTTCGCGAGGAATGTCCACCCCGGCGATGCGTGCCATCGCTCGCTCCTAGCCCTGCCGCTGCTTGTGCTTCTTAGTGATGCAGATCACACGCAACTGGCCATGCCGGCGGATGATCTGGCACTTTTCGCAACGTCGCTTGACTGATGCCGATACTTTCATCGGCCGCTCCTGCTCTTCGCCTGACCGCTATCGGAAGCGGTACGTGATGCGCCCGCGCGTCAGGTCGTACGGGCTCAGTTCCACCAACACCCGGTCGCCCAGCAGGATGCGGATGTAGTTCATCCGCATCTTCCCGGAGATTCCGGCCAGGACGTGGTGGCCGTTCGCCAGTTCCACGTCAAACATCGCGTTCGGACGGGCGTCACGGATGACGCCCTCCACTTCGATGACTTCCTTCTTCGGTTCCCGCGGGCCGCGGGGCGCTGGTCGTTGTCCTCTGGCCATGGGTTCCCGCCTTAGTCCAGGCGGGTCAATACCTCCGGACCATCAGCGGTGATGGCAACCGTCTCCTCGAAGTGGGCGGACAGGCTGCCGTCAGACATGACCACCGTCCACTCGTCGTCCGTTTCTTCCGTCGCCGGGTCGCCGATGCTGAACATCGGCTCCAGTGCGAACACCATCCCCGCCATCAGCCGCAACCCCGTACCCGGTCGCCCGTAGTTCGGGATGTGCGGCTCCATGTGCATCTTCCGGCCCACGCCGTGTCCGCCGTAGCCGGTGACGATGCCGTACTTCCCCTCCGCAACGGCGCCGATGGCTGCCGAGACGTCGCCCAGGCGGTTGCCCACCCGCGTCGCCTCAATGCCGGCCCACAGCGCGCGCCGCGTCGCGTCCATCAACGCAGCCGCATCCGCGGAGACCGTCCCCACCCCCGCCGTAAAGGCGGCATCGGAGACGTATCCGCGGTACGTCACACCCAGGTCAATGCTGACGATGTCGCCCTCCTGCAGGACGCGCTCCCCGGGGATGCCGTGCACCAGCTCCTCGTTCACCGAGTAGCAGATGGCGCCCGGATAGGGCGGCTTCCCCATGGGCGCGTACCCGACGAAGGTCGGCTCCGCACCGCGCTCCGCAATCGCTTGCTTCGCCAGCCGGTCGAGGTCGTAGCCGGTCACGCCCGGGCGGATTGCCTCCGCCAGCAGCGCGCGCACCTCGGCGTTGATGCGGCCAGACTGGCGCATCAACTCCAACTCGGTGCGGGACTTCAACTCGACAGACATGACAGTGTACGCCCGTTATCCCGCTGCCGTCACGCGACCGATCGCGTCCAGCAACCGGCGGGTGATGTCTTCCGGCTCACCCGTCCCATCGATGTCGTGCAGCTTGCCCTGCTTGCCGTAGAACTCGGCCAGCTGCTCCGTCCACGCCCGGTTGGTCTCCAGGCGCGCCTTCACCGTCTCCGGCTGGTCGTCCGCGCGCTGAGTGAGGGTGCCCCCGCACTCGTCGCAGACCCCGGCCGCCTTCGGCGGCTTGGTCAGCATGTGGTAGATCGCGCCGCACTGGCCGCAGGACCAGCGGCCCGTCAACCGGCCCACCAGGTCCGCCTCCGGCACCTTGATATAAAGCACGGCGTCGATCTTCGAGCCCTGCTCGGCGAGCGCCTTGTCCAGCGCCTCCGCCTGCGGGATCGTCCGCGGGAAGCCGTCCAGCATCAGCCCGACCTTCGCGTCCGGCTTCGCGATCCGCTCGAGGAGCATGCCGATCGTCACCTCGTCCGGAACGAGCTTGCCGGCGCTCATGTACTCCTGCGCCTGCTTGCCGAGGGCCGTGCCCTCCGCCGCAGCCTCGCGGAACATGTCGCCCGTGGAGATGTGGAGCAGCCCCTGCTTCGCGGCGAGGATCTTCGCCTGCGTGCCTTTACCGGCGCCGGGGAGCCCGAGGAGGATGAGCCGCATCAGGAAATGAACCCCTCGTAGTTGCGCATCATCATCTGCGCCTCGATCTGTCGCATGGTGTCGATCACCACACCGACCACGATCAGGAGGCCGGTCGCGCTGATCTGCAGCGCCTGCACGTTCGTCAGGCTCGTCGCCAGGAACGGCAGCACCGCCACGAAGCCCAGGAAGAGCGCGCCACCCCAGGTAATGCGCACCAGCACGCGGCTGATGTACTCCTGTGTCGGACGGCCCGGCCGGATGCCCGGGATGAAGCCGCCCTGGCGCTGCAGGTTGTCCGCCAGGTTCTGCTGCTGGAACACCACCATCGTGTAGAAGAAGGCGAACAGCACCACCAGGAAGAACGTGCCGAGCCAGTAGATCGGCCCCGTTGGCGAGAACCCGGTCTGCATCCACCCGGCGAACCGGGCGATCCAGCCCACGTCCACCGTCTCCGCCAGGAACTGGAAGAAGACCGGCGGGAAGATCATGATCGAGGTCGCGAAGATCAGCGGGATCATGCCCGCGCTGTTGACGCGCAGCGGGATGTGCGACTGCCCCTGTTGCCGGTACAACCGGCCGCCCCGGAACGTGGACCGCGCGTACTGCACCGGGATGCGACGCTGCGCCTCTTGGAACAGGACGATGAGGGCCACCACCGCCAGCGCGATGATCGTGAGCAGCAACAGGCCGCCGATCGCCGCGCCCGTGCCCGTCAGCACACCGCGGCCGATCAGGCCCGGGATGCCGGCGACGATGCCGCCGAGGATGATCATCGAGACGCCGTTGCCGATGCCCTGCTCGGAGATCAACTCGCCGAGCCACACCAGGAACATCGTCCCCGCGACCATCGAGAACAGCGTCGCGATGGTCGGGAGCGCGTTACCGCCGGTGAAGCCGATGTCCGTCACGCCGCCCAGGCGCTGGATGAGGATGAGCTGGGTGTAAGCCTGGAAGGCCGCCAGCGGCACCGTCATCCACATGGAGTACATCTGCACCTTGTTCCGGCCCGCCTCGCCCTCCTGGGAGAGCGCCTGCAGGCGCGGGATCAGCGGCGTCGCCAGCTGCATCACGATCGTCGCCGTGATGTACGGGTACACGCCCAGCGCCGCGACGGACAGGTTCTGCAGCGCGCCGCCCGAGAAGATGTTCAGGAAGCCCAGGATCGCGTTCTGGTCGAACGTGTTCTGGAGCTGGTCGCGGTCCACGCCCGGCACCGGGATGTGCGCGACGAAGCGGAACACCAGCAGCATCGCCAGCGTGAAGAGGATCTTGCGACGGACCTCCGGCTGGCCGAACGCCTCCACCGCCGCCTGAAGCAGGCGCGGCCGGGCGTTCTCACGTCGAGGCGTGTTGCTGGCGAATGCCATGCGTTACTTCCCCTGCGCCTTGCGGCGGTGGACGCGGTTGCGAGGCGTGCGGTCGGCCGGGGCGGTCTCCTCGAAGGAGCCGCCGGCGGCGGTGATCGCCTGCTTCGCGCCGTCAGACAGGCGCGGCGCCTTCACGGTGAGGGCGTGCGCCACATCACCGCGGGCGAGCACCTTGAACGGCTGGTCCGGGGCCTCCAGCAGCCGCGCGTTGAACAGCGCGGCGCCGTCCACCACGGAGCCGGCCGGGAACCGGTCGGACAGCAGGCCCAGGTTCAGCGGGAGGAACTCCACCCGCGTCGGGTTCTTGAAGCCGCGGAGGTGCGGCGCGCGCCGCACCAGCGGGATCTGGCCGCCCTCGAAGCCCGGACGCACGGTGCCGCGCTTGCGCTGGCCCTTCGCGCCGCGGGTCGCGGTGGTGCCGTGGCCGGACGCGTTGCCGCGGCCGACACGCTTGCGGTCGCGCTTCGCGCCCTCCGCCTGTCGCAGTTCGTGCTGGTCCACTACTGGACCTCCTCAACGGCGACCAGGTGGCGGACCTTGGTGATCATCCCGCGGATCGCCGGGGAGTCATCCTGTTCCACCGTGTGCTGCAGGCGCTTGAGCCCCAGCGCACGCACGGTGGCCTTCTGGTCCTTGCCGTACCCAATCGCGGACTTCGTCCACGTGATGCGGAGTTTCTTCGACATACCGCGCTCCTACGCCCGCGCCAGCGCCAGGCGCTCGTTGCGGACCTGCTGCGGGTCGCGGAGGCGGCGCAGGCCATCGATGGTTGCGCGCACCACGTTCACAGAGTTGCGGGAGCCGTACGTCTTCGAGAGGACGTCCGTCACACCCACCGCCTCCATGACGGCGCGCACCGCACCGCCCGCGATCATCCCCGTACCGGGCGAGGCCGGCCGGATCAGGACGCTGGTGGCCTTGAACTGCGAGACCACGTCGTGCGCGATCGTCCCGTTGTTCATCTGCACCCGGAACATGGAGCGGCGAGCAATCACGCCGCCCTTCCGGATCGCCTCCGGCACCTCGTTGGCGCGGCCCATGCCGAAGCCCACGCGGCCCTGGCCGTCACCCACGACCACGATCGCGGTGAAGGAGAAGCGACGGCCGCCCTTCACCACCTTCGCGACGCGGTTGATGAAGACGACCTTCTCGATGAACTCGGGCGTCTCGTCCTCTTCGCCCCGACGGCGGTCACGCCGCGGGCCGCGGTTCTGGTCGCCCCTGGGGCCGCCCGGGCCGCCGCCACCGCGGCGCGGGCCCTGCTGCTGGACCATTAGAACACCAGCCCTTCTTCGCGCGCGGCGTCCGCGAGCGCCTTCACGCGCCCGGCGAACCGGAAGCCGCCGCGGTCGAAGACCACGGACTCCACGCCCGCGGCCTTCGCGCGCTGAGCGATCAGCGCGCCCACCTTGCGGGCCCGGTCGCTCTTGGACTCGGTCACGTCGCGCAGCGTCGACTCCATGTCGGACGCGGCCGCCAGCGTGCGGCCCGCCGTGTCGTCGATCACCTGGACGTAGATGTGCTGGTTGGACCGGAACACCGCGAGGCGCGGACGCTCCGTGGTGCCCTCCACGCGGCGGCGCACTCGCGTGTGCCGCCGGATCCGGGCCGCCTGACTGGTGCTGCCCGCCATTATCGGCCCTTCGTCTTTCCGGCCTTCAGCTTGATCACTTCACCGCGGTACCGGATGCCCTTGCCGTGGTACGGCTCCGGCGGCCGGACGCGGCGGATCAACGCCGCCTGCTGGCCCACCACCTGCTTGTCGATGCCATCGACGTGCACGAGGGTGTTGGTCTCCGCCACAAACGTGGCGCCGGCGATCGGCTTCATCTCCACCGGGTGGGAGTAGCCGACGTTCAGCATCAGGTTCGTGCCCTGCACCTGCGCGCGGTAACCGGTGCCCTGGAGCTCCAGGGACTTCCGGTAGCCGGCCGTCACGCCCGTCACCATGTTGGCGATGAGCGCACGGGTCAGGCCGTGCAGCGCGCGCGTGCTCGGGCGGTCGTTCGGTCGTGTCACCACAACCTCGCCGTCCGCCACGGAGACGCGCACGTCCTGGTGGAGCTCCTGCTCCAGGGTGCCCTTCGGGCCAGCCACGCGGACGACGCCCCCGTCAACAGTGACGGTGACCCCCTGCGGGATGGCGACGGGCAGTTTTCCTACTCGCGACATGGGGCGCCTACCAGACGTAGCAGAGCAACTCGCCGCCGATCTTGCGTCGCCAGGCCTCGCGGCCCGACATGACGCCCTGCGACGTGCTCATGATGGCGATCCCCAGGCCACCGAAGACCCGCGGGATCTCGCTCTTGCTGACGTAGACGCGCAGACCCGGGCGGGACACGCGGCGGATGCCCGAAAGCACCGCACGCCGGTCCTCGCTGTAGGTCAGGTCCAGCCGGAGGTACTTCCTCGGCCCGTCTTCTACTTCGGAAATGCCGCGGATGAACCCCTCATCCTGCAACACTTCGGCAACCGCTCGCTTCACCTTGGAGGACGGAATCTTCACGTCCTCGTGCCGAGCCGTCGCCGCGTTGCGGATGCGGGTAAACATGTCCGCCAGCGGATCGGATGTCGTCATCCGGGTCGCCTGCCTTCTTCCGTGTGTTTCGAGTCGCGACAGCCGCGCTCGACTACCACGAAGCCTTCTTCACGCCGGGAAGCATGCCCTCGCGGGCGAGCTCCCGGAACACGATTCGAGATACACCAAACTCCCGCATGTACCCGCGCGGGCGGCCGGTCACCTTGCAGCGGTTCCGGACACGCGTCGCGCTGGCGTCACGCGGCATCTTGTAGAGGCGGCGGTACGCCTCCGTCTTCGCCTCGTCCGACGCCGCCGGGTCCTTCAGGACCGCGACGAGCTCCTGGCGACGGGCAGCGTGGACGCTGACCAGCCGGGCGCGCCGGGCGTTCTTGACGACCATCGATTCCTTGGCCATCTCGACCTACTTCTTCACGAACGGCATGCCCAGCAGGGCCAGGAGCCGCTTCGCCTCGGCGTCCGTCTCAGCGGACGTCACGATGTTCACCTGCAGACCGCGCACGCGGTCCACGTCATCAAACGTGAGCTCCGGGAAGATCACCTGCTCGGTCAGGCCGAGCGAGTAGTTCCCGTGCCCGTCGAACGCCTCGTCCGACACGCCGCGGAAGTCGCGGATGCGCGGCAGCGCGGTGTTCATGAGCCGGTCCAGGAACTCCCACATGCGCGGGCCACGGAGGGTGACCGACACGCCGATGGGCATCCCGGCGCGGAGCTTGAAGTTCGAAATCGCCTTCTTGGACCGGCGCACGTACGGGCGCTGGCCGGTGATGGCGGCAATGTCGCGGGACGCCGCCTCAACGGCGTTCGCGTTCTCCACGGCCTCGCCCAGGCCGATGTTCACCGCGATCTTCGTGACCGAGGGGATCTGCATCGGGTTGGCGTAGCCGAACTCGCTGCGCAGCGCGGGGGCGATCTCCGCCTTGTAGCGCTGCTGCAGGCGCGGCTTGATGTTCGCTTCGGCTGCCGGCATTAGTCGATCGCCTCGTTGCACTTCTTGCAGAACCGGACCTTGCGGCCGTCGTCCAGCATCCGGAAGCCCACACGCGCGGCGGAGCCGCAGGAAGCGCAGACCACCGCCAGGTTCGCCAGCGAGATCGGCGCTTCGCGCTCGATGATCCCGCCGGGCTGCTGCGGGCCGGTGGAGCGCTGGTGCTTCTTCACCATGTTGATGCCGGTGACCACGGCGCGGCCTTCTTCCGGCAGCACCTGGCGAACCTGGCCACGGCGGCCGCGGTCCTTGCCGGTGGTCACCTCAACGTTGTCGTTCCGCTTGATCTTCGCTGCCACTAGAGCACCTCCGGCGCCAGCGAAATGATCCGCATGAACCGGCGGTCGCGGAGCTCGCGCGCCACGGGGCCGAAGATGCGCGTGCCCTTCGGGTTCCCCGCCTTGTCGTTCACCAGCACCGCGGCGTTCTCGTCGAAGCGGATCACGGAGCCGTCCGCGCGCTGCACGGGCATCGTCGTCCGCACCACCACGGCACGCACCACATCGCCGGCCTTCACGTTGCCGTTCGGCTGAGCCTCCTTCACCGCGGCGACGATGATGTCGCCCACGGTGGCGTACCGGCGCTTGGAGCCGCCGAGCACGCGGATACAGAGGATCTCCCGGGCGCCGGAGTTGTCGGCGACCTTCAGTCGGGACTCCTGCTGGATCATTTAGTTCGCCCCCTCGCCGGCCGAGGCCTGCTCCTGGGCGTGCGCGGCGGACCGCTGCACCTCCTGGACCAGCGACTGGTCCAGGCGCTCCGGGGAGACCTCCGCCACTTCGCGCTCGGTGAGCACGGTCACCAGGCGCCACCGCTTGAGGCGGCTCATCGGCCGGCACTCCTCGATGCGCACCAGGTCGCCGACGGTGGCCACGTTGCCCTCGTCGTGGGCGTGGTACTTCTTCGTGCGCCGGATCACCTTGTGGTAGATCGGGTGCCGCGAGGCGCGCTCAACCTTGACCACGATGGTCTTGTCGTTCTTGCCCGACACCACCGTGCCCACGCGCACCTTGCGGTTGACCGTCTGGTTCTCCGCCATGATTGCCCTACTTGCCGCTCGCCGCCTGGCCCTGGGCCAGCAGCGTCTTGATCCGCGCGATCCGCTTGCGCGTCTTCGCGATCTGAGAGTTGTCCGCCAGCTGGCGGGTGGAGGACTGGAACCGCAGGTTGAAGAGCGCCTGGTGCGCCTGCTCCAGCTCCTGCTGCAACGCCTCCGGGGTCTGCTCGCGCAGGGCCCGGGTCTCCTGGCTCTGGCTCACTGGTAGACCTCCTCGCGGGCGATCACCTTCGTGTCCAGCGGCAGCTTGTGGTGCGCCTTCCGGAACGCCTCCCGCACGCGGTCTTCCGGCACGCCGGAGACCTCGAACAGCACGCTTCCGGGCTTCACCACGGCCACCCACCGGTCCGTCGCGCCCTTACCGCCACCCATCCGGACTTCCACCGGCTTCTTGGAAACCGGCTTGTCCGGGTAGATGCGGATCCACACCTTGCCGCCGCGGCGCAGCGAACCGGTGATCGCGCGACGCGCCGACTCGATCTGGCGCGAGTCGATCCACCCGTGGGTCTGCGCCTGCAGCCCCCACTCGCCGAAGACGACCGTTTCACCGCGCGAAGCAATGCCGCGGTTGTTCGCGCGCATCTGCTTGCGGTACTTGGTCCGGCGCGGCATCAGCATCGCGCTACTCGCTTCCCTCAAGGACGGACGCGGTGAGCGGGTTGGTCTCCGGCGTCACGTCGCCCTTGTAGATCCAGCACTTGACGCCAATGACGCCAAACGTGGTGTTCGCTTCCGCGATCCCGTAGTCAATGTCCGCGCGCAGCGTGTGCAGCGGCACGCGGCCCTGCATCTCCTGCTCCACGCGCGACATCTCAGACCCGCCCAGCCGGCCGCCGATCTTCACGCGGCACCCGAGGGCGCCACGGCCCATCGTGCGCTGCACGGACTGCTTCATCGCCCGCCGGAACGCCACGCGGCGCTCCAGCTGGTCGGCGACAGAGCGGGCCACCAGGTACGCGTCCAGCTCCGGCACGCGGATCTCTTCGATGTTCAGGCGGACGCGCTTGTCCGTGGCGCTCTGCAGCAGCGCGCGGAGCTGTTCCGCGTTCTGCCCGCCGCGGCCGATGACAATGCCCGGCTTCGCCGTGTTCAGCGTCAGCGTCAGCTGGTTCGCGTTCCGCTCGATCGTGACGCGGGAGACACCCGCCTCCGGCAGCGTCTTCATGATCAGCTTGCGCAGCCGCACATCTTCCAGCGCCAGCTCGGCGTACTGGTCGTGACGCGCGAACCAGCGGGACTGCCAGTCCTTCGTAACGCCCACGCGGAAGCCGTACGGGTGAATCTTCCGTCCCATTAGAACTCCTCACCCTCCACGACCACCTCAATGTGGGCGTAGCGGTTCCGCACCGGGGCCACCCGGCCGCGCGAGCGCGCACGCCAGCGCTTCAGCGTGCGGCCGTCGCCGGCCACCGCCTTCTTCACGCGCAGGCCGTCCGGGTTCAGGTCGAAGTTGTTCTCCGCGTTGGCCGCGGCGGACTTCAGGACCTTCCAGATCACCCGGGCAGACGAGTTGGGCATGAACTCCAGCAGCGTCAGCGCTTCGTCCACCTTGCGGCCCTGGATCACGTCCAGGACCAGGCGGGCCTTCTGCGGCGACACGGGCTGGTTCGTGGCGAGCGCGCGTACTTCCATTACCGCTTCCTCGAGGTCGTCTCGGACTTGCCGCGGTGGCCGCGGAAGGTCCGCGTGAACGCGAACTCGCCCAGCTTGTGGCCGACCATGTTCTCCGTGCACAGCACCGGCACGTGACGGCGGCCGTCGTGCACGGCGATGGTCATGCCGACCATCTCCGGCAGGATCGTGCTGGCGCGGGACCAGGTGCGCAGGATCTCCCGGCGCTCCACGGACTGGTTGGCCAGGACCTTCTTCCACAGCTGAGGGTGGACGAACGGCCCCTTCTTCGTCGATCGAGACATGCCCGCGCTCCCTTACCGACGGCCCGCGCCGCGGCGGCGGATGATGTACTTGTCAGTCCGCTTGTTGTTCCTGGTGCGGTAGCCCAGCGCGGGCTTACCCCACTTGGTCTTCGGCCCGGGCATACCCACGGAGGCCTTGCCCTCACCACCACCGTGCGGGTGGTCGACCGGGTTCATCACGGCGCCACGGACCTGCGGACGCCGGCCGCGGTGCCGGTTGCGGCCCGCCTTGCCCAGCTTCAGCTGCCCGTGCTCCACGTTGCCGACCACGCCGATGGTGGCTCGGCACCCGTCCGGCACCTGGCGCATCTCACCGGACGGCATGCGCAGCAGCGCGAAGCCGTTGTCCTTCGCCATCAACTGGATCGAGACACCGGCGGAGCGCGCCAGCTGGCCGCCACGGCCCGGCGTCATCTCCACGTTGTGGATCGCCGTACCGGTCGGGATCGCCGACAGCGGGAGCGTGTTGCCGGCCGCGATCGGCGCGTCAGACGCGCTCAAGATCGCGGAGCCCACCTTCACGCCGTCCGGCGCCAGAATGTAGCGCTTGTCGCCGTCTGCGTAGAAGACCAGCGCGATGCGCGCCGACCGCCCGGGGTCGTACTCGATCGCGCGGACCGTGCCCGGCACGCCGATCTTGTCGCGCTTGAAGTCGATGATGCGGATGAGGCGCTTGGCCCCACCGCCACGGTGACGGATCGAGATCTTGCCCTGGCCACGGCCGGAGATGCGGCTCTTGGAGACCGTGAGGCTCTTCTCCGGCTCCTTCTTCGTGATCTCCTGGAACGTGAACCCGCTGGCGCCACGGCGACCGGGCGAGGTGGGGCGGAACTTCCGGATCGGCATCGCTAACCCCCTACACGCCCTCGAAGAATTCGATCGTGTCGCCCGCCTTGAGCGTCACGATCGCCTTCTTCCACGTCGGCACCGGGCCCGCCGCGCGCCCGTTGCGCCCGCGGCGGCGGCGGCCGCGCATCATCGTGGTGTTGACTTCTTCCACGGTGACGTTGAACGCCCGCTGCACGGCTTCCTTGATCTGCGGCTTGTTGGATCCCTCGGCCACCTCGAACACGTACTTCCGCTGGGCGGACAGCAGCGTGCTCTTCTCGGTCACCACCGGGCGCCGCAGCACTTCATACGGGTGGATCTGCTTCGGCATCGGTTAGGCCTCCACCAGCGTCGAGGCCGGACGCGGGCGGCCGCTGGACCGCTCCCCGCCCCACAGCGCCTCAATCCGGCGCACCGCGTCCACGGTCAGCACCAGCGTGCGGTGCGAGAGCATGTCCGCCACGTTCAGCGTGTCCGCCGGCAGCGCGTCCGCACCATCGATGTTCCGCGCGGACTTGTAGACCACGCGGTTCGGCGCGCCGGTCACGATCAGCGCGGACGAACCGGCGCCGGTCGCCTCCAGCAGCGCGGCGACACCCTTCGTGGACGGCTGCGCCAGCGCCAGCCCCTCCACCACGCGCAGGCGGCCGTCCGCCGCGCGGTCGGAGAGCACGGAGCGGATCGCCAGCCGGCGCATGCGCTTCGGCAGCTTCTGCGTGTAGTCGCGCGTCTTCGGGCCGAAGACCACACCACCACCACGCCGGTGCGGCGCGCGGTGGGTGCCCTGCCGGGACATGCCCAGGCCCTTCTGGCGGCGGATCTTCCGGCTGGAGCCATCCACCTCGCCGCGCGTCTTCGTGTTCGCGGTGCCGATACGGCGAGCCGCGAGCTGCGCGAGGAGCGTCTGATGGACCACGGCCACGTTCGGCTCAATGCCGAACACCGCGTCGTCCACGTCGATCTCCTGGGTGGGCTGGCCGGACAGGTTGAGTACCTGGAGCTTCATCGCTAGGCCTCGCTCTGCTCGGCGGCCCCGGCCTCAGCGGCCTCGGGCGTCTCGTTCGTCTCAGCGGCGTCCGCCTCGGCGGCCGCTTCCTCCGCCTCCGCGACGGCCAGTTCGGCCTCCACGGCGGCGCTCGGGATCTCCGGCGCGGAGAAGGACTTCAGCGCCGCTCGACGCGCGTCGCGGACGCTGACGATCCCCGTGCGCGGGCCCGGGACGGAGCCCTCCACGAAGATCAGGTTGCGGGACGGGTCCACCGCGACCACCAGCAGGTTCAGCACCGTGCTGGTCACGGAGCCCATGTGCCCCGCCATGCGCAGGCCCTTGTAGACCCGGCCCGGCGTGGTGCCAGACCCGATCGAGCCCGGCGCGCGGTGCCGGTCAGACTGGCCGTGCGTCTTCGGACCACCGGCAAAGTGGTGCCGCTTCACGCCGCCGGCAAAGCCCTTGCCCTTCGAGGTCGCGGTCACGTCCACGAAGGCGCCCGGGGTGAACTGCTCGCAGCGCAGCTCCTGGCCCACGGAGAACGCACCCGCGTCCTCCACCCGGAACTCCTGCAATTTCGTCAGCGCCTGCGGGCGGTTCGCCAGCCCGGCCTTCTGAAGGTGCCCGCGCTGAGGGCGGTTCACACGCTTGCGCCGCCCGGGGAACCCCAGCTGCACGGCGGTGTACCCGTCGCGCTCCGGCGTCCGCACCTGGGTGACGAAATTGGGGCCAAGCTCGATCACGGTGACACCGCGCGAACGGCCGGAGCCGTCGTACAGGCGCATCATGCCGACCTTGCGGCCGATCATCCCGGTCGTCATACCGGCGTCCTTACAGCTTGATCTCGATGTCCACACCGGACGGCAATTGCAGCCGCATCAGCGTGTCCACCGTGCGCGACGTCGGCTCGAGGATGTCGATCAGACGCTTGTGCGTCCGCGTCTCGAACTGGTCGCGAGAGTCCTTGTCAATGAACGGCGAGCGCATCACCGTGAACCGCCGGATGCGCGTCGGCAGCGGCACCGGGCCGGCCACGACCGCACCCGTGCGCTGGGCCGACTCGACGATCTGCTTCGCCGAGGCGTCCAGCACGCGGTGGTCGAATGCCTTCAACTTGATCCGGATGCGTTGCTGAGCCATCTGCAGTTCCTAGCTGAACACGCTCGCCCGTGCGGGTCGGGTCGTTACTCGACGATCTTGGTGACGACGCCCGCGCCCACCGTCCGGCCACCCTCACGGATGGCGAACCGCAGGCCTTCTTCGATGGCGATCGGGTAGATGAGCTCGATGTCCATCTCGATGTTGTCCCCGGGCATCACC
>BTUI01000017.1:0-58001 GCA_045863195.1 Chloroflexota bacterium
GGTGATGCCCGGGGACAACATCGAGATGGACATCGAGCTCATCTACCCGATCGCCATCGAAGAAGGCCTGCGGTTCGCCATCCGTGAGGGTGGCCGGACGGTGGGCGCGGGCGTCGTCACCAAGATCGTCGAGTAACGACCAGCCGCCCGGGTAGCGGGCTGCGGTTGGGGGGATCCAGATGGCCAAGAAGGGTGTGGACCGCGACCACATCACGCTGGCGTGCACGGAGTGCCGTGAGCGCAACTACAGCACCAAGAAGAACAAGCGGAACGACCCGGAGCGGCTGGAGCTGAGCAAGTACTGCCCGCGCTGCCGCACCCACCAGTCGCACCGGGAGACGCGGTAACCACACCGCGTCCCCCGGCCGGCTCCGCACGACGCACGCACCGCCACTAGAGCGGGAGTCAGGACGGAACCATGGGCCGAGAACAGCGGCGCGCCCAGCAGCGCGCCGAACGTCGCCAGCGCCAGGCGCCTCAGGCGCGCCCGCAGGGCCCGATGATCAGCACTTCCGCGCCCTCCGAGGCGCCGCGCAAGGGCTCGTTCTTCAAGCCGCGCTGGGCGCAGGACATCCTGAGCGAACTCAAGAAGGTCACGTGGCCCAGCCGCCGGGAGGTGGGCAACCTTACCTTCGTCGTGATCGTCGTCGCGCTGGCCATTGGCGCGGTCCTGGGCGCGGCTGACCTGGCCTTCGGCTGGGTCGTCGAGCAGACCATCCTGCGCTAAGGGGGCACGCATGAACGAGCAGCGCGAATCAGATGTCGCCGTCTCCGACGAGCAGCCCTCGGACGGGCGTGCCTGGTACATCGTCCAGACGTACTCCGGTTACGAGAACAAGGTGAAGACCTCCCTGGAGCAGCGCGTCAAGGCGATGGACCTGGGCGGCAAGATCTTCACGGTGTTCATCCCCACCATCGAAGAGATCGAGATCAAGAACGGCCAGCGCCGGACGGTCTCGCACAAGAAGTTCCCGGGCTACGTGTTCGTCCACATGGTGATGGACGAGGGCACGTGGCACGTGGTGCGCAACACGCCCGGCGTCACCGGGTTCGCCTCCACCACCTCCGAGCAGAAGGAACGGCCCACGCCGATCCCGGACGCGGAGATGGAACAGATGATGCGCGAGGAGACGCACGGCCAGCCGCGCGTCAACGTGGGGTTCGAGATCGGCGAGTCCGTGCTGGTCACGGACGGGCCGTTCAGCGACATGGTCGGCGTGGTCGACTCGATCGACCTCGAGCGTGGCCGTGTGCGCGTGCTGGTGTCCATGTTCGGGCGCGAGACGCCCGTGGAGCTCGACTTCCTCGGGGTCGAGAAGCAATAGGCGATACCTCAGTACGAGGGAGCACGGGAGGCGTCCGCCGGATGGCGGCGTGAACCCGGGCGATAGGAGACAGGCATGGCGAAGAAGGTCCGCACCGTCGTGACCCTGCAGTTGAAAGCCGGCGCCGCGAACCCCGCGCCGCCGGTGGGTACTGCACTGGGCCCCCACGGCATCAACATCATGGAGTTCTGCAAGGGGTACAACGAGCAGACGAAGGCGATGATCGGCATCATCCCCGCGAAGGTCACGGTCTTCGAGGACCGCTCCTTCACGTTCGTCCTCAAGACCCCGCCCGCGTCCGACCTGCTGCGCCGCGCCGCCGGCGTGGACCGCGGCTCGGCCAAGAACATCGTCTCGAAGGTGGGCCAGGTGACCCGCGCCCAGCTGCGCGAGATCGCCACCATCAAGTTGCCGGACCTCAACACCGGCGACCTGGAGCAGGCGATGCGTACCGTGGAGGGCTCTGCCCGCTCCATGGGGATCGAGGTGGTGGACTAATGCCGAAGGTCGCAAAGCGCGTCGTTGAACTGCGCCAGCGCGTGGACAAGTCCCGCGCCTACTCCATCTCGGACGCGGTCAAGCTCGTGAAGGAGTGCGCCACGGCGCGCTTCGACGAGACCGTGGAACTGCACATGAAGACGGGCCTGGACGGCCGCCACGCGGACCAGCAGTTGCGCGGCTCCGTGGTGCTGCCGAACGGCATCGGCAAGGAGATCCGCGTCGCGGTCTTCGCCGAAGGCGATGCCGCCGCGCAGGCGCAGGCCGCCGGCGCGGAGCACGTGGGCTCGGACGACCTCATCAAGCGCGTGCAGGAGGGCTTCACCGACTTCGACGTCGCGATCGCACAGCGCGAGCTGATGGGCAAGGTCGGTGGCCTGGGCCGCATCCTGGGCCCGCGCGGCCTGATGCCGAACCCGCGCAACAACACCGTCCTGAACGCGGAGGACATTGGCCGCGGCGTCCAGGAGGCGAAGGCCGGCCGCGTGGAGTTCCGCATCGACCGTAGCAACGTGCTGCACGTCATCCTGGGCAAGGCCTCCTTCACGGAGGAGGCGCTCACGGAGAACCTGCGCGCCATGGTGTCGGAGATCAACCGGAACCGCCCGCAGGGCGCGAAGGGCGAACTGATCCGCACCGCCTCGCTCGCTTCGACCATGGGCCCCGGCGTGCCGCTGGACCTGACGGAGCTGAAGGCGGTCGCCACGGCGTAAGCCAGATCGGACTGGCGGCGGGCGTCCGTCCCCCGTAGACGGAAACGGACGCCCGCCGCATACTCGATGTTCACGGCCCCGCCATGGGGCCGCCGCCAGAGACCACGGGTTCCCCCCAGGGGATGAATGGCCGGGACCGGCCGCCCGTGCAGGCGAGGGTAACCGCGCAACTCCCGGCCGCGCCCACGCGCGACCGCGTTCCGCGCCCTCACCTCGGCGGTGCAGGGCGCGTGCTGTTTCCAGGGGGAGACGGCACGGCCGGAAGAAGGAGGAACGCGTGCCGACCCCCCGCAAGGAGGCGCAGGTCGCGGAGCTGGTGGAGGTCCTGAGCCGGGCCCACATCGCTATCTCAGCCCAGTACCAGGGCGTGGGGATGGCGAAGCAGACCGAGCTCCGCCGCAAGCTGCGTGATGCCGGCGCTGAGATGCACGTCGTGAAGAACACGCTGCTGCGCATTGCCGCAGAGCGCTCGGGCCACCCGGAGTTCGCCGAACTCGCGGAAGGCCCCACGGCGGTCATCGTGGGTTACGACGAGCCGGTGGGCCCGTCCAAGGCCCTGGTCACCTATCTCCGCGAGAACGCCGACTCCAAGGTCTTCATCCGCCGCGGCGTGGTGGATGGCCAAGTGGTGGACGAGACGTACATCCGGGACCTGGCGACCGTGCCCAGCAAGGAAGAA
Source organism: Chloroflexota bacterium (assembly GCA_045863195.1). Taxonomy (GTDB): domain Bacteria; phylum Chloroflexota; class Dehalococcoidia; order UBA2979; family UBA2979; genus W-Chloroflexi-9. Next base: position 3,216 of record BTUI01000017.1, read on the forward strand.
CTGGTCGCCAAGCTGGCCGGGAACCTGGTGGGCAAGATCGCGGAGTTCAGCGGCCTGCTGGTCGCGACGCAGCGCAAGTTCGTTGGCCTGGTCGAGGCGCGAGCGAAGCAGCTGGAGGAAGCCGGCTAGGCGGCGCCACCCGGCGTACCCGCGGCGTCATTCATTCGCGCAGTCACCCGCCCGGATGGGCGGAACATGGAGGACATGATGAGCAAGGTTGAAGAGGTCCTGGACGTCATCAAGGGCATGACCCTGATCGAGCTCCGCGACCTGAACAAGGCGATCGAGGAAGAGTTCGGCGTGACGGCCGCTGCGCCGGTCGCCGTGGCCGCGGCCCCGGCCGCCGGTGGCGCCGCCGCCGCGGAGGAGGAGCAGGACTCCTTCACGCTGGTCCTGACGGACTTCGGCGCGAACAAGATCAACGTGATCAAGGTCGTGCGCGAGCTCACCGCCCTGGGCCTCAAGGAGGCCAAGGACCTGGTGGAGGCTGCCCCGAAGCCGATCAAGGAAGACATGCCGAAGGCCGAGGCCCAGGAGGCCAAGAAGAAGCTCGAGGAGGCCGGCGCGAAGGTCGAGCTCAAGTAGGCTCCGCCCTCTGCCCGGCTCCGTTTCGGAGCCTTCACGGAGCACCGGCCCCACGGCCGGTGCTCCGTTGCCGTTCCGGGCGCTCGCCGCGTGCGGCCGGGCCGTGAGCGGTGATAGGCTCGATCCGTGCAGTGCTTCCAATGTGACGAAGACGCCACGCAGGAGTGCCCGCGATGCGGGGCGCTCTACTGCGACCAGCACGGCGACGCGATCTGCGAGCGGTGCATGGACCCCGCCCTGGCGTTGCCGTCCTACCGCGTCTACCGAGGCTCCATCGCCGCGCTGCTGATCGGCTCGATCGTCGCCGTCTGGCTGCTGGTGCTGCCCCCCGCGCGCGCCGACCAGGACGGCCCACCGGCCGCCCTCGCCGGGGTCGTGCAGACGGCCACGCCCACCGCCACCCCGGAGGTGACCGCGACCGCCGAGCCGTCCGAGGGTTCCCCCACGCCCACGGCGACGCCGGAGACGACCGCGACGCCCACCGCCACCGCAACGCCCACGCCCACCGCCGAGTCGCAGACGTACGTGGTACAGCCCGGCGACACGCTCTTCCTGATCGCGTCGCTCTTCGCCTCTGACCCGTCGCAGATCGAATCGCTGGCGAATGCCATCGCGGTGGCGAACGGCATCACGGACCCCGCTACCATCCAGGTCGGGCAGGAACTGATCATCCCGAGCCAGTAACGCCGAGACGGACCGCGCACGCCCAGGGGACGCATGAGCCTTCCTGAGTACGACCCGGCCCGCTACCTGGAGTACCAGCCGAACCACCGGCTGGTGGTCCTCCGGCGCGTGGCGATCTTCGCGCCCATCGGCGCGCTGTTCACGTGGCTGCTGATCGTCGCGATCGGCAACCTCCCCGGCTCGATCATCGGCGTCGTCATCCTCGGCATCTGCGCCCTCGCGATCGACTACGAGGCGCTGCACGCGCTGCGGGACGTGGTAGCGCGCCCGCAGGAGACGCGCGGCGAGGTGCAGCGGCTCTGGAGCAAGTCGCGCGTGCTGTGGATGGGGCGCGTGAACTACCTGGTGGTGGAGAAGCGACTGTTCGAGGTGGGCGAACTCACCGCCCGCGAACTCCGCGTGGGTGACGAGGTGGCGATCCTCCACTGGCCGCACACCAACGTCATCCTCACCGTGGAGCGCACCGCGCAGGCGCCCGACCTCGCATGACTGCGGAGCCTTCCCCGCCCGTCCCTGACCAGCCGCCGCCGTACCGGCTGCGCGTGGCGGAGATGGCGGAGGAGGAACGGCCGCGCGAGCGCCTCGAACGCCTCGGGCCGCAGGCGCTGCGCACGGACGAACTGCTCGCGATCCTGCTGCGCACCGGCACCGCGCGCGAGGACGTGATGCAGATCGCGCAGCGCCTGCTCGCGGAGCGCGACGGCCTCCGTGGCCTCGCGGCGAGCGACGTCGCCGGCATCGCCGCGGTCCACGGCCTGGGGCAGGCGAAGGCGACGACGATCGCCGCGGCGTTCGAACTCGGGCGGCGGATGTCCGTGCTGGACGGCGACGCGCGGCCGCAGGTGACGGGGCCGGAGGACATCGCGCGGCTGTTGCAGCCGGAGATGGAACTGCTGCCGCAGGAGGAACTGCGCGTGCTGGTGCTGGACACGAAGCACCGCGTGATGGCGGCGCCGGTGCTGTACCGCGGCACGATCAGCGCCGCGCCGGGGCGCATGGCGGAACTGTTCCGCACCGCCATCCAGCGGAACGCCTCCAAGATCGCGATCGCGCACAACCACCCGAGCGGCGACCCGACGCCGAGTCCGGACGACGTGGCGTTCACGCGCGAGGCGGTGCAGGCGGGCGCGCTGCTGGAGGTGCCGGTGCTGGACCACGTGGTCATTGGCCAGGGGCCGCGCCGCTGGGTGTCCATGCGGCAGCGCCACCTCGGGTTCGACTGACGGCGCGGGGCTGCTGGCCGGTGTTACGATCCCCCTCGGGCGGGCACCAGGGGCGAGGCGTGCATGAACTGGGTTGACCTGCTCATCGCCGGCGTGATCGCGTGGACGGTGTTCCGCGGCTACTCCGCCGGCCTCATCCGCCAGGTCGTCATGCTCCTCGCTGTGATCGCCGGCATCGTCCTCGGCGGCATGCTGTACGACGACCTGGCCGCGAACCTGGACTTCCTGATCGAGGACGCGACGACGCGCCAGTTCGTCTCGTTTGGCGCGATCGTGACCGGGGCGATGGTCGCGGGCATGGTGCTGGCTGCGGTGCTGAAGCAGACCGCGAGTCTGCTGCTGCTCGGGCCGGTCGACTCGCTCGGCGGCGCGTTCCTCGGGCTGATCCGCGGCCTGCTGTACGTGCAGTTCGGCCTCATCGCGTTCGCCGTGTTCCCGGCCTCCGAGACGGTGGCGAAGGCGGTGGACGAGTCCACGCTGGCGCCGCTGTTCCTCGAACGCGTCCCGCTCGCCGAACTCGGCCTGCCGTCCGAGTTCAGCGACCCGCTGGGCCAGCTGTCCGAGTGGCGCGAGGCGCTCGGCGCGATCGCGCCGATCCTCGAGGGCGCCGAGGGCGTCCCGGCCTCGGCGACGGCGGGCGACTAGGCGCTCACGGGCGAGACGCGATCCGGTACACTGCGCTCGATCCGAACCCACACACGCCGTCCGAGCCACGGGCGGTGGAGACGGCCGGTTCGCCCGGCCCCGGGGAACGAGGGTGGCCGTGGCGGTGCATCACCGGGCGCTCGTCCTGAACCAGAACTACGAGCCGCTGAACGTCTGCTCCGTCAGACGCGCCTTCGTGCTGGTCTACCGGGGCAAGGCGGAGATCCTCGAGAACGGGGGCGAGCCCATACCCGGTGCCGAGGCCCGGCACTACCTGACCCCCTCCGTCATCCGCCTGCGCTCCTACGTCCGACGCCCCCACCCCCGCCCTCGCCTCACCCGCCGCGAGGTCTTCGCCCGCGATGGCGAACGCTGCCAGTACTGCGGCCAGCGCGGCGGCACCCTCACCCTGGACCACGTGATCCCGAAGCACCGGGGTGGCGGCCACGACTGGCTGAACCTGGTCACGGCGTGCCGCGAGTGCAACCACCGGAAGGGTGGCCGCACGCCGCAGGAGGCGCGGATGCCGTTGCTCCACGCGCCCTTTCAGCCCTCCGCGCACCCGGCGGTGGTGTACGCCCCGTACGTGGAGCGGTACCGGGAGTGGGCGGCCTACCTGCGCGGCTGGGCGAAGGACGCCGTGATGCCCGTCGCCGCGGGCGGCGACATGGGGGCCGTGGCCGGCTCCTGAGGCGTCCGAGGTCTCGCGAAGCGCGGGAACGCGCCTAGAAGACGCGGCCGTTCCGCCGGTCCTCGATCGCCACGAAGGCGTTGAGGCCGAGCGCGTCACGGACGGCGACCAGCGACTCCACGCACGCGCCCGGGGTCTTCCAGCCGCGCTGGGCGACCAGGCTGATGATCTCGTCGCCGGTCATCGCCGCCGCCGGCAGTTGCTTGCGGAACTGCGTGCGCAGCCCGTCCCAGAGCTCCTCCGGGTGTTCGATGGTGAAGCGGGCGTACTGGAGCGCGGCGAACGCGTGGCCGATGGAGCCCTCGTCGTTCCACTCCTCGGGGGCGTCGCGCAGGAGCTGCTTCAAGCCCTCGTGCCGCTGCTTCAGTTCCCAGGTGATGTCGATCTTGAGCGGGGCGACCTGCTGCTCCGCCTCCGGGCTCATGATTAACTCGCGCAGCGCGGAGCGGACCAGCGCGCCGCCCTCCACGTCCGTCTGGCCGCGCACCACGGCGGGGTAGAGGTCCAGCCGCTGCCGGATGTGCTGGAGGGCGATGCCGAGGATGTGGTTGAGGGCGCGCGTGGGGACGCCGTTGTGGAGCGAGATCACCACCTCGTGGTCGCCCCACTGGATGTCGGAGAAGGAGGCGCCGTCGAAGGCGACGACCTTCAGGTCGCGCGCCGCCTCCCTCTTCAGGCGCTTCTCGATGTCCTCGTACATGTCGACGAGGACGGTGCCCAGTTGCTTGCCGATGACCTTCATGGCCCCTCCTCCAACGGTCGTCATGGGAGGGTACCCCACGGCGCGGGGTGGCGCAGACGGCAGGAACCCCGGCGGGTGAGGCCGGGGTTCCTGCGAGACCGGGCGAGACCGCCGGAGGGAGCGGAGGCTACTCGCCCTTGATCTCGATCTGCTTCGGCTCCGCCTTCTGCGGGAGGGCGATCGCCAGCGTGAGCACGCCGTTCTTCAGTTCCGCCTCCACCGGGGCGTCCTTCACGATGCCCGGTAGGGCGACGCGACGGGAGACGGCGCCCCAGGAGCGCTCGCGGCGGTAGAACTTCTCGCCGCGCTCCTCCTTCTCCTCGTTCCGCTGGGCGCGGATGGAGAGGATGCCGTCCTCCACGCGGACGTCGATCTCTTCCTTCTTGAAGCCGGGGAGGCTGGCCTCCACGTGCAGCCGGTTGTCTTTCTCGTAGACGTCCAGCGCCAGGGAGCCCTCCTCGGTCGGGAAGCCGAAGGGGGTGCGGGCGGCGTCGCGGAAGAACGGGTCGTCGAACATCCGCTCCATCATCTGCCGGACCGGGGTGAAGAACGGGTCACGTCGCACAACATCAGCCATCGAGGGTTGCTCCTTCCATCCAGAGTGGGCCGCCCGAGGCGGGCGGGTCAGTGCCATCGCGCGGTGGCGAAGCGATCGTGCGCCCCTCGCGTGGCCCGCGGGGAGGGCCATCCGTCCCGCCCGAGGCGGTCGAGGGGTCACGCCATCGGGCCGCCGCGCCCGATGGCAGAAGCGTACGACTATCACCGGGAACACGTCAAGAGATATGAGTCATGATGACTCAGATAGATTGCGTTTGAACATCGGGTGGCGTGTATACTGACGGCATGGCGCAGGACTACTACGACACCCTGGGTGTGAAGCGCGGGGCCTCCGACAAGGAGATCCGCTCCGCGTACCGCCGCCTGGCACGCCAGTGGCACCCGGACGTGAACCCGGGCAACCCGGACGCGGAGGCGCGCTTCAAGCAGATCAACGCCGCGTACGAGGTGCTGTCGGACGCGGAGAAGCGCCGCAAGTACGACCAGTACGGCGACCAGTGGCAGCACGCCGACCAGATCGAGGAGATGCGCCGCCGCCAGGGGGCGGGCGCCGGATTCGGCGGCCCCGCGGGTGGCTTCTCCTTCCAGGGTGGCGAGGGCATCGACCTCGGCGACCTGTTCGGCGGCGGGCGTGGCGGCGGTGGGATGTTCGAGTCGCTGTTCCGGCGCGCCTCCGGCCGCCAGCGCGGGCAGGACCTGGAGACGGGGCTGCGCCTGACGCTGGAGGAGGCGTACGCCGGTCTCACCCGCACCATCGAGGTGCGCAGCGGCGCGGAGCCGTGCCGGACGTGTGGCGGCACCGGCCAGATCGCGAGCGCGACCTGCCACGCCTGCCGCGGCAGCGGGAGCATCGCCACGCCTCGGCGGCTGGAAGTGTCGATCCCGGCCGGGGTGGCGGACGGCCAGCGCATCCGGATCGCCGGGAAGGGCGCGCCCGGGTCGAACGGCGGCGCGCCGGGCGACCTGTTCATCCGCGTGGAGGTGGCCGCGCACCCGCGCTTCGAGCGCCGCGGCGACGACCTGCACGTGGAGGTGGACGCGCCCGTGGCGGAGGCGGCGCTGGGCGGTGAGGTGCGCGTGCCCACGCTGAAAGGGAAGGCGCTCGCGCTGCGCATCCCCGCCGGCACGCAGGGCGGCCGCGTCTTCCGGCTCGCGGGCCAGGGGATGCCTCGGCGCGAGGGTGGCTTCGGCGACCTGTTCGCGAAGGTGCGGCTGGTGCTGCCGGAGCCGATGACGGACGAGCAGCGCGCGCTCTTCGAGCGGCTGCGCGAGACGACGGCGGAGGCGGACGCGACCGCCCGGACGGAGGCGGCCTCGTGACGTTTTCGCACGACGAGCCGGTGTTCCAGATCTCGGTGGTGGCGCGGATGGTCGGGCTGCACCAGCAGACGATCCGCTCCTACGAGCGCATCGGCCTGCTGCGGCCGGCGCGGTCGCAGGGCAACACGCGGCTGTTCTCCGCGGAGGACGTGGAGCGGCTGCGGCAGGTGGTCCGGCTGGTGAACGACCTGGGCGTGAACCTCGCGGGGGTCGAGGTGATCCTCCAGATGCGCCGTCAGATCGAAGAGATGCAGCGCGAACTGGAGCAGACGCGCGCGGAGCGAGACGCGGCGCGCGCGGCGCTCGCCCGCTACGAGGGCCGAGCGCAGACGAACGACAACAGCGCGGCGCAGGGCCGCGGAGGTGATGCCCGATGATGCGACAGGACCGGTTCACGGAGCAGGCGCAGGAGATCCTGCAGGCGTCCCAGGAGCTGGTGCGCGAATCCCGCCACGCGCAGTGGGACGTGGAGCACGTCTTCTTCGCGCTCGTGAGCCGTCGGGACGGCCTCGCGCGGGACGTGCTGACGAAGATGGGTGTGGACGTGGACGCGCTCGCCCGCGCGATCAAGGCGGGCCTGGACCGCGCGCCACGGCTGCAGCAGGACGTGGTGCAGATCTACACCACGCCGCGCATCGTCCAGATGCTGGAGGCGGCGAACGCGGAGGCGGCGCGCCTGAAGGACGAGTACGTGGGCGTGGAGCACCTGCTCGTCGCGATCGCCGACGCGCGCGAGGGCGAAGCGGCCGGCGTGATGCGCGAGTTCCAGATCACGAAGGAGCGCATCTACCGGGCGCTCGCGCAGGTGCGCGGCAGCGCGCGCGTGGACTCGCCCACGGCGGAGTCCCATTACCAGGCGCTCGCGAAGTGGGCGCGTGACCTCACGGAGTTCGCGCAGCAGGGCAAACTGGACCCGGTGATCGGGCGCGATGTTGAAGTCGCGCGCGTGATGCAGATCCTCAACCGCCGCACCAAGAACAACCCGGTCCTCATCGGTGAGGCCGGCGTGGGCAAGACGGCGATCGTGGAGGGCCTCGCCCAGCGCATCGTTGAGGGGGACGTGCCGGACCGCCTCAAGGGGAAGCGCGTGCTGGCGCTGGACATGGGCGCGCTGCTGGCGGGCTCCAAGTTCCGCGGCGAGTTCGAAGAGCGCCTGCAGGCCGTGATGAACGAGGTGAAGCAGTCCGCGGGCGAAATCATCCTGTTCATAGACGAGCTGCACACGGTCGTGGGTGCGGGCGGCGCGGACGGCGCGATCGACGCGAGCAACATGATGAAGCCGGCGCTGGCGCGCGGCGAACTGCGCGTGGTCGGCGCGACGACGCTGGACGAGTACCGCAAGCACATCGAGTCCGACCCGGCGCTGGAGCGGCGCTTCTCGCCGGTGTACGTGGACGAGCCGAGCGTGGAGGACGCGATCGCGATCCTGCGCGGGCTGCGCCCGAAGTACGAGGAGCACCACGGCATCAAGATCACGGACGCCGCGGTGGAGTCCGCGGTGCGCCTCGGCGCGCGCTACCTGACGGAGCGCCACCTGCCGGACAAGGCGATCGACCTGATCGACGAGGCGGCGTCCCGCCACGTGATCGAGGCGGAGTCGATCTCGCCGGAGGTGCGCGACCTGAAGCGCCGCCTGGACGCGGCGAACGACCGCCTCGATGCGGCCGCCTCGCGGCAGGACTTCGAGGAGGCGGCGCGCATCAAGCAGGAGGTGCTGGCGATCCAGCAGGAGTACGGCGCGCGCCGCGCGGAGTGGCAGGCGGCGCACGGGCTCTCGGACGACGTGACGGAGACGGACATCGCCGCGCTGATCGCGCAGATGACCGGCGTGCCGGTCGACCGGATGCTGGAGGGCGAGTCCGAGAAGTTGCTGAAGATGGAGGAGTTCCTCCACGAGCGCGTGGTGGGACAGGACCGCGCGATCACCGCGCTGGCGGACGCGATCCGGCGCGCGCGTGCCGGGCTGAAGGACCCGCGCCGGCCGATCGGTTCGTTCGTGTTCGTCGGCCCCACGGGTGTCGGCAAGACGTACCTGGCGCGGGCGCTGGCGGAGTACCTGTTCGACGACGCGGACGCGCTGATCCGCCTGGACATGTCGGAGTACCAGGAGCGCCACACTGCGTCGCGGCTGATCGGCGCGCCCCCGGGCTACGTGGGCTTCGACCAGGCGGGCGAACTGACGGAGGCGGTCCGCCGCCGGCCGTACCAGGTGATCCTGTTCGATGAGATCGAGAAGGCGCACCCGGACATCTTCAACACGCTGCTGCAGGTGATGGACGACGGGCGGCTGACGGACAGCCACGGGCGCACCGTGGACTTCCGCAACACCGTCATCGTCATGACCAGCAACCTCGGCACCGGGGCGAAGACGGAGGCGCTGGGCTTCCGCCGCGCGACGAGCGACGGCGACGCCGACCGCCTGCACCGCGAGGTGGAGGGCGCGCTGAAGCGCGCGTTCCGCCCGGAGTTCCTGAACCGGCTGGACGACATCATCGTCTTCGAGCCGCTGACGGAGCCGGAGATCCGTCGCATCGCCGCGCTGGAGGTGGACGCGGTGCGGGAGCGCCTGACCGAGCGCGCGATCGACTTCGCCGTGACGGAGCGCGCGCTGGATGTCCTCGCACGCGAGGGGTACGACCCGGAGTTCGGGGCGCGCCCGCTGCGCCGCCTGATCGAGCGCAAGGTGGAGAACCCGCTGGCGAAGCGCGTCCTTTCCGGCGAGTTCCGGGAGGGTGACCGCATCACCGTGGACCACGACGGTGCGGACTTCACCTTTGAGCGCGTTGCCGGGGCGGCGCAGCCGGAGGTGCTGGAGGCGCAGGTCGCCGGGGTCTAGCGCGAAGCAGGGCTAGGAACGACCGAGGGGGCCGCGAGGCCCCCTCGGTGCGTGTCAGCAGGGAGGTTGGCCTAGCCGCAGCCCTCGAAGGTGTTGTCGATCGGGGTGAGGGCGGCGGCACGGGCGGCGTCACGGAAGGCGCGGAGTGCGGGGCGTTCCTCGAAGAACGCGTAGCGCGCCTCGAGGCCGGGCGTCTCCACCTCCAGGTCGAAGACGAAGGCGGAGAACGCCTCCGCGAAGTCCTCCTCCGGCGAGGTGGCGGCGTACGGGCCGAGGAACCCGCCGTCCGTGTCACACCGCGCGAACGCGCCGTCCACGTCCTCCGCCCACGGGTCGATCGCCTCGATGTCCGCGGGGTCCCAGAACGCGGCGATCCACTCCGCGATGTAGGCGTCCGCTTCGAAGCAGCCCTCGCCGTTGTAGTAGGTGGGGCAGGCGAACGGGTCCATCGTGCGGTCGAGCTGGTCGTCCTCCTGCGTGAAGATGTGGCTGAACTCGTGCGCCAGCGTGAGGCGGCGCGGGTCGGCGTCTTCCTCCACCGCGAGGTTGATCGAGATCTGGAAGCGCGTGCGGAGCGGGTCCGCGGTGGAGTTGACGTAGGCGATGATGTTGCCGAGCGGGTCGGAGTCGTCGCCCAGGTGCTCGAAGCCGGCGAAGAGCACGAGCGTGTCGAACTCCTCCGCCGGGACGAAGGCGCGCAACATCTCCCACGCCTCCAGCAGCCGCGGGTTCTCCTCGCCGTGGCAGACCGCGCCGAGGACGTCGCCGACGACGTAGTGCGCCGTGACGAACGCCTCGGTGTAGGTCTCGTCCGCGATCGCCAGCGCCTCCGGCGTGCAGTCGACATCGTCGAGCACGAGCGTGGGGTCGTACGTGACCTCCGGCTCCGGCGTGGCGGTCGGCGTGTCGGTCGCCTCTCCCGTCGCGGTCGCGGCGGCGGTGGCCTCCGCGGCTGCGGGCGATGCATCCTCGGGCGCTGCTTCGCTGCAGGCGCCGGCGAGGAGCGCGAGGGCGGCGACGCCCGTGAGCAGCAGACGGCGTGCGGTGAGGACGGGCATGCGCGGGCCTTCCCGGTGCGGGGTGGGCGTTTGAGGTAGGGCGAGCCTACCCGAGCGCCCTCGTGGCGTCGCGCGCGTCGGCGCGCCTCCAGGCGAGGTAGGCGGCGCCGGCGCCGGCGAGGATCACGCCTGCGAGGACGCCGAATCCGAGTTGCAGCGAGCCGTCGCCGAGCACGCCGGCGACCGGCGCGACGATGGTGAACGAGAGCGCTGTCCCCAGCGGCGCGACCGACAGGATCGTCGCGCGGACCTCGGACTCCGTGCGGTCGTTCACGTAGGCGCCGATGGCGGGTGCGGCGAGGCCGAAGCCGGCCTGCGCGAGCGCGAGGCCGGCGAACGCCGCGACGTGGTCGACCGCTGCGAGCACGGCGAGGCCGGCGACGACCGCGCTCAGCGAGACGAAGAGCAGGCGGTGCAGGCCGAGCCATCGGACGGCACGCCCGGAGAGCAGCATCATCCCGGCGCCGGCGAGCTGCACCGGGACGAACAGGACGCCGAACAGCGCGAGCGAGACGCCGTGCTCGGAGAGGAACGGTTGCCCGAGGAGGAAGTGGGCAGGGAAGAAGGTGGTGAGCGCGATCTCGAACAGGATCACGTTGCGCAGGCTGGCGCGGCGTCGAAGCGCGCCGAACGCGGTGGTGAGCGTGGCGGCGTAGCCGAGCGGCGTGGACGTCACGGTCGACCTCGGCGGTTCGCGCAGCATCCAGAGGATCGGGATCTGGAGGATGTAGGCGACGACGCCGGTGAGGACGCCGATCTGGAGCGTGGTCGCGGCCGCGACCAGCGCGCCCAGGACGCCACCGATGCTAAACGCCGTGGTGCCGAGCGCGCCCATGACGCCGGCGCGGTCGCCGTACTCGGCCTGCCGGTTGCCGGCGGCAAGCGCGTCGTACAGGTAGGCGGTGTTGTTGCCGGAGCGGAACGCGAAGCCGCCCGACCAGAGGAGATAGGAGAGCGTGAGCAGCCAGAAGTTCCCCGCGAGCGCGAACACGATCGCCCCGAGGCCCTCGGCGGTGGCGGCGACGATGAATGCGCGCCGCCGCCCGAAGCGGTCCGCGAACGCGCCGGACGGCACCTCCAGCGCGAGTTTGATGAACCAGTAGAGGCCCTCCATCAACCCGACCTGGGCGAGCGTCAGGTCGCGGAAGTCGGTCAGATAGACGACCCAGATGGCGATGACAGGCGAGAACTCCGCCATGAAGGAGATCGCGTAGAGCAGGCGGACCTGCCGGGTGACGGGGTATGGCCGGACGCCTGACTGCATGGGGACCTTTGGCCACTGGCGGTGAGGGTGGAAGCCAACGCAGACTGGTCAGGATAATCAATCGCGGCGACCCGCGATGGATGAGACCAGGGAGGCCACGTGGGCAAGAACCGCCGTCAGGAACGTCTGCGCCAGCGACGGGATGGTGGCTCGGCCACGCCCCCGCCGGCGCCCTCGCGGCCCGGGGCGGCGTCGAAGCCGGCGTGGCGGCGGACGCTGGACTCGTGGGGCGGGCTGCCGGTCGTCGGCTCGATCGCGGTGTCGCTGCTCGTCGTCGCCATCCTCGTGTGGGTGAACCGCCCCGGCGCCAGCACGAACACCGAGCCGTACGAGCCCGTCGCGCGCTCGATCGTGAACGGCCGCGTGGAGGGCGACCCGAACGCGCCGGTGAAGATCATTGAGTTCTCCGACTTCCAGTGCCCGTTCTGCCGCCGCTTCACGCTGGAAACGGCGCCGCTGCTGGTGCAGGAGTTCGTCGAGACCGGCATCGCCTCGATCGAGTACCGGCACATGGCGTTCCTGGGGCCGGAGTCGGTGCAGGCGGCGGAGGCGGCGGAGTGCGCCGCGGATCAGAACCGCTTCTGGGACTACCACGACGTGCTGTTCCTGCGGCAAGGCGCGGAGAACGCCGGCGTCTACTCGGAGTCGAACCTGAAGAAGTACGCCCGCGAGGTCGGCGACGCATTCGACGACTTCGACGTGGAGGCGTTCGACTCCTGCCTGGAGTCCGGCGCGAAGCGTGCGGCGGTGGAGGAGATGACGGCGCAGGCCGGCGAACTCGGCATTCGCTCGACGCCCTCGTTCCTCGTGAACGGTCAGCCGATCAGCGGCGCGCAGGGGATCGATGTCTTCCGGCAGACGATCGAGGCCGTGCGGGCTGGGCAGTAGCGGCACAGTGCGGCTCACGCGCTTCGACCTGCTGCTGGCGCTCACGCTGCTGGGCGTGGGGATCGCCGCGTACCTGACGTTCGTCGGCTGGAGCACCGAGGTCGAGCCGTACTGCTCCGGGCTCGGGGACTGCTCCGCGGTGCAGTCCTCCGAGTTCGGCGACATCGCCGGGATCCCGATCGCCACGTTCGGGCTGGCGATGTACCTCGGGCTGCTCGTGCTGCTGCTGGCGCACCGGGCAGGGCCGCTCGCCGGGCGGCCGCTGCTGCTGGTGTGGTACTTCGCGGTGGCGCTGTCCGGGGTGCTCTACTCGGCGTACCTGACGTACCTCGAACTCTGGGTGATCGAGGCGATCTGCGTCTGGTGCGTCGCCTCCGCGGTGGTGGTGACGGTGATCCTGGTGGTGGCGTGGCCGGCGTTCGGGGCGGCACGTCGGGCGCTGGCCGGGGCCGCCGAGGGGTAACGCAGCGGGTAGCCGCTTCGCGGAGGTTCCGGCTATCATCGGGCCGCTCGCAGTTTGGACGCGCTGGGCGCGCAGGAGGCACCATGGCGGACACGGCAACCGCGGACCCGACCTCGGTCACGCTGGACTTCAGCGACTTCTACGTCCTGTCCTCCGGCGGGGTAGACGCCTTCGCCATCAACTGGACCGAGCACGACGAGCCGCCCCCGTTCTACGTGACGGTGCAGGGTCGCCGCTTCGCCTACACCGGGCTCACGTTCCTGGTGAAGGGCCACGGCGCGCCGCTGCCGAAGTGGGTGCAGGATGAGGAGGCCGCCGGCCACCTCGTGCTGTTCGTGGAGCGGGAAGATCGCCTCCTGTCCTATGTCCACGACCCGGCCGCGACCGACGAGGACGAGGGCGAGGAGTAGCGCCCGAGGCGCTTCGGACCCGATCTGATCATCACGACGCCCCCGGAGACGGGGGCGTCGCTGCGTGCGGGTGCTTCTCTGACGCATCTGGCCTCGCGGGGTATCCTCCCCCGGATGTCTGCCACTGCCGGAACGACCCCGACCACCGAGCCGCCACCGCTGCTATCCGTCGCGTACGCGATGGCGGTGATCGCGGTGCACTTCTACTTCGTCTCCTACACGATGTCGCTGGTGGAGATCCCGCGCGCGATGCAGGACGAGCCGGCCTGGCTCGTGGGGATCGTCGTGGGGTCGTTCGGCATCGCCGGGATGGTGACGCGGCCGCTCGTGGGGATCCTCGTGGACGGAGGGCGACGCCAGCGGTGGCTGCGCCTGGGCGCGCTGGGGACGGTGATCGCGTTCGCGGGATACGCGCTGGAACTCGGCCCGTGGCCGACGATGGTGTTCCGCGCGATCCACGGCGTGGCGATGGGCGCGTTCACGACGGCGCTGCTGTCCATCGTCGGGAGTAACCTGCCCCCGGCGCGCCGCGGACTCGGCATCGGCCTCTACTACTCATCGAGTTCCGTGTCCGGCCTGTACGGCGCGGCGATCGCGGTGTGGCTGTTCGAGGGCGCGTCGCTGCAGGCGGCGTTCCTGGTGTCCGGCGCGGCGGCGGCGGGGTCGCTGATCTTCGGCGCGCTCGCCGGGCCGGGGAAGGCGAACGCGCCGGTCGCGCCCTCGGACGGGCCGAGGCGGCGACCGCCGCTCTTCTCGCCGACGGGGCTGCTGCCCGCGGTCGTGTTCCTGGCGATGACCACGCCGTGGGGGCGATCAACGCGTTCCTGCCGCTGTTCGCGGAGGAGCGGTCGCTCGGCAACCCCGGCCTGTTCTACACCTTCGTCGCGATCGCGCAGTTGACGGCGAGGGCGCTTGCGGGGGCGATCTCGGACCGCTTCGGGCGGGCGGCGGTGGTGATCCCGGCGCTGGTGATCGGCTTCGGCGGCCTCGTGATCCTGTCGACGGCGCAGAGCCCGACGATGCTGCTCGCCTCCGCGCTGTGCGTGGGGCTGGGGCTGGCGGGGACGCAGACGGCGATCGTGGCGCTGATCGTGGACCGCACGCCGCCGGCCGCGCTGGGCTCCGGCATGGCGACGTTCACGATGGCGTGGGACGTGGGCCAGGTGATCGGCAGCATTGGTCTGGGCGTGGTGGCCGGGTTCACCTCGTACTCGTTCGTGTTCGGGCTGTGCGCGATCTCGCCGCTGATCGGGCTCGCGCTGTTCGTGCTGCGCGTGCGTCACACCGGCGCGCCGGCCGGCGCGGCTCAGACCTCGAACGCCGCGCCGTAGCGCTCCGCGTGATCGCGCCGGATGCGCTCGTACCGCTCGAGGGCGGTGGGTGAGTCCAGCGGGCCGGACAGCATGACGTGTGCGTCCTCGTGGTTGTCCTTGTAGTAGTCCTTCAGCGTGCCCGCGCGGCGGAAGCCGAAGAATTCGTACAGGCGCTGGGCGCGCTCGTTGCTGACGCGCACCTCCAGCACGATCTCGTTCAGCTCCGCCGCCTTCGCCAGCGCGATGCAGTCCAGCATGAGCGCCTGGCCGATGCCCTGCCCCTGCTCCCGCGGGTCGACGGCGATGGTGACGAGGTGCAGCTGGTCGATCATGTACCAGACGCCCATGAAGCCGACGATGTGGTCGCGCGGGCCCGGCATGATCCGCCGCGCGAGCGTGGCGATGGCGCTGGAGGGCGCCTCGCGGTTCTCGTGCCGGGCGGCGACGCGGTACTGCGCGAACGCGTTCTCCAGTTCGCTCTCGAACACGCGGGAGGGCCAGGCGTCCTGGTACGCATCGCTCTCGATGCGGCGGACGGCGGCGACGTCGTCGCGGTGCATGTCGCGGATGTGGATGTGGGGCGCGGACATGCGCCCGAGTGTACCGAGCAACGGTGCAGGCGGCCGTCAGCGGCCGGTCGGGCGGGGTCAGGCGTTCACCGGGCCGCCTCCACGGTGGAGACGGCGGCCGGCGCTAGTCGTCCGGTGTCTGCTCTGCCTCGGCCACGGCGCCCTCGGGCAGTGGCCGTTGCAGGACGTAGTAGGAGGTCTCCGGCCGGCCCAGGTGCTGGATGCCGGTCAGCGACCACCCGTCCTTGCCCAGCGCCGTCAGGTAGCGGGCGAGGAACGAGGTGCGGTGCTCTCCGCTCTTGCGAAGGAACTCCACCCCGTCCGCGCTGATCCGCCCCCGCGTGTCGACGTAGGCGACGCGATACTCCCATCGGTCCATGGCTAACCTCCTCAGATTCGAATCGCTTCGAGGAGTAGCAGGACGCCTGAACCACACCGCCGCCCATCCCCGGGCCCTCAGTCGGGCACGCGAGGGGGATGAATGCGGCCCGCCCGCTGGAAGGCTCCTCGGGCCTTCACGGGGGCGGCGACCGGTCGCTGCCGGCCTGCATCCATCGTCGCACCGCGCGCAATCCCCTCCCCCGGCGGTGACACGGCGCCCTCGACGGTAATAGAACGGACGTTCTACGTTGCGCATGCCTGCACGGACGGCCGTGCGGCGGGGGAAGGAGCGCGAGAGATGGCTCGCAAGGCGATCCTGGCGATGGAGGGCGCGGCCGGGCCCTCCGACGAGTTCGAGGGCGTCGTGGACGCCCCTTTCGACGAGGCGTTCGACGACGGCTTTGAGGACGGGCCGGCCACGGACGCGGACGGCTACGGCCTGCCGGACGAGGTGCAGGCGGAACTGGAGGCGCTGGCGGCGGCGGAGCTGGACGTCGGGAGCGGCGTGGAGCAGGCGCTGGCGCAGGCGCAGCGCGACCTGGTGCAGCAGCGCGCGCTGACGCGGCAGGCGGTGGAGCGGTACCGCTCCGCGTTGCTGGCGGCGGAGCCGGATCTGCCGCCGGACCTGGTGCAGGGGGAGACGCTGGAGGAGGTGGACGCCTCGGTGGAGGCGGCCCGGCGCACGGTGGCGCGGATCCGCGAGCGGATGGCTGCGGAGCGCCCGCCTTCGCCGGGGTTCCCGGTGGGCGCGCCGGCCCGAGGTACCTCGACGGCGGCGGTGCTGACGCCGGTGGAGAAGATCGCGCGCGGGCTGCAGGAGCGTCTGCTGATCTGAGCCGTCGCGGGCCGCCTCGATGGTCTCGATGGCAGTGATCGACGGTGGCGGACGTGCAGACGGCCCCGGGGGTACCGGGGCCGTCTCGCGAACCGCTCATCGGGCGGGAGCCGTTGGAGCCAGAGGCTAGTGGACCGGGGCGGGCGCCACGGTCATGTTGAGCGTGGTGCTGATCTTGCCGGCGAGCGTATTGCAGAGCGGGCAGGTGCAGGAGTCAACCTCCAGCGCCGCGTAGTGCTGCATGAGGTCGGGGTTGGCGACCTCCAGGTCAATGGCGACGGTGATGTGCTCCACGCGCGTGGGGAACTGCGCCATCTGCGCGTCCAGCGTGGCGAAGGCGCGCGTGACCGGCTCGTCCTTCAGCAGCTGGTGGTTGAGCAGCGCGCCCAGCGTGCAGTTGCCGAGGGCGATGAGCAGCAGTTCGACGGAGGAGAAGTCCGTGGGGCCGCCGTCCGGGGCGATCTCGCGGACGTTGATGAACTCGCGGCCGCGGGTGTGGAAGACCACCTGCTTGCGGTCCTGGTAGTCGGCGGTAACGGTGGCCATGACGGCGCTCCCCTTCTGTCGCGCACTGCGCCCGGATGGCGCGAGGCGGCGACGTGGCGGGGAGCATAACGAACACGGGGGCGCCTGACCACTGTCAGACGCCCCCGCCACCGACGATCTTCGCGATGTGCTAGTAGCGGGCGATCCCCAGCACGCCCTGCTGCTCCGCCAGCGCCCGAGGTTCCCGCGCGACGATGATGTCCGCCGCCTGCGCGAGCGCGCCGTGCAGCAGCGCCTCCACCTCCGCCGGGTCGTGCGGCGGCTCGTAGTCGCGCGCGTCGGCGGCGGTGCCGAAGTGGTCCACGGCGTCCTCGTGCAGGATGAGCGTGCCCAGGCGGCCCGCCTCCACGGCCTGGCGCGCGGCGGTGATGCCGCCGATGGCGCGTTCGCCATGCTCGCCGGCGAGCCAGAGGGCGGCAACGGCGTCGCCTCGCTCCTGCTGCGCGCGTACGACGAGCGTGGTGAGGTCCGCCGCGCGCGTGCGTTCGTCCTGCGTGGGGTCGAGCGCCGGCGACTCCACCACGCGGGCGCGGAGTTCGTCCGGGAGGCGGTGGAGGATCGCGGCGCGTGCCTCGTCCACCCCGGCGAGGATGATGACCTCGCCCGGCTCGGCGAAGCCGGCGATCTCGCGCGCGGCGTCGGCGGCGAAGATGGCGCGCGCCGCCTCCACCTGCTGCTCCACGCGGTTGAGCGCGTGCCCGCCCGCGCCATCGATGGCGCCGCGGCCTTCGCGCTTCGTGCGCTGCTGGTGCTTCTCCAGCCGCGAGGACGGCGCGATGGCGTCCGTGTCCTCCACCACGGCGTAGCGGACGCGGCTGAGGCTCACCTCGCGCACGCTCGCGGAGACCAGCACCGCGCCGCGGCCCGCGAGGTAGCGGTGGCGCACCACCTCGAACAGCGCGGGCCGGTCGCCGATGTCCACGGCGTTCCGAGGCGCCACGGCGGTCTCCACGCTGACCAGGTGCCCGTCCTCCGACGCGGAGGCGAAGATGAGCCCGGCGGCGCCGTGCGCGGTGGCGCGGACGACGGTCTCTTCGAGGAGTGCGGCGTCCTCGTCCAGCGAGCGTCGGGAGGCGTGGCTGGTGTCCGGGTGGGCCCGCGCCGTGGCCTCGCGCACCGCCTGCTGGAGCATGCGGAGGGCGACCGGCCGGCCGTCCCCGCCCACGCCGAGGTCAATGGTGGCGGTGAGGACGGGGACGCCGCCCGGCTCCCACGCGCGGAGCGCGGCGAGGGTGTCGTCGATCTGGGTGTGGTGGTTGGTCACGGTACGCGGCCTGCCTTTCATCGGGCGGCTGCCGCCCTCGGTGCAGTCTCACCGTACCGCAAGCCCGGCCCGGCCTCGGCTGCCGGAAGTCCCGCACCGAGCGGGACGCGGGTCAGGCGCGGGGGAGCGTGACAGGTGGTGCTCGGACCTCCCGGCGCGGCCTGGTATGAGGTCCGCGGAGGTACGAGATGGATGTCGATGTCAGAGTGGAGGCAACGGGCGACCGGTTCATGGTCGTGTTCGAGCTGCCTGACGGCCGTGTGCTCGTGACGATGAGCGGCGGTAGCGGTGCCGCGCTGTTTCGGGACCGAGGTGCGTGGCTTGCGTCGAACACTCCGTACGACGCGGTCGAGACCTACGACAGCGTGGCGGAGGCGTTCGCGGACCTGGCCTAGCAGGTTCCGGAGCAGGTCCGGCCATGCAACGGACATGCCTCGCAGTCCGGGTTTCGCGCGCCACACACGTCCCGGCCGAGCCGCACGAGGTTCACGTGCAGCCCATAGCGGTACGGCGCCGGCACGCTCTCGTGGATCGCGTCATGTGCCCGGGGCCACGATGTGTCTGCGTCGAGGAGGCCGACGCGCTTCGCGACGCGGAGGACGTGCGCATCGACCGGCAGGACGTCACGCCCCAGTGCGTACATCAGGACGCAGCGCGCGACCTTCGGCCCAACGCCAGGGAGCGCCCCCAGGTACGCCTCGGCGTCCTCGTCCGACAAGCTGGCGAGGAAGTCCAGGGTGCACCGGCCGCGCTCGTCGCGGAGGCGGCGGAGGATGACGCGCAACCGTTCCGCGCGCTGCTTCGACAGCCCGAGCGGTGCGAGGATGCGCTCGACGGTGGCGGGCCGGGCGCGCAGCAGCGCGTCCCAGTCTGGGAACCGCCGCTTCAGCGCGTCGTAGACCTCGTCCACGCCGAACTGCGTCTGGACGGTGAGCATGATGTAGACGAGTTCATCGAGCGGGTCGCGCTTGTTGCCGAGGGGGAGGTCGTCGCGCGAGGGGACGCCGTACACCGCGTCGAGTGACTCGGAGAGGCGGCGGATCGTCGACCGGTTCACGGCAGGCCTTGCTGCTCTCGAATGATCGGGGTGAGCGCGTCGACCTGTCGGCGGAGCGCCTCCGTCAGTACACCCGCTGTGGACTGCGCCGTCTCCCGAGCGATCGACTGGATCTCGTCCATCGTGCCCTTGTCGTTCGACAGGAAGTCCCAGAACTCGGCACCTGCAAGGATTCGGACACCACGTTCCGTGAGGATGCCACGTCCGATGGGGTTCACCTCGAGATCAGTGCCATAGCAGACTCCGAGGATCGCGACGGAGTTTCCTCCGTATCGTTGTCTCGCACTGTTGAGGTCGCGGCTGATCTCCGATGCGATGTCCTTGTTGATGGTGACGGGGCCACTCTTCACTTGCACGAAGTACCGTACCCCGTCGCGGTGGACTTCGAGGTCGGCTCCGTCAGTGCCTGAACCCGACTCCGGTCCAGCGACGATTCTCGCCACATCCTGGAGCGTCGTCCCCATGCTCGTGACGGCGCCCCGCTCGAAGCGTTGATTCACGATGAACGTTGCGACCTGCTCAGCGCGGTCGAACCCGAGTCCCCGGATCAGGATGTCGACCAGGAACGGGTTAGGCCGAAGCTCGGTGACATCGAGTCTCGTTGCACCGGCGAGCCGCCGCCGGACGAACGCTTCGAACTTCCCTCGAATCGCCGCCCGCTGGCTGTCGTTGAGCGCCATCGCTACACCCGCGACTCTTCGAGCAGGCGCATCTGGCGCTTCTGCGGGCGCTTCCGGGTGAGGCCCATCAGCGCCTTGCCGATGGCCTCGCCGAGGCCGACCGGGACGGCATTGCCGATCTGGCGGTACTGCGAGGCGACGGAGCCGGCGAAGTCGTAGTCGAAGGGGAACTGCTGGATCGCGGCGTACTCCTGCACGCTCAGCGGTCGCGTCTCCAGCGGGTGGCAGAGCGCGGTGCTCTTCTGGACCGGGCTGGTCGGCAGCGTCGGCGACGGTTCGAGGCGACTCAGCCGCCGGAAGAACCCAACGCGCCCACCGTCCGAGTCGTACGCGCCACCCATGACGTGGCGGAGCAAGTCGTCCGAGTAGTGATCCCGGATGTGCCGCCAGTTCCCGCCCTCAGGGATGAGGTCGAAGATTTCCGCGCGCGCTTCGGAGTAGGAGGCGCTGATCGGCTCGTGGGGCGGAAGTGCGTCCAAGACGTCACCGAGCGTGACGAAGTCGTCGGGTCCGTGTGTGGGGATGACGAGTTCGCGTGTCTTGCGCACCGCGTGCGGTAGTTCGTGGTCGCGGCTGCCGATCACGATCAGTCGTTCGCGCGTCTGCGGTACGCCGTACTCGGCAGCGTTCACCAGGCCGTACACGTACTGGTATCCGAGGGCATCGAACTGGTCGAGGATGATGCGGAACGCGGAGCCGGGCATCTCCTCCGGCTCCAGCGGCGGGTGGTCGGTGCCGCGCTCGGCGAGCGGGCGGTGACGGACGGCTGCAGAGAGCAACCCGCGCACGTTCTCCATGACGAAGAACCGTGGCTGTGCCGCCTGGATCATGTCCGCGAAGTGGATGAACAGCGAGCCGCGCGGGTCGCCGATGGACTGGCGGCGTCCGGCGGTGCTGAAGGACTGGCACGGCGGGCCGCCGGCGACCAGCGTTGCTTCGCCGCGCGCGAGCCCGGCCGCTTCCATGATCTCCTGCGCGGAGACGGCGGTGATGTCGCTGAGGATCGGGAAGTCGCGCTCGCCGAAGAACGCGCGGTTGCGCTCAACCGTCGCTCGCGCGTCGCGGTCGACCTCCACCATGACACGCGTTTCGAACCCGGCCCGCTCCAGGCCGAGATCCAGTCCGCCAGCGCCGGAGAACAGCGAAATCAGGGTCCGGGGGCGTCGCTTCATGGTGGCTCCCGGGGAGATGCAGGCATGCTAGGGACCGACGGATCCCCGCGCAACTCCCGAACCTGAGTGACAGATACCCCGCAAAGATAGAACAAGCGTTCTCTAGCGTCCACCCTGCGGAAGTGAAGGGGGACGCGGGATGGCGTTGACGCTGGCGGAGGGGGCGAAGCTCTCCAACGATGTGCTGCTGGAGGGCGTGATCGAGACGGCGATCGTGGAGTCGCCGGTGCTGCAGCGGCTGCCGTTCATCGAGATCGTGGGGAACGGGCTGACCTACAACCGGGAGAACGCGCCCGCCTCGGCGGGGTTCTACGCGGTGGGCGAGGAGTGGGACGAGGACACGCCCACGTTCACGCAGGCCACCGCCACGCTCAAGATCCTCGGCGGGGACGCGGACATCGACCACTACCTGGCGCGCACGAGGAGCAACGTGCAGGACCTGGAGGCGGCGATCGTCGCGCTGAAGGCGAAGGCGGTGCAGCGCGCCTTCGACGACACGTTCATCAACGGCGACGTGACGGGGAACGCCAACGCGTTCGACGGTCTCGACCGGCTGTGCGCGGTGGGGCAGACCGTGTCGCTGGGCGACGACGGCGGGCCACTAACGCTGGCCGCGCTGGACGAGGTGATCGACCGCGTGCGCGGCGGCAAGCCGGACATGCTGCTCATGTCGCGTCGGTCGCGTCGCGCGCTGAACGCGCTGGCGCGCGCCACCGGTTCCGGGGTGATCGAGCAGGACCGCGACGCGCTCGGCCGGATGGTGGCGTACTACGACGGCATCCCCATCGGCGTGTGCGACACGATCGCGGACGACCAGGAGGTGGGGGAGAGCGAGGACTGCTCCACGATCTACGCGCTGCAGTTCGGCGAGGGGGCGGTGGCCGGCCTGACCGGGCCGGGCGGGCTGACCGTGGAACGCATCGGCTCGCTGGAGACGAAGGACGCCACGCGCATCCGCGTGAAGTGGTACTGCGCGCTGGCGCTGTTCAACGAGAGCAAGCTGGCCCGCGTGGTCGGCGTGCGCCCGGCGGGGGCGTAGCGCGATGGCGGACGTACGCATTGATGCGAACGGGGTGCCGAAGGGCGCGGTGGTGGAGCAGGCCGGCACCGTGCTCCACCGCTCCGCCGTGACCGAGGTGGACGAGGGCGACCCGGCGTCCGTCTCGGACGGCGTGGACGCCTCGGGCTTCGTCGCGGTGGACTTCGACCTGGACGTGACGCTGGGCGGGGATGCGCCGCTGCTGGAGGTGACCCCGCTCTTCCACGATGGCGTGGCGGAGGCGTGGTTCCGTGGCGAGCCGGCGTACTTCGTCGCGAGCGGCCGCTACCGCCTCCGCACGGAGGCGCGCGGGGCGACGGTGTTCCTCGCGGTGACCGCGCTGGAGGGCGACGAGCCGACGCTGGACCTGGACGTGTGGGCCAGCCTGTCGTGACGCGCGGGCTGGCGTCGCTCGTGCTTCGACAGGCTCAGCATGAGCGACCACGAGGTCGCTCGTGCTTCGACAGGCTCAGCCTGAGCGACCACGAGGGGCTCGTGCTTCGACAGGCTCAGCATGAGCGACCAGGAGGGGTTCGTGCTTCGACGGGCTCAGCATGAGCGACCACGAGGGGTTCGTGCTTCGACGGGCTCAGCGTGAGCGGAGGCCCGGCATGAGCGGGACGGGGGTGGGGGATGAGTGACCTGGAGACGATCCGCGCGAGGGTGCGCGTGGACCTGCGCGACACCGACCCGGAGGCGGAGCGGTGGCCGGACGAGACGCTGGACCGCCACCTGGCGCGGGCGCTCGGCGACCTCTCGCTGGCCGCGCCGCGTGAGACGAGCGTGACGCTGGAGGCGCCCGGCGGCACGCGCTCGCTGTCGATCGCGGCGCTCGATGACCGCGTGTCGATCGAGGCGGTGGAGTGGCCGGTGGGCCGCTACCCAGCGTCGTTCGTGCCGTTCTCGTCCTGGGGCGACACGCTGACGCTGGAGGTGGACGGGGTGCCCTCGGCGGGGGACGCGGTCGTCGTGCGGTACTCGGCGGCGCACACGCTGGACGCGGAGGGGACGACGCTCCCGACGACGCTGCAGGACCTGGTGGCGACGGGCGCGGCGGCGTACGCGGCGATCGAGTGGGCGTCCTACGCGACGAACCGCGTGAACGCCGGCGGCGACGACACCTGGCGGCGCTACCACACGTGGGGGCAGGAACGCCTCGCCGCGTTCTCGCGCGCGCTGGCGAAGCACGGCCGCGAGCGACGGCTGAAGTCGCGCCGGCTGTACGTGGCGGCGGCCGCCGGCCTCGGCGGTCGCGCGGCGCACGGGTAGCCCTCGTGCTGCCGGTGACGGCGACGCTGCTCGCGGCGCAGCGATCAGCGAGCGTGTCGCCGCACCTCTCGGTGCGGCTGTTCGACCGCGAGGCGGGCGTGCCACGCCTGCGCTTCACCCGCTGGTACGAGGGCGACGAGCCGGACGGCCCGTGCGCGGCGGCGGTGCCCGCGGACGGCGCGCTGCTCCGCGCCCGCATCGACCCCTCGACCGGCGCGCTCTCGCACCAGCGCGTGGCGACGCCGTCGGCGACCGCGACCTTCGATGCGTGGACAGCGGGCGGCACGGTCGCCGTGACGCCGCGCCTGGGCCTCGGCGCGGCGGGGACGCGCGCGCTGATCGCGACGGTCGCCGTGGACGGCGTGAGCATCGAGGTGCGCGAGAGTACGGATTCCGGCGTGACCTTCGGGTCGCCCTCGACCGTGGCGACGGCGGCGAGCACGGCGACGGCGGTGGCGTGCGCCGTGCGCTCCGATGGCAGCGCGGCGGTGACGTGGGCGGCGGGCGGCGTGGTGTACCACGTGCGCCGCAGCGGCACGGGGTCGTGGACCTCCGCGGCCGCGTGGTCGCGCTCGCTCGCGACGGTGAACGCGCTCGCGATGACGGACGCGGAGGACTACGCGGTGCTGGTGAGCGGCACGGACGCGGACGGTCGCGCCGGGGTGTGGTCGACGCGCCTCGGCAGCGGGACGGGCGGGCCGCCCGGGACGTGGTCGCCGCTGGAGGTCGTCGCGTTCGCGTCGCCGGACACCGGCATCACGTATCTCGCCTCGGGCGCGGCGGTCGCGGGCGCGCCTCGCGCGCTCCTCGTCGAGTCGTACGACGGCGTCGCGGCCGGCGCGGGCGCGTTCGACCAGGTCATGCTGGCGACCGCCGTGGCCGGTGCGGCGTGGGACGCCGGCGCGTGGCGAGAGCCGGAGCCGTTCGCGCACGCCTCCGCGCCGGCATCGGTGCACGGCCTCGCGGCCGCATCGCGCGGGGTGCACGCGTACCTCTGCGCGCCGGGCGGCGTGTGGCACGCGGAGATGGCGCAGGGGTGGACCGCGCTCGACGCCGACGTGGTGGAGGCGCGCTACGAGTCGCGGCTGGAGGACGGCGTCCCCCTCGAGCGGCTGCGCTTCGTCCTGCGCGACGGGGCGGGGCGCTACGCCCTGGGCGCCCTGCCGGTGCTCGCCCCCGGCGGCGAGGTGACGTGGGAGCCGGGCGCGACCGGCACGGCCGGCGCGGAGGTGGCGACGGGCCGCGTGCTCGCGATCACCGCCGTCCGGCGCACCGTGGAGGCGGGCCGCGCGACTGTCGAGGTGGAGGCGGAGGGCGCGTGGGGCCGCCTCGGGCGGTGGCGCGCGCCCTCGCAGCGGACGTGGGCGGCGGGCGAGGCGTCGGTCGCGGAGATCGCGGTCGCGCTGGCGCAGCGCGCTGGCGTGAGCCTGACGGTGGCGGGCGCGTCCGCGACGGCGGTCGCCCACGCGCCGGCGTTCACGCTCCGCGCCGGGGAGAGTGCCGCGACGGCCCTCGCGCGGCTGGTGGCGCGCACGCCGGACCTGCTGACCGCGCGCGGCTGGGCGTTCACACTGCGCGAGCCGGACGGCGACGACGAGCCGGTGGAGGCGTACGGAGAGACGCACGCGGTGAGCGCGGCCAGCCTCGTGGATGGCGCGCCGTCCGAGGGCTGGGTGCGTGTCCTGGGCGATGACGTGGTGGGCCAGGCGGTGGACGCGGCCTCGGTCGCGCGAGGTGGCGGGCCGGCGGTCGTCGTCGACCGCACGCTGTACGCGGAGGCGCAGGCCGCCGCGCGCGCCGAGGCGACGCTGCGGCGCGCCTCGCTGTCCGCGGAACGCGCGTGGCTGCGCGCGATGCCGCACGTGGCGCAGGAGCCGGGCGACGTGGTGTCGCTCACGGTGCCGGCGCTCGGTCTCGAGGCGTCGCCGTTCCGGGTGCTGGCGGTGCGGACGGAGTACGCGCGCGGGCCGCGGGCGCGGTGGGAGATGCACCTGTCGCTGGGGGAGGTGTGACGGGATGTTCGTGATGGAGAGCGCCACGGTGGTGGACTTCGATGCGGGCGGCCACACGGCCACGCTGCGTTTCGCCGGTTCGCTCGCCTCGGTGGTGGCGGGGGTGCCGGTGTCGCGCGCGATCGACGGCGCGGAGATGGTCGCGGGGCGTCGCGTGGCGGTCGCGGTGTTCGACGCCTCGCACTACGGCGACGCGATGGTCGTCGGCGTGCGGTGAGCGCGAGGGCGGGCACGCCCGCCCGGCCGCCGGGCGGCGCACCTCGACTCGAACGGATGTGCGAGGTAGGATGCGGGCATGGTCGACCGAGGTGGCCCGCTGAGCGCGACGGAGCAGGAGGACGACGCCCCCCTGGAGTCGTCGCTGCGTCCGCGCCGGCTGGAGCAGTACTTCGGCCAGGAGCGCATCAAGGAGAACCTGCGCATCTCCATTGAGGCGGCGCGCAAGCGCGACGAGCCGCTCGACCACCTGCTCTTCCACGGCCCGCCCGGCCTCGGCAAGACCACGCTGGCGATGATCGTGGCGGCGGAGATGGGCGTGTCGATCCGCATCACCAGCGGCCCGGCGCTGGAGCGCGCCGGCGACCTCGCCTCGCTGCTCACGAGCCTGCAGCCGGGCGACGTGCTCTTCATCGACGAGATCCACCGGCTGTCGCTGCCGGTGGAGGAGGTCCTCTACCCCGCGATGGAGGACTTCGCCGTGGACATCATCCTCGGCAAGGGGCCGAAGGCGCGCGACATCCGGCTGAAGTTGAACCGCTTCACGCTGGTGGGCGCGACCACGCGCTTCGCGCTCGTGTCGCAGCCGCTGCGCGACCGCTTCGGCGCGGCGTACCGCATGGACTTTTACGACGAGGCGGCGCTGTCGCAGATCGTGGGACGTTCCGCGCAGGTGCTCGGCTGCCGCATCCAGCCGGACGGCGTCGCCGAGATCGCGCGACGCTCGCGCGGGACGGCGCGCGTGGCGAACCGGCTGCTCCGCCGCGTGCGCGACTACGCGGAGGTGCGCGCGGACGGCGTGATCACGGCGGAGGTCGCCGACCACGCGCTCCGGCAACTGCAGATCGATGAACTCGGGCTGGACCAGATGGACCGCGACCTGCTCTCGATCATGGCGGAGCGGTTCGATGGCGGGCCGGTGGGCCTCGAGACGCTGGCCGCCGCGGTGTCCGAGGAGTCCGACACGATCATGGACGTGTACGAGCCGTACCTCCTGAAGCTGGGCTTCATCCTCCGCACGCCGCGCGGCCGCGTGCTGACGCGCCTCGGTTACCAGCACCTGGGCATCGATGCCGGCCGCGCGCCGCAGCGCTCGCTCTTCGATGCGGCGCTGCCGGACGCGGACGCGGACGTGGACGCCGAGGCGTGAGCGATCCCGTGCGCACGCGCGTCTCCTCCGGCGGGCCGTGGGAGGACCTCATCGGCTACTCGCGCGCGACGCGCGTGGGCGACCACGTGTGGGTGAGCGGCTGCACGGGCACCACGCCCGAGGGACGTGTGCCGCCGGGCGCGCTGTCTCAGGCGCGACTCGCGCTGGACATCGCGGAGGCGGCGCTGGCGCAGGCCGGCGCGGGCCTCGGCGACGTCGTGGTGGCGCGCGTGTACGTGACGGAGATCGGCCGGTGGGAGCAGATCGCGACGGCGCTGCGCGAGCGCTTCGGCGCCGTGTGCCCGGCGATGACGATGGTGGAGGTCTCCCGCCTCATCCGCCCGGAACACCTCGTGGAGATCGAGGTGGAGGCGGTCGTCGGGTCGGCCTCGCCGCTGGAGTAGCCTTTCATCAGCGGCTATTCAATGATTCACCCTATCGGTGTATGATGCGCGGTGAGGGATGGACATCGAGTTCCGCAGTCGGCGGCTTCGCGTTCGGTACGAGGAGTCGGCTGAGGCGATTCGTGCTTGGGGGCCGGAGGTCGGGCGGCGGTACGTCCAGCGCATCGACGCACTTCATGCGGCTGATCGAGTGCAAGACCTGTACGAGATCCGCGCGTTGGACTTCCATCGGCTGACTGGTGACCGCGACGGACAGTTTGCGCTGCGCCTGACCGGCCAGATGCGCCTCATCCTCACGGTTGAGCATGACCGGTTGGTCATTGTCGAAGAGGTCGTTGACTACCATGGCTAAAGCCACCGTCCGCCGCCCCGAATCCGATCTCGCGATTCACCCTGGTGAACTGCTCGCCGAGGAGCTCGAGGTGCGCGAGATGACGCAGCGGGCGCTCGCGGAGGCGATGGGCCGGCCCGTTCAGGTGGTGAACGAGATCGTGCGCGGGCGGAAGTCCATCACGGCGGACACCGCCGTACAGCTGGAGGCAGTGCTCGGCACGCCCGCGACGTTCTGGCTGAACCTCCAGATGCAGCACGACCTCGTGCTCGCCCGGCGAGCGGCTGCCACCCGCCGCTGACCTGACCCGCGCTCGCTACCGCTTGCGGATGATCGTGTAGGTCGCGCGGCCGACGGCGAGGAGCGCGCCGGAGGCGTCCGTGACGTCCACCTGCGTGAACGCGAGCGCCCGGCTGCTGCGCAGCACGCGCGCCTGCGCGATGGCGTCCGAGGTGGCCGCGCTCAGGAACGTGACGTTCAGGTCGAGCGTCGCCTGGCCGCCGTAGTCGTCGTCGCCGCCGAAGAGGCTGATCACGGCCGCGCCGGCGCAGGCATCGATCAGCGAGGCGATCGCGCCGCCGTGCATGACCTCCGGGCGGCGCGTGCCGAGCGCCGGCTGCATCGGCAGGCGCAGCGTCACCTCGCCCGCCACGTCCGTGCGATCCACGACGATCCCGAGGAACGTCCAGTAGGCGACGGCCTTCGCGTCGACGCGGGCGAGGAGCGTGGCGGCGTCCGGCGCGGGTGCGCCCTCTGGCGCCATCAGCCGGCCGCCGGGGGCGTGCGTGGGGCCTCGTCGGTCGTCGCGGCGTCCGAGGGCGTCGCTTCAGCCGCAGGCGTGTCAGCGGCGGGTGCCGCCGGCGCCTCCGGTGCGGAGGCCGCCTCGGCGGTCGGTGCCGGGGCGGCGGCGGTCGCCGCCGTGCCGGCGGGCGCGGGGCGGCGGGCGACGTCCGCGATCTCGGTCGCGGCCTGCTTCGCGGCGCGCGCGATGATGCGCGCGGACTCGGCGGCGCGCTCACCGGCGTCCCGGAACTCGTCCTTCAATGCGGGGGTGACGCCCGCCTCGGTGTCCGTGCCGGCGGGCATGACGACCCAGGCGGCGAGGTACGCGACGAGGACGATGCCGCCGCTGATGACGGCGGCGAGGACGACGGCGACACGGACGAGGGTGGGATCCCACTCGTAGCGGCGGGCGATCCCGGCGCAGACGCCGCCGATCATCCGCTGGTCCAGGTCGCGCATGAGGCGCGTGGTGGTGCTCACGGGGGTGCTCCTTTCATGCGCCCGGGGAGGGGCCATGACCCCTCCATGGTACCGCGCCGGCACCGGCCCGACCGGGACGGGTGGCTCAGCCCTCGGTGCGCTCGGTCGCGGCCTCCGCCTCGGTGAGGTGGGTGAAGGCCATGCGGTAGAGGTCCGCGTAGATGCCGTCCTGCGCGACGAGTTCCTCGTGGCTGCCGATCTCGGCGATCTGGCCGTCGCGCATCACGACGATGCGGTCGGCGTTGCGGATGGTGGAGAGCCGGTGGGCGATCACGAAGGAGGTGCGCCCCTTCAGCATCGTGTCCAGCGCGCGCTGGATCGTCTTCTCGGTGTGCGTGTCCACGTTCGCCGTCGCCTCGTCCAGGATGAGGATGCGCGGGTCGGCGACGATGGCGCGCGCGAAGGAGATCAACTGGCGCTGGCCCACCGACAGGTTCTGGCCGCGCTCGTGGAGCACGGTGTCGTAGCCGTTCGCGAGCCGCTCGATGAACTCGTCCGCACCGACGGCTTCCGCGGCCGCGCGCACCTCGGCGTCGGTCGCGTCCAGGCGGCCGTAGCGGATGTTGTCCGCGATGGTGCCGGAGAAGAGGTACGGCTCCTGCAGGACGATGCTGATGTTGCGCGTGAGGGAGGCGAGTTTGATGCGGCGGATGTCCACGCCATCGATCAACAGTTCGCCGGCCTTGATGTCGTAGAACCTCGGGATCAGCGCCGTCACGGAGGTCTTGCCGGCGCCGGTGTGGCCGACGAGGGCAATGGTCTCGCCGGGGCGGACGTGCAGGTCGAACTGGCGCAGCACCGGCACGCCGGGGACGTACTCGAAGTCCACGCGGTTGAAGTCCACCTGGCCGCGCACCTCGCGCAACTCCACGGCGTCCGGCGCGTCCTGGATCTCCGGCTCCGTGTCCAGTAGCTCGAAGATGCGGTGCGCGCCGGCCATCGCGCGCTGCAACTGCGTGTACTGCAGCACGATGTCGCGGACCGGGTTGAAGAAGCGCTGGATGTAGAGCAGGAACGCGGTGGCGAAGCCGAGCGCCTCGGACGCCGCGAGGTCGCCGCTGAAGGTGCGGATGCCGATCACGATCAGGATGAGGAGCGTCGCCACGCTCGACAGCACCTCGACGAGTGGCATCACGGCGGCCTGCAGGCGCGCGGCGGCGAGATTGGAGTCCAGGTTGGTGGTGTTCAGGCGGTCGAAGCGGCGCAGGTTTTCCGACTCGCGCCCCATGGACTGGACCACGCGCACGCCGGAGACGTTCTCGTTGATGTTGGAGTTCACGGTGGCGATCGCCATGCGCGTGCGGATGAAGGCGCGCGCCGCGTAACCCTGCCAGAGCCACATGAACAGCATGAGCGGCGGGATCACCGCCAGCGACACGAGCGCGAGTTGCACATCGAGCGCGAACAGGAAGCCGATGATCAGCGCCAGGCCGATGAAGTCCGCGAGCACGTTCAGCGCGCCGCTGGTCAGCAGTTCCTGCAGCGTGACCACGTCCGAGGTCACGCGCGACATCACGCGGCCGACCTCCTCGTTGTCGTAGAAGCGCATCGACAGCCGGTTGAGGTGGCGAAACATCATGCCGCGCATCTCGCGCAGCAGGCGGTGGCCGATGTAGCCGGTCATGCGGCGCTGCGTGTACATCGCGACGAATGAGATGACGGCGAGGACGACGAGCAGGATGCCGAACGTGCGCACCTCGCCGTCCACGGACTCGCCCGCGCCGATCTTCTCGACAATGCGCTCGATGGCGCGGCCCATGATGTACGGCTGCGCGTACTGCGTGACGGACACGATGATCATCGAGATCAGCGCGAAGATGCTGTGCCAGCGGTACGGCGTGATGAACGGCACCAGCCGCCGGATCAGGTGCGTGTCGTAGATCTTGCCGAGTTCGTCGTAGTTCCAGCCGTCGATGCGGCCGGCCGCGCCACGGCGCTGGCCCATGCCCTCGCCGGGGCCGCTCCACCCGCCCGCGCCGCCGCCGCCCCAGTACGCCATCAGTCGCGCCCCTCGGGCAGCACGTTCGGGGCGGTGGCCGCGGCGGCCTCCTCCTGGTCGCGCAGTTCCAGGTCGTAGATGCGGCGGTAGAAGCCGTCGCGCTGCAGGAGTTCCTCGTGCGTGCCGCGTTCGACGATCTCGCCGTCCTGCATGACGAGGATCTGATGCGCTTCCTTCACCGTGCGGAGGCGCTGCGCGATCACGAAGGTGGTGCGGCCCTCCATCAGGTTGCGGAGCGCCTCCTGGATCAGGAACTCGGTGCGCATGTCCACGGCGGCGGTGGAGTCATCGAAGATGAGGATGCGCGGGTTGAGGAGCAGCGTGCGCGCGATGGCGACGCGCTGGCGCTGGCCGCCGGAGAGCGTGGCGCCGCGTTCACCGACCCAGGTGTCGTAGCCGTCCGGCTGGCTCACGATGAAGTCGTGGATGCGCGCCGCCTTCGCGGCCTCCTCGATCTCTTCCTGCGTCGCGTCCGCCTTCCCGTAGGCGATGTTCTCGCGGATCGTCGCGGAGAAGAGGAACACGTCCTGCTGCACGATGCCGATGGCGTCCCGCAGCGACTTCAACTGCACGTCGCGCACGTCGTCGCCGTCCACGGTGATGCGCCCGGCGGTCACGTCATAGAAGCGCGGGAGCAGGTTCACGATCGTCGTCTTGCCGGAGCCGGTGGGGCCGAGGAGGGCGACCGTCTGGCCGGGGAGCGCCTCGATCTCCACGTCCTTCACCACCGGGCGCTTCGGGTCGTAGCCGAAGGAGACGCGCTCGAAGCGCACATGGCCGGCGCCGGGGCGGAGGGGCGGCGCGTCCGGACGCTCCTGCACGGGGGACTCCGCGTCGAGGACCTCGTAGAGGCGCGTCCCGGCGGAGTGGGCGCGGGCGAAGATGTTGACGACGAAGCCGATGGAGCGGACGGGGACCTGGAGCAGCGTCAGGTACAGCTGGAAGGCGACGAGTTCGCCAGGGAGCATGCGGCCGGCCTGGATCTCCGCGGTGCCGGCCCAGAACACCACGCCGATGGAGAGCAACCAGACGGCGAGCAGGAACGGCTCGTTGAAGGCCTGGAACTTCGCCGTGCGGTAGGAGTGCTCGAAGAGGTCGTTCGTCTTCGCCTCGAACTTCTGTTGCTCGAAGTCCTGACGGGAGAACGCCTTCACCACGCGCTGCCCGGTGAGGTTCTCCTGGAGGATCGTGGACATCTCGCCCTGGATCTCCTGCACGCGCAGCCAGATCGGGCGCATGCGCAGCGCCACCCAGGAGGACTGCACCGCGATTAGCGGCACGAAGGCGAGTGCGATCAGGCCCACCTTCACGTTCGTCGCGATCATCAGGCCGTAGGAGACGGTGATGAGGACGAAGATGTAGACGAAGCGGATCACGCCCATGCTCACGAACATGCGCACGCCCTCCACGTCCTGCGTGGCGCGCGACATGATTTCGCCCACCTCCGCCGTGTCGTGGTAGGCGAAGGAGAGACGCTGGAGGCGGTCGTACAGCAGGTTGCGCAGGTCGTACGCGACGCGCTGGGAGACGGACTCCGCGAGGTAGGTCTGCAGGTAGACGAAGACGCCCCGGGCGAGCGCGGCGACGAGGACGAGCGCGGAGGCGAGGAGCAGCGTCCCCATGTCGCCCTGTGCGACCTGCGACTCCTCGCCCGCCACGTTCGTGACGGTGCGGATGTCGAGCCCGGTGTCGATGGCGAAGCCGACGAGGGCGGGCGTGGCGATGGTGAGCAGGCTGGCGCCGGCGAGCACGAAGAGGGAGAGGGCGATCAGCCCCCGGTACTGCATGGCCTGGCCGATCAGCCGGAACTGGATCGGCATCCGTGACGGCACGGGTCCCTCCCTCGGACGTCACGCAGACGGTACGCCACCTTCACGTATACGTGAAGGTGGCGGGTGCATCCAGTGACGGCAGGCAGGGAGCGTAGCGCGCGGGGGCAAGTCGCGCGGGGCTAGGACGTCAGGCGCTCGGAGCCGTCCGAACGTGCAGCTGATTCAGAGCAGGTTCTTACCCGTATGTGGAGGGAACGCGGATCGGCCACCTCGCCCAGGTCGGCCACCTCGTGAGGTCCTCCGGCCGAAGGCACGTAAGTAGCGCTCCCAGTCGGCCTCCGATCGCGGCGTTGGGGGCCTGATCTCGTCCTGTGTTTTGAAGATCGGGTGGTGCCGATTCAGCCGCACTACACCGGCGCGATGTTCCCTGAACCAAGCCGACCATGTCGGCTGATACATGAGAACCTTTCCGGCTGCCATCTCTGCTGGTTGCTCGGGGCCTTCCGGGATCTCGATCACCCGCCCACCGCGCAACTTGATCTCAGGATCCCAGACCAAGCGCGTTTGATGATCGTTGTGGAGGTCAAAACAGACCACAATCATCTGGTGTTTACGAGCCCAGCGAATGACGGCTACGTCGTCTTGCTCGTCGATCTCCGGTACACGTATGACACTTTCAGTTCGGAAGCCGTTAACGCGAAGCAGGTACTCCACGTCGGGCGAAATATCGGCGTCAAGAAGCAGCCGTTCACGCTGCGGCGGTCGTGGAACCGAGATATTGCGTCTCATAGGCGAGCACTGCCTCGACGGTGTTCCGGGAGATACCGCTGTACATACGCGCGATCTGTGCGGCACTTCGTCCTGATCGGTTCATCGCGACGAACACGCGCGTCGGGATTCTAGTCCCCTTCACAATTGGTGTTCCGCCTTTGATGCCGGGATTGATGGTGACGTAGTCGCGGTACTCCCGAGGAATAACGACGGAGTCATCGTCTCGGAGTCCTGCGATCTCACTTGCGAGCTCCGCGAAAGCCTCGCCCAGGAGGCGGTGCTCAACTCGCTGACCACGCCGAGTCGCGTCCGTGACCTCCCACTCGTCTGGGAGATACGCGTAAACCTCGAGCTGCCCGGATGGGCCAGAGACGAAGTAGACCTGGGCATCGCTCCACCCTGCACTTGGCGGTCCGAGGCGCTCGTAGAGGTGCCGTAATGCATACCCAGCCGTCCGGAAGTCGATGCGCTTCTCGCGGATGGCGCGCAGCAGGCGGATGATCGTCAGGTCTGCGTAGGAGTACCCCGGCTCGCCGTCCTCCCCTTCCAATGAGGGAACGATGACACCGTTGCGCTGCCAGCGGTAAAGGGTGCTTCGGGGTACCCGCGCTAGTCGTGAGACATCCAGGGGGGTGTAGAAGCCAGTCCACGCGGAGTGCGTCATGGTTGTGCTACCCCATCAGCACGCGTGTTGCCGCGTCATCCTAGACGTAGTCGCCAATGGACCGCCAGCCGGGCTTCCCCTCACCCGCCCCTGTCACCCACGGCCTCCGACCGCGCGTTCCAGTGCGGCGAACGGGCTCGCCCATTCGATGCCGGTCTCGACGCCCTCGAAGCGGCGGCCGAGGTGGTGACCGGCGACGGCGAGGATGAGGCGGTCGCGGCGGCGGAGCGCGGCGGTGCGGATCAGGCGCTTCCGTTCGATGCGGCGGAGCAGCGGGTCGAGCTCCATCTGCAGGGCGATGCCGGAGCGCTCGATGCGGCCGTCGCCGAAGGCGATGCGCGGGATCTCCGCCAGGTCGTGCAGCGCGCGGTAGAGCAGGTCGATGTAGTCGACGTGCAGGCGCACGCCGCCGCCCTGCAGCAGGTCCAGCAGGTAGGCGCGCGCCTGCTCCGGCACCTCCCACACCGCGCCCGGCTGCACGGCGATGTCCCGCGCCTCCTCGATGTTCTCGAGGACGGCGATCGGGTTGCCGGAGAGTTCCAGGATGCGGCTCAGCTGGGTGTAGGCGCGGTTGATCTCCTCCAGCGGCTCGCGCAGCGGCTCGATGTCGGAGATGCCCCAGAACTCCTTCGGCCTCGGGAGGTTGGGGAAGAGGACGAAGGGGACGACGCCGTACGGGTTGGCGCGCGCCTCGACGAGGTGGTCGCCGGCCCAGAGTTCGAAGCGGTCCGCCGTCCACGCCTCGACCACCTCCACGGTGTCGGGGCGCACGCCGCCGGGCGCACGGGTCACGCGGCCGTAGCGCGCCGCGAACGCCTCCGCGTCCAGCGTGTAGCGGGAAGCGACGCGCCAGACTCGGCGCACGTCGTCGCCGGCCCACCACGCGAAGAGGCCCTGCACGTCCGGCGCGGAGACGGTGACGCCGCCGGCGGCCTCGTCCCACGTCACCTTGAACGCGCCGTCGCCGAGGACGGCGGTGTCGATCTCCGTCTCCACGTCCAGCCGCGCGAGGTCGTTCGCCTCCCACGTGGCGCGAAGCAGCCGCTCCGCCTTGACGCCCGCGTCGGTGTCGACGCTCGCGGTCACCACGGGGTGGTGCTCCGTGACGAGGTAGGCGGCGCCCTTCTCCACGAACGTGCGCGCGTAGTTGAACGCGAGCGTCCGCTCCCGGCCCCGGCGGGGCGGGCCGCCTCGACGGCCCTCGTGGTAGTCGAGGTAGTCGCGGTATCGACGCAGCCGCGCCTCGTCGCGCCGGGCGAGGGCGCGCGGGAGCGGCGCCTCGCCCGAGCCGGCGGTGGAGGCGACGCCGGCCGCCGCGAGCGGCGGGGAGGCGGTCATCGGTCGCCCCGGTCGCGGTGGCCGGCGCGCGGCGCGCAGCGCGAAGAGCCGGTGGAGAGCGCGCGGAACACGGTGCGGCGCGAGACCTGGAAGCGGTCCGCGATCTCGTCCACGGTCAGCCCCGCGTCGTCGCGCAGGACGCGCATCTGGTGGTCGCGCTCGCGGTTGAGCATCGCGCGGACGCCTCCGGGCTCGTCGTACCGGCAGCGCGGCAGCGGGCACGTCAGGCAGGAGGCGAACAGGTCGCACCCCTCGTCCTGATATTCCAGGTGCTCCGGCAGCGCGTCCGAGCGGACGTGCCGCTCCACGGTGCGCACCTGCATGGTCGCCAGCGTGAGCACGGGCAGTTCCATCATCACCATCACACACCCCCATTCCGCTGCACCTCGCGCGTGCCGTCCGCGGCGCGACCGCGGGCCGTGCGAGGCCCGCCGTCCACGCCCGCGGCGGACACCGCCAGGGCCAGGCTCATCAGGTAGTCGTCGTGGCCCTCGGCCGGGTCCACGTCGAAGCGCATCGCGCCGGACGCGCGGTAGTCCGCGCGTGCGAGCGAGAGTTGCCGGCGGCACTCCGCCGCCTCCGCGCTGCCGTCCGCGCGGTAGATCCGCAGGCGGCCGGAGTGCGCCGCCGCCAGGAGCGCGAAGCCCAGCCGCGACTTCCGCTCCGCACTGAACGTGACCGCCTCCACCACGCCCCGTCCGAGGCGTGCGGTGAGCAGGTCCGCGACCGGCGCGCCGAGGCCGGTCGCGTCCACCGCCACCCGGCGCACGCGCCAGACGCGGCGGAGACGGTCGGCGAGCGCCGCGATCAGCGGCTCCGTCGCCTCGCCCTGCCACGCCTGGTGCTCCACGACCTCGACGAGCGGTGCGCCCTCCGCGCGTGGGGAGACGCGCGCGATCGTGAGGACGGTGGCGTCGCGGTCGCCGCCGCGCCCGAGGAGGTCCGGCCCGCCGAGGTCCAGCCCGGCGACGTAGCGCGCGCCGGCGCGGGGCGTGCGCTCACGCGCGTGCCCGCCCTCGATCTGCGCGAGCGTCGCCGCGTCGAACAGGCGGCCCGCCTCCTCCAGCGGCTGCAGCAGGTACTGCGTGCGGAAGAGCGGGTGCTGCTCGCCCAGACGGGCGCGCTCGCCCTCCACGTAGCGGGCGTAGGCGGGGACATGCTCCGCGACCGCGGTCCAGTCGTAGCGGAAGTGGCGGCGGACGCCGTCGCGCCGTTCGGCCTCGAGGTGTTCGGCGGTGGCCTGCGCGAGGAGGGAGCGCGGCCCCCACGGCGTGCCGTAGTAGACGACGGGCGCGTTGGTGGAGGCGGCCATGGGCCGGAAGTCGCGGTCGAACTTCTCCGGCTCTACCTCCTGCGCCTCGTCCACCTCCAGCAGCAGGTCGGCGGTGTGGCCGACGACGTTGGCGTGGCGCTCCGCGGAGAGGAAGTGCGCGCGGGCGCGGCCGCAGCGCACGGTCTGGCCGCTGCGCCGCACGAGGCCGCCGAGGCCCGCCGCGTGCGCCCTCGACGTGAGGCGTTCGAGGGAGATGCGCGCCTGCGGCGTGAGCGTGGGTGCGCACTTCACGAGCGCGCCGCCGGTCCCCGCGTGCGCGACGAGCGTGGCGAGTTCCACCTGCGCGGAGAGTTCGTTCTTGCCGCCCTGCCGCGCGACCTCGACCGAGATCGATCCGCCCTGGCGGGCGGCGATCCGGCCGAGGATCGCGCGGGCGACCTCCACCTGGTACGGGCGGAGGCGCGGCAGGGCGCGGGCGTGCGGCATGGTTGCGGTCATGCCAGCACCGTCCGCGCGAGCAGGTCGCCGAGGGCGGCCGCGATCACGGTGAAGAAGAGCGCGTTCACGCGCGTGCGCACCTCCGCCACCTCGCGCTCGAGTGCGGCGAGGCGCGTGGCGATGTCGCCGCCGGCGTGCGATGTGGCCCGGTGCGTGCGCCCGAGGACGACGCGGCGGACCGCCTCCGCCAGCGGATCGCGGCGACGGTGGCGGGAGCGCGGGTCGTGACGGTCGAAGCGGTTAGCCACGGCCGGCCTCCCCGCCCGCGGCGAAGAGCGCCCCGAATTCCTCGATCAGGTTCGCCGCCGCCTCGCCCAGCGAGTCGGCCTGGTGGCCGTCCAGCCGGTGCCGCGCGACGAGCGCCTGGATGAGCAGGCGGACGCCCGCCTGCAGCACGCGCGGGTCGTGGTCGGTGTCCTCGATCAGCCGCCGCACCTGCAGGCGCAGCAGCGCGACCTCGTCGTCGAGGCCGTCCATGTCGCGCGCGAGGTCGAAGTCGGCGCGGTCGCCGGCATCGAGCGCGCGCTCGTAGAAGGAGGCGCGGCGTCGGTCACGCGGGGTCATGCGCGCCCCCGATCCGCCTCGGACGGCCCGGCGAGCAGCGAGATCAGTTCCTCGCGCGCCTCCGGGGCGGTCTCGGACAGCGTGACGAGCAGGCCGTACAGCAGCCGCAGCGCGACGAGGTCGTACCGCTCCGCCTGCAGGGCCGCGCGCATGGTGAGCGCCGTCATCGGCGGCCCCCGGTCGCGGTGAGCGCGGCGACGGCGAGCGTGCCGAGCGTCAGCGGGGCGCGCCGGGCGACCTCCGCAGCGGTGTCCGCGACGGCGACGCCGAACGCGAGCTCCAGCGCCAGCGCGCCGAAGAGCAGCGCGAGCACGGCGGCGGCCAGCCGCCGCCCGCCCCGGTCGAGGCGCGCTCGACGCGCGAAGTAGAATGCGTTCCACGCCCCGCCGGTGGCGATGGCGGCGTGTTCCGCCGCCCCCAGCCCGGCCCAGAACGTGATGTTCGAGAAGGACGTCACCCCTGCCGCCTCTCCCCCGCGCTGCGGGTGGAGAGGGAATGTAGAACAAGTGTTCTACTCCCTGCAAGGGGTCAACGGCGGTCGATTTCTGACGGTTCCCGGCGCTACGCGATGCCGCCCCGGAGCCGCCGCAGCAGGTGGTTGCGGGTGAGCGTGGCCTGCGGGTGGACGGTGAAGCCCTCCCGCACCGCCTCCTTCAGACGCGCGTCCAGATAGCGGAGCGCGGCCGCCTCCAGCGACTGCTCGAGGGCGATGCGGTGCACCGTCCGGAGCGCCTTCCACTTCTTCGCCTTGTTCGGCTCCACCTTGTCGGCGATGAACATGGCCCACGCCTCCGGGGTGTAGTCCGGGTGCCCCCAGGTGTGGTGCCAGATCGCGTCGAAGACGCGCGGGTCCGTCACGCCGAAGCGCTCGCGCAGTTCGAGCGCGCCGATCGGCCCGTGCAGCAGCACCGGCGCGTCACGCTCTACCGGGTCGATGGGGAGCCCTCGGGCCTCCGCGCGGGCGAGGAGGTCGGCGGGCGGGACGGCGCGGGCGAGGTCGTGCCCCTGCGCCATCAGCCGGGCGAGCGGCACGTCCAGCCCGTGCCGCCGCGCGAGTTCGTCTGCGACGGCGACGACGCGGTCGATGTGGGCGAGCATCCCGGCGGGCAGTTCCGGCACCATCGCCTCGCGGAGGGTGGCGTCCGTGTGCGGCGGCGTAACTCCATCGTGACTCATCGGCGGTTCCCCTCGGATGGAGTGCGGGAGTTCCCTGATAGGCGGCCAGGTCCGACCAGAGGATGGTATCCGCGGTGACCGTGGCAGGTCGCCGAGATGCAGCCGCATCTGGGGCGGGGGTCGTGGCTGATGGTGGCAGCGCCGTGGCGTGTGCCGGCTCCGCGTGGTCGTACGCGGCGTCGGTTCCAACCAATCACCGTGATGCGCACACTGGCCGCCGCGGCCCTGTCGCTCGTCGCCTCCGCGGGCCCGCTGGAGGGCGCCTCGGAGGCGTTCGCGCTGGCCGCCGCCGCCGGGGTGGCCGCGACCGCGGGCACGTACGCCGCCGCCAGTGCCGCCCGCACGGCGCTCCGCAACCGAACGCAAGAGGTCCGCGCCGTGGCGCATGACCTTCGCGCCCCCCTGAACACGATGTCGTCATACGTGGGCCTGGTCGCCAGCGGCGCCTTCGGCCCCGTCTCGGATGAGGCGTGCGCCGCGCTGCGCCGCGTGGTGGAGGTCGCCGCGTCCGCGCAGGCCGTGGTGGACTCCACGCTCCGCGTGAACGACGAGGCGTCCGTGGCGGTGCCTCTCCACGACCCGTCGGTGGACCTGGCACGGGTGGTGGCGGAGGCGGTCGCCGCGCTCGACTCGACGATCCGCGAACGCGGCGGCGAGGTGGTGGTGGACGGCACGATGCCGCGGGTGGCGGGTGACGCGACGGCGCTCTTTCGCGTGGTGGAGAACCTGGTGCAGAACGGACTGAAGTTCGCGCCCGCGGGCCAGTCGCCGCGCGTCCTGCTGCGCGCGCGCGCCGAGCGCGGCCGCGTGATCCTCGATGTGCAGGACAACGGCACCGGCTTCTCGATGGCGGACCGGCGGCACGTCTTCGCGCCGGGCGCGCGTGGCGACGCCTCGACGTGCGCGCCCGGCGAGGGGCTGGGGCTGAACACGGTGCAGCGGCTGGTCGCCGGGATGCACGGCACCGTGGAGTTGCCGGAGTGCGCCTCTGGCGCGCTGGTGCGGGTGACGTTGCCGGCCGCCTGATCCGCCGGCCGGACGGGACGATGACGAAGACGGGACGCCGCGAGGCGTCCCGTCTTGCTGTGTCCTCGATCGCCCTTGGGCGTCCCGGTTAGCGGCGGACCATCCGGGCGAGGCGCGCGACGCGCTCCTCGGTCGGGGGGTGGGTGGCGAGGAGGTTCGCGCCCTTCAGGCCGGCGAACGGGTTGACGATGAACAGGTGCGCGGTGGAGTTGGAGACCTCCATCGGGATGCGTCGCGCGCCCATCTCGATCTTCTGGAGGGCGGCGGCGAGCGCCTCGGGGTCGTCGACGATGCGCGCGCCGTCGGCGTCCGCCTGGAATTCGCGCGAGCGGCTGATCGCGAGCTGGATGAGCGTGGCGGCGATGGGCGCGACGATGACGGCGATGATGTTGCCGCCGTTGTTGTTCTCCCGGTTGCCGCCGAAGAACATCCCCATCCACGCGAGCGTGGAGATCGCCGAAGCGATGGTGGCGACCACGGACGAGGTGAGGATGTCGCGGTTCTTCACGTGCGCCAGTTCGTGCCCCAGCACGGCGCGCAGTTCACGGTCCGTGAGCATCTGGCGGATGCCGGCGGTCACGGCCACGGCGGCGTGCTGCGGGTTGCGGCCGGTGGCGAAGGCGTTCGGCTGCATGGTGGACATCGCGTAGACGCGGGGCATGGGCATGCCGGCGCGCTGGGCGACCTCCGCGACCATGTCGAACAGGCCCGGGTCCTGGTCGCGGGTGATCTCCTGGGCATGCGCGCTGCGCAGGACGATGTCCGCGGAGAACCAGTACGACCCGAAGTTCATCGCCGCGGCGATGAGGAGGAAGAGCATGGCGCCGCTGGCGCCGCCCATCGCTCCGCCGACGGCGACGAGCAGGCCGCTGATGGCGGCAAGCAGGACGACCGTCTTGAGGTTGTTCATTCGATCTCACTCCGCATGGTGGGACGGGTGACCTCAGTGTACCGAGGCGTCCCGGGCAGGGTGTGATCGGACTGCTAAGTGCGACGGTTGCAGACGGGGTGGGAGAAACGGAGAGGCCGCCCCCCGAAGGGACGGCCTCTCGTGAAGCCTCGGTCGAGGCGGTTTGGAGCCTTAGAGGCCCAGCTGCTGGGCGACCAGCTCGCGGTGGAAGTCGGAGTCACCGAAGGACAGCTCGGCCCGCTTCTGGCGGCGGAAGAAGAGCTGGATCTTGTAGTCCTTGGTGAAGCCGATACCACCGTGGATCTGCTGGCCGTGGGCCACCACGCGGCGGGTCGCCTCCGAGCACCACGCCTTGGCCATGTTCACGGCCATCGCGGTGTCGGCGGCCGGCTGCCCGGACGCGATGGACCAGGCGGCCTTGTACATGATGAAGCGGGAGCCGTCCACGTCCGTGACCATGTCAGCGCACTTGTGCTGGATGGCCTGGAACGAGCCGATCGGGCGACCGAACTGCACGCGCTCCTTGGCGTAGTCGACGGCGATCTCGAAGTCCATCTGGGAGAGGCCCACGAGGTAGGCGCACTCGGCGACGGTGTACTTCTCGATGACCGGCTTGAGGGCGGCCCAACCGGCACCCTCGGCGCCCAGGAGCTGGCCCTTGGCGCCGTCCAGCACAACCTCGCACTGCTTGTCGCGGGCGATGGTCTGGAGCTGGGTGATCTTCACGCCCGGCTGCTGGGTGGCGACGATGCCGAGGGTGACGCCCTTGGAGGAGCGGCCCGCGACGATCATGTAGTCGGCCACGTTGGCGTCCGGCACGAACAGCTTGGTGCCGGAGAAGGACACCTCGCTGCCGGAGACGGTGGCGGCGCACTGGACGCCGGCCTCGTCAAAGCGGGCGGACGGCTCAGTGAGGGCCAGCGTGAAGATGAGGTCGCCGGAGGCGATCTTCGGGAGGAACTCCGCCTTCTGGGCGTCCGAGCCGATCTCCATGATCGGGACGGCGCCACCGAGGACGGTGGAGATGAACGGGCCCGGGACGAGCGCCCGGCCGAACTCCTCCAGGAGGACGGTCAGGTCCAGGAAGTCGAAGCCGGCGCCACCGTGGGCCTCCGGGATCAACAGGCCCTGCCAGCCCTGCTCCGCCATCTGCTGCCAGAGGACGGGGGAGTACCCCTTCTCGTCCTCTTCCATGTCACGGACGTGCTGCTCCGGGCACTCGTTCTCAAGGAACTCGCGCGCGGCGTTCTTCAGCAGCTCCTGCTGTTCGCTCAGACCCAGGTCCACGTTGTCTCTTCCTCCCGTTGGGCGCCCACCGTGGGGTCGCCCAATTCGTAGTGATTCAGGTGCGGCTAGCGACTAGCCGCGCGGCAGGCCCAGGCCACGCGTCGCGATGACGTTGCGCTGGATCTCGTTGGAGCCGGAGAAGATGGTGTGCGGCACGGACCCCACGTAGTCCTGGACGTGCTGCGCCTTCATCGGGGCGTGCGGGGACTTCGGGTCCCACACGTTGCCGTACAGGCCCCACGCCTTGGTCTGCGTGCGGGAGAGCCGCTGGTGCAGCTCCGCGCCGTACATCTTGTTCACGGAGGCCTCGTAGTTCGGGACCATCCCGCGGTTCTGGATCGAGACGATCCGGAACGCGAAGTTGAACAGGATCTGCGTCTCGATCGCGCGGTCGGCGAGGTCGAGCCGGGTCATGTTGAAGTCCGTGCGGCGGAACTTCTTGCCCTCCGCGGTGTCCAGGAAGGCCTTCATGTCGGCCAGGCCGCGCTTGTAGGAGATGGCGCCGGCGATGCCGGAGCGCTCGAAGTCGAGCAGCGTCATGCCCACGTACCAGCCGCGGTTCTCTTCGCCGATGCGGTTCTTCACCGGGACGCGGACGTCCTCGAAGAAGGTCTCGTTGAAGTGGTGCTTCCACCCCATGTTGATCAGCGGCCGCAGCGAGAG
This sequence comes from Chloroflexota bacterium, assembly GCA_045863195.1. Lineage (GTDB taxonomy): Bacteria > Chloroflexota > Dehalococcoidia > UBA2979 > UBA2979 > W-Chloroflexi-9. The sequence goes on from BTUI01000017.1 coordinate 46,025, forward strand.
CCCGGACGACTTGATGTCCATCATGAGGAAGGAGATGCCGCGGTGCTTCGGCGCCTCAGCGTCCGTGCGGACGAGGGCGAAGAGCCAGTCCGCCAGGTGGCCACCGGACGTCCAGATCTTCTGGCCGTTGACTACGTACTCGTCACCGTCGCGGACGGCGCGGGTCTGGAGGGAGGCCAGGTCGGAGCCGGCGCCCGGCTCGGAGTAGCCCTGCGCCCAGGCGACCTCGCCGGAGAGGATCTTCGGCAGGTGCTCTGCCTTCTGCTCCTCCGTGCCGTGCACGATCAGCGTGGGGCCGAGCATGGAGACGCCCATGCCACCCGGCATCGGGGCGCCGGCTTCGGCCATCTCCTGGTTGTAGATGAACTGCTCGATCGTGGTGAGGCCGGCGCCGCCGTAGTTCTTCGGCCAGGCCGGGGCGATCCAGCCACGCTTGGCGAGCGAGTCGGCCCAGGCGATGGCCACGTCGCGGCGGGACGGGTCGTCCGACTTGCGGTCGGCCTGCCAGCCACCCGAGAGCTCTTCGCCGCCCTCGTCACCGGAGCGGTAGCGCTCCGGCAGTTCCTGCTTGATGAAGTCGCGGACCTGCTGGCGGAAGGCCGCCTGCTCCGGCGAGTCGCTCCAGTCCATCTTTCTCCTGTCACTTTCTCCCGCGGTACCGCGCCCCATTGAGCTGCAGTCGGTGCGGGTCGATGCCGATGAGGCCGGTGGCCGCAGCCTCGCACGGGGCGGAGGGCAGCCAGAGGGGGCGAACAGGCTCGCCGCGAGCCGTCCGACCGCGCGCACTATCGCCGGATTACGCCCGCGGGTCAACTGTCCGTGTTACCCGGCACCCCCCGGAGCACCCCCGTCCGGTTGACCGGCGCACCCGCGAGCGCGCATGATCCTGCGCATGGCCGTGCCCGACGCCGCCAACCGGCGGCGCTCCCGGCCTCCGCATCCCCCGGAGCAGCCCGCTTGGCCCGTCCGCGCATCCCTCGTGCCCTCCGTCTGGCCGCCATCGCCGCGCTGCTGGCGACGCCGTGGGCGGGCGCGACCCCGGCCGAGGCGGCCTCGCTGGAGGGCGTGTGCGCCCGCCTGGAGCAGGCGGCGGCCGTCGACCCCAGCGTCACCACGGGCGTGGTGCTGCTGGACCTCGCGAGCGGGCAGCGGTGCGAGGTGGCGGCGGAGCGGGAGTTCCGCACGGCGTCCCTATATAAGACGGTCGTCCTCGCGGAGTTGTACCGGCAGATCGACGAGGGCCGGGTCACGCTGAACGACCCGCTCATCCTGGAGCCGCGCCACTCGATCGACGATCCGGAGGAGTTCCAGCTGACCTCCGCCGTCCGCACCACCATTGGCGAGGCGGCGGACCGGATGATCCACTTCTCCGACAACACCTCCGCGCTGGCGTTGCGCGAGCACCTGGGCACTGGCCTGGTGGACGCGGCGCCGGCGTGGCTGGGGATGCCGGACACGGTGCTGGGCGCGCGCTTCGTGACCACGCCCGGCGACCAGGCGGAGTTGTACCGCCGGGTGTACGCCGGCGAGATCGTGAACCCGGCCGCCAGCCGCGCCGTCTACCAGACGCTGTCGCAGCAGGAGATCACGGACCTGATCCCGGCGGCGCTGCCCGCCGGCACCGTCATCGCCCACAAGACCGGCACGCTGGACACCTATCTCCACGACGCCGGCATTGTCCGCGCCCCGGGCGGCGACTTTGTCCTGGTGGTGATGACGGAGAACGCCGACTTCAACGCGGCGATGGAGGTCATCCAGGGCGTCGCGGCGGTCGCCTTCGAGCCGTTCGCCGTGGCGAGCCCGCCCGTCCTGACCGGCGAGCTGGGCGCACTGACGCAGCAGGGGCGGCCGGCCGACCTGTCGCCGGAGGCGCTGGCATCGCTCCTGGCCGACCCCGCGACGTCCGAGGTGCCCGCCGATGGCGGTGGCTTTGACCTCGCGATCCCGTCGCCGGGTGGGGCGCTGTCCGGGACGGGGATGCTGACCGCGTTCCTCGCGCTAGCGGCGGCGGCGATCGCGGCGCCCGTCATCCTGGCGCGGCGGGGCATGCCGATCGGCAGGCTCTTCAGTTATGGTGCGAATGGGGCTGCCGTGACCGGCAGCCCGCGGACTGGCAACACCGGCAACGCGGCTCCTCCCCGGCTCGCGTCCCGCGCCCCAGCGGCGGACGACGTGCGTGAACGGGTGGACCGCGCGGAGAGGGGCGTGGTCATGCGATTCGGTAGCCGTCGTGAAGATGATGGGCGGCCGAGCGAGGTCCTCCCGGCCTCCCGGTCGGTGGCGGAGGTGCGCGAGCAGCCGGTGACGCCGTCGCGCCGCCTCCAGCGCCTCGCGGAGCACTTCCAGGCCCAGGGCGACCTGCTGAACACGATGCGTGCTCAGTTCGAGGACGAGATGGAGCCGCTGCAGGAGTTGATGCAGAAGCAGGCGCAGGCGATGCACCGGCTGCTGTCCAACCTGGAGGAGCGCCTCCGCCCGCTGAACGAGTACGCGGACGGCGAAGAGGCGAACCTGCGCGCGCTGGAGCAGCGCATCCAGGGCGGCGGCACGGACCACGTGGCGCGCAACTTCGCGCCGTACGTGGAGGAGCAGCGCCGCCGCATCTCCCAGACGCGCGAGCAGATCGACCAGCAGCGCACCCCCTTCGTGGAGTACGGCCAGCAGCAGCGGGAGACGATCGAGACGGCGCTGTCCCGCTTCGACGCGGACATCGATGCGCTGGAGCAGAACCTGGCGGAGCAGCGTCGCGTGATGATGCGGATGCTGGACGCGATGCGCTCGGAGACGTTCACCGCGGTGAAGGAATACCTGGGCGGCCGCCAGGCGGCGCTGGCGGAGATGGCCGCCTCCGGTTCTACCGACCCGGCGGAGATCGGCCGCACCGTGCAGCAGCTGCGACGCTCGCTGGAGCAACTCGCCGGCAAGTCGGACGTGGCCCGCGCCGTGCTGGAGCAGGCCGATCAGGCCGACCGCGCGCTGATCAGCGTGGCCCCTGGCCGCCCTCGCGCGATCCGCGAGGAAGCGCCCGCCCCGGCGCCGGCCCCCGTCGCCGAGACCGAGGCGAACGAGGCGAGCGCGTAGCGCTTCCGCCGCCGCGCATGCACACGACGGGACGCCGCGAGGCGTCCCGTCTGCGTTGTGTGGCGGAAGGGCTCTAGTCCTGAAGGAACTTCAGTGCGGTTTCGCCGATCAGCCGCCCGACCTGCTCCGCGCCATCGGCGGCCGCTGTCACATTCTCGGCGGCCTCGTCGAGGCCACCGAGAGCCGTGACACCAAGTGCGAGTCCTTTCGCGAGGCTCACGAGGGTGGTCACCTTGAACATCGTGCGCCACCTGCGTGCGTCGAGGTCACGGGGGCTGGCGGCTGCCTCCGCGTTGATTGCTCCCTTGACCTGCTCAACAAGAGGTATCAGCTCGTTGTAGATGTGATTCTGAATTCGTTCGTCGCGAATGCGCTCGGCTAGGTTTGCCAGGGCCTTCTGGAGGGAGTCCAGGAGATCGTGTGCCTGCCGTTGCTCGGCCGGGTCGCCGATGAGTACCAGCGCCGGAGCAACAGTGGTCGAGCCGTCCCACGCGTCCTCACCGTGCTGCTTCGCCAGCTCCGCGGCCTGGCCCATGATGTTCGCGGCAGCGCGCCGCGTCGCAACATCGGAGGCGTCGAGATGTTCGAGTAGGCGTTCCCTGACGGCAGGATGAACTGAGGCCTCTGCCAGCCACTGGTGAATGCGCGCCCGAAGGTCAGCATCCGACTCCGTGACGTTTCGGAAAATGACATCCGCAACGGGACCTGCGGCTGGTCTCGCGTAGTCGATGAGGAACGTCAACGCCGCGTACTGTGTCCGGCCCCGATTAAAGCGCTCCATTCGGTCCGGAAGTACCGTCTCTGACGACTCCTTAGAAATCGCAATGGCAGCCGCGAGCAACTCATGCAATCGGTCTTCGTGCGCCTGAATGACCGCGACCGCAACCCTGAATGCGTCATACCGAGACGCCCAACTGCCGTCTTGCGCCGCGAACCTGATCAGCGCGTCAAGCGCGACCTCATCGTCGTTCGCGTGCGCCGCGAGTTGCCGAATGATATCGCCGCGCGCCTCTGCGTCGGGCTCGATGTCGAGGCGCTTGATGAGAGGATCGCGGAGCTGAGGGAGCATGCCGTGAGTATAGAATCGGGTGGGAAGTGGCATTCTGATGAGCCGATTCTGAGTCGGCTAGACTCCCGCGCATGAACATCCTCCTGATCCCCAGCCTGCAGATGCCGGAGGTGTCGGCAGAGACGCTGGCGCAGATCCGCGAGGCGGCGGGCCCGGACGCCTCGATCACCATCGCGGAGAGTTACGGCGAGGCGCTGGAGGCGATCGCGGAGGCGGAGGTGCTGCTCGGGCGGATCGACGCCACGCTGCTGGCGGCGGCGAAGCGGCTGCGCTGGGTGCACGCGACGACCGCCGGCGCGGATGCCTACCTGTTCCCGGAGATGCTGGCCGCGCCGGTGATGATCTCCGGTGACAAGGGGCTCGTCGGGAGCCACCTCGCGGAGACCGCGTTCGGGTTGCTGCTGGCGATCACCCGCCGCATCGCCGTCGCGATCCAGGACGGGCCGGCGTCCTGGGAGAAGCGCGTCGACTACCGCATGGAAGAGATCGAACTCGAGGGGTTGACGATGGGCGTCGTCGGGTTCGGCGGCACCGGCCGCGCGATCGCCCGTCGCGCCGCCGCGTTCGGCATGACCTGCATCGCCGTCGACTCACAGGCGGTGCCGCCGTCGCCGGAGGTCGCGGAGGTCTGGGGCCTCGACCGGTTCGAGGAACTGCTGGCGCGGTCGGACGTCGTCGCCTCCGGGCTGCCGTACACGCCGGCGACGCACCGCATCTTCAACGCGCGCACGTTCGCGCAGATGCGGCACGGGGCGATCCTGGTGAACGTGACGCGCGGTGAGATCGTTGACTCCGACGCGCTGGTGGAGGCGGTGCGGAGCGGGCACCTCGGTGGGGCCGGCCTGGACGTCGCGCACGAGGAGCCGCTGCCAGCCTCGCATCCGCTGTGGACCACGCCGAACGTGGTGATGACGCCGCACACGGCCGGGGCGAGCCAGCTGCGGCTGCAGCGCAACCTGGACCGCTTCTGCCGGAACATCGCCCGCTACCGCGCGGGCGAGCCGCTCGAGGGGTTCATCGACAAGGCGGCGGGGTTCTAGCCGCCGAGGATCACGCCCTTCGACAGGTCGAGCGGCGGTTCGTCGCCGCTGGCGATGTCCGCGGCGAGCGCGTCCACGTCCACGATGTTGCCGCGCTCCACTTCGCGCTGAAGCAGGCCGAGTTGCTCCTCGCGCCGCTCGCGCGCCTCCCGCGAGAGTTCGAGTTCTTCCTCGATGCGCTCGCGTAGCACGCGCTCCGGCGCCTCGAAGTCGCGCGGGACGCGCGCCTCCAGCGCACGGTCGAGCGCGGCGTACACGTTGCCACCGACAAAGTGGAGCGGCCGGTCCTCCTCGTCCGCGCCGAGGTGCCAGCGGCCGTCCGCGTAGGAGCGCGGGTCGACGTGGATCGCGGTGACGAGGCCACCGAAGAGGACGTGGTCGCCGATCTCGAACGTGTCCACGACCGTGCACTCGATCCAGGCCGCGCACCCCTCGATCAGCGGCGAGGTGATCGTGGTGGGCGCGAAGGTGGCGAGTTGGAGCGCATCGAACTTGTCGATGCGCTCGCCGCTCAGCGCGCCGAGGTACTGGACGTGGTGCAGGTAGGGGCGCTTCGGGAAGTTGAGGGCGAACTCTCCCGCGTGCCGGATCATGTCGACGCTGTGACGGGACTGCTCCACGGCGATGCCGATCACCGGGGGCTTGGAGGAGAGCGGCGTGTGCCACGCCAGCGGCATCACGTTCGCCTTGCCGCGCCAGGTGGTGGTGACCAGCACGACGGGGCCGCCCATCAGCAGCCGGGACGCCTCGGAGGGCGGGCGGTCCTCGTACTCCTCGGGAGGCGGGTTCAGCATCGGGTCGTCTGGCACGCGCCCAGTATAGGCGGGGCTGCGCGGTGGTATGATTCGGTCGTGAGCGAAATACCGAACGGTCTGCCGGCGCGTCGAGGGCTTGCGGACTGGCTGCTGCTCGGCATCGCCGTGGAGAAGACGGTGCAGCACCTGTTCATCACGTGGGCGTTCGCGACGGACCGCTTCGACCTGCGCGAGCAGGTGGTGGTGCCGTGGGAACCGCTGCTGGTCTCCGGCGGCGTGGTGGCGGTGCTGTTCGCGCTGGCGGCCGGGGGCGCATGGGGCTGGCGGCGGTGGGCGCCGAGCCTGCTCGTGGGCCTCGCGCTGTTCGACATCGTCGGAGAGTTCGTCGCGCAGGGGACGCTGTTCATCGACGTCGTCGTGTCGTTCGTCGTCGCCGTGGTGCTGCTGCCGCTCGCGTGGCGCGCCCGCGGGCGGTACGCCTCGGCGAGGGGGGCGTAGCAATGCCCGTCGACGAGGTGTTCCGGGCGCTGGGCGACCCGACCCGGCGCGAGGTGCTGCGGCTGCTCTCCGAGCACGGGCCGATGACCGCGGGCGAGATCGCGGAGCGCTTCGACCTCGCGAAATCGACGATGTCCGGCCACTTCTCGGTGCTGCGGCAGGCCGGGCTGATCGTCTCGGAGCGGCAAGGGCAGCGGCTGGTGTACAGCGCCACGCTCTCGGTGCTGGAGGAGGCGGTGGCCGGGGTGATGGAGATGGTGCGCGCCGGAGGACGCCCCACGCGGGCGCGGCGCGAGACGGGAGGCCGCGAATGAACTGGTCATGGAAGCGCGAGGCGCCGCATCTGCTGCTGGTCGCCGCGATCGTCATCTCCTCGGCCGTCGCGTGGCCGTTCGTGGAGGAGCCGGTGCCGGTGCACTGGAACGCGCGCGGCGAGGTGGACGGCTACGGGTCGCGCTTCGAGGCGCTCGGCCTCATGCCGATCGTGGTGGTGGGGCTGTACCTGCTGCTGGCGTTCATCCCGAAGGTGGACACGGCGCGAGCGAACTACGCCTCGTTCTCCGGGGCGTACTCCGTGATCCGGTTCACGACGCTGCTCACGATGGTCGCGATCCAGGGCGCGCTGATCGCGGCGGCGCTCGGGTATGCCGGTGCTCCGGGCTGGTTCATCCCGGCCGGGGTAGGCGTGCTGTTCATCGTCCTCGGCAACGTGATGGGGAAGATCCGCCCGAACTACTTCGCGGGCATCCGCACGCCGTGGACGCTGGCGAGCGTGCGGTCGTGGGACGCCACGCACCGCCTCGGCGGGCGCGTGTTCGCGGGGGCGGGCGTGCTGCTGATCGCGATGGCGGTGGTGCGGCAGGAGTGGTTCGTGATCGCGGGGCTGGTCGCGATGTTCGGGGGCCTCGGCTGGACCGTCGTCTACTCCTACCTCGTGTGGAAGCGGGACCCGGACCGGGTTCCCGTGACGGGGACGCTCCCCGCACCGCCCGAGGAGTAACGACGCCCGCGGGCGGACGTGCAGACGGCCGGCGAAGCGCCGGCCGTCGTCGTTCGAGGCGTGCGATGTCGAGCGGGCTACTCGTCGCGGACGAGGCGGCGGCCCTGCACGTCCTCTGGGAGGTACTCGCGGCCGCAGCGGTGGCAGACGAAGCCCATCGCCTTTGCGTCGTCGTCCATCACCTGCGGGCCACGCCAGCGCGGCATGAGGTCGCGGCCGACGCAGCACTGGCCGCGCGCGGGCTGCTCGCGGACGCCGCGGTAGGACATCTTGGCGCGGCCGAAGATCTTGGTCAGCACGGGCACCCTCCGAGGGTCGTCCGAGAGGCGAATCGAGGTCAGCGCGGGGAGCGTACCGTCCCGGGCGCGCGGGGGGAAGGTGTCAGGCCGCGCCGGTGACGTGCCGGGAGACCTCCTGCGCCAGGGCGGAGACGCTGCGGCGGGCGCACGTGAAGGTGCGGGCGGGGGCCACGCCCGTGAACACGCTCGAGACCTTGTGGTCGAGGATCGTGTTCGCCCAGATCACGACCACGTCCGCGCGCTCCACCATCTCGCGCGCCCGCTTCGCGCCGGTCGGGCGGTCGCCGGCCACGGTGTCCAGTTCCACGCCGCTCCCGGCGAGCGAGGTGCGCAACTGCGTGTGCGCGTTCGGCGACCCGCCCACGACGAGGAGCCGCCTCCGCCCCGTGGCGACGAGGTCCTGCGCCATCCGGTTCACCGCGCGGGTGATGTCGCTGCCGCCGCACACCTCGCAGAAGCGGGGGGCGACCTCCACCGGGCGGCGCCCGTCCGCCTCCAGCAGCGCGAGGCAGGTCGGCTGGCCGCAGTAGCGGGCGATCCCGGCCTCCACCGCCTCCACCACGCGGGCGCGCTTGTCGGCGGCGATGTTCTGCTTGCGGGCGTTGGTCAGCCCCGCCTCGATCAAGACCGCTCGCGCCGCCTGCAGGGAGGCGACGCGCTCGAAGCCGAGTTCCTTGAGCAACGTGTCGATGTGGAGGACGGGGTCGGGCATCGATCCATCTTCGCACCTCCCCCGGGAGTTACCGATCCTTGACCGGCGCGTCCGCGCCGTTCGGCTACACTCGCGGCGAGGCGAGTGATCCCACCACCTACGGACGCTCCGGACACCCGAATGTCGGCTCTGCGTCTCCCGCGCGCCCTGCTGCTGCTCGCCACCTGCGCGGGGGCGCTCCTGCTGAGCGCGCTCGACGCCGCCTCTCTCTCGCCCGCCGCCTCGCCGGACCTCGTGCGCGTGGAGGTCGTCGCGCTGCGCTCCGCGGAGGAGGCGCGCGCGCTGGTGGTCGCCGCTGGCGGACGCATCGAGGTGGAGTCGCACGGCCGCATCCAGGCGCTGGTGCCACCCTCGGGCGAAGCGATGCTGCTGCAGGCGCGCGAAGTGGTGGCGGTAGCCCCTCCCGCGCACGCGATCCCGCTGCAGGTGGTGGCGGCGGAGGAGTTGATCGGGGTGACGCGCTGGCAGGCGGCCGGGTTCACCGGCCACGGCGTGCGCGTCGGCGTGCTGGACTCCGGGTTCCAGGGAATGCAGGGCGCCCTCGGCAGCACCTTGCCGGCGACGGTGGTGTCGCGGTCGTTCCGGTCGGACGGGAACCTGAACGGCGGCACCGAGCACGGGCGTCGGGCGGCCGAGGTGGTCCACCGGCTCGCGCCGGGCGTGTCGCTCACGCTGGTGAACTTCTCGACGGTGACGGAACTATCGGCGGCGGTCGACTTCCTCATCGAGCAGCGCGTGGACGTGATCTCGTTCTCGCTGGGCTACGTGCACAACGGCCCGGGCGATGGCACCGGCGCGGTGAACGCGATCGTGTCGAGGGCGACCGGGGCGGGGATCGCGTGGGCGGTCGCCTCCGGCAACTGGGCGCAGCAGCACTACGCGGGGACGTTCCGCGACACGGACCGGGACGGGCTGCACGAGTTCGCGCCGGGGGTGGAGACGAACCAGCACGCGTTCAACGCCGGCGACCTGATCACGGTGTCCCTGCGCTGGGAGGACACCTGGGGCGCGGCCTGCTCCGACTACGACCTGGAGCTGTTCGGGCCGGACGGCGGCCTGGTGCGCGCGGCCCGCGGCATCCAGAACTGCTCCGGCGATCCCGTGGAGAGCCTGCAGGTGCTGGCGACGCGGTCCGGCGCGTACTCCGTGCGTGTGGTGGAGGCGCGCTCCGACGTGCCGAAGGCGTTCGACCTGATGGTGGTGGGGTCGCCGGACCGCGGCGGGGCGCTGGAGTTCAACGTGGCCGCCGGGTCACTGTCGCAGCCCGCCGACCACCCCGAGGTGGTGACCGTGGGCGCCCTCACCGTGGCCGCCACGCGCGAGGAGGCGGCGTACTCCTCGCGCGGGCCGACGACGGACGGGCGGCCGAAGCCGGAGATCCTCGCGCCGACCGGGGTGACCTCGACGAGCACGACCTTCGCCGGCACCTCCGCGGCCGCGCCGCACGTGGCGGCGGTGATGGCGATGCTGAAGGAGGCGTTCCCGAGCGCGGACCGCGCGCGACTGACCGCGCTGATCCAGACGCGCGCCGTGGCGGTGCCGGCGACGTCGGACGCCTCCGGCGCGCGACGCGTGGACCTGGGGACGCTCGTGGGCCTCGGGCCGCTGTTGCCGGACGGGGCGTCCGAGGCGAGCGTGGCGGGCGACCTGCCGCCGGGCGCGGGGCTGGCGCTGGTGATCTACCGCGGGCCGGACGCCTACCCGGCGAAGTTCCTGCACTTGCTGGTGGAGCGCCGCCGGCTGACGGGGGTCTACCGGGTGCGGGTGCCGGCCGGCTTCGACGCGTTCATCCCCGGCGCGCCGGCCTGGGTGCAGCGGTTCACCACGCTCAACAACGGGCAGTTGCTGGTGCTGAGGTTCGCCGAGTAGCGCGGCCGCGCGAGGCGTGAGCCGCGTGCGCTGCTATGGCGCGGGCGTGGCGGTCGCGGTTGGCTCGGCGTCGTCGTCTTCGGCGGGGGCTTCGGTCGCCGTCGCGTCCGGGGTCGCCTCGGGCGTCGGCTCCGCGGCCGCCTCGGCGGTCGGGGTCGCGGTGGCCTCCGCCTCCGAGCCGTCGAGGAAGCGCGTGGCGACGACGACGCCGTCGCGCGCGGCGCGCTGGGCGGCGGTGAGCGCGCCCTCCGCGCCATCCGCCGGGGTGACGGCGCTCAACACGTTCTCGGAGGCCTGCGCGGCCTGCGCGAAGGCGGCGACGGCGGTGCGGTCGAAGCGGGCCGGGTCCGCCTCGATCGCGCTCGCCATGGTGGCGGCGTTCTCGACGACGGAGTGGAGCAGCGGCGCGGGCACGGATTCGCCGGCGCGGGTGCGCTGCTGGATGTCATTCAGGGTCTGGGCGAGGCGGAAGAGTTCCGCCTGGCTGCGCGCGGCGGTGAGGTTCGGCTGCGAGCCCGCGCCGGTGTCGAGGAGCGACGGGCCGAACGAGAAGGCGGCGATGGCGACGCTGGCGGCGGCGGCGGCGAGGCCGGTGAAGAGGCGGCCACGACGCCAGGTGATGATGGTGGCGGGGGCCGGGGCTTCCTCCGGCTCGTGCTCGAGCGCGTGGAGCAGGGCGGCGCGGGAGCGGTGGTGGAAGGAGCGGAACGCGCGCGTCTCCGTGACGTCCTGGAAGGCGTCGCGGACGCCGGCGGCGGTGCCGAGGAGCGCGACGAGCGCGGGATCCTCGCGCGGGTCGAGGTCGACCGCCTCGCCGGCTTCGATGCGGGCGAGCGCCTCGTCCAGGCGCATGACCTCCGCGATGTCGGCGGGGGTCATGAGGGCGTCGTCCTGGACGTCACGCCGCGGCTCGGGGAGGTGCTCCCCGTGGCCCTGGTGCATGTCGCCGCGTCCGTCCGTCATCGTGCCCCGCGATCCGGGCGGTTGAGCAGCGCGGCCTCGGTCGCCGCTTCCGCTTCCGCCAGGAGTTCCTTCAACCGCTTGATGCCCTTGTGCTGGAGCACCTTCACGTTCGTCTGTTGTTTCTCCAGCGCCTCCGCCGTTTCCGCGACGGAGAGGCCGGACCCGAACCTCAGGAGGATGACCTCCCGCTGCGCCTGCGGCAGCCGTTCCACGGCTGCGAAGACTTCATCCACGGTCAGCTGCAGTTCCGCCATTTCGGCGGGCCCGCGCTGGTCGTCCTCCACCGTCTCCGGCACCTCGCCGACGTCTCGACGGATCGAGGTGCGCCGGTAGTGAGAGACGACGTGGTTGCGGGCGATCCGGAAGAGCCAGGCCCGGAAGGGGCTGCGCTCTTCGCCGTCCTCTGTCTTGCCCAGTGGCCGCCACTCAAACCCGCGGATGCCGCGCATGACCTTCAGGAAGATTTCTTCCGTCAGGTCCTCCGCGTCGGTCTCATTGCCGACACGGGCGAGGCAGAAGCGGTAGAGGGGTCCCACGTGGACGTCGTAGAGGTCGCCCACGGCCTGCTGGTCACCCGCCTGCGCGCGCTCCACGAGCGCACGCTCCACGTGTGCCTGCAGCCCCGCCTGCTTCGAGGGGTATCGGCTGAACGAGCCCGGCAGGTCCGGCATGGGTGCCGCTCCGTCTGCGC
>BTUI01000018.1:0-56914 GCA_045863195.1 Chloroflexota bacterium
GTCGTCACGACGACCGCCGCCGCTCCGGTCGCGCCGGCGGGCGTCACGGCGGTGATCCTCGTGGCGTCCACGATGACGACGTTCGTCGCCGGCTTGCCGCCGAGGGTGACGGTGACGCCGGCGACGAAGCCGGTGCCAGTGATCACGATCGCCGTCCCGCCTTCCTGCGTGCCGCTCGCCGGGCTGACGCCGCTGACGGCGGGCGCGAGGACGTACGTGAACCCGCCCGTCGCGAGCACGGCGCTCTGGCCGTCGGTGTTCGTGACGCTCACCGTCGCGAGCCCGGCGACGCCCTCGGGCGTGACGGCGGTCGCGGAGGTCGCGCCGCTCACCTTCACCTCGGTTGCCGCGACGCCGCCGATGCGGACGGTCATGCCGGCCTGGAAGCCGGTCCCGGTGAGGGTGACCGCGGTGCCGCCCGTGGTCGCTCCGGCCTCGGGCTTCACGGCGGTGACGGTCGGCCCGGCCTGGTAGGTGTATGCCGCCGTGAGCGCCGCCGTCTTCGTGTCCGTGTTCGTGACGCGCACCTCCACCTTGCCGGTGGCGGTCTGCGGTGGCGCGGTCACCACGATCGTCGTCGCGGTCACGCTCACCGTGGTCCCGGCGAGCGCGCCGAAGCGCACCACGGCGCCGGGGTTGAAGTTCGTGCCGGTCACCGTCACGGAGGTGCCGCCCGCCAGCGGGCCGGCGTTCGGGCTGACCGCCGTCACCGTGGGCGCCGGGAGGTTCACGTACGCGAACGCGCCGGCGCGGGTGCCCGTCTGCGCGTCCGGGTTCACCACCGTCACGCCGACCGTGGTGCCCGCTGTACCGGCCGGGGCCGTGGCGATGATCGTCGTGGCGCTCACGAACTGCACGGTGGTCGCTGGGGTCGCACCGAAGCGCACCGTGGCGCCGTTCGCGAAGCCGGTCCCGGTGATCGTGACCGGCGTGCCGCCACCGTGCGATCCGCCCCCCGGGCTGACGGAGGTGACCGCGGGCGGCGCGGACTGCGTGTAGGCGAAGCCAGCGGGGAGCGTCGCGCTCTGGCCGTCCGCGGCGGTGTAGACGATGTCCGCCGCGCCGACGGCGCCCCACGGCGTCACGGCCGTCGTCGTCGTGGCGTTCACGCGCGTCACGCTCGTCGCGGCGCGGCCGCCGATCGTGACGGACGCCCCCGCGAGGAACTCGGTGCCGGTGAGGGTGACCGTGGTGCCGCCGTTCGTGCCGCCGGTCGCCGGGGTGACCGAGGTGAGGGTGGGCGGCGGCCCGAGGAACCGGAAGCCGCCGGAGAGCGTGGTCGACTGGCCGTCGCTGTTCGTGACGGTGACGACGACCTCGCCCGAGGCGTGCGCCGGGGTGGTGACGGTGATCGAGGTGTCGCTGACGATGGTCACCCCGAGCCCGGCGCCGCCCCCGAAGTCGACCGTCGCGCCGCCATCGAAGCCGGTGCCGGTGAGCGTGACCAGCGTGCCGCCGGCGAGCGGGCCCGTCGCCGGGGCGGCGGCGGTGAGCGTCGGCGGCGGCGCGGCGAGGGCGGGCGTGGCGAGCACGGCCCACGTCGCGAGGAGCGCGCACGCGGCGGCGCAGAGCGCCAGGAGGCGCGGCGGGCGGATCGCGGGCAGCGTTCGCATGACCTCGATGCTACGGACGCGCGCCGCCGAGGCTCATCGGGGAGACCCCGTATCCCGGCCCGTATCCGGTGCGTCGTCTAAACTCCGCCGATGGACCTCACCACGTACCCCCTCGACGCCATCGCCCGCCAGGTGGGCACCCCGTTCTTCCTGTATGACGGCGCGATCCTGCGCCAGCGGATGGGCGAGATCGCCCGCACCGCGGAGGGCGACCGCGTCCACACGCGCTACGCGATGAAGGCGAACTCGGCACGCTTCGTGCTGGATGCCGCGCGCGAGGCGGGGCTGTGGATCGATGCCGTGAGCGGCAACGAGGTGGAGCGGGCGCTCCGCGCCGGCTTCGCCGCGGGGCACGAGCCGCCGGTCGTGATGTTCACGGCGGACGTCTTCCGCGACAACGCGCTGGACGCCGTGATCCGCAACGGCGTCCTCCCGAACGTCGGCTCGCCGGGCATGATCCGCGACCTGCACGAGGCGGGGTACCGCGGGCCGATCGCGCTGCGCGTGAACCCGGGCTTCGGCCACGGGCACGTGCAGGCGTGCGACACCGGCGGGCCCTCCTCCAAGCACGGCATCTGGCACGAGGAGATCGACGCGGTCCACGACCTCGCGAAGCGCGCCGGGTTCCCGGTCGTCGGGCTGCACGCGCACGTGGGCACGGGCCCGCAGATCAGCGAGTTCAACGTGAACATGCGCCGCCTGGTCGGGCTGTTCGCGGACCTCGTCCAGCGCTTCCCGGAGGCGCGCGCCGTGAACCTGGGCGGCGGCATCCCGCACCCGTACCGCGTCGGCGCGGAGCGCTACGACCTCACCGGCTACCGCACCCTGCTGTTGGAGGCGGCCTCCACGCTCTCCGAGTCGGCCGGGCACGCCGTCGCGATGGAGATCGAGCCGGGCCGCTACCCGGTGGCGGGGATGGCGATCCTGGTGGCGCGCGTCACAGACGTGAAGGACACGCGCGACAACGAGAAGGGCCCCGGCCACCGCTTCGTGATGGTGGACGCCGGCTTCAACGACCTGATCCGGCCCGCGATGTACGGCTCCTACCACCACATCTCGGTCGTGGGACAGGGTGCGACGCGCGAGCCGGAGCCGCTGGTGATCGCCGGCCCGCTCTGCGAGAGCGGCGATGTGTTCACGCGCGACGACCAGGAACTGTTGCAGCCGCGCGCCCTCGGCCGGCCGGAGCCGGGCGACCTGGTCGTGCTGCACGATGCCGGCGCGTACGGCGCCGCGATGAGCAGCAACTACGTCTCGCTGGGCCGCGCGGCGCAGGTCGCGTGGGAAGACGGGCGCGCCACGCTCATCTCCCGCCGCGAGACGCTGGACGACATCCTGCGGCTGGAGACCTCGGAGCCGCTGGCGGTGTAGGCGCCGCCCTTCCACGCCCGGCGATTTGGCCGGGCGTGGGATACTGGAGGGCGTACCGAACGTCACGGCCTGCCCGGCGCCGCCCGTCCGCGGAGCGCAAGACGCAGGGCTCCGGCCGCACATCACCAGCGATCACGCCCGCCACCACGGGCGGAAACCGGCCCGATGACCACGAAGCAGGACGCGACGGCCCCGGCCGCCCGCGCATTCCCCGCACCTCCCCTCGCCGCCCCCGGCACGCCCGAGGCGTCCCGGTGAGCGCCACGAACCCGTGGGGCGTGCACGGCCATGACGCCGCGGTGGAGGCGCTCCGCCGCGCCATCGCCTCCGGCCACCTCGCGCACGCGCTCCTGATCAGCGGCCCGCGCGGCTGCGGCAAGGAGACGCTGGCGCGACGCCTGGCGCAGACGCTCGTCAGCCCGAGCGCGGACCCCACCGTCCCGGACCTCACCACCCGCGCCGCCCGAGCGCTGGAGCAGGGCGAGTTCCCGGACGTGGAGCGGATCGCCCGCGGCGGCGTCTGCGACGAGTCCAACCACGACCATCAGAAGGACAACTCCACCACCATCCGCATCTGTCAGGTCCGGCGGCTGGAGCGCGTGGCCGCGCTCGCGCCGTTCGGCTCACCGCGCCGCATCTTCGTGGTGGACTCGGCGGACGACCTCCAGCCGCAGGCGGCGCACGCGCTGCTGAAGACGCTGGAGGAGCCCCCGGCCAACGCGCTCCTCATCCTGCTCGCCTCCGACCCGGACGCGCTGCTCCCCACGATCCGCTCGCGCTGCCAGGAGGTGCCGCTGCGGCCGATGCCGCACGCCGCGCTGGCCGCCGCGCTGGAGGCGTTCGAGGGGGTGGAGCCGGAACGCGCCGCGTGGCTCGCCCGCGCCGCGCGTGGCCGCTACGGCCTGGCGAAGCGGATGCACGCCGACCCCTCGATCAACGTCCTGCGCGAGTCGGTGGAGGAAGACGTCCGCCGCCTCGCACGGTCGGGGCGCGGCCCGCGCTTCGACTACGCCGAGCAACTCGGCGGCGCCTGGTACCGGGAGCGGGACGGCGTCCTGCAGACGATCGACCTCTGGCGAGACTGGTGGCGGGACGTCCTCGTCGCCGCCTCCGGCGCGGAGACGGACGTCCCGGACGTGGTCGCCGAGGAGGCGCGACTGGTGCGCCCCGTGGATGCGCTGCGCGCGCTGCGCGCCGTACAGACCGCGCGGGAGCACCTGCTGGCCAACACGCATGCAACGCTGGCGCTGGAGGTCATGATGCTGGACCTCCCGGTGATCAACGCACCGATGCCGGCCGGAAGGGAGGACCGCGAAGCGGCGACGGCGGGGCGGTAGCCCGGCCTGGCGCGGCGACGCGGGCACACATGGACATCGTCGGCATTCGATTCGTCGAGGCCGGGCCGATCGCGTACTGCTCGGCCGGCGACCTGCGGCTGGGCACGGGCGACTACGTGGTCGTCCGTACCGACCGAGGCGAACGCCTCGGGTGGGTCGTGCTCCTCCCGGAGCAGGTGATCGCACGCCCGGACGGCCCGCTGCGCGTCGTTGACCGCCTCGCCTCCGAGGCGGAGGTGACGGTGCACCGCGAGCGGAAAGAGCGCTCCGAGCAGGACGTGCTGCGCGCGCAGGCGGTCGCTACCCGCATCGACGGCCGCGTCCGCATCGCCAGCCTCGCGTTCGACCTCGCGGGCGGCTTCGCGGACGTCACGTACACCGCGCGCGAGGGCGTGGGCGACGTGGGCGACCGGCTGCGGCGCGACCTTGAGCGCGAACTGGACGCGCGCGTCTGGGTGGAGCAGGTGGGCGACCGCGACCGCGCGAAGGCGGCCGGCGGGCTGGGCCAGTGCGGCCGCGCGCTGTGCTGCTCCACGTGGATGACCGAGTTCCCCGCGATCTCGATCAAGATGGCGAAGGACCAGGGCCTCGCCCCGAACCCCTCGAAGATCTCGGGAGCGTGCGGGCGTCTGCTCTGCTGCCTGTCGTTCGAGGTGGACGCGTACCGCGAGATCATGGGCACGCTCCCGAAGGTCGGGAAGCGCATCACCACGCCGGTCGGCCGCGCGAAGGTGCTCTCGATCAACGCGCTCACCGAGATGGTGCGGCTGCGCTTCGATGAGACCGGCGAGATCGTCGAACTCTCCACCGCCGCGCTCCGCAGCCAGATGGGCACCGCCGTCCGCCCCGAGGATCTCGAGGCGGAGGTGGAAGGCCCGATCCACGAGGAGGACCGCCAGCGCCGCGAGCACTTCGTCGCCGTGCTCGACCCGATCGCGCGCCCGCTGCGCGACACCGTCGCCGAGCCCGGCCTCGAGCGCGCCGAACGCGCCGACCGGCCCGCGCCGGCGCGGCGCACGCGCGGCCAGCGCTCCGGCCAGCCGCGCGCCGAGGGCGTCGAGACCGCGGGCGCGCGCGGTACGGATGGCGTCGACCGCACCGACCGGCCTGCGCGCACGCGTCGCCGCCGCGCGGAGCCGCGCGCCGAGGGCGCGACAAACGCGGGGGCGCCGCCCGCGGGCACGGAGCAGCGCAGCGGCGTGCGCATCACCCGCCGCCGACGGCCGGGCGCGGACGGCGCACCGGCCTCGGACGGCACGACCCCCACCGAGGCGCGCGCACCGCGTGAGCCTCGGGAGCCGCGTCCGCCGCGCCAGCCCCATCCGGCCGGTGAGGGCGCCCCGGGCGCTGCCGCCGCGGGCGAGGAGGAGAAGCGCCGCCGCCGCCGTGGCCGTCGAGGCGGCCGGCGTCGTGGCGCCGGCGGCGAGGGCGGGACGCCCGCCGCGGAATAGCCCGATCTGACGCAGCCGCTGCTGCGGGAAGGAAGCGCACGATGGCCAGCACGACCGGCTCGATCGTCGACCTGGAGTGGGTACGCGCGCACCTGGATGACCCCGGCGTGGTGTTCCTCCACGCTGGCACGGAGCGCGGCGAGTACGAGGCCGGCCACCTGCCCGGTGCGCGCTGGGTGCACGGCTACGACGACCTGACCGTCACCCGCGACGGCATCCGCGCGCTGGTCCCCACGCGCGAGGAGATGGAGGCGACCCTGGGACGCCTCGGCGTGGACGAGTCGAAGACCGTCGTCTTCGTCGCCTCCGGCAAGTCGATGTGGCCGCACCGCGGCTTCTGGGTGCTGCGCTACTTCCGCTTCCCGAACGTCCACATCGCCGACCGCTCGGTCGCGGCGATGGCGCGCGAGGGCGTGGCGCTCACCCCCGCGGAGCCGGCGGTGATGCCCGCGACCTGCCGTCTGGCCGAGGGGGATGAGTCGGTGCTCTCCACGTGGGAGGAGGTGCTGCTCACCTCGCAGGGGGCGGGCAAGGCGATCATCCTCGACTGCCGGACGGACGGTGAGTACGTCGGTGAGCCGGGGGCGCACGCCGCGCCGCGCCTGGGGCGCATCCCGCGCGCCACGCACCTCAACTGGGAACTGCTCGTCGATGACGACGGACGCTTCCTGCCGGCCGACCGGCTGCGCAGCCTCTACGCCGCCGCCGGCATCGACGGCACGCGCCCGGTCTTCCCGTACTGCGGTGGCGGCATCCGCTCCGCCGCTTCCTGGTTCGCGATGCACGAGGTGCTCGGCTGGGACCAGGCGCGGAACTATGACGGCTCGTGGGCGGAGTGGGCGGTCCGCTCCGAACTGCCCATCGAGCGCGGATAGTCGCGCGGGGCGGCGCCTACCGGCGCCTCGCGTATCGTGGAACGCACGTGAAGTACCACCTCGTCACCCTCGGCTGCGCCAAGAACACCGTCGACTCCATGCGGCTGGAGGCGGCGCTGCGTGGCGGCCGCCACACCGCCGTCGCCGACCCGGCGGAGGCGGACCTGCTGCTGGTGAACACCTGCGGCTTCATTGACGCCGCGAAGGACGAATCGATCGAGACCGTCCGCGACCTGGACGCGAACCGTCGCGAGGGCCAGCAACTCGTGGTCGTCGGCTGTCTCACGCAGATCGCGGAGGCGGAGGTGAAGCGCGCCGTCCCCGGCATCGACGCGACGTTCGGCGCCGAGCAGTGGGACGCCATTGCCGCGTCCGTCGGCGCGGCGAGCGAGACGTTCGACATCCCCACGCCGTCGCTGCCGGTGCTCGGCCAGCCCAGCGCGTACCTCAAGATCTCGGACGGCTGCGACCGGCCCTGCACGTTCTGCATCATTCCCACGATCAAGGGACGGATGCACTCCGGCCCCGCGCGCAACCTGATCGCGGAGGCGCGCATGTACGCCGCCGCCGGCGCGAAGGAACTCGTACTCGTCGCGCAGGACCTCACCGCCTACGGCGAAGACGCCGAGGAGCGCGACGGCCTGGCGGCGCTGCTCGAAGAGCTGTCCGAGGCCGTACCCGAGGTGCCGTGGATCCGCCTGATGTACGCCTACCCCGGCCGCGTCACGCCGCGCCTCGCGGAGGCGATGGCGGGGCTGCCGAACGTGGTGCCGTACCTGGACATGCCGCTGCAGCACGGATCGGACGCGGTGCTCCGGCGCATGAAGCGCCCCACGCTCGCGAAGGCGCGCCGCAGCATCGAGATCATGCGCAGCGCCATCCCGGACGTGGTGCTGCGGACCACCTTCATCGTCGGGTTCCCCGGCGAGACGGAGTCGGAGTTCCGCCAGATGCTCCGCTTCGTGGAGGAGGAGGGCTTCGACCACGTCGGCGCCTTCACCTACTCCCCGCAGCCCGGCACGCCCGCCGGCGAGATGCCCGGCCAGGTGCCGGAGCCGGTGAAGCAGGAGCGGTACGGCCGCCTCATGGAACTCGCGCAGTCGATCTCGCTCGGCTCGAACCGTGCGATGGTCGGCCGCGAGGTCGATGTCCTCGTGGAGTCGCGGGAGGCGGCGCCGTCGCAGGGCGGCGGGCTGGTCTCGATCGGCCGCACCTACCGGGATGCGCCGGAGGTAGACGGCCTGGCGTTCCTGAAGGGCGAGTACCCGATGGGCGCGATGGTGCGGGCGCGGGTGGACGGTGCGATGCCGTACGACCTGCTCTGCTCCCCCGTGGCGGTGCCGGCGGCCCGCTGAGGCCCTTGGGAGCCTCGACGGCCCCGATCGTCGTACTCCGCCCGACTCCGTCACCCTCATGCATGCTCGTCGGAGCGGCGTCAGGCGTGTCACACGGTTTTTACGTGGAATTTACGTGATTGTGCGCACTTTCACTTGCGACATCCGTCACAAGCGAGCAAAATGCTGATCACAGGGCGAGAGAACAAGAGGCGGAGCGGTCAGGGGGAAAGCCCCGGCCGACCGGAGAAACGCCCAGGGAAGAGGACACCATGGACCGCATTCAGGAAGTCTACAGCGGCATCATTCTGCGCGGTCGGCGCTCCAACCCGACCATCGCCGAGGTGCGCCGCGACCAGCGCGACGAGCTCATCAACCGGGCCGACCCGATCTTCGGGGTTCGCATCTAGTCACTGCGAAGACGGGAAGCAGACCCCCCTCCTCTGCCCCGTCCGCCGGTTCTGATAGAAGAGCGCCTCCACCCCGGGAGGCGCTCTTCACGTTTCCGGGGTCTTCGAGGCGGCCTGCCGCCGCTCGGCCGGCTACTCCAGCACCCACTCCTCCACGGCCGTGTCGATGACCTCGCCCTCACCGAGGAGGGTGTCGTCCACGAAGCGCCGCGCGGCGTCCGCCAGCGCCCGAGCGGTGGCGACGTCTCCGGAGACGGTCGCGAACCCCACCTGCGCGCGCCCCACGTGGTCCTGCAGGCCCACCTCCGCCACGGAGAGGCGGAGCCGCGTCCGCATCCGCTCCACCAGGGAGCGGATCACCGCGCGCTTCTCCTTCAGGGAGTGCGAGGCGGGGAGTTCGATCGTCAGCAGGACGGAGACGGTGACCACGGGCGGAGCGTAGCGCGCTGCTACGCCTCGGAGTTCTCGTCGTCCGCCTGTTCGCGGTCACGCTGCGCCTGGAGCGCGTGCTCTGCCGCGTCGGACAGTGCCTGGAGATCGTCCGGGATCTCGATGCTCGCCGCGGCGACCACCTCCTCCGGCGTGGGCAGCGCGTCCGGCTCGCCGGTCGGCGCCTCGCCCTCCGCGGGCGCATCCGGCGCGGGCGGCGTGAGCGCGGCGATGACCTCCGCCTCGTCCAGCCCGAGCTGCTGGCCGATCTCCGCCGGCGGCAGGTCAATGTCCTCCGGCAGCGCCGGCAGTTGCCCGGTGCGCTCGAGGCCGAAGTGTTCGAGGAAGCGCTGCGTCGTCCGGAACAGCATCGGGCGGCCGGGGCCGGCGGCGAAGCCGGCGGGCTCGATCAGCCCGCGTGCGCGCAGCGTGGCGACGGCGCCGTCGCTGCTGACGCCACGCACGGCGTCCACCTGGCCGCGCGTGATTGGCTGGCGGTAGGCGATGATCGCGAGCGTTTCGAGGGCGGCGGTGGAGAGGCGCTTGTTCGCCTCCAGCCCCAGGAAGCGCTCCACGTGCGGGGCCGCTTCCGGCGCGCTGGTCAGTTGCACGCCCTCCGGCCCGCGCTGCAGGCGGATGCCGCGCTCGCCGCTCCGCAGTTGCTCGGCCAGCGTGTCGAGCGCCTTCTCGCACGTCACCACGGAGACGTCCACGGCCCGCGCGAGGTAACCCGTGTCGATCGGGTGGTCGGCGACGAAGAGCAGCGCCTCCAGCAGCGCCGGCAGCTGCGCGAGGTCCTCGAACAGCGCGGGCTGCTCCGGCGCGGCGTCCGTCTCGATCACCTCGATGGCCGGCTCGTCCGCGTCCGGGAGCGGCTCCGGCTCCGCAGCCGCCTCGGGCGTCTCCGGCTCGTCGGCGTCGAACGGCCGGGGCGGCGCGACGACACGCGGCGGGGATGCGGCCCCGGCGTCCGTCGTCGCCTCGTCGCGCGCTTCGTCCATCGCCTCGTCAGTCACGCAGCCGTCCCGCCCTCAGGTCCAGTTCGTCGTAGCGGACATCCACCAGCGGCAGTTCCGCCAGCGGGAGCCCCAGGCGACGCAGCAGCGCCGCCGCCTCCGCGTCCACCGCCTCCAGCACCTCGTCGATGCGCGCGTCGCGGGTGACCCGCAGCCACGCATACAGCCGGAGGCCGTGGCGGCCGCGGTTCTCCACCCGCACCTCCACGGCGCGGGTGTCGGCGCGACCCTCGAGCGCGTCACGAAGCGCGCCCGCGATCTCGTCGACCGCCATCCTCGCACGGCCATCGGACAGCCGCACGGCCCGCCGCGGGTGCGTGGCGCGCCCCCACGCCGCCGCGAACGCCAGCGCGGCGAACGCGACGAGCACGACCGTCACCGCCGCCTGGCCTCGCTCGTCCGTGCGTGCGAGGAGCCACGAGGCGCCGTCGCGGACGCTGCGCAGCGCCTCGGTCGGTGCGATCCAGGTGAGGGCGATGAGGGCCGCGCAGGCGAGCGCCGTCCAGATCGCGCCGCGGTAGAACGCCAGGCGTCGCGGACGCGGCGCGCGGTAGGCGATGGGCGGCGCGGCCTCCGGCTCCGGGTCGGTGAGCCGCCGGAAGTGCGGGAGGGGACGAGGGGGCTCGTGGGTGGTCGCCATGCGGGGTCGGCTCCGGCCCGGCACACGCCACGCGTGCCGGCTCTGGTCCCCCCGCCCGAAGGTGACCGGCCCGCCGGACAGCGGCTGGCCGGTCACCATCGTACGATCCCGGCCCATGATCGTGGACATCCACACACACATCTTCCCGCCGCGCCTCATCGAGGCCCGCGCCCGCCTGGCGGACGCCGACCCGGCGTTCGCCGAGATCTACCGCGACCCGAAGGCGAAGATGGCGACCGCCGAGGACCTCCTCGCGTCGATGGACGCGGCCGGCGTGGACGTGTCCGTCGCGTGCGGCTTCTGGTGGCGCGCCCCGGCGGTCGCCGCCGAGCACGCCGCCTACCTCGTGCAGGTCGCCGCCGTGTCCGGTGGGCGCATCGTGCCGTTCGTGCCGGGTGTGCCGGTGCCGGGCGCCGCGGGCCTCGGCGAGGTGCGCGAGGCCGACCCGGCGCGCATCGAGGCGGGCGGGCTGCCGCTGCTGGTGCATGCGTCCGAGGAGGCCGGGCACGCGTACCCCGGCAAGGCGGGCGGGCTGTCGCCCGGCGGCATCTGGCGGCTGCTGGAGTCGCAGCCCGCAGCGCGCGTGATTGCGGCGCACTGGGGCGGCGGGATGCCGTTCTTCGCGCTGATGCCGGAGGTGCGCGCGCACATCGAGGCCGGACGTCTGATCTTCGACACCGCCGCCAGCGCCTACCTGTACGACCCGTCCGTCTTCCGCCTCGGCATCGCGCTCGCGGGCCGGCAGGCCGTGGCGTGGGGCTCCGACTTCCCGCTGCGCTCGCAGGCGCGCGACCGAGCGGAGGTCGAGGCAGCCCTGCCGGACGAGGCCGACCGCGCCGCCGTCCTCGGCGGGAACGCCGCGCGCTTCCTGCGCCTGCCCGCCGCACGCGCGGACGCGTAGCGGCGGTGCGCCTCTTCGTCGCGATCGAGGCGCCGGAGGCGTGGCGTGACGCGCTCGCGGCGACGCGCCGCGCGCTGCCCTCGGACGTCGCGCGTTCGCTCCGCTTCGTGGAGCCGCGGCTGGCGCACGTCACGCTGAAGTTCATCGGCGAGGCCGGCGACGACGCGCCGGGACGGCTGCGCGACGCACTCGATGCGGCGGTGCCGCCGTTCGCGATCCCGCTGCGCCTCGGCCGCGCCGGGACGTTCGGCCCGGCGGCGCGGACGCAGGTCGCGTGGCTCGGGATCGAGGGCGACCTGGACGGCCTGCGTGCGCTGGCGGAGCGCGTCGACCAGGCCGTGGCGACCGCGCTCGGCCTGCCGCGTGAGTCCCGGCCCTACTCGCCGCACCTCACGTTCGCCCGCGTCCGGAGCAGCGCCACGGCGGAGGAGCGACGCGCGGTGGCGGAGGCGGTCGCGGCGCTGCCGCCGCCGCCGCCGAGCGCCTTCGAGGCGAGGCAGGCCGTCGTCGTGCACTCGATCCTCGGGCCGGACGGGCCGCGCTACCGGGTGCTGTCGCACCACGGGACGCCGGGCAACGGGGCGGTGTAACGCCTCGTGATCGTGCGCGCAGGCACGATGTTGACGGGCGGGAACGCGGCGGAGTAGCGTCCGCCTCAGCCAGTCAGTCCGGAGGACAGGGGCGTCCAATGGATCACTCGGTTCGGTGTTCTCCCCAACGTGACGTCGCGGTGTGCCGCGACGTTGTTTGTTTCCAGGGGCCCCGATAGGAGGAGTCGGCTGATGCACTCGGGCATGATCGGGAAGATCGACAAGGCGCACCGCTACGCACAGGAGCGGGACCGCTTTGAGATCCAGGCCATGTCGATCCGCGTCCACGGGGACAACGGCGACCACACCGTGACCTTCTCGGAGGGCCGCTGGCGCTGCGAGTGCGACTTCTTCCGTAGTCAGGACACCTGCGCCCACACCATGGCGCTGGAACTGGTGCTGGACGGCATGAAGGCGCCCGTCGCCGCCTGACCGCCAGCCCTCGACGTATGCACGAGCGGCCGGGCACACGCCCGGCCTCTCCGTTTCTCCTGGGTGTGGCGAGGTCGGTCGAGGGCTATGGCGCCGGCGCGATGAAGAGCGTGACGGCCGTCCCCGCGTCGAGCGGCGTGCCCGCCTCTGGCTCCTGTTCGACGACCGTGCCGGGCGCGCCGTTCCCCGTCCCGCTCGCGATCAGCGGCGTGACGCCCAGGCCGTCCAGGACGCGCTCAGCCTCCTCGCGCGTCACGCCGGTGAAGTCGGGCATCTCGCCCGCCTCGAACGGTGGCACAGTCGCGGTGATCGCGGGGGTCGCGATGGCGGTGGTGGCGGGCGCGCTGGATGCCGGCGTCTGGAGGACGGTCAGCCCGTCCTCGGGTGCTTCGTCGCCGCCGAGTCGCGGGAGGACGAACAGGGCGATCACCGCGAGCACGACGACCACGGCGATCGCAGCGAGGAGCGGCGCGTTCATCGCCGGCAGCGCCGGGAGCGCGGGCGGCGCGGTGCGCCGCATGCCGGGCATCGGCTCCAGGCCGGCCGGGCGCGGCAGATCCGACGGGATCGCGGCCACCGCCTCCTCCGGGTCGAGCCCGAGGTAGCGCGCGTACGAGCGCATGAAGCCGCGCGCGTACACCGGCGCCGGGATCACCTCGAAGCGCGCGCCCTCCAGCGCCTCCAGGTAGAGGCGGTTGATGCGCGTGGTGTGTTCCGCATCGCCGAGGGAGAGCCCGCGCGCGAGGCGTCGCTCGCGCAGCAGGCGGCCCATCTCCACGGCGCGCTCAGACCGCGCGGCCGCCTGCTCGGGCGTGTCCGCGTCGCGCGGGGCGCGCTGCAGGCGCTCGGTCCACTTCATGCCTCGCGACGCCCCGGCCCTACGCCGGATCCACGCCGGCGAACTGCACCAGGGACTTCAGGCCGTCCAGCGCCAGCCGGGCGGTGTATGCCTCCGGCGCGTGCTCCACGTCGTACCGGTTCGTCACCACCTCGTCGATGTGCGGGGTCTGGCTGAGGAGGTGCGTGGTGCGCCGGTACTGGTCGGTCGTGGCGTTCTGGCTGCCGGTCAGGGTCACCTCGCCGTAGTGCACCAGGTTCGGGTCGAACGGCACCGGCGGTGCGCCCTTCGCGAAGCCCGCGAAGAGGTTCACCACCCCCTGCGGGCGCACGTACGAGAGCGCCGGCGGCACCATCTCGCCGATGCCGACTGACACAATGACCGCGTCCGCGCCTTCGCCCGTGGTCGCCTTCACCGCGCCGGCGACGTCGTCCGTGGCCGGGTCGAGGACGAGGTCCGCGCCCCAGCGCCGGGCGATCGCGCGGCGTTCCGCGACCGGCTCCGTGACGATGATCGGCCCGGCGCCGAGCGCGCGGCCCAGCAGCAGGTGGAGCATCCCCATCGGCCCCGCGCCCATGATCACCATCGAGGCCCCCGCGCCGACCTCGCACAGCTCGAGCGAGGCGAGCGTGCAGGCGGCCGGCTCCGTGATCGCCGCCAGGTCCAGCGGCAGCGCGTCCGGGACGCGGATCACATGGCCGGAGGAGACCAGGCTGGCGGGGACGAGCAGGTGCTCCGCGAAGCCGCCGTCCAGGTCGTAGCCCAGCGTCTTGCGCTCCACGCACCGGTTCCGCCGCCCGAGCAGGCAGTAGCGGCAGCGGTTGCACGCGACGATCGGGCAGAGGATCACCCGGTCGCCCTCGGCGACGCCGGTCACGCCCGCGCCGACCTGGTCGACCACGCCGGCCACCTCGTGCCCCGGGATCACGCCTGGAGCCGCGAACTTCTCGCCGCGGTAGACCCGCACGTCCGAGGCGCAGAGGGACGCCGCCGCGACGCGCAGGCGCACCTCGCCGGGCCCGGCGACCGGCGTCGGCCGGTCTTCCACGGTCACGTGGCCGGGGGCGTGGAAGATGGTGGAGCGCATGGCAGACCTCGGTGGTGGCGCGTCACCCCCGCGTCGAGGGATCGAGGGCCAGTATCGCAGCCTGCGGGCGCTGGTGGGCGGCTCGATGCCGGACGTTCGTCATCGCGGTTGTGTGACCGAAGGGGTGTCCTGCCAGCACCACCATCGCGATGCTGGGCCGGTGCGGTTCGGAGGTCGAGCGATGCGGCGATGGGGTCTGTTGGCGCTGACGGTGACGGTCGGGCTGGTCAGCCTGGGGGCGATCGGGGATCGCTGCACCGATAACCTGCCGGTGGATCAGGAACTGGGTGTCCAGGTCGGCTTCATGAACCGTTCGGACACGCCCATCCAGATGTGGCTGGGCGATGACTCCGCGCCACCCGCTGGCGTCGCAACGTCCGTCGAGCCCGGCGGCCTCCTGTTCTGGAACGCCCGGATGAACGTGCAGCTGAACCCGCAGGGAGCTGAGCAGCGGCTACCGACCATCGAGGAGTGCCTCGCGTCAGACAGCCTTGCCGGGAGCATCTGTGAGTGGGCCGATTCGCTCAAGGGCTGGGTGCTCGTGAACGGTGAGACGAAACGCTGGGAGTTTAGCCGGGCCGACTTGAACCAGCGCGTACGGGTCTCGACCGCCATCTACGTGCCGTGGGACGGCACCCGCGCGACCGTGGTGAACAGCCTGAGCAACTGATCCCTGTTCCACCCGAAACGAAGCGAACCCCCGCGTCAGCGGGGGTTCGTCATGTCGGCGTGCGCGCCGGGGGCGTACTCGCCGCCCTCCGGCCTTACTTCGCGAGCGAAGCGGCCTTCAGGGCGTGCGCCAGGCGCGACTTGCGGCGAGAGGCCGCGTTGGGGTGGATGATGTTGCGGCGCGCGGCGCGGTCCAGCGCGGAGGCGGCGGCGCGCACGAGCGTGCCCGCGTCCTCGCTGCCGGTGCGGATCGCGGTGCGCGCGTCGCGCACGGCGCGGGCGGCACGGGTGCGGAACGGCTTGTTCGCCTCGGTCCGCTTGAGAGTCTGACGCACGCGCTTGCGCGCCTGTGCGGAGTTAGCCATCGAATCCTCCTGAAACGCAGACGCCAATCGTAGGCCGCCCCGCGGACAGCGTCTATTCCCCGGGATCAGACCCGGCGGTAATCCGCCTGCACCGCCGGCGCCTCCAGACCGCCCATGCTGGCGGGCAGGATGTTGAACATCCGCATCTGGAGGCCGTCGCCCGGCTGCGGCTCGACCTCGATCCGCCACCCCCACGGCTCGGAATCAGCCACGCGGTAGGTGCCCGAGGCGGCGACCAGCCCGCCTGAGCCGTCGCCGTGGAGCGTCATCAGGTCGCGATCCATGTGGAAGGAGTCGCACCACGCCATCTGAACGCCCCCGACCTCGCTCGCCGCGATCAAGATGCGCCCGTCCTGAGGTTCGCCCTCGTGCGTCCAGGTGTAGTCGAACGTGACGACCTTGCCGCTCGCGACCGTACCCCAGCGTCGCCTCGGTGGGGCTCTCGATGGCCGGAGTGCCCGGCTGGAACCAGAGCGAGTTGTGCCCGCTCCACCGACCTGCGAGGTGCTTGAGGTCGTCCAGCGCCATCATGGCGGCAGCGTACACCGCCGGCCCGTGGCCGGGGCGGCGTGCCGGTCACGCAGCCCCGGTTTGCCGCGCGTCACCGGCGGGCCGATCATGGTCGCCATGCCGCAACCGGACCCGGGCCGTGACCTGCCGGGACGCCGCCCGTCCGACCGCTCGGGCCAGCCGCGTCCCCTCGCCGAGGGCGAGCCCGCCAGCGGGCGCGCCCGCTTCCTGCAGCGCGGCAGCCGCTCCGGCGGCGGGGTGGCGACGCTCGCCGGTGCCGCCGGCATCGTCGCCGCCGGGTTCGTCCTCTCGCGGCTCCTCGGCCTCGTCCGCTCGGTCGTCATCGCCGATGCGTTCGGCACCGACCCGGAACTCTCCGCCTACTGGGTCGCCTTCCGCCTGCCCGACCTCGTCTTCCAGCTGCTCGCCGGTGCCACGCTCTCGGCCGCGTTCATCCCCACGTTCAGTCGTGTCCTCCTGCGCCAGGGCGAGGAGGAGGCGTGGCGGCTCGCCTCCAGCATCCTCAACCTCGTCGCCGTCGCCACCTTCGTCGCCACGGCGCTGGCGTGGCTGTTCGCGCCGGTGATCGTGCCGTGGCTCGCCCCTGGCCTCGGCGACGCGACCGGGCGGCAGGAGGAACTGCGGGCGCTGGCGGTGGACCTCACGCGGCTGATGCTGATCTCGCCGCTGTTCTTCGGCATCTCCGGGATGCTCACCGGCATCCTGAACGCGCGCCAGCACTTCATTGCGCCGGCGATCGCGCCCGTCGTCTACAACCTCGGCATCATCTTCGGCGCGGTCGCCCTCGCGGGGCCGCTCGGCGTCGATGGCCTCGCGTGGGGCGTGGTGGCGGGCGCGGCGGCGCACCTGCTGGTGCAGGTCCCGGCGCTCCGAGGCGCCGGCCTTCGCTGGTCGCCTTCGTTCGGCCTCGGGTCGGCGGCGGTGCATGACGTGCTGCGGCTGATGGGCCCGCGCGTGATCGGGCTGGCGGCGACGCAGATCAACTTCCTCGTGATCATCTTCTTCGCCTCGTTCGTCTCCGATCAGGCGATCAGCGCGATGAACTACGCGTTCCTGATGATGATGCTGCCGGTGGGCGTGATCGGCATGGCGATTTCCACCGCCGTCTTCCCCACGCTCGCGCAGCAGGCGGCGGCGGCGGACCTGGCCCCGCTCCGCGCGAGCATCACGCGCGCGCTGCGGACGATCCTCTTCCTCTCCGTCCCCGCGGCGGCCGGCCTGATCGTCCTCGCCGGGCCGTCCGTGCGCGTCCTGCTGGAGCGCGGTGCGTTCGATGCGCGCTCCACCGACCTGGTGGTGGGCGCGCTGGTGGTCTACGGGCTCGGCATCTTCGCCCACAGCGGCATCGAGATCCTCAGCCGTGGCTTCTATGCGCTCTCCGACACGCGCACCCCCGTCGCCGTCGCGGTGGTGTCGATGGCGATGAACGTCGCCTTCGCCGCGCTGCTCATCTCGCCGTTCGGCGTGCGAGGGCTGGCCGGGGCCGCCTCGCTCGCCGCGACGCTGGAGTTCGCACTGCTGCTGCGGCTGCTCGATGTGCGCCTCGGGGGCCTCGAGCGTCGCGCGCTGCGCCGCACGGTCGGCGGCACGGTGCTGGCGAGCGTGGTGATGGCGGAGGTGGTCGTGGTGGCGCTGCTGCTGCTGCGCGCCGCCGGGGTGCACGGCGATGGCTGGTGGGGCGCGCTCGGACAGGTCGTCGCCGGCGGGGTGGTCGGGTTGCTCACGTTCGCCGCCGTCGCCTCCCGGCTCTGTCGCGACGACATGGCGACGCTCACGCGGCGGTTCACGGCTCGGCTCGGCTGACCGAGGGCGGCGCGGCGCGCCCTCGGCCGGCTCTGGTACACTGGCGGAGCCCCAACTTCACAAGGGTGCACCCACAACCGGGCGCTGACCGCGCCCGGGCATTGGCGTGCGCTGCATCCGGGGCGGCTGCGAAGGAGCAACCACTTGGCGTTCAACGACCGCGATCTCACCTGCCGCGACTGCGGCTCTTCGTTCGTGTTCACCTCCGGCGAGCAGGAGTTCTACGCGACGAAGGGCCTGCAGCACGACCCCGTGCGCTGCCCCTCTTGCCGCCAGAACCGCAAGCTGACCCGCCCCGAGGACCGTGACGAGACGCCGCGCTTCGGCGTCTACTCCTCCTGGGGTGGCCGCACGCCGCGGCAGCTGCACGTCGCCTCCTGCAGCCAGTGCGGGAAGATGACGGAGGTGCCGTTCGTCTCGCGCGGTGACCGCCCGGTCTACTGCTCCGAGTGCTACACGGACATCCGCAAGAAGCAGGAGGCGCAGGAACTCGCCGAGGCGGAAGCCGCGTCCGCGCGCATCAACGCCGCCGGCGCGCGCGCCGTGCTCGCCCTGGAGGGCGAGGCGCCTCGCCCGGTCGTCGCCGACCCGGACGCCGGTCGGATCTAGCAGACTCCAGCACCTTGACAGCATGGGGCTCCTCACCAATGATGGGCCCAATCTTCCCCGCCCCCTGTCGCAAGACAGCCTGGCGGGGAATTTCTTTTGGATGCAGGATGCTCCGGACGGCGTTCTTTCTGGATGGCCAGAACTGCTACGGCAATGCGCGCCGGGCGTTCTTCGACGATGTCGGCCCGTCCTCGTCCGGTCAGTTCCACCCGCACCTACTCGCCAGCCTGATCCTCGGTCGCAAAGCCGAGCCGCACTCGCTCGCCGGGATATGGGTATATCGAGGTCGGCCAGATCGACACCTGGAACCACGCGGGCACTCGGCGAATGTCCGCCAATCGAACGCCTGGGCCTCGTTCGGTGTTCATGTACGGCCCCGGCAACTCAACTATCCCCGAGATTGGCCCGAATCTCCCGCCGCAGAGAAGGGCGTGGACGTCTGGCTCGCCGTTGATGTCGTGTCCAAGGCCCTGCGCGCTGAGGTCGACGTGATCGTTCTCGGAACGGGCGACTCGGATCTATTGCCTGCAGTCGAAGAAGTGCTGACGCGAACGGCATGTCGTGTCGAGGTGATCGGCTGGCGAGGTGCCAACTATGGACAGCGTCTCGCGGTGCCAGGGCGGAATCTCTGGTGCAACTGGATCAACGCTGCGGACTTCGACCAGATCCGGGATGACACGGATTACACGCGACCCGCGTGATTGCCGGGCCTCGCGGCGCTCCGTAGACTGAACGCTTCTGACGGCATCGAACAGATGCGATGACGGAGACGAGTAGCCCCGCGGGCCGGTGCAGACCGGCGCCGCGCAGCGAGCCCGGGACGGTGCAAGCCGGGCGCACCTCGACAGGCGAGGACGCGGGGCGAACATCCCTCCCGAGCAGCCGCCCGAACCCCTCCACCGCTGGAGGGCAGTAGACGCGGCCGGAGCGCCCACCGTTACCAGGGGCAGCGCGATCGGAGCACGCCGTGCTCCCGCCGCGCGGCGAGTGGCGTGGCGACCTCGATCCCATCGAGGCCGCGCGCAACGCGGGTGGTACCGCGGGCCTCTTCCGGCCCGTCCCGCACCGACCAGGTGTGTGACGGGCCGTTTCGTTGCCCCTCGACCGAGGCGCGGCGGGACGACCCGGAGGAGTGACCCGAATGACGACCTTCGAGCCGGTGCCCTCGCGCGTCTCCTTCCCTGAGCAGGAGGAGCGCATCCTCGACTTCTGGAAGCAGCGCGACATCTTCCGCCGCTCCATCGACGAGCGCCCCGCCGACCGCGTCTTCTCGTTCTACGAAGGCCCGCCGACGGCGAACGGCAACCCGGGCATCCACCACGTCCTCGCGCGCGTCTTCAAGGACCTCGTCCCGCGCTACCGGACGATGCGCGGCTACCGCGTGCCGAGGAAGGGCGGCTGGGACACGCACGGCCTGCCGGTCGAACTCGAGGTAGAGAAGGCGCTGGGCCTCTCCTCCAAGCAGGAGATCGAGGCGTACGGCGTCGAGGCGTTCAACCAGCAGTGCAAGGACTCCGTCTTCCGCTATGTGCAGGCGTGGGAGCGGATGACCGACCGCATCGGCTTCTGGATCGACATGTCCGATGCGTACGTGACCTATTCGCCGGAGTTCGTGGAGTCTGGCTGGTGGATCTTCAAGCGGCTCTGGGACAACGGTCTCGTGTTCCGTGACTTCCGGGTCACACCGCACTGCCCGCGCTGCCAGACCAGCCTCTCCAGCCACGAGATCGCGCAGGGCTACAAGGAGGACACCCCCGACCCGGGCGTGACGCTCCGCTTCCGCCTCCCGCAGGACGCGGAGGCGCCCGCCGCGCTCCGCCTCTCCGAGGGCGTCCCGACGAGCCTCCTCGCGTGGACGACCACGCCGTGGACGCTCTCCGGCAACACCGCGCTCGCCGTGGCGCCGCACGCCACGTACGCGCTCGTGGAGCGCGAGGACGCGCAGGTCGGCCGCGAGCGCATCGTCGTCGCGGAGGCGCTCGCCGCGAAGGTCGCCGGCGAGGGCGCGGAGGTGCTCGTCACCTTCCCCGGCACCGCGCTGCTCGGCCTGGAGTACGTGCCGCTGTACGACGCCGAGACGTGGGAGGGCGTGGACGCGCTCGCATTCGTCGGCGGGCGCGCGCAGCGCGTCGGCGCGGGCGACCTGACGAAGCGCCGCGTCATCCCCTCGGACGAGGTCACGACGGACGAGGGCACGGGCATTCTGCACTCCGCGCCGGCGTTCGGTGAGGCCGACTACGGCATGGGCCGCGAGCACGGGCTGATGTTCCTGCAGCCCGTGCGGCTGGACGGCACGCTCATCGGCGGGCCGGGCGACGGCCTGTTCGCGAAGCAGGCGGACGCGAAGGTGCGCGCCGATCTGCGCCAGCGCGGGCTGCTGTTCAAGGACGAGACGATCCGCCACACCTACCCGTTCTGCTGGCGGTGCGACTCGCCCGTCCTCTACTACGCGAAGCCGTCCTGGTACATCCGCACCACCGCCGTGCGCGACAACTTGGTCGCGAACAACCAGCGCATCCACTGGGTGCCGGACCACATCCAGGAGGGCCGCTTCGGCGAGTGGCTCGCCGGCAACATCGACTGGGCCGTCTCCCGCGAGCGCTACTGGGGCACGCCGCTGCCGATCTGGGTCTGCGAACTCTGCGACCACATGGACGTGGTCGGGTCGTACGAGGAGCTCTTCGCCCGCGCCCTGCCCGGCACCGCGGACGCCGTGCGCACCGCGGACGGCGGGGTCGACCCGCACCGCCCGTACATCGACCGTGTCCTCCTCGGCTGCCCGCAGTGCAACGGCACCATGCGCCGCACGCCCGAGGTCGCAGACGCGTGGTTCGACTCCGGCGCGATGCCGTACGGCCAGTCGCACTTCCCGTTCGAGCAGGGCGACACCTTCAAGGCGCGCTTCCCCGCCGACTTCATCTGCGAGGCCGTGGACCAGACGCGCGGCTGGTTCTACACGTTGCACGCACTCGCCACGCTCCTCGAACGCACCGAGGACGTGCCGGACGGCATCGCCTTCAAGAACGTGATCTGCCTGGGCCACATCCTGGACGGCGACGGGCAGAAGATGTCCAAGTCGCGCGGCAACGTCGTCGACCCGTGGATGATCCTCAACGCCCACGGCGCGGATGCCACGCGCTGGTACATGTACACCGCCTCGCCGCCCGGCAACGCGCGGCGCTTCTCCGCGGACCTGGTGGCGGAGACCAGCCGCAAGTTCATCTCCACGCTCTGGAACACCTACTCGTTCTTCGTCACCTACGCGAACACCGCCGGCTTCGACCCCGCCTCGCCGCCGCCGCTCGACCGCAGCGAGCTCGACCGCTGGATCCGCAGCGAGCTGCACCTCACCGTGCAGAAGGTCACCGCCGCCCTCGACGAGTACGAGCCCGCCGAGGCCGCCCGGCCGATCGAGGCGTTCGTGGACACGCTCTCCAACTGGTACGTGCGCCGCAGCCGGCGTCGCTTCTGGCGCAGCGGCGACGACGCCGACTCGCAGGCGGCGCTGCACACGCTCTACGAATGCCTCGTGACCGTGTCGAAGATGCTCGCGCCGTTCACGCCGTTCCTCGCGGAGTCGCTACACCAGAACCTCGCCGCCGGGCGGCTGCCGGGGGCGCGCGACAGCGTGCACCTGGAGGACTGGCCGGTCGCGGACGAGGCGGCGATCGACCTCGCGCTCTCCGCAGACGTCGCGCTGGTGCAGCGCATGGTCTCGCTGGGCCGCGGGGCGCGCGCAAAGGCGCAGACGAAGGTCCGCCAGCCCCTCGCCCGCGCGATCCTCGTGCCGCGCAACGCCGCCGAGGTGGAGCGGCTGCGCCGCTTCGCGGACCAGGTCGCGGACGAGCTCAACGTGAAGCAGGTGGAGGTCGTGGACGACCCGGGCGACCGGCTCAACTACTCGCTCCGCCCGAACCTCCCCGTCCTTGGTCCGAAGTTCGGCGCCGAGGTGGGCAAGGTGCGCCAGGCGCTCGGCGCGGCCGACCCGGCTGCCGTCGTCCGCGCGATGCGCGCCGGCCAGCCGGTCGAACTCGGCGCGTACATCCTCGCCGGCTCGGACGTCCTCGTCACCGTCGAAGCGACCGAGGGCTGGGCGGCGGCGGAGGAGTCCGGCTACGCGGCGATCGTGGACACCACCGTCACGCCCGAACTGCAGTCGGAAGGCCTCGCGCGCGAACTCGTGCGGCGCATCCAGGACCTGCGGCGTGACGCCGGGCTGGAGGTCTCCGACCGCATCCGCGTGACGTACGAATCGGACGACACCGTGCGCACGGTCATCGCCACGCACCGCGACTACATCGCCGGCGAGACGCTCGCGCTCGCCATCGAGGAGGCCGCCGCGCCCGCCGCCGCCACCCGCTTCGAGGGCGACGTGGACGGCTCCCCCGTCGTGATCGGAGTGCAGAAGGCGTAGCGACGCGGTGATGCCCGGCGCAGCACGCGCCGGGCATCACCCGTTGAGCCACTGGCTGACGGGCGCGCCGGCTCCCGCCTGTTAGACTGCCGCGCATGGCGCAGTTCCAGCCCAACACGCTCTACTACGGGGACAACCTGGGTGTGCTCCGCGACTTCCCGTCGGAGTGCGTCGACCTCGTGTACCTCGACCCACCGTTCAACTCCAACCGCTCCTACAACGTCCTCTTCAAGGAGGCGAAGGGTGCGGAGGCGGAAGCCCAGATCGAGGCGTTCGGCGACACCTGGTCGTGGGGCCTGCACACGAGCGAGTTGTACGAGGAGATCGCCGCCCGCGGCGACGACGTGGGGCGGCTGCTTCAGGCGTTCGTGCAGGCGCTCGGCCACAACGATGTCACGGCCTACCTGACGATGATGGCGCCGCGGTTGGTGGAACTGCGCCGCGTGATGAAGCCGACCGCCAGCATCTACTTGCACTGCGACCCCACCGCGAGTCACTACCTCAAGGTCATCATGGATGCGGTCTTTGGTGGGGAGAACTTCCGAAACGAGATCATTTGGGAGCGGACCACCGGTCGGAAGAGTGGGAATCAGTACGGGCGCGTTCACGATGTCCTTCTTCTGTACGGGAGGTCGGAACGCTCGACTTGGAACCCACAGGTCAAACCGCAGACACGCGACACGGTTCGCGGGCATGATTTGGTTGTCGACGATGTTGGTGTCGTTTGGCGGTACTCAGACCTGAGTGGTGCCGGTCCAGGCCCAGCACGACGGTTCGGTGATAGGGAGATCCCCCCCCCCCCCGGACGCCACTGGCAATATGATCAAACCGGTATCGATCAACTCTGGGCGGCTGGACGGATCGTATTCTCGCGCGGCGGGCAACCGCGCCTTCGGACGCGGCTAGAGGAACTCCCCGGGGTCGACATCCGCGATGTCTGGACTGACATCCGTCCCATCAATGCTGCTGCCGCCGAGCGGCTTGGCTACCCGACGCAGAAGCCGGAAGCACTGCTGGAACGGATCATTGCAGCCTCCTCGAATGAAGGCGACATCGTGCTTGATCCCTTCTGTGGGTGTGGCACCGCGACCGTCGCGGCGCACCGGCTTGGTCGGCGCTGGATCGGCATCGACATCACGTACCTCGCGGTCGACCTGATGCGGCGGAGGCTGCTCGATACGTTCCCGGGTGACTTCCCGGATGGCATCCACGTGGATGGCGACCCGGCGGATGAGGCGGCTGCGCTGGCGCTTGCTGAGCGCGACAAGTTCCAGTTCCAGTTCTGGGCGGTCGCGAAACTCGGTGGCGTCGCGCGCGGTGGCGAGAACCGGAAGGGGATGGATCGCGGGGTCGATGGCGTCGCCACGTTCCCCGAGCAGGAACCGGACGACGCGACCTCGCGCCGCTTCGAGCAGGTCATCATCTCCGTGAAGGGTGGCGGTACCGGCGTCAAGGATGTGCGCGACCTCGTCGGCACGATCACCCGCGAGAAGGCCGCGATCGGGGTACTCGTGACCGTGCGGGAGCCAACATCCGAGATGAAGCGCGAGGCGGGTGCGGCCGGTATTTACCGTTCCGCATGGGACGGCAGCACGTACCCTCGCATCCAGATCATCACCGCTGGCGAGATCGTCCACGGCACGAGGATCGACATGCCCTCTCAGCGCGGTACTTCCGACTTCACGAAGGCGCGCGCCGCTCGTGAGCGCGCCGACAAGCCGCGGCTGCTGTAGGAGCGAGCCATGCCCGCGAAGAAGAAGCTGCCGCCGGTGCATCCGGGCGAGGTGCTGCTCGAGGAGTTCCTGGGCCCGATGGCGATCAGCCAGTACCGGCTGGCGCACGACGTGAGCGTGCCGCCCCGACGCATCAACGAGATCGTCCACGGTAAGCGCGGGATCTCCGCGGACACCGCGCTCCGCCTCGCGCGGTACTTCGGCACGACCGAGCAGTTCTGGCTGAACCTGCAGACGCGATACGACCTGGACGTGGAGCGCGACCGCCTCGGCGACCGGCTGGAGCGCGAGGTCACGCCCCGCGCGATCTGAGGCGCGCCGTTACACCTCTGGTGGGGCGCCGTTGCCGGGGCGGCCGTTGCGGCGGCGGCGCGAGGTGATGGCGGTGGTGTCCGGCGCCTGGTCGCCGGCCATGACCAGGCCGCGCAGGAACGAGGCCACGGCGCTCCGCCAGTCGTTCCCGCCCGTATCGCCCTCGTTCGGCTCGGGGTGGAGGATGTGCGGCACCGCACCCGCGATCTCCGCGCCGTAGATCAGGATGTTCGCGCTCACGAACACCCAGAACAGCAGGATGATCACCGACCCGATCGACCCGTAGATCACGTCGAAGTTCCCGAAACTGGCGAGGTAGAGCGTGAAGCCCGCCTTCATCGCCTCGAACGCCAGGGCCGCGAAGAGCGCCCCCGGCCAGAGGTAGCGCACACGGCCGGGGCGGTTCGGCACCAGCCAGTAGGCGATCAGGAACGTCACGAACGTGAGCACCAGCGGGATGCCCACCGCGCCCACCTCCCACGTCCACGCGAAGCGCCCGTCGAGGAAGTTCCAGCGCTCGTCCAGTTCACGCTGCGCCAGCCGCCAGATCGTGGTGAGCACGATGCCGCCGAGGAGCGGCAGCCCCAGGATCGGGATCATCAGGTAGTCGATCAGTTTCGCGCGGAGCAGTGGGCGGGGCCGTTCCACCTCGAACGCCACGTTCAGGGCGGAGCGGATCGCGGCGGAGAGCGCGCCGGCCGACCAGAGCGAGCCGACGGCGGAAACGGCGGTGAGGGTGGGGCCGAGGTCCGCCACCCGCCGGAGCGACTGCTCCACGCTGGAGCCTTCGATCGGCAGGAAGTCGATGATCGCGTTCAGCACCCGCGCCTGCACGTCGTCGTCGCGCAGGACAATGCCGAAGATGGCGACGGCCAGCAGCGTGAGCGGGAAGAGCGAGAACAGCGCGTAGTAGGAGATGGCGGCGGCCATGTAGGTGCCGCGGTCGTCCCGGAAGTTGACGGCGGCGCGGCCCAGCACGCGCAGGGGCAGCCGCCAGTCCGGTCGGGCGAGGCGTCTCCGGGTGGCGGCACCGTCCAGCGTCGCGCTCCATCCGTCCTCGGGCGGTGGCCGCCCGGGGATGCTCGACTACACCCGCCCGCTGTCCCATCCTACGTCCCACGGAGCGTGTGATGACCGCCGATCGAGTCCAGCCGCAGCACATCGAGCACCGACGCGTGGTCGTGAAGGTGGGCTCGAACGTGCTCACCGGGGGCACGGAGGCGCTGGACACCGTCACGATGGCCGCGATCGCCCGCCAGATCGCCTCGCTCATGCGCCGCGGCTGCCAGGTGCTCGTGGTCACCTCCGGCGCCATCGCCGCCGGGCGTCACCGGCTGAAGACGCACCACGCCTCGCTCGACCCGCAGACGCTGCCGGTGCGCGACGTGCAGTCGCGGCAGGCGCTCGCCGCCATTGGCCAGTCGCGGCTGATGGCGCTCTGGGACGAGCTCTTCGAGCAGGAGGGCGTGACGATCGCGCAGGCGCTGCTCACGCGCCGCGACCTCGCCGACCGGCCGGCGTACCTCAACGCGCGCAACACGCTCCTCAACCTGATCGACCTGCGCGTGGTGCCGATCGCCAACGAGAACGACGTGGTCTCCGTGGAGGAGATCCGCGACTCGAAGATCGGTGACAACGACAACCTGTCGGCGCAGGTGGCGAACCTGGTGGACGCCGACCTGCTGCTGATCCTCACTGACCTCCCCGGCCTCTACACAGCCGACCCGCGCCGCGACCCGGACGCGCGCCTGATCGAGCGCGTCGAGCGCATCGACGACGCAATCATGGCCGCGGCCTCCGGCGCGGCCGGCGTCCGAGGCACCGGCGGCATGGCGACGAAGGTGCAGGCGGCGCGCATCGCCACCGGCAGCGGCACGCACGTGGTGCTGGCGGACGGCCGCGCGACGGACATCGTGCTGCGGGCGGTGGCGGGCGAACCGGTGGGGACGCACTTCCTCCCGACCGGCGACCGCATGGAAAGCCGGCGGCGCTACCTGCTCTCCGGCCTCCAGGCGCGCGGCCGCATCGAGGTGGACGCGGGGGCCACGCGCGCGCTGCTCGCGGGCGGCAAGTCGCTGCTCCCGGCGGGCGTGACCGCCTGTCAGGGCGAGTTCCAGCGCGGCGACGTGGTGCAGGTGTTCGGCTCGGACGGCCGCCAGGTCGCCACGGGCGTCACCAACTACGCCGCCGAAGAGGTGCGCCGCATCCTCGGCAAGCGCTCCGACCAGATCGCGGAGGCGCTGGGCTACGAGTTCGGCGAGGAAGTGATCCACCGCAACAACCTGGTGCTGGTCTAGCCCCCGCCGAGGCCGTCTCCCCTGCTGCGAGCGTTACTCGTCGCGGATGACGGCGGCGGCTTCCTCCACCAGCGACTCGAAACTGCGTCCGATGGCGAGCGCCATCCGATGGCTGCTCTCGAGGTGCTTCCGGAACACGGCCAGCAACTCAGCGTCCGATTCGGCGCGCTCGGACCAGGGGCACAGCGCGCTACTCGTATCGTCCGGGAGTCCCCCGCCGGGCAGGGATGCGCAGGACAGCGTGCGAGCCATGAGATCCTCCCCTCTCACATCGAGCCTCGCGTGGCCGGATGCTAGGCGTGACGGGGTCGCCTGTCGACGATTGGCCTGCTGACCAACCGGCGTCGGACGGTCTAGACTTGACCGTCCTATGACCACGACCACCCGCTCCGAGGCCATCGAGAAAGCCGCCCGCGCCCGCGCCGCGAGCCGGCGGCTGGCGTCCACCTCCACGGACGACCGCAACCGCGCGCTGCTGCGCATCGCGGACGCGCTGGAGGCGGAGACGCCGCGCATCCTGGCCGTGAACGGCCCGGAGGTGGAGCGCGGCCGCGCGAAACTGACCGAGGCGTTCCTGGACCGGATGGTGCTGACGCCGGAGCGCATCGCCGGTATCGCACGGGACGTGCGCCAGGTGGCGTCGCTCCCGGACCCCCTCGGCGGCGTGGAGGAGATGGTCACGCGCCCGAACGGGCTGCAGATCGGCAAGATGCGGGTGCCGCTGGGCGTCATCGGCGCGATCTACGAGTCGCGGCCGAACGTGACCGTGGACATCGCCGCGATCTGCATCAAGTCCGGCAACGCCGTCGTGCTGCGCTCCGGCACGGACGCGCACGCCTCCTCCGCGATCCTCGCCGAGATCGTGCAGCGCGAGGCGACGGCGGCCGGCCTGCCGGACGGCATCGTGCAGTTCATCCAGTCCACCGACCGTGACGAGGTGGGCGCGCTGCTCTCCGCGGACGAGTACGTGGACCTGATGATCCCGCGCGGCGGCGCGGACCTGATCCGCCGCGTGCGCGACGAGGCGAAGATGCCCGTGGTCGCCGGCGGCATCGGCGTGTGCCACATCTTCGTGGACGCCGAGGCCGACCTCGCGATGGCGGAGAACATCGTCGTGAACGCCAAGACGGTGCGGCCGTCCGTCTGCAACGCGATGGACACGCTACTCGTCCACGCCGCCGTCGCCGACCGGTTCGTCCCGCAGATCGCGGCGACCCTCGGCGCGAAGGGCGTGACCCTGCACCCGGACGCGCGCGCCGCCGCGCTCATCGGCGACCGCGCGCCGAGCATCCCCGTGATCGCGGAGGACTACGACCGCGAGTGGCTGTCGCTCGACTGTTCCGTCCGTGTCGTCGACTCGCTCGACGACGCGCTCGGTCACATCGAGGTTCACGGGAGCGGGCACTCCGAGGCGATCGTCACGGACTCGTGGGCCGCGTCGCAGCGGTTCCTGCGGGAGGCGGACGCCTCTGCGGTGTTCGTGAACGCCTCCACCTACTTCAACGATGGCGGGCAGTTCGGCCTCGGCTGCGAGGTGGGCATCTCCACGCAGAAGATGCACGCGCGCGGCCCCATGGGGCTCCGCGAACTGACCTCCTACAAGTGGATCGTCCTCGGCACCGGTCAGGTGCGGTAGGGCGTGCCGGGACCGACGTTCGAACTCCTCGTCCGCACGGGCGCATCCGGCCGCTGGGCGATCATGCTCGACGGCGCCGAGGTCGGTTCGGTCGATGTACATGTCGAGCCGGGGCGGGCGCGCGCGCTCGTTGTCGTCGGGCAACACGTCGATGACGACGCGCTGGACGCGATCGTGACGGCGTTCGACCAGCAGGTGATCCCGGACGACTACCGCGCGGACGTGCGTTTCACCGTCTGGCGCGGCGACCTCCTCGGCACGTTCGCGCCGGAGGCGTAGCGAGGCCGGTCGAGCCGTCCGAGGTCAGGCGCGCTTGCGGGCGACCACGCGGCGCGCGGCGTCCATCACGCCGGCCGGCGTGAGGCCCATGATCTCCAGCACTTCGTCCCACGTGCCGGACTCGCCGTAGCGGTTCGGGATGCCCACGAACTCCATCGGCACGGGACGCCGCGTGGCGAGTGCCTGCGCGACCATCGCGCCGAGCCCGGTGTGCACCAGGTGTTCCTCCGCGACCACGATCGCGCCGGTCTCCGTCGCCGCCGCCTCGAGCGCGTCGAGGTCGAGCGGGCGGATCGTCGCCATGTTCAGCACGCGGGCGGAGATGCCCTCCGCGGCGAGCGCATCGGCGGCACGCATCGAGCGTTCCACCATCAGGCCGCACGCAACGATGGTGAGGTCGCGGCCCTCGCGCATCGTGTTCGCCTTGCCGATCTCGTAGCGCGGGCCGTCCGGGAAGATGACCGGGATCTTGGGGCGCCCGGTGCGGATGTACCACGGCCCCGGGTCCTTCGCCGCCGCCTCGATCATCGCTTCCGCCTCCACCACGTCGGCGGGGACGCCCACCTTGAACGTGGGGAGCGAGGCGAAGAGCGCGACGTCCTCCACGGACTGTGCGGAGGCGCCGTCCTCACCGGTGGAGACGCCGCCATGGCTGGCGACGATCTT
Organism: Chloroflexota bacterium; assembly: GCA_045863195.1. Taxonomy (GTDB): domain Bacteria; phylum Chloroflexota; class Dehalococcoidia; order UBA2979; family UBA2979; genus W-Chloroflexi-9. Next base: position 29,639 of record BTUI01000018.1, read on the forward strand.
CACGTTGAGGCGCGGCTGCGCCACGGACATGCGCAACTGGTCGAACGCGTGCTCCACGAACACCGCGAAGGTGGACGCGAACACGGTGTAGCCAAGGCTGGCGAAGCCGCCGGCGGCCGAGATCATGTTCTGTTCCGCCACGCCGAACGTGAAGAAGCGGTCCGGGAACGCGTCCCGGAACTTCCGCGCAGTCGTGGACTTGCCGAGGTCGGCGTCGACGACCACGAGGTCGACGGCGCCGGACTGCTGGAGGCGGACGAGCGCCGGGCCCAGCGCGTCGCGGGTGGCGGCGGTGGCCTGGACGGCGGTCATTCGGGCAGCTCCTGCATCGCGCGGGCGTATTCGTCATCGGTCGGCGGTGCGCCGTGGAAGTTCGGGTTGTTCTCCATGAAGGAGACGCCCTTGCCCTTGGTGGTGTTGAAGATCACGCAGGCCGGCTTGCCGCGCACGTCGCGCGCCCACGTCAGCGCCGCCTCGACGGCCGCGACGTCGTGGCCGTCGATGTCGGAGCGCACCTCCCACCCGAAGGCGCGGTACTTCTCCTCGAGCGGGGTGCTGTCCATCGTGTTCTTGGTGAAGTCGTCGTTCTGGATGCCGTTGCGGTCGATGAGCGCGACGAGGCGGTCAACGTGGTGGTGGGCCGCGGCCATCGCCGCCTCCCACACCTGGCCCTCCTGCTGCTCGCCATCGCCCATCAGGACGTAGACGTGGTTCTCCTGGCCGCGCAGCCGCATCCCGAGCCGGATGCCGAGGCCGAACGAGAGGCCCATGCCCAGCGAACCGGCGGAGTTCTCCACGCCCGCGGGCTTGCCGAGCACGGAGTGGCCCTGGAGGCGGGAGCCCTTCTGGCGGAAGGTGGAGAGTTCCTCGACGGGGATGTACCCGAACTCGGCGAGGATGGCGTACTGCAGCGGGGTGCAGTGGCCCTTGCTCATGATGAAGCGGTCACGGCCCTCCCACGCGGGGTTCGCCGGGTCGTGCTTCAGGATGCGGTCGTACAGCACCGTCATGATCTCGGTGGACGACATCGAGCCGCCAATGTGGCCCGACTTCGCCCCGTACACCATGCTCACGATGTGACGGCGAATGCGTCGCGTGCGCGACTGCAGGTCGGTCTGGGCGACCGTGACCATGCCCTGTACCCCTTGACCGCTGGAAGAATCCGGACGGCGAGTATACGGAGCGTGGTCGACCAAGGTCGAACCAGAAATGAAGGGCGCGTGAAGATCGCGCGCCGGTCAGGATGCCCGGGTTAGACCGAGCAGCCCGAGTACCCGCAGATCGGGCAGAGGCTGCACCCCTCGCCGAAGACCAGCGGCCCCGCGCAGTGCGGGCACCGCGGCCCCGCGACCGCCGCGCGGCGGAGGCGCATCCGCGCCGTGCCCGTCGAGGGCGTCCCGACATCCGTCCGGGTGACCATGTCCGAGGCCATGAGGGACCTCCGTTGACTGAGAACATGCGTTCGATATCCGAACCGTACCGAAGAACGCATGTGCTAGTCAAGCGGTCGTGGCAGCCCTCGCGTCACCCCACCGCGACGCGCAGCGCCTCCACCCACCGCTCCGGGAGCGGCGCGGCGCTCGATGCGTCCGCGAGGTCCGCGGCCTCCGCCGGGGAGGCCGCACCGGCGGCGACGCTGCCGACACCGGGTTCGCCGAGTCCCCACGCGACGAGGGCGCGCGGGACGCTGACGCCGTGGCCGCGAGACACCTCGGCGAGCGCGGCGGCGATGCGTTCGTCCGCGAGCGTGCCGCCAGAGGCGACCCGGCCGGCGAGCACCACGCCGATATCGTTGGCGGCGGCGGTGACGAGCGCGGGGCGCACGAGGTGGCGGCGCGGCATGTTCAGCGGCGCGACGAGGACGTCCACCGCGCCCGCCTCGATCGCCGCGCACGCGAGGTCAGCGTCCGAGGTGGCGATGCCGGTGTGGCGTACGAGGCCGCGCGATCGCAGATCCTCGATCGCCGCCAGGTGCGCGGCCTCCGGCGCGTGTGGGAAGGCGACGATGTCCAGGTAGCCGCGGTCGCCGAAGCGGCCCGCGATCGCCGCGACCTCCGGCGCCAGGTCCTCCGCTGCGGGCAGGTGGTCGAGCACGGCGACGATGGTGAGGCGTGGCCGTTCGATGCCGGCGACCTCCGCGATCATCGGCTCCAGGTCGGTGGCGGAGTCGCGCGCGTCGATCGCGATGAGCGTCACGCCGGCGGCGATGGCGGCCTGCAGCGTCGCCCCGGCGACCTCCGGCGACAGCCCTTCCAGCGCGCGGGCGGTGAGGCCCACCTCCGAGACCACGAGTTCAGTGCGGCCCAGCCGGCGGTATCGCACGCGCGCCCTCCTCTTTCGACTCGGCTACGATCTGTGCCGGGAGCGTCCATGTCTACCCTCTTGCGGATCACGCTGTACGCCGCGCTCATCATCGCCGTCTACGTGGTGGTCATGCGCCCGCGTCAGTTGAAGACCGTCGGCGGCAAACTCATGACCGTCGGCTACGCGTACGTGGCCGCGATCCTCATCAGCGCCTTCCTCCGCCTCACGTTCGGCTGGGGCACCTAGCCGGTATGCCCGCCGCGCCTCGTCGCGTCCTCATCTGCCCACAGGAATTCAAGGGCACGCTCGACGCCGCCGAGGCGGCCCGCGCGATCGGGGAGGGTGTCCGCCGCGTCTGGCCGGACGCGGAGATCGTGCTCCGCCCGATGGCGGACGGCGGCCCCGGTACCGCGCGGGCCGTGGCGGAGGCGGCCGGCGGCGAGATACGCCACGCCACCGTGCGCGGCCCGCTCGGCGCGCCGGTCACGGCGTCCTACGCCTGGATCGAACGCCCCGGCGAGCCCGAAACCGCGGTCATCGACGCGGCAGCCGTCGTCGGCCTCACCCTCCTCGACGAAGCGCAGCGCGATCCCGCGCGCGCGAGTACCGAGGGCGTGGGCGAACTCATCCTCGATGCCGTGCGCCGCGGGGCGAGCCGCGTCATCCTCGGCTGCGGCGGCACCGGCACGACCGACGGCGGCTCCGGCCTGGCGCGCGCGCTCGGCCTGCGGCTGCTCGATGCCGCCGGCCACGACCTGCGCCCCGGCCCGCTCGACCTCGCACGGCTCGCGCGGGTGGAGGCGCCCGCCGCGCCGCCGGTCGCGGGCGTCGAGGTGCGCGTGGCGGTGGACGTGCGGAACGCGCTCGCCGGACCGTCCGGGTCGGTCGCCGTGTACGGCCGCCAGAAGGGCGTCGAGGAGTGGCAGGCGCCCGCGCTGGACGCGGCGCTCCACCGCTGGGCGGCGGGCGTGCGCGCGGACCTCGATCGCGAGATCGAGACGCCCGAGGGCTCCGGCGCCGGGGGCGGGCTTCCGGCCGGCGTGCTGGCCGCAGTGCCGCACGCCCGGATCGAGGCCGGCGCGGCCCTCGTCGGCCGGGCGATCGGCCTCGACGAGGCGATCCGCGCGGCCGACCTGGTGATCACCGGCGAAGGATCGCTCGATGCGCAGACGGCGCACGGCAAGGCCGTCGCGCACGTCGCCGCCCTCGCCTCGGCGGCCGGCGTCCCGTGCCTCGCCGTCGCCGGGCGCGTGCTCGCGCGTCCCGCCGGCATCGCCGACGCCGAACCGCTCGCCCTCGACGCTGCCGGGGCCGCCGAGGCGATGCGTGACGCGGCCCCGGCCGTGTCGGCGGCGACGGAGCGCCTGCTGCGCCGCGTCACGGGTGCGTCGACGGCGCAGTAGCGGCCCTCCCGCGACCACGGACGTGTTGCCGGCAGGGCCGCCGGCCGTGATCGGATCGCCGTTCGCTCCGGCGGAGCCGTGTCCCGTCTGGACTTCCTCGGCCGGGGTGGCGTGATGCGGCGGTATTGCTGGCGATCAGAGAATGGATCGCGGAGATCGCTTGTAAACGCTTGACATTCTGGGCTTCCGTCGGAAATGATGACGTGCGTAGGCAAGTGATCCGGCGGCACATCGCCGTCCCAGGGAGGAACAGAGATGACCAAGGCAGAGTTGGTTGGCCTGGTGGCGGCGCAGTCTGGCGCCACCGCGGCTGAGGCGGAGCGCGTGCTGAACGGCTTCCGCGACGTGATCCAGGCGAAGTTGAAGGCGGGCGAGGACGTGGCCTACCCGGGCCTCGGCAAGTTCAGCCGCGTCGCCCGCAAGGCGCGCACCGGCCGCAACCCGCAGACCGGCGCCACCATCAAGGTCGCCGCCTCCAAGGCGCCGAAGTTCACCGCCGCCGCCGGCCTGAAGTCGGTCGTGAACGGTGAGTCGCCGGCCCCGAAGCTGACCAAGGCGAAGTAACACCCGCCCGCTTCGCATCGGTGGAGGGCCGCCCGCAAGGGCGGCCCTCTTCGTTGTCCGCGCGCCCGCGCCCGCAGGCTGCGCGTAGACTGCCCTCGTCACGTCGCAATCGAGGAAAGCGAGCGCACCATGGGCGACCTGGACGGGCGCACCGCGCTGGTCACCGGCGGCAGCCGCGGCATTGGCCGCGCGATCTGCCTGAAACTGGCGGCCGAGGGCGCGGACATCGCCATCAACTACCACGCGAACCGGGAGGCGGCAGAGGCCGTGGCCGCGGAGGTCCGCGCTCTCGGACGTCGCGCGGAGATCTACCAGGCGGACGTTGCCGTCGAGGAGGACTGTCGAGGCCTCGCCGCGGCGGCGCTGCGTGACTTCGGCAAGGTCGACATCCTCGTGAACAACGCCGGCATCGGCGCCACCGCGGTGGGACGCCCCCACGTGGCGAACACCGGGCCGGAGCCGTTCGAGCGCCTCATGGCCGCGCACGTGTACGGCCCGTTCTACCTCTGCCAGTCGCTCGTCCCGCAGATGCGGGAGCAGCCGCGAGGCGACATCGTCATGATCTCCTCGATCGGCGCGCAGACCTTTGGCGCGACCGGCGGCACCTACAGCGCGGCGAAGTCCGCGATGGAGGCGCTGGCCTACACGCTGGCGAAGGAAGAGCGCGCGCACGGCATCCACGTCAACGTGGTGTCGCCGGGCCTCGTGGAGACGGACATGGGGCTCGCCCTCGTGCAGTTCACCCGAGGCGTGCAGAGCATGCGCGAACTGGACGCCAGCCAGCCGTTCGGCCGTGTCGGCCAGCCGCAGGACATCGCGAACGCCGTCGCCTTCTTCTGCGGGCCGCGCGCCGCCTACATCACCAACCAGCGCCTGACCGTCTCCGGCGGCTAGCCCGAGCGCGGGAGGAACCTACCGATGACCATCGACCTCTCTGGACGCGCGGCGTTCGTCACCGGCGGCAGCCGCGGGATCGGCCGCGCGATCGCCATCGCGCTGGCGCAGGCCGGCGCCGACATCGCGATCAACTACACCCGCCACCCGGAGGACGCGAACGCCGTCGCCGAAGAGGTGACGGCGCTGGGCCGGCGCGCCTCCGTCTTCCAGGGCGACGTCGGCGACTTCGACGCCTGCCGCCGCATGGCGGAGGCGGCGCTGGGTGAGTTCGGGCCGTTCTCCATCCTCGTGAACAACGCCGGCATCGCCAGCCGCGGCAACACCGTGGTGGACACGGACCCGGAGGAGATGCGGCGCGTGGTGCGGACGCACGTCTTCGGGTCGCAGCACATGTGCCACCTGCTGGTGCCGAAGATGCGCGATCTGCCCCGAGGCGACGTGGTGATGATCTCCTCGGGCGCCGCGCAGTCCTTCGGTGCGCGCGGGGCGCCGTACAACATGGCGAAGGCGGGCATGGAGGCGCTGGCGTACACGCTGGCAAAGGAGGAGCGGGAGTTCGGCATCCACGTGAACGTGGTCGCGCCGGGCCTGGTGGAGACGGACATGGGCAACCGCCTGATGCGCGCCCGCCGCAACGTGTCCAGCATGCGCGAACTGGACGCCGAGTCCCCCTTCGGCCGCGTCTGCCAGCCGGAGGACATCGCCAACGCGGTGGTGTTCCTCTGCTCCGAGGAGGCGTCCTACATCACCGGCCAGCGCATCACCGTGAACGGCGGCGGGTTCTAGCGTGGACGAACGCCTTGCGCCGCTGGTCGAGTCCCTGATCGAGGTGGGGCGTGATCTGCGCGCGGCGAACCTGGTGACCTCGCACGGGGGCAACCTCTCCGTGCGGTGGGAGCAGGGCGCCTGCATCACCGGCACCGGGACGATGCTCGGGCGTCTCACCGCGGCGGACTTCGCCGTCGTCGACTCCCACGGCCGCGCCCGAGGGGTGCACGACCCGAAGCCGTCGTCCGACACGGCGATCCACCTCGCGGCCTACGAGGCGGTGGCGGAGGCGGGCGCGATCATCCACGCGCACCCGGTCCACACCATCGCGCTGTCGTTCGACTGGGATGTGATCCGCCCGATCAACCTCGAGGGCCAGTTGTTCATCCCGCGCGTGCCGGTGGTGGAGGCGCCGTGGGAGGCCTCCGCCGGCCCGGTCGCCGAGGCGCTGCGCGAGTCGCCGGTCGTGGTCGTGCGCGGCCACGGCGTCTACGCGCGCGGCGCGGACGTGTGGGACGCCCTGAAGGTGGTGACCGCGCTGGAGGAGTCCGCGCAGATCCTCCACCTCACCGGGAAGGGCTAGTCGCCGTCCGGCTCGTCCGAGGGCTTGCGGTCGTCGACGATCCACCACCGGCCCTCGGTGGAGCGGGTGGTGTGGATGACCGGGCGGCCCTCCTCCAGGCGCGGGCGCAGCCAGCCGAACGTCTCCACCAGGTCATCCCGGTCGAGCGGCTCCCCGGCGGCGTCCAGGATCGTCTCCACGCCGGTGCGTTCGCGGATGTTGCCGGCGGTCAGGCGGCCGTTCAGGTCGCGGATCGCGGGGAGGTCGATGAACCGGCCGTCCCGCCCGCCGCCTCGGAGGCCGGCCGCGGCGAGGGCGCCGACGATGCCGAGCCGCTTCCGGCCGAGCGCGCGGAGCGCCACGTTCGCCTCGGTGGAGAAGGTCTGCGCCCAGTCCACGCGCATCAGTTCCGTCTGGCAGCGCCGCCCGAAGGCGAGGATGTGCGGCATGTCGGAGTGGCGGCTCATGATCGCCACGCCCGGGTCGGCGTCCTTCGCGGCGTGCTTGCGCACCCAGTCGACCAGGTCGTCCTCCAGGTCGAGCGCGTTCCGGTCCGTCTCGATCCCCACGGCGTAGCAATGGTTGCCGCTGGTGGAGACGACCTTGTCGCTGTCCCAGAGGCGGTGGCGCGTCACGCCGAGCGAGCGGCCCCACCCGGCCTCGTGGATGTGGGCGGCGAGGGCCATCGCCAGCGCGCCGGTGCCGGGCACGCCCGTCCCGTCCGTGTCGTCCAGGCCGATGATGTACTGCTCCGTGATGTCAGCCGTCACTGCTCTCCCTCTCAGCCCGCGTTCCGCCCGGTCACGGTGACGCCGCGCGGCAGTCTACCGGAGCGACCGTCACGAAGGCGCGCCGGTCGCCCTCAGCCCATCCCCATCTCATCCAGCCGGTCGTCATCGATGCCGAAGAAGTGGGCGATCTCGTGGATCACCGTCTTCCGGATCTCGCCCGGGAGTTCCGCGGGCGTGAAGTGGCGCAGGTGCGGGCCCTGGAAGATGAGGATCCGGTCCGGCAGCACCATGTGGTAGTCCAGCCGCTCCGTCAGCGGCACGCCCACGTACAGCCCGAACAGCTCCTCGTCCTCCGGCAGCCCGGCGTCGTCCAGGTCGTCCGGGTCCGGTTCGTCCTCGATCACCACGGCGACGTTGTCGAGGCGGCTCGCGAACGGCTCTGGCAGGCCGGCCAAGGCCTCCTCCACCACCCGTTCGAAGTCACGTCGGTCCATGGGATCGAGTCTACGGGCGCGTCGTGCCGGCGTCCGTGATGGCTGTGCACAACTCCGCGCGCCGGGGGTAGGGAGTCCGCAGGAGCCGCCGATGATTGGCGTAAGGGTTTCCCCGAGGCGGGGGGACGGCCCTGACCGGCCCACAGGCACACACCTGCAGGCTGCCTCGAAGGGGGAGGCGACCCGATGCTTGGCACCCTGCTCGACCGCTTCCGCCCGGACTCCCTGCGTACCCGGGTGGAAGCCTCCATCCGCCGCGGCACCGGCCTGTTCCGGCACGAGTGGCTGATGGGCCCGGAGCCGCTGACCCCCGCGTCGATGCAGCACATTGCGGACGAGGTGACCGAGTGGTGCCGCCAGAAGATGGCGGAGACCCGGCGTCCGTACGGCATCGACCAGATGGCGCTGGCGCTGGCGTGCGCCGTGCCGGGCGGCGAACCGATCGCCTCCACCACGTTCGGCGTGTTCCGTCCGGTGGAGTTCTACGTGGAGGACGGCGTCGCCTCGCGGCTGGAGCGCTACCTGCACTCGCTGTCGCTGGACGAACTGAACCGGCGCGGCGCGCAGCCGATCCGCTTCGCCGCCGCCCTCTTCTCCTGGGGCGACGTTGCACGTGAAACGGTGTTCACCGACGAGGCGGACGGCCCCCGCGCGTAGGCTCGTCCAGCGCGCGCCGGGCGAGGTCCGCCGCGATCTGCTCGATGTGCCCGCCCTCCGCGGCCAGCGCAGCGCAGAGCATCAGCAGGTCCTCCGCAGCGAGGTGCTTCCGGCGGTGGATGCCCGCCACCCGCATCGCGCGGTCGATCAGCGTGCGCGCCTGCGCGTCCGAGGCGACCGCGTGGAGGGCGTGGCGGATCTCATCCATGGACTGGAGTCGCGCGGCGTCCGGCATGGGGGCGTCCTTTCGGGCGGCCGTGGGAGGCGTCGCGGTGAGGATCGACCGTGGCGCGGCCCGCGCTCATCGGGGAACCGCCTGATCCTGGGGGACGGCCTCGGCGGACGTTTGCCCCGCGGGCGGGGCGCCCGGATGATGGATCGGTGAGCATCCAGCGCCCCCGCGCCGCCTCTGCCGGAGCCTTCGTGTTCCTCGCGCTTGCCGCGCTCGTCCTGGCGGGGTGCCGGCCGCAGGAGACCGTGTCCACGTTCGTGCCACGAGAGCGCACCGTCAGCGGGGAGCCGCGGGCGTTCCTGATGGGGTTCTCGGACGTCCCGGGATCGCTCACGGAGGACGCGTACACCGGTCTCTTCGACCTGACGGCGAACTACGGCGAGGTCATCCTGATCCAGCGCCGCTCCTCCTGGGCGGAGTTCCTCCCCGGCGCCCGCGTCTCCGAGGCGCTGGAGCGCGAAGTGGTGGCGGCCCGGGACGCCGCCCGCGCGCGCGGGCTGCAGGTAGTCGCCGCGCTCGACCCGTTCGACCCCACGCAGCGCGGCCGCCTCGGCTCGCTCCCGGCGGAGTACTCGGGCCGCTCGCTGGCGGACGGCGACCTGCGCCGCGCCTTCGTCGCGGAGGCGTCCTACCTCGCACGTGCGCTCAAGCCCGAGTTCATGGTGCTGGGCACGGAGGTGAACGCCACCTTCGAGCGCAACCCGGAGGGCTACTTCGCCTTCCTGGAGGCGTACGCGGAGGCGTACGACGCCGTGAAGGCGGCCTCCCCGCGCACGCAGGTGATGGTCACGTACCAGTTCGAGGAGTTCATGGGCGTGGTACCGGAACTGCCGCCGCACGCGCCGCGCTGGGACCTGCTGGACGACCTCGGCGAGCGCGTCGACCTCATCGGCATTACCTCCTATCCCTCGTTCGCCTACCCGACCGCGCGGAAGGTGCCGCCGGCCTACTACCTCGAGTTGCGGGAGCACACCGACCTGCCGGTCGCCTTCGTCGGCGTGGGGTTCGCGTCCACCGCCGGGCGCGAGGGCGTGAACTCCGGCACGCAGCCGGAGCAGCGGCGCTTCCTGCAGCGGCTGCTGGAGGATGCGGACCGGCTGGGGTCGCCGCTGGTGGTCTGGTTCGCGGCGCAGGACCTGGGATTCGCCGCGGCGCCGCCGTACGACCTTCTGGCCACCATCGGCCTGCGGGACACCTCGGACGCGCCGAAGGAGGCGTGGCCGGTGTGGGAGGCGGCCTCGCAGCGGCCGATCGACGTGGAGGCGGCGGTCGCGCGGCGGGCGGAACTGGACGCGCAGGCGCTGGAGGCGGCCCCGCCGCCGGCCGAGGCGCCGACCGAGGCGCCGACGCCGGCCGGCGACTGATGCTGCCGGAACCGTCGGGATTCGTTGACATCCCGTCAGAGAACTGGCTACCGTTGTGATTCTGCTCGAACGCGCTTACACTGGTGTTCGCGTGGGGCACTGTCAGAACGTACGGTAGCGAGGCAACACCACCCCGCCGGCAGGGAATCGCCGTCGGGGATCTTGTCATGTCCGGCTGTGTGGCGGCGGGAGGGGGCTGAGTTCCCCCGGTATGGCTGCCCGGCCTGGATGTCCCACGAGACTCACCAGCAACCCCACGCCGCCCCTCCGGAGGGGCTGGTTACCTGAAGGGGAACACCTTGGCCATGAACCGTCGCATCGTCGTCGCGAACCGTCGCGTCCCGACCATGAAGAAGGTCTTCGGCTCCGCTCGTCCCGAGATGGAGATGCCGAACCTGATCGACATGCCCCGCCGCTCCTACGAGCGGTTCCTGCGCGAGGGGCTGCGCGAACTGTTCGACGAGATTTCGCCGATCGATGACTTCACCGGCGGCCGCATGGAGCTCCGCTTCGGCGACTACCGCTTCGAAGACCCGAAGTACACCGAGGCGGAGTGCCGCGACCGCGAGCGCACCTACGCCGCGCCGCTGCGCGTGCGTGTGGAGCTGCTGGTCAAGGAAAGCGGCGAGGTGAAGGAGCAGGAGATCTTCATGGGGGACATCCCCATGATGACCAACCACGGCACCTTCATCATCAACGGTGCCGAGCGCGTGGTGGTCTCCCAGCTGGTCCGCTCCCCGGGTGTCTACTTCACCCAGGAGATCGACCCGGCGACCGGCCGCAAGCTCATCGGCGCGAAGTTGATCCCGAACCGCGGCGCGTGGCTGGAGTTCGAGACCAGCACCCGTGACGTGGTCTCCGTGAAGGTGGACCGCAAGCGCCGCCTCCCGGTCACCGTCCTCCTCCGCTGCATCGACAACGAAGAGGGGCTCTCGGACGAGGAGCTCGGCACGGACGAGCGCATCTCCGCGCTCCTGGCCGACATCGACAACGCCGAGGACCACCAGTACCTGAAGGCCACGCTGGCCAAGGACTCCAGCACCAACCGCCGCGAGGCGCTGGAGGAGTTCTACCGCCGGCTGCGCCCTGGCGACCCGCCGACCGCCGAGAACGCCCGCGAGCTCATCGAGACGCTGTTCTTCGCTGACCGCCGCTACGACCTCGGCAGCGTGGGCCGCTACAAGCTGAACAAGCGGCTGGCGCTGGTGGACGCGCCGGAGATCCGCACGCTGCGGCGCGCGGACATCGTCGGCATCATTCGCCGCATCATCGACATCAACAACGGCCACGGCGCCGCGGACGACATTGACCACCTGGGCAACCGTCGCGTCCGCTCCGTGGGCGAGCTGATGCAGAACCAGTTCCGCGTGGGCCTGCTCCGCATGGAGCGCGTGGTCCGCGAGCGCATGACGATCACCGACCCGGACGAGGCGACCCCGTCCGCGCTGATCAACATCCGCCCGGTGGTGGCGGCCATGAAGGAGTTCTTCGGCGGCAGCCAGCTCTCCCAGTTCATGGACCAGGTGAACCCGCTCTCCGAGATCGCCCACAAGCGGAAGCTCTCCGCCCTGGGCCCCGGCGGCCTCTCCCGCGACCGCGCCGGCTTCGATGTGCGTGACGTGCACCACAGCCACTACGGCCGCATCTGCCCGATCGAGACGCCGGAAGGCCCGAACATCGGCCTGATCGGCTCGCTCGCGACCTTCGGCATCGTCAACGACTTCGGCTTCATCGAGACGCCGTACCGCGTCGTGGGGCACGAGGTGGCGAAGACGCAGGCGGCCACGCTCCTCAACCGCATCCCGGTGGAGGACGTGAAGAGCAAGTCCGGCAAGATCCTCGCCCGCGGCGGTGAACTCATCGACGAGGCGACCGCGAAGGCGCTGGCGGACGCGGCCGACGACCACGTCGCCGTCCTCCCCTACCTCACCGACGAGGTCCGCTACCTCGACGGGCACGAGGAGGAGAAGTACCGCATCGCCCAGGCGAACACGCTGACGGACGACCACGGCAACATCGTGGCGACGCGCGTGGAGGTCCGTCACGGTGAAGAGCCGCTGATGGCCAGCCCCGTGGACGTGGACTTCATCGACGTGTCGCCGCGGCAGATCGTCTCCGTGGCCGCCGCGATGATCCCGTTCCTGGAGCACGACGACGCGAACCGCGCCCTGATGGGCGCCAACATGCAGCGCCAGGCCGTGCCGCTGATCCGGCCGGAGGCCCCGCTGGTGGGCACCGGCATCGAGCGGTCCGCGGCGGTGGACTCCGGCCACGTGGTGGCCGCGGAGGAAGACGGCGAGGTCACCTCGGTGACGGCGTCCTTCCTGAAGGTGAAGTACGCCTCCGGGCGCGAGGAGTCCTACCCGCTCCTCAAGTTCGTGCGCTCCAACCAGGGCACCTGCATGAACCAGCGCCCGCTGGTGACCAAGGGCCAGCGCGTCACCAAGGGGCAGCCGCTGGTGGACTCCTCCAGCACGGACTCCGGCGAACTGGCGCTGGGCCAGTCCGTCCTGGTGGCGTTCATGTCCTGGGAGGGCCTGAACTTCGAGGACGCGATCATCCTCAACGAGTCAGTGGTGCGTGACGACAAGTTCACCTCCATCCACATCGAGAAGTACGAGGTGGAGGCCCGCGACACGAAGCTGGGCCCGGAGGAGATCACGCGCGACATCCCGAACGTGGGTGACGAGGCGCTCCGCGACCTGGACGAAGAGGGCATCATCCGCATCGGCGCGGAGGTGCGCGAAGGCGACATCCTGGTCGGCAAGATCACGCCGAAGGGCGAGACCGAGCTGACGCCGGAGGAGAAGCTGCTCCGCGCCATCTTTGGCGAGAAGGCGCGCGAGGTGAAGGACACCAGCCTCCGCGTCCCGCACGGCGAGCGCGGCAAGGTCATTGACGTGAAGGTGTTCCGCCGCGAGAACGACGACGAACTCCCGGCGGACGTGAACATGATGGTCCGCGTCTCCATCGCCCAGAAGCGCAAGATCACCGAGGGCGACAAGATGGCCGGCCGCCACGGCAACAAGGGCGTGGTCTCCAAGATCCAGCCCTCGGAGGAGATGCCGTACCTGGCGGACGGCCGCCCGGTGGAGATCGTCCTCAACCCGATCGGCGTGCCGTCCCGCATGAACGTCGGCCAGGTGCTGGAGACCCACCTCGGGTGGGCCGCCTCCACGCTCGGCTTCCGCGCGGTGACGCCGGTGTTCGACGGTGCGAGCGACGAGGACATCCAGGACGCGCTGGCGCGTGCGTGGATGGCGATCCAGTCGGACGCCGTGGAGACGGAGCACGCCTACGCCGCGCGCGACGAGGTCATTGGCCAGCGCGTGGACGTGCCGGCGATCGAGGCGTACCTCACCGAGGCCGGCTTCGACGCGAACGAGGTGCTCCGCACCGGCGCGCCGGGCACGGCCGCCCGCGCATCCGTCATCCTGTGGCTGGAGGGCCTCGGCGAGAAGAACGTCCGCCGCCTGTCGGAGGCGGACCTGCGCGCGCGCGTGACGGAAGTCGCGGGCCGGACCAACACCGCGCCGCCGGTGTGGGGCAAGCAGGTCGTGTACGACGGCCGCACGGGCGAGCCCTTCGACCAGCCGGTGACCGTGGGCTACATGTACATGCTCAAGCTCATCCACCTGGTGGACGACAAGATCCACGCCCGCTCCACGGGCCCCTACTCCCTCATCACCCAGCAGCCGCTGGGCGGTAAGGCGCAGTTCGGTGGCCAGCGGTTCGGCGAGATGGAGGTGTGGGCACTGGAGGCGTACGGCGCCGCCCACATCCTGCAGGAGATGCTGACCGTCAAGTCAGACGACATCGTGGGCCGCGTCAAGACGTACGAGGCCATCGTCAAGGGCGAGAACACGATGGAGCCGGGCGTGCCGGAATCGTTCAAGGTGCTCGTGAAGGAACTCCAGTCGCTCGGCCTGAGCGTGGAGATCCTGAACGACGCGGAGGAGGACGTTGGCTTCGCCGACGAGTCCGACTCCCTCCCCCGCCTGGGGATCAACCTGTCCGGCCGCGAACTCCGGGAGGACTAGCAGATGCTCGAGGTCAACGACTTCAACGCGATTCGTCTCTCCCTGGCTTCTCCGAGCCAGATCCGGTCGTGGTCGTACGGCGAGGTCACCAAGCCGGAGACGATCAACTACCGCACGCTGAAGCCGGAGAAGGATGGGCTCTTCTGCGAGAAGATCTTCGGCCCCGTCCGGGACTTCGAGTGCCATTGCGGCAAGTACAAGCGCGTCCGCTACAAGGGCATCGTCTGCGACAAGTGCGGCGTGGAAGTGGCCCGCTCCAAGGTGCGCCGCGAGCGCATGGGGCACATCAGCCTGGCCGCGCCGGTCACGCACATCTGGTTCGCGAAGGGCGTCCCCAGCCGGCTTGGCCTGCTGCTGGACATTGCTCCGCGCACGCTGGAGCGTGTCGTCTACTTCGCCCAGTACATGGTGACCCACGTCAACGAGGATTCGCGCAAGCACGCCCTGGAACTGCTGTACGAGGAGATCGATGAGATCGCCGCGCAGCGCGAAGGCGACCTGGGCAAGCGCATGACGCTGCGCGAGCAGATGCTCGAGCACGAGACGCAGGAGATCCTCAACCGCAAGGAGCAGCAGCTCGCGGAGGCGGACGCCCAGTTCCAGGCCGACATCGACTCCGTCATGACGGAGGCGCGCGAGGTCGAACAGGACCTGCAGTCCCGCCTCGGCGAGAAGTTGCGCGGCAAGCTCGCGTTCCGCGACGAGACCGTGGCCCAGCGCGGCGACGAGATCACGCAGGAGACGCTGAAGGCGCTGAAGGAGGCGGTCACCGCCTCCGTCGCCGCCGTCGAGCAGACGATCGCGGACAAGAAGGCGGACGTGCAGCTGATGGCGGAAGCCGCCATCCAGCAGAAGCGCGACCTCGCCTTCAAGGAACTGCAGCCGATGCGGGACCAGGCGTCCGCGATCCGCGACCAGGTCCAGAAGGAGTACCAGCCGCTGGTGCGCTGGCTGGACCGGCTGCGCGACCCGATCCTCTCGGACAACCTCACCGTCCTCACGGAGTCGGAGTACCGCGACTACGAGGAGCGCTTCGGCCTGGTCTTCAAGGCCGGCATGGGCGCGGAGGCGGTGCTGTCCGTGCTGGAGCGGATGGACCTGGACCAGCTCTCCGAGCGGCTGCGTCAGGAGATCCACGACGCCACCGGCCAGAAGCGGAAGAAGGCCACCAAGCGCATGCGCGTGGTGGAGGCGCTCCGCAAGTCCGGCAACCGCCCGGACTGGATGATCATCACCGAACTGCCGGTGCTGCCGCCTGACCTGCGCCCCATGGTGCAGCTGGAGGGTGGCCGCTTCGCCACGTCCGACCTGAACGACCTCTACCGCCGCGTCATCAACCGGAACAACCGCCTGAAGCGGCTGCTGAACCTGGGCGCGCCGGAGATCATCATCCGCAACGAGAAGCGGATGCTGCAGGAGGCCGTGGACTCGCTGATCGACAACGGCCGCCGAGGCCGCGCGGTGGCGGGCTCCGGCAACCACAAGCTGAAGTCGCTCTCCGACCTGCTGAAGGGCAAGCAGGGCCGGTTCCGCCAGAACCTGCTCGGCAAGCGCGTGGACTACTCCGGCCGTTCGGTGATCATCGTGGGCCCCACGCTGCGGCTGCACCAGTGCGGCCTGCCGAAGAAGATGGCGCTGGAGCTGTTCAAGCCCTTCGTCATGCACGCGCTGGTGAAGCAGGGCCTGGCCCACAACATCAAGAGCGCCAAGCGCATCGTGGAGCGCGCGCAGCCGGAGGTCTGGGACGTCCTGGAGCAGGTCATCTCCGACCGCCCGGTGCTGCTGAACCGCGCCCCCACGCTGCACCGCCTGGGCATCCAGGCGTTCGAGCCGGTGCTGGTGGAAGGCTCCGCCATCCAGCTGCACCCGCTGGTGTGTTTCGCCTACAACGCCGACTTCGACGGCGACCAGATGGCCGTGCACGTCCCGCTCTCTTACGAGGCGGTGGCGGAGGCGCGCCAGGTGATGCTGTCCACCAAGAACCTGCTGTCGCCCTCCAACGGTGACCCGGTGGTGGCGCCGACCCTGGACATGGTCCTGGGCTGCTACTACATGACGTTCGACCGGTTCGCCGGCCAGGCGGACGTGCAGCGCAAGACCTTCGGCTCCACGGTGGACGTGGTGCGCGAATACAGCATGCGCCTGGTCAACATCTACGACCCGATCCGGCTGCGGCTGCCGGACGGCACGCGCGTGGACACCACCGTGGGCCGCGTCCTGTTCAACGAGATCGTCCCAGACGCCCTGGGCTTCCTGAACGAGACGATGGACAAGAAGAAGCTGCGCGAACTGGTCTCCCGCGCCCAGCGTGAGCTGGACCCGGACGAGACCGTGCGCCTGGTGGACTCGATCAAGGACATCGGCTTCCGGTACGCCACCCAGTCCGGCACGACGATCGCCGCGAGCGACATCATCACGCCGCCGGACAAGGTCGATCTGCTCGAGCAGGCTGACGCCCGCATCGAGGAGATGGAAGAGCAGTACGGCATGGGCCTGCTGACGGACGACGAGATGTACCAGCAGTCGCTGGCGATCTGGTCGGAGACCACGGACAAGGTCCAGGCGGCGCTGATGCGCACGCTGCCGTCGCTCGGCTCGCTGGCGATGATGTCCAACTCGGGCGCGAAGGGAAACATCACGCAGATCCGCCAGATGGGCGGTATGCGTGGCCTGATGTCCGACCCGAGCGGCAAGATCATCCCGCTGCCGATCCGGTCGTCATTCCGCGACGGCCTGTCGGTGCTGGAGTACTTCATCTCCACCCACGGCGCCCGCAAGGGTCTGGCCGACACGGCGCTCCGTACCGCGGACTCCGGTTACCTGACCCGCCGCATGATCGACGTGGCGCAGGACATGATCGTGCACTCCGGTGGCTGCAACGCCCCCGGCGAGCCGATCCCCGGCCTGTGGATCCACCACCGCGAGGGCGAGGCGCTGCTGGCCTCCATGGAGGAGCGCCTGAGCGGCCGCTTCGCGGCGATGGACATCGTGAACCCCGAGACCGGCGAAGTGCTGGTGGAGGCGGACACGGAGATCTCGGAGGACGCCGCGCGCGCGATCGTGGGCGCGGGGATCAAGGACGTCTTCGTCCGCTCCCCGCTCACCTGCTCCATCGAGCGCGGCATCTGCCAGCACTGCTACGGCCGGTCGCTGGCGACCGGGCGGCTGGTGGAGCCGGGCGTGGCCATCGGCATCATCGCGGCGCAGTCCATCGGTGAGCCGGGCACGCAGTTGACGATGCGGACGTTCCACACCGGTGGTGTGGCGTCCGGCGGCGACATCACCTCCGGTCTCCCCCGCGTGGAGGAGATCTTCGAGGCGCGCGTGCCGAAGGGCGTCGCGACGATCTCGGAGATCGACGGCGTGATCGGCATCGCCCGCAACGGCGACCAGCGTGTCCTCTCCGTCACCTCCACCCGCAGCGAGTCGGAGGAGTACCCGCTCCCGGACGGCTTCGAGCTGACCGTGGAGGACGGCGACGAGGTGCGGCCCGACCAGGTGCTGGCGGAGCCGGGCGAGGAGGCGTGCACCGCCGGGGCCGGGGCGCGGAAGTACCGCATCAACGGGCGCGTGGAGTTCGTCCGCAGCGGCAACCGCCGCCGGCCGGTCGCCCTCCGCGTGGCCGGTGAGATCACGGACCGCCGGGAGTACCCGGTGGCCGCCAGCGCCCGCCTGCGGGTGGAGGCCGGTGAGTTCGTGAAGGCGGGCGACCAGCTCACCGAGGGTTCGCTGAACCCGCACGACGTCCTGAAGATCCAGGGCCCGGAGGCCTGCCAGCTCTACCTGGTGGACGAAGTCCAGCGGGTCTACCGGTCGCAGGGTGTGAACCTGAACGACCGCCACATCGAGGTCATCGTCCGCCAGATGATGCGTCGCGTGGAGATCACCGACCCGGGCGACTCCGAGTTCCTGGAGGGCGAGCGCCTGCTCCGGCACGACTACGAGCGGCTGGCCCAGGCCTACCTGGCCGAGGGCCGCACCCCGCCGAAGGCGGACGTGGTCCTGCTGGGCGTCACCAAGGCCTCGCTGGAGACGGACTCCTTCCTGTCCGCGGCCTCCTTCCAGGAGACCACGCGCGTCCTGACGGAGGCGGCGATCGCCGGCCGGACGGACCGCCTGTTCGGCCTGAAGGAGAACGTGATCATCGGCAAGCTGATCCCGGCGCGCGCGCCGATCACCGTGGAACGGCCGGCGCCGGTCGCGGAGATCGCCATGCCGGAGTCGCTGCTGCTGCCGTTCACGTTCGACTTCGAGCGGGGCGAGGCGTACCTGGGCGAGACCTCTTCGGTCTTCGACCCGGGCGCGGAGACGCGGGCGCAGCTGGCCGGCGTCACCTCCTACGTGGCGGAGCCGGAGTAGCCTCCGGCGTCCGCCTCGGGCATTCGCATTCAGGTAGGGGCCCCGGCAACGGGGCCCCTGCTGCGTCCGGCGGGCGTCGCGGCCCTGTTCGGCATCGCGCGCATCCGGTACGGTGCGATGCGCAGCCCACCGGCTCGGGGGCGAAGCATCCGAAGGTCACCCCATGGCGTTCCGCACCATGCTGCGCGGCAAGATCCACCGTGCCACGGTCACGGAGGCCGACCTCAACTACGTCGGCTCCCTCACCGTGGACGCCACCCTCCTGCAGGCGGCGGACATCCTGCCGTACGAGCAGGTGACCGTGGTGAACCTGCGCAACGGCGCACGCCTCGAGACGTACGCGATCGAGGGCGAGGCGGGGAGCGGCGTGATCTGCGCGAACGGCGCGGCGGCGCACCTGATCCACCCCGGCGACCTGGTCATCGTCATGTCCTACCAGCAGGTAGACGACCGCGAGGCGCGCGAGGTGCGGCCGGCCGTGGTGTTCGTGGACGGCCACAACCGCATCGTCTCCATCGAGGACGTGATCACACCCGGGTAACCCCCGTGTCCGCCGGCGCGCATAGCATGGGATCGCAGCCTCCGGAGAGGAGATCGCGATGCCCGAGTCGATCCTCGAGAGCGCGCTCGCTCAGTTCCACACCGCGGCGGACCAGGTGCGGCTGGACGACCAGCACCGCGAGTACCTGACCTCGTTCAAGACCACCTTCCACACTCAGTTCCCCGTGGAGATGGACGACGGGACCTTCCGAATGTTCGAGGGCGTGCGCGTGCACCACAACGTGGCGCGCGGCCCGGCGAAGGGCGGCATCCGCTACGACCTCGGCGTGACCGTGGACGAGGTGAAGGCGCTCGCCATGCTCATGACGTGGAAGTGCGCGGTGGTGGGCGTGCCGTTCGGTGGTGCGAAGGGCGGCGTGGTGGTGGACCCGCGCGCGCACAGCACTGCGGAACTCCAGAACCTCACCCGGCGCTTCACGAGCGAACTGGTGCCGATCATCGGCCCGGAGAAGGATATCCCCGCGCCGGACATGGGGACGAACCCGCAGGTCATGGCCTGGATCATGGACACCTACTCCATGGCCCACGGCTACACGATCCCCGGCATCGTCACCGGCAAGCCGCTCGCCCTCGGTGGGTCGGAGGGGCGGTTCGAGGCGACCGGCCGGGGCATCCAGTACGTGCTGGAGGAGCACCTGCGCGCGGAGGGCGGGCTGGCCGGCCGCACCGTCTCCGTGCAGGGCTTCGGCAACGTGGGCGGTGTCGCCGCGAAGTTGCTCCAGCAGGCGGGCGCGAAGGTCACGCACCTCGGTGACCGGTACGTCTCGCTCCACCACCCCGGCGGCATCGACGCGACCTCCGCATTCGCCTACACGCAGGCGGGGGGCACGCTGGCGGACTGGAACCGCGAGTTCGGCCACGCGGAGGAGATCGCCCCGGAGGAGGTGCTCACCGCGGAGGTGGACGTGCTGGTCCCGGCCGCGACGGAGAGCGTGCTGACCGGGGCGAATGCCGGCAACGTGCGCGCGCCGCTCATCATCGAGGGTGCGAACGGGCCGACGACGCCGGAGGCGGACGCGATCTTCCAGCAGCGCGGCATCACCGTGATCCCGGACATCCTCGCCAACGCGGGTGGGGTGACGGTCTCCTACTTCGAGTGGGTGCAGGGACGCCAGTTCATGCACTGGACGGAGGAGGAGGTGAACGCGCAGCTCCGCCGGATCATGGCGAAGGCGTACCACGAGGTGATGTCCCGCTGTCCCGTGGGCGGCGAGGGCTGCACGCAGCGGCAGGCGGCGAACTGGCTCGCCATCGAGCGGGTGGTGGAGGCGCTGACGCTGCGGGGGTTCTTCCCCTAGGCCGAGCCGAGCCGGGTGGGAACGATCTCCCCGTCCCCGTCCACCGCGACCCTGAGCGAGGGCCACCCGGGCGGTGGCTCCTCCGGGAGCCAGCCCAGCATCCGCATCTCCTGGTGCTCCCGCGCGTGGGCGACGGCCGAGTAGAAGAAGTGGCCGCACTCCCGGCAGCGCTGGAGCGCCCGCCCAGCGTCGTCGTGGACGGGGTGCAAGGTGGCCTCCGCCGCCGGGGTGCGGTGTTCGCATTCCCAGTAGCAGCCGTGGGGGCACAGGTCGGCGCCGGACATCGGTTCAGGTTCCCCCTCAAGCCGTCGAAGATCGATCTCAGGCAGGCGTGACACAGCCCATTCCGAGCGTGTTACGCTGCGTAGCGTATCGAAAGTCGGCGGGGATGATCCTGGTTGGATATCTCGCGATGGTGCTGATGGGCATGCTCCCGTTGATGGGGCTTGCCCAGTTCCTCGGTGTCTCCGAGGAGCAGCGCTTCCTGCTGCCCACGCCGTGGGCCATCGCCACCGGCTTCGCCATCGGCTTTGCCTTCTCCTACCTCCTGGGCCGCGCGCTCGGCCTGGTCGGCTCGACCGAGATCGGTACGTACGAGGAGCGCCTGGTGACGGCGAGCAGCGGTTCGTCGCGGCGCCTCGCACCCGCGCACGTGCGTCGCGGCAACGCTGTCTCGATTCACCTCTAGTCGCGCCTCCCGGCGCAGGTCACCTCTAGTCGCGCCTTCCGGCCTCCCGGCACACGACCCACCGAGGCGTCCCGCCTAGAATCGTCGCGTGACCGACCACGCCGACCACGCTGACACCGTCGCGATCGTCCTCGCTGCCGGCTCATCGAGCCGGATGGGCGGCGCCGACAAGATCTGGGCCGACCTCGGCGGCCGGCCCGTCCTCGCCCACTCGCTCGCCGTCTTCGCCGCGATGCCGCGTGTCGCACGCGTCGTCGTCGTCGCGCCCGTGGAGCGGCACGAGGCGGTGCGAGCGCTCGCACCGGTCGGGGCGGCCCTCACCTGCGTTGAGGGCGGCGTGCGCCGCCAGGACTCCGTCGCCGCGGGCCTCGCCGCCGCCGGGGAGGTCGCGTTCGTGCTGGTGCATGACGGCGCGCGTCCGCTGGTGACGGCGGAGGTGGTCGCGCGCGTGCTGGAGGCAGCCGAGCGGGACGGCGCGGCGATCCCGGTGGTGCCGGTGGTCGACACGATCAAGCGCGTGGACGCGCACGGCCGCGTGGTGGAGACGGTGGACCGCGCCGCGCTCCGCGCCGTGCAGACGCCGCAGGGCTTCGCGATGGCGGTGCTGCGCCGCGCGCACCTCGAGGTGACCGAGGACGCAACGGACGACGCCTCGATGGTGGAGCGGCTGGGCCTGCCGGTGGCGACGGTGCCTGGCGACCCCGAGAATCTGAAGGTGACGACGCCGGCCGACCTGGTGCTGGCGCGTGCGTGGCTGGCGGAACGGGAGCGCTGAGATGCGAGTCGGCATCGGGTACGACGTCCACCGGTTCCGCACGGACGACGGCGCGGGCACGCTCCGCCTCGGCGGCGTGGAGGTGGCGGACGCGCCGCGGCTGGAGGGGCACTCGGACGGCGATGCGCTGATCCACGCGCTGATCGACGCGATCCTCGGCGCAGCGGGGGAGGGCGACATCGGCAAGCACTTCCCGCCGGGCGACCCGTCCACGAAGGACATCGACAGCCGCGAGTTGCTGAAGCGCGTCCAGCGGCTGGTCGCGAGCCGCGGGTTCAGCGTGGGCAACGTGGACGCGACGGTGATCGCGGAGCGTCCGAGGCTGGCGCCGCACATCGACCGGATGCGCGAGTCGATCGCCGCGATCCTCGGCGTGGGCGTGGGCGCGATCAGCGTGAAGGCGACGACGAACGAGCGCCTGGGGGAGATCGGCGCGGGCGAGGCGATCGCCGTGACGGCGGTGGCACTCCTCGAACAGGATGTACCATAAGTCGCTCCCGACACCGCCTCTCCCGAGGCGCGCGGGCATGCAGGAGTCTCCCGTGCGCATCCCGCCGTGGCTGGACCGGATCCGCGAGGACGTTGACGCCGCGCTCATGCGCGACCCGGCCGCGCGCAGCCGCGTGGAGGTCCTGCTCACCTACCCGGGCGTCCACGCGCTCATCATCTACCGGCTCACGCACGCCCTCGACCGGCGCGGCTACGGGCTCCCGGCACGGGTGATCGCGCACGTCGCGCGGATGCTGACGGGCGTGGAGATCCACCCGAGCGCGACCATTGGGCGGTCGTTGTTCATCGACCACGGCATGGGCGTGGTGATCGGCGAGACCGCCGTCATCGGCGACCGCTGCCACCTGCTGCAGGGCGTGACGCTGGGAGGCACCTCCACGCGGCGGGAGAAGCGCCACCCCACGCTGGCGGACGACGTGCTCGTGGGGGCGGGAGCGAAGATCATCGGGGCGGTGACGATCGGCGCGGGCGCGAAGATCGGCGCGGGATCCGTGGTGGTGCAGAGCGTGCCGCCGGGGGCCACCGTCGTCGGCGTGCCGGGGCACATCATCGCCTACACCAACCGCACGAACGACACGGTGGAGCGCCTGCCGGACCCGGAGTGGGACCGCATGGAGGCGCTGGAACGCCGCATCGCCGACCTCGAAGACCGCCTCGCGCAGGCGGTGGAGGCGCAACGCGAACGCGATCAGGAACCGGCGCGCTGAGGGCGCACGGCAGCAGGACGGACGGACACACGCGATGAGACTGATGAACACCCTGACCGGCCAGGTCCAGGAGTTCGTCCCGGTCACCCCGGGGCGCGTCGGCCTCTACGTCTGTGGCGTCACGCCGTACGCCGCCGCGCACGTGGGCCACGCGATGTCGCTCATGGTGTACGACGTGCTCGCGCGCTACCTGCGCTGGCGCGGCCAGGAGGTCACGTTCGTCTCCAACTACACGGACGTGGACGACAAGCTGATTGATCGCGGCGCGGAGCAGGGCATCGACCCGCTGGCGCTGGCGGACGCGAACATCGAGGCGTGGGAGCGGGAGCAGGCGGCGCTGGGCATGGTGCGCCCGGACGTGCGCCCGCGCGTCACGCAGGAGATCGACAGCATCATCGCGATGATCGAGGAGATCGTCGCGAACGGCTTTGGCTACGCCGCGCCCACCGGCGACGTCTACTACCGCGTCCGCGCGAAGGACGACTACGGCAAGTTGAGCCACCGCAACATCGAGCAGTTGCGACAGGGCACGCGCTTCGACCCCGCGGAGGGGAAGGAGTACGCGCTGGACTTCGCGCTCTGGAAGGCGACCAAGCCCGGGGAGCCCTCGTGGCCCTCGCCGTGGGGGCCGGGCCGCCCCGGCTGGCACATCGAGTGCTCCGCGATGGCGCGGCGCTACCTCGGAGAGCGGTTCGACATCCACGGTGGCGGGCTGGACCTGGTGTTCCCGCACCACGAAAACGAGATCGCGCAGGCGGAGGCCGCGGCGCACGGCCGCACGGACGTGTTCGCGAACATCTGGATGCACAACGGCCTGGTCCAGCGCGACGGCGAGAAGATGTCGAAGTCGCTGGGCAACGTGGTGAACGTGCAGGACGCGCTCGACCGCTGGGGCGCGGACGCGATCCGGCTCTTCGTCCTGAACTCCCACTATCGCAGCCCGAACAACCTCACCGACGAGGCGATGGCGGCCGCCGTCGCGGCGGTGGAGCGCCTGGCGGGCGCGCTGCGCCGTCCCTCATCCAACACGCCAGTGGCGTCGGAGGTAACGACTCAGTACCGAGGCAGCTTCATCGACGCGATGGAGGACGACCTCGGCACACCGCGAGCACTCGCAGTTCTTTTCGACCTCGCGAGGGACATCAACAAGCTCGCTGACACCGGTGCCGATCCGGGAGTCTGGCAAGGCCTGCTCCGCGAACTCGCGGGCGTGCTCGGGCTGACGTTCGAGGGGCCGGACGCCTCGGCGGCGCTGGACGCGGTCGCGCTCTCGAAACTGGCGGCGAGCCTCGAGGTCGTCTGCGGCGGCACGGACGTGGAGTCCACGATGGAAGCGCTCATCGAGCGTCGCAAGGCGGCGCGCGCCGAGCGCGACTTCGCGCTCTCCGACCGCATCCGCGATGAACTCGGCGCGCTCGGCGTGGTGCTGGAGGACGGCCCGCAGGGGACGCGCTGGAGCGTGAAGCGGTAGCGCGTGCCGCTAGCCGCGCGCGTGCGCGGCGAGCAGCACCGCATCGACCAGCGCGACGCCGACCTCGTGCGTGACGGGTTCGCCGGTCACGACCACGCGGAACATCACCGCGCCCACCAGCATCTCGGACAGCAGCCGCCAGTCCTCGCCGGGAGGGATCTCGCCGCGCTGTGCCGCGCGTTCGAAGATCTCCGTGAGCGCTGCGAGTCGTCGCTCCACGACCGCCGCGCGGAACAGCGCCGCGAGTTCGGGGTTGTGCGCCATCTCACCGATGGTCGCGGCGGCGACCAGACTGAGCGGCGGTCGTCCGAGGTTCTCGACCAGCAGGCCCGCGAGACCGAGCAGGTCGCCGCGGAGCGTGCCGGTGTCCGGCGGCGCGTTCTCATCCGTCAGGCGCTCGTGCGCGGCGAGCATCAGGGCGTCGCGGGAGGGCCAGCGCCGGTAGATCGTGGTCTTCGCCACGCCCGCGCGCTCCGCGACGGCGTCCATCGAGGCGCCGGCGTACCCCTGCTCGGCGACGACCTCGAAGAACGCGCGGAGGATCGCGGCGTCCGCTTCGGCATCGCGCGGGCGTCCGCGGCGGGGCGTCGCCTCGTCGCGCGACGTCATCGCGCGTCCTCGAAGTCCTCGCCGGCGTCGACGCCGCGCGCGGGGAGGAGGGTGGCGGCGACGACCGCGCCGGAGAGCGCGACGAGCGCGCCGACCGCGAGGCCGACCGCCATGGAGTCGACGAAGGCGGTGCGTGCGGCTGCCGCCAGGGCGTTGCCGTTCGCGCCCATGCCGGCGGCGATGTGCAGCGCCGCGCCCAGGGAGTCGGAGGCGGCGCCTGCCGCCTCGGCGGGGAGGCCGGCGGTCGCGGCGGTGATGTCCGAGCGGTAGGCGGAGGACATGACCGAGCCGATGATGGCGACGCCGAGCGCGCCACCGACCTGGCGAGTGGTGTCGTTCATCGCCGACCCCACGCCGGCCTTTGAGCGCGGGATCGCGCCCATCACCGCCTCAGTCGAGGGCGCCATCGAGAGGCCCATCCCGGCGGCCATCACGAAGAGCGCGCCGACGACCGAGGCGTAGCCGCTGTCCACGTCCAGCCGCGAGAGCATCAGCAGGCCGCCCGCGACGATGACGAGGCCGGCGGTGACGACGACCTTGGAGCCGAGCCGTTCGTCCAGGCGGGCGCTGAGCGGGCCACCGACCATCAGGCCCAGCGCCATCGGCAGCATGCGGATGCCGGCCTCGAACGGTGTGTAGCCCTGGATGAACTGCAGGTACTGGGTCAGCGACAGCAGCGACCCGAACATCGCGAAGAAGACCAGGGTGATGGAAGCGTTCGCCGCGCTGAAGCGCGGGTTGCGGAAGAAGCGCATGTCCAGCATCGGCTCGCGCGTGCGCATCTCCCACCATGCGAACACGGCGAGGAAGGCGGCGGCGGCGCCGAGCGCGGCCAGCGTGGCGGGCGCGGTCCAGCCGTGGAGCGGCGCCTCGATGATGCCGTAGATCAGTGCGCTCAGGCCGGCCATGGAGAGCACCGCGCCGGGCACGTCCACCCTCGGCGCGCGGGGGTCGCGCGAGGTCGGGAGCAGCCACTGGCCGAGGGCGAGCGCGGCGAGGACGATGGGGATGTTCACGGTGAAGATGGCGCTCCAGTGGAAGTGCTCCAGCAGCCAGCCGCCCAGCAGCGGGCCCAGCGGAATGCCCACGCCGGCCATGCCGGCCCACACGCCAATGGCCCGGCCGCGCTCGTGCGGCGGGAACATGTTCGTGAGGATGGAGAGCGTGGACGGCATGATGAACGCGCCGCCGATGCCCATGATGGCGCGGGTGGCGATCAGCTGGTTCGCCGTCTCCGCGAAGGCGGAGGCGACAGCGCCCGCCAGGAAGATGGAAAGTCCTGCGTTGAGCGCGCCCTTCCGCCCGAAGCGGTCGCCCAGGCTCCCGGCGGTGAGCAGCAGGCCGGCGAACACCAGCACGTAGGAGTCGATGATCCACTGGAGTTGCGAGTTGGTGGCGGAGATCTCCCGCACCAGCGTCGGCAGCGCCACGTTCAGGATGGTGTTGTCCAGGCCGATGAGGACCAGGCTGAGGCCGAGGACGCCGAGGGCCCACCAGCGGCGCTCGTACGGCTCGGTCCCGGCGAGATCCTGGGGCGCGGCGTCAGGGGAGAGAGTGGCCACGGTGAGTTCTTTCGATACTGGTCAGTAGTGATAGACGGAGGCTACTGACGGACGGTGGATAACGCAACTGAATGGTATCGAAAATAGGTCAGGAGGCCTCGTGGCGGTGGAGCATTGATCGTGTCGCGCGGCGCTTCCTATACTGAACCGATTGCCGCGCCCCGCATGGCGGGGGCGCGGTTGTGTTCTCTGGCGGCTGGAACCGGGCCCGAGTGGCGCAACGGCAGCGCAGCCGATTTGTAATCGGAAGGTTGGTGGGTTCGAATCCCCTCTCGGGCTCCAGACCCGGCGGGGATGCGGCCAGCCGGGGAGGGCACGCAAACCCCTGCACGGGTGGGAGAGTGGCTAATTCCAGCGGTCTGTAAAACCGCCGCCGTAACGGCTACACAGGTTCGAATCCTGTCCCGTGCACCAGGCCCCCATAGCTCAGTGGTAGAGCGCGTTCTTGGTAAGAACGAGGTCATGAGTTCAACTCTCATTGGGGGCTCCATCTGACAGCAGCCCGTCCCGCGGGGCGGCGATCAACTCGGACAGCGCAGGCCGACCCGTGCGGGCGGCCACAGTAGGAGAAGCGACCCGATGGCCAAGGGTGTATTCGAGCGGACGAAGCCTCACCTGAACGTGGGGACGATCGGCCACGTGGACCACGGGAAGACGTCCCTGACGGCGGCGATCACGAAGGTGCTCGCGCTGAAGGGGTTCGCTGACTACTCGAAGTTC
>BTUI01000019.1:0-24189 GCA_045863195.1 Chloroflexota bacterium
GTCAGCGCCCGCAGGTAGCCCGTGTCTTCGTCCTCCGACTCCTCCCGGACCGCCTTCATGAGACTCTCCCTGAGCTCGGCCGAGCCCGGAAGGACCTCTCCCCGTAGCCGTGCCACCTGGGCCTCGAGGAGCGCCCTCCGCTCCGGCTTGTGCGACGCGTAGCGAGTTCGCAGCTCGGACAGGAGCGCGTCCGCCTCGTCGAGGCATGCCTCACGGTGGTCCGCGATGAATGAGGCGTAGTTCATCATGTTGTTGGGGTGCCGGGGCTGCATTCTCAGTGACAGTGCAAACAGAACGTCAGCGAAGTCATAGGCTCCGAACTTCTCGACCCAGAGGGCGAGGTTCCCGATCTCGTTGGCTCGGTCAGCAGATATCTTCTCTCCATGCTGGCCCGCCACCTTGTAGGCTTCGAGGGCGTTCTGCAGGGCGCCCATCCGGTCGTCGTTCTGCTCGGCGGTCCTCGCTTCGTAGTACTTCGTCATGAACTGGACCTCGGAGTCGCCGCCCAAGACCGTGTCCATGTCGAACCGGAAGGGCACCTGTCTGCCAATGTCATCCCCTGCTGCCCTCTCGTCGCCGCCAAAGAAGAAGTGCGGAGCCAGCGCGATGTATCGGACCAGGTCGCGAGGAAGGGGCGCGTCAAAGAACGCGCCACGAAACAATGGCTTGAGGCGCGCCGTGAGGAAGTTCAGCTTCTCGTCGTCGCGTTCCTCCTCTCTGACGAAGGCGATGCACGCGGACTCCAGCTCCCGCCAACCTCGCTCGGCCCTGGTGTCCCCCTGAAGTGCGGGGGTCAGGAGCTGGTCGTGAAAGTCACGCCACGAATATTGTAGTACGCGTCGTTTGATGACGTGCTCGGGCGGTTCACTTCGGTCCAGCGCGCTCCGGATGTCGGGCCGAATCGTGTTGAGGCAGCGCTTCACTGCGCGAGGCGTCTTGATTCGCAGCCCCTTCTCGAGGAGCTGCACGTTGTCGGAGATGGCGTGCGAGACGGCGTCGTCGCCGTAGGTTGCGAGGAGTTTCGTCACGTAGCTACGAAGCCGTTGCGTGTCGAGGGGCGGCAGGGTGATCGTGTGCTGAACGTACTTTTCGAGGGCGTGGTCTGGGTCGACCGTCGAGCCACCGTCCTTCTGTGCCCGATAGAGGAGAGCCTGCCGAAGCGCTTGGTGATCGAGGGCCAGCACGAAGAACAGGTTGGGCACGCTGCCCCACTGCTGAGTGATGTCGAGGATCTCGGAGACCAGCGCCGGTGAGCACCGGTCCAGGTCGTCGATGAGAATAGCAAGCACGCGCGACGAGTTCGGTGTGCCGGTCTGACCCTCTCCGCGTATCTCCTTTGCCAGGAGCTCAGGAAAATCAATGACTCGCGCGAGTTCGTGGGACGTTCGGCGAAGCGTTTGATCCACGAGGACGGCCGCGGTCGACGGGTCCGAAGGCAGCGCCTCGAGACTGCCCACCGTTGCCGTCTCGAACAGCCGGAGCGCCATCCTCGGGCTCCCCGCCAGGCTCGTCAGGGCGCGCATGGCCAGGGTGCTGCGGACGTCGGCGTCCACGCCCACGTAGGCCGACGCCACATAGTCGCACTGAACCAGGCGATGTGCGTTGCCACCTGCGCTGCGGCGAGCGGTCTCGGCGATCATCCGTAGCAGGCTGCTCTTGCCGCAGCCCCACTCGGCGTGAATGGCGAAGGTCATGGAGTCGCTGTCGGCCCTGGACGCATTGCCGGGCTCCTCGGACAGCAGGGGACGTGTGATCCGCTCCGCGACGTCGCGCACCTGGTCTCGAGTGCTGGCGCCGTCCTCGATCCAGAGAAGGTCCGAGTCCACTCCAACGGGTCGGTCCGAAAAATAGAGCCAGCGGTTGTTGGTCATCACCCTCCTCTCTGCCGTCTCGGTGACGTGGGCGTGGTCGCGCAGTCCCGGGATACGATGCTGGGCCAGATCTGGGTGGTGAGCAGGACGCTCAGGTCATCCAAGGTGGCAACGCATCGAAATGAGATGGTCCTCGCCTGCGCCACGAACGGAACAGGGTCTGCGGAGATGCAGAGCTGCCCCTCGGGCTGCCTGTAGTCACCGCCGCAAACACCCCATGTGCCATCTCCGATTCGCACGAGCTCGTAGAAGTTCCCCACGATGTCGCGGAGGCCGATCAGGTTCTGAGGCGGAAACCGAGATACGGGGGTCGGTGCAAAGCGCCTCCTGACATCGCCATGGTTGCACCGGCTGGCCACGAACGCGCGTCCCCACGGGTAGTTCGGGACCGGGTCGACTCCCCCCGCGGCAGCCTGGCGCCACTGCAACAACGTCGGGAGGTTCTTCCCGTGCGCCGCGGCATAGGTCAGCGCGTCATCGGAGTTCAGCCCGCTCGCGGGGAACTCGCCCGAACCCGCCACTCCCTCCCAGGGGTCCTCCCAGAACAGCTCTCCGGGGCGACGGGAGAGGAACGTGGACCAGTCTCTCGCGGTCACCGGGTCGCGGTCCACGTAGAAACCGCCCGCGCCCGCCGGGACCCAGGCCATGACTCGCCCATCGAGGGGCCAGCGAATCAGCGGAGGGGTCCCTGCGGCGAGGTTCTCCAGGCGCGGCTCGGGAACCTCCGCAGGTGCCGCGGTATCGCCGATGGTGGCGGCTGAGTCGCCGGGGGTGGCGAAATCTCTCGTACCCTCGGCGAGGAGCCACTCGACGACGAGGACGAGCGAGGCGAGAGGGAGGTCCACATCGTCCCTGCTGACCTTTCCCCAAAGCGTCTCGTCCTCGAAGTGGCCATGGGTAGCCGCGTTTCCCCAGCGTTGGATGTTCTCCAAGTGCAGCTTGATGCGCAACGGAAGCAGGCGTCGCTTGTTGAGTTCCACGAACAACTCGTTGAACGCAGACCTCGACCAGTCTCCGGCGTCGTGCTCGGAGAGTGCAAGCCGCATGGAGCGCTCGGCCGTCTTTCGGATCTGGGTCAACGCTGCCTCGGGCTCGACGCTCAAGACTTTGCGGGCGACGTCCACAGCGTCCTGCAGGTAAGTGCGGTCGGTGTGCTTCACGCTGGCAGTCTCCCGCGAGAGCGCGGCCAAAGCCGTAGTAAGGAACACGTCGCACAATGCGGGGTGTTTGTCAACCACATCGCCTTCGGCTCGCTGAGGCGGCCGGTGTGGAGTGGGACTGACGCAGGTGGCCCCGTACACGAAACGGCGCTTGCGGTCGGCGCTGATCATGGGCGATGTCCATCCGGTGGAGCCCGTCGTGGAGACGGACGACGCGGAGGAGGAGCGCGCGCACGGCCGCTCGGGGTGTGCGCTCGGCGCTGTGAGCCGCGACCCCTACCGCGTGCGTGCGCGTTCCCCTCGCGGCGCGGGCCCTGGCGAAGCGCGCGACGGGCCGCGTCACCGCGTTGCGCCGGGGTCCACGGGGAATGCTGGGCGGCCGCGGCGCCCACTGGGCCGAGGGCGGGGACGTGGTGGGCGTCGCGGTGGGAACGGTCCACCGATTTCAACGTGGCCGCGTCGCGGGCGCGCGTCCACCTGGTGGTCGTCGGTGATCCAGACGTCCTCTCCCGGGGCGAGGTGACCCGGGAGCTGGTGCGGGCGGCGCGGGTGGGGTGAGCGGCAGGCGCGAGTCCGTGGCCTTGGTGTCCGAGGGTCGGCGGCGTCTCCCTCGTGCCTTGCGCCGCGCGGGTCCGTTGGCTACGGTGGCCTCCATGAGGTTCTTCAATACTGCGGGGCCCTGCATCGAGGGCATGCACTACATGCTCCCGCCGCTCGACCGCATCCCCGAGGCGCGCGGGCTCGTGGACCGGGGGGCGTACTTCGTCATCCACGCGCCGCGGCAGTCGGGCAAGACCACCTCGCTGCGGGCGCTGGCCGCGGCCCTCACGGCCGAGGGACGCTACGCGGCGCTCGCCTTCTCGTGTGAGACTGCCGCCATGGTCGGCGACGACTATGCGGCGGCGCAGCAGGCAATCCTGCACCAGATCGGCGTTGGCGCTCGCCTCGACCTGCCCAGGGAGCTGCGTCCGCCTGCGCTTCCTTTATCGACGCCGCCTAACGGCCTCCTCACCGATGCGCTGGTCGAGTGGAGCCTCGCGTGCCCTCGCCCCCTGGTGCTCCTCTTCGACGAGATCGACGCGGTGCGCGGCGACAGCCTCCGGTCCGTGCTCAGCCAGCTCCGCGCGGGGTTCGTCGCCCGTGGGCGCGGGTTCCCGTGGTCGGTGGTGCTCTGCGGCATGCGCGACGTCAGCGACTACCGCACCGCGGCGGGCGCAGACCCGGACCACATCGGCCTGTCGAGCCCCTTCAACGTGAAGTCCAAGACCCTGAGCCTCGGGCGCTTCAGCCGGAGCGAGGTCGCGGCGCTCTACGCCCAGCACACGGCCGACACGGGCCAGCCCTTCGTGGACGGCGCCATCGACCGCGCCCTGGAGCTCACCGGCGGGCAGCCCTGGCTCGTCAACGCGCTCGCCCGCGAGGTCGTCGAGGAGATCGGAGTGCCTCCGGCGGAGCCCATCGCCGCCGCCCACTGCGAGGAGGCCAAGGAGCGGCTCATCCTCGCGCGGCAGACCCACCTCGACTCCCTGGTCGCCCGGCTCCAGGAGCCGCGAGTCAGGCGCATCGTGGCGCCGCTGCTCTCCGGCGACGCCCTCGGGGGCGACGAGTACGACGACGACGCCGCGTTCGTGCGCGACCTGGGCCTCGTCACCGACAAGCCCCTGCGCATCGCCAACCCCATCTACCGGGAGGTCATCGTCCGCGTCCTGGCCGGCGCCGCCGACGACAACATCCGGCTCCCCGACCGGGCCTGGGCACAGGCCGACGGCCGCCTCGACCTGCGGGCGCTCCTCGACGCCTTCGCGGACTTCTGGCGCGAGCAGGGCGCCGCCCTCGCCCCGAGGATGCCCTACCACGAGGTGGCCGCCCAGCTCGTGCTGTCCGCCTGGCTCCAGCGCGTCGTCAACGGTGGCGGCTTCGTGGACCGGGAGTACGGCGTCGGGATGAAGCGCATCGACGTGCTCGTGCGGTGGCCCCTCGGCGGCGGCTGGCAGCGCGAGGCCCTGGAGCTCAAGATGCGCCGCGCGGGAGAGGCAGACCCGACGCCGGAGGGGTTGCGGCAGATCGAGGGCCATCTGACGTCGCTCGGCCTCCAGCACGGGTGGCTCGTCGTCTTCGACCGCCGCCCCGACGCTCCCCCGGTCGCCGAGCGCACCCGCTTCGAGGAGGGGCAGACGCCCACCCTCGGGCTCGCCGTGTCGATCCTGCACGCCTGACGGGGCTCGCCGTGGGTCAGACGCTGCGAGGTGCGACGACCCGAGGCTTCCGCACGTCGTGCTGCGTCATGCCCTCCCGCCTGTGAGCCGACCCGCCGCTCGCTCCGGCTCGCTGTCCTCTGTCAGATCGGGACGTCTCGATGTTCCTTGGGGGGGACACAGCGGTCGGGTGGAGCGGTGTTTCCCGTTGACAGCGCCCGGATTCAGGACCGATTCTAGGCGACACACAGGGAGGTGGCCGATGGCGGGGAGTGATGAGGTGCGGGAGCTGATCGAGCGGCTGCCGTATCCGGTGGCTCGGGCGGCGGCGGTGGCGTTCGACGAGGGGGCGACACCTCAGCTCCGGCTGTGGAACGTACCGCACGCCGCGTACCAGGCGCTTCGGATGGTGACGCTCCCCGTCGTGGCGCAGTACCTGGACGCGCCGGTGGAGACGGCGGCCATGGCGGACCAGAAGGCCGTGGCAGACATTGCGGCGGCCCTGGCGGAGCTGCGGCACCCGTTCTACCCGTCGTGGGTCACGCTGCTCGACACGCTGGCGAAGAAGGTGACGCCCTCCACGGTGGGCATCGAGCCGTTGCTCCCGCTCCGGGACGTGAAGGCGGCCCTCGACGGGGCAAAGCAGACGGCGCCCGACCCGCTGTACCCGTGCCCCCGGGGTGATGGTTCGCACCCGCCGCACGCGCTGATCTGGGGGCTTCGCAATGGCCTCGCCCATGGCGGGGACCTGCCGCCCGATCACGAGTCGCTGCGGCTGCTCGCGCTCTACCTTCCGTTGGTCGCCGCCCTCCTGCGCGCCGTGGCGCCGCTCGCCGACGCCCGCCTCCTGCTCCTGGACGGCCCCATGGACGGCGAGTGGACGCGGGTGCGGTGGCTCAGAGGCCCGACCCTGGGCGGCGCCGAGGCCGTCGGGGACGACGAGGGGGCGGAGGAGGCGCTCCGCGGGAGCCCGGTCGTGCTGTCGCTGGGGCGGGGGCGGGCCGTCGGGCTCTGGCCGTTGCTGGTGGCGACCGAGGGGCAGGTCGTGGGCCTCTACGACGGGCACTACGACCGCAAGACCTATGACCCCGACGGCAAGGTCCGGGCGACGCAGCACCTGATCTACCTCGGCGCCGGCAGCGAACGCTGGCGGGAATCCTTGGGGTTCGAACGCCTCGTGGGGCGGCTCGAGGCGCGCAGGGCGGCGTGGAGCACCCCGCGCGAGAAGGCCGCGCCGTGGACCATCGCCGAGTGCGCCCGCTACACGACCGGGACGACGGTGCTGGCGCTGCGCGGCGTGAAGTACCTGCCCGACGTGCACGTGGACCGGCCGGACCTGGCCCGCTGGGTCGGGTGGTGGCTCGACGGCAGCGAGTCGCCCGCGAGCACACCCGCCGCGCGGCGCTACCGGAACGGCCTGATCCTCGCCGGCGCGGCGGGCTCGGGCAAGACGGCGTGGTCGCTCCACCTGGCGGAGCGCCTGCTCGCCGAAGGGGTGCCCCCCGAGGCGGGCGACGCGGCGGCGCGCGAGGGGCGCAACATCGTGCTGCTCCTGCGGGGCGACCAGCTCCCGGAGCGCCCGGCCCGCCGGGAGCACGAGGGGCGGCTCCTGCCGACGGTCCTCGAGCACTTGGGCCTGCG
This sequence comes from Chloroflexota bacterium, assembly GCA_045863195.1. Taxonomy (GTDB): domain Bacteria; phylum Chloroflexota; class Dehalococcoidia; order UBA2979; family UBA2979; genus W-Chloroflexi-9. The sequence goes on from BTUI01000019.1 coordinate 6,868, forward strand.
CAACCAGGACTTCAAGGGCTTCGGCGACCTCTTCGCCCAGCTCGCGAGCCAGTGGGGCAAAGACCAGCGGCGTGACAGGCGCCTCGTGGTGTTGCTCGACGCGGTCAACGAGGCGCCCCTGCCCGTGGAGCTGCTCACCGAGGTGGGCGACCTCGTTGCGGCGGCCGCTGCGGTCCCGTGGTGCCGGGTGGCGGTGACGATGCGCGAGGAGCTGCTGGCCGTGGTGCTCGCCAGTGGGCACGGCCAGGAGCGCCCGCCGCTCTTCGCGTCGGACGCGTGGCTCTGGTCGCCGCCGGAGGCGGAGCTGCGCGACGCGGGACTCTCCCAGGCGCCCAGCCCCTGGACCCCGCTGCGGCTCCTGACGGTGGACGAGGCGGGCCTCGCTTACGAGCGCCTGCGGACGACCCGCGGCGCGCAAGCCTGCACGACCCCGTGGGCCCACCTGGGCGCCACCGTGCGAGAGGAGCTCCGGTCGCCGCTGCTGCTGTTCGTCCACCACCGGGCCTACGCGGGCCGGTCCGCGGCGCAGGCGACCTTCAGCGAGCCTGGTGACACCGGCCTGGCGAGCACGAACCCCCGTCACGCCCTGCTTGGCGCCTACCTGGACCAGATCTTCCGCGAGTTCCCGCGCCTGGAGCGCGTGTGCATGGAGGTCGTCTCGCGCCTCGCCGAAGCCGGCCGCGCGCTGCTGTCCGACGCGGACGCCCGTGATCTCGCGGAGCGCCCGGACCCCACGGGGCGCCGCGTGGAGCTGAGCCCGGCAGAGCAGCTCGTCCACGCGGGCCTGCTGCGCCGCCTCCCCGCCGGGGAGGGCAGCGGCTTCACCTTCGTCTTCGACTCCGTCCTCGAGGCGCTGCTCCACCGCCTGTGGTGCGAGCAGGCACCGGGGCTGCCGCTCGAGGCCCTGCAGGAGCGCGTGCGGCGCGGGATCGAGGCCGGCGCCCCCGAGGCGTGGTGGAACGCGTTCGCCTTCGTCTTCGACGACCTCCTGCGCGCAGGCAGGGCGGCCGACTGGCCGGCGCTGATCAACGGCACGTCGCCACAGGCGCTCGACGCGGCCGCCGCGCGAGCGTGGGCGCTGGCCGCCGCGACGTGCGGAGTGGCCTCGGACGCGCCGGCCGAGGCGCTCCTCGCGACCCCGGCCGGGCTCGTGGTGGCGGCCTTCGGCGCGCGCCAGGAGCCGTGGGCCGCAGGGCGCCTCCGCGATCTGGACGCGGCGCTCGCGCACACGGGGCGCCCGGAGTGGAGCGCCCTGCTCCACGGGGCGGCCCGCACGATCCTAGAAGCGGTGGTCGCGGCCGGCGCCCGCGAGCTGCGCAACGACCTCGCGATGGTCGACAACAACCTCGGCAACGCCCTGCGAGGCCTCGGGCGGCTCGACGAGGCCGTCGCGGCCTACGGCCGGGCCCGGGAGCTTCGCGCCGAGCTGGTCGAGCGCGAGGGCCGGCTTCAGGTCCTGCCCGACCTGTGCATGACGCTCTACAACCTGCTGCTGGCCCTGTCGGACGCCCAGGAGGCAACCCGGCGGTCTGTCGCGCCGTCCGCCCTCGAGCAGGTCTTTCGGCTGGCTGTCGGCGTCCGCGGGAACGTCGGGTTCGAGCGGCTGCCGCGCACGTGGTTGGTCGAGCTGGCTGATGTGGTGGGTCTCGCTGCCCGGTGGCTGGACGGCGACGCCGGTGACACTGCCGCCCAGCTCCACGGCGAGATGCGATCAATTCTGGGGTAGCTGTTCCCCCTCCGGGGGCCGCTGGTCCGCTCGCGGCCCGACGGCCCCCGGAGGGGGAACAGCCGGGCGAGGCGGGCTCTTCCCCGGTGCTCCTCCCGACACCGCGTCGCGGGTGTGCCGCCGGGGGACATCGCGGTGCCGACTCCCTACCGCGGCCAGCTCTACGCGCTGCGCCGGAGCATTCGAGCCATGCTGGGTGGTCCACCTGCGAGGTCTGCCCGGAGACCGCGGAGGCATCGTCCGAAGACCGCGGAGGCATTGCGAGACCACCGCGGAGGCATCGTCCGAAGACCGCGGAGCCACTGCGAGGCTACCGCGGAGGCATCGTCCGAAGACCGCGGAGCCACTGCGAGACCACCGCGGAGGCATTGCGAGACCACAGCGGAGGCATCGCCCGACCACCTCGAAGGGCTCGCGCGACCCGCACCGAAGGCTGGCGAGGAGCCCTACTTGTACCCGATCCAGGTTCGCAGGCCCGCGAAGGCCGTCTCGAGCCCCGCGTCGTGCTTCCCCTGCGCGCTCACCTGGTCGTTGACCCGGCGGAGCTGCGAGGCCGCGTCGGCGTCGAACAGCAGGTTCGCCTGCTTGAGGGTCTGAAGCAGCACCTCGAGGTCGGAGATCACCTGATCGATGCCCTCGGCGCGCGCGCCCGCCGCGCGGAGCGAGTCGGCGGTCACGCCGGCGGGCGGGGCGAACCGGCCATCGAGCTTCGACAGCGCGTCGGCCGTGGCCTCACACGCGGCTCCGACGCCGCGCCGGGTCTTGGCGATGGAGCGGACCTCCTTCACGCTCAGCGTCCCGGCCTCGGGCGGCAACGCGAGCGCATCGGGAATGATGATCGTGACGGTTCCCTGCTTGATCTCGGGCATGGGCCCCTCCTGGGGATGTGCGCGGCCGTGGGAGGCCGCAGCGAACTCCGCCCGCGCCCCGTTGGCCAGACCATGTGTGGCCCGTCGATGGAGCCACAGGGGTGGTTGCAGTGTCAAGAGCAAGTAAATGACCTGATCCTCGATGAGACGCATGATCGGGTCGTCGACTGCCTCGCTGCCGACCGGACGTGGGGAGTGCTCACCCCTCCACCCCAGGCACAGACACCCGAAGTGCCCGACAGGTGGAGGGGGGCGGTGCTCGAAGATGTGCGGCGGGCAGGTGAAAGGCTCCAACCCCTCGGGGTCCGTGGCGCGTGGAGCCCTCGCCCGGGTCAGCGTGGCTGGGCCCGGGTGGCCCGGCTGGGTCGAACCGCGGCGGGCGGGCCGAGGCAGACCGACGCGCGGGAGGAGGACGGGCAGCCTGGTGGGCCTCGACGACCCGGACGCGTACCGCGCTGCACACGGGGGCCTGCGTAGCCCCTCCCTCTCGAAGCTCCTCCCCGGCGAGATCTCACTCCGTCAGGCCGAGAGGGCCGTGGGAGGCCGCAGCGAACCCCGCCCGCGACCCGCCGGCTGCCACACCGCGGGCTGGGCTCCGGAGTGCAGCGCGCGCTGGAGGCCTGGCCTCGCATCGACCTCACCGATGACCGGGACGGCTGCCTGTTCGTCGCGACGGTGCACCGGGACGCGCACGCGACAGCGCCGCAGGCCGGCGCGCATCGGCCCGAGGACGAGCGCTAGCCGATCGGGCGGGTCTCAGCGCCTGGCCGCGAGCTGCTTGAGGTCGGTGATCAGGCGGTCGAGGCGGCCGAGGGCCGTGAGGCGCTGCCTCGGAGTCAGCGCCGCGTCCAGCTCCAGGGCCATGCGGCGCGCGCCCTCCTGCCACGCATCGGAGGGGCCGACGGGGTCCTCGATGAACCACGTCCGCAGGCGCGCAGCGAGCTTCGCGCGGTCGCCTCGCAGGAGCGCGACGAGGGCGGCCCGGCGCTCGGCGATGCGGGTCTCCCGGTCCCGGTCCTCCAGGGGCAGGGCGCTGCTCAGGCGCCGCGCCAGGGCCTCCTGGGCGTCGTCGAGGTCGCCGACCAGGTCCTCCAGCAGCTCCACCATGGCGTCTGCCCGCCTCTGGACGCGCTCCGCGTCGGGCTTGGCCAGCTCTTCGCGGGCCTTCGTCGCGCCCTCGTCCAGCTTCGCCGCCACCCGGTCGACCTGATCGGGGCCCAGATCGGCGAGCAGCCTGGCCACGTCCGGCAGGACGCGCCGCGCCAGCGCCCTGCTGTGCTTGACGACCGCCGCCTCGATCCAGCGCAGGTCGGCCGCGTCGAGGCCGTCCGCCAAGCGGTCTCGTGCCCCCTGGAGCGCCCCCGCCCACTGCGGGAGCGCCTGCTCCCGATGCCAGCGCCAGTGCCGCCCGAAGGACCCGTGGAGCCACTCGCGCTGCGTCGCCGTCAGGTCCACCCAGCCGTCGATCTGGCGCGTGACCAGCCAGTCCGCGTGCTCGTAGAGCCAGGACAGGGTGCACCCCGGCAGGACCAGGAGCAGCAGGATGGCACAGCGTGCTGCCCGGGACAGCCCCCGGCCTCGATGATCGCTCATGGTCCCATCCGCGGCCCCCGGGTGTGGGCACAGCGTAGCCAGCGCCGAGGGTCACGTCGAGTCACCGGCGAGCCTCGGCGCGCCCGGCCTCGGGGAGCGCGAGCAGCGCGGCACAGCGCCAGGTCGTCGCTGTGGCGACGATCCGCCGGCCTTGCCACCCCACGCAGGCGCACCTAGACTGGTCAACGACTGGTCGGAGGTCTGAATGCACACCGTCGGAGCCTACGAGGCCAAGAGCCACCTCTCGGCACTTCTGGATCGCGTCGCGGCCGGCGAGAGCATCACCATCACGCGGCACGGGGTGCCGGTCGCCGTGCTCTCCCCACCCCCATCGCGCACGATGATGACGGTCGAGGAGGCCATCGCGGGAGTGCGCGAGCTCCGCAAGGGACGCCGCGCCACCCTGGCGGAGATCGCGGAGTGGGAAGCCGAGGGCCGCGACTGATGCGGTTCGTGCTCGACAGCTCGGTGCTCGTCGCGTGGGCCCTCGACGAGCAGTCCGACCAGGCCGACGCGGTGTGTGGAAGCCTTGCGAGCACGCGGGCGTTGGTTCCTTCGGTGTGGCCCCTGGAGTTCGCCAACGCGCTGCTCGTGGGGGAGCGGCGCGGTCGGTTGAGCGAGGCCGAGGTGACCCGCATCCGGGACCATGTCCTCTGCCTGCCCATCGAGGTCGTCGCGGACCACGCTCCCCGGATTACGACCGAGGTTCTGGCCCTGGCACGCCAGCACGGCCTGTCTGTCTACGACGCCTCGTACCTCGACCTGGCCATGCGCGAGGGCCTTCCGCTGGCTACGCTCGACCAGCGGCTGGTCGAGGCGGCCCGGCGCTGCGGGGTGACCCTGGTCGAGCCGTGATCGCACCGCAGGCCGGGGCGCCGCTTCACCTGCGTCGCACCCGCAGCGTCAGCACGCCCAGCGCCAGGAGCAGGAGCTGCGGCAGAGCCGCCGTGACCGGGGCCGCCGCGCAGCCGGAGTCCGTCGCGGCGCTCAGGGCGACCCCACCCGTGCCGCCCGGGTGCGCGAGGGGGTGGCCGGCCGTCGGCGCTTCGGTGGAGGGCGCCACCCCGTCCTCGCCCACCGGGGCCCCCGCGGGCTCGCCACCGGCCGCTCCGCCCAGCGACGAGCCACCACCGTAGCCGACCCCGGTGGGACCCTCCCCGTAGGTGACGCCGCTCCCCACGCGCTCCCCGTCGAGGCACGCCACCGTCGCCTCGCCCTCCGGCGCGTGCGCTGCCGGGTCCGGAATCTCCGCTGACTCCGTCCCGTCGACGCGCACCCGGAAGGCGCGGCCGAGCAGCTCGAAGCGGACGTTGGCGCCGATGGCGAGGAAGCCGCCGATTCCCAGCCCCTTCTCCTGCTCCACGAGACTCCAGTAGAGGGGGCTCCCGAAGCGGACGTCCACCCACGCCTCGTCTGCGCCCAGCGACGTGTCGGTGTAGGAGCCCCCGAGAGTCGGGAACGTCCGGTCCCGGTGGTAGCGGACGAAGCTGTCGATGGCCTCCGCCGAGCCCCCCTTCTGATAGCTGTCGAGAGAGCTGGACGTCGACACCGCGGACTCACCCACCGCCGCCACCGGGACGGGAGAGTAGGTCATGACCGTGTCTCCGCCCTCGTCGACCAGGAAGTACGTGAACGCGGTGACCACGCCATAGCGGCGTGCCAGCTCGAGTGCGGCCTGCGCGTAGGAGTCTCCGCCGCCGAGCTTCACCTGCTCGAGGAGAGTCCCCACGCGGCGGGTCGCCCACACGCGGGGCACATAGCCCTCGGCGACGGCGCGCTCGGGGAGAGTCACCGCGAAGGCGTGGGTCGTGCTGCCGTTGACGATGATTGTGCCGGTTCCTGCCTTGACATACCGCCCCGCGACCACGAGGGTCTGGCCCGCGAAGAGATCGGGCAGCACCGCCGGCTCCAGCAGCTCGCCGCCGATGCCGCTCACGTCGAGGCTCGGGTTGGCGACGACCGGGTCTGCGATCTGCGCGAAGAACTCGGCGACTGCCGCTTCGACAGAGCCAGTCACGTAGATTGAGTCGCCGCCGGACTCCAGGGCCATCGTGTCGAGCAGGACCGTGTTGACGTCGTAGCCGATGCCGAAGGAGAACACGCGGGCGCCCACCTCGTTCTGGGCGCGGACCATCCCGAGGATGGCGTCGATGTCGGTCTCACCGGCGGTGGGGACGCCGTCTGTCAGCACCACCAGGTAGCGGGGGTGCGTCCCCGTGGCCGGCAAGGACTGGAGCCCCGCCTGGATCGCGTCGTACAGGTTCGTGGCGCCGCCGGACTGGATGCCCTCGACGAATCCCAGCGCGGCCGCCACATTCTCGGGGGTCGCGGGGAGCGCCGTGGGGGCGAAGACCTCGATGGCGCCGTCGAAGGCGACGACGGAGAAGCTGTCTGTGGGGCGCAGCCCTCCCAGCACCGCGGAGACGGCCTGCCGCGCCTGCGCCATCTTCCAGTCTCCCATGCTCCCGGAGCGGTCCACCACGAGGGCGAGGCTCCGCGGCTGGATGTCCGCCGGCTCGGCGTCGGGGGTGAGCAGCGCCAGGAAGGACCCGGGCTCGTCGCCCTCGCGGTGGGGGAGCAGGTCGAGGCGCAGCGGCTCGGACCCGGTAGAGATGAGCAGGGTCACGTCGAAGGACGAGCACCGCTCCCAGCCGCCGTAGGTCGCTGTGGCGGACGTGGCTCCGGTCCGCGTGAGCTGGAGCGGGTGGTAGGGGGAGTAGACGGCGCGCAGGGGGTCCTGGGTCGCAATCGACGCCTGGATCTCCACCGAGTCGACCGGCTGCGGGTGCCACCCCACGGGGATGGAGACGCCCCGCATCGTCCCGCGCGCGGAGAGCGGCTGCTGCGTGTGGACCTCCAGGACCAGCGCGGGGGCCCAGAACGACCCGGCGGCGACGGTGTGCGCGACCAGCAGCGGGGCCCCCAGCTCCCGCAGCGGCGCCGGGTCGCCCAGCGCGGTGGTGAGGGCGACTCGCTCGGCGTCGCCCTCGCTGCCGGTGAGCACCTCGAAGGGGATGGGCTCCCCGCCGGAGAGCACGGCGGTCACCGTCTCGCCCGGGCTGAGGGAGCGGTAGAGGACCACGTCGCCAGCGATGGCGAAGAACCCCCGGCGCTCGACCAGGGAGGCGCCGTCGTCGGTGATCGACGCCTCCACGGCGAGCGACGAGAGCGGGACGAGGGCGCCGTCACCGACGAGCCCGGACGCACGGGCGGCGTGGGGGAGCGCGAGCATGGCACAGAGCAACAGGATTCGACCCTTCATGAGGGACCTCCGTGTGTGTGGTGGGAGCTGTCCTGAAGGATGCGTTGAACGCGGAAGCAACACAATCGCTCATTCATGGACGCGATTGTGCGTGAAAACAGCACAATCGGCGCCGCCCGTGCGGGGTAGACCCGGGGGCACCGGATGTGCGTTGATGGGCCGTCGTTGCTCGCCCCACGTCGCGGGGGCCACCGCCAAGGAGGAGTCCATGATCGCTCGCAGAGTCCTGCTCGCCGCGCTCGTCGTGGGGGGCGTCGCCCTCGCCCAGTCCGGGAAGCCCACGCAGGACGCCATCGGCGGCGCCGACCGCTGGCTCACCCACATCAGCACGGACAAGCCCATCTACCGGGAGGGGGAGACCGTCTACATCCGGGCCACGGTCCTCGAGGCGAGCCGCCGCACGCCGCTGCCCGACGGCACCTGGGCAAACCCGGTCATCGAGGTGCGCGGCCCCAAGGGGGAGACCGTGGCGACGCTGATGGCGAGCGCCCAGGACTCGGTCGCGGGCCTGGGGTGGCCGGTCCCGGAGGGTCAAGCGGGCGGCACCTATACCATCCGGGTCACCTGGCCGGCCAACGGCTGGTCACCGGCGGAGCGCACCTTCGACGTGCGCGCCTACCGGGCGCCCCGGCTCAAGACGCAGATCGTGTTCCTGAAGGACGGCTACGGTCCCGGCGACGAGGTGCGGGCCACCCTGAGCGCCGAGCGCCCCGAAGGCGGAGCCCCGGTGGGGGCGGCGGTGGACGTCTCGGCCCGCGTGGATGGCGCCGAGGTGTACCGGGGGAGCGCCACCATCGACGGTGGGGGCGTCGCGACGACCACGTTCCGGCTCCCGAAGGCCATCGAGCGCGGGGAGGGCACCCTCGCCATGACGGTGCGCGACGGTGGGGTGGTGGAGACGGCGACCAAGACGCTCCCCATCCTGACGCAGACCGTGGACCTGATGCTGGCGCCGGAGGGCGGCGACCTGGTGGTGGGGCTCCCGTGCAGAGTGTACTTCGAGGGGCGGCTGCCGAGCGGCAAGCCCGCGGACATGGAGGGGCTGGTGGTGGACTCCACCGGGCGCGAGGTGTCGCGCTTCGCCTCCGACCACGACGGCCGCGGCCGCTTCTCGCTGACCCCGGCGCCGGGAGAGGCCTACACGCTCCAGGTGACGCGGCCGAGCGGCATCACCCGCACCTGGGAGCTGCCGCAAGCGAAGAGCGACGGCGCCACCATCGCCACCGACGAGGACGTCACGAAGGGCGGGGTCGTGCGCCTCACCGTGGGGTCGACGCGCCGCGAGGAGCTGATGGTGACCCTGGCGAAGCGCGAGGTGGAGGTGGGGCGGGCGACGGTCACGGTCGGGGCCGGTGAGGTGCGCCCCGTGTCGGTCCCCGTGCGGGACGCCGACGGGGTCCTCATCGCCACCGTCTGGGACGGGAACGGCGCCCCCCTCGCCGAGCGCCTCGTGTTTCGGCGCCCGAGCCGCGAGCTCAGCGTCTCCATCGTCGCGGACACGCAGCGCACATCGCCCGGTCAGCCCGTCGAGCTGACGGTGACCACCCGCGAGGGAGACAAGCCCGTGGCGGCGGTCATCGGCCTCACCGTGACCGACGACAGCGTCCTGGAGCTCATCGACAAGCGCGATCAGGCGCCCCGACTGCCGGTCATGGCCCTGCTGGAGCCGGAGGTGCGCGAGCTCGCCGACGCCCACGTCTACCTCGACCCGGCGGACCCGCGTGCGCCCGTCGCGCTGGACCGCCTGCTCGGGACCCAGGGGTGGCGGCGGTTCGCCTTCGTGGACCCGGTGGCCTTCGCGGCCAAGGGCGACGCCGAGCGCCGCGTCGTGGCGTTCGTGGACCCGGCCATCGCGCAGCGGCTCGTGGAGACCCGCAGCACGACGGGGCGCAACGGATTCGCGGCGCCTCGGGACGGGCGGCCCAAGGTCGCGGAGATGGACGCGGACAAGAAGCGCAAGAAGCCCATGGACCCGCCGCGCCGTGACGTGCCAGCGAAGCCGGTCGCGCCCAAGCCGGCTGCCGGTCCGCGCCCCGCCGTCATCGTGGCTCGCATCGCGAAGCCCGCGGCCGACGCGCCGGCCTCGCAGGCCGCCAAGGTCCACGCAGCGGGTCGCGCCGGCGGGCTCCTCGACATGGACGACGCCATCGGAATCGACCAGCCCAACGCCCAGTGGGCCGTCGTCCGCGAGTATGCCCACGTCGCCCGCTCCGGGCGTCAGCCCGGGGAGCGCACGGACTTCGCCGAGACCCTCTACTGGGCCGCGGCCATCAAGACCGACGAGGCGGGCGTCGCGAAGGTGCGCTTCGACACGTCGGACAGCGTGACGGGCTTCCGCGTCCTCGCCGATGCCTTCTCTGCCGGCGGCGCCCTCGGGGCAGGCACGGCCCTCATCGAGTCGGTGGAGCCCTTCCACGCCGAGCCCAAGCTGCCGCTGTTCGCGACCCAGGGAGACCTGGTGCGGCTCCCGGTCGCGCTGACCAACGGGACGGACGCCCCACTCGAAGGAGCGGCCGTCACCGTGACCGCGGACGGCGCCACCGTGAGCCAGACGGCCGCCATCACGCTCGACCCGCGCTCCGGGGCGCGGCGCCTGGTCGACATGGAGATCACGCGGCCGGCCGGCAAGATGGCGGTGGTGGTGGCAGCAACCGCTGGCGCCCACACCGACACCTCCACCCGCGAGCTGGTCGTCGAGCCCAACGGCTTCCCGCAGGAGGTGGGCTTCGGTGGGCTCCTGGCGCCCGGCAAGTCCGTGACCCGCACCGTGACCATCACGCCGGGCCTGGTCCCGGGGAGCCTCGTCACGAAGCTCTCCGTCCAGCCGAGCCCGGTCGCCAGCCTGACCAGCGCCTTCGAGCGGCTGATCCAGGAGCCCTACGGCTGCTTCGAGCAGACCAGCTCCACCACCTACCCGCTGGTCATGGCACAGCAGTACTTCACGACCCACGAGGGCGTGGACGCGGCGATCATCGAGCGGTCCGCCGCGCTCCTCGACAAGGGCCACGACCGGCTCCGCAGCTTCGAGTGCAAGCAGCAGGGCTACGAGTGGTTCGGGCAGGACCCGGCGCACGAGGCGCTGACCGCCTACGGGCTCCTGGAGTTCACGGCCATGTCCAAGGTGCGCGCGGTGGACGCGGACATGCTCGGGCGGACCCGCCAGTGGCTCCTCGGGCAGCGCGACGGCAAGGGCGGCTTCAAGCGCGAGCGCCGGGCGCTCCACACGTGGGTCGAGGACCGCGCCGCGTCCAACGCCTACATCACCTGGGCGCTGGTCTCGACGGCCGGGCCCAAGGGCCTCGAAGACGAGCTGCTCTCCGTCGAGGATGTCGCCCACGGGAGCGAGGACAGCTACGTCATCGCGCTGACCGCCAACGCCATGCAGCTCGGCGGGCGGGCGGACGCCGCGAAGCTCTTCCTCGACAAGCTGGCCAAGGCGCAAGGGGCGGACGGCGGCGTGGACGGCGGGGTGAACAGCATCGTGGGGAGCCGCGGCGAGGCGCTGCGCATCGAGACGACGGCGCTCGCGGTGCTGGCGTGGCTGCGGAGCCCCGCGCACGAGGCCCAGGTCGAGCGCGCCGTCGCGTGGCTCGCCGATGTGTGCAAGGGCGGGCGCTACGGCAGCACCCAGTCGACGGTGCTCGCGCTCCAGGCCATCGTAGCCTACGACGCGGCCCGCGCCGCCCCGAGAGCGCCGGGCACCGTGCGCCTGCTGGTCGACGGGAAGCTGATCGGCGCGGCCCCGTTCGACGCGACGACCAAGGGCGCCCTGGAGCTGCCCGACTTCTCGGCGACGCTCACCCCCGGCGCCCACACCATCACGGTGGAGATGGAGGGCGGCTCCCCCATGCCGCTCACCGGCGCGGTCACCTGGTCAGACGCCTCGCCGGCCTCGTCCAAGGAGTGCGTGGTCGCGCTGGAGACGAAGCTCAATGACGGCGAGGTCCGTGAAGGAGCGGTCACGGAGGTGGACGTGACGGTGCGCAACACGAGCAGCGAGGCGGTCCCGACGCCCATCGCCATCGTCGGCGTGCCGGGGGGCCTGGAGCCGCGTCACGACCAGCTCAAGGAGCTCGTCAAGGCGGGCACCATCGCCGCCTATGAGGTCCGTGGTCGCGACGTGGTCCTGTACTGGCGGGATCTCGGCGCCGGCAAGTCGGTCCGCCTGCCCATCAGCCTGGTGGCGGCGATCCCGGGCACCTTCACCGGCCCCGCCAGCCGCGCCTACCTCTACTACGGCGACGAGCACAAGGCGTGGACCCCCGGCGCCAAGGTCACCGTCGTCCCGAAGGAGGGGTAGACCCTACCGAAGGTCCACGACCACCGGGGCGTGGTCGCTGGGCTTGTCGCCCTTGCGCTCGTCCCGGTCGATCCAGGCGCCGGTGACCCGCTCCGCGAGGGGGCGCGTGACCAGCACGTGATCGATGCGCAGGCCGTCGTTCCGCTGGAAGCCGAGCTGCCGGTAGTCCCACCACGAGTAGAGCCCCGCCTCCGGGTGTACGAGCCGGAACGCGTCGACCAGGCCCCAGTCCAGCAGCCGCTGGAAGGCCGCCGTCATCTCGTCATTGTAGAGGGTGGACCCCCACCAGGCGTCGTGGTCCCGGACGTCCGCGGCCGTCGGGGCGATGTTGAAGTCCCCGCAGAGGGCGAGCGGCTCGTCGGGGCTGTGGCGCTCGAGCACCCGGAAGAGCCGCTCCAGCCACTCCTTCTTGTAGACGTACTTGTCGCTGTCGGGCGACGAGCCGTTCGGGAAGTAGGCGGAGATCACCCGCACGCCATCCACGGTCGCCGCGATGAGCCGCGCCTGCGGGTCCTCGAAGCCGTCCATCCCAACCGTGACCGCCTCGGGCTCGCTCCGCGCCAGGATGGCGACCCCGTTGTACGTCTTCTGCCCGAGCACGGCGGCCCGGTAGCCGGCGGCCTCGACCGCGCCGCGGCAGAAGCCGTCGGTCGGCACCTTCAGCTCCTGCAGGCACAGGGCGTCGGGCTGGTGGGCGGCGAGCCACCGGAGCAGGCGCTCCTCCCTGACCCGCACCGAGTTCACGTTCCACGTCACGATTCGCATGGTGGTCCTCCGAGGGGGCCATGGTGCCCTGCGGCGCCTCGCCGCGCAACGGCCCTTCTGCTATGGTGATCCATCCCTGCGACGAGGTGCCCCGTGACCGACCGCCTGATCGCGTCCCCCCATGTGAGCTGGTTCCAGCAGCACGGGCAGGTGCACGCCTACCACGACCTGTTCGGGTACCTGCTGGCCATGAGCCCGGACGTCGCCGAGCTCATCGAGCACCACCGCGGCACGCCCCGCTCCCGCGCCGACGCGGACGCCGCCTTCGCCGGCCGCTTCGAGGCGGGCCAGCTCGACGAGTTCCTGCCCGTGCTCCAGCTCTTCTCGTGCCTCGTCGCCCCGGGGGCGCGCGAGGAGGACCAGCTCTGGTCCATGGTCCCGGTCAAGGCCCGGTGGGTGGTCGCGCACCAGCCTTCGGCGGACCACCTCACGTTCTGGCGAACGGACCGCGCGGGGCGCTCCAGCTCCGAGTCGGTGCCCGCCTGGGCGGCGCGGCTGTGGGCGAGCATGGACGGGGAGACGACGCTGGAGGAGCTGGTCAGCCGGCTGGATCCGGCGCCTGCGCGGGAGGACGTCGAGCGCACCGTCGCCTGCTGGGTCCACCACGAGCGGCAGTACCTGCGCCTCTCCAAGGCCCCGCTGTCGCGCTTCGGGCCCGAGCACCAGTGGCCGAGCTACCTGCGATCGAGCATGCCGTTCGCCCCCTGGGACCCGCGCGGTCCCGCGCCCCACGACCCGTTCGCCGAGCTGGCCGTGCCCATCGCCCCGCCCCACGGGTACTACGCGGCGGACGTCGAGGACCCGGTCTCCCAGTTCGAGGACGTGGAGACGACGCTGAGCCACCTGCTCCGCGAGCCGTCGCCGCTGCTCCACGGTGGCACCTACGCCGAGCGGGTCACAGAGGCGCTGCTGGAGCGGGACATGATTGGCCCCGGCACGCGCAAGGTCCTGGAGGTGGGCGCCGGCGTCGGTGACCTGGCGGCCGGCGTGCTCGGGACGCTGCGCCGCTTGCGCCCGGATGTCTTCGACGGCCTGGCCTATACGATCCTCGATCTGTCACCGGCGCTGCGGGAGGCTCAGGCGGAGCGCCTCGCCCGCGACGGCCTGGCGGACCGGGTCCACTGGGTCCACGGCAACGCGGAGACGCTGCCCTTGCGGCCCGCCTCCGTGGACCTGGTGTTGTGCAACGAGGTCATCGGCGACTTCACGACGGTGAAGCTGACCCGCGAGCTGTTGGGCATCGAGGTGGACGACGCGAACCCCCCGGACGCCCCCTGGACGCGCTGGGACGACGCCCTGCTGGAGCGCCTGGGCGACGCGGGCGACCTGATCCGCCGCTGGGATCTGCCGCTCGACGACGCGCCGAGCGAGTTCTTCCTCAACGTGGGCGCGCTGCGCTTCCTGAGCCACGTGCGGCGGGTGCTGCGCCCCGGAGGGGCGGCGTTCATCACCGAGTACGGCGATCTGGTGCGGTATCCGGTAGCCTCGAACCACCTGGACCACCTGGAGTTCAGCATCCACTTCGGGCACATGCTCCACGTGGCGGATCGCATCGGCTTCGAGGCCAAGGTGGAGTACGTCCAGGACCTCATCGGCCTCGACCGCGAGGCGATCACCCTGGCCAGCACGAGGACGTGGTTCGCGTCGCTGCGCGCGCTCTTCGCCAGCGTGGGCCTCACCCTCGACAAGCGGGCCTGGACCCGCGAGGCCCTGGCGCGCCTCGCCGGTGACCGCCTGAACCTGGACCACGTCTCGGGGCTGCGCTACCACCCGGTGGACGAGCGCTGCATGGGGCTGGCGCCCCACGAGTTCAAGGCGTTGATGCTGCGGTAGGTGGGGGGTCAAGTATACTCATATCTCATATTCTGGCAGGCCAGAATATGAGATATGAGTATACTTGACCCCCCTCCGCTACCGCCGGAGGCAGCAGGTGACCACGGGCTTCGATGATCTCCAGGCCGCGCTCGGCAAGGCGGCGACCCACGAGGAGGCGGCCCACGAGCGGCGCCAGTGGGTGCGGCTGACCAACCTGTGCAACAACAAGTGCGTGTTCTGCCTGGACTCCGCGGTCCACGATGGCACCTACGTCGACCCGCAGGGGGTGCGGGCGCTCATCGCGCAAGGTCGTGAAGGCGGCGCCACCCGGCTGATCCTGTCCGGGGGCGAGCCCACCATCCACCCCGAGTTCGTGGACTTCGTCGCGCTGGGCCACCGGCTCGGCTACCGCCGCGTCCAGACCGTGACCAACGGGCGTATGTTCGCGTACCCAGAGTTCCTGCGGCGCGCCGTCAACGCGGGCCTCCAGGAGATCACCTTCTCAGTGCATGGGCACAACGCCAAGGTGCACGACGCGCTGGTCGGCGTGCCGGGCGCCTACGTGCAGATCATCGCGGGCATCCGCAACGCGCTGGCGGACGGGCGGGTGGTGGTCAACGTGGACGTGTGCCTCAACCGGGCCAACGTGCCGCACCTGCGGGAGCTGCTCGACGGGCTCGTCGCCCTCGGGGTGCGCGAGATCGACCTGCTGCACATCATCCCCTTCGGCGACGCCTACCGCTGGGGCAAGGACACGCTCTTCTACGACATCGACGAGGCCTGGGAGCCGCTGCGCTACGCCCTGGAGCTGAGCCTGCGGCCGGATCTCCACATCTGGTTCAACCGCTTCCCGCCACCCTTCCTCGAGGGCTGGGAGCACCTGATCCAGGACCCCCACAAGCTGCTGGACGAGGTGCGGGGGCGCCTGGACGAGTACGAGTGGTGGATCCGGCGCCGCTGGCCGCTGCTCTGCCGCAAGCCCGACCGCTGCGAAAAGTGCTACCTCCAGCCCCTGTGCGACGGGGTGGGGGACGCCATCGCCCGGACGGACGCGCCGGACTACGCCATGGTCCGCGCCGACGCCCGCGAGGAGCCCCACCTGCCCGCCGCGGCCCCGCTGCTCGGTGCCGTCCATGCGGCCTGGATCCGCGCGGCCACCCCTGCCGACGCCGTCGCGCTCGCCGCGTCTCTCCCCGGGGAGGAGCTGTGGCTCGATCTGGACTCGTGGGAGGGCTTCGATCCCGCCCCGCTCGGCCCCAAGCGACTCACCCGCGCCTTTGCGGGAACCCCCGAGGATCTTGCCGCGCTCCTGGCCCTCGACGCCGACTTCGAGGTGACGGCGTGGCTGGTGCGCCCCGTGGCCGCTTGGCTGGTCGCCCAAGGCTGGGGCTCCGTCACGCCGCGGCTCTCTCTGGCGCTCCGCACCTGGGAGCGCGCCTCCGAAGCCCGCTCCCACGACGCAGACCTGCCCGCCTTCTTCGCGGCCTTCCCCCACCCCGTCCCCGTCGAGGGGGTCCCGCAGTGCCTCTCAGGCCGCGCCCCGCGCCCGTCGCCCCGCGTCCTCGACCTGCACACGTTGACGCCCGACGGGCGCCTCGACCCCCTGGGGTTCACCGACCGCTTCATCCGCGACGGCTTCCACACGAAGAGCCGCCGCTGCGCCGGCTGCCGCATCGACGGCGCCTGCGCGGGGGTCCACATCAACTGGGTGAGGGCACACGGGTATGGGCCGCTCCGGCCGCTCTGACCGCTCCGAGTCCCCAGCGCAGCCCGGCCCCTCAGCCCTGAACGGGCACCAGCTCGTCCCAGCCGTTGCGCCTCAGGTAGTTGCGCCAGACGCCCTCGCAGGCGCGGTCGTAGCGGCAGGTCGCGCACTCGGGGCGCTTGTCGCGCTCGACGGCGTCCAGGTCCTCCCGGGTCACGGCGAGGAAGCGCTCGTCCTCCGTGAGGCGGGCCCTGCGCGTCACCGCGAGGCGCTCCGGCGAGACGTCCTCGAAGCCCGCCACCTCGAAGTGGGTGTAGGACTCCACGTAGCCCCGGTTGAAGTCGGGGATGCCCTCGGTGGTGCAGAGCGGGATGTCCACCAGGAAGGCCATGGGCTGCGGCTCGTCGGCTGCCGCCAGGAAGGTGCGGAAGGCGGCGGCGATCTCCGTGTAGCGGGGGAAGAGCTGATCGAAGTAGGTGTTGGCCCGCCCGTTGGCCTGCATGACGTTGAACACCACCTGATCCACCCCGAGACCCCGGAGAAACGCGTAGATCTCACCCAGATAGGGCAGGTTGCGCCGGTTGATCACGGTGCTCGTGTGGAGCTGCACGCCGCGGTTCTTCACGGACGCGATGTTGCGGATTCCCGCGACCGTCTGGTCGAAGGCCGCCGGCTCGCGTACCAAGCCCGTGTGAAGCCGCGCCTCGTGGCCGTGGATGGACACGTAGAAGAAGTTCATCCCCGCCCGCAGGAGCTGCTCCAGCACCGGCATGTGGGCCAGGCGCCGCCCGTTGGTCATGACGCTGACGCGCGGATACCCGAGCTGGCGCGCCCACCTGGCATAGCGGGGCAGCTCTGCCACCAACGTCGGCTCCCCGGACGTGAAGCACACCTCCTCGGCTCCGCGGTTGGCGACAAGCAGGCTCTGGACCTTGTCCGGGGTCAGGGCGCCGTTGACCACGGCGCGCATGTCCCGGTCCTCCTCCATGCAGAAGATGCAGTTGTTGTTGCAGAGCGGCCCCACGTTGATGTGGACCCGCATGTCGCGCTGCTCGATGCGCTCGACCACGCCCTCCCGTGCTGCCTGCGTTCCCATGGTCTGCACTGTACGGGTCGGACCCGTGAGCGCAAGGCCCGAGGCGACGCCGCCTTGCAAAACGCGGACAATGTTGGTCTGCTTTCCAAGGCGCCCCCGAGAGGCCACGGTCGCCTTGAGGCGCGACCCCGGCGCCCGTACCCTGCGCGAGGAGGCCCCCGTTGCTCGACGCCCGCACCCACGACGAGCCC
>BTUI01000020.1:0-23730 GCA_045863195.1 Chloroflexota bacterium
CCGCGCGGACACCGCGCCGGTCCGCGGCGAGAGCGAGGGCATCACGCTCGGCGTCCGAGACGGGCCGCGTGGTGACGCGCCCGCGCCCCGGCATGACCACTCCCCCGTTGCCGTGGTGGCCCCATCCTGCGGTGACGCGCAGGTCCAGCTCTCCGACGTTGCCGTGGCGAAGCACGCCGACCCCCTTCAGCGCGGGGTCCAGGGCTCCCGTCGTCACGCCGGGGACCGGGGCTTCGGGGTCGAGGAGCGCCGCCACCTTCTGGCCGAGCGCCGCCGAGGCCTGGAGGGTGCCCAGGGACTCCGGCACCGGGACACGCGGCCAGTCCCCGCGGACGCCGGCGGCGTTCTCTTCGAGCCACGCCGGGGCATGGCCGATGGCCAGCGCGTGGAACCAGAGCAGCGCGGAGGACTCCAGGTCGGTGTCCGGATCCGGCGCACCCAGCGACGCGAGGAAGCGTCGGGCGGCCGCCGACAGGTTCGCGGTCTCCTTCGGGGCGGCGGGCAGGCCCAGCGTCCGTTGGAGGAGCGGCGCGTCCGGCACCACCTCGCGGAGGCGGAACGGCATCGCGACGACGTTCGGGCGCAGGAGGTGGTAGTCGGGGAGGTGCGGGGTGACCAGGAGCGGAGCCCCCTCGCGGGCGCGCTCGGCGACCATCCGCGCGACGAAGAAGCGGTTGCCGGGCCAGGCCTGGGCTGCGAGGGTCGGGCGGGGCTCGTTCCAGAGCGGCCGAACCGATGAGTGGTAGCACCAGCGGACGTCCAGGGGGTAGAGCGCGTAGCGCCGGATGTTTGCCTCCTGGAAGCGGTCTGCGGACATGACTCGAATCCGGCTCGCATCGGGGTCGTACCTTCCCGCCTTGACCGCCAGCCCGACCCCACCCGCCTTGAGCGCCTCCCACTCCGCGGCGGACCCGAAGTACGCCCGCATCCGCTTCGCGAGCGCCTCGCGGTCCATGTCCATGAGCGCGCCGCGCCGCATCTCCTGCAGACCGCTCACCGGCTCCGTCCCGGCGAAGGAGACGACGGTCGGCCACGCCGCGTAGCCCGCTCGGGCCTCGACGCGCCGGAGCGACCAGCGGTTCGCCGGGGCGGGCGACACGTCCACGTAGGGGGGCCCGCCGGAGTCCAGGCTGGCGAGGAGCTCCTCTCGCTTGGCCGCTCCCCAGAACTCCCGCGCCCGGACGTGGCGCTGCCCGTCCGGCGTGGACCGGCGGACGAAGAGCCCGATCGCCGTGCCGAGGCGGATGCCCTCGCGGTTGGTCGGGGTCGAGAACACCGACGGGTCCGGGGCCCCGTCCGGCGTGCGCTTGCCCGTCTCGCGGCTGTCGCCGTTGAGGCCGTCGATCCAGATCCGGTCGAACTGGCGCACCAGGCGCTCGCGGAGCACCACGAACGAGGGGTCGGAGAGGTAGGAGTGGTTGGAGATGAAGCACACGACCCCGCACCCGGTCATCTCGGCGACGCGGCGCTCGGCCAGGCGGAAGAAGCGCACGTAGAGGTCGTCCAGGTTGAACTTCTTGATCCCCCAGGTCTCCTGCAGGCCCTCCTTGTAGAGCCCGACGTCCTGCTCGCTCTCGGAAGACACGCCGGCAAAGGCGTTGTAGGGCGGGTTGCCGAGCACGACCAGGATGGGACGGCTCCGCTTGACGGACGCCGCTGCCCTCTGCTCGGCCTCCAGATCGGGGAACGCGAAGGGGATCTGCGTCGCCGCCTGGCCGCTCGCCGGCGCCGGCGGATCCCACCCGGTGAGCGCGTTCGTCAGGTAGATCGCGGCCCGCTCGTCCTTCTCGTGGTCGAGCGCGGTCCCCAGGCCCTGGAGCAGGATGCCCACCTGCATGTGCGCGATGACGAAGGGAGCCGGCAGGATCTCGAACCCGAAGATGCGCGAGGTGACCGCCCTCCGGAGCTTCGCCCCGAGCAGAGCCCCCGCGCCCGCGTCTTCGAGGGTCGCCTGGATGCGCCGCACGACCTCCAGCACGTACGCGCCCGTTCCGCAGCACGGGTCGAGGACGTACACGTCCGGGTCCGCGAGGCCGTCGGCGCGGCCGAGCTCGTCCCGGAGCACGCGGTCGACCCGCTCGACCATGGTGCGGACGATCTCGGGCGGCGTGTACCAGACCCCCAGGTCCTTGCGGAGCACGGGATCGAACTGCTCCAGAAAGGGCTCATAGAAGTACTGGATCGCGTGCCCCTCGTCGAAGCTCTCGAAGAACGCGCCCCGGTTCACGCGGTTGAGGGCCTCGCCGGTCCACTCGAGGATGGCGGCGAGCTGGAGGGGCTTGACCTTGCTCGGCGCGGAGACCTGCTCGAAGAGCGCCCTCACGACGGGGACGCGGAGCTCGTGGACCGCGAGCCGCCAGTCGAAGCGCTCCTCGGGGCCGTGGGTCCGCGCCCAGAGCACCCAGGCGGAGAACAGGCCATAGAACAGCGTCTGAATGACCGTCGACCGGAAGAAGTGCTGCCCCCGGCGCTCGTCGAAGGTGACACCGAGCGTCCGCTCCATGGCCGCCCGGAGCGCGTCGAGGATCTCGAGGTCGAGCTTCTCGAGGGAGCGACGGGCGCGGCGCGCGTAGGAGGCCAGCACCCACGCGACGTCGGCCGGGTCCCTCAGCGCGGCACGGAGCAGGAGGACGCGCCGGAGATAGTCGAGGAGGCTGTCGCCGTGCTCTGCGACGAGCGCCCGCGGGTGCGCGACCGCCTGCCAGAACTCCGCCTCGCTCCTCGCGAGCTGATACGACTCGAGGCGCGTCGCCGGGCGTCCCCCCTCGTGCTGCAGCGGGAGGAAGCTCCAGTAGTTCGTCACGAGGACGCTGCCGTACCGTTCGAGGTAGCTCGCCACCTGCGCGCTGGCGGCTGTCTGCAGGACACCGTGGCTCGTTGGCTTGGCCTCGACCACACCACGTGCAGGCAGCACCCCCCCGGCGAGCAGGCTCGCCCCGGCGTCCTCGTCGCTCTCACCGATCTGGTCCGCGGTGAACAGCCCCGCGTCTGGGATGCCGGCGCCTTGGCTCCTGGGATGGACCATGCACCGCACGCGCGGGCGCAGAGACTCACCCGCGGCGTTGAGCAGCGCGCGGAGCGCCGGATAGTGCGTGGTCTCGGCGACACCGCCGAAGCGCGCCTCGCGCAGGTCTCGAAGGTACGTCTCGAGTGGGTGCATCTTCGGCGTGTCTCCCGGAATTGTGGGGTCGGTCGCGCCCCGCGACCGGGGCGCCGTGTGTGCCGCGACCGGAGTCGAGGGGAGGCACCGGGCGATGGACGTCACACACCTCTGGTTCGCCTGGCGCCGCGAGCGACGCCAAGTGTGCTGCCCTCGCTCCGGCCCGTCAACCATCCCGGCGCCGGGCGGCGGAGGGACGGGTCCCCACCCAGCGCCACGACTCGGGCACGCGAGCGCCCTTGACAGGCGCCCGCCTCTGTGGCCCCATCGGCGCGTTGCCAAGGTCCAAGTGGTCAGGGGGGCGGCGGCGGGGTTCGTCGCTGCCCAGTATGGCCGCGTTCACCACCAGGAGAGGCACATGCCCGAGATCAAGCAGGGTACCGTCACAATCATCATCCCCGACGCGCTCGCCCTGCCGCCCGAGGCCGGGACGCTGAATGTGGACCAGGTGCGCGCGATCCCCAAGGCCCGTCGCGGCGTCGGAGCTGCTTGCGAGGCTACCGCAGACGCGCTGTCCAAGCTCGATGGACGGTTCGCCGCGCCCGCCGGGGTGACTCCCGACTCGCTCCGCGCGGCAGGTGCCCGCGCCGAGGGCATCGACCAGGTGATCTCGGACCTCGAGGTGCTGCTGCAGACTCTGAAGCAGGCCAATCTGCTGTTCGACGCCGACGCGGCGTCCCAGCTCCGCAGAGTCAACGACCAGGTGAACGCGCAAGCGAAGCGCGACGCGGGGCTGGAGACGGCCTTCTCCGGGCTGCGATCCTGGATCGGGTACAAGTAGCACCCGTTCGCGCCAGCCTGTCGGGGTGTCTCCGTGAGCCCGTCGGAGGTTCCACGGCATCCCCCGGCGGTGGTCGCGGGATGCCTCCGAGGTCACCGCCCAATCCCTGCGTAGTATTCGGTCGATACCTCAGTACTATCCGGTCGATGCCTCCTCGGTATCCGGTCGATGCCCCAGCGGTATCCGGTCGATGCCCCCGCGGTATCCGGTCGATGCCCCCGCGGTATCCGGTCGATGCCCCCGCGGTATCGGGACGATGCCCCCGCGGTATCCGGTCGATGCCCCCGCGGTATCGTGACGATGCCTCCGCGGGTGTGGCAGAGGAGGCAACCGGCTCGCTCCATCCGGCGCGCGAGGCTACAGGGGGCCGTGCGCGTGGTCTGGCTCCCGGGTCATGCTGTAGACTGTGCCCGACGCCGTCGTCGCGCGGCAGAGGAGGAGGTCATGCGTGCACCGGCCACGAAGGGGATCAGCTACGCAGAGTACCTCGCGCTCGAGCGCACCACCGGGGTGCGGCACGAGTTCGCAAGCGGCACGGCCTGGGCCATGGCGGGAGGCAGCGTCCGGCACTCCGCGATCAAGACGAACCTCACCGCGCTGTTTCGCGGCGCTCTGCGGGACACGCCCAGCCGGCCGTACGACTCGGACCTGAAGGTGCGCGTCCTCGCGACGGGGCTCGCCACCTACCCCGACCTGAGCGTTGTGTGCGGGCGACCGCAGCTCGATCCCGAGGACGGGCACGCGGTCACAAACCCCACGCTTCTGGTCGAGGTGCTGTCCCCGGACACGGAGGCCTGGGACCGGGGCGGAAGGTTTGCCCACTACCGGCGCATCCCGTCGCTCCGCCACTACCTCCTCGTCAGCCAGGATGTGGCCCGCATCGAGCACTACGAGCTCCTGGCCGACGGGTCGTGGCGGCTCACCGAGCACGGCGCCGGACAGGCGATCCCCCTCTCTGCGCTCTCCATCGAGCTGCCCGTGGATCCCGTCTACGAGGACCTCCCGCCCGAGGGCCCGCCCCCCTGACGTCCCGTGGCTCGGCGCCGGGCGCTCAGATGAGGCGCCCCCCTCGCCCGGAGAGCCCTGCGGCGTCCCCTTCCGGAGCGTCCGGGTCGCCGAGCGCGAGCAGGTCCTCCACCGCGGACGTGTCGGGCAGGTCGGTCTCTGACAGGTCGCCGGGGGCGCCTCCGCACCAGGCCGCCCACTCGGTCGGGTGGTCTCGCACCAGCAGCCGCTCGACGGCCGCCCTCGACAGCCGCTCGATGGGGCGGCCGTCCGTGCTGCTGCGGCCGCGGACGCGCAGCTCCTCGGGCGGGTACACCGAGAGCTCCACGGGGAAGCCCCGATCGACGTGGACGTGCGTGAACTCGCGGATCACTCCCCCCTTTCGCACGCTCACGCGGCTCGTCTCGAAGGTCCAGCCGAGATTCCAGAGGAAGCCTTCGAGGGTCTGCTCCGACTCCGTGAAGACGTGTAGATCGATGTCGCTGCCGCGCCGGACGTGCCCGGTCGCCACCGACCCGATCAAGCGGGGCCGGAACGGGAGCAGCGCCCCCATCGTCTGCCAGGCGGTCACCCTCATGGCGAAGAGCCGCCGCCCGCGGCTCGACCCCTCGGTCAGCTCGACCAGCTCGAGGAGCGCGTCCCGGATCTCGCCGTTCGACGGCAGGTCCCCGGCCCGGTCCCGGCGCTGCCGGCGCTGTCCGGGCAGGCGCCGCGCCGCGATGCGCTTCGCGTCGAAGTACTGCCGCACGCCCTCCTCCAGCATGAGCCGGGCGGCCTCCCGGGCGATGGAGGTCCTGCGCTGGTCAGCGCGCATCACGGGCGCCCACGCCACTCCCCGAGGAGGGCCCGGAGCCGCGCCAGCGCCCCCCCCACCACCCGCCCGCCGCGCGGGGCGCCG
The DNA here is from genome assembly GCA_045863195.1 of Chloroflexota bacterium. Taxonomy (GTDB): domain Bacteria; phylum Chloroflexota; class Dehalococcoidia; order UBA2979; family UBA2979; genus W-Chloroflexi-9. Next base: position 5,845 of record BTUI01000020.1, read on the forward strand.
TGGATGCGGCGGTGGATGGTCTGTTGGCTCACGCCGAGGCGGTGTCCTATCTGCCCCTCCGAGAGGCCGTCGAAGTAGAAGAGTTCGACCGCCTCCCGCTGGCTGGGCGTCAGCCGGGCAAGCGCGCACCGGAGCTGGTCCTGGGCGCGCTGGAGCGCCTCGCTGAGCGGGGCCTCGTCGCTCCACAGGGAACGGTCGCTGGTCAGACGGTCGAGATCGGGCCAGAAGCAGAGCCGGTTGTCGCGGCCGGGTTCATCGCGTGGGGTCATAGGGGCCGGTGAGCGCACCGGGGGGCGGTGGGAGTGAAGTGAACGTCGCGGCCTCCTCGATGGAGCAGACCGACGCCCAGGGAGACCGGCCCCGCAGGTCCCATGACCTCAGCAGCTCCAGATCGCGGAGCTCCGGCGTGCCTCGGAGGCGCCGCCGCGTCCGCGCCGGCTCGCGCAGCAGGTCCAGGTGATGCCGCACGAGCCACACGACCCGCGGCGACACGAGGCCGTCCAGGAGCTCTGCGCCAAGCCTGTCGTGGTCTCGGCTGCGGATCGCTTTGCCGCAGTCGTGCAGGAGCGCCGCGGTCACGAGCTCGGAGTCCCGCGTCTCTGACCGCGCGTGAGCGAAGACCTGCAGGGAGTGGAAGAGGGCGTCCCCCTCGGGATGGTGGCGCGGGTCCTGCGCGATCCCATCCAGCGCGGCGAGCAGCTCCACGTAGTCATTGGCCATGTCACGGGGCCCCGGAACGCCCGGCGCGGGCGGTCGCCACGAAGGGGGCTCTCACACCTGGCACGATATCACACCCACCGCCAGGGACGCCCCCGTGCGGCCTGCGGCCTCCCCAGTCAGGTCCCAATCAGGAGAGAGCGCGCCCGCGCCAGGGCCTCCGGGCTGTCGTCGAAGGGCTCGTGGGGCGGCGGAGCGTCGTCCGGCATTGCGGCGGCGTAGAGGGCGGCGACCTCCTCGGCGGTCAACTGGCGGCACCAGCGCGCGGGAAGGTCGCCCAACCCCACAGGGCCGATGGCCACCCGGCGCAGCTTGACCACCTGCAGGTCGCTTCGGTCGCAGAGCCTGCGGATCTGCCGGTTGCGCCCCTCCCGAAGCACGACCTCGATCCAGGTGGCCCGCGACCGGTGCTCGAGCCAACGGACCCGCGCCGGTCGCGTGACGTGGCCGGTGTTGAAGCGCAGGGGCTCGCCCAGGAGCCCGATGCGGCCGTCGTCGGGTGCCAGCACGCCGCGCACCTTCAGGTGGTAGACCTTCTCGATGGGCGGCACCTCCTCTGCAACCCCCGCGAACCCGGGGTTCCCCAGGGCCTGGGCCAGCCGCCCGTCGTCGGTGAACAGCAGGAGCCCCTCCGTGTTGAAGTCGAGGCGCCCCACGTGCGGCAGGCGGGGGAAGTGCGGCGGCACGTGGTCATAGACGGTCGGCCGCCCGGCGAAGTCCGCCCGGGCCGTGATGCAGCCGCGTGGCTTGTGCAGCATGAAGATGCGCATGGCGCGCACCTTGGCAGAGGCCGGAGCGCCCTGCAAGTGGGGTCGGCGTGCCCCATGTGTGGTTGTAACCGAGCCGTTTCTGTGTGGCCTGGGGTCGGAAGGCTCCAGCATGTCGGAACAACATTGCGGAACTACAGCGAATTGAAGCCATCCCTCCTCCTGCGATGCTTCGTGCTCGAATCGGGCGCAGAATCGCAATGGTCCGAATCTACAACGATATGCCTCTGCGAACGTCCCTGGCACGCCGCTTGCCGTAGCCCCACTGCGTGTGTAACCCGCAGCCAACGGAGGAAGGGCCATGGTCGAGATGATGACGCACGAGACGATGATGAGGGAGCCGCGGAGCCCGCAGGACCCGCGCGTGATGCTGGGGCTCAGCGGCCGGTCGCCGCAGGTGGACCGCCTGCGGACGCGGTGGCTCCGGCGCTTCGCCGCCCTGGCGGCGCGCACGTCGCCGGCCTGGGCCGCCAGGAGGGACGGGCGATGAGGCAGCTACGGTGGACCATGGCCGCCACGCTCCTCATCGCGGCGTGCGGTGCGGACGGGGGCGACGCGCAGGCGCCCCAGGCAGGGGGCCAGGAGAGCGCGGCGGCCGACGGGGGGGCCACCGTGGACGCTCCCGGAGACCCCGCCGGGCTCGGCGACCCGAGCAAGCCGAGCGACCCGAGCGACCCGAGCAAGCCGTCGGACCCGCTGGACCTCCCCCCGGAGTGCGGGGAGGCTCCCTACGACTTCCGGTGCCCCTGCTACGACAACAACGACTGCGAGAGCGGCTGGTGCATCCAGGACGTCGTGGGCCGCGTCTGCACGGCCACGTGCCTGGAGACCTGCCCCGACGCCTGGAGCTGCCGCTCGGTCCAGAACGTCGGCGAGGACGTGGTCTACCTCTGCATCCCGGACCTGGTGGCCCTGTGCACCCCGTGCGCGTCGGACGCGGACTGCGGCGGGTCCGACGACCTCTGCCTCGCCATCGGGGGCGCGACGCACTGCGCCGCCGGCTGTGACGTGGACTCCGACTGTCCGCAGGGCTACGCGTGCCTCCCCACGGACCGCGACGGCGCCCGCAGCCAGTGCGTCCCCACCACGGGGAGCTGCGTCTGCACGGCCGAGCTGCTCGGCACCTCCATGGCCTGCGCGGTGACCAACGAGCACGGCACCTGCTACGGCGAGACCACCTGCGCCGGCGTGGACGGGTGGACGGGCTGCACGGCGCAGGCGCCCGCCGAGGAGATCTGCGACGGCGTGGACAACGACTGTGACGGCGCCTTCGACGAGGACACCGCCGGCTGCCTGGTGCTCTTCGCCGACGCCGACGGTGACGGCTACGGCCAGAGCGACATGGCGCAGTGCCTGTGCGCCCCCGAGGGCCACTTCACGGCGACGGAGCCGGGAGACTGCGACGACGCGGACCCTGCGCGCCACCCCGGCGTCCCCGAGGTCTGCAACGGCGCGGACGACGACTGCAATGGCCTCGTGGACGAGGGCTGCGACGTGGACCAGGACGGCTGGTGTGCCAGCGAGCTCGATGCGGACCCGGTGGCTTGCCCGCTCGGCGGCGGCGACTGCAATGACCTGGACCCGTCGGTGCATCCAGGGGTCCAGGAGACCTGCAACGGCAAGGACGACGACTGCGACGGCCTCACCGACGAGGAGGGCGGCGCCCCCTGCGGCGGCTGCGCCCAGGTCTGTCAGCTCGAGGCGGGCCCGGACGGCGGCGAGCCGTTCAATCCCGGCGGTCTGGCTGGCACGGGCATCGACGCCAACGGCGACATCACCCTGGACACGGCGTCCATCGCGCTCCACATGCTGTGGGTGGCCAACAGCGCCGAGAACACGGTCTCCAAGATCGACACGGTCACGGGCCACGAGGTGGCGCGGTACGCGACCTGCGGCGACCCGTCCCGGACGGCGGTGGACCTGAACGGCGACTGCTGGGTCGGCTGCCGAGGCGACGGGAAGGTGGCGAAGATCGCCCTCGCCGAGAGCGGCTGCATCGACAAGAACGGCAACGGGACCATCGAGACCAGCCGGGATCTCGACGGCAGCGGCACCATCGGCGGCGCCGAGCTGCTCCCCCCTGGGACTGACGAGTGCGTCCTGCTCGTCGTGCAGCCCGAGGCGAACCAGAAGCCGCGGGCACTGGCCGTCGACGCGGACAACCACCCGTGGGTCGGCTACTTCGAGACCCGCAAGCTCCACCGCCTCGACCCGGTCTCGGGTGAGACCAAGGCGACGGTGGATCTCTCCAGCGTCACGAGCGGCAAGCCCTACGGCATGGCCATCGACCAGAAGGGGCGCATCTGGGTGGCGCTCCGGGACGGCAGCCCCACGGCCCTCGGCCTCGTGGACCCGAGCAGCTTCCCCATCGAGCCCAAGGCCTGGGGAACGCCCGGCGGCCACGCGGCCTACGGAATCGCGGTGGACGGCGCGGGCAGGGTCTGGCTCGCGGGCGGTGAGAGCAAGAAGGTCTCGCGCTTCGACCCGGACACCAAGACCTGGAAGACCCTGTCACTCTCGACGATGCCGCACGCCCGGGGAGTGGCGGCGAGCACCGACGGGAAGGTCTACGTCGCCCACCACGACTACACGACGGACTGCGCCGGCGGGAAGGACCACTACGTGTCGGTGGTGGACGCGGCGACCGTGACCCTGGTGAGCACCATCGACACGAGCACGGGCAGCGGGAAGCTGGGGCCCGTGGGCCTCGCCATCGACTTCGACGACCACCTGTGGGCCATCGACCAGTGCAGCTCCACGGCGACGAAGATCGACCGCAAGACGGAGAAGGTCATCGCCCACTACCCGACCGGCTCCGGGCCCTACACGTACAGCGACATGACGGGCTTCGCGCTCAAGACGGTGGTGGCGCCCGAGGGCAGCTACGTCCACACCTTCACGGGGTGGAGCGGTGTGGCGACGAAGTGGCTCCAGATCAACGCTGCCGCGCTCCTGCCCCCCGACACGGCGCTGCGCGTGAGGTGGCGGGCCGCCAACGACCCGACGGATCTGGCGCTCACCCCGTGGAGCCAGTGGCAGGGGCCGTTCCCGCCCGCGGTCATGCCCATCAACCTGGAGAAGCAGGGCCTTGTGACCGGCAAGCACCTCCAGGTTGAGGTCTCCCTGAAGAGCTCCCCCACCGGCGCCCCGCTGCTGAAGAGCCTCACCGCCGTCGGTACGCCCGCCCCCTGACCCTGCCCACTGCCCCCACCGGCCCCCCTGCCGACGAGTCTCACCGCTGCTGGCACGTCACTCACCCCGCTCCAAGGGGCGGTCCCCCATCCGCCCGGCGCGCCGTCCCTAATCGGTCCCGCCGTCGCAGTTCGGGACCTCCTCGTAGGTGCAGGCCCCGGTCTCCGAGTCGCAGACGTCGTTGGTGCACTTGACGCCGTCGTCGCACTTCGGCGTGTAGGTGCAGCCGGTCGCGGGGCTGCACACGCCGGGGAAGCAGATGGGGTCGCCGCCGCAGGAGACCGGCGTGAACGTGCAGGCCCCGGTGATCGGGTCGCAACTATCCAGGGTGCAGAGGTTGCTGTCGTCGCACTTCGTCGTCTGGATGCAGCCCATGGTCGGGTCGCACATCAGGGTGCTGCACGGGCTCGGCGAGGCGCCGCACGTGATCGGCGTGTGGGCGCAGCTCCCCGCGGAGCACGTGTCCGCCGTGCAGTAGTTGCCGTCCTGGCAGTCCGCCGCCGTCGCGCACCCGGTGCAGCCCGGCTTCGGCGCGTGGGCGCACTGGATGGTCGCGGGGTTGCACGTGTCCGCCGTGCACGGGTCGCCGTCGCCGCAGTCGATGGGTACCTGGACGCAGCCCTGCGCCGGGTTGCACGACGGCAGGAAGCAGCCGTTGTCGGCCACGCAGAAGACCGTGTCGTGGATGCAGATGCCCTGGAAGCACACGTCGGTCGTGCAGGCGTTGCCGTCGCCGCAGTCTGCCGCCGAGTCGCAGAGCACGCAGTTCGGAACGACCAGGAAGGTGCATACGCCGTCGCCCCCGCAGATGTCGTAGGTGCACGGGTCCCCGTCGTCACAGCTCACGATGGGGTTGCTGCAGACGCCCCCCACGCAGAGGTCGGTGGTGCAGAGCGTGAGGTCGTCGCAGTCTGCGGCCGTGCTGCACAGCTTGCACCCGTCGATGACCTGGGTCTTGCACCCGGACGACGGGTCGCAGACGTCCAGGGTGCACAGGTTGCCGTCGTTGCAGGGGGTCGGGGTGAACGCGCAGTAGCCCCCGGTGCAGGCGTCGATGGTGCACGGGTTGCCGTCGTCGCAGGTCGACGCCGAGACGCAGGGGAGGCAGCCCGTCGCCGGCAGGTAGGTGCAGCCAGAGCCGGGCATGCAGGAGTCCACCGTACACTCGTCGCCGTCATCGCACACGACGGGCGGGAAGGCGCACTTGCCGCTCGCGCACACGTCCGTGGTGCAGACGTCCCCGTCGCTGCACTGGGCCGCGCTCGTGCAGTCGCCACACTTGGGGGACGCGGCGTGCTGGCAGACCCCGCCAGGCCCGCACGTGTCCTCGGTGCAGGAGTCGCCGTCGTCGCAGGGCTTGGGCGCGAAGGTGCACTGCCCCCCCGTGCACAGGTTGTCGGTGCACGGGTCCTGGTCGTCGCACTGGGCCGCCGAGGTGCAGTCGTGGCAGTTGGCGCCCGCCACGTGCTTGCACGAGCCGTCCGTGTCGCAGAAGTCGAGGGAGCACGGGTCCAGGTCGGAGCAGCTCTTCGGGGCGTGCGTGCAGCTCCCGTCCGGGGCGCACAGGTCCGTGGTGCACGGGTCGTCGTCGTCGCAGCCGCCGGCCTGATACCCGCAGGAGCCCGAGCCCGGGTCGCAGATGGACTCCACGCACGGGCCCGCGTCGGGGCAGGGGACCTGGGTGTAGGTGCAGCCGACGGGCGCCGCCGCGCAGACCGCCTGGAGGCAGGGCCCCAACACCGTGCAGTCCGCGGCCGTCTGGCACGTGCCGCACCCCGCGATGGGGGCGTGGGTGCAGCCCGTGGCGCCGCAGGCATCGGCGGTGCAAGGGTCGCCGTCGTCGCAGCTCGTGGGCACCAGCGTGCACGCCCCCCCGATGCACACCGCGTCGTTGCAGAAGTCGGCACCGGGGCAGAGCTTCGGCGCCTCCACGCAGCCGGTCGTGGGTCCGAGGCAGCTCCCGGTCATGCACGGGTCAGACGAGTCACAGAACACAGGCACCTGGACGCAGGCGCCCGTCTTGGGGTCGCACAGGTCGTCGGTACACACATCGCCGTCGTTGCACGTGGTCGCCGTGTGCTGGCAGGTGGACCCCACGCAGGCGTCCTGGGTGCAGGCGTCCCCGTCGTCGCAGAGGGAGGGAGCGGCGACACACCCGTCCACCGGGTCGCAGATCTGCGTGGCGCAGCCCACGGACGGGCAGGGGATCGGCGACCAGGTACACCCGGCGAGGGCGTCGCACACGTCGAGCGTGCAGACGCTGCCGTCGTCACACTGCGCGGACGGGGCGTGCGTGCAGGCCCCCGCCGCGCACCCGTCCTCCGTGCAGGCGTCGCCGTCGTCGCAGTCCTTGGGCGCGAAGGCGCATCCGGCGCCGGGCAGGCAGGAGTCGACGGTACAGGCGTCCCCATCGTTGCACGTCACCGCCGCGTGCTTGCACCCGGTCGGCGGGTCGCAGGAGTCGGCGGTGCAGGCGTTCCCGTCGTCGCACCCGGACGGCGCGTGGATGCACCCGATGGACGGGTGGCAGGAGTCCGTGGTGCAGACGTTCCCATCCTCGCACGGCACGGGCGTGAACACGCACGCCCCGCCTGCGCAGGCGTCAGTCGTGCAGGGGCTGCCGTCGAAGCACGCGACGGCCCCGTGGCTGCACGTGCCCGTCAGCGCGTTGCAGCCGTCCTCCGTGCAGGCGTCCCCGTCGTCGCAGGGTGACTCGGTGTGCTGGCAGATCCCCGTCGCCGGGTCGCAGGAGTCCGCAGTGCAGGCGTCGCCGTCGTCGCAGGGGATCGCGACCGCCGTACACCCGACGCCAGGCTTGCACGCGTCCGCCGTGCAGGCGTCACCATCGTCGCAGACGAGGGACGAGTGGCCGCACTGGCCGTCATTGCACGCGTCGGTGGTGCAGGGGTCGCCGTCGCTGCACTCCGCGGCGCTCACGCACCCCTTGCAGTCGGGGTTCGGCACATAGTCGCACCCCACGCCCGGGGTGCATGCGTCCCAGGTGCAGGGGTCGCCGTCGCCGCAGTCCAGCGGCGCGGACACGCAGCCCTTGGCCGGATCGCACGCCATGGCCACGCACGCGCCCCCGTCACCGCAGCTCGCCTCCACGAAGACGCACCCTGCCGGCTCCTCACATGCGCCCGTCACGCACGGATCGTTGCTCGCGCAGGGCAGGGGGGCGTTGATGCAGCCGGCCACGGGGTCGCAGGAGTCCGCGGTGCACGCGAGGCCGTCGTCACAGTCGAGGGGCGCAGACGTGCACTCGCCGACGGCGGGATCACAGGTGCTCGGGTTGCAGAGCGTTCCTCCGCAGGGCTTCGCCACGTTGGCGCACCCGCCAACCGGCGCGCAGGAGTCCACGGTGCAGGCGTCGCCGTCGTCGCAGTCGAGGGGGGCGCTCGTGCAGCCGGCGCCCGCGGTGCAGACGTCCTCTGTGCAGGCGTCGCCGTCGTCGCAGGGGGCGGGCACCGCGGTACAGCCGATGCCGGCGAAGCACACGTCCAGGGTGCAGGGGTCGCCGTCTTCGCAGCTCACGGGCGCGCTGGAGCAGTTGCCGCTCATCGGGTTGCAGACGCTCACGGTGCAGGCGTTGCCGTCGTCACAGAGCTTCGCCTCGTGGGCGCAGGTGCCGTCAGGGAGGCAGTCGTCCGCGGTGCAGGCGTCGCCGTCGTCGCAGTCCGAGGTGCCCTGGCAGCCTGTGGCGACGTCCTCGCCGGTGTCTCCGCCCGTGTCTCCGCCCGTGTCTGCACCGACGTCCGCGGAGGCGTCTCCGCCGGTGTCCTCTCCGGAGTCTCCACCCGTATCACCGGAGTCCGTTCCCGAATCTTCGCTGACATCGCCGCCCGTGTCTCCCCCCGAGTCTCCGCCAGCGTCCGCGAGCGTGTCCTGGCCATCGGCGTCTGCCGAATCCCCTCCGCCGTCCGTCGTGTCCGTGACCGCGTCGATCGAGTCCCCCTCAGTGACATCCACCGCAGTGTCTCCCCCCGAATCGGCACCAAGCCCGTCCGGCGAGGCCCCGTCGCCCTCCGCGGCGCCGTCCTCGTGAGTCGTTCCGGTGTCGGCCACGTCGGGCGATTCACCCCCGGAGTCTCCATCGGTGGTGCCCCCATCGACCCCGCCGAGCGGCCCAGGTGTACCCACGTCCACGCAGGCACCAGCGGAGAGCACCAGGGCCAGCAGGAGCAGTCGCAGCGCCGCGGGGCTGATTTGGAGCGTGGAGATGGTAGTCCCCACACGCTTCCGGATGGAGTATCCGTGCGGGAGTACGTCAGTGGTCGAAGTCATGGTCAGTCCTCGTCGGGGGAGGGATCGGCGGGCACGTGAACCGGCGGAGGCGCCTCGGGCCGGGCGAAGTCCTCCGGTGGTGGTGGCGCCGCTCCGCTCGTGTCTGCGGTGGGCTTGTCTTTGTTCTTCTCCCACCAGGCGGCCCAGGCGGCCGGGTCCTTGCCCAGCTCCGGGTCTCCGCCGTGGCCGTGCACGAGCGCGAGCCAGGCGCCGTTGGCCACGTCGCCGTTCGCGTCGGAGAGCGCCTTGACCAGCACGGGCACCGCGGCGTCGGAGGGCAAGGTCACGACGTTGGCGACCACGCTGCCCCTGACCTCCGAGGCGTCGGACTCCAGCGCCTTCATGGCGTGGGCGATCAGGTCCCCCGGCGCCTTGCCCATGCGCATCGCGCTCATGATCGCCGCGTTGTAGCCGGCGCGCTCGCCGCCGATGATGCTGGCGTCCCCCATCATGTCCTTGAGCGCCTGCACGTCCTCCCCCGCGAGACCGGGTCCCATGGCCAGCACGTGCGCGGCTCCCGTGGCGACGTCCAGGTCCTTGTCCCGCACGAGGCGGCGCGCGAGGTCGTAGGCCCGAGGGTCCTTGGTTCCAGCCAGCACGTTGACTGCGTCCCACTTGTCCGCAGGGGTGCCCCGGGCCAGGAGGCTCTCGGCGGTGGCCAGGCGCTGGTCCGCCGTGGAGTCTGCGATCTGGCTCGTCACGCTGGGCAGCACCGCAGGCAGCGGCGCCGGGCCCCCAGCCTTGGGCCGCGGGGTCTCACGAGGAGGCAGCGCGATGGGAGGAGGCAAGCCGAGTTGGCGCGACACAGCCGGCTGGACCGCGGGCGTCGGACGGGCGGAGACGGGTTCCTCCTGCTGCGGCGCAGCGGGAATCGGCGGTGGGCTCTCAGTGCGCCCGGCGCGGCTCCCGAGCCACCCGGCGAGCCCCCCGACGACGGCCGCCACCGCGAGCAGTAGCGCCCAGTGCTTCATGGATGGGGCCGATGGCGATGACATGGGGACAGGCGTCACTCGTTGTGCGTCGAAGTGTAGCAGCAGGCGGCGTAGCGGCCGTCGTTCTTGTTGCAGCCACCCTCGAAGTTGTTGCGGTCATTCTGGTTGTTGACGCAGAACACCGCGTCGTCCGCATAGAAGTTGCCGACCCACCACCCATTGGTGATGCCGATGCCAGCCGGAGACGTCCCGTAGACGCGCGCCATGGCGTAGATGTCCGAGTAGGAGCAGACATGCCCGCCCATGGCGAAGCACACGTTCTGCATCTCGGGGAAGGTGTTCCAGCCGCTCCGCCACATGCAGATCTTGTTGGTGTAGCCAGCATAGGAGTGATAGCCCCCAGCATGGTCGAAGGGCGCGGGGCAGCCGCCGTCATGCCAGACCCGACCGTCCTGCCGGGTGTGCTGCAGGCGGCTCGTGCCGTTCGGGTCCATGTAGAAGCCCCCGTCGTTGAGGTCGTACATGATGGGGCCGCGCAGCAGCGTGCCGCTCTGGATCTCCGCGGCCACGTACACGGGCTTGCTGTTGTATGCGCGGATCCACGTCCCGTCCGTCATGTGCCAGCCGCCGCCGTAGGACTCGAAGTAGAAGCCCGTCGTGCCCTGGGCGCGGAACCAATTGTTGGCCAGCACGTAGTGGAGCTGCGTGACACTGTTCGGGTTGACGTAGTAGCCCGTGTCGTTGAGGTCGTAGAAGATGGTCGCCCGGACGTCGTTGAGGATCGACACGCTCGCCGGGTCCAGGTAGTAGCTCCCGTCGTTGAGATCCCGGTATTGGGGAGCGTAGACGAGGCCGTCGGCCCGCACGTAGAACACGTCGCTGCCAGCGCCGTTGCCGATGCGCAGGGTCTGCGCGCTGCCCGTGGTGCCATTGTCCCAGTTGAGGATGACCGAGTATCCGGCCAGCGCGTTCAGGTGCAGGTTGGGCGTCAGCCGCGCCACGTAGTTTGCGGGGCAGTAGCCATTCATGCACGTGATGGTGTTCGGGTAGACGGCGTTCAGGCGGCTCGTGCCGTTCGGGTCTACGTAATAGCCGCCGTCGTTGAGATCGTAGAAGATCGGCGCCCTCACATTGCTCTCGCTGCGGATCTCGTTGCTCGCGAGCAGCGCCTTGCCGTTGTAGACCCGCACCCAGGTGGAGTCGGTCATGTAGATTCCGCCGCCGTAGTCCTCGAAGTAGAAGCCGGACTGCCCCTGCGCCCGGAACCACGCGTTGGCATAGATGGTGCTCACCTGAGACCCGCTCGCCGGGTCGAGGTAGTACGAGGTGTTGTTCAGGTCGTAGAAGATGGGCGACCGCATACTGCCATTGGCGACGAGGATCCCGCCGACGGTGCCGCTGCCCGTCACGTTGAAGTTCGCCGACTGGGCGCTCGTGGTGTTCCAGATGTAGGAGCCGCTGCCGGACGGCACGTCGCCCGCCTGGAGCCCCGCGATGCCCCACGTGTCGTTGCCCGTGGCGCGAAGGAACTGACCGGCTGCCGTGGGACCGGCCGTGAGCCCGGTCCCTCCCTTCGTCGTCGGCACCGTGCCGAGCGTGATGTTGGGCGCCGTACCCCCGGACGAGGCCAGCGGCGCGCTCGCCGTCACGCTGGTGACTCCCGAGCCCGTCGCGTCCGCGCCCGGCTCCCACTGTGACGTGGTCGCGTTGTACTTGAGCACCTGCCCCGACGACGGCGCCGTCGCGCTGACCACCCGCCCCTGGAGCTTGCCGACGGTCGTCGCTCCCTGGGTCCCCGTGACGTCGCCCGCCAGGGACCCGGTGAAGTTGGTCGCCGAGGTGGCGCTCGCCGCGCTCGCCGCGCTCCCGGAGATGTTGATGCCATACGTGCCGCTGCCGACCATGGCGGGGGTGATGCCCCCTGCCGCGATCCCCAGCTCATTGGAGCCGCCGCCAAGGGAGTCAGACAGACCGCCCGTGCCGCTCACGCGAACGCTGAGAGTCCCCGACGACGTGATGGTGCCGCCCTGGAGGCCCTTGCCCGTGGCGACGCTGGTCACCGTCCCTGCGCCGGCGTTGTCCGCCGCGGGAGCCCACTGCGTGCCGTCATACTTGAGCACCTGTCCGCTGGCGGGTGTGGTCGCCGACACCGTCACGCCCCGGACCTTCGTGACGCTGGTCGCGCCCTGCGTGCCCACGACGTCCCCTGCCAGCGCGCCCGAGAAGCCCGCGGCGGTGGTCGCGGTCGCGGCGTTGCCGCTGATGCTGATCCCGTACGACCCGCTCGACACCATGGCCGGCGTGATGCCGTTGTTCGCGATGGACAGGGTCCCCGACGAGGTGATGGGGCCGCCCGTCAGGCCCGCGCCGGAGTTGACCGACGTCACGGAGCCCGCCGCCGGCGTCGCCGGCTCCCACTGGGATCCGCTGTAGCGCAGCACCTGGCCGCTGGTCGGCGCAGTGGCGCTGACGGTCACCCCTCGCACCTTGGCGACCTGGGTGGCGCCCTGGGTGCCCGTCACGTCTCCAGCCAGCGCCCCAGTGAAGTTGGTGGCGTTGAGCGCCGTGGTCGCCGACGTGGCCGTCGCCGCGTTGCCGGAGATGTTGATGCCGTAGGTGCCGCTCGCGAGCTTGGAGGGGCCGATGCCCGCGTCCGCGATGTCACTGTTGGCGATGCACCCGCTGCAGCTCACGTCGTTGGCGAGCTGCGCCACAAGGGAGTATGCGACGGCCCGCAGGGGGACGCGGGGGAGGACGGTGCCCTCGACCTCCGTCTCCACCCACACGGCGTCGTAGGCCTCCAGAACGCCGGTGATCATGGGACCGAGCTGGACGTCGAAGACCCCCGCCGTCACCACGACCCCGGTCTTCACCTGCTCCCACAGCTTCGTCCCCCCGGTCTGGGCGGCGAACAGGCGGAACGTCATGGTGAAGGTGCCGCCCGCGGGGACCCCGGAGCTGGTGAGCACCATGCCCTGGATGTTGAGCGTGCGGTCCACGGTCGCCGCGTCCACGGGGAGCGCCTGCCCGACCACCAGCGCCAGCGCGGCGCTCCACAGCCACCTCCTCACCATGGTCCACCTCCTGACGTTTCGGGTCAGTGACAGGATCAGGGCCACCTCGCCCACCCCCGGGCGCCGCGAAGCGTGCACGCAGATCCTTCAGTGGGGACGCTACTGATCAATGCTCCGAAGTTCAAGTGGCGCGCCTGACGCTGCCACTGCCCGACGTGGCGGGTGTCACCGTCGCCTGGTGCTGCGAGCGGCACCCCGCCGCACCCACCAATGGCGCAGTCGTTGCCTTTCCCTCCCGGTTGCGATACAAGCCTCGCGACTTCACACAGCGCAGGAGTGCGCGCTACGCCGGAGGGAACATCCAGGCCATGAGCAGAGGAGGCTTCGACCGGATCCTGATCGCGCTGATCACCGGCGGGATCGTGGGGTTCTTCATCGGATACGCGGTCAACTACGACAAGGGCGGCGGCGCGGGCGGGCCTACGGGCGTCGAGGTCGCGGCCGCGGACATCGACGTCAAGCCCATGCGGGAGCTCGAGCCGAGCGCCAAGAAGGGCGGCGACGCCCCGAAGGTGATCATCCACGAGGTCAGCGAGTTCCAGTGCCCGTTCTGCAGCAAGGTCGTGCCGACCATGAAGCAGATCACGGACACCTACGGGGACCAGGTGCAGCTCGTGTTCGTCCACAACCCGCTGTCCTTCCACGACAAGGCGCGGGCCGCCGCCATCGCCTCCATGGCGGCGCGGCGTCAGGGCAAGTTCTGGGAGTACCACGACACCCTGTTCGCGAATCAGCAGTCGCTGGACGACGCGAGCCTCCTCAAGTTCGCCGAGGAGCTGGGCCTGGATGCCGAGAAGTTCAAGGCAGATCTGAAGGATCCGGCCATCGCGAAGAAGGTCGACGCGGACCAGGGGGCGGCCGTGGCGCTCGGGGCGACCGGTACACCGGGCTTCTTCGTCAACGGCATCAACCTCTCCGGCGCCAAGCCCTTCGAGGAGTTCAAGACGATCATCGACGCGGAGATCGCCAAGGCGGACCAGGCCATTGCGGCGGGCACTCCCAAGGAGAAGGTCGCCTACGCCCTGATGGCGAAGAACAACCAGAAGGCCCTCGACCTGCTCGTGCGGAACATGCCGACGACGGCGCCCCGTCCCGCCACGGCCAAGGGCGACGCGGAGGTCTGGAAGGTCTCGCTGCGCGGCGACGAGCCCCAGATGGGCCCGAACGACGCGCTGGTGACCATCGTCGAGTGGTCCGATTTCCAGTGCCCCTTCTGCGGCAAGGTGGTGCCCACGCTGAAGCAGGTGAAGGAGGAGTATGCGGGCAAGGTCCGCGTGATCTTCAAGCACCTGCCGCTGTCGTTCCACGACAAGGCGCAGCTCGCGGCCGAGGCCTCCATGGCGGCCCACGCGGAGGGCAAGTTCTGGGAGTACGGCGACAAGCTGTTCGAGAACCAGCAGGCGCTCGACCGTGCCGATCTGGAGCGCTACGCCCAGGAGATCGGCCTCGACATCGAGAAGTTCAAGGCGGCGCTGGACAACGGCACCTACAAGGCGGTGGTGCTGGCGGACGCCTCTCAGGCGGGCGAGGTCAAAGCGTCGGGCACGCCGACCTTCTTCATCAACGGCAAGCTCATGGACGGCGGCAAGGCCTTCGAGGACTTCAAGGCGGCCATCGACGCCGAGCTTGAGGTCGTGCAGAAGCTCGTGGACAAGGGGACGGCGCCCGACAAGCTCTACGAGACCCTCATCGCCAAGGGCAAGCTGTTCACGCCACTCGACGACAAGGTCCAGTGGATCGACACCAAGGACTCGCCGACCATCGGCAAGACCCCGGCGCGCATCGTGATCACCGAGTTCAGCGAGTTCGAGTGCCCCTTCTGCTCCCGGGTCGGGCCTGCCCTCAAGCCGCTGAAGGAGATCTACGGCGACGACATCGCCATCGTGTTCAAGCACTTCCCGCTGAGCTTCCACAAGAACGCGATGCCGGCTGCCATCGCGTCCATGGCGGCCAACGAGCAGGGCAAGTTCTGGGAGTATCACGACCTGCTGTTCGAGAACCAGAAGAGCCTGTCGGCCGCCGACCTGGAGCTCTACGCCCAGCAGGTGGGCCTCGACATGGCGAAGTTCAAGGCGGCGGTCGGCGCCGAGAAGTACAAGGACAAGGTCCAGAAAGACATGGCGGAGGGTAGCCGCATCGGCGTCCAGGGCACCCCGAGCGTCTTCATCAACGGCCGCAAGTTCAGCCCCGCGGGTGGATACTCCACCGAGGGCTTCCAGGCCGCCATCGACAAGTACATCCTGAAGAAGTAGGCGTCCGCGGGGGGAGCGTCTGACGTCGAAGCTGGGGGGGCAGCGCCTGACGTCGGGCGTCAGCGCCGGACGTCGAAGATCTCGGCCAGGTTGAGACCCGGGACGGCGTTGGCGTTCTCGGTGAGGAGCTTGTGGACGGCCGCGGTCAGGCCCTCCTCAACCATGCTGCGCGTCAGGCCCGGGACGATCTCTGCCTGGGCGTGGCGCGCGGCGAGGTTCACCGCGAGCTGGTCCGGGGCGCCCTGGGCGCCGTAGTACAGCATGCCACCCAGGAGCCGCAGCGCGGACTCGATGTCCGACGCGCGGCGCGCGCTCCCGAGCAGCTCGAGGTCCTCTACCGACACCTGACCGCCTCGGTCCACGCGCACGCGCTTGAGCTTGATGACGGCCTGCCCGCCCTTCGTGACGTTCAGCGAGTCGCTGCTGATCGAGACGGAGCGGATCTGCGCGGCCCGGGCGCTCGCGGCCGCGTCACCACCCCGCGCGATGGCCCCCAGGCTCCCGTCACCCGCCACGGAGACGTTGAAGATCGCTCCCTGCGCTGCCTCTACGCCCGCGCCGCCCTGCTCCTGGCGGAACCCGTCCCGCAGCGCCAGCGTCGCGCCCGCCGAGGCCCGCAGCATGTCGTTGGTGGTCACACCACCTCCGCCGGCGGACGGCAGGCTCGTGAAGTTGCTGGCGATGGCGTTGAGGGTCGCCATGATGTCGGTGTCCGTGAGCGGGTTGTAGCCGGGCCGCCCGGCGGCGGTCCCGCGGAGCCCTCCGGCGATCAGGTCGGTGACGCTGCGCCGTGCCGTGTCGGTCGCGTCGATGAACCCCTCGCCCAGCCCGCGCCGGAGCCACACGTCGACGCTGGTCGACGCGGTCCGGAAGTCGTAGGTCGCGCCCCCGAGGGTCATGTTCTGGACGGGCCACAGGGCGTCGATGTGGATGCCGGGCGAGCACCAGACCCGAAGCTGCGTCGGCGTCACCTCCAGCGTGACGCGGCTGTCCGTGCTGGTGCGGACCTCGCTCTGCCAGCTGCCCTGCAGGACCTTGCCCTGCGGCAGCGTGAAGCCGAGGCGGAGCGCCTGGAGGTCCACCCCCTGTGGGAGGCGGCTGGCGACGCTGTCGTCAGCGCCGGCGTCGGGCTCGGACGGCCCCTGCCCCGGCCGCACCGCCGCGAGGCCCCCGGCATACCCCATGCCGCGCAGATCCGGGCGCAGCGGGCTGCGGCCAGCCTCGGACGCTGGAGCGCTGGATGGTTGCGTGACACCGGACGACGGGGTGGTGAGCTGCTCGCTGGTCGTTCCCATGGGTGATCTCCGCGGAGGGGCGGTCGTCGCGTGGACCGCAGCCCGAGAATAGCAGAAGTCCGGCAGGGGAAGAACCAAATGAAGCGGCGGACGCGGGAGCGAGCGCAGAGAGGAGCGGCGCAGTCAGACTCTGCGAGGGGAGGAGCCAGGGGAAGCGGCGGGCGCGGGAGAGGGCAGGGCGGGCGGTGGCCTTGGACCGGCGGTGCTACTTGCAGGACCAGTCGTAAGACCAGGTGCGCTGGGTGATGCCCATCAGCGGGTTCTTGCAGCGGCCCACGAAGTCCACCGCCTCGAGGGACTGGCGGACCACCTCGGTGACCCGATCCGCGTCGTCCCGGATGACGAAGGACCCGCTGAAGCCCTTGTTCACGAGGAACCAGATGGTCTTCTCACCCTGGAACTGCCCGTCCGACCCCCACGACCAGCGGTGCCGCTTGTCGAGCTGCCCGTCGGCGCCCTTGGTATAGACTCCAGTCCCGCACATGGCGTTGGTCAGCGTCCAGGGTCCGTAGCCGTCCCACTCTCGCATCGTGGGCAGGCCGCCCGCGTCATACTCGTAGATTGTGGTCGCGTCCAGGAGCCCGTTCGCGTCGGTGTCGTCGATCTCCGCGAGCAGGTAGCCGTTTGCGCTCCAGATGTAGGAGATGATTCGCTCCGCCTTGCCGTCGCCGTTGGTGTCGAGCTGTGTCGAGGTCAGCTGGCCCGCGCTCCAGGTCCACTTGGTGATGGCATCCACGGTGCCGTCCAGGCCCAGGTCGTGGCGCGCCTCGTGCAAGGTGCCGTTGGCGTCGTACACGTAGGTGCTGCGGCTTTCGAAGGACCCGTCCCCGTCCATGTCCTTGTCGATGGTGCGGACGCGCCCCAGCCCATCCCGCTCCCAGACCGTGCGCCCGGTGACGGTCCCGTCCGGGGGGGTGCAGGTCAGGTTCTCCTTGGCCACGATGAGCTTCGCGTCCGTCAGGGCGCAGCTCCCCATCATCTCCTTGGCCTCGATGACGTCACCCGTGGGGCCGTAGGAGAAGGTCGAGATCATGTCGATCACGCCGTCCCCGGTGAGGTCGAGGCTCTCGGAGCAGGGCCCGAGCTCGTCGTCGAGGGCCATGTGGCCGATGCGCGGCCATGCAGGGGCGGCGACGTCCAGGCGGCAGATGCCGAACATGATGTCGCAGGTGTGGCCCGCCGTGCAGTCGCCCTTTGCTGCGCACGCGGTGCCGGTCGTCCCTGCGCGCTTGCAGGTCCCCGAGGCAGCCTGGCACGCCAGGCCGGCGCCGCAGTCCCCGTTGTGGGGGCAGGCGGCGCCGATGAGCCCGCACTCTCCATTGGGGCAGGCGTCGATGCGGGCCTCACCCTCGAGGCTCGCGAGCTCCGGAGCT
>BTUI01000021.1:0-12896 GCA_045863195.1 Chloroflexota bacterium
TACGCGGGGAAGGCGACCTGCGAAGAGGACGCGAAGCCACGGTGCGTCGATGGACAGTGCCACATGGCGTCGGACTGCGATCCGCTCGTCGCAGAGCCCGGGGCGCCCTGCGACGACGGCAGCGCGTGCACGGTCGACGACGTGTGCGTCTCCGGTCAGTGTGCCGGAAGCCCGGTGGTCTGCGACGATGGCAACCCGTGCACCGCGGACTCGTGCGACCCCGCCATCGGGTGCCGCAACGTGGCGGCCGCGGGTCCATGCCAGCCGGCGGGCTGCGCGCTCGGCGGGCAGTGCGACGACGGCGTCTGCGTGCCGAGCGCCCTCCAGGGGTGGACGCGAATCTACAAGGCCAAGGGTTTGCAGAGTGCGTTGGCCGTGGCAGCTCACCCACAGGGCGGCTTCGTCGTGGGCGGTGCCTTCAGTCCGTCAGCGCTGGAGATGTCCCAGCCGCACCTGCTCCGCGTGGACGAGGAGGGGACATTGCTCTGGGCGAAGACGTACCCGGTCTCCGCGCACACGGAGATCCGGGCCCTCTCGGTCGATCCGGACGGGAGCACGGTGTGGGTGGTGGTTGGGGGAGTGCCGGCGCAACCAAACGTGCTGGTCGGCAGGACCGCGCCGGATGGTTCGCTTGAGTGGACGACGGCAGTCGGGGGCCCTTCGGAAGAGTATGCCTATGCGATTGCTCCGCTCCCCGGCGGTGGCTACGTGATCGTCGGGCACGTCGGCGGACTGGGAGGTTCCTACCCGTGGGCGTTTCGGATCGACGCTGGCGGCGAGCTTCAGGGAGAGACCGCCTGGGTCGGCGGCCCGGCGACCATCGGCGGGCTCCGTCGCGTCGCCTCGACGGAGGACACGGTCGGCATGCTCGGCTATGTGACGACGCCCGCGCCAGGCTATGGGGACGTCCGCCTGGTGGTGACCGACCACGAGCTGGTGACGCTGTCCGACACGACCTATCCGACCCCGATCAACGACACGACCCGCTTCTTGATCGCAATGCCCGATGGCGACTTCCTCGCGGGCGGCGAGGGCATGGACACCAGCGGCGGGGGCAAGGTGGAGAGCGGGTGGCTCCGGCGGCTCGGCAGCGACGGCTCGGTCGTGTGGGAGAAGAAGCTCACCACCCCCATCTGGCATGGCGTCTCTGACGGAACCGGCGCAACGCTGTTCGGCAAGACCTGGCAGAAGGACACCCCCTTCTGGTACGGCCACGTGACCCCAGACGGCACGCTGTGGGGGCTCACGGGCCTGCCGGATCCTCCCAGCCCCATGGGGATCCTCGCCGCCGCGCCCGGCGGCGCCGCGCTCGCCGGGAACACGTACTACGAAGACGAGAACATCTGGCTCGTCCGCATCTTCGAGCCGTGCGAGGACGGCCCCTGCCCGATGCCAGGGTGCCCGTAGTCGTAGAGCGGGGCGGCCACGCTGGCCGGTGCTGCGGTCCGGGGTTGACGAGCTCCAGCGATTGCTGCTCTCATGTTGGCCCTTCCAACGAGCGAAGGGCGCACCTGCAGGGAGGCTCGCCGAGTGCGTGCTCATCTACTCCAACGTCGTCTTCGACGTCGATCAGGCCAAGCCGCCACGGGCGCCCGGCCTGGACTGCGGCTGCTCGCGGCCGGACTGTCGCCGCTGCTCTTGGCGGCGAAGTGCAACCCGACCGTCGAGGAGGCCGGCGCCGCGGTGCTGCTGACCGCTCCGGTGGCGCTCGGGGTGACGGCCCTTGTTCTGTGGGGTCTCTCCGTGCTGTTCAGGCCGGCCATTCCGGCGCTGGAGGTGCCCTGGCGCCGGCTGCGACTCATGCTCGTGGGGTGGCTGGGCATGGCGCTGGTCGGGGCGCTCCCCGTCGCGCTGCGCACCGACGTGTGGACATGGGTCCCCATGGCCCACATGACCTACGGGGCGTCCGTTCTGGTGTGGTGCCTGCTCGTGTGGCGCATCTGGGTTCGCATCCGCCCCGCGGGCGCGTTCATGGGAACCCTGACCTACGGGTACCAGCTCGTCACGCTCCCGGCGCTCCTGATGGTGGTGGCGGGTAGAGTCCCGAGCTTCGGCGACGACCCGTGGACGCCCGTCTTCGTCTTCTGGGTCTATACGGGCCTCGTGGGGATTCCGGCGGGCGTCGTCCTCCTGGTGCTCGTCGCCGAGGGAGTGGTGCGGAGGCGCCGCGCCACGCAACTTGAGTCGCAGGCCCAGTGAGGAGGCAGCGCGGAAATGGAGGAGGGGGGGCATGTGTCGGGCAAGGCTCAGGACCCGGACGGCGGGACCTGTGACTCGAACCACGTCGGCTCGTCGCGGAGGCGGTCGGCGGACTGGCGGTCTGGTAGCAGCCTTCGCGCGATCCAGTAGAAGTGGGTCGCCATCGCCTGCCGGTCCGTGAGGTCCGACTGGGCGATGGCGCGGACCTCGTAGCCCCGGCCCTCCAGGGCGGCTCGGATCTGCGCGTCGAGGCGCCCCCGCTCCGGGTCTCCGTGGAGCGCCCGGCTCATGCCGTCCAGGTAGACGCACAGGCCGTCCGAGCGCCCGGTCGGGTCGGCGTAGTACACGTCGGGGATCGTCGCTCCCACCGGGCGGCCCAGGTCGACGCGCTCGTGGATGCTGAAGCCCCCGAGGCCGGCGCGCTCCAGCATCGCGTGCAGCGTCGCCTCCCCGGGGGTGTCCGGCGCGCCTGCCGCGGCCCGAGCCGGCAGCCGCGGCGGGATGGGGTGGGTCGGCCGCAGGGCGTCTCCCAGCGCGGCAAGCCGCTCCTCGGCGCGGCGCCGGTCGAGGTGGCGGTGGACCCACGCGTTGCGGAACTCGCGGAGGCAGTCAGGGCACGAGGTGTCACACCGGGAGGGGCAGTCGCGGACCACCCGCAGCGCCGCCTCGACCACGTCGGGCCAGCGCTCGACCA
This sequence comes from Chloroflexota bacterium, assembly GCA_045863195.1. Taxonomy (GTDB): domain Bacteria; phylum Chloroflexota; class Dehalococcoidia; order UBA2979; family UBA2979; genus W-Chloroflexi-9. Next base: position 2,894 of record BTUI01000021.1, read on the forward strand.
TCTGGTCGAGCAGCCCCGAGCCGCCTGGCATCGGGTCGTAGAGCGCCATGTCGACGCGGTCGTCGCCCGCGTGCGCCAGGGCCAGGATCTGCAGGTCGTCGAGCTCCATCTCCAGGACGTCGGCCGCCCCGTGACGCAGCGCCTCGACCACGCTGCAGGCGACGCCGCGGTCCGGGAGGTCGAGCAGGGAGAGCGCGTCCGCGACGACGTCCGCGTAGAAGCCGACGCGCCGCGGGCGCACACCGCACCGGTCCTCATGGACCTTGCTGAAGTGCTCGATCTCTTTGGCGCTCGACAGCGCCGACCGGCTCTGCCCGCAGGTCTCGCACACCGGATACCCGAGCGCTGTGCCCTGGACGAGCGAGGACACGCCGACGTTGACCAGGCGCAGGTGCACGCTGCGCCGGTGCTGCACGGCCATCGTCCCCCAGAGCCACGCCGCGCCGCCCTCGTGCCGGTCCTGCTCGTAGCCCCAGGTCGCGACGCTCACCTGGAACCGCACCTCCTCTTCGTCGGAGATCTGGGAGAAGTGGGCGAGGTCCACGTCGCTCACCCGCACGGCCGGCAGCAGCGCGTCCCCCAGGCCGGAGAGCGCATCGCCGGTCGCCTCCACGACCACCTCACGGCTCGGATCCACCCGGAGCGCCAAGGGAGGGTCCGGGTCCAGGTGGAACTGCCGCGGCACGAACCGGTGGCCGTTGGCGTAGAGCAGGTTGCCGGGGGAGCTCTCCCGCAACGCGAGCGAGGTCCCGCGGCGCAGCTCCCACTCGCGCAGCTCGCTCGACCCTCGCGGCGTCACGTAGGTGACGACAACGGTGCCCGTCTCGAGCCCGTACCCGGGCAGGAAGCCCTCGGCCGCCAGGACCGCGTAGGTGTAGGTGTCGTCCTGGCCCGACGCGTCGGCCCCCTTTGCCTTCGCGACCCCCTTGAGCCGCTTGATGAGCTTCGAGCACCGGGCCCACGTCGCCTCCTCGTCAGGCTCCAGGCTGCCCCTGGTCCGGCGCAGCGCGTCGAGGCGGTCCTGCTCTCGCATGGCCCACGCCAGCCGCCGCTCGACACGCCGCACGATCTCGTCGAGCCTCCCGGGCATGGCGTCCACCGCCGCGCCGAGGCGAGCAGGCGTCACCACCTGCGCGGCCTCGGCTGGCCAGCTCTGCGCAAAGACCCGCTCGACGGTCTGGAGCAGGCGCGCCCGGTGCCGCGCGATCACGGCGCCGAGGGAGGTCACGTCGTAGTGGCCTGTGCGCACGTTGCCCGCCGAGTCGAAGAGCCAGGCGCTGATGCGCGTGGGGAAGCACGTGCTCAAGGCGTGCGCGACCTCGTCGCGTCCCGGGTGGAGCGGGCCCCGCCGCCGCGCGACCTGCTGGAGCTCCGTCAGGACCGCCGCGTGGACGTGCTTTCGCACCATCTCCTCGTTGCGGAGGTTGAAGCTCGGCGGGTCGATGGGCCCGGCGAGCATCTTCATGGGGTCGGCGAAGAAGGCACGGTCGTGGCTCGCCTGCCGCGCGTAGGTGAGGTTCACCGACATGCGGTTGCGGCGTCCTGCGCGGCCGGCGCGCTGCCAGTAGTTGGCGGGGAGCGGCGGGACGTTGCGCATGAGCACCGCGTCGAGCTCCCCGATGTCCACGCCCAGCTCCAGCGTCGGGGTGCAGACCAGCGTGTTCACCGCCTCGGAGGGGCCCTTGAAGAGCCGCTCGACCCGCTCGCGGCTCTCCCGCGGGACCTGCGCCGAGTGCTCGCGGGGCCGGAGCATGGCGAAGGGCTGGTCCAGCATGCTCAGGTCGTAGTCGTCGGCCAGCTCCTCGACCGGCTCCACCGTCCCGCGGCAGCGCCAGGCCACGCACGCGGCGCCCGGCGTCCGTCGTGCCTGGGTCCTCCGGCAGACACGGCACCGCCAGACCTTGCTCGACGCCGTGAGGAGCAGCCGGTCCGCGTCGATCTGGTGGGCGCCCGCGCAGCGGGGCAGGGGAGTGAGGCGCGGGCTCACCCCGCGGAGCGTCACAGGCACGAGCAGGCCCAGCTCGGTCAGGAGCCGCCACAGCGCCTCCACGAACCCGACGACGTCGCCCTCCGGCACACCCCACCGCAACGCCGCCTGCGTCGTCACGGTCTGGTTCCGCGAGGGGATGAGCTGGTCGATGCGCCGCTCGTCGTCGTCGCGGTCGCGACGCAGCTTGAGGCCCTTGGGCACACCCTCCAGGAGCGGCAGGTAGCCCGCGACCACCTCGGGCGCCCCGTCCCGCCAGAAGCGCGAGTAGAGCCCCGACGGGTGGTGCAGCAGCAGGCGCCGGCGGAAGCCGTCGAGCAGCGTCGCCACTCCGTCGCGGAGCTCCGCGGCGGAGCAGCCCAGGACCGGCGCCCATTGGAGGAAGAACGGCAGCGTCGCGTCGAGGCCCTCGTGCTCCACGCGAAGGCGCCCCCACGGCTCGAGGCCGATGCGCTGGCGCGGGCTCGTCGTGATCTCGCGGAGCACCTGGATGGTCAGGAAGTACCGGCGTTCGTGCTGGTGCTCGACGCCGACCTTGGACTTGGGCACCTTGCGCCACACCTCCGGCACGAGGACCCTCGACAGGTCGTCGTCCTGGTCCATCAGGGCGTCGAGCCAGCCTGCCAGATCGGACACGCCCACCGGCCCCCGGCGCAGCCGCTCCGCCATCAGGGCGCGCAGGCGGTAGCGGCGCGCGCGGTCCTGCATCCAGCCCGCCTGGAAGGCCGCGTCCTGGCGGTTGTCCGTGAAGACCAGCAGGCGGCGCCGCTCCGCGTGCTGGATGAGGCTCTGCGCCAGCACGTGGACGTCCGCCACCGCCAGCGCCCGCACTGGCCGCGCCGGCTCCCGGTAGCGGCCCATCACGACGCGGCCCGAAGTGCCGCAGGACACACAGCGCGTGAGCTTGCCCGGCCGGTCGTGCTTCTGCCGCACCACCAGCAGCGGCACCGGCGCTCCGCTGCCGCACTGGCTGCACGGCTCGGTGTCGAGGGAGGCCGTGCCACAGCGGCGGCACAGCGCCAGCGCCACGGCGTCCTTCGGAGCGTCCCCGTCCTCCCCCTCGTCACCGATGGACCGGTCCAGCAGGACGACGCGGCGGCTGTCCTCCTGGGCCGCGTCCAGGGGGCGCCAGTGCCGGCGGTGGCCGTCCGTCCGCCCTCCGCTCGGGGCGCGGTCCGTGAGGCCGAAGTCCTCCAGGTGGTGCTCGAAGTAGTGCTGCCCGCAGGTCGTGCACGACAGCACCGGGAGCCTGGCGCGCTGCCCCGAGCCCGCTCCGCCCGCGTCCTCCGCCGAGAGCCAGAGCACCGGGTCGTCCGCGCCGTCCGCGAAGGTGACGACGGCGCCTCCGACGCCCCGCACGAAGGCGTGCACCACCGGGCGCAGCAGCGGGCGCCCGTCGTCCCGCGCGGCGGCCCCGAGCGCCAGCCAGAGCAGGACCTCCTCCTCGGGGACCGGGCGGCCGACCCGGGCCGCAAGCGCCTCGACCAGCTCCGCCAGCGGCCGCGGTCGCTCCAGGGCAGCGGCGACCTGGTAGACCACCTCGTTGCCCGCGAGGCGCTCGTAGAGGCTCTCGCGCCACCGGTGCCGGTCGAGGGTCGTGCCCGTCATGCTCTCGAAGGTGCGGCGCAGCAGCTCCATGGACCCCGGCACCGCGGGCTGGTCCTCGACGCTCCGCAGCGCGGACAGGACGTTGTCGAGGTGGATGTTCGCTGCGCCAGCCAGGGCCGGGGGCACGACCCGCTCGTCCGGCCAGGGAGCCCGCGCGTACCGCTCCGTGACGACCGCAACGCTGTCCGGCGCCACCCCGAAGAACCGCGACGCGAAGTGACGTGGGGCGTCCGCCGCCCCGTGGGGATCGGCGATGGTGGCCGACGTGGCGACGCAGACGGTCTGCTCGGCGGACCGGCCACAGAACTCCCGGAGCCGCCGTACCAGGCAGGCGGACTCGGCGCCGGCGGCTCCGCTGAACGTGTGCGCCTCGTCGAACACCAGGAGCTCGAGCCGCGCCCCGTCGAACAGCTCCACGTCCTTCTGCCGGGTGAGCAGGTACTCGAGCTGCTTCACGTTGGTGAGCAGGATCCGCGGCGGGCGGCTGCGCATGGCCTCCCGGGACGCCCGCTCCTCGGGCGGGTGCACGGCCCGCCCGCTCTGCTCGGCCGCCTGCTCCTCCAGCGCGCGCTCGTAGTCGGCCTTGGAGGCGCCCTGCCGCAGCACGACCCCGGCAACCTCGGCGTCGCGCTCCGGCGTCCCCCCCACGTACATGCCGAAGGTGACGCCCGTGCCGCAGAGCAGCGCGCGGAGGCGGCCGAGCTGGTCCTCGGCGAGCGCGTTCATCGGGTAGACGACGACCGCCACGATGCCGTCCGGCTCGTCGCGGAGCGCCAGGCACCGGCTGATGATCGGGTACAAGAAGCACTCGGTCTTCCCGGACCCGGTGCCCGTCGAGACGATGGTGGGGCGCCGCTCGGCGATGATGTGCCGCACCGCCGCGCCCTGGTGGCCGTAGAGCGTCGGGTGGGGGATCAGGTTCACCATGTGCGGGTGGAACAGCCCCTCCGCCACCAGGGAGGCGACGGTCGGGCCCTCCTCGAACGGGCGGCTCAGGCTCACGTAGGGGCCCCGGAGCAGCGGCGTCTCCCGCGACCGGGCGAGGGAGAGCAGCTCGCGCATCTGCCGCGCCAGGCGCTCGTCGGTGAACGGGTAGGTGGTGAGCTGGTAGCGCAGGAAGTCCTCGACCACGCGCTCCGTGTAGGTGATGGGGTTCAGCACGGGCTCACCTCCGCCGCTTGGGCTGCGTGTAGACCGGGTTGCCGAAGAGGTCGGTCTGGATCGGGTCGCCCAAGAGGTCGGTCGGGGGCGGCGCGCCTCCGCTCGGGGGCCTCTCCGTGGCGCCAGGCTCCGGCGCCGGCTCCGCGCGAGGCACGCCGAGGATGCGGTCGATGAGCTCGGCGTGGCGCCGGCACTCCTCCCAGGACTCCTCGGGAGACTGCGCGAGCTGCCACGGCAGGAAGCGCTCACCCAGGGCGGCGGCGACCGGCTGGTGTGACGTGGCGCGGGAGTCGTGCCCGAGGCCGTAGTCGGCGAGCCGCAGCGTCTCGGGCAGCGCCCACCCGTCGCCGTCGTTCTGGGCGAGGAAGGCGTCGAGGCCCACCCGCTCCAGCTCGTGGAAGGCCACGAGAGACAGGACGGTGTGCCGCAGCTCCGGCGGCTTGTCCTTGTCCACCCGCCAGAAGCCCTTGGGGTCGAGGGTGCGCGAGAACGGCTTGTCGCAGACTCTGTCGACCGGGTGGTCGCAGTCGCGGAGGATCCACCCGAGGTCGTCGGCGGAGAGGCCGTAGAGCTTCGCGACGACCGCGTCGAGGATCGCGCGGAGGCGGAGGCGCTCGGGGGGGGTGATCGCCCAGAGTTGGCGCCAGGCCATCAGCCTGCGGGCACTCCCCAAAAACGCTAGCCGCCAGTGCTTCGCAAAGCCAGCGTGCGGCAAAGACAGACTCATGGAAGCGGCGGTCAGCGCCGATCCGAGATCTGGCTGCAGGGCCGGAATCGGTCGTGTCCTTGCTGCGGGGCACCCAACCCGCCGAGCTCCTCGGCGGGCAACCCGGCTATCTGACAGTCGGGTCGCCTTGCGGAGCACTGTTGGGTCCCTCCTCCGCCACTTCGAACGGGCCTCCCCCTGCCCGCGATTGCCGCCGGTAGCCACGGTAGCTACGTTCGGACCAGAAAGGCTGTTGGGATCAAGGCACTCAAGAACAAGCTGAGCGAGTATATCCGCCTTGCGCGCGACGGCGAGGTGATCCTGGTCACCGACCGCGACGAGGTGGTGGTGGAGATCAGCACACCTCGCACGGTGGTGAGCGGGCGCGTCTCCCGGTGGGAGGCATTTGTGAACGACGAGGAGCTTCGTGGCCGCCTCACGCGCGCGCGCCAGGGCCGGAGCCTGGCGCTCGACCTCCTGCAACAGCAGCCGCTCGAAGCGCCGCCCGTCGATCTTCTGCTGGCGCTCGAGTCCGCGCGAGAGGAGCGAAGCTGAATGCCGAGCACCATCGACTCCAGCGTCCTGCTCGCAATCCTGCAAGGGGAGCCGACGGCCTCCGTTGCAGTGAAGCTGTGGGGCGCCGTGCAGCCCGCCTCCGGCGCCGTGCAGCCCGCCTCTGGCGCCGTGCGGTGGTGCTCCGGAGCCGTGCCGCGCTGTCCCGGCGCCGTGCAGCCCGCCCCTGGCGCCGTGCAGCCCGCCCCTGGCGCCGTGCAGCCCGCCCGTGGCGCCGTGCAGCCCGCCCCTGGCGCCGTGCAGCCCGCCCCTGGCGCCGTGCAGCCCGCCTCTGGCGCCGTGCAGCCCTGCTCCGGCCGCCGTGCAGCGGTCTCTCCGCGCCGCGCAGCCCTGCTCCGGCGCCGCGCAGAGGTGCACCAGCGCCGTGCAGTCCTGGTCCAACCATCGTGCAGAGGTGCCCCGGCGCCGCGCAGCCCTGCTCCGGCCGCCGTGCAGAGGTGCCCCGGCGCCGTGCAGCCCTCCTCCGGCGCCGGCGAGGTCTCGCGGTTGTAGAGCAGATCCAGATTGTACTCGTTGGCGCGGGCGCGATCCCCGACGGTGAGGTGGTGGGCGCGGCCGGAGCGGTTGAGCGCCTTGAGCCGGAAGAAGCTGCGCCCATCCAGCTCGTCCAGCTCGTCGTGGGCCGCGGGCAGGTCCCGGCGGCGGTTCGCCTGGGTCGCCGTGCCCTGCGCAAGTGCCGCGGCCAGCTCCTTGCCCTCGGCGAGGTGCCCGTCGCTCGCGCCCTCCTCCTTGAAGAGGGCCTCGTGAGCCTCGACGATGTCCGCGAGGGCCTGAATCTGCTGGGCCAGGCGGTCCGCCCTGCCCCTCGTGGGCGAGGTCGCCTTCTCCAACGCGCCGAGCGCCTCCCCGGTCAGGGCTGCATGTCCGATGGCCAGGGTGCGGACCCGCCCCTTCTTGGCGCTCCCCACGGCCGCAGCCACCGCCTTGCCGTTGGCCGAGTGAGCGCCGAAGCGCGCCGTGTACGAGGCGTTGGCCGCCTCCAACGCGGCGAGGTCCGCCTCCAGCGCCTCTGTCTTCTTCACCCCCCAGCCGTTGGCCGCGAGCCCCTCGGCATCCCGCCGGGCCAGCGTCAGGCTGAGCCGCGTCTGCGCGATCACGGCGGGGCTGGACAGCCGATCTCCTTGTTCAAGGTCCGAGGGCACCGGCCGGAGGGCGGCGCGCAGCGCCTCGATCTCGCTCTCGACCGAGGCGGCCGGGTCGCGCCCTACGGCGCTGATCGCCCGGAGGATCGCGTTTGCGAGCAGGGTGAACAGCTCCTCGTGGTGGCCCCTGGGCGTAGAACAGGAGCTGACCACGCTCGGGCGGGCGATCCTGCCGCATGGCGCGTGCGTTGTATCCTGAGCCCGTGCGGTAGCTCTCGGGACCGCCGCGCAGATCCACCCCCTCGTGGCGCGGATCGATCAGGATGCCGATGGCCTCATGCCCCGTCAGCGAGCGGCGGACCAGACCGTAGGACCGCCTGCCCAGGAGCGCCTGCCTCTCGCGCCCGGGCGGATAGGAACCTTCATCGCGGTTTCGGGAGCGCGAGGCGGGTTCACGGGGGGCGGGTTGCGTGGGAGAGGAGGCCGGGGGAGGGTTGGCGGGGGCGCCAAGGTCAGGAGCGACCATCGGGCGGTGGGCGCCACGGGCTCTGGCGCGTTGTAGTGGGTAGTTTTGTGCGGGGCGATGGGTCGAAGCGGGCGGCCAGCAGTGCGCGGGGGACCTGTGCAGCCCGCCCTTCGCCGACTTCGCGGCGATGCAGGCCTCGCTGACGGCTGCCTACCTGGAGGTCGCAGCGATCCTCGGCGCGTCGGTGGCCCCGGTGGGCCCGGCGTGGCGGGCGTCGCTGTCCGAGGCGCCGGGGATTGGCCTCTTCTCGCCGGACGGCAGCCACCCGTCCAAGGCGGGCACGTACCTCGCGGTGGCCGTCTTCCACGCGGCCCTGCTCGGCGCGTCCCCCGAGGGCGCCACGTTCCTGGGAGGCGTCAACGGCGCGGACGCGGCCACCCTCCAGGGCGTGGCGGCGCACGCGGCGCTCGATGACCCGGGCGCGTGGTCCCTGCTCTGGTAGCGCCACCCTGCACCGGAGTGGGCGCGAGGGCCTGCGTGTAGCGCGCCGCTCCGCCCGTCCCCGTGGCGAACGGTGCGAGCCCGATCAGGAAGGCCGCGAGGCGGGCATGCCAGATCCCCGTGTCCGCAAGGCGCAGGGGCGCCACCCCCGCCGCCACGCCTACCGCCGCACGCGCCCGACGTGTCCACCGTTCGCCCGCACGAGTTCCGCCGACGCGAGCCGCACGAGGCTTCGCTCCGAGCCTCCGCCGCCGTAGACGACGGGCGTCTCCAGGACGCGCTCGTCCACGAGGAAGCGCGCCACATAGCCGAATGGAGGGGTCCCGCCGCACGGGTAGCCGGTCAGCGAGAGCATCTCGTCCGGCGTGGCCGGGCGCGCCGACGGGACGCCGACCAGCTTCGCCGCCCGCGAGCCGCTCGCCCGGTCCTCGCCCTTCACGACGGCCACGATGAGCCCGCCGTCCGCCCCCACGAGGCAGATGCTCTTGACGAAGTCCGTCGGCTGGGCACCCGCGACCTCGGCGGCCTCCGCCACCGAGTGACACGACTGGCCGAAGACCAGGTGGTCCCCCCGGATCCCGCGCGCCGCCATGTCCTCCACGAGCCTCTGCTCGAACGCCTCGTCCATGGTCACACCTCGTCATTGGAGGGGCGTCACCGTAGCTCACCGCCCGCACTCAGTCCAGGGGGCGCGCGTCACTTCCAGGCGCCCTGATCGCCCCCGGTCGCGACGCGGCCCCTCCACGCCGGCATGCCGCCCGGGCGCGGGCCCCGGCCCGGGCAGCGCAGAACGTTGAGGACCTGGCGGGGCGGCAGGAGCTGCTGGCGGTGATGCGGACTGGGGGCGCCACTTCGACTCTGCCTCCCGGGGCCGCTCAGCACGCGTGTTCGAGTGACCACGCAGCGCGGGGCTGCCGGCGTGCAGCGGCGCACTGCCGGTGCCCGCGTGCTGGTGCGCGAATCTCCACCGGCGCCGGCTGACGCCCCGCCCCCGGCCTCCCGCGCCCCCCTCGGCACCGGTGACGACCCCACCGCCGGCTCCCGTGGTGCCACCCGTCACCCGTGCGGACCACACCGCCAGCTCCCGTCTGGTGGGTGGTCGAGCGTGACGGACCCCTGCCCGGCACCCGTATGGGGGCCGGCACGCCGGACGGACGTCCCAACGGTACCCGTCGGCGTGATCGCCAGGGCTGACGGGCGGTGCCTCGGCGCCCGGAGGTGGGGGGGCAGTCCGACGCTACCCCCCGCGACCCCCCGCTACCCCCCGCTACCCCACGCTCCCCCGGGCCTGCGCTGCGGGCGGATCGGCGCTCGCGTCGCGGATCAGGCGGCGGAGCGTCGGGACGAGGGCCATCAGCAGAGCTCCGGCGACCAGGGTCCCGGCGCCGAGCTTGGTGAACAGCGCGGCATAGTCGGCGTTGGTCGCCAGCGCCGTCGTGCCGGCTGGCTCGGGCACCATTCCCGAGAAGTCCCCGGCGAAGATGGAGGCCAGGCCCGTGACGAGCATCCAGCTCCCCATCATGATGCCCTGGTACTTCACCGGCGCCAGCTTGCCGATCATCGCATAGCCGATGGGGGAGATCAGCAGCTCGCCGATGGACTGGAGCACGTAGCTGAGGAAGAGCCAGAAGAAGGGGGAGCGGCCCGTGGAGTCGGCCAGGGAGATCCCGACCGGGAGCACCAGGAAGCCGAGGCCCATCAGGAACAGCGACGCCGTGAACTGCTGCGGGATGTCGATCCAGAAGCCGCGCTTGCGCAGCCGCGCGAACAGGGCCGCGAGCAGCGGGCCGACGACGACGATGACCACCGTGTTGATGTTCTGGACCCACTGCGGCGCGACGCTCACGCCCCACACGTTCAGGTCCACGTTGTTCACCGCGAAGAGCTGCAGGCCGTTCGGGGCCATCTGGTAGAGGGAC
>BTUI01000022.1:0-5960 GCA_045863195.1 Chloroflexota bacterium
ATGTTCTGGACCCACTGCGGCGCGACGCTCACGCCCCACACGTTCAGGTCCACGTTGTTCACCGCGAAGAGCTGCAGGCCGTTCGGGGCCATCTGGTAGAGGGACCAGAACACGAGCGAGCCCAGCGTCAGGATGAGGTAGGCCCACATGTTGTTCTTCTCGCGCGGGTCCTTGTGCCGCAGGGTCAGGGTGACGAGGCCGGCGGCGACGGCGGCGCTCACGACCTTCATCAGGGTCGCGGTCGGGCCGGTGTGCTGGAGCATGATCCACACCAGCGGAGGGACGCCGAACAGGACGGCGGCGCCGACGGCGAAGCGCGCGCGAAACTGCCCCCTCGTCGACTTGAGGAGCGGCGTGTCCAGATCGGCGACGCCCCGCCAGTTGGCGAGCACCAGCACGATGGCCAGGAAGTTCCCGACGGTCGCGAAGGTGAACAGGTTCGTGTAGCTCTCGGTCTCCTGGTAGTGGCCGGCCACCGCGAAGCCGATGAAGAACCCGATGTTCATGCCGGCGTAGTTCCAGAGGAACGCGCTCTCTCGCCGCGCGTCGTCGGGCGCGAAGCGCTGCGTCAGCATCATGTTCAGGCACGTGACGTTGAGGCCGCTGCCCGTGAGGAACAGGGCGAGCCCCCAGTACAGCGCCGCCGCGCTGCCGGCCGCGATGATGGCGCAGCCGACCATCTGCAGCACCATGCCGCCGACGAAGAGGTTGCGGTTGCTGAGGAACCTGCCGCCCAGGTAGCCGCCGAACAGGTGCAGCCCGTAGTTGAAGGCGCCGAACACGCCCATGATGGCGGTGGCCTCCTTCGAGCTGAAGCCCAGGTGCCCGGTCGCGTAGAGCACGAGCGTCGAGTAGAGCACCGCGAAGCCGAGGGTCGCGAAGATCTGGATGAAGAACAGGGCGGCGGTCCCTTGCGGGATCTTCGAGAGTCGGGCCTTCAGGGCTTGCAAGGTCGCCCGTCACTTGCGCGGGGGTGTGGACGGTCCCACCGATGCGAGCGTCGCGGTCGGCCACGGTCTGGGTCGACCCGGCGGCAGGGACCGAGGTCCGCGCGGCCGTGCAGACTAGCGGGGTTTCTGCGCAGCGTCCAGGCGTCGGGGGGGGGCAACTGACCATGGTCCTCCTGCAAGGACACCACCCGTTCGCGGGCCCAGGACCGCTCCAGCTCGGTCGCGCTACATCCCCGCCTCGTCCGCCAGCCCGTCGTCTGCATCCCCGCCCCCGGCGATGAGCGCGAGGAGCTCGTCCGCCGACAGGGCCGTCGCCGACCCCGTCCCGTCGAGGACCGCCGCCACCAGCTCCCGCTTGTCGCTGTGCAGCGCGATGATGCCGTCCTCCACCGTGCCGCGGGCGACCAGGCGATAGACCGTGACGGGGCGGTCCTGGCCGATGCGGTGGGCCCGGTCGGTCGCCTGGTCCTCGACCGCCGGGTTCCACCACGGGTCGAGGTGGATGACGTAGTCCGCCGCCGTCAGGTTGAGCCCTGACCCCCCCGCCTTGAGCGAGAGCAGGAACACGTCCGCGCCGCCCGCCTGGAAGGCGTCGACCTCCTCGCGGCGGCGGGCAGCAGGGGTGCTGCCGTCGAGATAGCGCATTCGGACCCCGTCGGACGCCAGCGCCTCGCGCACCAGCGCCAGCAGGCTCGTGAACTGGCTGAAGATCAGGGCGCGGTGGCCGTTGTCGCGCAGCTCGGCGACCAGCTCCCGCAGGACCTCCAGCTTGGCCGACCCCACCGTGGAGGCGGGGTCCCACAGGCGCGGGTGGCACGCGAGCTGGCGGAGGCGCGTGAGCGCGGCGAGGATCTGAAAGCGGCGCTGGCCTGGCTCGGTGGTCGGGACGGCGAGGGCGGCCAGCGCGGAGGCCCGCAGCTCGTCGTAGAGGCGCCGCTCCCCCAAGGAGAGATCCACGTCCAGGCGCACCTCCGTGCGGGGCGGCAGCTCCTGGGCCACCTCGGACTTGAGGCGCCGCAGGGTGAACGGGCGCACGAGGCGGGCGAGCGCCCTGCGCACGCGCGGGTCCTTGTGGCGCTCCACCGGCACCTGGAAGCGCTTCGCGAAGTCCGCCTGGCTGCCGAGCAGGCCGGGCCCGATGGCCTGGAACAGGCTCCACAGCTCGCCCGTGTGGTTCTCGATGGGGGTGCCGGACAGGGCCAGCGTGAACTCGCTCGCCAGGTCGAACACGGCCTTGGCGCGCTGCGTCGCCGGGTTCTTGATGGCCTGCGCCTCGTCCAGGACCACCGTGGCCCAGCGGATCGCGGACAGCACGTCCCCATACCGGACGGCCAGGTCGTAGCTCGTCACGACGACGCCGGGCGCGCTGCCTTGGCCGATGTCCTCCAGGTGGTCGAGGTCGGCGCGCCCCCGGAGCGGCGCCACGCGGAGCCCCGGCGCGAAGCGCGCGGCCTCGCGGAGCCAGTTGAACCCCACCGAGGTCGGGGCGATCACCAGGGCCGGCCCGAGTCGCTGGCGGTCGAGCAGCACGCCGAGGGCCTGCACCGTCTTGCCGAGGCCCATGTCGTCCGCGAGGCACGCGCCGGGCGCCCAACGGGCCAGGCGCAGGGCCCACCGGATGCCCTCCGCCTGGTAGGGGCGCAGCTCGGCGGCGAGGCCCGCCGGGAGCTGGGGCTCGAAGCGCTCTGCGGCGCGGAGCCGCTCCAGCAGGTCCGTGAACGCGCCGTCTGCATCGACCGACGCTCCCTGCGCCGCGAGCCCCTCGATCATCGGAGCAGCCAGGGCCGGCAGGCGCGCCCCATCGCCCGTGCCGAGCTGGGCCGCCGCGCCGAGCTGCTCCCGCAGCGCGTCCTCGATGCGCACCCACTGCTGGGGGCCGAGCCGCACATAGCGCTGCTGGTCGCGCACCGCGGCCAGCAGCTCACCGAGGGGGACGGCGCCGAGCGTCGTCGTCACCTGCCCGCCGAGCTGGAACCACTGCCGGTCCTTGGTCACGCGGAGCTTGAGGCCCTGCGGGGTCGCCGGGACGATCACGGCGCGCCGCTCGTCGGTCCACAGGACCTCGACGGCGTCGCCGAGGGCGCCGAGGGCGGACAGCGCGTCCAGCCCGGCGGTGGCGTCCAGGGTCCAGCTCCAAGGCTCCGGCGGGTCGGGCGGCAGGGCGAGGCGCGCCATCAGCTCCGTGGAGGCGTGGGACTCGGCCGCCAGGTCCCGCACGGCGCACACGGTCCCCTCGGCGCGGTGCACGTAGACCTCCGCCGCCCCGACACCGGGCAGCAGCGCGCGGGCGTCCGGGAGCGGGCGCACGCGCACCTCGACGCCCAGCGCGCCGTCGCCGTGCAGGGTCAGCCGCACGTGGGGAGCCGCGTGAGACTCCACCTCCGTACCGCGCAGGGAGGGCGCCACCGCGACGGCCATGGCCGCGGAGAGGTGCGGCAGGCGGTCCAGCAGCTCGCCGGCCGCCTCCGGAGGGAGCGCCCCACCGTTGCTCGACAGGGTCTCCACGGCCTGAGCCAGCAGGCGCGGCACCCGGATGACCGAGAGCGTGCCGGCCACGGTGTCCACGCGCGCGACGAGCTCGGCCGCGTTGCGGTCCAGGACGGACTCTGCCTGGGCCAGCGTCAGGTGAGTGCTCCCTATCCGGACGCCAAGGAGGACCGCCCCAGCCTCGTCGCGCTCGGCGTGCAGCACCGCGTCCGTCCGCACGACACGGAGCTGCGGGGAGCCCTGGACGTCGAGGAACACCCGCGGGTGCCCCTCCAGAAGCGCCATGGCGCGATGCGTGGACGCGCGTGACACCTCACCGCGCAGGTCCCCCTCGGGGCAGAGCAGGTCCACGGCGTGCTGCTCCGCGCGGGTCAGCACGAGCGCGTCCAGCTCGCCCTGCGCCAGCTTGCGCAGTGTGTAGCCACCCTTCTTCTTCGGCTTGCAGGTGCAGGGGACGATGGTCGGGCCGCTGTAGCTCTGGCCCACGCGGAACGCGATGACCCGGTCCTCCTCGGACGCCGCCCCGCTCAGGAGCATGTCGAGGGCGAGCAGAGTGCGTCCCCAGGCCGGGGCGGTCAGCATGCGGACGAGCGGCGCCGCCTCGTTGGCTCGCTCCGGGAGGCCGAGCAGGTCCAGCGCAGACTCCAAGAGGGCAAGCCTCACCGCGCAGCCGTGCTGGACGCTGCTGCACGGGCAGGACACCTCCAAGCGCAGGCCCTCGGGGCTGTCTGCGAAGCGGAGGGTCCCCGCAGCTCCGATCGACACGCAGCCGGCCTCGCGGCCGTGCTCGTAGCAGAGGGACTGCGAGGGCGGGTCGAAGCGGAGCCTCCCGGTGGGCCCCTTCACGCCGAGCCGGGGCACGGTCGCCCGGACCTTCCGGCGGAGGCTCTCCAGCGACATGAAGGCGGCCGCCGCCACCGGGTCCGCCGGGACCTGGCGGCGCAGCGCGCGCGCGACCTCCGCGTCCCTGGGGCCGAGGATCGACATCGCGGTGGACCTGAGCCACTGGAGGAGCTCCCCTTGGAGCTCCCGCACGTAGGTGGTGTCCTGCGACGTAACGGCGAGCAGCTCCGCGACCGTGCGCCGATCTCCCCAAGTGGTGTACCGGGTCACTGCGCTGACATGGAGGTCGGAGACCAGGGCGCGGAGCGGCTGCTCCACGGAGCTGGCGAGCTGGGCCTCGCGCGCCCACGCGCGCACCTCCTCGACGGTCATGCCCGCGTGGAGGCGGGCCGCGACGGCGCTGGCTGTCTGCTCTTGCGGGATGGGGGCGGCAGGCGTGTACTCCGCCGAGGAGGCGCCCAGCAGCTCGCTGAGCGGGGCGGCCGGCCTGGCCAGCGTGCCCTCGTCGCCGCCGGGCTCCTCGAAGCTGTACAGCTTGTCGGGGTCAGACTGGAGCCACAGGGCCAGCGCCGCGACGTGGGGGCAAGGTCCCTGTGCCCCGCACGAGCACGCCATGTGGGTGCGAAACTCACCTTCGTCCACGGTGATGGAGGCCTCGAAGGCGGCGCCCTGATCGTAGACGGTGCAGGCCACCCCGCCGGGGACGGCCCTCGGATCGAGCTCGCTCTGGTCGATCAGGGCGTCGGCGCGCCGCAGCATCGCCTGGGAGAACACGGCCTCGGGGGCGTTGACGAACCCCTCGATGACATCAACGGCATCTGCTGACAGGTAGATCTGGGCCATGGGGCGCCACCCTAGCGCGCCACCCAGGGTGCTGCAAGCGCCGCGAGGCGGTTGACGACCTCCACCGATTGCTGGTTTCATGGTGGCCCGACAGGGTGGCTCAGGGCGCAACCGCAAGGAGGCTCGCAATGTCCGTGCTCATCAAGAACGGCCGCATCGTGACGGCGGTGGACGACTACTTCGCCGACGTCTACATCGAGGGCGAGCGCGTGGCGCTCATCGGCAAGGACCTGGCGGTCGGCGCAGATCGCGTGATCGACGCCACCGGCAAGCTCGTCATCCCCGGCGGCATCGACCCTCACACCCACTTCGACATGCCGTTTGGCGGCACGACGTCCGCCGACGACTTCGACAGCGGCACCAAGGCGGCGGCCTTCGGCGGCACGACGACCATCATCGACTTCGCCATCCAGACGAAGGGGCGCTCGACCATCGAGGGCCTCGATGCGTGGCACGCGAAGGCGGAGGGGAGGGCGACCATCGACTACGCCTTCCACATGATCGTGACGGACATGCCCCACGAGCGCCTGCCCGAGCTGGGGCGCCTCGCCGACGAGGGCATCACGAGCTACAAGCTCTTCATGGCGTATCCGGGCGTGCTGTACGTGGACGACGGCACCCTCTACCGGGCCTTCCGCCAGGCGGGGGAGAACGGCACGCGCATCTGCATGCACGCCGAGAACGGCATCGTCATCGACGAGATCATCCGCCAGGCCGTCGCCGACGGGAAGGTCGCGCCCCGGTGGCACGCCCACACCCGCCCGACCCGCATGGAGGCCGAGGGCGTCCACCGCTCCATCGCCATCGCCGAGGTGGCAGGGGTCCCGCTCTACATCG
>BTUI01000023.1:0-2851 GCA_045863195.1 Chloroflexota bacterium
GTAGATCACGCGCACCGGCCGGCGCTGGCCGATGCGCCACGACCGCCGGCTCGCCTGCCTCATCGTGTAGACGGAGTATTCGACCTCGTACCAGGCGATCGTGGGGAAGTCGATCAGGTCGAGGCCGGTCTGGACGAGGCGTGGATGGACGAGGAGGACATCGACGCCGGTACGGACGCGCCGCGCGACCCACTCCTCGCGGCGGTCGGGCGGGACGGTGTCCGCCTTCAGGATCGCGACGCGCAGTCCCGCCTCGCGGAGCACCCGTTCCAGCCGGGGCGTGAGGTCGCGCGTCTCCGTGTGCGTGACGTACACGAGGACGCGCCGGCCCTGTTGCCGTTCCTCCACCGCGAGGTCGACGAGCTGCTGTTCCTTCGGGTAGAGGCGGTCGTCCGGCAGGGCCGGAGCGGAACCGATTACCGTTCCGGTCGAGCGGTCGACGACCTCTTCACCGAGCGTGCACGCGTCGGGGTAGGCGAGCAGCGCCTGGAGGTAGGCGCCGAGGAGACGACGGGAGCCTCCCGCGAGCGCCGCCATCACCGCCGCATGCAGCGCATCCGCGAGGTCGCGATAAGCCGACGCCTGCGAGGGGCCGTCGCCGTCAGCGCGAGCCATACTGACCAGCTGGACCTCTTCCCGGTATTCGGGGAGGTTCGTGGCGACATCCGTCAGGCGGATGAACACCGTGTTGCCGATCAGGTGGAACAGGATCGCGGGGGAGACGCCGGGCTTCTCCACCGTCCGCGTGCGATACCCGCGCCGCCGGCTCGATCGACCCTCATCGACCACGTCGTCGTCGCCGGTCTTGCGCGTGATGCGTTCGACGATCCCGTAGCGCGAGACCCAGCGGGCCTCCTCGCCGTAGGCGAACTCCCCACGGACCTCCGGCGAGAACCGCCAGAGCAGGTGGAAGAGTGTCGAGGCGTAGCCACCCATCAGCGTGCCGGTGAGGGTGAGCGTCCGGCCGCAAGTCTCAGCCAGCGTGCCCGCCGCGATTCCCTGTGCCGAGCCGCGTGCCTTGTACTCATGGCTCTCGTCGGTGATCAGGAGGTCGAAGGCGTCCGGCATGTGCCGGCTGATGAAGTCTGCGAGCGGCACCCGCGCGGGCCCACTTCGGTCGGCCTGCCAGAGCGGCGTCCCACAGTGGGAGCAGACGTGTCTTCGTCGCGCGAGGTCGGTGAGGTCGAGCGGGAGCCCTTCCTCGTCTAGCACCGTCCGCCAGCAGCCCGGACAGCAGGTGCGCCGCGCGATGTCGCCGTGTTCGTCACGGACGACACGGCCACCGGCCGTGTCCGGACGGCTTAGCACCGCGGGCGTCCAGCGATACGAGAGCTTGGCCTTCTCGCGGGAGAGGATCACGAACAGCGGCCACCGCTGATCGAGTCGTAGCCTTCGGAGGTCGCTGATCGTGTTGACGATCACCGCCTCGGCGAGCGGCACCGTCTCCTGCACCTCCCGCACCCACTTGCGCGTCAGGTGGGGCGGGCACAGGACGAGGACGCGCCGGAACCCTGCGACGTAGGCCGCTGACGCCCCGATCATCGTCTTTCCCGTGCCCATCTCGCCGACCACGTTGGTGCCGCGATGACGCTGGAGTGAGACCGCGGCGGCGCGGATCGCGTCGCCCTGCGCTCCCATCGGCCTGCGCTTGAGCGTGGAGAGGTCGAAGCGCCAGTCATCGCGCGTGCGCGCCGTGTAGACCGGCGGATAGGCGCGCAAGACCGCGCGCGTGATCGCCTCACCGTGCTCGGTGAGGAGTTCGGGGAGGGTCGTCACGGCGCGGCTGTGTCCGCTGCGCCGGTGTCGATCACCTCGACGTCGCCGGTGCGGAGGTTGAGCACCGCGACCGACGTTCGCATCACCTCGCGCTCGACTTCGACGTCGGGGTCAGGTGAGTAGACGGAGATCGATTCCTTGTAGGTGCGTCCCTTGACGAGCAGCCGCTGCTGCCCGGAGTGGAGCACGACGCTGTCGAGGAATCCCGCCGCGACCATTACCGCGAGGTGTCCTCGACGGAGCGGCATCAACGGGCGGACCTTGCGCTCTTCCGGCGGCCAGAGCCGTTCGAGGAGGGCCGCGTGCGTCCACACGCCGGAGCGACGCGCCTCGACGGCGGCCTCGGCCGCATCGAAGTTGAAGGACGTGAACAGCACGTCGCCGGCGGGGAGCACCGGCAGCGTGCGTGGCTGCTTCATCGCGCCGGCGACTGGCAGTTCGGGCAGCGGCTTCGACGCCCACGCCTCGACCATCGCCCGTGCGGCGGTGTCGGACACCGGCGCTTCGCGTAGCGTCCCGAAGACGACCGCCTGCTCGAAGCGTTCGTGGAGGCCGTCGGGGAAGCGCCAGCAGGCGAGGTCGCGGTAGTGACCCGCGAGGTAGCGCGCTGACGTCGCCAGCCGGCGTTGCGGCACGATGTAAATCAGCAGTCCGCCGGGGCGGAGCGCCTTCGACATCGCGGTGAGGAACGTGTGCTCCAACCGTCGCGCATCCAGGTCGATGTCGTAGGGCGGGTTGAGGAAGAGACAGGAGAACCCGCCTTCCTCAATCCGTGCCGCGAGCGCGTTCCCAGGGAGCGCGTGGTCGAGGACGGCCGCGGCCTCCTCGTATCGGTCGGCTTCGAGCTCGATGCCGTAGGTCTCGCCGCCGACCGCCGCTGCGAGTTGATCGAGCGCCGCGCCGGTGCCCGCGCAGGGATCGATGAGGCGCACGGCGACCCGGCCTCCGTGCGTCACGGGCCGGATCATCGCTGCGATCCGGGACACCACCTCTGGTGTCGTGGGTATGTACCCGCCGAGGGCGAGCGTCTCAAGACGACTCATACCTTTTTGAGCCCGGAGTTAAGTTGAACGTT
>BTUI01000024.1:0-2444 GCA_045863195.1 Chloroflexota bacterium
TGAAAGAGCTTATGCCGGCGTGCGCGTGCTCGATTTCACCCAGGGCGTGGCCGGGCCGATGGCCTGCGGGCTGCTCGCCCAGTTCGGCGCCGATGTCGTGAAGGTCGAGCCTCCCGGCGGCGACCGGATGGCCGCGCACCCTGGCTACCTGGCATGGAACTGCAACAAGCGCCGGGTCGTGCTCGACCTCGGCGAGGCGGTTGGCCTCGCCACCGCGCGCGACCTGCTGGCGAAGGCGGACCTGGCCGTGTTCGATGCCGCTCCGGGCGAGCTGGAGCGGTTCGGGCTCGATGGCGCGACGCTGACCGCCGCCCACGCGCGGCTGGTCCACCTGTGGGCGCCGATGTTCGGGACGACGGGCCGCTGGAGCAACGTGCCACCGGCTGAATCGCTCATGCAGGCGGTCTCGGGCATCGCCTGGGCGCAATCGAGCTGGGACGACGTGCCGGTCCACCTGGTCACGCCGCAGGTGGCCTACGGGCACGCGCAGGCCATCGCCGCCGCGGCAGGAGCAGCGCTGTTCGAACGCTCGTGGAGCGGGCTGGGGCAGGCGGTCGTGTGCTCGGGCGTGCACGGGATGGCGGCGGTGCAGTCGGGCGGGGCCATCCGGGCCGAGGGCGTGATGCGCATCGTTGGCGGGCGCGGGACCCGCGGCGGCAGCCCGAACTACCGCCTCTACCAGTGCGCCGACGGCGAGTGGCTCTTCCTGGCGACGCTCTTCATGCCGTTTTTCCTCGAAGCGCTCCAGGCGCTCGACCTGCTGGAAATCCTGGCGGAAGAGGGCATCGACGGGGAGATCGCGAACCTGCAGAAGGCGCCGGGCAACCAGATGGCGATGGAGCGGCTCGAGGCGCGCTTCGCGGAGCGCCCGCGGCACGAGTGGCTGGAGATCCTGCACGCCGCGGGCGTCCCCTCGGGGCCGGTCGGTGAGCGCGAACCGTACTTCGCGAGCGAGCAGGTGGCGGCGAACGGCATGCGGGTCGAGCTCGAACACCCGGCGCTCGGCAGGGTCGTGGTCCCGGGCGTGTCGTCGAAGCTGACGGAGACACCGGGCGAGGTGCGCGCGCTGATGACCGACACGGCCATCGAAGCGGTGGGCTGGGGCCCGCGCCCGCCGCTGCCCGCGCCGGCCGGACCGCGCACCGGAGCGCCGCTCGCGGGCATCCGCGTGCTCGACCTTGGCGTGGTGATCGCGGGGCCGTTCGGGCCGACCATCCTGGCGAACTACGGCGCCGACGTGATCAAGGTCGAGCCGGTCCACGGCGACTCCTTCCGCACGGCTGCGCTGGGCTTCGCGGGGTGGAACCGGGGCAAGCGCAGCGTGGTGCTCGACCTGAAGGACCCGGGTGACCTGGAGCGCTTCTACGACCTGGTCCGGGCGTCGGACGTGGTGGTGGACAACTACCGGCTGGGCGTGAGCGAGCGGCTGAAGATCGACCACGCCACGCTGAGCGCGATCAACCCGCGGATCATCACCTGTTCGGTGCTGGGCTACGGGAAGACGGGGCCGCTGGCGCCCGACCCGGGGTTCGACCCGCTGCTGCAGGCGCTCAGCGGGATGATGTCGGCGCAGGGTGGCGATGGCGAGCCGGTGTTCCACACGCTGCCGGTGAACGACGAGGCGAGCGGGCTGCAGGCGGCGTTCGCGGTGGTGACCGCGCTCAACGCGCGCGAGCGCACGGGCCGGGGCCAGCACGCCTGGACCTCGCTGGCGAACCAGGCGGTGCTCTGCCAGTCGGGCGAGCTCACGTGGTACGAAGGGCGGCCACCCGCCCCGGTGGGGTATACGGACTGTGCCGGGACGGGCGCGCTCGAGGGGCTGTATGCCTGCGCGGACGGGTGGATCGCGGTCGCGGCCACGGGGCCGGGGCAGTTCGGTGCCCTGTGCGACGCGCTCGGGGAGCCGGGCTGGCGCGCGCGGTGGCCGCGGCCCATGGAGGAACCGCGGACCGGCGGCCTCGCGGAGGCGATCGCCGCGAAGCTGACCGGCAGGGAGCGGGAAGCCCTGCTGGAAGCGCTGCAGCGGCGTGGCATCCCGGCGGTGGCGGTGGTCACGCGCGACGAAACGACGACGGACCCGTGGCTGCACGCCAACGGGTTCTGGGAGGAGTACGAGCTGGCGCCGTTCGGGACAGTGGCCGGCGTGCGCTCCTACGCGGAGTTCTCACGCACGCCGGGGGGGTTCCGCTACCCGGCCCCGCAGCTCGGCGAGCACACGGAGGAGGTGCTGGCGGGGCTGGGGCGTTCAGCGGACGGAGGGGCCGAGGCCGAGGCGGTCTGATTCGCACTCGAGCGCCTGGAAGGCGGCGGCGAGACCGGGGGACCTGCCGCCTTCCGGGGTGCGGTGCATGGCCCTGAGATACCGCTCAACGTCCACTTCATGCTCCAGGCTCATCGCCCGCGCCGGGGGCGGCCATTGTCAGAACCCTTCCCATTGTGCACTC
>BTUI01000025.1:0-1766 GCA_045863195.1 Chloroflexota bacterium
ACGGTCCTAATCGAGGACGTCGAGTTCGGGTCAGCTGACGCGACCGCGGCCGGCGAGAGCAGCGTGGCCGCAACCATCGCGGCGAGCACTGACGTGAAGCTCCACCGTGTGAAGCTCGCGGCGGGCAAGGGCGTCACGGGCACGAACGGAGTCCTAGGCCCATTCACCTATCCCGCGCAAAG
Organism: Chloroflexota bacterium; assembly: GCA_045863195.1. Taxonomy (GTDB): domain Bacteria; phylum Chloroflexota; class Dehalococcoidia; order UBA2979; family UBA2979; genus W-Chloroflexi-9. The sequence continues at coordinate 183 of BTUI01000025.1, forward strand.
CACGTTGAACGGAAACAGCGCATCTGGGATCGCAGGCGGAGCGCCAAAAGCCTGCAGTTGTCCGGCAGGAGATCAGACCACCGGAGGCGCCGGTGGAAACGCACCAACGCCGCAGGACGGTAATCCTGGACTCCCCGCGCTCGGCGGCGGCCAGGGCGGCGTAAAGCTTGTCGGTTGCGGTTCAGGAGGCACCGGCAAGGACGGCGCGGCGGCACCCGCGGCGACTTCAGCCCCCGGCGCCTCTACCCTCGGCACGCTGGCCGGCACGACCTGGATGCCAACCAAAGGCGCGAACGCCACTCCCGGCGGCCCAGGCCAAGGTGGCGGTGGCGGCGCAAGCTCGGTCTCCGGAGGAGGTGGCGGCGGCGGCTGCGGCGGCTGCGGCGGAGCAGGCGGGCCGGGTGGCGGAGGTGGTGGCGCGAGCATCGCGCTCGTCACGGTGGACTCCACGGTCTCCATCGACGCGGGCAGCGAGCTCGCGACCGCGGATGCGGGGAACGGTGGCGCGGGCGCGGCGGGACAGGTAGGGCAGCCCTCCGGAGGTAACGGCGGACTGCCTGACGTGAGTGGGGGATGCCAGGGAGGCGCGGGCGCTGCCGGCGGAGCAGGCGGAGCAGGCGGCGGCGGTGCCGGCGGCATCAGCGTGGCCGTCGTCTGGAAGGGCTCAGCCGCACCGTCCATCGACGGCAGCGCAAAGGTCACGCTGGGCCCGAAGGGCAACAAGGGCGCCGGAGGCAAGGCCGGCAGCAACGATGGCATCGACGGCCTTGCGCAGAACACGCTCGAGGTGAAGTAGGTGCACTATCCGACCCGCTCTTCCCCTCCCGCGGCCGCCGCGAGCGCAGAGCGCGAGCGCGGACGCATGGGAGGGGCAGCGCCCGCAGCCGCCCGCAGGGCGGCGAGCACGCTGGGAGTGGGCATCATCGCCTGCACGCTCTCCTGCTCGAGCGGGGAATTCGAACCGTCGAGTGCCACCGGTGGTGCGAGCGGCGGCGGGGGCGGGGGGACCGGAGGCACCTCGGGAACGGGGGGCACGGGCAACACGGGGGGCACAGGCAACACGGGCGGTGCTGGCGGCACTGGCGGCGTGTCGGGGTCCGGCGGTACCGCTGGCACCGACGGCGGGCAGTGCGACACGAGCAAGACTCCGAGCGAAGAAGCGTGCTTGGTGGACGATCAGCACGCGGTGTTCGTGAACGGCACGGTCGCGACGACGGGCACGGGGACAAAGGCCAGCCCGTTCAAGACGATCACCGAAGCGCTCGCGGCGGCGAGTGGAAAGCTGATTCTGGTGTGCGACACCACGTACGCAGAGCAGGTCAAAATCACCGCCGGTGGGAAGTTGTTCGGCGGATTCTCGTGCACGGACTGGAGCTACGAGACGGGTAAGCGCGCGGTGGTGAAGCCGGCGGTGAAGGGAACGGCGCTGGACATCAACGGCGCGAGCGCGACGGTCCTAATCGAGGACGTCGAGTTCGGGTCAGCTGACGCGACCGCGGCCGGCGAGAGCAGCGTGGCCGCAACCATCGCGGCGAGCACTGACGTGAAGCTCCACCGTGTGAAGCTCGCGGCGGGCAAGGGCGT
>BTUI01000026.1:0-1762 GCA_045863195.1 Chloroflexota bacterium
CCGTGATGGCCCTGCGCATCGCGCGGGCCTGCCGCTACCTGCCGGCGGCCGAGGCCACGCGGGTCATGGCCAGCCTCGACGGCATCATCGCCGTGCTCTGGGTCCTCGCGTACCGGAGGTGACCCGCGGGTCGGGCTCGCCTGGGCGCCGGCCTCCGGCCTGGGCGGGCCCGGCCGGGTGGGCCGGGTGCGCGGACATCTGGCGCCGGAGCTCGCGGGACGCGGAGTCGACCTAGGGCACCCACTCCACCCGGTTCTCCATGTCGGCCGGTTCGAGCACGGTCGCGAGGAACGCCACCGCTCTGATGGCTTCACCCAAGGGCGTCGCCGGTAGCAGGAAGATCAGCCCAGGGAACGCAACGGACGGCGCTTGGGTCAGGCGCAGGAAGTCGTGGTCGGCCGTCAGGAGCGAGCTCACCGCCGGGGTTGAGGTGTCCGCCGGGGGTCATGCTCGCGCAGCGACGCGATGACTGCGCGCGCGTCCTGCCAGTCTCGCTGGATGGCTGCTTGGTGGTCGTAGTAATACGCGAGCGCCGCATGCACGTCCGCGAGGGTCAAGTGCGGGTGGGCCTCGACGATTTCGTCCGGAGTCATCCCCAGATGTTCGGCTTCACTCGCGATCTGGCTGACCTTGATGTCCGTGCCCGAGACGACCGGTCGCGGCACGGTGTCGTCGATGTGGGTCTCGATCCGGCGCGCGGGCTCCATGGCGACAAGTTAGCGTGGGTCCTCCCTCCTGGCAAAGGCGCCGCGGCCGCAGCCGGATGGCCGCCACGCGCGGACATCTGGATGCCGCCCTGCTGCGAGTCATCCGACCGAGTGAACGACCGGCCACGCGGACATCTGGCTCCCCGTGGGAGGTCCGCGAAGCTGAACGCGGAGCGGTCAGGTGTTATCTTCGCACCGCGGCCACGAGCGCGAGCACGCGGCGCGAGACGCCTGGCTCGGCGGTAGCCCGCGCCGCTGGCGAGGCGATGGGGAAGATCCGCGACAAGGTGAGCGGGCAGGCGATCGACGTCACCGTCGTGGCTTTTGCTTCCGCGCACGGGGGGGTGGTGTACACCGGCGACGTGGAGGATCTCGAGCGGATCCGAGCGGCGCATTTCCCAGCCGTGCGCGTGCTCGGCGTGGGCGACGCTACCTGAGATCAGGATCAGGATCAGGACCAGGATCAGGACCAGGACCAGGATCAGGACCAGGACCAGGATCAGGATCAGGATCAGGATCAGGATCAGGATCAGGATCAGGATCAGGATCAGGCTCGGGAACGGGATTGTCTCTTCTTCGCTTCCCCATTCTCGCGCCGTGCTCGCGCGCCTCAAGGGTTCGCGCGGCTGAACGCCGCGCCTCGGGCTCGCTCCGCTCGCCCTCGCCCTTGACCCGCGCTCCGCGCGGCGCCGCGGGGGCTGTCGCCTCGAAGAGAGAGGCGGAATGGGAGATGGCTCATGAGAATTCTGGATTCACTCGAAGACATGGTGCGCGATGTTCATCAGCTGGCAGATCAGGTCGCCCGGCACGATCGCGACCTCGCCGCGCAGATGAAGAGCGCCAGCAACAGCGCGGCGCTGAACGGCAGCGAGGGCGTCTGGAACAGGGCAGGGAAGCGCCGCTCGCGGCTCGAAGACGCCTTGAACTCCGCTCGCGAGACCGTGATGGCCCTGCGCATCGCGCGGGCCTGCCGCTACCTGCCGGCGGCCGAGGCCACGCGGGTCATGGCCAGCCTCGACGGCATCATCGCCGTGCTCTGGGTCCTCGCGTACCGG
>BTUI01000027.1:0-1724 GCA_045863195.1 Chloroflexota bacterium
GTTCGACGTGCCAATCCTGCACGGCCTCTGCTCCTACGGCGTGGTCTGCAAGGCGGTGGTCGATAACGCGCTCGGCGGCGATACGGCGAAGGTCGCCCGCTACCAGGCGCGCTTCGCGGGCGTCGTGTTCCCCGGCGAGACTATCGTGACCTCGTTCTGGAAGGACGGGAACACGATCCTCATCGACGCGAAGACGAAGGAGCGCGGCACGCCGGTCATCACGAACGCCGCGATCACCCTCCGGTAGGCGCATGCGAGGGATGGCGGAGGCCAGATCGCACCGTCCCGCGTGGCCGGACCAACCGATAGGTGAACGGCGCTCCGGGGACTGGTGATCGCCTCCCGCACGGCTGAGATGGCGGCGCGCCATCCAAGGCGCGCCGCGAACAATCAAGGAGGGGAGCCGCCGGGCGCGCACCGTGGCCGTATTCACGGCAGTGGCGATTGCCTACCATGGCGCGCATGACACCCATCCCCGGCATCGACCCGGCCGTCCTCGATTGGCTGCTCGAACCGTGCGACCCCGGCGTGCGCCACCTTGCCCTGCGCGACCTGGCGCGGCTCGACCCGGCCGGCCCGGAGCTGGCGGGCGCACGGGCCGCGGCGATGGCCGCCGACCCCATCGCCAGCATCCTGGCCGCGCAGCACGCGGAGGGCTACTGGGTGAAACCCGGCGCGGGCTACGGCCCCAAGTACACCGGCACCGCCTGGCAGGTCGTCTTCCTCGAACAGCTCGGCGCGGATGGGGACGACCCGCGCATCCGCGCCGCGTGCGACTACGTGATCGAGCACGCCCAGAGCATCAGCGGCGGATTCGGCTACAAAGGCGGCCACCGCGTCCCGCCCCCCTCGACCGTGATCCACTGCCTGAACGGCAACCTGGCGCGCGCGCTCGTCCGGCTCGGCCGGGCGAACGATCCGCGGGTCCAGCGCGCGATCGCGTGGGAGGCGGAAGCGGTCACGGGCGAGGGCAAGATCCAGTACAACGCCGCCACGCCGGGCCCCGGGTTCCGCTGCGGCATCAACGGTGGCGAACCCTGCGGCTGGGGCGCGGCGAAGGGCCTGCTCGCGCTCGCGGCCGTCCCGGCGGAGTTCCGCACCCCGGTCGTCGAGCGGGCGATCGCACGGGGCGTCGCGTTCCTGCTGAGCGTCGACCCGAGCACCGCGATGTACCCGATGGCTGCCGGAAACACCCGGCCGAACTCGTCCTGGTTCAAGCTCGGTTTCCCGCTGGGCTATGTGGCCGATGTCCTCCAGGTGCTCGAAGCGCTGGCGGAGGCGGGGGCGGCTGGAGACCGGCGCCTCGCGCCGGCGATCGACTGGCTGCTGGCCCAGCGCGACGGGGATGGCCGCTGGCGCAACCGCTACAGCTACGCCGGGAAGCTCGTGAAGGACATCGATCGGCAGGGCCAGCCGAGCAAGTGGGTCACGCTCCGCGCCTGCCGCGTGCTGCGGGCAGTCCGGGAGGCCAATGCGGGCTGAGACCCGGCCAGCGCTCCTCCAGGATCCGGGCGGCTCATGCCGGCTCTTTCGACGAGCTTCCCCGCTCCCGCTCCTCCATCACGCGCGCCCATTCCGCCTCCGGGTCTTCGCTGCCCAGGTGGGCCGCCGCGGTGCGCCGCGACTGGATGCCCGCCTCCACCAGCGCCCGTTCCTCCGTGACCTGCCGCGAGCGGTCGACCGGGAGGATGGGCCCCCAGTGCATCACCGGCCGCACGCCGGCG
>BTUI01000028.1:0-1417 GCA_045863195.1 Chloroflexota bacterium
CTGGGAGCGGAGGAACCAGCCGTCGGCGGCAGGCTCCAGCGACTGGCTGGTCCAGATCGCCTGCGAGAGCATCAATGCCGATGTGACGCCGCCGGTGATCGGCACCAGGCAGCGATGAAAGCTCACCGGAATGTCGAAGACTTCGAGTAACAACTGCGGCGTGATGCCGAGGCTCTCCATGCGTGCGTTCATTCGTCGGTCTCGAACTCACGGACGACCGCCTCCAGCACGGCGATCGGGATGTGCTGGAACTCCTGGTGCAGCCGGTAGTAGCGAACGCGGGGCGATGGATCGACGATGGCCCGCCACGCCTGGTAGATGCGCTCGCGCGTCGCGTAGTCGGGCAGCGGCACCCGACCGGCCGGACGCCGGGCACCGATGTCTCGGCGGCGCTTGAGCGTCAGCTTGCGGCGAAGCTTGAAGAGCGCGCTCATCAGGTGCGTGGACGCACCGTGGCGGATGAAGTACGTCTCCAGCGCCCTGGCCTCGTTGACCAGGGCCACCGCGCGCAGCCCAGCCCTGAGGGCCGCACCGTCGAAGGTGACGCCGATGGTCAGGCTGCGCATCGCGGCGAGGCGACTGAGATCGACGGCCGAGAGCTGCCGAAGGTGGGCCAACTGCTCCATCTCGATGCCTGCCGCGTGGAGCTCGTCCCGCGCGGCGTCGGCCAGGCGCACCGTGACGTGATTGAGGAGGACGAGCCGCACCTGGGCGTCCTGCAGCGGGAGCATCACGCTGCCTCCGAGGCAGAAGCCACCTCGCCCGCGGTGCCCGGTTGGCGGCGAAGGCCGCCCGATTGCCTGGCGCAAGCCAGCAGCTCCCAGAACGCCGTTGCCGACGGGTCGTCGGGATCGACCAGCCATTGCAGGAACGCCGGCTCCGGCGCGGGCGACGCCGCCGCGTTCGGCTCGAGCTGGCCGAGAAGCGCCGCGAGTAGGCTCCAAGCGCGATGGCGCGCGGGATCCTCCGCGTCGCCGTCGGTGAGCGGCGCGATGCGCAAGCCGGCGGCGGCCCTCGGTTCCGGATGGACGACGTCGGCGATGCCGACGGCGTCCGCAAAGCGCCGGGCCCGCGTCAGGAATTCGTCCGCCTCCGTGCCGTCGCCGTCAGCGGAGGAGCCTGCCACCGCCGCCGACGGGTCCACCCGAGACTCGCGGTCGCCCTTCGACCTCAGTGCCAAACGTAGCGACTCGACGGGTTCGCCGAGGTGATGGGCCAGGGCGACTTCGCAGGCCTCGCAGCTGACGTTGACGCTGAACGTGCCGGTGTGCGGGTACTGCTGCGCGATGCGTCGAAAGACGGGTTCGAACACCTGCGCGTAGAGGTCGTCCTCGGAGATCGAGCTCCGCGTCTGGGCGTAGCGCTTCAGCGCGTTCAGCCGCGGCTGCATCGTCTTGACGTCGAGGCCGGAGAGATC
>BTUI01000029.1:0-1353 GCA_045863195.1 Chloroflexota bacterium
TCGAGCGAGACGCCACCAACCGTCGCCTGCTCGTCCCGGAAAACCGACTCCTACAGATTCGGGCATCGTAGGCGAGGCACGCCCTTGGCGCACCCACCTTCGACGCAACCCGGAGAACGTCGGCGGGGGCCTCCGGGTTAACCCGGACATCCGGATTTTTCCCGATCCGGGGGCCTGATCGCCGCCCGGTCCCACCCCGCACGTCTACAGAAACGCGCCGCGAGGCGAAACGTTCCCACTCATCGGCATATGCGGATGATCAGGTTCGTGCGCCCTCGCCCGCCGCGCCCGCGCCCCGCCGGAGCCCCGGTCAGCGCATCGGCACGATGCGGCTCTCCGGCTCCACCGCCAGCAGCATCGAGCCGAGCAGCACTTCCGCCTCCGACTGCAGGCGGACGCCGTCCATGGTCCCGGCGATCACCGGCGCCCAGTCCGCGTCCGCGAAACCGGCGCGTCCGATCTCCGCCATGCGGCGGAAGTCCGCCGCCTGCGCGTCCCACGCCTCGATCTGCTTCGTCCACCACGGCTCCGCGGAGGTCCCGGCCGGCGCCGGCGGCGCGTTCCGCGCGCGTCCCGCCAGGCGCTCGAAGAACAGCGCGTGCTCCTCGTACCGCGCGGGGAGGGAGGGGCAGCGTTCCGCCTGCACCTGCTCGCTCGGGCGGCAGGTCTGGCCGTCGTTGATGTCCGTCACCTGCTCCGGGCCCGCATCCCGCGCCTCGCGCAGCATCGGCCCGCCCGTCTCCAGCCAGAAGGCAGTCACGCTCGCGTCCGCCGGCACGTCCGCCGGATCCGGTTCGCCGCCGAACTGGCCGCGGAGCGCCAGGAAGATCGCCACCGCGGAGATCAGGATCACCGCGACGAAGATCGGGAGCGTCGTGGAGCGCCCCTGGCTCTGCTGCGGGCGGTTCGCCGGGCCTCGACTCACGGTGCTGCTCCTTCAACGATGCGTGCGGCGGCGGGCGACGGACGCCCGGATGCGGTAACGCGCCAGGCGGCCGGACGTTCCCGATCATCCGCCTGAGCAGTTGTTCGCCGCGTCCATCTTCCCATCCCCCTCCGCACGAGGCGAATCGGCCCGTGCGCGGAGAACTCCGCCGCCGCGCGTTAACCCCCCGTGAGGAGGCGCGTTATCCACATTGCAACAGGGGGTAGACGCAGCACGAGCCCGGCGCACCCAGCGGCCCTGCGGACGTACACTCGTACACCCACGGCGCGCAGACGGAGCGGCACCCATGCCGGACCTGCCGGGCTCGTTCAGCCGATACCCCTCGAAGCAGGCGGGGCTGCAGGCACACGTGGAGCGTGCGCTCGTGGAGCGCGCGCAGGCGGGTGACCAGCAGGCCGTGGGCGACC
>BTUI01000030.1:0-1032 GCA_045863195.1 Chloroflexota bacterium
GGCGATGACGCCGTCGAACTTGCCGCGTGTGTTCTCGTCGCACACAGCGCGGCCCGCGGAATCCGGCGGATACTCGGCGGGTGAACAGGGTTCGAGTGACGGCGCGGTTGTGGGCTCCGGTGGTGCGGGGGTAGTCCACAGGCCGGTGGCTTCGGTCGCGGCTGGCTCGTTGTCCAGGGCTGCCTCACGAGAGTCCCCGGGGTCGTGACCAGCTATGCGCGGTGCCGCGAGCGAGGCGGCGAACAGTCCGGCGAGTGCAAGAGCACCAACGATGAGCGCGCGTCGCTGGCCACGGACAGCCCACGAGCACTGTCCCGCCGTGCTCACGCGGCCCGCCCCATCGTGGATCCCCAAACGTGGACCTTCATCGCCCCAGCGTGCCACGGAGATTGAGCGCCCAGAGCGCGAGGAGGACTCCGGCCATCACCAGCAGGCCGCACACCAGGAGGGCGACTGGCGGCACCCAGCTCACGCGGTCCGGCGTGCGCGGTGCGAGGACTCCCCGGACCGTCACCAGGGCGGTTCCGGCCGCCAGGGCCAGGGCGCCGCCGGTAACCAGCGCTGGCCACGCGATGGTGTTCGCCATTTTCCACCTCCGGCCGCTCCGCTCCCGGAGTGCCGACGATATCATACCACGGATGCCGGTGCCGTATTCCACCACCGGAGGGGAAACGCGGGCGATTGGCGGGAATCCGCTACTTGACGATGACCTGGCCCGACATGGCCTCGCCGTGGAACCGGGACAAACTCGCGGCAGGCGGCAAGTCTGACGGCAATCGCCACCAGCATGCCGGGGCGGCGCCGAAGAAGGCGACGCCAGTGAGGATAGGCCGCGCCACCCGGCCCCCTCGATGAGGGCCGGGCTACCTCCAGCGCAAGGAGCGCTACGCGCAGGCGGCGGGTGCCGGCAAAGGATCGCCGGCACCCGGGTTACTCCGCGGGCGAAAGGGTCGCTGAGTACGCACTCCGATCGACCTCGGAGCGGGGTCCGGCCACCAGCGTGACGTATCTCAGGTCCACATCACCGTCCAC